>SVEG01000005.1 GCA_015057505.1 Lachnospiraceae bacterium
CTTATACTCTGCCGGAAGCCCCGCAAGACTCTTCTCATTATAAAGACCAAGCTTCGCTTTTTCAAGAACCTGCTTGTCAATATCCGTCGCAATAATGCTTACATTGGACAAGCCAACCATCTTACCAAGAACCATAGCCAAAGAATACGGTTCGTCGCCTGTTGAACAGGCTGCACTCCATACCTTAAGCTTCTTACCTGCCTTGGCAAATAAGTCCGGAAGAATATCCTGTTCGAGAATCTTCCACTGATCCGGGTTTCTGTAAAACTCAGAAACATTGATTGTAAGATAATTAACAAACTCTTCAAGACGATCTGCATCTTTCTTAATAAGCTGCACATATTCGTCATATGACTGGCAATGATTCTTAGCAATCAATGCATCGATTCTTCGCTTCATCTGGCGTTCTTTATAAGCATTCAGGTCAATTGTAGTTATTGTAAAAACCTGTTTTTTAAATCCTTCGTAATCCATACCTCTACCTCCATGTTATTATTCTGCCGAAATATCTGTCCCGACACGGTAGAAGATGCCTGCGAAATATTATTCGTCTGCTTCCTCTTCTGCAACAGTTTCCTCTGTTTCAGCTTCTGCTGTCTCATCAAGTGCTTTAATACTTAAGCTGATTTTCTTCTGTTCTTCGTTGAAATCAACAACCTTAGCTGTAATTACCTGACCAATCTTAAGGGCGTCAGCAGGCTTCTCAACATGAGCCTTGGAAATCTGTGATACATGTAAAAGTGCATCAATTCCTGCTTCAATCTCGATGAATGCACCGAAATCTGTCATACGTGCAACTTTACCTTCGATTACATTACCTACTGCAAACTTCTCAGCTGCATTTAACCAGGGATTGCTCTCCGGGAACTTAAGAGTAAGTGCAACCTTCTCTCCATTGATTTCTTTAATCATAGCCTTAATGCTGTCGCCAACTTTGTAAAGCTTCTTAGGGCTCTCGATTCTTCCCCATGACATCTCTGTAATGTGAAGAAGACCGTCTACACCGCCAAGATCAATGAATAAACCGAAATCAGTAATATTCTTAACTGTTCCTTCGATCATATCGCCTTCTTTAATCTTAGCAAAAAGCTCCTTCTGAAGCTTCTCACGCTCTGCAGCAACGAGCTGTCTTCTGTCACCGATAACTCGTCTCTTCTTAGGATTGAACTCTGTAATAACAAATTCAATCTCCTGTCCTTCATATTTCTTAAGATCCTTTTCAAAAGAATCTGATACAAGGCTTGCAGGGATAAAAATTCTTGTCTCATCAACAATAACGCTAAGACCACCATCGAGTGCCTTTGCAACTTCTGCCTTCAATACCTCTTTGTTATTGAATGCTTCTTCAAGTCTCTTGCTTCCCTTTTCCTGAGCAAGTCTCTTGTAAGTAAGGGATACCTGACCCTCACCGTCATTCACCTTAAGTACTTTTGCCTGAAGCTCTTCACCGGCTTTAACAAGCTCTCTAAGGTCAACATTGGGTGTGTTAGTATATTCGCTTCTTGAAATAATACCATCTGCCTTATATCCGATATTCAAAACGATCTCGTCTTCTTTAACGGCGATAACCGTACCGGTAACAACTTCTCCTTTTCGTATAGTCTTAAGTGATTCCTCCAACATTTGTTCAAAGCTTAATTCTGACATTCGTACGAACCTCCTCGATAATATTATTTGGGGTCGATGCCCCTGCCGTAATGCCTAAGCTGCGAATGCTAACGGATTCCTTTAAATCCAGGTCAACAAGTGTCTGTATATAGTATGTGTGTTCACATTCTTTTTTACATATCTCAAACAGCTTCTGTGTGTTGGAACTATTCTTACCGCCGATAACAATCATGGCATCCACCTGCTTAGCAATCTGCTTTGCTTCAGTCTGCCTCTCCTGTGTGGCGTTACAAATCGTGTTCACAACACATATATTGTACCCCTTTTTTGATATAATTTCAACTATATCTTGAAATTTATTGTAGTTAAATGTCGTTTGGGATACTATGCATATCTCATCATCAGCGTTACACTGCCAATTATCCGCCTCATCAAGGCTTCCGATTACAAAAACCTTGTCATTTTGACTCCATCCTTTGATTCCTTCAACCTCCGGATGGCCGTTATTGCCGACAATAATTATTGTTTTGCCTTTTGAACTTTCATCTCTAACTATGTTATGAATTTTTTTAACAAAAGGGCAGGTCGCGTCCACAATTTCAACAGAATCATCAAGAAGCTTGTATATGCTTTCGGAAACACCGTGTGATCTGATAACAATGACACAATCCCTTAAGTTCTTAAGTTCTTCTTCTGTTTCAATTACACCAACGCCTTTAGCAGCAAGTTCTTTTACAACCTCTTCATTGTGAATAATCGGTCCGTATGTGAAAATAGGCTTGTCACCTTTTGCAATCTGTTCATAAACCTTATCGACAGCCCGCTTAACACCGAAACAAAAACCGGCCGTCTTTGCAACAATTATCTCCATAATGCCTCCGAACTATCTGCAATATGCAATTATTGCATTAACGACTTCCTCTATGGACATATCAGATGTATCAAGAAGTATTGCATCTTCCGCCTGCTTAAGTGGAGCAATTTCACGATTCATATCACGATAATCGCGTTCCGCGATGTCCGCTTTGATTTTCTCATAATCAGCACTTGTATCACCTTTTTCAACGAGTTCTTTGTAGCGGCGGTTTGCTCTTTCTTCAACGCTTGCAGTCATATAAATCTTAACATCCGCATTAGGAAGTACATGAGTTCCTATGTCTCTTCCGTCCATTACCACATCATAATCCTCAGCAAGTTTGCGCTGTAAATCAAGAAGTTTGGCACGTACCGCACCATAAACAGAGCTTGCACTTGCCATTTTACCGACTTCTTCTGTTCTTAAAATAGATGTGACATTTTCGCTGTTTAAGTATACATTCTGTACATTACCCTCATACTTAATAACAACTTCAATATCCTTACAAGCCTCAGTGATTGCTACTTCATCCTCCGCTGCAATTCCCTGTCTTAAAAAATAAATTGCCATTGCACGATACATTGCGCCGGTATCTACATAAATACATCCGCGCTCCTTTGCAATAAGCTTGGCAATCGTACTTTTGCCCGCACCTGCAGGTCCGTCTATCGCAATACTGTAACCCATAATTATTGTCCTCACTTTCACATATATTTATTAAAAATTGTATTATCAAAATTAAACAATGGATGATGCCGCCGCATATGCCGTTGACCATGCGATCTGAAGATTAAAACCTCCCGTTACCGCATCAACATCCAGAACTTCTCCTGCAAAATACAGGCCTTTTACAAGCTTGGATTCCATGGTTGTCGGGTTAATCTCCTTAACAGCAACACCACCTCTTGTAATAATTGCTTCGCTGTATCCGCGAAAACTTGCAAGAGATATATCAAGTTCTTTCATGGCGTCGCAAATAAGCTTGCGTTCTTCTTTGGTAATTGCATTCATCTTCTTATTAGATGGAATTCCTATTCTTTCAAGCATAACAGGTATCATCTTCTTCGGGAGAAAATGCTCTATTACATTACCCCAGTCCTTATTAATATTCTCCTGTGCTTCACGCAGAATTCTTGCATCCAGCTGTTCCTTTGAAAGCGTAGGTTTTAAATCAATCTTAAGGGCAAGCCCCTTTTCAAACATATCATCTTTCACATAACTGCTCGCGCTAAGAATAAGCGGTCCGCTCACACCAAAATGCGTAAAAAGCATTTCTCCGAAATCACTGTAGATTTCCTTATTGCCGCAAATTAATGTAGCCTGTACATTTTTAAGAGCGAGCCCTTGCATGTCCTTTACCCATTCCTCCTTCGTGTTAAAAGGAACAAGTCCGGGAGATAATTTGGTTACAGTATGTCCGCCGTCTTTTGCAAAACCGTAGCCGTCACCGGTAGAACCTGTACTTGCGTAAGAAATACCTCCTGTCGCAATTATAAGATTCTCTGTCATAACCTGATAAACCTTACCGTTTTGCTCTACCTTGACACCTGCTACGGCACCGTCCTTATAAATAACCTCTGTAACCTTAGTATTAAGATTAACATTAACACCCAAACGCTTCATTTCACGTGCAAGCGTGGAAATAACATCCGAGGACTTGTCCGACTCAGGAAATACTCTGTCACCGCGTTCCACCTTGATTTTAAGTCCGAGTTCCGTTAAAAAATCCATCATCGCATGATTTGAAAAACCATAAATACTACTATACATAAACTTTCTGTTTGACAGAATATTGGGAAAAAGCTCCTCAACATCACAGGCATTTGTTATATTACAACGACCCTTTCCCGTAATATAAAGCTTTTTCCCAAGTTTCTCATTCTTCTCAAATAAATGAACCTCATGCCCGCCTCGGGCTGCGATTACGGCCGCAAGCATGCCTGCCGCTCCACCGCCTATCAAAACTACCTTACTCATTCTTTTCTCCGCCCGCATGTATTCCAATACGGTCATCTATATAATTAATCTCGTCATTATTATAAACCTGATATTCGTCCCAGATTTCTTCAAGGCTCTCAAGTGTTGACATTACATGCCTCTGTTTTTTCATACAAAGCGCCACAATAAGCGCATTAATTACGCTAAGAGGTGCTACAAGTGAATCCACAACCGAAACCATATCGCTCTTGGCAAAAAGGTTGCAGGATGAATACAGTATCATCGGCGAATGTTTTCCATCCGTAATAGTAATAACCTTGGCATTCCTGTTGTTTGCAAATTCAAGAGCTTTAAGCGTACGCATCGAATATCTGGGAAAACTGATGCCGATTATAACATCCTTCTCACTGATTCGCACCATCTGCTCAAACAACTCACTTGAATTGTTAGTCTGCAAAAGCCTTACATCATCAAATATTAGTTGCAGATAAAAACTCAAAAAGCTCGCAAGCGGCGCACAGCTTCTGATTCCGACAACATATATCGTCTTAGCCTTAAGCATTGTATTTATTGCTTCATTGAAGGCATCTTTATCAATCTCTATAAGTGTTCTTTTAATCTTCTCCGCATCAGCCTGAAGCACCGACTCAAGTACTCCGTTCTGATTGATTGTACCTGATGCAATTTCGAGACGCTGAATCGAATTAAGCTTCTGCCTTACATATTCCTCAAGTGCCATCTGAAACTTCGGATAACCGTCATAACCGAGTTCCATTGCAAATCTGACAACCGTAGACTCACTTACACTCGCCGCCTTACCAAGCTTTGCCGCAGTAAGAAATACCGCCTTGTCATAATGCTCTTCGATATATGCAGCAATACGCTTCTGTCCCTTACTAAAATGCGGGCGATGTTCTTCTATTCTCTTTATTAATTCACTGTTTTTGTTTTCCATCGTATTTTCCTTACAGATATTGTCTTATAAGGCAATCATGCCTACCGAGTACATTTTATCTTTAAACAATATTATTTTCAAGTGATTTTCTAAAATTCACGCATAACATATTTGTTTTTAAGAAGCATATCCACCTGTATAAGACCATTTCCCTGTCGGCTTCTTTCAATCCCAAGATTTTTTGTACTTTTAAGCAAAATTAACTTCACATCATTATTTGTCAAATACTTGTTCTTTGAAAGAACAAGTGCCGCGCAACCGCTTATGACCGGAGTCGACATTGACGTACCGCTTTTCTTTACATACATTGCTTTTGAGCCCGAAAAAAAATTACGTGAAATTGCCCTGCATGCCCAAATATTTGAGCCGGGTGCAACAAGATCCGGTTTACATATACAATCTTTTGTAGGCCCTCGCCCGGAATAGTCCGAGGTTATATTTCCCATAACCTCTACGGTTTCTTCATCATCAGATGCACCCACCGTTATTACCTTTCTGCTTATTCCCGGGGTTGTAATACTTTGTGGGGAAGGCCCATTATTTCCCGCAGCCACACATACTACTATACCTGCATCCCACAGTCTGTTTACTCCTGACACAAGCTTTGATTCACTTTCAAATTCACTTTTTCCGTTCGATCCCACTGATATATTTGCTATTTTTATATTATATTTTTCTTTATTTTCAAGTATCCAATCAAACCCGTTTAAAACATCCGGAATATTACCATTACCGTTATGATCAAGCACCTTAAGCGCAATAATATTACATTTTGGGGCAATGCCTTTAAAACCGCCTTCGGAAGAGAACCCGTTCCCCGCGATGATACCCGCTACATGTGAAACGTAGCCAAAAAGTAAAATCTATTTATCTTTCAACGTTATTGTGCTATACTATGCTTATTACGTTAAAAAGGCAGGTTTATTCTATGCTTACAGCAGATAAAATAACAAAAAGCTACAGCAAACACAAAGTTCTTAACAATGTTTCCTTTAAAGTCAAGAAAGGTGAATGTGTTGGAATCATTGGTGCCAACGGCTGCGGTAAATCAACTCTTTTAAATATTCTTTCCGGGGTTCTTAAAGCTGACAGCGGAACCATTACTTTTGCAGACGGCTCACTCTGCACCCCTGCCAATGTTTCCTGCATGATTGGTTATGTTCCCCAGGAAAACCCTCTTTTTGAAAAGCTTTCCGCACTTGATAATCTCCGTTTCTGGTACGGTAAAGACACTGAAGTTTTAAAAGATGATTTATCAAACGGTCTTCCCGCGCTTTTTAAGATTACGGATTATCTTAACAAACGTGTCGAAAATATGTCAGGCGGCATGAAAAAGCGACTCAGCATTGCCTGCTCTCTTGCCAAACATCAGCCCATACTCATCCTTGACGAGCCATGTGCGGCACTCGATATTCCCGGTAAGGAAGATATACATAATTATCTTAAAAGTTATCTAAAAGAAGGCAATACCGTCATAATAACAAGTCATGAGGAAGCAGAAATCATGATGTGTGATGTTGTGTATTTTCTTAAAAACGGTACCCTTACACGAATCGAACACAACGAACTTGATATTTCACAACTAATTGAAAGGATGCGCACGGAATGAAATCCTACTATATTGTACAGCAAAAGACAGCTTTCCTGCACATCCCTAAGCTTCTGTTGTGTATTCTTTGCTTTACACTTTTATTTACGGGCTTTACTTTTGCGGGCAGCAAGCTTTTATACCAATCAGACAGAACCGTTAAAAAAGTCAACATCGCTCTTGTACTTGAGGATGATGATCCGATGATTGGCCTTGCCTTGAAATATATAAACAACCTCGAAAGTGTTGATTCTGTCTGTAGTTTTTATGTGACAGACAGAGAAAACGCATATATGGCTCTTGAAAATAATGAGATATACTCTATTGTTATTTTACCTGAGAACTTTATAAACGACATTTATAATGGAACCAATACTCCCGCAGAGATAATTTTCAAAGAATCCGGCGGGGCCGATATCATATTGTTCGAGACACTTGCCAATGCTGCCGCATATGCGCTAAAGACGGCACAGGCGGGCATTTATGCCGGAATCGATATTATTAACGACTATGAGCTTAAGGATTTCAGAAGACAAATTGTAAATGACCTTAACGAGCTGTATATTAAACTTGCACTCAAACGCGCCCTGCTATTTGATGAAGATACTGTTTCCGCTACAGACAGGCTTTCTCTTGTCACTTATTATGGCGCAAGTGCCGCAGTACTTTTGCTTATCATATCATGCATAGGTTGCAGTTCATTTTGCAAGAACAACACGCACAGGATAAGCCTTTTAATAAAAAGACACGGTATAGGTGAATTTGCGCAGGTTCTTATCCAGTGTCTGGCTCTTGCAATCTGCTATTTTGTTATATTTGCAGTACCATTTTTGTTGTTTGAATTTTTATATTTGGAGAATAGTGTTTTTGATGTTTTGTTTAAAGTACTTCCTGTATTTTTCATATTGATTTTCAGCATTTGCTCTTATTCACTATTTTTATTCAGGATTGCAAAAACACCGCAAACAGGAATTCTTCTTTTGTTTACGATTTCAATTGTCATGATGTTTTTCTCGGGTGGAATTCTTCCCGCTCCGTTTTTACCGTCATTCGTAAGAGGTGTCGGAAATCTGCTACCCGGCTCGCGCTGGCTTCATACGGCTTTTTGTCTGGTTCTCGGCGAAATAAGCCTTTTGCCGATCGCACTGACACTTGGCTTTTCAGTACTGTTTTTGATTCTTAATTATTCTTTTGGCAGATTGGAGAACAGATGAAAGAATACCTGATACATTTGTCTTTACTACTCAAAAGACAATTTACCAATAAACTGTATATATGCTTTCTTGTTGCGATGCCACTGTTTATCCTCATTGCACTGTGCATATCATCAAACACAAAAGGCAATGATAAGGTTCCCGTAGGCTGTTACATAGAAAAACAGGACCGCGAATTCATAAAAGTTTTACAGGAAAGCCTTAACGAAGCCTCCGGCAAAATTAATTTTATTGAATATGATGATCTTAACGAAATGTTAGAGGACACCGCTTCATCTGCACTTGAGTGCTCTTATGTATTTACGGAAGAACTCTTTGACGGTCTTATTGAAGATGACTATAAGAAAACCATTCTCAGGTTTACATCACCCTCGACTGTCGTTGCTTCCATGGTTGATGAAATGGTTTTTACCGCTGTATTCCGTGCCTTTGGAGACACAGCCCTGTGTGTATATGTTGACGAAAATCCAAAAACCTTTGCAGGGCATGATGCAGATGAATTAAAGCTTGCTCTTCGTAACGCTTACGAAAAACAGCTTGATACAGGCCACACATTTTCACTTGAATTTAAAGCCTACGGTGATGCAGCAGATACTGATAAAACTTCTGCCTCACGTCTTCCCATCCACGGGATAATTGCTGTTTTTCTGTTTTTATGCATGCTTCTTGCATGCTCTGATTATTGCACGGAGCTTGAGCGTGGCACATTAAATATGCTTTCTCCCCGCAGACAATTTGTTTTATCCTCTTGCTTTATCGGCAGCTGGCTTATTCCCGCATTTGCCTCATCCGGCTTGACTCTTATTATTGCTGCCACCCAAAGAAGCCTTGATGTCAATCTTGGGATAACGCCCGGTCTTTCGACCGTATTTTATGAAATTTTTGTACTGATTACTTATTTTATATTGCTTAACATATCAGGACTTATACTTAATCTGATAATAAAAAAGAGCCTTTTAATCAGCGCCCTTATTCCTGTTTTGATTACCGGAAGTCTTATATTCTGTCCCGTAATCATAAACCTGTCTGCCATCCTTCCGATAGCCGGGGTTGTTGAAAAGCTCTTTTTACCGTACTATTATTTGATTTTCTTTTAATTAAATCCTTAATTTGCTACCCTTGCCGTCGCGCTTGGTAATCTTGATTCTTGCAACAGCTATTTCCTTATTCTTGTAAGTAAATACGCTGTTGTTTCTTTTTTCAATAAGGTAACATGCATCCAGAATATCCTTGCCTTCAAGCTTGATTCCGCGCACGCCGATAGCG
Source organism: Lachnospiraceae bacterium (assembly GCA_015057505.1). Lineage (GTDB taxonomy): Bacteria > Bacillota > Clostridia > Lachnospirales > Lachnospiraceae > SIG300. The sequence goes on from SVEG01000005.1 coordinate 9,426, forward strand.
GTCTTCTTCTTCTCGGGAACCTCTTCCGCTGCGAATCTAAGGAAAAATCCTTCCTTACTGATTGCAACAATCTCGCTTTCTCTCTCTTCGCTTACAGGCTCAACCATTATAACCTTAGCACCGTCGTTAAGCTTAGTAGCGGCTATCGTCTTACGGTTTGCCTCAAATTCAACAGCATCAACCTGTTTCATCATACCGTCATCGGAAGCAAACATGAACTTCTTGCCTTTGATATTGCCGAAAGCAAACAACGAAATAAGTGACTCTTCTTTACTAGAATAATTACAAAGGTTATCTATCGGCTGTCCCTTATCCTTGGGCTTACCGGCCGGAATATCCATAACCTTAACCTGATGCATATTGCCAATATCCGTAAAAATCCATATCTTATCCGTATTCATGCACTTAAATACAAACTTATTCTCTGCATCAACAGCATCCTTATTACGCTCATATGCCGCCACGTCAAGTGTCTTGGAATATCCGAAGCGGTCCATTGCAAAAACTACTTCCTGCTCTACAATAGGTGCTTCCTCATAAACAGCCTCTACACCATCCTCGATAACAGTTCTTCTGGGAAGTGAAAACTCCTTCTGTATATTCCTAATATCCTTCTTGATTACACGAAGCATTGAAGAATGATTGTCAAGAATATCTGAATACTCTGCAATATTCTTAATAATCTCGGCATATTCCTTCTCAAGAGCCTCAATCTCAAGACCAACCAACTTCTGAAGTCTTAACTCCAATATTGCAGTCGCCTGTCTCTCAGTAAACATAAGTTTCTTGGCTTCGCTCTGTGATGCTTTGCTTTTAAACTTGATACCTTCTGTATTACCTGTTGTAAGACAAGCCTTAACCTCTTTAACGGAACGGCTGCCTCTGATAATCTCGATAATCAAATCAAGAACATCATACGCCTTAATAAGACCTTCTCTTACTTCCTTCTTCTCAAGCTCCTTCTCAAGCAAATAGCTGTACTTACGTGAAGCAAGCTCGATTTGAAAATCGAGATGATAAGAAATAATATCCTTAAGCGACAATCTCTCCGGCTTACCGTCAGCGATTGCAATCATATTAACGCCAAAGGTATCTTCAAGCTTTGTCTTTTTATAAAGCAAATTAATAATCTTGTCGGCATCTGCATTCTTCTTAAGCTCAAGCACGATTCTCATACCGTCCTTAGAGCTTTCATTAGAAATATCTACAATATCCGTAGTTTTCTTAGATTCTACAAGTGCCGCTATATCAGACAAAAGCTTTGGAAGATTGTTGCCGATAATTGTATACGGAATCTCCGAAATTATAATTTTATCCTTGTCTGTCTTACGCTTGCCCCGCTCTACTTCAACCTTACCTCGAAGCTTTATTTTGCCGCTTCCTGTCTCATAAATCTCCTTAAGGTCACTCTTATTGATAACAATACCACCTGTAGGGAAATCAGGCCCCTGCACGTACTTCATAAGCTCATCCGTGGTAATATCATTATCATCAATATAAGCACAAACAGCATCAAGGACCTCTGAAAGATTGTGAGGCGGTATGGAGGTAACCATACCTACGGCAATACCATCCGCACCGTTAATAAGAATATTAGGAACTCTTACCGGTAAAACCTCCGGCTCCTTCTCAGTCTCATCGAAATTCGGTACATAATTAATTACATTCTTATCAAGATCTTTTAAATAAACATCCTGCGTAAACTTCTTAAGACGTGCCTCAGTGTAACGCATAGCCGCAGCACCGTCCCCCTCAATCGAACCGAAGTTACCGTGACCGTCAACAAGTGCCATACCCTTCTTAAAATCCTGCTCCATTACAACAAGAGCCTCGTAAATCGAGCTGTCGCCGTGCGGATGATATTTACCCATCGTATCACCGACAATTCTTGCCGACTTACGATGTGGTTTGTCATGATTAAGTCCAAGCTCATGCATCGCATACAAAACTCGACGCTGTACAGGCTTAAGACCGTCTCTTATATCAGGTAATGCTCTTGCGGTTATAACACTCATTGCATAATTAACAAAGCTAGTTTGCATAACCTCAGCATATTCCGTTGTTATTATCTGTTCTCCCATTGTGTATTACACCTTTCTATGCGTCAATTTCCGCTTCATTAGCGTGATCGTATATAAACTGTCTTCTTGTCGGAACATCCGTACCCATAAGAATACTTGTCATGTCAGAAGCCATCTTGCCGTCCTCTATCTCGACACGTTTAAGAATTCTTGTCTCCGGATTAAGCGTTGTCTCCCAAAGTTGCTCCGCATCCATCTCACCAAGGCCCTTGTATCTCTGCAAAATAAAATTAGAATGTGTCTTTCTGTATTTTTCAAGAGCTTTATCATCATACAGATACTGTTCCTCGCCTCTTGCAGGCTTAGCCTTGTACAACGGAGGCATCGCAATATAAACATGCCCCTCGTAAATAAGCTCCGGCATGAAGCGATAGAACAACGTCAGAAGAAGCGTTGAAATATGTGCACCATCGACATCGGCATCCGCCATAATAATAATCTTGTCATATCGAAGCTTTGTTATATCAAAATCATTGCCGTAACCTTCGGAAAAACCGCAGCCAAACGCATTAATCATAGACTGAATCTCGGCATTGGCAAGCACCTTGTCCATCGTTGCCTTCTCAACATTAAGAATCTTACCGCGAATCGGGAGAATTGCCTGATAAAGACGATTTCTCGCAGTCTTGGCTGAACCGCCGGCACTGTCTCCCTCTACGATAAATATCTCGCACTTACTTGCATCCCTGCTCTCACAGTTAGCAAGCTTACCGTTAGAATCGAACGAGAACTTAGGCTTTGAAAGCATGTTAGTCTTAGCCTTTTCCTCAGCCTTTCTAATCTTGGCAGAACGCTCCGCACAGCTGATTACATTCTTAAGTATTTCAAGATTCTTATCAAAGAAAAGCTGTGTCTCCTCATTCGTAACCTGTGCCGTGGCTTTGGTAGCATCGGGATTATCAAGCTTGGTCTTCGTCTGACCTTCAAATCTCGGGTCAGGATGCTTTATCGAAACAACCGCAGTCATACCGTTTCTTACATCCGCACCTGTGAAGTTAACATCCTTTTCTTTAAGAATTCCAAGCTCTCTCGCGTAATTATTGATAATCGTGGTAAACATCGTCTTAAAACCCGTGATGTGTGTACCACCTTCCTGCGTATAAATATTGTTACAGAAGCCTAAGATGTTCTCCTGGAATTCATTGATAAACTGGAAAGCAACCTCAACCATTATCTTATCAGAGTTTCCTTTAAAAGAAATAACCTCATGTACCGTCTCTTTATCCTTATTGAGAGCCTTAACAAAGCCCGCAATACCCTCTTCTTCATGAAAAACAAGTTCTTCCTCTTCGCCCGCTCTCTTGTTACTGAAATAGATAGTAAGCTCAGGATTAAGATATGCAGTCTCATGAAGTCTGCTCTTTACGGCATCTGCCTTAAATCTTATCTTATCGAAAATCTCCTCGTCCGGCAAAAAGTTAACCTCGGTACCTGTCGCCTTAGTTTTACCGATAGTCGGAAGCAGACCGCCAACCAAATCAACTGTCGGAATACCTCGCTCATAACGGTCATGATGAATAAGTCCATCCTTAGATATCTTAACATCCATATATTCTGAAAGAGCATTTACAACCGATGAACCTACACCATGAAGACCGCCTGATGTCTTATATGCTCCATCATCAAACTTACCACCGGCATGAAGCGTCGTATATACAATTCTCGCCGCCGGAAGTCCCTTGGGATGCATATCTACCGGAACACCACGTCCGTTATCCCTGATAGTTGCCGAGCCGTCCTTCTCAAGTGTAACCCATATAGAATCACAATAACCGTTAAGATGCTCGTCCACGGCATTATCTACAATTTCATATATCAAATGATTAAGGCCTTTCGTCGAAACACTTCCGATGTACATACCCGGACGCATTCGTACCGCTTCCAAGCCCTCCAAAACCTTAATGTCCTGCGCATTATAATTATGCTTAGCCACTTAACTTTCTCCCTTCAAGTAAAATCTTACTATATTTGGTATATATAATACCATTCTATCACAACTTCTAGAAAATTCCTACCCTTTTTTACTATTTTGGCTACGTTACATGTGTACCGTGGCCACAGTCATCATAAGCACTACGTTGATTATGCAGGAAATCATGAAAAGCTACTATTCTGGTATCAAAGTCAGGGTGTGGGTATATGCCTGTATCAAGTACTGCCACTCCCACGCCCTCTCCAAATATACCAACCGTTTCAGCATAATCAGCATTTATTAATTGTCTTACCCTATTCATAAAACACCTCTCAAAAAACTTAGGTATAATATTTTATGCCGATTATGCAATCCTGTTAAGTATTATATCTCTCCTACAAAAACCTTTTTTACATCTCCGGTCATAAGGACCTCGCCGGTCTCCTCATCCCACTTTATCGTAAGAATTCCACCGTCAAGTTCTACAGTAACCTCCCTATCAAGAAGTCCGTTCAAAACGCCCGCAACCACAACCGCGCATGCGCCTGTACCGCACGCAAGAGTTACTCCGCTTCCGCGTTCCCACACCCTCATCCTGCAGTATTTCCTTGTTACAACACGTACAAACTCCGCATTTACCCTTTCAGGAAAAATCTCTATACTATTTTCAATGAGACTGCCATATTTTTCCGGACTGTCGGATTCAAAATCATTTACAAAAATTACGCAATGTGGATTTCCCATATTCACACATGTTATTTTGAATTCAGCATCCCTAAATTTTACAATCTCACCTATAACTGCTTCTTTTCCACTTATAATTATCGGTACTTCTATGGATTTAAGTCTTGGTCTTCCCATATTAACAGTTATTGTTTCTACATTATAGCCGTTTCGTTTTAAATATATACTCTTAACCGTGCTATCATCAGCCTCTATGTATACATTATCCCTTTCCAGTTTTTTATAGTAAAAAACATACCATGCTACACACCTTATTCCGTTTCCGCACATCTGTGCTCTCGAACCGTCAGCATTGTATATTTCCATCTTTGCATCTGCATGGCTCCCCGTCGGTTTTATAAGAATAAGTCCGTCTCCCCCTACGCCAAAATGTCTATTACTTAAAGCTATGGCAAGTTTCTCCGGTTCTCTTACCTGCTCCTCAAAACAATTCACAAATATGTAATCATTTCCGATTCCGTGCATTTTAATAAACTTCATAAATCCACTCCTATTTTTGTACAACCGTATCAGAAAAAGACCTCTTTATAGACGTTAATTACATTTTTCCAAAATATATGCTCTATATCGCCTTCAGCAAATCCTGCCTTTTTGAGAGCTTCATATAGTATCTGCATTTTTGATGCGTCACTTATTGCGAGTTTACCATCAATCCCGTCAAAATCCGTTCCAAGTCCGACACAGCCTATACCGCCTTTGTTTATCATATGACGGATATGCGAAATGGTATACAAAAGAAGCTCTTCTGCCGAATTTTTTTTATCAGATAAAAAGGGCGGATAAAAATTAATTCCGATTATACCTCCGCATTCCCCAACAGCTTTTATCATTTCATCAGTTAAGTTTCTTGCATGACCGGCAATACTCCTTGCATTTGAATGACTTGCCACAAATGGTTTTCCCGTACTCTTGGCAATATCATAAACATCATAAAATCCTTTATCAGAAAGATGTGAAACATCTGCAAGCATTCCGATATTCTGCATATAAAAAACTATATCCTTTCCCTTTTTTGTCAGGCCCTTTGTCATATCCACAGCAAGCTTTTTACCTGTATTTTTACAGCGTGGTGTTGCCGGATATCCTAAAGAATTCTCATAATTCCAGGTTATAGTCATCATTCTTATACCCAGCTTATAAAACTCTTCAAGTTTTAAAACATCGCCCTCACAGCATTCACCCTCTTCAACCGTTAGAAGCGCTGATATTCTTCCTCTTCTGATATTTTCTTCTATATTCGCAATACAACTAACCGCACTTATATACATGTCATATTTTCTCTCAAGCTTTTTCCAATATGCAATCATTTCTTTACACCGTGAATAACAATCCGGATACTCTCTCATATTTACAAACATCGCAAAATTCTGAAGCAAATAATCACTCTTTGTAAGTTTATCAATATCTACATGTAATTTATTTTTTCTTAGAGTTCCTTGTAATTTCCCTTTCATTAATTCACCTATGGTATCGCAATGCATATCTGCTACTTTCATAAAATCCCCTCTAAATTTATTTTTAAAATATTTCTTTTGCCCGGTAACAAAACAAGCACAGGTACATATTTATAAACTGTAAACATCATTTTTATATGGAGGCTCTTAACATGAGTGATTTAACAGCTACAAACTGCGGAACAAGTTGCGCTTGCGAAGGAAACAACAATAACAACATCTGGCTTATCCTTATCCTCTTATTCTGCTGTGGTGGTTGCGGCGGATGCGGCAATGGCGGATTCCTTTCTTCAAACAACGGAGGTTGCGGATGCGATATTATCATTATCCTTCTTCTTCTCTCCTGCTGTGGTGGCGGCAACGGTATCGGCTGCTTCTAAATTAATTGAAGTAAATGAAAAAACGGCAGCGGCTTCCGCTGCCGTAATTCATACGTAATATAAGCATAACAGCAAGGTAAAATAATTCAAAACAGGCTCTTCTTTAGTAAATTTTGCAACTTGTTTAGCCTGCATACATTCTTCATCGGTCTCATACAAAGCATTTTCTTCCGGATGCCATGCTACTGACATATATATCCTCCATTTGTTTCTCATTCATTTAAGTATATGTAATACTATCAAATTTACTTACATATATTAATTAAAAATCCTTGGAGAATATTTGTGGAACAGACTTCTAAAGAACTTACCGAATTTGATTCTCTTATATACGATTCACGCACTCAAATGATAAAATCCGCAATCCCCTTTGTGGGTCCTCGTGAGCAACGCATTTTATCAATATATGTTAAATTTATAGAACTGTCTAAAACAATAAATCTTGTAAAAAGTACCAAAAATGATGCTCTTGGTATTTGTAGCCTTGCCCGACAAAATAACTCGCACGAAAGTGGTGATTTTATACAAACTATACGCAAATTTTGCAATGACTCCGAACGTGAAACAATAGATATGATTACCAATCTTTTAAATACTTACAAAATATTTAAACTTTACAAAGAAACTATTTTCACAACCGATGCTTCTTCCGATACGGAAACTTCATCTGACAATTCATCACACGCTGAGAACTCTATGTATAATATATTAAAAAGCCAACTTTCTCCCGAACAGCAGGAAATGTTTGATATGTACTCAGCAATAATAAACACATAAATCATGAAAAGGAGCAAAAAATGAAAATTGAAGATTTGGCTACCAATCCGCTACTGAAAGATATTAATCCTCAAAAACTACAAATTCTCGGGGAAGTTCTGTCTCAGGCAGGTAATAAAAGTACTAATGAACTTCTCCCTTACTTTATGGCTGCATCCCAAAAAGCAAGTTCCATGGGTGTTGCCTTTTCCAATAGCGAAACAGATTTAATTATAGATATTTTGACACAAAACATGAGCGATGCCGAAAAAGCTCGTGTGAATTCCATCCGTAAACTCGCAATGCTTGTTTCAAACAAAAAGAAATAAATAAAAGGAGTAAATCCAAAGATTTACTCCTTAAAAGTCATCCGACTCACAAACACGCACTCCGTGTTCTCTTGTCTGCTTCGCAGACTGTTTGCTCATTAAACGCATAGGAAAAACAAATGTCGCTTCGCGTCGCTTGTTTTTCCTATGCACTATTCATATTATTCTGTTATTCCTTTACGTTTAAGTTCTTTGCTCATTTTCTTGTCTTCAATAAGAATATGTGCAAAAACCCAATCCTGTATCTTCTCCTTAACCGTGGATAAAACTTCGTACGGAGACTCACCGAGAACTTTGCAATCAATAAGTGCAACCATCTTCTCAAAATCCCAGTGCTGTTGAATATGTGGCAAATAACCTGAATACTGTGCTTTTGCCATAAGTTCCTCTTCAAGATAATTATTATATGATACATACTCTCTGAGTTCACACACAATCTCTAAAAGTAACTTCTGATCAACACCGATACATTTAGTTATCAATAATTGTTCAATACTTCTTGCAATTCTAAACAATTCCTTATGTTGTTCATCTATAGACTTTATACCGATTTCCATCTCAGGTTTCCAGTTAAAATTGAAATCAAACATAGAAAGACCCCCATGCAGATTAAAATACAACAATTCGCTCTGAATAGTGTAATAAAGATTATATCATAAGTACTAATTTTTTTAAAGAGCTTACAAAAAATTTTATTACTAAAATTTATATAAACTAAACATTAAAATAACTACCACCGATAAATTCTCTTAAGATTGAATTAACCGGTATGTTATCCGTACTTATCCCGATAAAATAGTCCAAGAACTTAAGCAATCGCTTCGCCTCTTCATATTCCGGCTCATCTCTTCTGATTCCAAAAAGTATTGGTTCTGCATACTGCTTCAAAACAGCAAGTTCATAAATAAGTGCCGAATTGAACATGACATCCGCCTCTTCCTGATACGGGAAAATATTCTTTTCTTCACCGCGTCTTACCGAATCCCACATCGCAATTGTTCCTTTGGCTGTTATACCTCTTGTTCTTGCATCTCTTACCATTCTTCTTATGAGACGTCCGTCGGTTGACGGTATACGGTTATGCTCATCAATATTAAGCTGTGTCAATGCACTTATATATATCTTAAATTTATTTTCCTTAGGTAAAGAATACGACAACGCGTCATTCAGGCAATGTATACCTTCAATAATAAGCAAATCTCCCTCTCCGAGCCTTAAGTATCTTCCTCTGTATTCACGTTTACCGGTCTTAAAATTATATGTAGGAAGACTTACTTCTTCACCCGCAAGAAGCATCTGCATATCACGATTAAACAAATCTACATCAATTGCCACAAGGCTTTCAAAATCCGGCTTACCGTAAACATCAAGCGGACATTTATCCCTGTCAATAAAATAATCATCAACAGGCACTGTGTGCGGTTTAAGACCACATGCCATAAGCTGTATCGCTAGTCTGTGTGAAAATGTAGTCTTGCCTGAAGAAGACGGTCCTGCAATCATAACAATTTTCTTATCAGGATTCTCTGCTATCTGTTGTGCTATCTCACCGATTTTCTTCTCTTGGAGTGCCTCCTGCACAAGAATCATATCGCTGATTTTGCCGGACACAATCGTATCGTTTAAATCCGCAACCGTCTCAAGATCAAGTCTCTCTCCAAGTTCCTTTGCTTCACTAAGAACATCAAAAAGCTTTTTCTGCGGCACAAACGGAGGAACCTCCCTGGGCGCCTCGGGAAGCGGAAGCTGTATTACGAAACCATCCTCAAAAGGAATAAGCTCATAATACTTGATATATCCCGTTGACGGAAGCATATAGCCGTAATAATAATCCTCAAATCCGTCTATTCCGTATACATTAACCTTGGATACTCTTCTGTATTTAAAAAGCCTCTCTTTATCATACATTTTACGGATTCTGAACAATGATACAGCATCATCAGTATTAAGCGAGGATTTTGTTATCGGTAAATCAAGTTCAACCAGTTCCTTCATCCTTGCATCAACCGCTGAAAGAAACTCCGGCATTGAATCCATAAGTGCCTTAATTCTGCAAAAATATCCCTTGCTCATTGAGAAAAGAATCGAAACCTTCTCAATATTGTCGCTACCGAGCACATCATATATTGCCTTAAGCATTAAATGTGTTGCACTTCTCTTGTATGAAAGATTACCTGCTTTATCGGCAGTCGTAATAAACGAAAGTCTGCAATTTTTCTTAAGTGTCTTATGGAGTTCCTGCAATTTGTCATCCTGTCTTACAAGAACAATATCATTCTCATAATTCTTCTGATACTCTTTTGCAATCTCCTTAAACGATATTCCCTCCGGGTATTCCTTAATATCAATTCCAATCATTACTTTATATGTATTTGCCATAACATACCTCCTGTATGGGCTCACTCATAGTATGACAGTGCATCTGACAACACTTTTTTTTCTTCTTCAAGCTCTCTTAAGCGGTCATTTGCAGTCTCAGAAGCCGATTTTTTAAGTGAGTCTTCAATTAAATTCTTCTTAGAGAGTTCCCTGTCAAGATATCTTTTAAGCACGCTATCTTTCCTCTCAAGCAAAAGTTTTCCATATCTGAAGTGTACATCGCTCTCATAATCTGACCGTCCGCTTACTGCGCGCATAATAACATAAAATTTACCTTCATCAATAAGCATACTCTCATCTTTAATAGTCATATTATTCTCGACAAGATATCTTCTGACCAGCTCTGTCTCCGAGTGTGGCGACAACACAAGTTCCGTATCAGCCTTCCATTTGTCATGCGCCTCGGAAAGAATCTGAACCATGAGATTACCTCCCATTCCGGCTATAACAACAGACTCTGCTTCTCCTTTATTATATTCACGAAGACCGTTGGAAAGTCGTGTTTCTATATGATTCTGAAGCTTATATTTTATAATATTATCTTTTGCGTGGCCAAGCGGTCCTTTGTTAACATCCATCGCCAGAGCATACTGAGTCCTGCCCGACTGCACAAGATAAATAGGAACATATCCGTGATCGGTCCCAACATCCGCAACACGCTTGCCCGGTGTCACAAAATCAGCAACCGCCTTAAGTCTTTTTGAAAGCTGTATCATTTCATTTTCCTCTATACTAAAAAGTCTTTAAGTTTGCGGCTTCTGCTTGGATGTCTTAACTTACGAAGTGCTTTGGCTTCAATCTGACGTATACGCTCTCTCGTAACGTTAAATTCCTTACCGACTTCTTCCAATGTTCTTGCCCTTCCGTCATCAAGACCGAAACGAAGTCTGAGTACCTTCTGTTCTCTCTCAGTCAAAGTATCAAGCACCTTCATAAGTTCTTCCTTAAGCACTGCAAAAGCTGCGGCATCTGCGGGAACGGGAACATTCTCATCTTGAATAAAATCACCAAGATGGCTATCTTCTTCTTCACCGATAGGTGTCTCAAGCGAAACAGGTTCCTGTGAAATTTTAAGTATTTCCCTTACTCTCTCAACAGGAAGCTCCATAACTTCTGCAATCTCTTCTGAAGTAGGTTCACGCCCAAGTTCCTGCAAAAGCTGTCTCGATACTCTTATAAGCTTATTGATCGTCTCAACCATATGAACGGGAATTCTTATAGTTCTTGCCTGGTCGGCAATTGCTCTTGTAATAGCCTGACGAATCCACCATGTAGCATAAGTGCTGAACTTATAACCTTTACGGTAATCAAACTTTTCAACAGCCTTAATAAGTCCAAGATTACCTTCCTGAATCAAATCAAGGAACTGCATTCCGCGTCCTACATATCTCTTGGCAATACTTACCACAAGTCTCAGATTAGCTTCTGCGAGGCGCTTTTTTGCATCCTCGTCTCCCTGCTCCATTCTTTGTGCAAGTTCAATTTCTTCATCACTACTTAAAAGTGTAACCTTGCCAATCTCTTTTAAATACATTCTGACGGGATCTTCAAGACTTACTCCTTCGGGAACAGATAAATCTATCTTCTCAAGATCAATCTCTTCCTCCAACTCAATATCATCATCCTCAATGATAAGACTGTCGTCATTATCATCCTCGGATATCCTTAAGACATCGACATTGTTTTTTTCAAGAAATTCCAAAATCTTCTCAAACTTATCTGCATCAAGCTCAAGTTCTGCAAAAAAATCAGCAACCTCCTGATATTCCAGAATGTTTTTCTTGCTCTTTGCAAGCTCGAGTAATGCTTTCATTTTCTCATTAAATTTAGCTGCATTTTCGTCCATAAAACCCAGTCCCTTCATAACTTGTTTTTATTTTATCCTTAATTTATTGAAATATGCAGGTTCTGTAAACTCTGCTTAATTCGTGATATTTCCATGAGTTCATTAAAATCTGTAGCTTTGCCTCCGGCAATCTCACACCAATTGGCCTTGATTCTTCTTACGGTCTCATTAATCGCACGTTCTTTCTCTGAATCAGACAATTCTTCACGAATACTCGTATTAAAAAGTGCCGCCGCTTGCTTGTGCTCTTCTTCCGTAGTGAAATAATCTATTATCTTGGCCGGATTAACCGTCCCGGATGTCTCATATTGTTCAAATAAAAGCTTTGCAACCTTACCATAAAACTCTTCCGTAAACTCCTTAGGACTGATGATGCCTTCCAGCTTCTTAAACAACGCAGGTTCCTCTACAAGCCATGTAAGCATAAGTCTCTGCGCATACTTAATACCATCGTCCTTAGCTTGTCGGTCAACCGGTGCCTGTCTTTGATAAGTCGGTTGGCTAAGCTTTTTGTAGCCGTATGTGTTAACAAGCTTCTCAAGACTTTTAACGTCTATGTCATATTCTCTTGCTATAGCATCCATGTAATTCTTACGTTCAATCTCTTCTTCAAAAACAAGAAGCTTCTTCGCAATCTCATTATGAAACCTCGTCTTCTGTTCCGGATCATTCATATCAAAATCGCGTTTAAGAACCTCTATTTCAAAGAAAAAACTATTGGTTGCTTCATCAATTCGCTTCTGAAACTCCTCAGCTCCGAGATTTTTAATAAATTCATCCGGATCCTTATATGGTGCCATTCGTATAATCTTGGCGCTTAAACCGGCTTCCTTAAGTATCGGTATTGCTCTAAGCGCCGCCTTGGTACCTGCATTATCACTGTCGTACGTAAGAAGCACTTCATTCGTATAACGCTTAAGAAGCGAAGCATGTTGCGAGGTAAATGCCGTTCCAAGTGATGCAACCGCATTGGAAAATCCCGCTTGATGAAGGGCTATAACATCAAGATAACCCTCGCACACGATAATATTTGGTCTTCTCGAAGTTCTCGCAATATTCATACCGTACAGATTGCGACTCTTATCAAAAATTCTTGTCTCCGGTGAGTTAAGATACTTCGGCTCGCCTTCTCCCATAACACGACCACCGAAACCGATTACGCGATTATGAATATCCATAATCGGAAACATTACTCTGTTCCAAAACTTATCAAAGCAACCTCTCTCGTCTATCGTAACAAGCCCCGATTCCTTAAGAACATCATCACGATAACCTTTACTTTTAAGATATTGATACAAATCATTGCTTGTCTTATTGGAAAATCCGAGCCCGAACTTCTTAACTGTCTCTTCACTGAGTTGTCTCTTCTCTATCAAATACTTATAACCGATTTCACCGCGATTTGTCCTTAACTGATAATAAAAATACTTGGCCGCTTCTTTATTAATCTCTAAAAGAAGTGCGTTAAAATCAGCCTTTTTCTTATCTTCCGCCGACTGTTCAACCTCGGGTAGCTTAACTCCTGCTCTGTCAGCAAGCGACTTGATTGCCTCCGGAAAAGAATAATTCTCATACTCCATAACAAATGTATATACATTACCGCCCGCACCACAACCGAAGCAATTATAAAGCTGCTTGTCCGGCGACACACAAAACGACGCTGATTTTTCATTATGGAAAGGACAAAGCCCAAAATAACGACTGCCCTTCTTTTTTAAATTCACATAAGAAGATATCACGTCAACTATGTCGTTCCTTGAACGTACCTCTTCAACAATATCTTCAGAATACATCATATTAAAAACACCTCTCTATAATTTCCAAGCCTTAGGTACAAATATCTCTTCAAACTTGCTTACCGAATATCCGTCACTCATACCTGCAATATAATCACAAACGACACGCTCCGCAGGCTCATTACGCTTCTCAATAAGACTTAAATATTCTTCGGGAAGCTTGTCTATATTCTCAAGATAATAAGCATAAAGTTGCTTAAGCATGCTCTTGGCTTTAACCTCTTCATACTTGGCAATATTGTCCTTATAAACATGTTGGAACATGAACCTACGCGTCCCGAGCATTGCTTCTTCAACTTCCTTCGACATAACAATGTCCGGTTTGTCAAAGCTGTTATTAACAATATCCCTTATCATAGTGTCAAGACGTTCTTTAACGCTTGTACCAAGAATATCGGTATACTGCTTCGGCAAATCTTCTTCCTTAAGAATAGTTCCTCTTATAGCATCATCTATATCATGATTAATATACGCTATTTTATCAGAAAGCCTTACAACCTTACCTTCAAGTGTAGACGGATTACCGCTTGTCCTGTGATTGAGAATACCGTCAATAACCTCCCACGTAAGATTAAGACCCTCACCGTCTTTCTCAAGAATCTTGGCAATACGAACACTTTGCTCATAATGTCTGAAACCGTACTTGCATGCTTCATTAAGAGCATCCTCACCGGCATGTCCAAACGGTGTATGTCCAAGATCATGACCAAGTGCGATAGCCTCTGTCAAATCCTCATTAAGTCTAAGTGCCCTTGCAATACTTCTGGCAATCTGTGACACTTCGAGCGTATGAGTAAGTCTTGTTCTGTAATGATCGCCTTCCGGTGCAAGAAAAACCTGTGTCTTATGCTTAAGCCGCCTAAAAGACTTGCTATGTAATATTCTGTCACGGTCTCTCTGATACGGTGTACGCATGTCACAAGGTTCTTCATAAACCTCACGTCCCTTAGTATTATAACTAAGCGCCGCATATTCACTTAAACGTTCCTTTTCCCATTGCTCCTGACGTTCTCTTATAGTCATAATGCTCAAATTCATTTTACGCACCAATCCTTAATGAAATATCGAAAATATCCATAAAAACATCCCTTATTATATTTATTCTACATCTTTTTTCAAAATCCTTTTTATTTTTAAAAAAATGAGCAGAATTTTTTAATAAAAAAGAGTTGATTTTATAGTAAAATAAAAATCAACTCTTTGAATTATTATAATCCACATTATCTTCGATAGTCAGCAACCTCTCCCGTCTTCTCCTGACTTATCAATGTTCCGTCATTATCAAAGGTATATCTGTACACATAGCTTGTTCCGCCAATTGTAAATGAGCTTGTATAAGGAGAAAAATATGTTGTTGTTATACTCTCGACATCCCATAACAGTTCTCCCGAAGCGCTTATGTCCAGCTTTCCGCCAAGCGACCCTTTAACCAAATAAAATTCCTGTGGCTCTCCTCCAGTAGGTTCACACACAAACAACATAGCCGTGTAATTGTCTCTCACAAGCTTTGTAAGTTCTTCATCCGAAATACTAAACATTTGATTATCAAATATATAATTTAACACAGGTGCAATGTCATATCTTCCACCGGCATTTGCTTCTTCATTTTCAAGCACCGGTATCGAATATGCCGAAAGATATATTTTACTGTCAAACTCAATCATATCTGTAATGAAATAACAGCAATCCTCGCCTTCGTATGAGAATGATTCCCCGCCTTCATATGAGAATGATTCTGTTATATTTCCGGCACGGTCTACCTTAACTATTTTTGCATATTCGCCTGCAACATAACTGCCAAGTTGTACAATATAACCATCACCAAATCTCGTCGCGTTCCATATTCCGTAATTGCCAATCTCTGTTTTCTTAAAGCTTAATTTGTTGCCGTTAACATCATATTGACTCAGGCAGAAAAATTCGAGATTACCACGACTAATGACAGCATATGTTCCATCATCGTTTTCCAGAACAGCTGCAATATATTCATCTGCAAATCCATTTTCCAGCTTGTGTGTCCAAATAACATTTCCGTCATCGTCAACCTTTGACATCCAAGCATAGTCCTGCTGCGTACTCGACCATGTTGGCGTACTTCCGTAAACAATAATGCCTCCGCTAACCTCACTGTACCCGTTAATCCAGAACTCCGTAAAATATGCACTCCACAAAAGTGTATCACCATCATATTTTTCAAAGTAACTTTTGTCATGAACGTCAAAACCAAGTTCCTCGTCCGGCTTATACTCTGAATAATACTTATAAATATTATTACCTATGTTCTGTGAATTTGTAACCCAATAGTTGCCGTTAAAATTCTTATAGTTCCAAAGATTTTCTACATCCTTTGGGGTCGGGTCATCCTGCAGTATTTCAAAGCCGTCTACAATCACATCTGATATACTTTTTTCAATCACTTCTGCAGTCTTTGAATAGGAAAAAGCTTTTGTCGTAATATCTCGGTAAACAGCTTTAATCTCTCCTCGGCTAAGTCCTTCTGTTGACAAATCGTAAGTATTAAAGAATTTAACTGCCGCCTCGTATTCCTTAACTTCCTTTGCGTAAGCATAAGTTCCAAATCCGATAACTGTCAACAACACAAAGCATGCAGCTATCGTAGCAACAGTACGCCACTTTTTCCAAAAAACAATCTTTTTCTTTGACATCTTATCCGGTTTTTCTTTTTGCTCTGCTTCAGTTAAATTCTCCTGCAAATCAAGTTTTAACAAAACAGATTCCTCAATCCTCTTAAATGAAGCTTCATTAATAACTTCTGTATTAAGTTTATCATCAAGTATAATATCAAGTTCCTGTACATCAGCTTCATTAAAAATATCCGTCAATGTTTTCTTCATGAGCACACACCTCCTAATCTCTCTCTCAATCTTTTTATTGCTCTATGCGTCCGCGTATCAACATTTGCAACTGTCATATTAAGTTTATCGGCAATTTCCTTAGATGATTGTGATAAATAAAATTTCCTTATAATGATTTCATGGTCAGGGTCGCCAAGCTTCTTTATTTCTTTCATTAATTCCAAACGCAAAACCTTATCTTCAAAATCTCCCTCAATCGAAAATTCATCCGCAAATTGCTCTGACAGTTCATCATTCAGCGAAATAATATCTTTTTCTTTGTAATACTTTCTTATATAATCAATTGCATTATTCTTTGCAATAACGCAAAGCCATGCTTTTACACTTCCCAATTCAGCATTGTACTTATCAATACTACAATAGAATTCGCTGAATGTATCTGCAACACAATTCTCAATATCGGTCACACAAAACACTGAACTTTGAAGCTTGCCCTTGACAACTGCATATATAAGTCCTGCATACTGTTCCATTAACAGTTTCATTCCGCTTTCAGGCTCTTTATGTATTTTTTCTAAAATTTCAGTATCCTGCATCTGCATAGCCACCACCTGACTGTTTTGAATCGATTCATACATTACTTCGCTGTAAAAGTCAAAATCTTACACTAAAAAAATAAAAGTTTCAAAACCACATCGATTCTGAAACTTTTTATAGTGCAGTTGATGGGACTTGAACCCACACCCACGTACGTGGACATGAACCTGAATCATGCGCGTATGCCAATTCCGCCACAACTGCTTAATATGTTTTATAAAAAGATTTTGCATTGCAAATTCTTTTGGAAACAAGGTTCCCTCAGATAAAGAAAATGGAAATCTTGTTGCCAAGATTTCCATCTATGCAGTTGACGGGACTTGAACCCGTACGAGCGCAATGCTCACTAGATCCTTAGTCTAGCGCGTATGCCAATTCCGCCACAACTGCTTACCGAACAAAAGAGAGTATACCACGGTTTTTTTTAAAATGCAAGCTTTTTTTGATATTTTTTTTAAAATTATTGGTTAACCCTGTCTCCGGCCTCAATCTCTTCATTCTTCTGTGCCACAAGTTCTTCTCTTTCCTCAAGAGCCTTCGGCTTACGGATTCTGAAACTGCTAATATATGAAATACCCGCAATAGGATAAATACATGTCATAATAAGCTGGTATACACTTCCAAGTATATCCTTAAACAAATAAAGTACCGGAAGCAATATCGCAATAGACAATACCGGCAAACCGATAAGATACTTCTTGCTACTGTCCTCTTCAGACTCAGTCTTAGCATTAAAATATGCAAGTCTTACAACTACCGAAATAATGTAAAACGTATAGAATACCATATGTATCATACTGTCAAGTCCGACAGCATAACCTATAGCACACGGCAAAACGCCAAAACATATAAGATTGCTTAAAGAATCTGCATGTGTACCGTATCTGTGCTCTTCTGCACCGCATTTGGCAAGCTTGGCACGTTCAAACTTCTCGTTAAGCTTCTCAAACAATGCCGAAAGTACAAGACAAGCCATGGCATTGGCAAGTTTACTTCCTATAGCCATACATGAACCAAGTATGCCAAAACAAAGTGATACATATGTGAGTAATACCGACCAATCATAAACACCTAAAAAACGCGACTTCGTAAGCGTATCCGCCTTCTCACACTCTCTTGCCTCTTCTGTTGCGGCCCTAAGCTCATCAAGCTTTTCCTGAATCCTGCTCTTAACAAGTTCGCAAATCTGCTGGGTATTCATCTCCTTATACTCTTCAAAAGCTATAGGCTTAAGAAAATGAACCTGACTTTTAACCGGCTTAAGTGACCTGCCGTAAAAAACCTTCCATGAATCCCATAAAGCAACAGGAACTATTGGGCACTGTGCTTTAAGTGCCATCTTAAAAGAGCCTGCATGGAACTCGATTAACTCATTCTTATTATCATCATATCCTGCTTCCGGAAAAACGATATATCTTCTTCCGGCTTTAACTTCCTTGATAATACGAACAATCTCACCAGCCTGCTGCTTAATGTCGCCTCTTACAAAGCGCTTGCCTTTTACAAGATCAACCGCCTGATTAACGATAAGACGCTTAGCAGTAACACTGTCGATTACGATTGAGCACGGCTTCTTATGAGAAGTCATGATGCCAATAGTATCGTACTTACCCTGATGATTGGCATACATAATATAGCCACCATCTTCAGGAAGCGTCTCCGATCCGAAAGCCGTCGTTGAAATTCTTCCCTTCTTCCTTATAAGCCACATAACTCTCATTGCAAGCTTATAACACTGTGTCTCAGTATACTTCTCCGTATGCTTCGCATAATATGCCATCTTCGGAACGTAATATAAAATTAAAAAGAATGATGCAATTATAACATAATAAAATCTTACCACAGAAATTCCCCCTGTTTATCCTTATGTCTCTTAACCTCTTATAAATATATATTTAGTAACCTTATAAAAATATATCACATTTTATTTTTGATTTCAAGTACCCTAGCTATTGAGGTAATTACGCATTTCCTTAAGAGCATTTTTTTCGAGTCTGGATACCTGTGCCTGGGAAATATGAATCTCCTCAGCAACTTCCATCTGTGTTTTTCCATCAAAGAATCGCATCTTAATAATTGTCCGTTCTCTCTCATTAAGCCTTTTTATTGCCTGTGAAAGTGCAAGTCCTTCAACCCAGTTTTCTTCTCTATTCTTTTTATCACTAATCTGGTCCATTACAAACAATGCATCACCGCCGTCTGTATAGACCGGTTCATAAAGTGACATCGGACTTTGGATAGCATCAAGTGCCATTACTATTTCTTCCTTAGCAATTCCCATCTCACTTGCTATTTCGGTAACCGTAGGTTCCTTGAGATTTTTCTTCAACAGCATTTCTTTAGTATAAATTGCTTTATATGCGATATCTCTAAGAGAACGGCTCACCCTTATTGAATTATTATCTCTCAGATATCTTCTTATCTCTCCTATAATCATCGGCACTGCATAAGTCGAAAATTTTACATTCTGTGTTATATCAAAATTATCAATTGCCTTAATAAGTCCTATGCAACCTATCTGAAACAAATCATCAACATTCTCATTACTGTTAGAAAAACGCTGAATAACACTTAGTACAAGACGCAAATTCCCTTTAATATACTCCTCTCGCGCCTGCATATCTCCCTTTATAATTCTGGCAAAAAGCTCCTCTTTTTCTTTTTCGCTAAGAAGCGGAAGCTTTGATGTATTAACGCCACATATTTCAACTTTATAAGAAGCCATAACAAGAATCCTCCCAGAAAAATTTCTAGTAAAATGATTCTCATTATGGCTTCTGAATATACGGTCAGAACTTAAAATAAAATAAATTTTAGTCCTTGACAAATTCTTGTTTTTTTGAATTAATTGTCTGACTCTGCATCGACATTATTATATACCTGACGCTTTCTTGCAAGCTCGTCGCTCTCAAGATACTCATCATATGTTGTAATCTTATCGATAAGGCCGCCCGGTAAAATCTCCATGATTCTGTTAGCCGTTGTCTGAACAAACTGATGGTCACGGCATGAGAAAAGAATAACACCCGGGAATTTAATAACACCGTTGTTAAGTGCGGTAATTGATTCCATGTCAAGATGGTTAGTCGGCTCATCGAAAATAAGTACGTTGGCTGCTGAAATCATCATCTTGGAAAGTAAGCATCTTACCTTCTCTCCACCTGACAATACTCTAACTTTCTTAACACCGTCATCACCCGCAAAAAGCATTCTTCCAAGGAAACCACGTACATATGTTGCATCCTTGATTGCAGAATACTGTGTAAGCCAATCGGCGATTGTAAGGTCATTATCAAACTCCGCATTGCTGTCCTTCGGGAAGTATGCCTGTGAAGTTGTAATACCCCACTTGTAAGAACCGGAATCCGGCTCCATCTCTCCCGCAAGAATCTTAAACAATGTCGTCTTGGCAAGCTCGTTAGAACCAACAAAAGCAATCTTGTCATTTCTGTTAACGATAAATGAAATATTATCAAGAACCTTCTCTCCGTCGATAGTCTTACTTAAGTTTTCAACTGTAAGAACCTCGTTACCGATTTCTCTCTCAGGTCTGAAATCAATGTACGGATATTTACGGCTTGACGGCTTAATCTCATCAAGCTCAATTTTCTCAAGAGCTTTCTTTCTGGATGTAGCCTGCTTGGACTTGGAAGCATTGGCGCTGAATCGCTGAATGAACTCCTGCAACTCCTTAATCTTCTCTTCCTTCTTCTTATTGGCTTCCTTCATCTGCTTGATGAGGAGCTGACTGGACTCATACCAGAAATCGTAGTTACCTGCATAAAGCTGAATCTTGTTATAATCAATATCTGCAATATGTGTACATACTTTATTAAGGAAATAACGGTCGTGTGATACTACAATAACCGTATTCTCAAAATTAATAAGGAACTCTTCAAGCCATGCAATGGCATCAAGATCCAAGTGGTTAGTAGGCTCATCGAGCAAAAGAATGTCAGGATTACCAAACAATGCCTGTGCCAAAAGAACCTTAACCTTCTCAGGACCTGCAAGTTCACTCATCTGCTTATAATGAAGCTCTGTAGGAATTCCGAGGCCGTTAAGAAGTGTAGCTGCATCTGACTCTGCTTCCCAGCCGTTCATCTCTGCAAATTCGCCTTCAAGCTCACTTGCACGGATTCCGTCCTCGTCCGTAAAATCTTCCTTCATGTAAATTGCATCTTTTTCTTTCATAATATCGTAAAGACGCTGATTACCGAGAATAACCGTATCAAGTACCGGATACTGGTCATATTTAAAATGGTCCTGCTGCAAGAATGACAAACGCTGTCCCGGTGTTATTACTATTGAACCATTAGTGGAATCAAGCTGTCCTGAAAGAATCTTAAGGAAAGTTGATTTTCCCGCTCCGTTTGCACCTATAAGACCATAACAGTTACCTTCCGTAAATTTGATGTTAACATCCTCGAATAAAGCCTTCTTACCAATTCGAAGTGTTATACCATTTGCACTAATCATTAGACAAACCTCTCTCTATATTTTTTACACACAACCCTATTGTACAAGAATTCCCTAAATTTGCAAGCTTTTTTTCAGTATATAATACATTTTTATATTCACAAATTATTTAATTTCAAGATATGCACCATCAACACCGAGAGTAAAAAATAACGGTCCGTCAATTGCGATATTCTTATATGATTGCGTATATATATTACCGTCTGTTCCATTTACCGTAATTACAACATCTGCAGTTTTTTGATTGTTAGTTACCTTAACATTAACATCTGCACCATCAATATTATTAATGAAATTTTTCCAATCATAGTTGTTCTCAAGTTTCCAACCAAGTTCTGCAAGATCACTATCCGTATCTCCAAATACATTCCAACCAAAATTGTCTGCCCGAACTATACAATACTCTTTATAATTAGCATTAACATCATCGTGAACATCTTTTGCACTTGCATGACCCTGCGCCACATTCTGAAGAACCACAATGAAATTATTATATGTATGTTTCTTATTTGAGTAGTTCTTAAAGTTAACTTCTACGGTTTTTCCTTTAGCCACCTCATAAATGTCCGAAAATTCCTCCCACCAGCCTGTAGAACAATCTTTTGCGCCTACATAAGTAGCTGTAACTTCTGCTTCCCTAACAATATCAATACAGCTATTGTCTACAGTTAAACAAAAATACAAGTCACCGTCTACCTTAATATTTAAATACTCCTGTCTATACTCTGCTCCGTCGGCCGTCAATACATCACAAACAACATCTGCCGTCTTTCCGTTGTTTGTTACATAAACCTTAACTGTTGCTCCCTGCAAATCCTCCAAAAAAGTGGCACTGTTCCAGCCTTCGCCATCTGCACGGACCACACCGTACTCTTTGTACTTTGCATTAACATCTGCACTGTGAACATCTGCCATATTCTGAAGTACTACTATGAAGTTATTATTGTCAGAAGCCACTGTCGGATGCCAGTTAACAAATGTCGTACAGATTGTCTTACCTGTAGGAACTTTCCACGTATTACTATATGCTCCCCGAAAAGAAGTTGTAAAGTCTGTCGCACCGACAAGTGTACCTGATGCCGTAACAACAGGATTCTTCACTTCCTCCACAGGAACAGTAGTTTCAACCGTAGGTTCTTTTTTATCATCTGCTGTGGGTGCAGTTGTTGTGGATTCATCTGTTGTAGTAGCTGTTTCTCCGAAATTATCCGACTGAGTTGTGTATGCCTCTGTCGTTGTTGTCTCTCCTACACCACCAATACAACCATATATACTTACTATCATTGTTGTGCAAATTAAAAAATATATAAGCTTTTTTTTCATATTAACCTCCTGCTATTATATATGAACATTATATCTGATAATTAACAAGTGTGTCTTCTAAATGAATATTATATCTGCCAAATTCAAAGTAGTCAATCATTGATTATGTATATCCTTAATTCATATAAAACAAAAAGAAGCGCGTTTAACGCGCGCTTCTTTTTCGATATTCTTTAATTTTTTTAACAATGTACATAATATCTATAACAACCGTACATACAATTGCCGCTATAAACATACCCTCTATAGTAAAGTGAAGGTAGGAGCTTGTCATGAAACTTATAATAAGAAGCATAAGCATCCACCAGCCGAATATAAAAGCTGTCATAAAAATAAACCACACGATTTCTTTTACAATATCAAGCTTATCCAACTTCATAACGTTGCTCCTTTGCAAAAAAACTAGTCAATTGACTTACTGCCCCAGATTGTAACCTGATTTTCAAGACCAACTGCAGTAAATACCATCGTCTCAATCTTCGTGTACTCGATGTTCATCTTAAGTGTTACACCACTGTAATTTCGTCCGTCAAAAGAAAGGGTAATATAAGGGGTTCCTGCTTCCAATGCCCATGTTCCCGTAAGAGCACCTGTAATCTTACCGTCTTCAGTTAAGGTAATAAGCTGAGGCGTCTTAACTTCCAGGTTTTTATAATCAATTTCAAGTTCATGAATAATTACTTCATACTCGCCTGCCACATCGGCCACAGAATAACCTTTAGATTCTATCGTCTCTCCCGTAGTCTGATAAGGTGCCGCAACAAGCCATCCCTCTTTTGTGTTAAAAAGCTGGTGAACCTTTACGGTATGTCCCTCATTACCTGCATTGGTACGTGCATGGAATACTATATATGCCTTGCCGTCATCATCCACAAAAGCCGAATTATGCCCCTGTGCCACAAAACCTGTATTAAAATTACGCCATTTGTAGCCGCCCATGAGACGCACGCCTACAGAAATATTGTAGTTAAATACATATTTATCAAAAATTGCAGAATTACCGAGCATATCCACGTAGTCGCCATTTGGTGTCTTTGAGCGGAAAATACGCACATTGTATCCACCGGCAGCCTCAAGGTTACCGTATGACATAAACAAATAATAATAGTTCCCTATTTTCTCAATATATGAACCTTCACCGGAAACATACGCGCCTCCGGCAATCTTTTTACCGAAATATGCGTCCGAATGGTCATTTGTCTCATATGTCACATTATAATCGCGAAGTCCTGTCTTCTCGTCAAGTTCAAGAATAAATATTCCGCCTGACCATGAACCGTATGCCATCCAAAGTTTACCGTTATCATCAAAGAATACGCAGGGATCAATACAGTTCGGCCACTTATCGCCCCATCTTTTGTTCTTGATTCCGTGTGTAACGTAACGCTGTGGAATCTCGGTTGTACCAAGTACCTGCGGTGCATCCGTCTGTCCAAAAGTATCTGCCGTAAATCCGCCGTATACGATGGAACCCGCGTAATCATACGGTCCCGTTACTTTATCAGATGTAAGAAGTACAATATTGGATTTCCATGTATCTCCGTTGGCACTTAAGTATATGCAATACTTCTTCATGCTTTCATTATAAATAATATCAGGAGCCCACAAATATCCTTCTTCTCCTGCCGAATCATCATCATTCCAAGCTTTTATCTTAGCTCTTGTATCCTCTGAAAGTGCCGCTTTAAAAGTTGCATCTATATTCTTCCAATTGTAGAGATTCTCACTTGAACTTGCCGTTACATGCGTACCGAAAACATAATATTTACCGTCAAAATCCTTAAAAATAGACGGATCATGGCAGGATACCTTCTGATATACAAGTCTGTCTTCAGGAGCAATAGCAAGAAGCTGTTGTTGCATTTCAAGATATATCATTGCACGTATTGTAACATCTTGTCCGGCATATTTTACGTTCAAATAAGGTCTTATAACTGTCTCGCCGTCAGCCGGAGCTGCAGCTTTAACATTTACAGGCACAAGCTCCATACAAAGAATTAATGCCAAAATGAAACATGCAAGCTTTGTGCCTTTTTTCTTCTTAATTATTATAAATACTATAACAGCAACTACAAGAACCGCTACAACTGCTGCTATAATAAGTGCAATTGTCTTAGCATCAGGACCTGTAGGTGCAGTACCAAATACTGCGACATCACCAACAAGGCTTCCTTCTATGACAAAACTATCACCGTAGACAATTTTAGAAAGTGAAGTAGGCATCTCAACAGTTGAATTCATACCTTCTATATTGGAATAAGTAATCCTTCCCGACTTGATATCCCAATTTCTTCTACCGTTTTCAATTATAATGTTGTATTTAATTGTCTCTTCTGCTTCATATTCAGCTTTATCTGTAACGATTGTTACTGTTATATCATCAACAGTCGTAGTATAGCTTGCGCCATTCATTGTACCTGCTGTAGTTTCTTCCGCGAGCACGGTACCTGCTGCAAGTACAAACATGAGCACAGCACAAATAAGTGATAATACACTCTTCTTCATTATGTATTTCTCCTAAAACTCTATGTTATTCTTAAAATCAAATACAGGGTATCCTTTCTCGTCCCATTCAACCTTCATAAGCATCGCATGTCTGTTGGGATCATATAACGGATCTCCTACTATCTCTGAATAAGGTCTTGCATGGTATACGCAAACCTCTGTACCGTCTTCAAGTGTTGTAAAGCTGTTATGTCCTGGTCCGTAAAGACTTGCTTCCTTAGAACTTGTAAGAACAGGATAACGTTCCTTCTTCCATGCTCTCGGGTCTAACAAATCCTCATCCTCACCGATGCTTAAAAGTCCCATGCAATAGCACTCTCCGGTAGCACTTGCTGAAAATGTTACAAATATTCTGCCATTCTTTTTCAACACAGCGGGTCCTTCATTAACCCATATGTCAACTCTCTCCCAATCATAATCGGGTGTTGTAAGAAGTACCTGTGCCGTAGCCAATTTGGTCGGAGATTCCATACGCGCAATATAGAGATTGGAAATCTGAATTCCAACACTTACTTTCTCCGCCCATATGTAATAGCGCTGCCCTCTATGCTCAAAAACAGTGGCATCAAGGGAAAAAGCTTCAAAAGAATAGATATCGTCATCAGAGCGCTGCATCTTGCCTTTCTCAACCCATGTACCTGTAATCGGGTCTGCATCTGCACATTCCAAGATAAACGGTCTGATTTTCCAAATATCGTCTCTTTCTCCTGCCGCAAAATAGACATACCATTTACCATCGAGATAATGAAGCTCCGGAGCCCAAATATGCTTACTCATCTCACCGCTCTCATGCTTTGTCCAGATAACCGTCTCTTCTGCAGTCTGTAAATCCTTAAGACTGTCGGCTCTTCTTAAGACAATTTTATCATAAGCCGGTACAGATGCCGTAAAATAGTATTTGCCGTCTGTATGTCTCATCACATACGGATCTGCTCTCTGCTCGATAAAAGGTTTATTGTTCATTGTTTTGTCCATTTGCTTTCCCTCCGCATAATTTTATGCTGATATTTTAGTTTTTTTAAAAAACACTCCGGATTCCGAAATTGGCAATCCGGAGTGTTGTGTTAATTAATTACATAAATAATCTGTATTTACAAATTATTCAATAACGATGCATGCACCATCTACACCGAGAGTGAAGTATAAAGGTCCGTTGATTGCAATATTCTTATATGACTGTGTATATAC
Organism: Lachnospiraceae bacterium; assembly: GCA_015057505.1. Classification (GTDB taxonomy): domain Bacteria; phylum Bacillota; class Clostridia; order Lachnospirales; family Lachnospiraceae; genus SIG300. The sequence continues at coordinate 36,011 of SVEG01000005.1, forward strand.
GTTGCCGTCTGTTCCGTTTATAGTTGCAACAACATCTGCTGTTGTTCCGTTATTTGTTACCTTAACATTTACGTCTGCACCGTCAATATTAGCAATAAAGTTATCCCAATTATAGTTGTTCTCCAATACCCAACCAAGTTCTGCAAGGTTAGCACCTGTATTAAGTGCTCCTAACCAACCATAGTTATCGCAACGAACTACACCGTACTCTTTATATTCAGGATTAACGTCTGCATGTACTGCAGGATCTGTTGCATGGCCCTGTGCTACATTCTGAAGAACTACAATAAAGTTATTCCAATTATTTGCTCTGTTTGAATAATTCTTAAAGTTAACTTCTTTTGTTGCACCTTCAGCTACTGCATAGATATCTGAGAACTCTTTCCACCAACCTGTTGAGCAATCTGTTGCACCTACGATAGTAGGCTGAATTTCAAGGCAAGCACCATCTACACCAAGAGTGAAATACAAAGGTCCATCAATTGCTATATTCTTGTATGACTGTGTATATACGTTACCATCTGTACCATTTATAGTTGCAACAACATCTGCTGTTGTTCCGTTGTTTGTTACCTTAACATTTACGTCTGCACCGTCAATATTAGCAATAAAGTTATCCCAGTTATAATTGTTCTCCAATACCCAACCAAGTTCTGCAAGGTTAGCACCTGTATTAAGTGCTCCTAACCAACCATAGTTATCGCAACGAACTACACCGTACTCTTTATATTCAGGATTAACGTCTGCATGTACTGCCGGATCTGTTGCATGACCCTGTGCTACGTTCTGAAGAATAACAAGGAAGTTATTCCAATTATTTGCTCTGTTTGAATAGTTCTTAAAGTTAACTTCTTTCGTCTCTCCTACAGCTACTTCATAGATGTCTGAGAATTCTTTCCACCAACCTGTTGAACAATCTGCTGCACCAACAAGCTTACCTTTTCCTTCAGGTGCAGGTAACACATCAATACAAGCACCATCTACACCAAGGCAGAAATACAAATCTCCGTCAACTGCAACATTCTTATAATTCATGAAATACTCATTCTGATCTACTGATGTAATATTCATACATACATCTGCTGTTGTTCCGTTATTTGTTACAGATACCTTAACTGTTGCACCCTGTAACTCTTTAAGGAAATTAGCCCAATCAAAGTTATTCTCTAATGTCCAGCCAAGTGTTGCTAAACCATCACCTGTATTAGTTGCACCTAACCATCCGTAGTTATCACAACGAAATACACCGTACTCTTTATACTCAGGGTTAACATCTGCATGAACAGCCGCATCTGTTGCATGACCCTGTGCTACATTCTGAAGTACTACAATCCAGTTATTCCAGTTAGAAGCTTCAATTGAATGATAATTAATAAATGATCTTGTAACTGTCTCGCCAACTTCTACTTTGTAGATGTCAGAGAATTCCTTCCACCAACCTGTTGTAAAATCAGGAGCACCTACAAGTGTACCCTGCGCAACGATTTCAGGATTCTTCTCTTCTACTACTTCTTCAACTACAGGAGCAACAGGCTTAACTGTAGGATCACCGAGTGCATAAAGAGATGCAACCTGACCTGCTGTAAGAGCCTTGTCAAATACATATAAATCATCTACATATCCCTTAAATACTGTATCCCAGTAGTTAATACCGAACAATGACTCAAATTCTGAATCGCCGGGCTTCATGATGTTGGGAGCAAGTGAAGCATCCCATGTATACTCAAAGTATGTATTATTATTGAAGTTATCTGCTGAATCGTATACCTTTACACCGTTGATGTAGTACTGAGCACCTACTGTTGTAGAACCAACAGGACCGTTCTGTACTTCACCTGAACAAACAACTGTTACATGAACCCATTCCTTCTTACCGTGGATTGAATCATCCCATGCACTCATCCAAGGCCAGCAATCTGTTCCGTCCTGAGCATCACTTGCTTCGTTACGGCTCCATACGAGAGGGAACATCTTTGCTCCTGAGAATTCTGTCTGAGTAATATTCATCCATGTTACATTGTTTCCAACATCTGCTGCCATACCCATATTGTAACCAATCTGAAGTGTAGCACCAAAGTTTGAAAGTCTGTCTGCGTTCATCCAGTAAGATACAGTATATGTATCTGTGTTAGTAGGCTTAAGATTTAAATCGAGACCATATTTACCTGTAAGGTAGATAGACTTACCTACAACACCGTCTGCATAACCAAATGTTACATCAACCGGTGCAATACCGTATGTAGCACCTGTAAGAGCACCAAGATCTGATACCTGCTCTACTGCTGTATAGCCTTCATCTTCACCATCAAATGTGATGTGTGCAAATGCTTCCGGCAACTCTTCTTTGTCAACTACTACGGGAGCTGTTGTTGTGGGTGCCTCTGTTGTTGTAGGCGCCTCTGTTGTTGTCTCTTCTTTATCACCGCCACATGCAAACAAAGCTGCTGTCATGGCTGTGCAAAGAAGAACACTTAAAAGTTTCTTTTTCATAATAACCCTCCATTTTATTTTTATATGGAACTTTCGTTCCTAAGGAGCCCGCAGCAAATGCAAGCCCCCTTAGTCACTTATTAAAATATTACTGTGCAAATGCATCTACAACTGCCTGATACTTAGCAAGTTCTTCTTCAGAAAGAATGTCATATCCGTCAGGTCCGAAGTAGTCAATCATAGCCTCTGCATGATAGTAGTTAGCCTGCTCTGTTGCTTCAACAACATAGTCAGCTGCCTTAGCTGTACCGTTATCTACAAGTGTATGAATACCAATCTTGTTAAAGTACTGGTCACAGAAGTTCCAGTAACCGGCGATGCTGTACCAACCGTAAGGAACCGGTCTTGTGATGCTGTCAAAGAATGCATCCCAGTAAGGCTTATGCTCTTCGTCCTGAGGGAATAATGCCTTGTAGCCAGCCCATACTTCTTCGTTAAGTGTCATAGGCATAGGCATCTGTGAGTTCTTTAAAGGAACACCTGCTGCATTTGTGATTGTAGGATCATTGTAAATCTCAAGTCTTGCTTTCCATCCGTCGATACCCCAACCCATGAATTTAAGGAGAAGGTATGCTTCATAAGGATATTCACATGATGTAGATACACCACCCATGTACATGTTAGCAATAACGTTATGTTCTTTCTCATCTACTACGTTAGGAGTTACGTAAGGAACGATGTCCAAACCACGATCTTCCTGATATGTTCCGTTACCCCAGATATTCTGGAATGTCCAGAAACCTTCTGAGAATACTGCAACGTGACCTGTTGCACCAAACCACTCTTCCCAGTCACCTGTCCAGTCTTCCATCTCCTGTGTCTCTGTTTCGGGAGCACAATATCCACCAAGCTTAAGGTCTGAGAACTGCTGCTCACCAACTGCCCAGTATGAAAGATCAAAGTCATTACCATCAAAACCGAACTCACCCTTGATTGCACGCTCTGCTCTTGAACAAGCTGCGATACCATATAATGAGTCAAGTCTGTTAAGTGCGCCGAGACCGAAATACTTCATCTGGCCTGCACCGGGATCTACTGTTGCCTTCTTGATAAGGTCAATCATCTCGTCCCATGTCCAGTCTGTTCTGGGCATCTCAAGGTTAAGTGTCTTAACAACATTTCTGTCAATAAATACTGCACAAGGCCAGCAGATCATAGGAGCTGCATATCTCTTGTTTGTATCGAAGCAACCGATACCGTACTCATTAACTGTTGCCATAAGGTTCTTTGTCTCAGGATCATTGTTCCAATACTCACTGATGTCAGCCCAGTACATATTCGCAAGAGCTGTATCTGAATCTGTTCCCTCGAATACATCCGGGAATGTTCCTGCCTGTGCTGCTGCTGAGAGGTCTGTTGCCATATCTTCAATAACACGGCACTCTACAGTGATATTAGGATATTTCTCCATGAACTTCTCTGCAAGCATATTGATTGTTGTCTCATCTTCAATATGCCAGAAAGTAAGTGTGATTTCGTCGAGTGTAACACCGTTCTCGTCTACCTTACCGGTCTTGCCGCCCTTTTTGTCGCCGCAACCGAAAGCAACGAGACACATTGCTACAGCCAACACTAAAGCTAAAATTCTCTTTTTCATTTTAGTTCCTCCTTTTTTTATCTCCAAACCGGCCCAGCCGGAATTAGGATCATATTATTCGCCTGTAATACCTGCTCTATCGATACTTTCAACGAAGTATCTCTGTAATATAAAATACATAAGTAATAACGGTAAAATACTTATGGCAGTTGCTGCCATTCTAACCGATTCATTAAGATTGGTAGCCGTATCTCCCACCGGTTCCATCGTCTCAAATCCGTAATCAAAGTTCTTAATCTGAATTACAAGATTGGTCCATATACTCTTGGTTCCGAGACCCTGTACATAAAGTTCTGTAAGGTATGATTCATTCCAATACCAAACAAATGAGAATAGGAAAACCGTAAGTATTGCCGGTCCCGCTGACGGTACCGCAATCTTTAAAAATGACTTCAGATATCCTGCGCCGTCAATCTTTGCTGCTTCAATAAGAACCTTCGGTACTTGCTTGAAAAACTGGTAGAAAATCAATATAAATATCGGTGCATTGAGACCGTTACCAAATGCCGCCGGCAAAATAAACGACCACAACGTTCCTACAATCCTAAACTTACTGTACAACACGAATGTCGGTATCATCGTTACCTGTCTCGGAAGAATATATGAAAAAATAAGAATTCCCATAAATATTGTCTTCCCTTTAAAGTTAAAGTTAGCAAAACCGTAACCGATGAACATACATATAATTACATTACAAATCGTAGGTAAAATCGCTATTGTAAAACCTTTAAAAAGCGATGTCCAAAAGTCCATGCTTCTTGCCGCAACAAAGTAATTCTGAATATGTAATGTATTGGGCAACCACTTTATAGATGAATCAAGCAAGTCATCCCTGTTCATAAAACTGGTACTGAACATATAAAGAAGAGGGTAAAGGTAAATAAAACCGATACAAATCAAAAGTCCATATACAACGATCTGTTTTCCGAGACCGTCTCTTTCTTTTGTTCCGAATACAAAGCGATGTAATTTCTCTTTTGTAAAATACTTTTTAATAGTCTCCGTCACCGGAATACGTTTTGTATTTTCCGCGCCTGCTTTCACGCTCGTACTTTCTCGCATTGTATCTGCCCCTCCTTTCTACTCTCTTAAGCTGTCTTGCATCTTTCTTCATCTGACGCTTTCTTCTCTTAACCTGTCTGTCGTAAATATCCTTCTTAGAACCTAAGAACATGAAGAACAACAATACAATGAGTATAACGATAAACGCATACATCCATGCCATTGCCGCAGCATATCCGTGACCCTTTTCCTTGGTAACCGCGGACATCGCTGTCTTAATCATGGTAATAATAACGTTCTGCTCATTACTTGATAAGAATATTATCGTATAAACCGCATTAAGTAAAATCATCGGCTTAATTGTAGGAAGTGTAATCTTCCAAAAACACTCCCATGCGGAACCACCGTCGATTTTAGCAGCTTCGTAAAGCGCCGGGTCGATTTTCTGTAATACCGAAAGGAAAATCAAAATCTGTACACCCGCATACCATAGAATCATAATCATATTTTGGAATATTTCACCGATTGATTCCGCAACACTATACGGTAAAAAGGTGTCAAAAGCATTGATTATTGATTTAATATTCATTGTCGGTATGGTTGCCGCACCTTCTGAAACGAGCATGTTCATAACCGGACCGCTGACTATGATAACCGGCAAGAAAAATATAAGTCTGAAGAATCCCTTAAGCTTAATCTTACCGTTAAGCATAATCGCTATCATAAGCGAGAATACAACTATAATAGGCACCTGGACTATTGTCTGCCACAAATATGTAACTATCTGCTGAGGAAATTCCGGATTTTCAAGCCATATCTGCGTAAAGTTACCAATTCCCACGTATTTAAAAACGCTCTCACCCTTGGCATTGATTCTTATGTTAAACCACATGTAATAAAATGACTGAGCCAAAGGATATAACATGAAAAATACCGTTCCGATTAACCAGGGAAGTATAAACAGATAACCCGCTCTCGCTTCTCTTTTTTCAAGTTTTCCTATCTTGATTTTCTTTGTTTTTGCTTTTTTACTCATTTATTCTACCACCTTATAGGACATTCCTGCAATAGTGTGTCCGTCCGCCGAAATCTCAGCTGAACCATAGTTGATATAAATCTTCACACCATTGTCATAAGTTACGACCGTAAGTCCGTTTTCTCCTATTTCGTGTCCTATGATATATGCATTGCTGACTTTATCATTAACAGCCTTAAGTTCACTTGCATACGATTTAATAGTATCCTCGTATACGCTGTACTGTGAACTGTAAATATCATTGGAATTAGTATAAATCATATCTGAAGAAGCTTCCTCAGTAATATAGAAAGAAGGATAACTTCCCGTTTCTATCATTTTCAGGAAAAACTCCTGTTTGTTAGCCTCAAAATTAACATACTCCGTATATACCGGAACTACTCCTTTAAGTACAATTGACAAGAATGGTATAAATTCGTCTTCATATATATAACTTGAAGTGTAAAGAGGCATATCAAGGAATGCATCCATACTGTTCCAAAGGTAAACAAACGGCTGTTCCAGAACAAGATTGGTTTTTGCATTCGCACCACTCACAATAGCAGCATAATTATCTGCACAATCATATCTGGAATATGTTTTTCCGTTATATGTATAAGAAAAAACATTATTTGATATTCCGCCCAAAGCCAGATTATACACACCATCCTTAGTATATTTTGATACAAACTTACCAAGAAGCTCATCTGTACGCGCCGGCGTCAGGAACATGAATTTTTCATATACATCTTTAAAAGTATCTTCTGTATATTTTATTTTGTTAATACGTTTGATTGTATTAAAGGTTGCATTATTCTCATCAGGATTAATTCTTAAGGCATCATCATAAAGATAAATCTTAATGCCGTCTGCTTCTGCTGCCTTAATAAGCGCTGTCAGATCTTTTGCCTCACCGATTTCATCCTCTGTCTTATAGTCATCTATCGGAAGGTTATACAATCCGCCTTTTTGCCAGCCTTTATATACGCTGAAAATATCTGTGATTCCCTGGTTCTTGAGTTCAGCATATATGCTTTCGATATTCTCAACTGTTGTCATGGGAACTATCTTGGTTCCGATAACCCATTTTTCACTCTCTGCACCGAGAAAATCTATTCTTGTGCGATATGTGTTGTCCTCGCAGGCAACTATATCTCCCTGTTCAAAAAGATAATCCCTGTACGCATTAGCCATACCGCAGTAATTAGCTGTATCTCCGGACAAAAATACAAATCTGATCTGCAAATCCGAATGGCTTCTGTCCTCTTCCAAAACCTTAAATACTTCTGTTGAATCGCTGTTGCCTGCCGGCTGCGAATAAATTCTTCTTGAAGTAAACCATGTACAGATTCTGTTATATGCAATCTGTCCCGCACCATTGGGAAGTGCTTCGATTATGGCTCTCTCCTGACCTTCTTCGATAATGGCAAGATATGCAATCTCGCTGTCGGTATGTGCCATTCCGTAAATCGGTGCAAGAATCTTATATGCATCATTGATTACTTCATATCTGTCCCAAAGAAGTGTGGCAGGCTTGGATTCATCAAAACCGACATCTTCTCCGTAAACCCAGCTTGAATATCCGCTGTTGAAACGACCGTCTTTATCATCCATATAGATAAGTGCACCATTGCCGTCCGGAATAAACATATAACCGTCTTCCGAATCCAAATATGTGCTTCCCATATACGGATAAATCGATATCGAACCGAAATAATATTTGTTGCCGTCCTCTCTTATTGACTCATCCGGAACACGTGCAACAATTCCATCCTCAAGAAGTTTAACTTCAAGTGTTAAGCCAAGTTTATATTTCGTCCAATATATATCTGCTGAAAAACCATCATCTGTGTACGTAATCTTTCTATCGGTTTTGTCGTTGCACAAATCCGCCTGCATATCATTTCTGATACCGTAAATCATCTTAAGAACAACACCGGAGCGCATTGCACCTTTTATAAAGTCTCCGACTTTACCGTCGTCATAGCTCGGTGAAGATTCCATGTATTTGCCTGTATGCTTGTCATATACAATAATTGAAAGCACATCTTCATTTAAATACAATGCATAGTTGTTATTTTCTGTAACAAGCTTATGATTGTTAAGTTCCTTAGAAGCGGGAGCAGTCGCTGCCTCGTCCCTTACTATTGCTTTTTTGTATGATGTAACATTTGAATTATTCTGACTATCACCTGATGATGAGATTCCTGTCGCATCGCCACAACCAAGCACAGTCATTATAAGGAGGATGGATGCCAGCAAAATTGACATCGATTTTTTTATTCTGTCAGTTGCCAATCTTGTACACCGCCTCTCTAAATATTGACTGAACAAAATCGATTACCTGTGATCCGAGCACGTATATGATAAATGCCAGAAGAAGCGCAATCAAAATTGTAAATATCGTCAAACCTATAATCTTTACAGTTTCTTTAATCGTATAATTATTAATTTCACGAATTGAAATAAACACAAGTAATGCTATCCACGCCCACATAAACAACGTTGGAAATGTAACAAAAAAGCTCTCGTTATAGGTTATAACATGTGATATTGCGAAAATGAAAGGCATAAACACCAGATACGGCGCAAAGCTGTAAATAAGCGAGCAATAAATATGCTTAAACTTTCCTTCACCTTCATTAATAGTACACATAAGGTAGTTACAACCTGTTACAAGTAAAAGTGCGATAATTATCAGACCCATATCTGAGAATATATCAAAATCTCCTTCTCTTACATCCTTAAACAGGAAACCGCAGAAATACTTGTTAATTATGTAAAACGCTATACCGATAACAAGAAGAACGTTGGCACTGAGTACCGATACCTTCTTCTCTCTCTTAATTCCGTAACAACCGTCTATCGGATGTCTCATAAAGAAGAACATATATCTCATTTCTTTGATAAGTTTCAAATTACCGAATTTCTCAAGAAGTTCTTTGGGAAGTTCAAGAATTCCGTACTTCTCATCAAAAAATTCAAGGAGCTTTTTCAAAATCCACAAAGCAACTATAACAAGAATGACCGTAACTAAATTATCCTTAAGCCACTCATTTCTGATTTCCCAAAAAGCATCTGAGTATGTATCCCAATCCTTAGCAAGCTTGGCATACTTGATAGCTTCCTCATAATTCTCTTCCTGAACAAGCGCCTTACCCATCGCCATGTTGGCGTAATCAAAGAGATTATTCATCTCAAGAACTTCTGTAAGAGGTGCTTTACTTTCCGTGTAACGTCCCTTTGAGAAAAGGTATAACGCTTCATGAAGAAGCTGTGTAAACTCTGTCGGTTCAAAAACCTGAATTCTGGCATCATCTGAATCAAGAACGTAAATCTTGTCATCCATGCCTATCTGAATGGCCTCTACCTTAGAAGAAAGACCGATTCTGTTCTGATCATTGTCAAGTCCGCCGAATACAAAGAGAAGCTCACCATCATTGTTATATTCGTAAATATAACCCTGAGTAGATGCAACAAAAACATTATCATGATTTCCTACCGCAGTTGCCGCGGGAACCGGTTCATACGCATCTGCCTCTATCATATTAGTACCGGCAATGTTAAGTCTCTTAAGAGTATCATATTGTTCACCACGTGTTACCGTGTAGATAAGTCCTTTATCGTCAATTGCCATATTATCGGGTGTTGACGGGATATTGCCCTGTGACTTTGCTCTCTGCGCATCTGTCTGGATTGCTCTCCAGATGATTCTCCAAAGTGAAGCGCTTGTATTATTGGTACCGAAGTAACCAAGGAATGTTCCTCCGTCTACTGGGCTTATCTGCACAATACCGTTGGTATTGGATTCGCAGATTACATACATCGTACCCGAATCATTTACTACTACTTTCTTGGGCAGGAAATCAAGCGTCTCACCATACAACGGATGATTGGGTTTGCCGTATGCATTAATAAATTCGCCATCCGCATTGAACACCTGAATACTTCTTGCATCTCTGTCGGCAACATAACATGTATGATCCGATGTTACATAAATACCGAAGGGATTAACAAGTGTATCCTGTCCGAAAATCTTTATAAGATTACCTTCCATATCGGAAACTACAACTCTCTTGTTACCGCTGTCAAGGATATACATATATCCGTCTTTGGTAATTGTAAAATCAGTAGGTCCCACCAAAGCTTCCTCACCAATCTTGGTGATTGTTGCATACGGAAGATATGCTGTCTGTGTTTCCGTTACACTGCCGTATCCATCCACGGTATAAGTACGATACGGAGAATCTGCCTGTACCTCCGTCTGCTTGGCCGTACTGAGAAACATTACTGCCGCAAGGAGGAACGCCGATAATGATATAAAAAGTTTTTTGGAAGTCTTTTTCATCAAATCTTCACCCTCTCATTCTACTTAATACCGGAATGCGCCATTGTGTTCATAACCTTATTCTGCAAGAAACAGAACAATATAAGGTTAGGAAGGAACATAATAAGCGATGCCGCCGCCGCAACACCCTGACCTGCAACAGTGTTCGTCGTCGTTGTACTTGCAAGTGTATTCATATAGAATACTAAAGACTTAAGTCCATCATCATTTACATAGTAATTAGATGCTTCAAGATTACCCCATACCTGCTGGAATACCAGGATTGCTGCCGTTGCAATAGCCGGCTTAATCATAGGTATGATAATCTTGCGATAAATCTGCATCTCCTTCGCACCATCCATATAAGCCGCTTCAATAAGCGAATCGGGAACCTGATCCACGAACTGCTTAACAAGGAAAAGCGCTACAGGAAGAGGAATAAGCGGAAGTATCTGTGCCCAGTATGTATTGGTAAGACCAAGTACATTAACCACGAGATATCTGGGAATCATAACCGCTACAGGCACGAACATAAGTGCAAGCTGGTTAATGTTCATCGCCAGTACTCTTCCTTTGAATTTTAATTTAGAAAGCGCATATGCAGCCGCCGTTGAAATAATAAGCGATGAAAATACTACAGATACCGTAATAAGTATACTGTTAAATACGTATTTTGAAAGCGGAATACCTGCTGTCTGCGAATTTTTAAACAACATTCGGAAATTGTCAAAAGTCGGGTTGGTTGTTATAAACTTAGGCGGGAATGCGAACAACTCTTCCATAGGCTTAAAAGCGTGGAATATTATGTACACAATCGGAAGTCCCGTAAGTAAAACCATAGGAAGCACCATAAGTATAATCTTAATCTGACTTTTTTCGAATTTCTTAGGATTAATTTTATGTCCTTTATAAGCCATATCTTATGCCTCCTAATCCTCTTTAAACATTCTTCTCGAAATTACTGAGAATACCTGTACTATCAATAACAACGCAAGCGAAACTGCTGCCGCGTAACCCATCTCATAACGGATAAATCCGTAATCCTCAATGTGGTTAACTATGAGCTGTGCCGCATAATTCGGTGTCGGGTTACCTGCGAGCATCGAAGCAATCTGTCCGTTCTGGAATGCATTTACAATCTGCATAACCGCTGCAAAAAGCATCTGCGGCTTCATGCTGGGAATTGTAACGTAAATCATCTCCTGAAAACGATTTTTAACACCATCAATTGCTGCTGCTTCATACAGGGATTCGTCTGTATTAAGAATACCTGCAAGAATTGCAAGGAAACCTACACCCATGCTGCTCCAAAGACCAATAATAATTACAATGGGCAACAAGTATGTTGAGTTAACAAGCCAGATAATCGGCTCATTAATAACACCTATATCCATTAACCAGCTGTTAATATAACCTGTCTGATCACCTGTAAACATGATTTTCCAAAGCACCGCCATCGCAATACCTGCTGTCATACTTGGTGAATACAGAATAAGTGCAAATACCGTACGCGGTACCTTCGGCAGGTTGGCAAGCGCCCATGCAAGTAAGAATGCAAGCACATAACCGCCAACACCGACTATAAGTGCATATGTTACCGTATTCGGCAAAACATGTTGCATAAAAATCTCATCACCGGTAATCAGGTTAATATAGTTTAAGAATCCTACAAATTCAGGAAACTCAATCGTATTAAAGTTGGTAAATGAAAGAATAACCGCCAAACATACAGGCGTCAATATGAAGATTGTAAACAAAAGCGCATACGGGAGCAAAAACAAGTATCCGGACCTATTTGAGCGTTCCCTCTTGGCTATTTTGGTTATCTTTTTCATCGCTACCTCTCATTCTGTGTACCGCTTATGCGATAACATTTTTTCTATTACTGTTCTCCAAGAATCTCTCTTACAACATCAACCGAAGGAATTATGTATTCTTTCAAAACATTACCGTCACTGTCAATGTAGCCGAATTCTTCGAGTTTTCTCTCTGTTTCCCTGTTTACGGTCTTAACCATATCATCAATTCGGATTCTTAAAGTCTTACCATTAACAACTATGTCGTTAAATGCATTACTGAGTTCACGTTCAAGCATGTAACTTCCGAGAAGTCTCGGTGCTTCAAGAATATTCTCAGCCTGCTCCATGATAATCTCTTTGTGAGCCGTAGGATACGGAAGATTGCCGAAAGCTTCAAGGTTGGCTGTAGGCCAGATATATTCATCACCGTACATAATCTGAAGCATCTGTCCGAATTCTGCCTGTACATCGGCACTAGACCACCACTCCATAAACTGCCATGCCTTCTGCTCTCTCTCGTCATTAGAAGAAAACATTACGGTACTCTCCGCACCACCTGACATGTATCTGTAAACCTCTCCTGTCTCCTCATCCACAACACCCGGAATAAGTCCTATATTCCATGAGTTTGCAATCTCGGGAGCAGCATTAAGAATAAGGTTATATGAGTTAAAGTCTGCAAAACCAATCGGCAAATCACCGTTTCTGAAATGCTGATAGAAGTTCGGTACGTCTACCGGCAAATCGTATATCGTAAATAATTCCGTAAGCTGTGTAATACCCTTAATGGATGCTTCACTGTTTATCTCCAAATCAAGTGCTGTCTCACCATAGAGACGTCCGCCGTTCTGGAAAATAAGCGGTGTCGTTCCGTGGAAGTTACGCATCGCAAGCATCGGAGCTGTCGGATAAAATACATTGAGACCTCTCATCTGCAAATCCGTCAACATTGCAATCAAATCATCCATTGTATCCGGTGCTTCAAGTCCAAGCTTCTCTAATATATCGGAACGATAGAACATTACATAGAAGTTCATTGTCTCGGGAAGTGAATATAAACCGTCTCCCACAACCGATGATACAAGAATACCTTCGCTGTATCTTCCGAATACTTCTTTATAATTATCAAACTTCGTCAAATCTACAAGTGCACCACGAATCGCAAGTTCAAACGGAATCGCGTAGTTGATACCGGTTGCAATATCCGGGGTGTCACCCGACGCATTGGATAAGACAAGCTTGTTGGCATCCGTCATTAGTGACAGGTCTACTTCTATTCCCGTCTCCGCCGTAAACTGCTCGTCAATCATCTTCTGCATAATCTCAACATACTGTCTGGGTCTGTTTACCCATACCTGAATATGTTCCTTGTTGGTATTACTTGATGAGTAAGATGTTCCGAAGAAAGAATTGAAAAATCTCTGAATCGAAAGCCATATACTCTGGAAGAAATTCAATTTTCCGGGTAACTTCGCATCTTCCTGATAGAAGTAAATGCGGTCAATAGACAGATTGTTGTCATTTATCAAATCAATAAAGTTGGCAATCTGTGTATTAATCGAGTTAACACTTGTTGAAAGCTCATCAACTCGGTAAATCAATTCATTAGGCTCATCACCTAAAGTTTTAAGCTGCTTTGCCGCAATTATAAGATAACCAAAAGCCGCCACATCTTCGGGACTTTCAACATCCACATACTGTGTTCCGATTTCGGCAAGCTCATAAAGGCTGTCAACCCATCCGTACAACCTGTCCTGTACATCCGGTATGTATCTGGTTAATTTTAAATCTCTGTATTTGTCTTTGTTGGTACCTGCAACCTTGGTTACTTCAAGTGAAAGGTCGTTGATACCGTTCATTATCACGTCTACCTGTTCAAGAACATATCTTAAGTTATCTATACTTATTGTATATGAAACCGTGTGCTCACCTTCATCAAGGTATACGCTAAGCTTATTGCCCTCATCATCCTTAAGTGTAGTTGTCTTATACTTAGTTGTATAATCTGCATATACACTTTGAAATTCTGTATTGGGAATCTCACCGTCAATCCTTACATCCACAAAAACAGGAAAATCACTCTTGGTTGACTGTCTATAGTTCATTCCTATGTAATAATAGCCGGCCTTATCTACGTTAAACTTCCATGTGATTGTCTGTCCCGCTGTCTTAAAGGAGTCTCCATCAACAGTGTTAAGGACTGTTTCTTTTGCAGATATAGGCTTAAGTGCTGTATTATACTCACCGATTGCGTGAATCGAAGAATCATTTCTTAAATAGAAATCCTCACCCTGGATAGTAATGAGTTCTTCACCGGGAGCTGACTGTGAACCTGTATATGCTGCCACCTCTGTAGGTGCTTCAAGATAAATGTTACCAAGGAGGAAATTACCTTCGCTTACTTCTATCTCAAACTCATGCTTACCTGCCTTAAGTTCAACGCTGAAAGGCTCTGCATATCTGTAACTGGTATCCGATAAAAACTTGTTCTCCCACTGAATAAGCTTGGTCGGCAATGAAACAATCTCATTACCGTAACGGTCAAGTGACGGCTCATCCGGCTGTGTCCATGTAGTTTCAAAAGTAAGATTTCTAAGTTCATAGAAAGGATATTCACCGTCAATCTTTAATGCAAATTCAATCGGAAGAATGGATTCATCATAGGAAAGGTAATCGAACCCCACTTTGTAAAGTGCTGTTTTAGGAACCACAACAGTTAAATGAACCACATCTCCACTGCTTACATCTATAACACCATTACCATATTCATAATTATCTTTTGCAAGATAAGATTTATCGCTACCTGCCAAAATCTTATCCATTTTAAGTTCAACACGCTCGCCACTATATTGTTTAGCGGTGTAGTTCTTACTTATAATAGAATAATTGGATGTCAGTCGTTCAATACTGAAAACATCTCCTGCTGCCGATGCACTTCCTGTAGTTGTAACCGTCGGTGCAGCCGATGAAGTATTTTCCTTTGCATAAGCGGGGCTTACAACACCATTTCCGAAAAACATCGAAAATGTCATGCTTGCCACCAGCACTTTTGATAATATTTTCTGATAGCTTTTCCGTGCCATACGGAACCTCCTTATTAAACCGTAACCTCCAAGTGCAGAACGCTGCATGCCGGGATGGTAAATACGAGTTTATTATCCTTAATCTTACATCCGTCAAATGCTACTGTATGAACCTTGTCAGGCTCTTCAAATGTATTGTGGGCATTCATCTCTCCTGTAAGAATTGTACCCTTTACATCTTTAATCTCTGTCTCTGCAAAAACACCTTCGATATCGTAATCTTTATCAAGTGAAAGATTGTTAAGTGTGATATGAATCTTACCGTCTTTACCAAGTGAAACTGACTCATTCAAGTTGGGAACCATGAACTTATCTTCAACACCAATCTTCTCTGTCTCGATATAACTGTCAAGAAGCTCTGCATCCTGATGATACTTATACATATTGAAAACGTGATATGTAGGTGTAAGAATCATCTTCTCGCCTTCCGTAAGAATTACTGCCTGAAGTACGTTAACCATCTGTGCGATGTTTGCCATCTTAACTCTGTCACAATGCTTATTAAAGATATTAAGATTGATACCGGCTACAAGTGCATCTCTCATTGTATTCTGCTGATAGAGGAATCCGGGGTTGGTTCCGGGTTCGCATGTAAACCATGTTCCCCATTCATCAATAATCATTCCGATCTTGTGATGCTTATCATATTTATCCATGATTGCACCGTGCTGGTTAATCAATGTCTCTATGTACATGGTCTTGGATAATGTCTTATACCAAACCTTGTCATCAAAATCTGTTGCACTTCCCTTAATCTCCCATCCTTCCGGATGTGTGTAATAGTGAAGTGAAAGTCCGTCCATGAATCCGTGTAAAAATTCAGGTGCTCTGTGTGTTGTAGCCATTACGCCGTCTGTCCAGCCGTAATCATCTACGTTAGCACCGCACGCAATTTTGTAAATCGGATTCTTGTGATCGTAATTCCTTACATATGTCTGATACTGACGATACTGATTACCGTAATGCTCGGGTGTCATGTTACCGCCGCAACCCCAGTTCTCATTACCTACACCGAAGTAATCAACCTTCCAGGGTTTCTCGTGTCCGTTCTTCTTACGAAGCTCAGCCATGGGTGATACACCGTCAAAAGTTAAATACTCAACCCACTCACTCATCTCACGGACTGTACCGCTTCCCATGTTACCGTTAATGTATGTCTTACATCCGAGCTGGTTGCAAAGCTCCATAAACTCATGTGTACCGAAGCTGTTGTCTTCTACAACGCCGCCCCAGTGAGTATTAATCATTCTCTTACGCGTCTCCTTCGGTCCGATACCATCCATCCAATGATATTCATCAGCGAAGCATCCGCCCGGCCAGCGAAGCACCGGAATCTTCATCTCCTTAAGAGCATTAACCACGTCATTACGCATACCGTTTGTATTCGGAATAGGAGAATCCTCTCCAACATAAATACCTTCATAAATACATCTTCCGAGGTGTTCTGAAAAATGACCCTGTATTTCGGGGTTGATATGACCTTTTTGATTTTTAGGGTTAATGTAAAGTTTAAACATAACCTTTCCTCCTACTCTGAATTATTTTATTTTTTCTTGCATTATGTACAATTTAAACAAAAGATTGTCTTTGTTTCCGCTGCCAAAAATACATCTTGCACAACTGTTTTAGCAGATGATTAAACTAAAGTTAAGTAAAAACCTAATTTCTTGTGTTTTTTTACTCGTTTTTGGCTTTTGTTTAAGTTTCGACTTAACTATTACTATTTTGGCTTAATCTTACCTTTAACTTACCACTTCTTGTGCCTACCGTCAACAAGCATTTTGTCTTTTACATGCCAAATTTGAGCAGTGTTTTTTGTGCATATTGCACAATAAAAGCACCCCTTTTTTATGTTTTTGATTATTATTCAGTTTTTTTCTATTTTTATTCACTATTTTATTGTTGACTTAATTATTCTTTTGTGTTAATAATGAATTAGCGTTGTATTTTAGTACATATGACACATTTATTAACACCAATGTATTACGGCAGAATTCAAAGGGGGATTTTGTTATGTTGTATCTCGAATCATTAAAAGATGCCGAAGATATTTTTAAGGCGCTTAGTACACCCATGCGTTTAAGAATTATGGAACTTATATATAAGCAGGAACTCAGCATGAACGATCTTGCAGAAGCTTTGGGGTTAACCAACAGTGCAATATCTCTTCATGTAAGTAAATTAGAGAGTGCAGGACTTGTTACGATACATACAACTTCCGGCAAACGAGGCATTATGAAAATTGTTAAGCCTGTATATTCCCGTATGCTCGTTGATATGGCGCCTCACTCCAAGCCACGTCACTGCTATCAGGACGATATCTCAGTGGGACACTTCACAGCTTGTGACATTCACCCCACATGCGGACTTGCGACCATTGACCATATTATCGGCGAGCTTGATGATCCCAGAACATTTTCATTCCCCGACAGATTCCAAGCTGAGATTCTTTGGATTGCCTGGGGCAACATAACATATAGTTTTCCTAACCGTTTAAGTGCAGGACAGACTTTGCAGGAATTACACATCTCGTTCGAGATATCTTCCGAATGTCCCGAGGTTAACGAGGATTATCCCAGCGATATTTATTTTTCCATCAACGGAATTTCTCTCGGTAAATGGATAAGTCCCGGCGATTACGGTGAGCGTAAGGGAATCATCTCTCCTTCCTGGTGGCCGGAATTGCTTAACCAGTACGGACTTCTTAAAACTTTAATCATCAAATCCGACGGAACATTTATTGATGGAACACATAAAATATCCAATGTTACCATCGATGATTTACACATTGATTATAACAGCACGATTAATTTCACATTCTCCGTTCCCAAGGACACCACCAACTGCGGTGG
The DNA here is from genome assembly GCA_015057505.1 of Lachnospiraceae bacterium. Lineage (GTDB taxonomy): Bacteria > Bacillota > Clostridia > Lachnospirales > Lachnospiraceae > SIG300. Next base: position 54,176 of record SVEG01000005.1, read on the forward strand.
CATGACCTTGTTCGGCGAGAAGTTCGGTGATTACAACCAGAGTATTCGTGTGAAGGCTTATTATAATAAGCCGGAGGATATGTATATGTAGGCGTAAAAGAATTTGCGAAGCAAATTTTGTCGGAAACATAGTGTCCCTAAAATCACAAAACAAAACGGCAGGAAAATTCCTGCCGTTTTTTTACTCATTCTCTAACCTGTCGTAACACTAAAGCTCCACTGATTATTCCCCGCCTTAAAAAGTCGAAAATACTTATAGTCTGTATACATACCTTCATACTTTCCTTCTCCATAATCGCCAAAGCCTGCTATCCACGGGTTTGTTTCAACATTTTCTGCGTCGTATGCAAACTTAAATGTTCCCACAACCTTCGTATCGTCTTCTGATATCTCCAAAACATTATACTCAATAAGTTCATAAAACGTAATCGCAGCCATACTGCCCGGTGCAAGCTTATTCATCCTGATATCTCCATATACTGTATTTACAAAATACTCCGCCGCTTCCCTTGCACTTCCGTCAAATGCAAAACTTAATGGTATTTCTTCAAAAGCAATATTATTTTGTTTTGCATAACTTTCTGCATAAGAGCCCTTTTTGCCACGGATAATCTCTAAGTCCGAGAAATCAAACGCATAATCTCCTATACTTACCACACTTTCAGGAATAGTTACTTTTTTCAACCTATAGCAGCAATTAAAGGCACCACTCGCAATGTTTGAAACCCCATCAGATATGACTACTTCTTCAATCGAAACATTAAATTCATCTCCCAGATACGACTTACCTGTGAAAGCATCCTCAGCTATAATGACTACACCCTCAGGAACAGTCACTTTACCAATAGCTGTCGATGCATCAATAAGCACACCGTTAATAATAACAAACGGACTTTCCTTTTGCTTTTCTTCAAGCCATGCTGTTCTTACAAATACATTCCCTTCAAAACCAGTAAAACCTTCAGGAAAAACAACCTCTTTAAGAGCTGCACATGCTTCAAAAGCTCTTCCACCAAGAGATTCAAGGCTCTTAGGAAATACTATCTTTTCAAGGCTTGTGCAAATATAAAATGCTTCATAACCGATTGAAATAAGTCCCTCTGAAAATTTTACTTCTTTAAGATTACTGCAACCGCCGAACACATCCGGTTCAATAATATAATTACCTCCTGAAAATGTCACATTTTCAATTGCATCGTTACCATAAAATGCCCTATATTCTACACTTTCAAGGCTTTCCGGCAAAATTACGCTTGTAACTTTCGACTCTCCGGCAAACGCAAACTCATTTATAATTCTTATTCCATCAGGAACAACAACCTCTCCCACAGCACCACTTGCATCTATAAGAGTATCACAAACAATAACCAATGAACTTTCTTTGCGTTTTTCTTTTAACCATTTCGTTTCTGCGAACACCCCAACCCCAAAATCTATTGATGTCTCCGGGAATTCTATGTCAGCAAGACTTATACAACCTTCAAAAGCAATTTCTTCAATAGAGGTTACACTTGACGGAATGATAATCTTTTCAAGCTTAGCGCAACCTGCGAATGCACCACTCTCAATTGTTTCAACGCCTTCCTTAAGAATTACTTCTTTAAGATTGCTGCAATCAAAGTTTCCGACACTTTTTATACTTCCGGGAATTACTATGCTTTCAACCTTATCTGCCGCCCAAAAAGTTCTGTCATCAATATCCGTTATACCCTCTTCAATAATCAAATGTTTAAACTCTTCTTTGTACCACTTGCCTTCAGTAAGCGTTCCTGTTCCGGAAATTATTATGGTATCACCTTCAACACGCCATGTAAATGTACCTAAAGAATTCTCCTTGTCGTTCGTCTCTTCTGTATTACCCGTCGTCTCCTTCTCATCCCCCGAAGATGTCGGTTGTTCTTCCGTTGTCGTAGGTTGTTCCTCGCCCGTCGTGGTTTCCTGCTCATCTCCCGAATCCACTTCATCGCCTTGTGAAACCGTCGTATTGTCCTTACCTGCACCTGTAAAAGTACAGCCTACCGCAATTACCGCAATAACAACAACTGCGACAAGCGTATATAACGCCATTTTAGGCTTCTTTGCAATCAAAACAATTCTCTCTTTTATGCTCTTTTTGCTGCCTGTCATGGTCGTTGCGTTAACAAACAACACACTATGCTTCTGACATGTCATCTCTATTAAAGTACGACCGTAATCAGCACGTTCATTTTCTCCGATACGTTTAATTGTGCCCTCATCGCATGCAAGTTCCGAATCATTTCTTGAAAGCACCGCCGCAAGCCATACAAGCGGGTTGTACCAGTGAAGCACGAGCGCAATTCCCCTGAGCACGCACCAGATATGATCTGCGTGTCGATAATGTGTGCTTTCGTGTTCAAGCACATGTTTAAGTACTTTTTCACTCTTTGTAGCCTCAGGTGTCACATATATCACAGGCCTGACAAGTCCGTACATACAAGGTGTGTCAATATTCTCTGCAACATATACCGGAAGCCTGAATCCGTCAATATATTCGAGTAACCTTCTGTTTTTCTTAAGCAAAACAGAAAATCTGACATTTACAAAAACAAAATAACCGCCTGCAAGTATAATTCCGCTTATCCATACATATAAAGCTGCCTTTTTGACATAAGCGAGCACTTCTGCAAACGTAAGAGGCTCTGTCTTATCCGGGGTTTCTGTGCCCTGCATGGGCATACCTGTAACATCTGTAGCAGAATACTCCTGCTTATTGTTTTCTATAGGTTTATACGCATCTTTATCAAAAGCTTCGTATTCGCCCCTGTTATCACCGGGTATATCCACCTTTTCAGACGGAATAATCTCTCCCTGATTATTTACAACCTCCGAAGGAATAACCCCCGGTATATTTTCCTGCTCTTTATCCCGATCCGGCACAATCTCCGGTTGCAATACCGGTTTCTCTGGTATGATTTCCGGTTGCCACACAGACTGCTCCGCAATTTTATCTGCGACGTTCATAATGCTTATACTGCTGTTTCCGATACTGAACGGAACAAGCAGGCGCAAAAGCACAAGCCCCCAAAGAGCATACTGAAGTCTAAGACTTATCTTGCCTTTAAGCGCATAACGAAGCACCACAATAATAATAATTAAAATACCCGAACTTATAATCCACTCAAACATTTCGCACCTCCAAAACACAGCTTCAAAGCCAGCAATTATTTATTAGCCTTCTCTGCATCCTTAAGAATCGCATACAACTCATCAATTTCTTCGCTCGACAAACTCTGCTTCTTAGCAAATGTGCTGACAAGCATACTGAGGCTTCCATTGTATACCCTGTCAAGTAAACCCGTTGCCTCATGAAGTGCCGCATCTTCCCTGCTTATAAGAGGCTTAAATTCCCTTATGCCCTTATCGCCGTCTTCAGCAATAATCGCATCCTTATTCTCAAGTCTTTTAAGAAGCGTAAGCGTTGTACTTCTGTTCCAACCACGCTCCGCTTCCATACATTCTATAATCTCACGACCTATTCTGGGTGCCTTCTCCCAAAGACATTCCATTACACTCCATTCTGTTTCTGTAAGCGATATACTCTTCATAATAAGCCCTCCGCATTTTATTATGTTTACTCTTGTAATCATATTATATAACACTTGTTTACACAAGTCAACACTCAAATATTAAATTTAATAAAAACGACACGTTCTATGTAATAAGCCCCGCAAAAGGCTCTTATCATATACGTGTCGTTATTTTTCAAAATTACATTTTACAAATTCTCATTAAAGAACTCAAGCACACCCGTACCTACCCACTGATGTCCTCCGGGATGAACACTGTGCGTAAGCTTATCTTCTGCCCCGTACAGTCTGAACGCCTTTCTTGCAATCTCAACCTGCGGGTACACATTATCAAGGCCCGGTTCGCCGTTAAGCCCGTCCTTTTCGCCACTCTCAACAAACAATGCTCTCGGTGCAATCATCGCGCCCATATCGCCCATATCCATTGTACGCCACATATTCGGAATATAGTTACATGAGCAGTTTGCACACAATCTAAGTAAAGCTTCCTTATACCCATAAAAATATCCGCTGGTTACTGCAACTTTTACCCTGTCATCTATCGCCGCAAGCCACAAAGTCTGCTGACCACCTCCTGACATTCCCGCACATCCGATGCGCCCAGGGTCAATTCCCGGAAGCCCCTGCAAGAAATCAATTAATCTCATCAAATCCCATACGGCAAGCCCTATCACTGACTGTCCGAAACCGATAGCCGCATGTAAAAGTTCTCTGTGCGAATTAGAATTCCACGCGGTTCCGTCGTCACCCTGCTGGCGTCCCTCACGCCTTTCACCCGAGCCTCGCTCATCAGGACATGCCACCGTATAACCCGCTTTTACAAGTTCTATGGCAATACCGTCCTTTTTATAAAAATCCTTGTACATAGCCACACCCGGATTCTCAAAATTGGCAACAGTACCCTCTTTGCAACCGCCGTGTCCGTGAGGTACAATTACTGCCGCACCATTAGCTGTTTCCGGTCTCAAAAGGTAGAACGGCATAATAACATCTTCTTCCGTCTCAATCGTCCAGTATTCCTTTACAAAACCGTCCATCTGCTGCACAGAATGCATCTTCGGATTAAGCTTGCATTCCTCGCACAAATCAATTCCCGATATCTCTTTCAGCCTTGCCACAGCACGCTTTTGCCACTTAGCATGTTCTTCTGCGGTAGTTGCATTAAATGCATACTCCCTTGTCATTTTATCATATTTTTTAACCATTGCTTCTATCGTGGTGTAATACATGGTTCCTCCTTAATCTTCACAAAAAGATAATGTAACCGGGCCCAAAAGTCCTGACGGTTCTACCGACATTGACATTGAAAAATAATCGCGCTCGTGATGTACAAGAGTGTTAATAACCCTTACCTTCAAAATATTGCCGCATGATTTTAAGTCTGCTTCGCCAAAAAGTATGTATGGTGGTGTAATCCTTGTGCCCAAAGACTTGCCATTAAGCCATACCTCCATAGTCTCGTAAATCTCACCAAAATCAAGCTTCAACCTGTACTTTCCGTCCGTCACATCCGGCATATCAAACACAAGCTCATACTCCATAACTCCGCTGAATTCAGGATAATTATCAGGATGAGTAATATCAACAAACTTATCAAGAATCAATTCTTTCTCTTCAAATTCTCCGTTAAAGCTTTTTAAATAAAGGCTCCACTCGCCGGATAACTCAATAACTTTTCCTGCTTTGTTACAGTGCTTTTTCACTGCAAAGGAAGGCTCAATCCAGGTTTCCGGACTACCTGCAACACACAAAATACGTGCCTCATACGGTTCAAGCTTCACATGCACTTTATCTGTACAATACTTCGCTTCCCACATCTCATTGTCATATGCGTCATACCATACACATTCCCTACCGCCAAGAGGTATGTTAATATTCGTTTCTATCGTCTCATTTACCGATTCATTAAAAAACAGATAATACTCTCCGTCATTATGTCTGTAATGATAATATCTGAGTCCCGGCGAATAAGTTTCACACTTAATTTCATGTACTCCAAGCTCATACAGTCTGCCGGTAAGTTCATCTTCCGAAACAACACTTATGCCGTCACACTCAAATATTTCTTCTGTTCCAAGTATCTTCGGAAGCGTCTTCATAAATATAATCTTAACGCCCTGTACAACTGCTTCTTCGCACCATTTTACAATATAATCCGGCAAATACTCGCAGTACGGGAAAACAACCGCATTGCAGACTTCTTGACCTACAATTACCTTGCCCTGCACAAAGCGACACTCTCTAATCACATCCTCTGGCACAACTTCATAGTCAATCTGCGCTCGCGCAAGTAACATACCAACTTCTTCAAGCGGTTGATATTCTCCCGCCCACTCAGCACACGCGTTATAAAACAATGCCACGCACGGAATATGTTCTCCGCCGTTAATAAGATGACTCACTCGGTTGGTATACTCCATAAGCTTGCGAAAATACGGATACTGAGGGTTATTGCCCCTTGCATAGAAATGCGGAGGACAATCCGGGTCCGGAAAATCCTTCATCGTAAATGCATGCGGCACAAAATAATTAACGCCTCTTACAAGCATATGATCCGTCAGCCATTTCATAAGCTTAAGACCTTCCGCCCAGCCGTATGCTCCGAACATTTCGCACATCGTACGGCCCTTTTTCTTGGAATCAATATGTCCGAGACTGCTTCCCATCTTGGCAAGCGCAAATTGAAATAACTTACCGTCATAAGTTCCTTTACCACCCACACTATGTACATTTCTATCCTCAAAGCCCGGACGAATCTGTTGCAGTACAACATCTATTCCCGACATATCCTGTCCCCAAAGCGCCCTGAAGAAATGCCCTGCGCCATAGCCCATTCTTGCATGACAACCATTATCCTCTATAATATGTCCTATATATTCAACTCCGTGCGCACGGCACCACTCCCCAATCTGCCCACAGAAGTTTTCACCGTAAAGCCTTGTAACCTCGTCCATAAATTCCACACGTGCCTTCGGCGAAATTCCTTCCACATCACAAAAAAGTGATGTAAGCTTCACGGCATAATCCTCCTGCCACAAAGCTTTTATCTCTGTCTTCAACTGTTCGCACCACGGAAGTGTGGATTTCGAATGACCTATCCTGTGATGCTCCGCCGCATTACCTATCTCAGGCTCATCCGAGAAAAATCCGGCAAATATCTCACCAAACTCCTCGCCGTATCTTTCATAATGCGGCTCATATACCGTATCAATAAAATACTTCACAGCATCCCTGTCAATTGTATTAATATATCCCTGACGAACCTTCGCTTTTCTCGTAGTCTTTATTATCGTAATAAGCCAGTTGCCTTCCGGCACATCCCAGTACACAACTCCCGATTTTACTGATGCTGTCAAATCAACTACATCTGATATCTTCTCAGAATTATCCCTGTCCCTAAGCCCTGCCGTAACCGCAACAAGTTCTTCGTTCTTGTCAAGCTTAACAATAAAACTTGTCCCTTTAGCCGGACCGATTACATCCACATGATAATAATCAAGAAAAACCTTGGCATAAGGCGAATTCTCCGTAATCTTGCCGTTACAATATCCCGACGGAAAATGCGCATCATCAAGCACCCATACTCGCATATTTCTTTTGCAGGCCTCATCCATAATGACGTCCATATCCGCCCACCATTTATCTCCGAGAAAATCCGGATGCGGTCTTGATTCCGCACAAACTGCACCTATACCGGATTCATATATCTTTTCCATACCCTCACGAAGCAATTCTTCATTCTCCCCATGTTGCCAGTAAAAAGGAAGTATGTAGTTACCTCCTCGTCCCTCAATAACCTCTTTTAGCCTCTGTTCCATAAAATCACCTCTCTGTGTAAATTATACCATACCCTATACTAACAATAAATAAAAAAAGAATTTGCATGGCAAATTCTTTAAAAATACATTTCAAAACAAAAAAATTCCTGAAACCGACACTCTGTCAATCTCAAGAACTTTGGGTTGGGCTGTTATATTAACAGTCAGCAGCTCGTAGGGGAATCGAACCCCTGTTTCCGCCGTGAGAGGGCGGCGTCTTAACCGCTTGACCAACGAGCCGTACTTGAATATATTACTATACTTTCTAAAAAAATGCAAGCACTTTTTTTAAAAATTATTCTATTTTTTTAATTTTATATTTTTCAGCTCAAATTCCTTGCATAGAATTATCTCTTATTCCATCACAATATCCTTAAATTCCGCTCTCGTAACATTCTGCAAATCCTTAGGAGCAAGGATAATCTGCGCCCCGATACATCCGGCGCTGATTATTATTTTCTCAAAATCCAAAGCACTTTCATGCACTACCGTCTTAAACTGCTTTTTCATACCGATTGAAGTACAGCCGCCTCGGATATAGCCGGTGAGATCTTTAAGTTCTTTAACATGAATCATTTCTATTGACTTCTCTCCGACTGCTTTTGCCGCTTTTTTAAGGTCAACCTCCATATGAACAGGCAACACAAATACAAAGTGTTCTCCACTCTTCCCTTTTGTAACAAGCGTCTTAAAGCTCTGCTCGTACGGTTGTCCGAGCATATCTGCAATTGTCACACCGTCAACAAATTCTTCACATTCATATGTATTGACCTCATAGTTTATCTTGTTTTTATCTAAGATACGCATTGCATTGGTTTTTACAAGTTTCAAATCAAACACCGTCCTCTATACAATCAGTTATCACACAACAACTGACTTATTAAATAAACCACATCACAAGTATAGTTACATATGCCGCAATACAAGCTCCAAGCGCAACTACAATAAGCGATTTTTTCTTGAGCGCAAGTATTGCTCCCACGACAAATCCCGCCGTCGCAGAAATCCTGTCACCAGTCGAATAAAAAATCTCCGGTATTGTCATCGCGCCGAGCACGCTGTACGGAACATAATACAAAAAGCTTCTAACAAATTGCGACTTAATTTTTTTACGGAATATAACAAACGGCAACATTCTGATTAAATATGTAACGCCTGCCATAACTGCCACATAACCTATTATCTTAAGTGTCATCTACGCCTCCTCCTCTTCTTTTATCGGGAAAAAGACAGCCGCAAGACCTGCCGCAATTACCGCACATATTATTATTGAAAAACCGCTTGTAATAAAGTCAAACACAGGAACAAATCTTATAATACAGCTTATTGTTGCTGCGATTACAACCGCTACAAGCACTCCTATACTTTCCCTTGCCACAGGCAGGATAATTGCAAGAAACATGCCGTAAATCGCTATTCCGAGTGCCGCTTTAAGGTCTGTCGGCAAAATATTGCCTGCTACCGCGCCCATTATTGTACCACCGGTCCAACCGATAAAAGGCATTGTAATAAGGCCGTACATATAATTCCTGTTGATATCTGTCGGCTTTGAAGAAGCAACCGCAAATATCTCATCGGTTATACCAAAAGCCGTTGAGAATCTGTGAAATGTCGTAAAACTCTTATCAAGCTTCTGTGAAAGTGAAATACTCATAAGTGCATATCTGAGATTAATGATAAGCTGGGTAAGCGCTATTTCCGCATATGTACCGCTTGCGGCAATTACGGCAAGACCTGCAACCTGCCCTGCCGATGTTAAATTTGTCATTGAAATTATGGTTGCAACAAGCACGGAAAACCCTTCGCTTACTACCATAAGTCCAAAGCCAAAGGATACTGACAAATATCCCACAGCAATTGGCATTCCGTCCTTAATTCCTTTCTTAAAGTCCATTACTTTTCCTTTCTCGAGCCGGGCTCAGCTCGAAGCAAAGCTTCTCGCTGGTAGCATTCGCCACATAGAAGCCTCGAAGTGCTTTTTGCTTTGTAAGCAAGCTTACACGCCAAAGCTCTTCTTGCTTCTGCCCGGCTCATTTTAATCAAACTGAGCCTTATATAAATTATAATAAAATCCACCCTTTTTCATAAGCTCTTCATGCGTTCCCTGTTCCGCAACTTCTCCGTTATCTACTACAAGAATCCAGTCCGCATTGCGAATAGTCGAAAGACGATGCGCAATTACAAAACAGGTTTTATTTTCCATAAGCTTACGCATTGCCTGCTGAATCTGAATTTCTGTTCTTGTATCAACATTTGACGTTGCTTCATCAAGAATCAACATATTCGCATCAAGAAGCATGGCCCTTGCTATCGTCATAAGTTGCTTCTGACCTTTGGAGATATTGGTTCCATCATCACTTAAAATAGTGTTGTAGCCTTCCGGCAGACGTCTTATAAATCCGTCAATCTTTGCGGCTTTTGCAACTCTCACGACATCTTCCATTGTAGCATTTTCTTTGCCATATGCAATATTTTCAAAGATAGTTCCGTGAAAAAGCCATGTATCTTGCAAAACCATTGCATAAGATTTTCTAAGGCTCTTTCTTGTCACCTCATTAATATTGTTACCATCTACAGCTATCTCGCCCTCATCCACATCATAGAAACGCATAAGAAGGTTAATAAGCGTTGTTTTACCTGCACCGGTCTTTCCCACTATGGCAATCATTTTGCCCGGCTCAACCTGCAAATTAAAATTATTGATAATCCTCTTCTCAGGTGTATAGCCAAAGCTTACATCCGAAAACTCAACCTCTCCGGCCACATCTGAAAGTTCAATTACATCTTCTGCATCAGCAGTCTCTTCAAGCTCATCCATAAGATTAAATACTCTCTCTGCCGCCGCAAGTGCCGACTGAAACTCGCTCATAAGATTTGCCGTCTCGTTAATCGGCCCCGAAAATTTTCTTGAATAAAGCACAAACGAAGAAATATCACCAATTAACATTACCTTTTTAAGATATAAAATTGCACCGAATACACCTACCAAAGTAAGCGAAAGGTTATTTATAAAATTAACCGTAGGTCCGACAACACTTCCGTAATAGTCAGCCTTGTAATAAGCGTCAACCGCCTCTTTATTCTTAGCATCAAACTTATCGATTGTATTAAGTTCCTGATTGTACGCTTTTATAGTCTTCTGTCCCGATATCTGTTCTTCCACAAAGCCATTAAGTTCACCAAGCTTCGCAGATCTTTTTCTAAAAAGCGGTCTTGTCATTCCCGTTATCTTTTTTGTAAGTATCATTGATAACGGTACCGTAAACACAAATATAAGCACAAGCTGCGGCGATATCGATATCATCATCGCAAGTGAGCCGACAACTGTTATAAAACTTGCAAGCACTTGAATAACATCATTTGACAGTGATGTATTAATCGTATCAATATCATAAGATATCTTACTTATGATATCACCTGACTGATGTGTATCAAAATATCCAACAGGCATCGTCATAAGCTTGTCAAACACATCCTTACGCATTCTGTATACCACTTTACGGCTTATATGTATCATCAAAATATTAAGCAGATACGAAAGCAATGCCGAAGCCAGATAGAATACAACCATCAGCACCGCATAATAAAGCACTTTCGGAATATCAACATTGAAAACATCTGCTTCTATAACACCGATTGCCTGACCGGAAAGCTTCGGTCCCACAAGCGCAAGAAGGTTACTTCCAACTGTCAAAAAAAGTGCCAGCAAAAGCAAATATTTATAGGTCATCATGTATTTTACAAGTCTGACAAGCGTTCCCTTGCGATTGATGCTTTTACCGTCATCCACAATACGTGTCTTACTTACATAGGAATTCGCTCTTACATCAACACCTTTCATTACACGTCACCTCCCAACTGTGAAATACTGATTTCACGATATGTCTCACAGTTTTTAAGAAGCTCCTCATGCGTACCATAACCGATACATTCGCCGTCCTCCAAAACCATTATGTGATCGGCATTCATAATCGAACTTATACGCTGTGCAATTATTATAAGCGTCGTATCATCAAAATATTTCTTGATATTAGTTCTTAGAGTCGCGTCTGTTTTATAATCGAGTGCACTTGAAGAATCGTCAAGCACAAGAATCTGCGGATGTGCTGCAAGCGCTCTTGCAATAAGAATTCTCTGCTTCTGGCCACCGCTAAGATTAGCTCCTCTGATACTTAAAAGGCCGTCCTCTCCATCCTCTTTTTCCTCAACAAACTCTGTTGCACAGGCATATTCAATGGCATTTTTAACGTCCTCGTCTGTCAAATTCCTGCCGAGTCTTATATTCTCATATATTGAATCTTCAAAAATCGTATCATTCTGAAAAGCTACACCAAAAAGCTTCCGTAAGTTCTCTGTATCCATCGACTTAATATTCTCTCCGCCAATGTAGATATCGCCCTCGTCCACATCATAAAAACGCATAAGAAGCTGGATGAGAGTTGTCTTTCCGGCGCCTGTCGAGCCGATAATACCAAGCGTCTCACCCTTTTTAAGCTTAAATGATATATCCGTAAGATTGTTTTCTATCTTATCGTACGAAAAGGACACATTATCAAATACAATATAATCCTCTCCCTCATATCCCTCAAGTAATTCAGGAAGCAAATCCTCCTCACTGTCAACAATCTCAACTATACGCTTCGCAGAAGCATTGGCCTTCGACAAAATTATAAACATTCTCGATATCGCCATCATAGCCTGTGAAATAATCGTAAAATATGTTGTAAACGCAAGGATTTTACCTACGGACGTAAGGCCTGAATTCACACGGTATGCACCAACAACAATTACGAGAACGAGACCAAAGTTGAGCAAAATATTAACCGCAGGATTCATGAGTGCCATTGTAATTCCGGCCTTTTTCTCCTTCTGTACAACCTCTTCATTAATATCCGCAAACTTCTTTTTCTCGTACTCGCCTTTGGAAAGAGCCTTAATAACCCTGATTCCCGCAGAATCCTCACGAACCATTCTGACCATGTCATCAACTGTCTGCTGAACCTTCATATACATCGGTATTGCTTTTTTAGATATAAATATCATAATGACACCGATAAAAGGTATTACAGCCATCAGAACAAGCGCAAGCGCCGGATCAAGTGTAAGTGTGACAATAATTCCGCCCACCAGCAAAATAGGTGCACGAACACCTAGTCTCTGCATCATACCGACCATCTGATGTACATTATAGGTATCACTCGTAAGTCTTGAAATAAGGGACGGTTTTGTAAAATAATCCGTCTGCTTGTTAGACAGATTCATAATACGCGAAAACAAATCATGGCGAATTACCTCCGTCGTATCCCTTGCAACCCTCGCCGCCTTCTGATTCGCTATAATATTAAAACTTACCGCAAATATGGCGCACACAAGCATTATACTTCCCCAGAACACTATTGAGCCTGTTTTTCCGGTAGGTATAACATTGTCAATAATATGCGCAAGAATATACGGAATAAACAAGTCCATGATTGTTCCGATGAACTTGATTATAAGTCCTATACTCATCCGAAAATAATGCGGTCGCAAATAATGCTTGAACACCTTTTTCATATAAAATACCTCATTCAAAAAGCGTCGGTCCAACATTTGTGCCCGACGCCTTTTATTAACTTAATTTTACTTAGTTGAATAATTCGGAAAATATTCCTCGAAACAAACACCTGAATTATATATCTCTGTAGCCGTTTCCACGCCGACATATCTGTAATGCCATGGCTCATAAGCTATCTTTGTGATATCTGTTTTATCCTTTTCATATCTTAAGATAAAACCATATTCATGCGCATGTGATTTAAGCCAGATTCCCGGTGCAGAATACGCAAAGCTGTCGTTAAGCGCACCTCCCCAAATAAAATCAAGTGCCAAACCGAGATTATGTTCGCTTTTTCCGGGCAATGCATGATATAAGTCTGTTTGAATCCTTGCTTTTTTATATGTCATGCCCTTTTTCATATATCTGTGCAATGCATTTTGATACAATCGCCATTGTGTATCATAAGTTCTGTATGCAGAAGTTATCTTAAGAGTTACCCCTTCTGCCGCAGCTGCATTTATCATATCTGTAAGTGACGTCACAATTCGACTGTCAACATAATGATTTCCATTCATTCTGCTTTTTGATATACTGAACTTATCAGGCAAAGCATTGGCATAATTAACCAAGACCAAATTCCACGGTATAACACTGTCATCCAACTTACCCGCTTCATCAAAGCCATACTGTACATTATCTATAATAGCAATACCCGTGACCATAGCACCTGAATCGGGATCAAAAAAATATGTACCGTCTTCCGTTTTCATCCAACCGATCTGTATTGTACCGTCTTCCGCAAGATAATATTTACCATTTTCCCACTCAAGCCATTGTGACACCAGCTTTTCGCCATCCTTGTTCACAAAAAACTTTCCGCTTGCATCCTTGGTAATCAGCTTTTCCGGTTCGTCCGGTACTGCTTCTTCCGGCGGTTTTTCTCCGGACACCAGCTTTCCGTCACTTCCAAATTCGCAAACTTTACCATCAATAATATGAGACCCCTTAAGCATAGCGCCACTGGCAGGAATAAAATAATACGTACCTTCATCTGTTGTCATCCAGCCCGTCTGCATTGCGCCCGTTTCTGTTAAATAGAATCTTGAGCCTTTATAATCCAACCAACCGGTATACATTTTACCGCTTTCTTTATCAAAATAGTACCAATTATTATCTGCCTCATACAGCCAGCCTTTGGTGTATGTCCCACTTATGTTTATATAGTACCACGAATCATCCTCATACTTCCAACCATAACCATCTTCCTCATAACGCGGAAACTCGGCAGCACTTACCATAATACCCATTGTAAGCATTATAAAAATTACACATACAACCACAAAAGAAATCTTTATCTGTTTGCAAGTTCCTTTATAATGTCTTCCCATGTAACTCCTCTTTCCACCATAAGCACCATAACATGATAAAGGAAATCTGCAATTTCGTACTTTATCTCTTCTGCTTCAGGATTTTTGGCAGCAATTATAATCTCTGTTGCTTCTTCTCCGACCTTCTTAAGTATCTTATCTATACCTTTATCAAATAAGTAATTTGTATAAGAACCTTCCTTCGGATTAACCTTACGGTCTGCTATAATACCGTAAACATCTTCAAACACCTTGGATATATTGGTTTCTTCATATTCCTTCTTAGCTATCTCCTCGAAGAAACATGAACGCTTACCCGTGTGGCACGCCGCTCCGACCTGGGATACCTTCGCAAGAATCGTATCTCTGTCACAATCGGCCGTAAGCGACTTAACGTACTGATAATGACCCGAGGTCATGCCCTTCTTCCAAAGCTCATTACGACTTCTGCTCCAGTATGTCATCTTACCTGAAGCAAGAGTTTCTTTAAATGATTCCTCATTCATATATGCAAGCTGTAAAACCTCGTTAGTCTTATAATCCTGCACAATAACAGGTACCATACCGTCAGCATTAGTCTTAAATTCCGACCACTCAAGATTACTCTTAAGAAGCTCCATATTGAGTCCGCTCATCTTACACGCAAACTTAAATGCTGTAATATTAGTATCTACGTCCGAAATATGCTTACCGGAAATTCCTGACACAAAATCTTCCTTAAGCATCGCCATAAGTTCTGCAACTATCGTATACGAAACAGCCGCAATAACATCTACTCCAAGCTTTGCAGCCACATTTTTAATCTCTTCCGGAGTCTTTGCATCGGCATCCAAAAGCAACCACTCATTGGCTACATCCTTTAATAATTCCACATTTTCATTACAAATAACGACTGAATCAGTACAAAGAACAAGTGAATTTTTACCAAAACGCTTAACCGACTCTTTAAGTGCCGGTGTCTGTGCTTCAAGTGACTCTCTGCTAACATACAAAACAGCCTTCTCGGCACCGGTATACAAATACTTCTTCGTATCTTCAAACCTGTTAACCCTACCACCGGCATATACCGGAATCTCACTGTCTCTGATTAACTCTCTCATGAAGTTAAGATTCTCTTCATGTTCTGTATCATTCTCCCAATATAAATCGAGTAATATAAGTGCATCAGCATCATAAATACTGTAATATGCTCCTGCACTGCCCTTTTCCGTTGTCTGGAATTCTTCCGTACATAATCTGTCTAAAAACAGCTTCTGATTCTTTATGTACAACATGGGTATTACTTTTTTTGTCTTCATTATTTTACTCCCTTTTCAAACAACTCAATCGCACGGCGCAAATCCACACGCTTCTCATACAAAGCCTTACCAATGATTGCCCCCCTGATATTGCTGTTATACAAATTCTCCAAATCCTGCATTCCTGACACCCCGCCGGATGCAATAATATTCATTCCCGTAATATCCGTAAGCTCTTTAGTAGCCTCTACGTTAGGTCCCATAAGCATACCATCCTTACTGATATCCGTATAAACAATATTCTCAACACCATAGGACTTCATAAGCATACACAAATCCGTTGCTTTCTGGTTACTAAGCTTCTCCCAACCTTCAATCGCAACAAAACCGTCTTTTGCATCTACACCTACTACAACATGCTCACTACCGTATCTTGCCACAATATCCTTGATAAATTCAGGATTATCAACTGCCTTGGTACCGATAATAACTCTGTGTATTCCGAGGTTCAAAGCCGCATCAATGGCCTGTGTACTTCTTATTCCGCCACCAAGCTGAATCGGACAGGAAACGTTCGCCGCAATCTTGGCAATAACGTCGGCATTAACCGAATATCCCTCAAGTGCACCATCTAAATCCACCACATGGATAAATGTGGCACCGCAATCCTCCCACTTTTTAGCGATTTCCCAAGGCTGGTTAGAATAAACCTCTATATCCTTAAATAATCCCTGTTTTAATCTTACACATTGTCCCTGTTTAATATCTATAGCCGGGTAAAGCTGCATAACCAAATCCTCCTAAGCAAGTGTACCTTTTGTCGATAATACGTCTGTAATTCTCTCATCACGCTGAGTCGCAATATCAAGTGCCTTCGCAAAAGCCTTGAAAGCCGCCTCAATAATGTGATGAGCATTCGTTCCCGATATCTGCTTAATATGTATGTTCATTCCGGCACTATATGAAACAGCATAGAAAAACTCTTTTACAAGGCATGTATCAAGTTCTCCGACCTTCTCTTCCGTAAAAATCAAATCATACTGAAGATATGGTCTGCCTGAAATATCAAGTGCGCAAAGCACAAGTGCATCATCCATCGGGAGCATAAAATTACCGTAACGCTTAATGCCTGCTTTGTCACCTACAGCTTCCTTAATTGCCTGTCCGAGTACGATTCCGACATCCTCAACAGTATGATGCCCGTCTACATCAAGGTCGCCCTTAACTGCAAGTTCCAAATCAAACAAGCCGTGTCTTGCAAAGCTGTTAATCATATGATCAAAAAAACCAATTCCGCTGTCCGCTGTACATTTGCCCGTACCGTCAATCGCAAGACTTAATCTGATATCTGTTTCGTTTGTTTTTCTGTTAATCTGTGATCGTCTCTCCATATAGCACCTCACTGTTATTCTTCAAATCTAACTTTAATTGAATTTGCATGTGCTGTCAAGCTTTCAGCCTCCGCAAAGCTGATAATATCTTTGTGAATTACTTCAAGTGCTTCTCTTGAGTATGAAATAATACTTGACTTCTTAATAAAGTCATCAACACTAAGCGCAGAGAAGAATTTCGCTGTTCCGTTGGTCGGAAGTACGTGGTTAGGGCCTGCGAAATAATCACCGAGAGGCTCTGAGCTGTACTCTCCGATGAAAATAGCACCTGCATTACGAATCTTAGTCATTGTCGTAAACGGATCCTTGGTTACGATTTCAAGGTGCTCTGATGCAATATCGTTAGCAATGTCAATAACATCATCCATGTTGTCCGCTATAAGTATATAGCCGTAGTTCTCAAGTGATGCCTCAAGAATTGACTTTCTTGAAAGCTGTGCCACAAACTTGTCAACCTCTTCCGATACCTTCTTCGCAAGCTCCTCGCTTGTTGTAACGAGGATTGCAGAAGCAAGCTCGTCATGCTCTGCCTGTGAGAGCAAATCTGCCGCAACGTATCTGGGATTGGCTGTCTCGTCCGCAATTACAAGGATCTCACTCGGGCCCGCAATTGAATCAATGCTTACATGTCCGTAAACTGCCTTCTTTGCAAGGGCAACATAGATATTACCCGGACCTACAATCTTATCAACCTTCGGAATGCTCTCCGTGCCGTAAGCAAGTGCCGCAATCGCCTGTGCACCGCCTACCTTATAAATCACATCAACACCTGCTTCTTTTGCCGCAACAAGAGTTCCGGCGTAAATCTTACCGTCTTTTCCCGGAGGTGTTGTCATTACTATCTCGTCAACACCCGCAACCTTTGCAGGAATTACATTCATAAGTACTGATGAAGGATATGCCGCCTTACCGCCCGGCACATATACGCCTACGCGCTGAAGTGCTGTAATCTTCTGTCCGAGGATTGTTCCGTCGGGCTTTGAGTCAAACCAGCTGAACTGACGCTGTTTTTCGTGATATTCACGAATATTCTTCATAGCTTTACGAATTACTTCAAGAAGTCCTGCATCTATCTCATCATATGCTGCCTTAATCTCTTCTTCCGTAACTACGATATTGTCTGCATTAAGATCATAGCCGTCAAACTGCTTCGTGTATGAAAATACTGCTGCATCCTTCTCTTCCTTTACTGCAGCAAGGATTGTATTAACCCTGCTCTCATACTCTGTATACTGGTTTGGGCTTCTTTTTAAAAGATTTTCCAAAACATTCTTACGTGACTGTTCGTCTAATTTAATTGTTCTCATATCTGTCTTCCTCTTCTATTCTGTGAATATTTTTATCAACTTACAGTTGTCTTTTTCAAATATATGTACTGTGGGTCTTATGCATCCTTCTTACTCTGCAAATACGCACGAACTTCTGTAATAAGCTTTGTAATACGCTCTTTTTCCATCTTCATACTAACCTGGTTAACAACCATTCTTGCAGAAAGCGGGCAAATTTCTTCAAGCACCTGAAGTCCGTTAGCCTTAAGTGTTGAGCCTGTCTCAACAATATCCACTATTACTTCAGACAAACCTACAATCGGAGCAAGTTCTACAGAGCCATGAAGCTTGATTATTTCCACAGTCTGATGCTTCTGATTATAAAAATAATCCTTCGCAATATTCGGATATTTTGTTGCAACACGAATAAGTTCTTTATGCTTTAAAAGCTCTGCGCTTGATTCCGGTCCGATTACACACATACGGCACTTCGCCATATCAAGATCTATAACCTCGAACAACTTGCGGCCTTCCTCAAGAATTGTGTCCTTACCGACAATACCGATGTCAGCCGCACCATACTCAACATATGTAGGCACATCACTTGCCTTTGAAAGGATAAACTTTAACTTATACTCTTCATTAGTAAAAATAAGCTTTCTCGTATCCTTATCCCTCATCTCGGCGCAATCAATACCCATATGCTCAAATATATCAAAAATCTTTCCAAGTCTTCCTTTAGCCAATGCTATTGTTAAATATCTCATTACAAGCCTCCAAATTTATTATAGTATCAGGCCTTTGTGCTTTCGCAAAAAAACCCGGGTTTGTTGTACCCGGGTGACAGTGTTCAAAAGGCTACTCATCATCACAGATACAAAACAACACAAAAAGCAATTGTATCCATGAAACTCCACAGTTACAATCGCGTTATGCCATGATGGTGATGATGATTAAATATGCAAAACATACCTTTGCCCTTCCTTTATGTATGATTATAAATAAATATCTTAAGTAATTATACTTTTTTGCTCTGTTATTGTCAAGCACTACAATTATAATTCTTATTTCCCATATTATATTCCCAAATCATCGTCAAAAAATTTTACACTATTATGTATTTATTTTTATGCACGTTTATGTTATAATAAAAATGATAGTGTGTTTTTACACTTAAACGAAAATAATTTAAATTTACAACGGAGGTACATATATGTTTTCATTTGATGAAGTACAGTCTTTTGACGCTGAAGTTGCTTCTGCCATGGAGCAGGAACTCGGAAGACAGCGTAGCCACATCGAGCTTATCGCATCTGAGAACTTCGTAAGCAAGGCAGTTATGGCAGCTATGGGCAGCCCGCTTACCAACAAATATGCAGAAGGATATCCTGCAAAGAGATACTACGGCGGTTGCGAATACGTTGATATCGTAGAGAATCTTGCAATTGAGCGTGCAAAGAAATTATTTGGTTGTGACTATGCTAATGTTCAGCCCCACTCAGGTGCTCAGGCTAACATGGCAGTATTTTTCGCAATTGTTAACCCCGGCGACACAGTTATGGGTATGAACTTAAATCACGGCGGACATCTTACACACGGAAGCCCTGTTAATATGTCAGGTAAGTATTTCAACATCGTTCCTTACGGTGTTAACGATGACGGTTTCATCGACTATGATGAAGTAAGACGCATTGCTCTTGAGTGCCAGCCTAAGTTAATCGTTGCAGGTGCTAGTGCATACGCAAGAACAATTGACTTCAAGAAATTTAGAGAAATCGCTGACGAAGTTGGCGCAGTTCTCATGGTTGATATGGCTCACATCGCAGGTCTTGTTGCAGCAGGCCTTCATCCGAGTCCGTTCCCTCACGCACACGTAGTTACTACTACTACTCACAAGACACTTCGCGGACCTCGTGGCGGTATGATTCTTGCTAACGCAGAAGCCGCTGAGAAGTACAACTTCAACAAGGCTATTTTCCCCGGAATCCAGGGTGGCCCTCTTATGCATGTAATCGCTGCAAAGGCAGTTTGTTTCAAGGAAGCATTAGAGCCTGCTTTCAAAGAGTATCAGCAGCAGATTCTTAAGAACGCTCAGGCACTTGCCAAAGCTCTTATCGCAAGAGGATTCAATATCGTTTCAGGCGGTACAGACAATCACCTCATGCTTGTTGATTTACAGAGCATGGGCGTTACAGGTAAGGAAGCTGAGAAGTTACTTGACGCAGCTAACATCACATGTAACAAGAACACAATCCCGAACGACCCTCAGTCTCCTTTCGTAACAAGCGGTATCCGTCTCGGAACACCTGCCGTTACATCAAGAGGCATGAAGGAAGAAGACATGGAAGTAATCGCAGAAGCTATCTACTTAGTTATCAAGGATGTTGAGGCTAATAAGGATAAGGCTATGGCGATGGTTAAAGAGTTAACCGACAAATATCCGTTGTATTAATTAGATATAACCTTATAAAAACTTAGGGCGCCTGTTTTCGCAGACGCCCTATTTTCAATTTCATGTAACTGTTTGATGAACCTCCACTATAGTAACCCAAACTGCTCTCCCATATTTTTTAGTAAGTTCATCTATTATTTGTCCCTTATTTTTACTCAGACTGCTTATTTCTACAATAATTACTTTTCCTTCATAATCAATCTTTACCCCAATAATTCCCTCTCGCCATATATCATTTTCTAAGCGTTCTTCTTTAATCTCATCTCTCAGCTTTTTTAGTTCTTTATCTGAATATGTTTTGTCCTTCATACCCATTTGGACAATTATGAAAACTCCTATCAACCCCAGAAACAGCGCAATAAATATCGGTATAATTATTTTTTTAAACATTGAACGCTTCATCTCTATACCTCTACTCAAAAGAAACCATCTCAAGTTCTACCAACTCAGTCTCTTTCGCCCCATTAAACATAATCCTCAAATTACATTTCTTCTTATCAAGCGAAAACTCTCCTACTGCACTACCACTTCCTGCCTCAAGTTCAACCTCGCACACTTTCTCACCATCAGCATAAACAGAAGCCTTACAGTCCGCAAAAACATTACCTTCCAGCACAACCTTCCACTCTTTCTTCGCACTAAAATCCAGATAGCGATAACTAATTGCCGCTCCGTCTTTTGCATTCACAAGAGGGAAAACATCACCCTTATCAGTAAAGTATGCTCCACCTTCCACGCAGTAAGCATTCGTGGGCGAGAAACTCTTAGGAAGTGCAATCGTGTCAAGCGCCCCACTCGTTGTCATCTTAGTCTCTTTGATAAATCCTCCTACCTCGTCAACCTCTATCTTCTCAAGGCGTGCTCTTCTTGTATATTTACAGTTGTTGGACGAACCATGATAAAATACATACCACTCATCCTTAATCTTCACAATCGAACCATGATTGTTCCATGAAGACGGGTCGATTCCGTAGTTATTGATAATTGTTCCTCTTCGCTCATAAGGACCGTACAATTCCTTGCTCACGGCATAATCAAGCTTTGTCGGATGCCCGCCGCGGTTAGGATATTCATCCACATACTCGCTCGCATAGACAATGCAAAACCAGTCTCCGATTTTACGAAGAGATGAGCCTTCGTGAAAGCCTTCCTTGCCTTCTTCCCTGCTTATAAGCGCCTCCACGTAAGTAGTCTCATCAAGTGAGCACATATCGTCATTAAGCTTTGCCATATGGCAGTTTCCCTGTCCCCATGTATAATAGTAGTCCTCGCCCACTTTTAAAACACTGGGATCGATTCCTTTAATATTTTCTCCCGCCATTGTAATCTGTCTTGGATTAACAAACGGTCCGTGCGGATAATCACTCTCGGCAACACCCTCCGTTCCGTCAGACTGACAAAAATACATATAATACTTGCCGTCACGCTCCACTACATCAGGTGCCCACAAAAGACCGTCAGACCACGGAATCGTAGCCTCAATGCCCTCGCTAAGATAATCATTACGCGAAGCAAGCACCGGCCCATAGTCCGTCCACTCCTCAAGATTATCCACTAATGCTGAATACACATGATATTTGTAGCAGCAATATTCTCCTCCAAAAAGGTCTTTTGAACCGTACAGATATACTCTGTCTCCGAACACCTTCGGCTCACCGTCTGGAATATATGTACCTAAAGGTAAAAAAGGATTCATTTTTATTCCTCCGCAATTCTTTTAAGCTTCCACTTACCTGAATAATATCTCGTAACCGGTATTATACAGCCGCAACCCCACGAAAGCGGTGTTGCAAGCCAAATCCCCAAAGTTCCCAGTGGGCCTACAAGCAAATATGCAAACAAAATTCTCGCTCCGAGTTCCGCAAGTCCCGCAACCATACAAATCTGCACGTCACCCGCGCCTCTGATTACATTCTGATAGCTCTGCATTACTCCGGCAATAACATATGCCACACCTATAATCGACAAATACACTTCACCGATTGCAATAGCCTCGCCTGCCTTTTCAGGATCAAGGAATATTGTAAGCAGGTATGATTTTGTAAATAAAACAATAATTGCTATCACAACACTTGCACCCACCATAACAACAAGTGTCTGTCTGAGTGCTGTTTTTATTCTGTCATAATTGCCGATGCCTACATTCTGACCGGCAAATACCGACAGTGACATCCCTATTGATACAATAACCTGTATTGCAATTGTATCTATCTTGGTCGAAGCCGTATACGCAGCTATTGTAGCCGGTCCGGCTGCATTTACAAGTCTCTGAACACTCATTCCTCCAAGCGAAATCATACATGACTGAAATGCCGACGGAATTCCCGTTCTTACAATCAAGCCTATCATATGCATGTCAGGTTTCCAATCAATATCAGTAAGATACAGTTCTTCTCTATGTCTTATAATCCGCACAAAGCAAATAAGTGCCGAAACAATCTGTGCAATAATTGTTGCATATGCCACGCCTCGCACACCCATATCAAAGCCGATTACAAACAAAAAATCAAGACCGATATTAATTACCGATGCAACACTAAGCGCATACAGAGGCGTCTTGGAATCTCCTACACTTCTTAAAATTGATGCAAGTGCATTAAATGCAGTCATACCAAATATGAACTTAAACATTATATTCATGTAACTTCTTGCATCGGCACGAACATTATTTTCAACAGGGACATCCAGAAGTTCAAGGAACAAATCAAGACCCAAATTACCTATAAGCATTGATACAGCCGTAAGCACTGCAATAATATAAAAAAGTGCAACTACAGTCTTTTTAAGCTTATCATACTGTCTGCTTCCGAAATACTGTGCAATAACAATTCCCGCACCACCACTTAACCCTCCGGCAAAAGCCACAAGAAAAAACAGCATGCTCCCTGTACTTCCGACTGCTGCAAGTGCATTATCTCCGACATATCGTCCGACTACCGCGGCATCCACAAGATTATAAATCTGCTGAAATATATTACCTATGAGCATCGGAACCGCAAACCCCATAATGAGTTTTATCGGTTTACCCTCGGTCATATCCTTAACCATAGTCTACCTCCGACTTATCTGCATACCGGACCAAATATCAATTTTCTCCAAATTTTAAAGATTCTCAGGTTCTTCCACATCTGTAATCTTACCAATCATAGCCTCGTACAAATCCAGACCATAACTTGTATGTCCGGGTTCTCTCGGAATCATTCTATATGTTCTCATACCGTTATTTTTACGTTCTGCACTAAGAAACAGTGTATAATCAAGCTGCTGTGCAAAAACACTTCTCGTAAACTCGTAAAGATGCGTAACTATAAGCACGGAACAACCAAGCTCAGCAAGAGCCTTAACAATTCCGCTCATAATAATTGCGCCCTCTTTTTCGGTAGTACTTGCAAAGGATTCGTTAAGAAGCAATAAGGAATTCGGACTAACCTCATTGATTATACCGTTCATTCGCTTAAGCTCCTCTTCAAGACGACCGGAATTCATGGAACTGTCTTCTCTTCTTGTGAAGTGTGTAAAAATATTATCATATATTCTTCCGATAAAAGTCTCTGCCGGAACCATCATTCCGCACTGGAAAAGCACCTGTGCAACACCTATACTTCTAAGGAACGTGGACTTACCACCTTGGTTAGCTCCTGTTACAAACAGAAGTCTCTTATCTCCCATTCTAAGTCCGTTGACTATCGGCTTTTTCTGTATATAAATCGCATATGTAAGTTCATACAAACCGATATATGTTCCGTTGCCTTCTTCCGTTACATCCGGGAAACACAATGGAAGACCGATTTCATCGAGACGCTTATAGAAATTACCACATGCTGCATAAAATGCCATCTGAAGCTTTAACTGTTCAAAGAATTGCTCGAGTTCCTTAACAAAATCTTCGTACACTCTGAGAATATGCGCAATCGCAACCTTTTCTATCTCTTTGGCTTCAAGTCTGTCCTCATCTTCCTCCAGAGCAAATGCATTCTGTGTAAACATGAGGTTAACCTTCTCAACAACTGACATTGTCTTAGCTGCCTTACGTCTTCTACGTCTGACAACATCATTGACAATAAGATTTTCCATCTTCATTCCGGCACCGCAGGTACCGCTTACCGTAAGCTTACCGCCCGCCGTCCAGAAATCAAGACTGTTAAGTTCCGCAAGAATCTTCGCCATCCTATCGTCGCTATATTCTTCTTTGAATCTCTCATAAAAAGATATCATTGCCTCAGAAGAAAAATTCGGACGATACTCACCAAGATAAAAGGAAAGCTTACTAAGCTGCTTCACAAGAAAATCCATGAAATTAAGAAGTTCTGTCACCATAGAAGCCGCCGCCATATCTCCTTTTCTGCGCTCATAGCCGTCATTATATTCATTAATACTCTTTACAGCAATTCTGGCTATATCATATATCTGCATGAATTCGTCACGGCACTTAAGCGCATCCTTCATCATGCCTTGTCTGTATACAATATCCTCTTTTTTAAGAAGAGGTTTCATCATAACCTTGCTTGCCACCTGATAAAAATACTCATCTTCCCTCGACATTGTCTTGTAAATTATATGGAAATTAAGGTCTTTTACCAGATCTTCTTTTTTGGCATAACTGTTCTTTAAATCAAACTCCCTGTCGGGATATAAAAGCCATACTCTCATCTTGCCAGTCTCTCCTTAATCTCTTCATAATTCAAACGATACTTATCAACAAGCGTACTTGCGTGGCCTATGCCTTCTGCAGGCTTACGCTCTATCTTGTAGGTTCTGGTCTTGCCGTCGTCCGCAATTCCTGCCACAAGACTTGCAATCTGCTCCGTCTCCCTTGCAAGCTCCTGAATATGCGTTACATAAATACCGTAATAGTCATCCTCAATAAAATGCTTAATAACATGACTTCCCATCACATACGCATCATACGAAGCAGCCGTTGTAAAAAGCTCATTAAGAACAATAAAACATCTTTCATGCTCACTTTCCATCATCGGTTTAAGACGCTTAAGTTCTTCTTTGAGCTTACCTGCACCCGTGTCAAGACTTTCCTCTACCTCAAAGTGTGTCATGATATCATTAAAAATCGGAACAGTAACCTTGCCTGCAGGTGCTTCAAGTCCAAGCATAGAAAAATATACTATCTGTCCTATACCTCTTGCAAGGGTGGTCTTGCCGCCCTGGTTAGGTCCGGTGATAACAAGAAATCTCTCCTTATCCCTGTAATCAAGTGAATTGGGCACTACCGGCTTACCTTCATATGCATTTTTACATGCAAGTGCAAGGTCATATGCTTCACAAACTGCAAATTCTTCATTACCCTTATCACTTATTGACGGTGTACAGAACTTAAGATTATATTTTTCAAGTTTCCTTCTGAACAACACAAAAGAAATATAAAACTGCATCTCATCTTCAAGCTTAACAAGTACTTCATCAAGGAAGTTATTATATCTGTTGCCAAATTCATCAAGTTCCTTAAATACCTCAGGATGTTCCTTCATAAGAACCTGTATAATCTTATCCTCAACTCTCGCAATACGGAGTGCTCCCGCAAGCGGTGAAGAAAATGCTCTGCTCAAACTTGTCTTTCTCTTGCTCTCGTCATATAAAAGTTCATCTATCTTATCTATATAGCTGGTATCATTTTTCTTAGGTGCAATCTTTATGGAATGTCGCTCAAATTCAATCTCGAACTCAAGTGATAACATCTTATCCGCAAGACTTTTGGTCTTCTCTGTGAATTCAATAAATGCCTCATCATTAACCTTGGTTGTAAGATATTCACGTAGTTCATTCATACCTCTCGAAGTAAGTTCGCATTCCTTAAGACTCTTCTCAAGTTCTACGACTGCAAGAATATACATATACGCCGCGTCAATTTTCCAGCGTTTGGACTGAACGGGATGTTCAGCCTTCTCAGAATATGTACGATAAGTTCTGGCTCTTAAAAGCCCGTAAGAAAACTCATTAGCCGCCTCAAAAACCTTCTCATTATAAAAATCCTTAAGAACTTCCTGTCTGTAATAAATATCAGCCTTATTATCTGCTAATGTATAATAATATTTCTTCAAATCATATTCCGGACATGTGTTCCTTATCATGTCCACAATCTGCACCAAATTCAAATCATTAAAATAAAGCGGTGTTCCCAAAAAATCCGTCTCGCTTTGCTTTAACTTAAAACCATTTTCACCGAGTATACTTATAAAACCCATTTTCCCTCCAAAAAAATCCTTTATTATTTTGTACAATTTCCTGACATAATAAAATGCCTGAAAACAGCACCATACTATTTAAGATTATAGTATTTTAAGCACTTGTTTTCAAGCATTTAACACTCGTCATATTACACAAAAATTACGTTTTTTTACTATGCAGTTTTCTTTTTAAACATATCAGCCGGAAGTTGTGCAAGTATAATCGCTATAAACATGAGAACACAACCCATACCCTCTGCAAGCGATAATGTCTCTTTAAGAATTGCCCAACCCGCAAGCACCGAGAACACCGACTCAAATGACATAAGAAGTGATGCTATCGTCGGATTGAAATCCTTCTGTCCCACCACCTGCAAGGTATATGCAACACCGGAGGACAACACACCTGTATAAAGAATCGGAAGCCATGCACTTAAAATCGCCTGTATCTGCGGATTCTCAAATATAAACATGAATACACCTGACACAAGACCACTTACCGCAAATTGAATACAAGACAGCTTAACACCGTCGGCATCCTTAACAAAATGGTCAACACACAGGATATGTAACGTAAAGAGTATTGCACAGGCAAACACAAGAAGTTCTCCCGTACCGATACTTAAATCGTCTTTATTAATACACAAAAGCCCAAGTCCTATTACTGCAATAACTACGCTTATCCACACAACGAACGATGCGCGTTTCTTTAAGAAAATACTGAACACCGGCACAAGCACAATATAAAACGCAGTAATAAATCCCGCCTTACCTGCAGTTGTATATTTAAGACCTATCTGCTGAAGATTAGTCGCTGCGCAAAGAACCAACCCGCACACCGCGCCACCAATCCAGGGCATCTTGTTCTTCTTTGTACCCTGAAGTTCATCAAGTGTCACCGTACCTGCCGTAGGCGTCTCCTGTTTATTCTTCCTGTCCATGATATAAATCACGGGAAGTAATGTAAGTGCACCGATTAGAAATCGTACACAATTAATTGTAAATGCATCTACAACTTTTATTGCTTCGCTTTGTGCCACAAATGCAACGCCCCAGATAAATGCTGCCAAAAGAAGCATTCCTGACTTCTGAAGCTGTTTTTTTCTACTAATCATTATCCTATACCTTTCAAAATGGAGATTGCAAAATTAAATTGAAAAGATGATTATAATCCGACTGTACGCATTTCCGAGACATGTGTCTAAATTATGGCGGACTTTAGTCCGACATAAATGGACGCATGTAACGAGGAATAAGCGAACAAAGGATATAATCATCTTGAAATTCAATTTTGCAATTCCATTTATTATAATACTTTCGCAAGAAAGCTCTTAAGACGTTCACTCTGCGGATTATCAAAAATCTCTGCAGGATTACCCTCTTCCACAATCTTGCCGCTATCCATAAATATTACACGGCTTGCCACTTCTCTTGCGAAGCCCATCTCATGCGTTACCACAATCATTGTCATGCCTTCTCTTGCAAGATTTTTCATAACTTCAAGAACTTCTCCTACCATCTCGGGGTCGAGTGCTGAAGTCGGCTCATCAAAAAGCATAACATCCGGATTCATACAAAGCGCCCTTACAATCGCAATACGCTGTTTCTGTCCGCCGGATAACTGGCTCGGATAAGCATTTGCCCTGTCGGCAAGTCCTACTCTCTCAAGAAGCTCCATAGCTGTCTTCTCAGCCTCTTCCTTTGTCTTACCAAGAAGCTTGATGGGTGCAAGCGTCATATTCTTAAGAATTGTCATGTTAGGGAACAGATTAAAATGCTGGAACACCATTCCCATCTTCTGACGATGTTTATTAATATCATTCTTACGGTCGGTAATATCCGTACCTTCAAACACAATCTCTCCACCGGTAGGGTTTTCAAGAAGATTGAGCGAACGGAGAAACGTTGATTTACCGCTTCCCGAAGGACCGATAACAACTACCACCTCGCCTCTGTTAATATCTACAGATACCCCGTCAAGGGCTTTGATTGCGCCGCCTTTGAAATACATCTGCAAATCATTGACACTGATTAAAACATTATCTTTCACTTTGACGAAGTCTCCTTTCTAACTTGCGAAGCAGGAATGTAAAAAACATTACCAACGCCAAGTAAATTAATGCAACTGCCATAAGAGGCATGAACGCACTGAAGGTTCTTCCTCTGATGATGTCGCCCGCCTTGGTCAAATCCTTAAGAGCAACATAACCGCCGACCGACGTTTCCTTAAGGAGTACGATAAACTCATTAACGAGTGTCGGAAGCACATTCTTAATTACCTGCGGAATAATGATATAAATCATAGTCTGCACATAATTAAAACCAAGAGAACGTCCCGCCTCAAACTGACCTTCGTCAATAGACATGATACCACCTCTGAAAATCTCGGCAACATATGCTCCCGAATTAACACCGAATGCAATTACCGCAACAAACACGCTGTTAGTTGAAGTTGCAAATATAATAAAATAAGCAATCAACAACTGTACAACAACAGGTGTTCCTCTTATAACCGTAAGATACACACGACAAAAGAAATCAAGAATCGCAAAAACATAGTATGCAAATCCTTTACGCATAGTACTCTTATTCTTGTCAAAGGAAGAACGAATCATCGCAACCACAACACCGATTAAAACACCGATGATAAGAGCAAAGAAAGTAACCTCAAGAGTTACTCCAAGCCCCTTAAGAAGTGATTTCCAACGATTGTCCTCTATAAAGTTCAATATAAAATCTGCTTTAAAATCTGCAAACCATTCAGCCAAAACAATTCTCTCCTTTGCCGGTTTTCCGTCAAACTCAATCAAAAAAACTTATTAGTTTGTTCCGATATACTTATTGATGATTTCATCAATCTTGCCGTTCTTCTGGAACTTATCGATTGCCGCATTAATCTTGTTAAGCAAATCTTCATTCTCTTTTGAAACGCAGATAGCATAATCCTCTACTGCATACTCAGCCTCAAGAATCTTAAGACCTTCATTAGCAGCAACAAACGCCTTAGCCGGCTCATTATCAATGATTACACAGTCAACCTTGCCTGTTACAAGTGCCTGAACGGCGTCAGCACCCTTGTTGTAACGGAATACTACTTCTTTACCGTTATCGTTTCCGTCTTCATCTCTCTCAAAATTGCTTGTTGAGAAGATATCGCCTGTTGTATCCTGCTGAACACCAATCTTTAAATCAGCCTTAGCTGCCATATCATCGGGAGATGTAATCTCTGAACCTTCTTTAACGATAACTACCTGAATACCTGTAGCATATGTAGTTGAGAAGTTAACGCTTTTAAGACGATCTTCTGTAACTGTCATACCTGCCATACCGAAATCAAACTTACCTGTCTCAACACCTGCAACGATTGAACCAAACTCGATACTCTCAATCTTAAGCTTCATACCGAGTTCGTCAGCAATAAGTGCTGCGATTTCAGCGTCGATACCAACAATCTTCTCGCCTTCCCAATACTCATAGGGAGGGAACTCTGCATTAGTAGCCATTGTAAGTACATTCTCTTCTTTTCCGCCACATCCTACAAAACCTGTCATCATGGCAAGAGCCATAACAACTGCAAGACCTAATGATACTATCTTTTTCATAATAATCTCTCTTCTTTCTATAATTCTTTATATTTATATTCGAGAAAGCCCGCGCTTCCTTAAATATCTTCCTGTGCATACTCCGAATCTAAAGCCTTGCTTAAAAATGCCTTAAGTGCTTCACTCTTCGGATTCTCAAATACTTCCTTCGGGTCTCCCATTTCCTCGATTACACCGTTAGCCATGAAGATAACCCTGTCGGAAACATTCTTTGCAAATTCCATCTCATGTGTTACTACAATCATTGTACGGTCACTTGATTTAAGACCTCTGATTACATTAAGTACTTCACCGGTAAGCTCGGGGTCAAGTGCCGAGGTCGGCTCATCAAAGCACAAAATATCAGGCGTCATTGCAAGTGCTCTCGCAATCGCGACACGCTGCTGCTGTCCGCCCGAAAGCTGATACGGATAAGCATCCGCCTTTTCCTCAAGACCTACTCTTCGTAAAAGTTCAAGCGCATGTGTATCAATCTCTGCCTCTGAAGCCTTAAGCTCCTTGCGATACTCACCGTTTGTCATTGATTTTTTTAATTCTTTAAGTCGTTCCTTATTCGCAAGCTTCGCCGCCAGAGTAACATTACCTATAACTGTATACTGCGGGAAAAGATTAAAGGACTGGAAAACAAGTCCAAAATGAAGTCTGTTCTTCCTGATTGCCGCTTCGCTTGTATTTTCTTTGGACTCAGCATCAAAAATCACTTTATCATTTACAATAATCTGTCCTTCATCAGGTCTCTCAAGGAAATTAAGGCAACGCAGAAGTGTTGTCTTACCACTTCCCGACGAACCGATAATCGCCAAAACCTCACCCTTCTCCAAGGTAAAGTCAATTCCATCAAGGACGCAAACATCGCGAAAACATTTATGTATATTCTTTACTTCTAATATCGCCATATGCTAACTCCTAAACCGGCTGAGCCTTTTCTCTATGTATCCGAAAAGCAACGTCAAAAGTGTATTAAATACAAGGTAAAATACACCTGTATAGAACAACGGCCAAATAATATTCTTCAAGGTTAAAATCTCATATGCGCAGAACAAAATCTCCATAACCGATACTGTTCTTGCGAGCGCAGTATCTTTAACAAGCGTAATTGTCTCATTACTGATAGGCGCAAGAATATTCTTGATAACCTGTAAAAGAATTACCTTGAAAAAGATCTGTCTTTTGGTCATGCCGAGAACTTGTCCGGCTTCATACTGTCCTTTGGGAATATTAATTATACCGCCTCTGTAAATCTCTGAAAAATAGCATGAATAATTAATAACAAAAGCTGCCAGGGCTCCGCAAAAATATGCAGTCGGAACACTTCCGCCGAATATCGGCCATCTTGTAATGGGTGCTCCGAATGCAATTCCCGGCAAATATACAACTATCATAAGCTGTAACAAAAGCGGTGTACCTCTAATGATATACACAAATCCTTTTGTAAACCACTTAAGTGGCGCAAACTTACTCATCGAACCAAAACAGAAAACAAGGCCGAGAGGTAATGATAATGCCAGCGTAAGTCCAAACAGTAATAATGTTAATTTAAATCCGTCTAATAATTGTAAAGTAGCATCAAGTAAACTCATATCTTATTATTTAACAGCTTCGTTAAAAAGCTCTGTCTTATCGTATTTTTCTGCAATCTTAGCCAATGTACCATCAGCAATAAGCTCATCAATAATCTTATTAACCTTCTCTGTCATATCGCTTCCTACGCGGAAACCGATAGCATACATCTCATCTTCAAGTTCAATACTTTCAACAATCATGAAATCAGCATAATCGCCCTGTCCTACTGTTGCTGATGCCATAGTATAGTCGATTACAATTGCATCATAGTTACCTGCAAGAAGTCCGAGAAGTGCTGTCTGCTGTGTATCAGAACCTGTATAAGATGCATCTTTAAGTTTCTCTTCCGATGTAATGGCTGTCTCGCCTGCTGAACCGCTCTCTGCACTGATTAATGCAGAAGCCAAAGATTCAAGTGTTGTATACTTGCTCTCATTTTTCTTATTGATAACAACACACTGTTTGTTTAACAAATATGTCTGTGTAAAGTCCATATCTGCTTTTCTCTCTTCCGTAACTGTAAGACCGTTCCAAATACAGTCAATGTTCTTAGCCTTAAGCTCTGTCTCTTTAGCCTTCCAATCAATAATCTGGAACTTAGGCTCAACATCAAGTTTCTCACATACTGCGTTAGCAAACTCAGTATCAAAACCGATTAAGTTGTTGTTCTCATCATAGTAATTCATCGGCTCGTAAATTGTGATACCGATAACCATCTTGCCGTTGTCTGTTATGTACTTATAGTCGCTGTCTGAGTTACTACAGCCAACAAAAAGCGCCATACACATAGCTGCAACAAGTAAAATACTGATAAATTTCTTCATAATATCCACCTCTTTATTTATTTTAAAAACCAATTTTTAGTATACCATTAATTCTCTTCTTCGGCAAGAGCCTTCTCCTGCTCTTCCTGAATATCCTCAAAGAAAGAAATCATGGGCTTGATATCCTCTTTGTTCTTCTTAAGACGTCTCTTAATATAGTTGTTGGTGATTGCCATAACTGTTCCGGAAAGTGTAACAACACCGATTAAGTTCGGGATTGCCATAAGACCGTTAAATGTATCTGACAAATCAATCATAAGATCCGCACTGAGTGCTGTTCCGAGTGCAACAATACCGATAAAGATAAACTTATATACGATTGTTGACTTAGTACCGAAAAGATACTCCCAAGCCTTTGTTCCGTAGTAGCTCCAACCAAGAACTGTTGAAAGAGCAAACAATGTAACTGCAATAGCAATAAAGATACCACCGAATGTACCGAAGCTCTGTGTAAATGCTTCTGTAGCAAGACCAAGCTTTGTAGCACCGCTTATTGATGCACCTGTCTCCAAATCAACAATACCTGTTGTAAGAACAACGAGTGCTGTAAGTGTACAAACTACGATTGTATCAACAAATACTTCGAAAATACCCCAAAGACCCTGTGTAACAGGCTCCTTTACATTAGATGCGGAGTGAACCATAACTGATGAACCAAGACCTGCTTCGTTAGAGAATACTCCTCTCTTAAAGCCCCATGTAATGGCCTGCATGATAACATATCCGCCAACGCCGCCTGCTGCAGCCTTTGTATTAAATGCACCCTTAAAGATTGCCGCAAATGCCGGACCAACCATATCGATATGCATACATACAATTACAATTGCACCTATAATATAGAAAATCGCCATGAAAGGTACGATTCTTTCGTTAGTACGTGCAATTCTCTTAAGACCTCCGAGAATAACAAGTGCCACGATAATCATTACAACGATTGCTATAATCCATACATCAAGCTTCTCATTACCTGTAAATGAAACAACATTAAGTACACTTTCACGAATTGATGCAACCTGTCCCATATTACCGATACCAAAAGATGCAAGCAATGTAAAGATTGAGAATAATACTGCAAGTACCTTACCGATTGTCTTACATCCCTTCTTAGAACCAAGACCGTCTCTTAAGTAGTACATTGCACCACCGCACCATTCTCCGTCCTTGTTACGTCTTCTGAAAAAGATACCGAGAACGTTCTCTGAATAGTTGGTCATCATACCTACGATTGCTGCAATCCACATCCAGAATACCGCACCGGGACCACCCATTGTAATCGCATATGCGATACCAGCGATATTACCTGTTCCGATTGTCGCTGAAAGAGCTGTACAAAGAGCCTGGAACTGAGATATAGAATTCTTATCCTTGCTCTTTAAAATATCCTTCTTGCAGAAAAGTCCACCGATTGTCTCTTTGATCATATGACCAAAACGTGTGAACTGAAATCCTTTTGTAAGGATTGTCATGAGAATACCTGTACCGATTAACAAAATAAGTGCAGGAATGCCCCACACAACATTGTTAACGGCACTGTTAACATCTGTTACTACCTGAATAAATTTGTCCATTTTTTCTTCCTTTCCGTCCTTTTGCCTGAGAGATTTCAGCTTATTAAGCTGTTGCACCTTCGGCACCGCCATCGCGGTTTCTCCGGAGTGCCATCCGTATACAGTCCTCTGTGATAACCACAACCTGAGAGTTTTACTCCTTCGGAGACATGTATAATTTGTCATTTCCTGCATACTTCACGCGACACAATACTATACCATGCTACCTTATACAACCTGATTTGTCAAGACTTTCAACTCCGGCAAACCCTATATTTATGCACTTTTTCGTCTAAATATATCATTTTTTCTGCATAAAAAAGCCGACGATGCATCCTTATAAATATGCACCGCCGTACTTATCATTTTATTTATTTGACAGGTTTATCGAATGCAGGATTAAATGCATAGAAGTTCTTGCTGTTTAAATTATCCTGTACAATACGGAGTCCTTCACCAAAACGCTGGAAGTGAACGATTTCTCTTTCTCTTAAGAATTTTATCGGATCACATACCTCAGGGTCCTTAACAAGTCTCAAGATATTGTCATAGGTTGTTCTTGCTTTCTGCTCAGCAGCCATGTCTTCATGCAAATCTGTAATCGGGTCACCCTTCGACTGGAAAAACGTCGATGTAAAAGGTGTTCCCCCCGCCGCCTGTGGCCACAAACCTGCAGTATGGTCAACATAGTACTTATCAAAGCCTGAAGCTACTATTTCTTCAGGTGTAAGGTTTCTGGTAAGCTGATGAATAATCGCACACACAATCTCCATATGTGCCATTTCCTCCGTACCGATATCCGTAAGAACGCCCGCTACTTCCCTGTAAGGCATCGCGTAACGCTGCGACAAATATCTCTGGCTCGCCGCAAGTTCTCCGTCAGGACCGCCAAATTGTGACATAATAACCATAGCAAGCTTCGGATTAGGTGTAGTAATATTCACAGGATACTGCAATCTTTTTTCATAGCACCACATAACTTAACATCCCTCCATTTCCCACGGCCACGGTGTCTTTACCCAGTTCCAATTTCCACAGGCAACATCAACATCATTAATTTTTAAAGGTCCAAATTTTGCCGTATATTCATTATACGCTTTTTTGTACGCCCTCTTCATTACATTGTAATACTCAAGTGCACGCTCATCACAAGGATGCGTGTCAAGATAAAGTGTTGCATCATCAAGCGCAAAACCCGCTCTGTAAACCGCAAGCATTAACTGTTTTCTTTCATTCATCTTTTCCAAACGCTCCTTCCCAAAAACGGTAAATTAAGTTCCGGAAAAATTGTGCCTTCCCCTAAAGCCTGACAAGGTTCATAAACCTGATTCCAGTCCTGCCATGGCACATACGCCATCGCAAGAGGCATATCATCAAAATACGTTCTGTCCGTATTGCAGGAACATCCGGTATCATTATTACATCCGCAGGAAGCATAAGAACCTGTATTCACATGCATTCTATTACGATTGTTGTACATCTGCTGTCTATTATAATTTTCCAACAAAAAACGCCCCTTTCATCATAATCAATGTCTTCATAACATATTATGATAAGTGGCGTTTCTTTGTTACTCGTTTAATTAATTATTGTTCAACTTGAGCAATTCTTCATGCAGTCTCTCAAGGTCATCCCTGATATTAAGATGCTGAGGACATTCCGCCTCACATGCTCCGCACTTCTGACAAACATCGGCAAGCTTCTCCGGCGCCGTATCCACGAAATATCTCTTTACAGCCTTACGTTCATCGCCATATTTGCCATACTCGTTCCAGATTGAAAATGCTCTCGGGATATCAACACCGAACGGACACGGCATACAATATCTGCAACCTGTACAGCCGTTACGCGTACGTGAATTGATTGTATCCGCAACTCCCTTTATCGCAGCCTCTTCTTCTTCTGTTAAAGGTTCAAACTTCTCAAAAGTTTTAAGGTTATCCATAACCTGCTCATAGCTTGACATACCGCTTAAAATAACCTTAACATTATCATGATTTGCAACCCACCTTAAAGCCCATGATGCAGTTGAAGCTTCCGGCCTAATACTTTTAAGCGGTGCAGTCACATCTTCGGGAAGCATTGCAAGAACGCCACCCTTAACAGGCTCCATGATTACAAGCGGTACACCAAGCTTTACAGAAAGCTCATACCCCTTATCTCCTGCCTGTATATCTGTATCTATATAATTATACTGGATCTGGCAGAAATCCCACTTACGATATGAAAGAATCTCCTCAAACACTTCGTAATCATCATGAAACGAAAATCCGAGATTGCGTATCTTGCCTTCTGCAACAAGTCCGTCAAGATAATCGAGAATTCCAAGTTCCAGTACCTCTTTCCATCTGTTTTTATCAAGAGCATGAATAAGATAAAAATCCACATACTCAACATCAAGCTTTGTAAGCTGTTCATTAAAAAGTCTCTTGGCATCATCCAAAGTATTAACATCCCATATCGGCAATTTGGTTGCAAGATATAACGATTCTCTGTCATATTTTTTTAGAATCTTGCCGACAAATAACTCACTCTCTCCGCCATGGTACGGAAATGCAGTATCAAAATAATTCACTCCGCTTTTAATAGCAATATCAAGCATCTCTTCCGACAATGCCTCATCTATTTTACCGTCCTTTGTCGGGAATCTCATACATCCGAATCCGAGCAAAGATACTTTGTTGTCACCTATTTTTCTGTATTCCATAAAAAAGCCCTCCCTTTTGCGTCGCTTGTTTTTCTATATCATATCTGTTTACTCTGCACAATTCTTACAGATTCCGTAATATACGGTTCTGCTGTTATTTATCCTAAACTGATGGTCCTTATACACATGCTCAGCAATACCGTCAAGATACTTACATTCAACATGAAACAACGTATTACATTTCTCACATTTAAAATGATAATGAGTGTTACATTCAGCATGCTCTGTCACATACTGATAACATGAACCTTTTCCTTCCGGTACCGTGTATTTACGTATAATGCCTTGCTCTACAAGACAATCCAAATAACGATAAACCGTCGCCTTACCAACAGGCGTATTCTGCTCCTGTAAAAACAAAATAACCTCATCAGCAGTCATATGTCTATTATAATTATCCTTCAAAAGTCCAAGGATTATCTCACGTTGTTTTGTCCTATATCTTCCGGCATTCTCCATAACAAATACTCCTATACAAATATTGCAAAATATGCCGGGAGACTCAATCCACAACATATTTTGCAACACTGAAATCATATATTATACTCGCAAACTCGCGCTATCGCGCTCTATTGTCTGCTTCGCAGACGGTTTGCTCGTTATTCGTGCAAGAAAAACAAATGTCGCTTCGCGCCGCTTGTTTTTCTTTGGCACTTTATATCTTGTGAATAAACAAACCGCTTCTGAGCTTCGGCTCAAACCATGTAGACTTGGGCGGCATAAGCATTCCCGCATCCGATACTGCAAAAAGCTGTGCAATAGATGTAGGATACATTGCAAATGCAACCTTCATATCGCTGTTGCATCTTCTCTCAAGTTCCTTAAGCCCTCTGATACCGCCTACAAAATCAATTCTCTTGTCTGTCTTGGGGTCTTCAATTCCAAGAACAGGTGTAAGAAGATACTTCTGCAAAATAGAAACATCAAGTCCTTCTACCGGGTCATTGCTTACAATGCTATCCTTAACCATAAGCTTATACCACTCATCTTCAAGGAACATTCCGACCTCGCGCGCCTTAGCGGGCTTATAGCTTTCAGCACCGACCCTTTCAACATTAAAGTCAGCAGAAATCTTCTCTATGAACTCATCCTTTGAAAGTCCGTTAAGATCTGTCACAACACGATTATAGTCCATAATCATAAGCTGGTCATCAGGGAATAATACTGAAAGGAAGAAATTAAATTCTTCATCTCCATTAAATCCGGGATTCTCTGCTCTTCTCTTAAGACCCACCTTAACAGCAGAAGCCGCACGGTGATGACCATCCGCAATATAAATACTGTCAAGCTTCTCAAAAGACTCTCTAATCTCCGTAACATCTGCAGTATTGCTTATCTTCCATGCACGATGTGAAATCCCGTCAGGTGCCGTAAAATCATACAGCGGTGACGTTCTTTTAATTCTTGCAACAACACTGTTAATAACATCCTGTGAACGATATGCAAGGAAAATAGGTCCTGTCTGTGCGCTGCATACATCTACATGCTTAATACGGTCTGCCTCTTTCTCGGCTCTTGTATTCTCATGCTTCTTGATTATGTTGTTCTGATAATCATCGATAGATGCACATGCCACGATACCTGTCTGTGAACGTCCGTCCATTACAAGCTCATAGATATAATACGCATCGTCACTGTCAGACACAAATGTACCGTCTGCAATCATTCCGTCAAGAAGTTCTTTTGCTTTAAGGTAAACTCGTTCATCATATGTATCAACACTATTATCAAACTGTGTCTCTGCTCTGTCAATTCTAAGGAATGACAAAGGCTTATCTTTTACTTCTTCACACGCTTCACTACGGTTATAGACATCGTAAGGTAAAGCAGCCACTTGGGCTGCTACCTTAACCGCAGGTCTGATACAGCGAAAAGGTTTAATTGTTGCCATATCGGTCCTCCAATATTTATTTTACGATTCTTACTTTAAGTACGCCGTCGATTGCTGCAATTGCATTGCACAAATCTTCTGTAGCCGGCGAATCAACATCAAGCATAGCGTATGAATAATTGCCACGGCTCTTATTGCTCATCTCTGAGATATTGATATTCTTCTCAGCCATTATCTGTGTAAACTGTGTAAGCATGTTAGGGATATTTCTATGTAAAATAGTAATACGTGCTGCAGTCTTGCAAACGCCCATATCACATGCAGGGAAGTTTACTGAATTCTTAATGTTACCGTTCTCGATGAAGTCCATAATCTGGTTAACTGCCATGATAGCACAGTTATCTTCTGACTCCTCTGTAGAAGCTCCGAGGTGAGGGATTGCGATTACGCCTGCCATACCTGCTGTCTTCGGGTTCGGGAAATCTGTAACATATTTTCTAACCTTACCGCTATTAAGTGCTTCTTCCATTGCCTCATCATCTACAAGAAGGTCTCTTGCCATATTGATGATGATAACGCCGTCCTTCATCATAGCGATTGTATCCTTGTTAATCATCTTCTTGGTATTAACGTTAGGATCGGGGTTATCAACAAGAGGAGTATGTACTGAGATAAAATCACATGTTGAGAAAATCTCTTCTCTTGTCTTTACATGCTTAACCTTGCTTGAAATATTCCAAGCAGCGTCTACTGAAAGATACGGGTCACATCCGTATACTTCCATACCTAAATCTACAGCGATGTTAGCAAGCGGTCCGCCGATAGCACCGAGACCGATGATACCAAGCTTCTTGCCCTTAAGCTCTGTTCCTGCGAACTTACCTTTGCCTTTCTCTACCATCTTAGCAACTTCCGGCTCTTCCTTAATTGACTGAACCCAGTCAATACCGCCGATAATGTCACGTGATGCAAGAAGCATTGCGCAAACAGCAAGCTCCTTAACACCGTTAGCATTGGCACCGGGTGTATTAAATACAACGATACCCTCTTCTGCACAACGGTCTAACGGAATGTTGTTAACACCTGCACCTGCTCTTGCAATTGCAAGGAGATTATCTGAAAACTGCATGTCATGCATAGCAGCACTTCTTACAAGTATTGCCTGTGCTTCATCAACATTCTCTGTAATCTGGTAATTATCTGTAAGTAAACCTGTACCTACTTTAGAAATCGCATTTAAGCAATTAACCTTAACCATGGTTTATTCCTCCAAAAAATTATTTATTCTCTTCCTCGAACTTCTTCATGAATGCAACAAGTGCCTCTACACCTTCGATAGGCATAGCATTGTAGATACTTGCACGCATACCGCCAACTGAACGGTGACCCTTAAGGTTCTCAAAGCCTGCTTCTTTAGCTTCTTTGATGAACTTAGCATCCAAATCATCATTACCTGTGATGAAAGGAACATTCATGAGTGAACGGTCTTCTTTAACAACTGTACCCTTGAACATCTCGCTATTATCAAGGAAATCATAAAGGATAGCTGCCTTCTTCTCGTTAAGCTCTTTGATCTTCTCAAGGCCGCCCATCTTCTTGAGCCACTTGAATACCTTACCGCAGATATAAATACCGTAGCAAGGCGGTGTATTGTACATTGAACCGTTGTCTGCATGTGTCTTATATCTGAGCATTGTAGGTGTTCCCTCAAGTACATCCTCTGTGATTAAATCTTCACGGATGATTGCGATAACTACACCTGCAGGTCCTACGTTCTTCTGAACGCCACCGTAGATAACGCCGTATTTTGTAACATCAACCGGCTCTGAAAGGAAGCATGAAGATACGTCTGATACAAGAAGTTTGCCTTTTGTATTAGGTAACTCTTTGAACTTTGTTCCGTAAATTGTATTGTTCTCGCAGATATATACGTAATCTGCATCCTCCGGAATATCAAGGTCTGAACAATCCGGAATATATGAAAATGTCTTATCAGCTGAAGAAGCTACTGCAACAGCCTCACCGTACATCTGAGCTTCCTGATATGCCTTCTTAGCCCACTGTCCTGTAATTATGTAAGCAGCTTTCTTGTTCTTCATAAGGTTCATCGGAACCATTGCGAACTGCTGGCTTGCGCCACCCTGCATAAATAACA
Organism: Lachnospiraceae bacterium; assembly: GCA_015057505.1. GTDB lineage: Bacteria > Bacillota > Clostridia > Lachnospirales > Lachnospiraceae > SIG300. The sequence continues at coordinate 95,202 of SVEG01000005.1, forward strand.
CCTTATAGTTATCCGGAATATTCATAAGGTCACGAAGATCTGCTTCTGCCTCATCAATAATTGCCTGATATGCTTTTGAACGGTGGCTCATCTCCATAACGGACATGCCTGTTCCCTTGTAGTCGAGCATCTCTGCTGCCGCTTCTTTTAATACCTCTTCCGGTAATACAGCCGGACCTGCTGAAAAGTTATAAACTCTTGCCATTTAAACATCCTCCTTGTAATTACTGCATAAACATACACAATATTGTTATTATTTTAACTCAGTATTATTTATAAGTCAATTATTTTATTCCATACTTTTTTATTATATGCAAAAAACCCGACAGGTATCCTGCCGGGTTATATCTGCGTTGTCAACTATTCTGCATTAGGCTTTTCAATCTGTGTGATTGCTGTCTTCTGCATAGGAATACGGCAGTTCTTGTTATTACCGAACTCGATGATTACTGTGTCATCTGTAATATCGATTACTACGCCGTAAAAACCGCTTGTTGTAAGCACGCTGTCACCAACCTCCAAAGATGCAAGCATCTGCTTCATTTCGTTCTGCTGCTTCTTCTGCGGACGGAACAACATAAAATAAAACAATACACCCATAACCGCAATCCAAAGTACCATACTTCCGATTGTTGAACCCATACCGGGTGCATTTGTTGTTAAAGCTAACATTGTATTCATTGTATTTCCTCCTATATTTCTTATATAACAAAAGCTTAAAGCTTATTGCTCCTTAGTATGTGCCATTACCTTGGCAAGCTTGTCTTTCTTGTATGAAGCATATCTGTGCTCTTCAATAGCTTCACGGATTTCCTCCATCATTGTATTATAGAAATACAAATTATGCAATACACAAAGTCTCATTCCAAGCATTTCTTTTGCTTTTAAAAGATGTCTGATGTATGCCTTGCTGTAATTCTTACAAGTCGGGCAACCGCAACCTTCCTCAATAGGTGTATCGTCCATCTCGTACTTCTGATTAAACAAATTAACCTTACCGTTATTGGTGTAAACATGTCCGTGACGTCCGTTACGGCTTGGATATACGCAGTCAAAGAAATCCACACCTCTGTCTACTGCTTCAAGTATATTGGCAGGTGTTCCCACACCCATAAGGTATGTCGGCTTCTCAAGCGGAAGATACGGCACTGTCTCATCAAGTATGCGGTACATCTCATCATGCGACTCACCTACAGCAAGACCACCGAGTGCATAACCGTCCAAATCAAGCTCTGAAATTCTCTTGGCATGCTCAATACGAATATCCGCATAAGTACCGCCCTGATTAATACCAAAAAGCATTTGATGCTTATTGATTGTATCATCAAGAGAATTAAGTCTCTTCATCTCTTCCTTACATCTAGCAAGCCACCTCGTGGTTCTGTCTACAGAATTCTGCATATATTCTCTCGTTGCCGGATAAGGCGGGCATTCGTCAAATGCCATGGCAATCGTAGAAGCAAGATTGGACTGTATCTGCATACTCTGCTCAGGTCCCATAAAAATCTTCTTACCGTCTATATGCGAATTAAAATATACACCTTCTTCTTTAATCTTACGAAGTCCTGCAAGCGAAAATACCTGGAATCCGCCGGAATCCGTAAGTATAGGCTTGTCCCATACCATAAACTTATGAAGTCCGCCCATTTTCTTAACAAGCTCATCGCCCGGTCTCACATGAAGATGATAAGTATTGGAAAGCTCCACCTGCGTCTTAATCTCCTGTAAATCCATTGTGGAAACCGCGCCTTTGATTGCTGCGATAGTTCCGACATTCATAAAAACAGGTGTCTGGATTACACCATGTACTGTATGAAATTCGCCTCTTTTTGCATTATTATCTCTTGTTATCAGCTTATACATAATATACCTTCCTTTAAAAACTGTGGTTCTTTATGAATATTTTAACACATTCGGCAAATACTATTACCATGAAAATCATGAAAAGTAATTTTATCAAATGCGGACTTGCCGGCTGGTGCATTGAGGTCTTCTGGACAGGGCTCGGCTCTCTCCTTAGCTACGATCGCAAAATGACCGGCACTACTTCTCTTATTATGTTTCCTATTTACGGAATGGCGGCGCTCTTAAAACCGATTTATAACCTCATCAAAAATCGGAATACATTTCTTAGGGGAGGTGTCTATACAATACTTATATTCACTGTCGAATATTTTTCCGGCTTGCTGCTACGCGCCGCCAATATGTGCCCCTGGGACTACTCCTACTCCAAACTGAACATTGACGGACTTATACGCCTTGACTATGCTCCGGCATGGTTCTGTGCAGGTCTTCTTATGGAACGTATCGTCAGGAAATAGGATTCTTATCTAAAAACTCAATATCCTTCTTTGTAAGTTCTGCTTTTTCAAGCAAATCCGGACGCCATTTTCTCGTACGAAGCAATGACTGCTCTCTGCGCCACTTGTCTATATTGGCATGGTGTCCGGACAAAAGCACATCCGGCACCTTATTGCCCATAAATTCTTCAGGTCTTGTATACTGCGGATACTCTAAAAGATTGTCAGAAAAAGACTCGAACTCTGCAGATACATCATTGCTTAAAACACCCGGAACCATTCTTGATATGGCATCAATCATTACCATCGCAGGAAGTTCTCCTCCTGTAAGCACATAATCGCCGATTGAAACATAATCCGTCACAATCATCTCAAGGATTCGCTCGTCAACACCTTCATAATGTCCGCAAAGAAATACAAGGTCTTCTTCCTTTGCAAAATCCTTTGCCATGCTCTGATTAAACACACTGCCCTGCGGAGTAAGATAAACAAGTCTTAACTTTTCCTTGCCGGTCTGCGCCTTTATGGACTCAAACGCACGATAAATAGGTCCCGGTTGCATTACCATTCCCGCACCGCCACCGTAAGGATAATCATCCACATGAAGATGCTTGTCCTGTGAAAAATCACGGATATTGACAGTATTAAGACTTATGATATTCTTATTCATCGCACGGCCTGTAATACTTTCTTCAAGACCGTTTCTAATCATCTCCGGAAACAATGTCATAACATGAAAATTCATCAGTCTAACAGTCCCTCCATAATATGAACCGTAACGATTCCTTTTTCTAAATCAACGTCAAGAACACACTCATCAATTACAGGAAGTAAAACCTCCTGCTTGTCCTTATACGTCTCTACTACATATACATCATTCGCACCTGTCTGCATTACATCCGTAAGCTCGCCGAATTCTTCTCCCTCATCGGTAACAACTTTAAGTCCGATAAGGTCCGCAATAAAATACTCGTTTTCCTCAAGCGGCACGGCGTTCTCTCTTGTAACCCAAAGCGTGCTTCCTTTATATTTCTCTATGTCATTAATGTCGTTAATACCTTTAAACTTTACGATTACGTACTGTTTAAAGTACTTAACGCCCGATACTTTCAAATCAATCTTTTCTTTACCCGTATCAAGAATAACATCCTTAAGATATGAATATCTTGTCGGGTCATCGGTAGTCGGGAAAACCTTAACTTCTCCCTTAATACCGTGTGTTGATGTAATAACACCTACCTGTAATAAATCTACCAAAGTTTGCCCTCCTATACGTAAATAATTACGCAGTAAATTTTCCGGAACATAAGTTCCCCACAAAGTTTGAATGAAAAAAGGCTGTCTCACAATATGTTATTGTCAGACAGCCAGCTTGTTCCCTTACAGGAAACTTCGTTTCCAAAAAGTTTGCTCCGCAAACTCTTTTTATGAAACAACAATCGTTGTCCATTCTTACTGTACAATTTCTACAATTACTTTTTTGTCATCCTTCATTGCAGCTGCTGCTTTAACAACCGCACGGATTGACTTGGCAATTCTTCCCTGCTTTCCGATTACTTTACCCATATCGGAGGGAGCTACCTTTAATTCAACAATCGTAGATTTGCCGTTTTCTTTTTCGGTTACAATAACCTCCTCCGGTTTCTCAACCAGAGCTTTTGCGATTACTTCAACTAATTCTTTCATAAGAATTCACCTCCAACAGCAAAACCTATTTCTCGATGCCTGCGATTTTCAAAATCTTAGCAACCTGTTCTGTAGGCTGAGCACCGTTTGCCAACCACTTCTTTGCAAGTTCCTCGTTAACCTGGATTACGCTCGGTTCTTTTGTCGGATCATAGATACCGATCTCCTCGATGAAACGACCATCTCTGGGTGATCTTGAATCTGCAACGATGATTCTATAAAAAGGAGCCTTCTTCTGTCCCATTCTTCTTAAACGCATTTTTACCATTACTTTCACCTCCTTAGGTTCTTCTCTTATATCTCAAAACAGTTAATAAACTCTGCTCTGATAACTAATTAAAACGGCAAACGGAATCTTCCTCGTCCGCCTTTCTTACCGCCCATCATACCGGAGAACTGCTTCATCATCTTCTTGCTCTGCTCAAACTGCTTAACAAGTCTGTTAACCTCCGATATATCAACGCCTGCGCCGTTTGCTATACGTCTCTTGCGTGACGGATTAAGCACATCGGGATTGGCTCTCTCCTGCGGTGTCATTGACAAAATAATCGCCTCGGTACGTGCCATCTGCTTCTCGTCAATCTGCACATCCTTAAGCTGATTACCAAGTCCCATTCCCGGAAGCATGTTAAGAAGCTCTCCGATTCCGCCCATCTTCTTCATCTGGCTCATACTCTCCAGATAATCGTCGAAACCAAACTCCGCCTTCTTGAACTTACGCTCCATGTCCTTGGCTTTGTCTACATCAATTGCTGCTTCTGCCTTCTCAATAAGTGTGAGCACATCGCCCATACCGAGAATTCTCGAAGCCATTCTGTCGGGATAAAACTGTTCCAAATCAGAAAGCTTCTCACCCATACCAACGTACAAAATCGGCTTGCCTGTTACTGCCTTAATCGAAAGTGCAGAACCGCCTCGTGTATCACTGTCGAGCTTGGTAATGATAACACCGTCAATTCCTATCTTCTCATCGAAGGTATTAGCAACATTTACGGCGTCCTGACCTGTCATCGCATCAACAACAAGTATCGACTGATGAACAGTGATTGTCTGCTTAATCTCTTCAAGCTCTTCCATCATCGCCTCGTCGATATGTAAACGACCGGCTGTATCTATAATAAGTACGTTGTTACCGTTCTTATTGGCATGCTCAATAGCTGCCTTAACTATATTAACGGGCTTGTTGCGGTCTCCCATCGCAAATACCGGAACGCCCTGCTTCTCACCGTTACGCTGTAACTGTTCAATAGCGGCAGGTCTGTAAATATCACACGCCGCCAAAAGAGGTTTCCTGCCCTTAGCCTTAAGCTTGCCCGCAATCTTCGCCGCAGTCGTTGTCTTACCTGCACCCTGAAGACCCATCATCATAATGACGGTAAGCTCATTGCTTGGTCTGAGTGCAATCTCCGTTGTCTCTGAGCCGAGAAGCTTAACCATCTCCTCGTTAACAATCTTGATTACCATCTGACCGGGCGTGAGGCTGTTAAGTACATCCTGTCCTACGGCACGTTCCTGTACACTTGCGACAAACTGCTTTACTACCTTAAAGCTTACGTCAGCCTCTAAGAGAGCCATCTTAACTTCCTTAAGCGCGGCTTTAACATCTTCCTCGCTCAAACGGCCCTTACCTCTTAAATTCTTAAATATATTTTGCAATTTATCAGATAAACTATCGAATGCCATAGTAGCCTCCTCGCATTAACCTTTGCTATAATACACCAAAGAAATAAGGTTGTCAAGTATTTTCTCTTGACAACCCCGAAATTTTTATATTTCCTTAAGAATACCGTCAGTCAATGCCTTTATCTGCTCCATTATACGACTATACTCATCTGAAGCATTTTTCAAATCGTCTGCCTCAACCTTCGTCGTGGCAAGCGCATCAATCTCCTCAACCGTCTTCTGTATCTTTATAAACTTTTCAACAAGATGAAGCTTGTCCTCATAATCAGAAAGCACCTTATTACAACGTTTAATAAGGTCGTGCACCCCCTGACGGCTTATGCCACGTTCTTCCGCGACCTCACTGAGAGAATAATCCTCAAGCACAACCTCTTCATATACCTGCTTCTGGTGCTCCGTAAGAAGCTCCCCGTAAAAATCAAATAATAATGCCTGTTTTAATAATTTTTCCATTTTAAATCCTACTCAAAATCCTTCATGATACGTTTTGTCTTGCCGTTACCGTAGAGTATGTACAAACTATTATCTTCATCAAAGAATGGCAGATAATTTGTTCTGTTAATATAATTGGAATAATATCCGATTTCATACCAGATATCATCATAAACTTCTTTTACTTTACCATTATCATATATATACTGGTCTATTACATCTGTTAAATATGCTTCATCACTATTATAATATTTATCATTTTTAACATTCCATACAACCATATCATTGCCTACAACCATTGCACATGAAACATCTTCAGCAATCTCTTTACTTTTACCATTCTTGTATATGTAAAGTTCACCGTCATTTGTTAAATAATATATAGACTTTCCATCATACGAATCAACATATGAAGCAACATCCCTGTCTATCGTTTCTTTATCTCCATCCTTATAAAGAACGAGCTTTTCATTGGCATCAATATATACCAAATCACCGTTTGATAGAAGCGCATAACCATAAATCTTTTCTACTACATTCTCAAACTCTTCGTCCTCAATCCTGTATATTCCCAAATCCATATAATCATAGCCGCCAAAACCAAAATCACCATTTCCGCCCAAATATGCCCCAAAATGGTAATAACACTCCAAAAGATTATCTGTATCAAAGGCAGTAACACCTGATGCAAAAAGATTCTTTACTCCTACTGCATTACCGTAATGTGCTGAAATCGCAGCACTGACAGCTGAATATTTATGTGCTATCGGAATAAGTGTCCTAAAAATATTACCGTCCGAATCATCAAAATCTATTTTCATTTCATCTTCTGTTGTTGCATCATAAACAATCATCTCATCGCCAACACCGATGTATCCGTTAAAGAAAGCAATCTGCGTATTATCGGCATTGGTATATTTCACATACGAAACATCCTTGAATTTCTCTATTTCGTCTCCGTCTTTATCAAGGCAGTACATGGTGTTAGTATCATACACATTTACATCAATAAATATGTAGTTCGCACCGTCTGACACGGCACCAACCATAATCACACCGTCGTCAGCCTCAAAAATCTCGGTACTCTTGCCCTTATTATAGATATAAGCAATTTCTCCATCCGTATATAAAACAGTTTTGCCGTCAGGTGAAATCGCAACACCTGCAAAATCTCCCTTTTTCTCGATAGTTATTGTCTTGCCGGTATCAGGATTTAAAAGCATAACCGCTCCATCCTCTGTACAGTAAGCAACACCGTTACCCGATGCGGCAACTGCTACATGATGGCTGATTACTCCTTCAAGTTCATGTGCTACTCCGTCTTTGATACAATAATCATCCGATGTAATAATACAGTCTCCCGACAAAGAAGTTCCCCATGCATATTGATTACTTGTGCCCTCATAATCTTCCACTATCTTACCGTTATAAAGCACATACGGAGAAAGATCATAATTAATCTCAGCATATTTACTTACCTGATTTGAGCCGCCAAATAGCCCTTTAACTAGAAATACAAGACCAATAACAACTGCCACAAGTACTACAACAGCTACAATTCCGACAATCTTATTTTTATTATTTTCGTCGTCTTTTTGTTTCTTTACTTTTTCTTTTTTTGCAGGCCTCGCTTCCGACGCCGATTCAACCACCGGAGCATTTCCATTCTCCACCTTTGTTCCGCATTGTATACAAAAGGCACAACCATCTTCTATTTTACTTCCGCATTTACTACAAAACATTATCATATCCTCCCGAATTATCGGTGCATTACAAACACTCTCAAACAATAATATTAAAGTATACACATAATAAAGTCAAGCTGTATCACTTTACACTCATACCGACAAAATAACTTCAAATACCGGTCATATTTTCAGAATACCTCTTGACGTTTTTAGACTACCGTGATAGTATGGACTATATCAATAGTCTGAATATGAGGTATTTTAACATGCAAACAAAAATTTTTGACAGTGAATTTAAATTAATGGAGCTTCTTTGGGAACACGAACCCATCAGTGCCAAGGAACTTAGCCTTATTGCCGCAGAGCAGATAGGCTGGAATAAGAATACTACTTACACGGTAATCAAGAAGCTTGTTGAGAAAGAAGCTATTCTTAGAACTGAGCCGAACTTCATCTGCACTTCTCTTGTAAAGAAAGACGAGGTTGTCCGTTCCGAAACAAAAGGCCTTATCGAGAAATTTTTTGCAGGCTCCAAAAAAGCCCTGTTCTCGGCACTTTTAGAAGATGAGTCACTTACAAAAGATGAACTCGACGAATTAAAAGCCATGCTTGAAAAGAGGTAATACCATGCTTTCGGATGTTTTTTACTGGTTGCTCAACATGAGTATCACCGGAATATTTACGGGAATCATTATTCTTCTCATAAGACAAATAAAGCGTATACCGAGACGAATCTGCCATATTCTGTGGGTACTTCCGTTTCTTCGGCTTGTACTGCCCTTTGGTTTGAGCCACAGATACAGCATTATGAATCTGCTAAGCAAACTCTCGACACGCACAAAAATAGTACATCTGACTCCGCCCGACGCATCTTTTAATGTATCAATGACCAATCATATGGCATTTGCGGAGAGCTACTTTCCTATCGTGCATAAAACTAACTTGCTTGAGGATGTATTTGACGTAGCTTCACTTATCTGGGTAATAATTGCTGTTTCTGCCCTGCTCACAGTCTTTGTGCTTTACTTTATCACTAAATCCGAAATTAAGGATGCAAGGCATTTAAGAGACAATGTATACACCTCCGACAAGCTGCTGTCTCCCGCAATCTTTGGCATTTTACGCCCAAGAATCATTTTGCCTAAGTATATGTCGGAGGACAATACCGAATTTGTCTTACTGCACGAGAAAACACACCTTAAACGTGGCGACAATCTTTTCCGTATAATCGCCATAATTATTTGTTGTTTTCACTGGTTCAATCCTTTTATCTGGCTGTTCCTTAAGTTCTACCTTGAAGACATGGAACTGTCCTGCGACGAGCTTGTTTTACAAAAATGCGGTCAAGATAGAAAAAAAGAATATGCAGCTGCACTTATCGAATGTGAAGAAAATAAAATGCTTTTCGCATCTGCCTTCGGCGGTGCCAAAATCAGAATACGCATTAAAAATATACTTTCCTACAAAAAGCTAACTCTTTTCTCAGGGCTTTGCTTTCTGGCACTTATTATTGCAATCGCGGCAACGCTTTTAACGAATGCCGTATAGGAGGTCATTATGAAGAAAAAGAATTTGTTAATTACATTATCTGTTCTTATTGTTTTGCTTATTTCATTTACAATTGTTTATGTCTGCTTAATAAAAGAATCCGACAACCCGACCGGTACTGACAACTCAAAAGTGAACGCTATCAATCATCTTAAATACAACCACTCTTCCAATTATGTATATACAGGTTTTGCCGATATACCCGATGGATATTCTGCCGAAGACGCAATTAACAATGGTTGTTTTGTGATTGAATCTCCCGGAACATCTTCTTCGCACATACTTAATGACAACTCTGACCCCAAGGTTTCAGGTGCAGAACACTGGCAACGATTTCTTGACAATTCCTCCGCGAACAAGAATGCTTTTCTTCGTGTAGCACACTTCATTGGTAGCGACTACTGTGCTTATACTGACCTTTACTACGCTGACGGTCTGTACTATCTGTACTCAATGGACGAATACGGTATTCACAAAACCGGTCCCTGCAAATACCTTCGCAAGCTTGAAGGAACCGACGGTATTCCGCCAAAGGACTGTTACCATTATGTACTTACCGACAGCCTCATACTAACCTTTGAGGATGTCCGCCATGCCATGTTTGCGAGCGACCTTCGAACTATAACCAAAATACCCTACAAATGGCTCGGCTTTACAGTATACCTTGATTAAATCTCACCACAGGAGGTCCTTATGAAAAATAAATATCCTACATTTTACGTAACATCACTTTTTATTATAATCGCGGCGTCCGTATACCCTATTTACATGGGGATATCGGTATTTATGCAGTATCTTGCAAACGGTTTTGTCGAAACGGCAAACTACCCCAAATACATAATCCCTTACACTCCCATGTGTATAGCGATAATTATATGTGCACTGTTTTTGCCGCTTTTATACAAATTATGCAAGCGTTATTCCGTACTTGTACTCTCTGCACTCGGCATAGCACTTTTTATAGCCGGCGAGCTCTTTTTTGAGCAGATAAAGGTTCTTGAGGGCTACAAAACCGTACCTCTCGAATCCTGGCAGCTTAGTCTCTGTATAGCAACTCCTGAAGTTTTACAAGCAATAGGTGAACCGATTTACGCTGAGAACAATCCTGCCTTCAAGGTGCATTTTTACATTATTGCAATCGTGATAATACTGATTGTTGTTGGAATTCTCTACGGATTTACCAGAATGTTTAAAGAAAGTCTTTACGAAAAGAAAAGACCGCTTATCATGCAGACTGTAAGCGTGATTATCTTCATCGCGCTTTGCATACTTGCATGCTTCACGGCCTTCTTCAGAAACGGAACACTTTATATTTCGCCGCTGTCGGCGTTTTTAACCGGACTGTTTTTCATTGTGTTCGGCGTTGCCTTCGGGCTCTATTTCGCAGGTTACCTTTTTGGCATGAAAAAGCTTTTAAGTATTGCTGTTCCCGCGATTATCTCATCACTTACAACCCTTGTAATGTATGTAGGTGAGCTTATGCTTATGGACGGCGAACTCTTCATCTTTGGAAAAGGATTTTTCTTCGAACCACTTTTTAAGTCGCCTGCATTTTCACTCTGCGATATTTTGATTATACTGTTATCGGGAATTATCACAGCAGGACTTACTTATCTGTTAAACATACGTTTCATTATAACAAAAAAGGATTGTCTCTAAACAGGGACAATCCTTTCTTTATTAATCTTCTATAAATCTTACGCAGCCCCAAATCTTCCTGTAATTATACTTGGAATACTTAATCCCGGTCTTTACATTGCTTGCGTGAACAACCTGACCGTCACCGATATATATTCCGATATGCTCTATCTGCTTATCACCATACACAATCATATCGCCCGGCAAAAGCTCAGCAACACTGATTTTTTTACCGGCGTTATACTGTGTGGTTGCAGTTCTGGGCGTCGTAATTCCGAAATGCGCCATAATAAGCTTTACAAAGCCTGAACAGTCCGTACCCTTGGTAAGACTGTTACCACCGTACACATAGGGGTTACCTACAAACTGCTTTGCATATGCAACAACCTGCTCCCTGATGTCCGAAATCTCTTTACCATATCTAATCTCATCCATCGTAAGTGCTTCTGCAAGCTTGTACTCCTGCTCCGTATATTTTGCGTAAATATATCCGGTTGAGTTATTATGAGTTATCTTAAGCCATTCGCCAAGATCTTCAAGCACTTTTACAGCCGTATTTCTTCTGAGCACTCTCATGACACCCGAAGAAGTGGACGCACTTTTTCTCATATTAAGTCCAGACACATTTACCGTCGCAATCGACGCCAATTCTTTCACGGCTCTCTCAATGGCTAAATTACCTGTCAAAAGATAATTACCGCTTACGTACCCTTCCACATCCCCCGACTTAATCTTAAACCAGCCGTTCGTCTCTTCAAGCACTTCACATGCACCGCCTGCCGGAATCCTGCCTATAACTTTACCGTTACCGGGACTTACTCTCACGTTAAGCGACGTGTTAACATTTGCTATACCAAGATTCTTATAATTCTCATTGATAAACTTGAGCGCCTGTGCATTAGTTGCCACAGCCTCCACAGTCGGTATGCTTCTCTCTGTGAGGCTTGCACTTGCCGCATTTTCTACGCTCTGCTGTTCCTCCAAATACTCCGTAAGAGCAACCGAGACTCCTGCCACAGGTATACTATATGTATAAGTCTCAGCCTTTGCCGTAAGAGTATTTGCACCAAACAGAATTGCACCTGCCGCAATGAAAGTTGCCGCACCTTTTACAGTGTTTCTTGTAACAAAAGACTTTTTGTTTTCCCTAATTTTCTTGATTGTCATAATCTCACTCCTAACTTTTTTACCGCTGTCAAAAAGCCTTCCGCCTTGCGACAACAGTTGCCAAAATTATAACAATCCAAAGTTTTCAAGGTCAATGTTATAAATTACTAATGCGCCCCACAGGAGCGCATTTTAGTTAAAATATGGTTATTGTTCTTTTTCAACGTAAGGATACTTATAACCGAGAATTGCCGCAAGATCCGCATAATTATGCTCGCTTAAAAGTTCCTTCGCATATGTTGTGCTTATATCAATATTGTGATATTTTTCCATATCAAAAACACGATATTCGTAGCCGTATTTTTCCTGCAACTTACTAAGAAGCACCTTGTCGCCGAGTCTATTTTTACCAAAACGGAAATTTTCTCCGGTAACAATCACTTTCGCATTAAGCCTGTCAATCAAAATATCTTTTATAAAATCTTCCGGCATTACATCCGCGAATTCCTTTGTAAATTCTATTTCAATAAGAAGTTCTATTCCAAGTTCTTCTAAAAACTTAAGTCGATAAGCATTCTCAAGAAATCTCTTCTTTTTCTTAATTGCACGTCCGCCACTGTTCTCCTGCTCCTTGTCTTCCAATGAAACAGACGCATTCTTAAAGGTAAATACCGTAGGCACAAGCCCCTGTTTCTTACACGATGCCACCTCACGAAGAAGCTTGCGGTGTCCCTTGTGAACAGCTTCGAATTTACCGATTGTCACAGCCGTAGGACGCATAGACTTTATTTGCTTAAAATCATTAATTATTCTCATAAAATCAAACCTTTCGGTTAGCCTACCCCATAAAACATCTTATCGGGAAAAAACATTCTTTTTTGTGAACGAAAACTGAATATTCCGATAAACACACCGGCACTGTCATAAACAAGAAGCTGTTCATCCTTAGGAAGTGAACTACCCTCAAGTGTGTCCTTTGCCACAAAAGGATTGCCGTTGTGTACCGCCCTGTCTCCATCCTTTGTCGTATGACAGGTTTTAAGCCCCGGGAACATTTTATCAGGCAAAATAATCTGCTCTGCCACTCTGTCTTCATCACTAAGCGTCTGAAGTTCTGCCAAAGTAAGACTTGTGTCTATTGTGAATATTCCGACCTTGGTTCTTACAAGCGAGGTCATGCACGCACCGCATCCAAGCTTGACGCCAATATCATGACAAAGTGTCCTAATGTATGTTCCCTTGGAACATTCAACTGTTATTGTAACATTCGGTAAATTGATATTCTCAATGATTATACCGTGAATAACAACCTCTCTCGGTTCACGCTCCACTTCCTTGCCTTCTCTGGCAAGCTCGTAAAGCTTCTTACCCTCCTGTTTAATTGCAGAATACATCGGAGGAATCTGACTGTACTTACCGACGAAAGAATTAATTACAGATACAACTTCCTCTTCCGTCGCAGTAACCTCACTGCCACCGATAACCGTACCGCTTATATCCTGCGTGTCGGTAACTTTACCGAGCACAAATTCCGCACGATAGATTTTATCGGTATCCGTAAGCATATCACTTAGTCTTGTACCGTTACCAAGGCATACAGGAAGAACTCCTGTCGCATCCGGATCAAGCGTTCCCGTGTGTCCAATCTTCTTTTGTTTTAAAATTCCGCGAAGCTTCGCAATCACGTCATGTGATGTAAAGCCCTTTTCTTTATAAACATTAATAATTCCGTTGTACACTGCGTTTATTCCTTCACTGTCATCTGATTTGCAATCTCACCCGAAAGACTGTTTATTATATCATGCACCCTGCCGTTCATAGTACAACCGGCCGCTCTTACATGTCCGCCACCGCTAAATCTCTGCGCAATCTTGCTGACATCAATATATTTGTTAGAGCGAAGACTTACCTTATACTGCTGCATATCAAGCTCATATAAGAATATTGCAACCTCCACACCTTCCGTAATAAGAAGCTGGTTTACAATGCCATCCAAATCCGCGGACGTAACACCGTAAAACTCCATATCCTTTTTACTTATCGCCGTAAAAATACATTTACCGTCATAGAACATTACACTTTCAAGCAATGCTCTTCCGAGTATCTGGTTCTGCAGATATGTTTTCTGATAAAAGCTGTCGTTGATTATATCCGTAAAAGGTATTCCCTTGGTTATAAGCATTCCGGCCGCATTAAGAGTATTCTTCGTGGTATTGGAGTATTTGAGAACACCTGAATCATGAATGATTCCCGTATACAATGCCACTGCCGTATCATATCCGATACATTCTTCTTTAAAAATATCACACAAAATCTCGCAGGCTGCCGCCGCATCGGGACGCACCCAGTTTTCCTTCGCAAACTTTGTATTGCTTATATGGTGGTCAATATTAAGACTATTCTTGGCCCTATCAAGCAAAATCGCCGCAAAACCAAGTCGTTCCTTATCACCGCAATCAATTGATATAAACAAATCCGGGCTTACATCCGCCGGTACTTCGTGCATAATCACACTGTCCGCATCCTTGATGTAGAAAAACTTGCTGCTTATCTCTTCGAGATAAACCTTCACATCAACGGTAGGATAATTATCTTTGATATAGTGGTAAAGTGCCATACAGGAACCGATGCAATCGCCGTCCGGTCGTATATGTCCGGCGATTGCAACTAAATTTACATTCTCAACGAAAGCATCCAAATTCCAATTATTCATCTATCTCATCGTCTCCATCTTCTGTCGGCCATACAGGCACATTGTCAGGCTCGTCGCGTTCAATGTCACGATTAACCTCATCAATTAATCTTGACATATTAACGCCGTATTCAATAGACTGGTCCAAAACAAACGTAATCTCGGGTGTATTACGGAGATTGATTGCCTTTGCAAGCTTTGTTCTGATAAAACCTTCTGCACTTTTAAGCCCTTTTACAGTATTCTTCTGTGCTTCTTCATCACCGAGTACACTGATATATGCTTTACAATGCTTCAAATCAGGGGCCACTTCAACGGCAACTACCGAAGTAAGCGGACTGATTCTCGGATCTTTTATCTCTCCGCGAATGATATTACCCAGTTCTTTCTGAACTTCACCATTAATTCTGGTATTCTTTATACTGTTTTTTCTCATCTCGGAACCTCTTCCATAATATACGCTTCAATCTGGTCGCCTTCCTTGAGATCGTTAAACTTCTCAAATACAAGACCACACTCAAAGCCTGTTCTGACTTCCTTAACATCATCCTTAAGATGCTTCATGGATGCAATAAGTCCGTCGAAAATTAACTCGCCTTCTCTTGTAACTCTTGCCTTGCAGCCTCTTGTAAGCTTACCGTCAAGCACATAAGAACCGGCGATAACACCGATGCCTGAAGCCTTGAAGGTTGCTCTTACTTCTGCATGACCGATAACCTTTTCTACATAAATCGGCTCAAGCATACCCTTCATGGCCGCTTCAACGTCTTCAATTGCCTGGTAAATTACACGATACAATCTGATATCAACATTCTCTCTCTCTGATGTTGCCTTAGCAATATTATCGGGACGAACATTGAAACCAATAATGATTGCATTGGATGCAGATGCAAGAATAACGTCTGACTCATTGATTGCACCAACACCGCCGTGAATAACCTTAACAACAACTTCTTCGTTAGAAAGCTTCATAAGACTCTGCTTGATTGCCTCAACAGAACCCTGAACGTCAGCCTTAACAATAATGTTAAGTTCTTTAACGTTACCTGCCTGAATCTGACTGAATAGACCATCAAGTGACAACTTAGCCTTAGTCTCCTCAATAAGCTTCTCCTTGCCCTGTGTAATAAATGTCTCGGCAAAGCTTCTTGCTTCCTTCTCTGTATCAGTGATAACGAAAATATCACCTGCATTCGGAACATCGTTAAGACCGAGAATCTCTACAGGTGTAGAAGGTCCTGCTTCCTTAACTCTGCGTCCCTTATCATCAATCATCGCACGGATCTTACCGTGGCAAGGTCCTACAGCGATTAAATCACCTACTCTTAAAGTACCCTTCTGAACAAGAACTGTTGCAACGGCACCCTTACCCTTATCAAGCTGAGCCTCAATAACAAGACCACGTGCTTTACGCTTAGGATTAGCCTTTAATTCCTTAAGTTCTGCCGTAAGGAGAATCATCTCAAGAAGGTTCTCGATACCCTCTCTTGTATGCGCGGATACAGGTACAAATACCGTGCTTCCGCCCCAATCCTCGGCAACGAGCTCATGCTCAATTAATTCCTGTTTTACACGGTCAACATTAGCACTTGGCTTATCGATCTTGTTGATTGCAACAATAATTTCAACACCTGCTGCACGCGCATGGTTGATAGCTTCTACTGTCTGGGGCATTACACCGTCATCGGCCGCAACTACAAGAATTGCGATATCTGTTGACTTCGCACCACGCATACGCATAGCCGTAAATGCCTCATGACCGGGTGTATCAAGGAAAGTAATCTTCTGTCCGTTGATTTCAACCATGTAAGCACCGATATGCTGTGTGATACCGCCTGCCTCTCTTGATATAACGTTGGTTGAACGGATTGCATCAAGGAGTGATGTCTTACCATGGTCAACGTGACCCATTACACATACTACCGGAGGTCTTGCAACCATAGTTGCCTCATCCTCTTCGTCCTCCTTAAGCAATTCCTCGATTACATCTACAATTTCTTCTTTTTCACAAATAATCTCATACTCAAGGGCAATCTCTTCTGCTGTCTCAAAATCAATCTCCTGATTAATTGTAACCATTTTGCCCTTCATAAATAACTGCTTAACCAAAACAGAGGGCTGCATTTTCATTTTTTCTGCAAGTTCTTTGATTGTCATCTTCTCAGGAAGAACGATAACCTTAATCTCATCTTCTTCCTTCTTCTCCTGTACAGGCTTCTGTGCAGGCTTCTTAACGGGCTTAAGCTTATCAAGCTTACCTTCGGGACGAAGTGTATCTCTGTCAGCCTTCTCCGGGCGCTTCTCAAGACGCTTTTCCGAACGTGCCTCCGGCTTTCTCTCAAGTGCGGGCTCTAATTTAATATCAACTTTCTTGTCTCTGTTAAAGTCGCCTCTCTGACCGCGATCACCACGGTTATCCTGTCTGCGGTCTCCGCCACGATTACCGCCATCTTTATCGAATCTGTTGCCACCGTCTTTGTCAAATCTGTTACCGCCATCAGGTCTGTCATTTCTCTGAGGTCTGTTGCCGTCAAATCTGCCGCCTTCAGGTCTGTCGCTTCTCTGTGGTCTGTTACCATCAAATCTGTTGCCTTCAGGTCTGTCACTTCTCTGCGGTCTGTTACCGTCAGGTCTTGCTCCTTCAGGTCTTGCAGGTCTGTTGCCATCAGGTCTTGCTCCTTCAGGTCTTGCAGGTCTGTTGCCGTCAGGTCTTGCTCCTTCGGGTCTTACAGGACGCGCTCCCTCAGGTCTTACAGGACGTACTCCGTCAGGTCTTGCTCCTTCAGGTCTCACGGGACGTGCTCCTTCAGTTCTTACTCCCTCAGGTCTCACAGGACGTGCTCCATCAGCTCTTGCTCCTTCAGGTCTTACAGGACGCTGTCCATCAGGTCTTGCTCCCTCAGGTCTTACAGGACGCTGTCCGTCAGGACGTGCGGGACGTGCTCCGTCTGGACGTGCAGGACGCTGTCCGTCAGGTCTCTGCGGTCTTGCCATACGATTAGGCTGTGAACTGTTCTGAGGATTAAAAACAACACTCAGCTTTTTCTTAGGTGCTGCTTCCGTCTTCGGTGCTTCTGCCCTTACCTCATCTGCCTTAGGTGCTTCTGCTTTAGGCGCCGCCTTAGGTGCTTCCTTCTTAGCAACACCCAAATGAGCCTTTACCTTATCAATCGCATCATCTTCAATACTTGATGCCGAAACAAACTTCTTATCGTTATTTTTAATGTTTAATTCATCTAACGCCTTAATAATGTCTTTACTTTCAAAATTATGGCCTTCGTTCTTCAGCGTTTCCGCCAATTCACTAATCTTCATTTTCGCCATACTTACTACCTCCGTTATTTTCATCCAATTGCTTCATGATAGCATTCTTAAATCCTTCGTCCAGAACCGAAACCATCGCTCTCATCTCACGACCAATTCCGTGTCCAAGTTCAAACTTGTCACTTATTATATACATAGGCACCTTATAGTAAGTACACATATTACGAAACTTTTTCTTCGTATTATCCGATGCATCCATCGCTACCAATACAAGATACGCTTTCTTTTCTTTAATGGACTTTTCGACCGAAAATTCGCCACTTGCAATCTTACCGGCCTTCATCGCAATACTAAGAAGTGACATAACCTTATTTTGTGCCAAGATTAATCAACTCCTCTTCCAATTGCTTATAAATCTCCTCAGGCACAGCCGCCTTCAGTGAACGTTCAAGTCCTTTATTTTTAACAGCTTTCTTAAAGCAATCTAAAGAAGGGCAAATGTACGCTCCTCTTCCGTTCTTCTTACCTGTTGCATCTATAGAGATTTCCCCTTCATTAGTCTTAATGACACGGATAAGTTCCTTCTTATTCTTCATCTCTCCGCATCCGTTACACTGTCTCTGAGGAATCTTTTTAACAGTTGCTGCCATTATATCACTTCCTAAAAATTATTCGTTGTCCTCGTCTGCATACTCAACATCATCATATTCATCATACTCGTCATATTCGTCATCATACTCATAGTAATCTGAACCGCCCTCAAACAACTCTCTCAGTTCTTCCATCTCTCTTGCCTTACTCTCGCTCTTGATATCAATCTTGAAGCCTGTAAGACGTGCTGCAAGTCTTGCATTCTGACCTTCTTTACCGATTGCAAGTGACAACTGGTAATCCGGAACAACAACGATTGCTGTCTTGTCTTCATCATCAGCAATAACTGAAATAACCTTTGCAGGGCTAAGTGCGTTTTCAATAAGAATAGCAGGATTCTCGTTCCAATTGATGATATCAATCTTCTCACCGCGAAGTTCATCAACGATTGAGTTAACACGTGCACCATTAACACCTACACATGCGCCAACCGGATCAACATCCGCATTCTTTGACCATACTGCCATCTTGGTTCTTGAGCCTGCTTCTCTGGCAATGCTCTTAATCTCAACTGTACCATCCTGAATCTCTGTAACCTCTGCTTCAAACAATCTCTTAACGAGCTCCGGATGTGTTCTTGAAACCATGATACGCGGTCCCTTGGTTGTATCCTTAACCTCTAAAATATAAAGCTTGATTCTCTCTGTAGGCTGGAAAACTTCACCCTTAACCTGCTCTGTTTCCATAAGCATTGCATCAACCTTACCAAGATTAATGCTTACATTCTTACCAACATAACGCTGAACAACACCTGTAACAATGTCCTTCTCCTTCTCGTAGTACTGACTGAAAAGAATCTTACGTTCCTCTTCACGAATCTTCTGAAGGATTACGTTCTTAGCATTCTGTGTTGCGATACGTCCGAATTCTTTGGACTTAATCTCTTCGTTAACAATATCACCAATTTCATATTTAACATCCTTAAGTTTTGCATTGGCAAGGCTAATCTCCGTAACCTCATCCTCAACCTCTTCTACAACAGTCTTCTCAGCAAAAACCTTGAAGTCTCCTGTCTTTCTGTCTATTGTAACACGTACGTTATCTGCCTTTCCGAAATGATTCTTGCAGGCTGTAATAAGCGAGTTCTCGATTGCCTCAAACAATACCTCCTTGCTTATGTCTTTTTCCTTTTCGAGCAAATTCAATGCTTCGATTAATTCCTTGTTCATTTTTGTTATATCCTCCTTATCCTGAATTAAAAATCAAACGCTAATCTTATTAATGCTATATCGCTGCGGTTAAACACTATTTCTCGTCCGTCTTCCTCCACGGTAACGGTATCCGCATCAAATGCCTTTAAAACTCCGTCAAAGTCCTTTCTCTTCTCAAAAGGCTTAAAAAGCTTAATCTCTACTTCCTTCTCAAGATTCCTCTGAAAATCCTTATCCTTCTTAAGCGGTCTTGTAAGACCCGGTGAGCTTACCTCAAGTATATATGCATCCTCGATAAAATCCTTCGCATCAAGAATATCACTGAGTGCCCTGCTTACTACCTCACAGTCATCAATTGTGATTCCGCCCTGCTTATCAATATAAATTCGAAGGTACCAGTTACTTCCTTCCTTAACATACTCAACATCCACAAGTTCAAAGCTGTTCGCATCAACTATGGGCTGTACAAGCTGCTCCGTCTTAATTTCATAATCTTCTCTCTTTGCCATGTTATTCCACCTGCCTTCCTGCTTATGCAAAACGAAAGAGTGGACGTCAGTCCACTCTTCTATCATCCTATATATCATTCTCAGATATTATAACACCTTATTTTTATGATTGCAAGTAAAATTTTACAAAATACACGGAAAATATCAAAAGTTGAGAAGAATTATTCTTCCTCTAATGCCTTCTTGCACACTGTGCAATAATAAGCATCCTCCCCTCCATTATCATATGAATGTCCTGTTGCCTCAACTACTGTTATCTCACTTCTTGCACTACAGTACTGACAATGCTTTGACTTAATCCCCTGTTCCTCACAAGTCGGTGGTATATCTATGGTGAATTTATCCGAAAAATCATGTCCAAGAGCTTCTACAACTTCTATTTCCGTGTATCCGCAATCCTTACAACTATGTTTCTTCTCGCCTGCTTGCTCACAGTCCGGAATTACTATAGTTTCCCACTTTGTATAATCATGCCCGCCAAGCTCAATAATCCGCTTCTCACCCTTAGTATTGCAGCGTGTACAATAGTTCCATTCTACTCCTGAAGTCATACATGTTGCAGGTATTTCTACTACATATATATCAGAAAAATAATGTCCGAGCGCTTCTATAACCTCTTTTTCCGTGTATCCGCAATTCTTGCAACCACGCTCTTTCTCGCCTGTGTGCTCACACTCTGCAACTGTTGTAATTTCCCACTCTGTATAATCATGGCCTACAGGCTCAATAATTCTCTTCTCGCCCTTAGCATTACAACGTGAGCAATAATTCCATTCCACTCCCGAAGTCGTACATGTTGCAGGTGTTTCTACTACATATTTACCCGAAAAATAATGTCCGAGAGCTTTTATTGTCCCTTCCTCTGTATGTCCGCAAGCCTCACAACTGCGTTCTCTCTTACCGGCCTTCACACAATCAGCTGCCAAAACCTCTTTCCAATCCGAATACTCATGCTCTTTAACCGCAATAACCGTTACTTCTCCTTTAGAATCACATCTCTTGCAATGTTTCGACTTGCTTCCTTCGTTTGTACAGGTTGCCTCTTCATCCACTGTAAATTCTTCTGCATAATCATGACCGAGTGCCGGTACTTCCGTTATGGATATTATCTCATTACACTCGCAACAAGACTGAGTAATCAGCCCCGTATCAGAACATGTAGCCTCAACAGTTATCTTTTCAATATTATGAATATGTGCAACTCCTTCATCACCTGAATCATCAACAATACTGCCGGTCTGATACTCATTACTGTCCCCGACTGCTTTTAAGAAAAAAGGGACTGCGACACTAAGTAAAACCACTGTTGCCGTTAATACAATCACTATTTTTTTGTCGTTGTCTTTCCTGTGACAATTCGAAATAATATAACAACCGCCTATCACAATCGACATAACCGGCGCTACAAGTACATTGCATGAAAATCCGATATTAAAAATCAAAAGCCCCATTAATAGCTTAACGACAATCGCTACAGAACTCATGACAATAACACTTACCGTACTTAAATTTTCACAAATCAACACAAGAACCAAAACTATAATAAGTGCAATAAGACCATCAAGAACTGCCGGCAATTCCATAAGCGTCTTATTCTCCAAAAGCGCCTGTATAACATTTGCATGAATCTCGACACCATACATCTGCGCAGACCTGTCAACAGGCACAAAATATTCATCCGACATACCGGTTGCACATACACCTACAAGAACAATACAATTATCAAACTCTTCTGCCTGCACATTTCCCTGCAATACATCTGCCATGGAAAAATTCTCATAATCACCCGCAGCACCGGTATACTTGAATTCCATCTCATTACCATCGGTGTAATAAACTGCATTCCTACCTATAACTTCCATGTATTTGGCATAAACCGCTCCGCCAAAGCTCATTCTTCTTATTCCGCCAGCTTCATCAAAATATAAAAGAGAACTTCTGACAATACCGTCATCCTCTTTCATAAGCGAGTTTACAAAACCATATCCGGTTGACCGTAAAAGTGCATCATACGGAAGCACCTTCTCCAAAGTCGGAAAAGTATAACTAAAGCCTGTTATGATATTCTTAAATTTCGCGCAGGTCTCCGCAAAACGCTTATCTCCTGCCACACTCTTATCACTACTGAACAAAATGTCAAAACCTATTACTGCAGGTCTGACATCCTCCGACACGCAAAGCACATCTATCAAATCAGCATATACGTCTCTGCTCCATGTCGAAAAATCGCCCATTTGGTTCAGTGTATAATCATCAATTTTAATAATCTTAATCTTACTGTCTGTTTTCTTCGGGCGATGATAAAACATATCCTCAGCCGCCTTATCAATCGTCCCGAAAACATTAAAATATGCTGCAAAAAAAGCCAACAAGCAACATAATATACCGAACAGAATTCTTCGAACTTTCATAATTACAATCTCTTTCCAATTATGATTTTATACTAATTAAGCAATTCTGTCTTTTATAAAAGATATGTCGGCAACTCACTGTAGATACCGTCAATCATCTCAAACTTCTTCTCATGAATATCGTCCTTCTTAGGCGTTGCAGGCTTCTTTGCCACAGTTTTCTTTACTTCAGTCTTCTGCTCTGTTGCCTTTTTTGTCACAGTTGTCTTCTTAGCCCCTGTCTTCTTCGGCTCTGCCTTCTTCGCAGGCTTCTCCTCGACCACTACCTTTACAGGCTCTTCTGCTACACTTCCCGTTGCTACTTTAACTCTCTGAATACTACTCTTACCTACTGCCATTTAAATCTACCTCCTTAGCTAATTCCATATATTCTTTTGCACTTCTTGAACTTTTCTTAAATGCCACTACCGGCTTTGAATTATCCTGCGCCCATTCGATAGAACTGTCAACTCGGATATAATTCTTAAATACATATGTATCTTCAAGTTCTGACAACGTCTCAAGTGTTTGCTTAAAATAGTTCTTACGCTCATCAACCTTGGTGATTGCAATTCCCATAATCTCAAGTTCCGGTGCAATTTGCTTTACCGTCTGCACGAACTCAAACATATTGGCAAGACCGAAAAGTCCCCACGGGCTTGCTTCCACCGGAATAATCAGGTAATCCGATGCACACATGATATTCATAACCCATCCGCCAAGTGTCGGCGGTGCATCAATAAGTATGTAATCATAAATCCCGGCATTCTTAATACCCTGCAGGCACTTCTTAAGTATAAATTCACGTTGCCATTTTGTGAAAAGTTCATACTCTATTCCACTCATAAGCGTAGATGACGGAATCAAATCAACATTTTCATATTCTGTCTTTCTTATATAATCAGTCAAATCCTCCTGTTTCCTAATTGCACAATAGAGATTCTTCTCTCCTTGTGCCATCTCAAGTACTTCATCTTCCCCAAAAAAAGCAAGTGACAAATTAAGTTGCATATCACCGTCTATAAGTAATACTTTCTTACCAAGAGTACCAAGTCCATAGCCAACATTGGAGCATGTTGTAGATTTACCACTGCCACCTTTATTATTTGCAAATGCAATGACTTTTGTTTTCTTCATATGTCTGCATTTCCTTTCGTTCTATTCATTGCTTTTATTTATTGCACGAAGGTTTTACCCTAAAAAACCTTTCACACACCATTTTATATATTATACTATATTATATAAATATAAATCAAGTTTTTTAAATTATATAGTAAATTATAAATACTTTTTGTAAATTTTATATTAAAATACCGCAAAAATATCAAAAAAGCATTGCTATTTTTCCAAAAATCATATAAAATATATGATATGTAGAAATAAATTAAATTATTGGAAGGGATGAACATTATGAAATTAAAAGATTTAAAAATAATGATTGCAGATGACTCGGTTTTAGCTCGTAAAAAGCTTAAAGATTGTTTAATCGGCCTTGGTTGTGCATCTGTTATTGAAGTTGTAGACGGACAGGCTGCTGTAGACACGTTCAAATCAGAATTTCCCGATTTAGTATTTATGGATATCGTAATGCCTGTAAAAACCGGTCTTGATGCTTTAACAGAGATTATTGAATATAACCCCTCTGCTAAAGTTGTTATGGTATCTTCTACAGGAACCAAGGGTAATATTACCGTTGCAGTAAAAGCCGGTGCTTATGACTTTTTATTAAAACCGTTTACAACATATCAGATAAAAGAAATACTCTCAAAACTTAGCGAAGGAGTTGAATAATCTATGCTGACACAATTTTTTGGCAACTATCTGTTACAGAAAAACATAATCAATTCCGGAGAACTTATGAAAGCTTTGGAATACAAGAAAAACAGTTCCAACAAATTAGGCTCTCTTGCAGTTAACGCAGGATACATGACCGAAACCGAGGTTGAAGATGTACATAGCATGCAGACAAGACTTGACAAACGTTTTGCGGAACTTGCCATCCAGCTTGGTTATCTCACATCCCAACAAGCCGAAGAGCTTCTTAAAATACAGAAATTCGGATACGTTATGCTTGGCAACGCCGTTATTACTCTCGGTTTTGCAGATGAAGCCGCAGTCAATGAAGCTATTGCTTCCTACGAGCAGGAATTTAATCTTGACCCCACTAACATCCTTAGTGCCGGTCAGGAAATTATCGAGCAGATGGTTTCTAAATTCTATGGTCTCGGAGACACAACCAAGGAAACATACATCAGAGATTATGCTACTCTTCTTATCAAGAACATAATCAGATTTATCGGTAGTGACTGTTCTTTATTATCATCAGTCAATGCATTACCGGAAGTTGTTAATCCTACTACGTCTTATCAGAAAATCACAGGTGCTTTCGCTTCCGCAACTTGCATTTGTGCCGATGCCGATACTTTCGCGGAGTTTGCAGCACGCTATGCAGGGCAGGAATTCGAAAACGACAAAGAATTCATAAATGCTTCCGTTTCGGATTTCCTTAACCTCCACAATGGTCTCTTCACTGTAAACACATCCAATACTTACAGCGTAGACCTTGAACTTACTCCTCCTTACGAGGAAGACGAATTACCGGAGACAACTGATAAATCATATATCATCCCGATTCAGTTCACATTCGGTGTAGTATACTTCATCTTCACCACATAAACAAATCAAAATAAAATGAGGCAGTTGCAAGTTTTTGCGCTGCCTTTTTGATTGCCCGAAATCACCGCACTGTCGCCATACAGTACAAGCTTTAAGGCGGATATTTCGTTCTCGAAGACAACAAAGGTTTTTTAGAAGAACTTATGCTTTTAAGCTTTCCACCAAATTGTGCCGCGTAATGTTGTCTGAGTGGAATTGTTAGAAGTTCAGTAGTTGTGAAATTTGTAGATTTTATAGGTAAGGGATTATAAGGCACGCTCTCGCTACGAAAAAAGCGTATCGCTACTAAGCTTGCGAGATGAAACAATAAAGATATTATTTGTTTAAATTATTTTGTTTCATCTCGCGTGCTAAGTAGCGACGCTTTTTAAGTGCCTTTAACCCTTACCTATAAAATCTACAAATTTCACAATTACATGAACTTCTTCAATTCCATGAGTTTAATGAAGCGGCACAAAATCAAACGGTGGAAAGCAAAAGCATTAGTTCTTCTTAAAACGTTAAATGTTGCAAGAGAACGGAATATCCGCCTTAAAGCTTGTACTGTATGGCGACAGTGCGGTGATTTCGGGCAACCAAAAAGGCAGCGCAAAAACTTGCAACTGCCTCATTTTTTAATTAGTTTATTCCCAAGAACTTAAGTACTTCCTGCTTCATCTCTGCAGGAGCACATACTGTCTTATGGAGGATATCCGCATTGCGAATCTCCTGTACGGCATTAGGGATTGCCACACCTGAGAGCTTCTCGAGCTCGTCGATAAGGTCAAAATCTGCCATCTCGTCGTACTTAGCATCAATAGCGTTCATTACGCTTCTTGCAAACTTATAAGGGCTTGCTGTTGAAGCGATAACCGTCTTTGTCTCATCCTTAGAATCTGCAGCATACTTCTTGTATACAGATGCAGCAACTGCTGTATGAGTATCCATGATATAGCCTGTATTCTCGTAGATAGCGTGGATTGTATCCGCTGTCTCAGCCTCTGTTGCATATCCACCGATGAAATCTGCAAGTTTTGCTTTCATATCATCAGTAATTGTGTACTTACCGCCTGCTGATAACGCTGTCATAAGCTCCTTGTTCTTAGCAGCATTCTCGCCTGCAATTTTGTAGATAAGTCTCTCAAGATTACTTGAAATAAGAATATCCATCGAAGGTGATGATGTCAAAATGAACTCTCTGTTCTTATCGTAGCAACCTGTTGCAAAGAAGTCATAAAGAACTTTGTTGTCATTAGATGCGCAGATAAGTTTCTCAACCGGAACACCCATATTCTTAGCGTAGTAAGCAGCAAGAATATTACCGAAGTTACCTGTAGGAACTACAATGTTGATCTTCTCTCCCGCCTTAATCTCGCCTTCAGCCAAAAGCTTAGCATAAGAATATACATAATATACAATCTGAGGCACGAGACGTCCGATGTTGATTGAGTTTGCTGATGAGAATTGGAAGCCTGCCTTATCAAGCTCAGCTTTCATATCTGCATCACCGAAAATAGCCTTAACACCATTCTGTGCATCATCGAAATTACCTGTAATACCGATTACATGTGTATTAGCACCCTTCTGAGTTACCATCTGGAGTTCCTGAATCATACTAACACCGTTCTTCGGATAAAATACTATAATCTTGGTTCCCGGAACATCTGCAAAGCCTGCAAGTGCGGCTTTACCAGTATCACCTGAAGTTGCCGTAAGAATAACAATTTCCTTAGAAACATTGTTCTTCTTAGCTGAAACTGTCATAAGGTGCGGAAGGATTGACAATGCCATATCCTTAAACGCAATTGTTGCACCGTGGAACAACTCAATATAATAAGCTCCGTCCGCTTTAACAAGCTCTACGATATCCTCTGTATCAAACTTAGAATCGTAAGCTCTGTCGATACAACCCTTTAACTCTTCTTCTGTAAAGTCAGTAAGGAACTTCTTCATTACTTCGTAAGCAACTTCCTGATATGTCATCTTAGAAAGCTCTTCCATGCTTACATCAAGGCTTGGAATACTCTCCGGTACGAATAAACCGCCGTCATCAGCAAGACCTTTTAAAATCGCCATTGAAGCAGTTACAGGTTCGCTTACGCTTCTTGTACTTTTATATAAAAGACTCATAATTTCATCTCCTATAGCTTATGCTATTATTTGCAATCCTTAATGCTGAAGCTGATTCTTCCCATCTTGTCCTTGCCGAGGCAAACAACCTTAACAACATCACCGAGTGTAAGAACATCTTCTACACGGTTGATTCTCTCGTTGCTAATCTTGGAAATATGAACCATACCTTCTTTACCCGGAGCAAACTCTAAGAATGCACCAAATTCCTTAATGCTGATAACCTTACCCTCGAATACCTGACCTTCTTCAAAGTCTGTAACGATAGTCTGGATCATCTTAACTGCCTCGTCCATCTTAGCCTGCTCTGTACCGCAAACTGAAACAGCACCGTCGTCTGTGATATCAATCTTAACACCTGTCTGCTCGATGATTGCGTTGATTGTCTTACCTCTCTGACCAACAACCTCACCAATCTTAGCAGGATCAATCTGAATCTGAACAATCTTAGGAGCGTAAGGACCAACTTCAGGTCTGGGCTCAGCGATTGCCTTAAGCATAACTTCATCAAGGATATACATTCTTGCTTCTCTTGTTCTTCTGATAGCTTCTTCGATGATTGCTCTTGTAAGACCGTGAATCTTGATATCCATCTGGATAGCTGTGATACCGTCTTTTGTACCTGCAACCTTGAAATCCATATCGCCGAAGAAATCTTCGAGACCCTGGATATCTGTAAGTACTAAGTAATCATCATCCGTCTCGCCTGTAACAAGACCACATGAAATACCTGCAACAGGTTTTGTAATCGGAACACCTGCAGCCATAAGTGACATTGTTGATGCACAAACAGATGCCTGTGATGTTGAACCGTTAGACTCAAATGTCTCTGATACTGTACGGATTGCATAAGGGAAATCTGCCTCGCTAGGAAGTACCGGAAGCAATGCTCTCTCTGCAAGTGCACCGTGACCGATTTCACGTCTTCCCGGTCCTCTTGAAGGCTTTGTCTCACCTACTGAGTATGAAGGGAAGTTATAATGATGCATATAACGCTTGCTTACTTCGTTCTCGTCAAGACCGTCAAGCTTCTGAGCGTCTGACAAAGGAGCAAGTGTTGTAACTGTACAAATCTGTGTCTGTCCTCTTGTAAACATAGCTGAACCATGTACACGAGGAACGATATCTACTTCTGCCGCAAGAGGACGAATCTGTGTGATTGCTCTTCCGTCAGGTCTCTTATGATCCTTAAGAATCATCTTACGAACTGTCTTCTTCTGATACTGATATACAGCCTCATCAATTAAACCAAGCCATTCTTCGTTCTCTGCAAAAGCCTCTGCAAGCTTGTCCTTAATCTGGCGGATATTCTCTTCTCTAACCTGCTTAACATCTGTAAATACAGCCTCTTCCATCTGCTCAGGTGTTACAATCTCTTTGATTGCAGCAAAAAGCTCTTCCGGAATAGCGCAGCTTGTATACTCATGCTTAGCCTTACCGCACTCAGCAACAATCTTGTCGATAAACTCGATAACTGTCTGATTAATCTTGTGAGCCTCAAAAATAGCCTCAATCATCTTGTCTTCAGGAACTTCGTTAGCACCTGCTTCAATCATGATAACCTTTTCTCTTGTTGAAGCAACAGTAAGCTTCAAATCTGATACAGCATTCTGTGCTGCATTAGGGTTAAATACGAACTCACCATCAATCAAACCAACCTGTGTTGTTGCACAGGGGCCGTCAAAAGGAATATCTGAAATAGCTGTTGCAATAGCTGAACCAAGCATAGCTGTAAGTTCAGGACTGCACTCAGGATCTACTGACATAACCATATTGTTAAGTGTTACATCGTTACGGTAGTCCTTCGGGAAAAGCGGACGCATAGGTCTGTCGATTACACGTGAAGTAAGAATAGCATTCTCACTTGCCTTACCCTCTCTCTTATTAAAGCCTCCGGGAATCTTACCTACTGCGTAAAGCTTCTCTTCGTACTCAACGCTTAACGGGAAGAAATCGATTCCTTCTCTGGGCTTCTCTGATGCTGTAGCTGTTGATAAAACTACAGTGTCTCCGTAATGCATAAAAGCTGCACCGTTTGCCTGTGCGGCAACTCTGCCTACATCAACCGTAAGTGTACGGCCTGCAAGCTCCATACTAAAACTCTTGTACATATCTGTACCTCCTTATATATTTGCACCAATCGGAAGTACCGAAACTACTGAAAAATACACACACCTGTATGTCCTTTTCAGTGGTCTCGGGAATGCTCTTCCGACGGTATGCTTTTTACTTAAAACAGGGCGGATTGCTCCGCCCTGTTAAACGATAGCGGTAGCCGCATAGCGCAGCCTACGATATCGCAAATTATTTTCTGATGTTCAACTTCTCGATCAATTCACGATAGCCATCAAGATTTGTCTTCTTAAGGTAATCAAGTAAACCTCTTCTCTGACCTACCATCTTAAAGAGACCTCTTCTTGAGTGGTGATCCTTAGGATTAGCCTTTAAGTGCTCTGTGAGCTCTGCAATTCTTGTTGTAAGGATTGCAACCTGAACCTCAGGTGAACCTGTGTCTTCCGGAGTTCTTCCGTAAGCCTTGATTAATTCTGCTTTCTTTTCCTTAGAAATCATGTGTTTGTCCTCCTTAAATATATATGCCCTATGCTAAGTCACCGGTCGGAGTCGTCCGTGTGCCTGGCACGGGTTAAATTTATCCGTATGAGATTTTCCCATACGGACTAAATTGTAACATACATTATTTTGAATGTCAACACTGCTTTTTATTTTATGTCAATTCGCCGAAATCCTGTATTCTTTATAATATTCCATAAACACAGCCTTCGCAACCGGCACTGCAAACTCGCTTCCCGCGCCGCTCTCTTCCACTATGACGCTGATCGCTATATCTGCCTTACCGTCGGTCGTCGCATATCCCACAAACCATGCATTGGGCTTCTCGGCCTGCGTCTCAGCGGTTCCGGTCTTGCCGTAACACTCGACTTCAAGCGAATTAAGTGAATATGCCGTTCCGCCTGTAACACAGCCTCGCATAAGCTCTCCAAGTATCCCCGCCTCTGCTTCGGTCATCCATGAGCCGTATATCTGCGGGGCGTATTCCGTAATAATATCACCGTCCGGTGCCGCCACATAATCAATCATGTAGGGTGTCATTACTGTTCCGCCGTTAGCTATACACGAAGCCAGCATCACTCCGTAGAAAGGTGTAATCGCAGTTCCGCCCTGTCCAATCATCGTCTGAAGATACTCCCACTTAGGCGAATCTTCTGCAAGTGTAAAACGGTTGACAAGCGACGGCACACTTCCGCCAAGCAACGCATTCATTCCCAGCGAATTACAAGTATCGGCAATACGTTCGAGTGTGATTTCATTACCAATAGCGGCAAACGCTCCGTTACAGGACAAGGCAAATGCCCTATCAAGCGAATTCTCTCCGTGAGATTTTCCATGATAACAGCTTATCTTAACTCCGCCGTCATTAAAAAGCCCCTTCGAACAGTCATATACAAATTCACGCCATGTATCCGGATATGCCCTGATATATGCAAGAGTTGTCACTATCTTAAACACCGAGCCCGGCTCGTATAACCCTTGAGTTGCGCGATTTAACATCGCCGCATCGGAGGTCTCGTCAACTGTTCCGTCCTCCGCAGTTCCTTCCTGATTCACAAGTGTCTGCCAAAGCTCTGCAATATTGTTCGGATCGAAGTCCGGCTTGGATACCATCGCAAGAATCTTGCCGGTACTTGGTTCAAGCACTACAACAGCACCCTTATAATCTCCAAGCGCATCATATGCCGCCTTTTGAAGCCTTGCATCAAGCGTGGTATGCACGCTGTTGCCCTCGTCCTTTTTACCTTTAAAGTCATTAACAAGCTTCTTGAAAAAGTTCGTCTTTGAAGTCAATAGCTCATAATTCATGCTGTATTCAATTCCGCTTTTACCGTGTGTATTATAACCCACCGTATGTACAAAGAGACTTCCGAAAGGATAATACCTGATTTCTTTCTCTTCCTCATCAAGCATTGTCTCGGCAAGTACCTCTCCGTTTCGACCGTATATTGTTCCGCGGCTTACTTTTTTGGCAAGCAAATCAATCCTCGTGTTGTAAGGATTATTAATTATATTCTCACTCTCTACCACGAGAAAATACACAAGATATCCGACAAGCAATAAAAACAGACCTGCAAAAATCCAAAACACTCTCTTAAATTCTTTATTTCTTTTTGCCTCGAGCTCCTTTTTGCTTTTTCTGCCCCTTCTTGTTTGCTTCGAGGCTTGCTTTTCGTTCAGCTTCGAGCTTTTGTCGTAAACGTTCCTGTCTGCGCTCTTCTTTTTCTCTTTCAATCTTCTCATCCTCGTCACGCTTTAATATTATAATCCCCTGAATAATCGAAAACATCGCAATCGTACTAAGAAGTGAACTGCCTCCGTAGCTGATTAGCGGTAATGTCACACCCGTTGACGGAATAAGCTTTATAGCACCGCCTATTGTAATGAATACCTGTATTCCGTATGTTGCTCCGAGTCCGAGTGCCATGAACCTGTAAAAATTACCGTAACTGTCCATTGCCGCCTTAAAAAATCTCCGCACACACAAAAACGTTATAACGATAACGCATATTGCTATGACCACTCCGAGTTCCTCGCAAATCGCCGCAAATACGAAGTCCTCTTCGACTACCGGTATTGTCCCCGGCGCGCCTTTATAAAGTCCAAGTCCGAACCAACCACCTGTTGCTATCGAAAACAGCGATTGCGCCACCTGATAACCTTTATTTTCAATTACGCTCCACGGGTCCATCCACGCAGTAACTCGCGTCTTAACGTGATCAAACAATGTATATGCAACATATGAAGCCGCCGAACCGCCAAGCAGACCTCCGAACAGATACAGCGCATTGCCCGTCGCAATATACACCATAACAACATACACTATCGCATAAATAAGCGCACTTCCGAGGTCCTTTGATGCAACAAGAATCAGCACATGCGCCGCCGCCATAATCGAGGTTTTAATAACTTGTGAAAAACTCGCGCCGTGCTCAAACATCGCCGCTACGAAAAACACAAACACTATCTTAACAAATTCAGACGGTTGGAATGTTACGTCAAAAATCTCAATCGAAAGCTTGGCTCCATATGTGTTCTCGGCAATAAGAAGTACCAGAAGCAAAAGTCCTATTCCGATACTTCCGTAAAACCAAGCCATTTTACGGAGCAGCTTAAACTTACTCATTATAAACGGAATAAGTCCTGCCGCCACTGTACCGAGCACCAAAAGTTCAAACTGACGTACGGCCTTGTTAAATGAAAGTCTAGTAAGTATAGCAAGTCCTATCGTAAGAAGCATGCTCATATGCGTTAGAAGAACTATTGAGCCTTTTGAGTAAAATATACGGTATAATGTAAAAAGTGCCGCCATATACACAATCTGTGCAAGATAAAACCATATTACCTTTACTTCCAGTGTCATGATATACACCGTACAGCTCATAAAGAACTGCAACAAAAACATACACCCTATAAGTACATAAGCATATGGATTCTTCGCACGATTGTCCTTATCACGTACAAGCCCTATAGCAACAACTGTGTATGTTACTACCAGTAATATTGTTCCGTACCTTAACAATTCCGAAACTATTTCTGTCAAAAAATCACCCTATTCCCCGTTTAAAATGTCCCCTTGTAAAATCTGCAAGTTCCTTTTCGTCGGAAGCACCATGCACAAACACATTCACAAACTTCCTCGAAACCTCTCTTGCTTCGTTTATCGTCTCTGTTGTAAAATCAAGTCTTATTCCCGCAGGTGACAACAAATTGATTTCCTTTGTCATCGTAAGCAATGATAAAGGCTTGCAATTATATATTTTATTATAGCATACATTGCAATATCTTTTTATAGGAAATACGTTATTCATACGGTCGGTAAGCTGCTCATGTACACCCGTCTTCCCTGTACATATTCCCTTAGTTGTCTTAGTGACACACTGCGCCGAAATCATCATCGGAATACGCCCGTAAGCAATCAATATGCCGTTCTCTGCACCAAGTTCGCAAAGTTCCCTGAAGTTAAGTTCCACCGGCAAGACATAGCCGTCTGTGTTATACCTATCAAGAACCTCACGTGCCTCCTTATTGTAAGCATACATGGTATAATCCTGCAGAATCGGAAGCTTATTGCCACGCTCCGTAAGATAAATAAGATTCTCAAGATTACGCACCAAAAAGCCGGTCGGCTCCGCAGCAACAATATCCTTGTACATATTATCAAACTGCTCTGCTGCTTTCTTTCTGAAAATATGAGGCATCGCAATATATATCTTCTTACCGGCTGATTTACAAAGGCTTATTCCTTTAAGGATATCTTCCCTAGATAGCGCCGCTGTATCAAGATAAAATCCGTCGTAATCTGCAAATTCCAAAACAAGCATTTCGAGAATACTGGTATCTTCAACATATGCGTATAGAGGGTATTTGCCGTGAGGCCTGTCAGCCGGGCTAACGGCCGTCAAGGCTACGTCTGTCTCTGTGCTGCAAATGTCTCTCCTGTACTCTCTAAGTATCTCCTCCCTAAGCCTGTCAATAGCTGTCCTCCTAAGGTTATTAAGCTCTGTCACGCTTACAAAGCTCGCATCATCGGTAAATACTTGCGGCATTTCCTGCCATGCAAATTCTGTTGCACCGAGTTTGTTAAGTTGCTTCTCTATCTTCTCCACAGTCATCGGTTGATTCTGCGCCGGCTGTACAACCTCTCCTTCCACCGACACGTCATAACCTTTAAACTGTACACGCATACTCACAGGCTGTCCAACATAAACATATGCCTCACCCGTAATCTGCATTTTCTCCTGCGGTACATCAATATACTTGCTTCTGATTTTTGCAAAAAGCTCTTCATTACGACCCTTTTCCTCGCTATCCTTGCCCTCAGTAAACATCATATCCTGACCATTATGCTTAAGATAATAGCCTGCCGTAAAACCGCCACGATTAAACAAATCAAGAAGAATTTGCTTGTCTTTCTGCGAAACAAAATAGCCTTTCTCACCTTTTGTAAGATATAAATCAAGGTATTTTCTGTATATGCTTACAACGCCTGCCGTGTACTCGGGCTTTTTCATACGTCCTTCGATTTTAAGTGAGGTTACTCCTGACTTAATAATCTCCGGCAAAATCTCTACCGTACACAGATCCTTAGGGCTGATAAAGTAGCCGTTTTTCCCATCGGAATCCTTATATACCATTCGGCACGGTTGCGCGCAACGTCCTCTGTTACCGCTTCGACCGCCCACCATACTACTAAAAAGGCACTGACCCGAATACGAATAACAAAGCGCCCCGTGAATAAAGCTCTCTATCTCCAGACTGCTGTTAGCTCTGATATCCCGTATCTCATCAAGTGACAGTTCTCTAGCCGTTACAACTCTTGTCACATTTTTCTGTTCTTCAAGGAACTTTGCACCACGTCTGCCTGTAATCGTCATCTGTGTGCTTGCGTGTATCGGAAGAAGCGGAAAATGCTCCTGTATAAACTTCATAACACCAAGATCCTGCACTATAACGGCATCAAGTCCCTGCTTATAAAGCGGCTCCAGATATGCATATAACTGTTCCTCAATCTCGCTATCCTTAAGCAGTGTATTTACTGTGAGATAAAGCTTCTTACCGCGCAAATGCACATAATCAATGGCATCAAGCAACATATTGTCATCGGGATTATCCGCATATGCCCTTGCTCCAAAAAGCTGTCCTCCGATATATACGGCATCGGCTCCCGCCGCAATCGCCGCCTGCATTGTCTCATATGAACCGGCCGGAGCCAGTAATTCAATATTTTTCTCTGTCATCGCAATCTTCCTTGTTTCCACTAATGTTAAAAGCGTGCCACAACTTACATTCTGACACGCCTTAAATTAATTCTTCTTCTGTTCTGAAATAAGCTCCGTTTCAAGCTTAACTATCTTCTTCTCATACTCGGCAGCTTCCTTACGAAACTTCTCAATCTCCTTCTCAGCCGCCTCTGCCTTAATTTGGAGACTGATGAGGTCATGCTTAAGCTCGTAAAGCTCCTTATTCTTATCCTCAAGTTCAAGTTCAAGCAAGTCTGCCTGCTTTTTCACTTTATAATAATCGTCGGCAATATTAAGCTGTATAAGTATGCTCTGAGTCTCTTTATTCTGTCTTCTGAAGCCGTCCTCCTGCTTCATCTCCATAATCTTGTTATTGATGTATGAAGCAACCTTGTTAAGATACTCTTCTTCTTCATAACCGCTTAATGTAAATACCTTTCCATCTATTAAAACCTGTGTATTATTCTTTGCCGGCATTTATATATCCTCCAATTCGTAACTCATGTCTATATTATAACTAATACACTCGAAAATAACAACCTGTTTTTTACACAATTTAGTTATTTAGTACCAATTGTGTCAATCTACGGATTCACCGCACATCCCATGTGCAAATAACCCGATTCTGTGACAATTCTTCCACGCGGTGTTCTCTGTATAAGACCATTCTGTAAAAGATACGGCTCAATTACATCCTCAATCGTTCCTGCATCCTCTCCGAGTGCCGCCGCAAGTGTATCAACTCCGACCGGTCCGCCGCCAAATTTATCAATCATCATAAGAAGCAACCTGCGGTCACTCTTATCAAGCCCCAACTTATCAACCTCCAGCAAATCAAGCGCAAACTTTGCAACCTCTTCAGTAATAACGCCATCGTACTTAACCTGCGCAAAATCCCTGACACGTTTAAGAAGTCTGTTGGCAAGTCTGGGCGTTCCTCTCGAACGTCTTGCAAGCTCCTTAGCTCCGTTTTCATCAATCTCCACCTGAAGCACCTTGGCAGAACGAAGAATAATCGCTTCAAGCTCCTTAGGTGTATAAAACTCAAGTCTGTGCATAACTCCGAATCTGTCTCTAAGCGGAGCAGTAAGAAGTCCCGCTCTTGTTGTTGCTCCGACAAGTGTGAACTTCGGTAAATCAAGTCTGATAGAGCGCGCCGTAGCTCCCTTACCAATCATAATATCTATCGAGTAATCTTCCATGGCAGGATACAAAACCTCTTCAACCTGACGGTTAAGTCTGTGTATCTCATCCACAAACAAAATATCGTTATCCTTAAGATTATTAAGAACTGCCGCCATTTCACCGGGCTTTTCTATTGCAGGCCCTGATGTAATCTTGATATCCGCGCCCATCTCATTGGCGATAATGCCTGCAAGAGTGGTTTTACCAAGTCCGGGCGGTCCGTATAAAAGCACATGATCAAGCGCCTCACCTCTGTTTTTAGCCGCCTCAATAAATACCTTAAGGTTCTGCTTGGCTTTTTCCTGTCCGATATAATCATCAAGCATCTGCGGTCTTAAATGATTCTCGGTTCTTATATCTTCTTCAGTTAACTCCGTAGTAATTATACGTCGATTCATAATGTCCCCACTATAAAATGCTTATTTTTTTCAGAGCGTCTTTTAAGAGTTGCTCTACCGTTGTATCGGCAGTAATCTCAACCTTGCCGACCGCCTTGGTCGCCTCCGAAAGCGAATAACCAAGCGAAGCAAGTGCCTGTACCGCTTCTGAACGGATATCCTGTCCTGCTGTTTCTACCGACTCAACCCCCTTAGTCTTGGCTGCAAGACTCTGCTCAAATACATCCGACAATTTAAGTTTGTCTTTAAGCTCGATAATAAGCTTCTGTGCCGTCTTGTTGCCGATTCCCGGAGCTTTGGCGATGGTTTTTACATCATCCGCAAGTATCGCAAATCTAAGTTCATCCGGTGTAATTGCAGACAGGATGCCGAGTGCTCCCTTAGGACCAATTCCATTAACACCTATGAGCAATTTAAAAACATATAAATCTTCTTTGGTAAGGAAACCGTACAAATTAACGGCATCTTCCCTGACATACAAGTATGTGTGAATCTTAACCTCGTTACCTATGGACGGAAGCTCCGTAAGTGTTGATACCGGCACAGCAATCTCATATCCGATACCGGCGCACTCAAGCACTATGCTCTGTTCCGTAACATCTGCAAGTTCACCTTTTATGTAAGAAATCATAAGAAAATCTCCTTATTGCAAAACCACACTCTGCGTAGTCTTATTCTCTCTGAATGATAATTCCGCGTCTACCATATCCTGTGCAGTCAATGTATCCGGCACCTCGAACAACATAAATGCCATGTTCATGCTCTGCGGTGCAAGCGGTGCATTCCAGGTCCCAAAGTCATTTCCCATAGCAGAAAGCATGGATTTGTAATTCTCCCCGTTTGCCAAATGCAGACGGTACACTATATCTCTTTCAAGAAGATTACACTCTGCCTGTTCGTTGGATGTATTCTGAAGCACAAAAGAAAGTGCAATGAACTGTTTACCTTTCTTCGGTTTAAGTGCAATTAATTCAGACGGATCATTCGGATACATACTGCAAATCTCATATCCCGAATACTGCACTGACACATTAGCAATCGCGAGTATATCATCAAGTGTCTTAATCACTTCCGGTTCATCCTTCTTAGTGGTTGTCTCCTTAATATCTATATCACCCGGACTTGTCGTTTCCTGCGGTGTTGTCGGATTCTGAGGATTATTAGTTGACGGCTCAAGCCTGTCAATCTCATCCCTTATCTGTGATTCGAGCTCTCTCTCTGCTATAATTCTGTCAACCTCATCGCTCGGCAGAAGTTTATTTTTATAATCTGCCGCATCCCCAAGCAATGCATACGCCGCATATTCCGCAATCTTATCATGCTCGCTCGCCGTCAAATCAAGTTTGTACGCACTACAGCCATAAAGAAATGCCATAGTCAAAACACTTATAAGAAGTAATATTATTTTTTTCATACAAACCTCCTAATCCATTCTGCACTGTGAATCAAGCTCAAACCAAAATGTAACTCCGTCTTCGGTATTATAAACTCCGCACTCCCTGTTATGTGCATCCATAACAGCCTTTACAATCGAAAGCCCTATGCCGTTACCGCCGTACTCTCTTGTTCTCGCCTTGTCCACTTTATAAAACTTAATCCAAATCTTATCAATATCTTCTTCCGGTATGTTATTACCCGTATTATGAACGAGCACTCTTACAATACCGTCCTTTTGTTCAAGCGTTATCGTAATAACCCTGTCAAAATCAACATGGTTAAGAGCATTGCTCAGATAATTGGTAATAACCTCTTCGATCTGATATTCGTCCGCCCAAACATATATCGGCAAATCCTCAGTAAAATTAACCGTCGCTTCCTTCTGCTTAATCTTAATATCCGCCGCCGCAACGACTGCCTTTATAACCTGGGTGATATCAAAACGCTCCATCTGCACCTGATTCTGTCCGAATTCAAGCTGATTCAAATCGAGAAGTCTCTTAACCATTCTGCTCATCTTGTCGGCCTCGTCCATGATAACCTCGCAGTAAAAATCACGACTCTCCGCATCGTCATTGATGCTCTCATGAAGTCCTTCCGCATATCCCTGGATAAGCGCAATCGGAGTCTTAAGTTCATGCGAAACATTAGCTAAAAATTCCTTACGCATCTCATCTATCTGAATCTTCTGCTCGATATCGTTCTTAAGTTCATTATTGGCTGTCTTAAGCTCCGAAATCGTCGATTCAAGCTTATTTGACAGCTTATTCATACTGCTTCCGAGAACGCCTATCTCATCCTCATCATCCCGTGTATATTTTACATCAAAATCGAGATTTGACATCTTCTCAGATATATCCGCAAGCTCCAAAATCGGCTTGGTAATTCGTCTTGTAATTAGCCACATAACAAGACAGCTTATAAGTATGACTCCCACACTCACATATGCAAAAAAGGTGTTAGAAAGCGCAACACTTTCCTCAATACTCTCTACAGGGCTTCGAAGAATCAGGTAATAATTCCCTTTTTGAAAATATCCCCATAACTCAAGATAATTCGTATTAAAACGGTCATCGTTATTAATTGCTACCGTATAAGAATCCGTCTCCTTCAGTATTTCGGCTCTATCATCCTTTATTCCGAGCAAATACATACTAAGTCTCGACACAAGCATATCCTGTCCCTTAACATTAGTATAAAGCGCCCTGGCATTACTGTCCACAACAAGATAGTCAATAACGTATCGCTCACTCATCTTCTCGAGTTCATAATTGACATTCTCTTCTTTAACCTTCTCTGTCAAAAAATTCTCTATGGCAAAATACGCATTTTCAATATTCTGCTGTTTTTCAAACATATAATACTTCTCAAGAAAAGTATTATTGATAATCCAGCAAACCACAAGCGCACCGGCAATCATAAGCACAATGGCAAGCGTCCACTTCGTACGGATAGAATGTTTCATCAATTATCAACCTCGAATGTGAATTTTACATTGTAATTTTACCACATTTTTTTATTTTTCTCAACAATAGTGTATTATTTCACATATTTTTCACTTAACCGGTTGTCGAACTTTAAGGCAGTTCTTTCAAAACAA
Organism: Lachnospiraceae bacterium; assembly: GCA_015057505.1. Taxonomy (GTDB): domain Bacteria; phylum Bacillota; class Clostridia; order Lachnospirales; family Lachnospiraceae; genus SIG300. The sequence goes on from SVEG01000005.1 coordinate 135,160, forward strand.
AATCAAGCGCCTCTGAAATCGAATCAAACCTATAATCAGTCTCGCAATTAAGGTTATTTCCTATACCCACAGAAATATCCGCATACTCAAGCATCGGCACATCATTCACCTCATCACCGAAGGCGATAATATCCGCCCTGTCGATCCCCTCTCTCTCGGCAAGCAGTGCCACACCATTAGCCTTGTTTATATTCTTTGGTATCATATCATAGCAATCCTTGTGCCTGTAAACAAGCAGTTCATCAAGGCACACCTCGCCGGAATCAATTATCTTCTGAATAATCTCAAAGCTTTCAGCATCCTGCGGAAACGGTGTAAGTTCAATCTCGTTAGGCTGATACCAGTTGCGTTCACCGCAGTTTTCATCAATGCGGACTTTCAAAGTTCTGATTTGCTCTATCGCCCTCTCACTACAGGGATATTTGTAATATTTCTTAGGTGGCAATGCTACACCAAATTGGAAGCATCCGCCGTTTTCACCAATCAAAATAGGATTTTCCAGTTCGAGCTGCCTTACAAAACCGCAAAGATAATATGTCGGTTTGCCCGAGCAAATTGCTATCTTATAACCTGATTTTTCCAATTCTTTTAACTTTTGTGTATCTTCGTAACTGATGCCCTTGGCTCTCTGCGCCAAAGTACCGTCCAAATCAAAAACCAGTAATTTGTGCATGGGTGTACCACCTTTTTAACTTAGTTATTTTTATTATACAAAAAAATACACATTTCTCAATGTGTATTTTTCAAATTTTTATTTTGTTCCGATTACAGCCTTGATTCTTCGCACCCCGGCGGAAGAAGCTTCTTCCTTCAAAATTTTAAAAGAAACCAATTCTTCGGTATTTTTAGCATGCGGACCACCACAAATTTCTTTGGAATATCCGGGAACTGTATATACCTTTACTATTTCCCCGTATTTCCCTGAAAATACTCCGATTGCGCCTTCTTCATATGCTTTCTCCAGCGTCATTTCTTCTAAAATCACATCTATTTTTTGTCCTATAGCCTCATTTACAATTGCCTCTACCTGTTCAAGTTCTTCTTTGGTCACCTTTCTTCCAAAAGAAAAATCAAATCTCAAACGCTCTGACGTTATATTACTGCCTCTCTGAAATACTTCATTACCCAAAACTTTTCTCAAAGCTCCGTTTAATAAATGTGTCGCTGTGTGAAGCCTTGCCGTCTGTTCATTATTATCTGCCAAACCACCTGCAAATTTTCCGGCAGCTCCCTGTCTTGATTTGTCTTGGTGTTCCTTAAATCTCTTATTAAATCCATCAGCATCCACCATAAAGCCTCTTTCCAACGCGAGCTCTGAAGTAAATTCAATCGGAAATCCATAAGTATCATACAATTTGAATGCAAGCTCACCACTAAGAACTCCGGTATTTTCAATATTATCAAGGTATCTGTTTGCCTTTTTTAACCCGTCATCCAAAGTCTTTGAAAACAAAGTATATTCCTTTTGCAACTGTTCCAAAATAAATCCTCTATTTTCGCCAAGTTCAGGATAAGTTGTTTTATATTGTTCAATAATCACCTCTGAAAGTTCACACAAGTAATTTGTGTTAATATCAACCTTTTTTAACAAACGAATTATTCTACGAATCAACCTTCTTAAGATATATCCCTGCTCAGTATTTGACGGACTAATCTGCATCGGATCACCGAGAATAAAGGTGACTGTTCTTATATGCTCGCAAATAATTCTCTTTTCTCTTTCCGAAAGCTCTTTTCCTTCCCTTTCCAAAATACTTTCAAGCTTTTGCATAACCGGTATAAACAACTCCGTATCATATACGTTTGTTTTTCCGTTAAAAATAGTCAGCACACGTTCTAAGCCCATTCCCGTATCCACATTTTTCTGCTTAAGCTCTGTAAAACTACCGTCTGCTTCTTTGTTAAACTGCATAAAAACATTATTCCATATTTCAACATATTTTCCGCAATGGCAAGACGGTCCGCACTTAGGGCCACATTTAGGCTTACCCATGTCGTAGAAAATTTCTGTATCCGGTCCGCACGGTCCTGTCTGTCCGGCAGGTCCCCACCAGTTATCCTCTCTGCCATATCTGTAAATCTGCTCACTTGTAAGACCAAAACTCTTCCAAATTTCTTCTGCCTCAACATCAGCAGGTACCAATTCATCACCTTCAAATACCGTTACTGCCAATCTTTCTATCGGTATATTGAGATACTTGGTCAAAAACTCAAAGCTCATGGAGATAGATTCCTGTTTAAAATAATCTCCCAAAGACCAATTTCCAAGCATCTCAAAAAATGTGCAATGTGTGTCGTCTCCTACTTCATCAATATCCTCTGTCCTTACGCACTTTTGAACATCCGTAAGACGATTTCCACTTGGATGCTTTTCGCCTAATAAATAAGGCACCAAAGGATGCATTCCTGCAGTGGTAAATAACACGGTCGGGTCATTCTCCGGGAGAAGTGACGCTGACGCGATTTCCTTATGCCCCCTTTCTTTAAAAAAGTTTACGTACATTGTTCTCAATTCATTTGCTGTCATGTTTCATTCTCCTTTCTGACATTTCTCCAAAACAAAAAGCCCTAAGCTGATATAATATCAACTTAGGGCGAACTTTCATGTCCGTGTTACCACCTAATTTCAGATTTCTCTGCACTCTGCCAATACGGGATTACTCCGATATTGCTTCCTACGTTAACGGGGGAACTCCGTTGAAGCCTACTAAGATTCTCTGTTCGGTCCACAGCTCAGAGGCTGCTTCAATATTAGTTCAATGAAGATTCGCACCGACCATCTTCTCTCTGTGAAATCCCTAACACCTACTATTCCTCGTCAAAGCCTTTTTGTTTTGAATTACTCGCATTGTAGCACTTAGTATGTGTTCTGTCAACACTAATTAGTGTTTTTCCTTACTCATTGTCTACGCTGAACTTATACCCCATGCCCCAAATCGTCTTGATATAGTCGCCTTTGTCGCCAAGCTTACTTCTAAGCTTCTTGACATGCGTATCAATCGTTCGAGCGTCACCGAAGTAATCGTAATTCCATACGTGATTAAGTATCTTCTCACGTGAAAGGGCAATGCCCTGATTCTCTACAAAATATGAAAGGAGTTCAAACTCCTTAAAGCTCAAATCAACACTCTGACCGTCAACTGTAACAATATGCGCGGTCTTATTGATAACAATTCCGCCGACATTAGTCTCTTCTTCCTGCATCTTAGAGTTGGTACGCCGAAGTATCGCTTCAACACGTGCAACAAGAATCTTCGGACTGAACGGCTTGGAAATGTATTCATCGACGCCAAGTTCAAAGCCTGTAAGCTCGTCCCTCTCGTCGCCGCGTGCCGTAAGCATAATAATCGGAGTCTTGTCATGTGCCCGTATCTCACGGCATACCTGCCAACCGTCCATCTTCGGCATCATTACGTCAAGAATAACCAAATCGATATTCTTCTGCGAAAAAAATATATCTATAGCTTCCTCACCGTCTGCGGCCTCCAAAACCTCATAACCGCTTTTCACCAGAAAATCCTTAACAAGCTTACGCATTCTGCTCTCGTCATCTACAACAAGTATTCTTAATTTGTCCATTTATATCCTCCTGTCACAGGTTCCTTTTAAGATCAGTATATACAATCATTATGACAAAATTGTGAATTTTAATCCGGTAAATTCACCTTTAACTCATTTCTAAGCTTATTAAGTGCCTCTTCCTGCTCTTGAAGTTCCTGCGCCCATGAAGCATATTTATCCTGAAGCTTAGTCTCGTAATTAAGAATATTAACATGATCGCTGTTAAGGGTAATATACGCCATAATAATAATCACTATAACAAGCAAAACATTAAAAAATACCGACCATTTATACTTACTTTTGACAATATCAAGTTCAGATTCTCGTTTAGGTGCATGTTCTGCCTCAAGATACATAAGAGGCTTCTTCTTCGTCTCCGGCTTGGCGGATTTCTTCTTGGGCGACACTTTAGAAGCCGCCTGCTTAACCTTCTTCTCGGCAGACTTCTTTTCAGTAGAATTCTTCTCCTGTTTGACATAAAAATCTTCCTTCTCGTCCCTCTCGTCTTCACTGAAATCCCTAATCGGAAGCTTGGCAACCTGCGATTTATCAATCTCAGCAGAACGCATAAGACGCTCCTGAAGCCCTTTAAGGAATTCATAACCAATCTGCGTGTGAAATACATCTTTCTGCACAAACTTATTATAAAGAGCAAGCACCGTCTGGTCATTGCTCATGTCGTTATTCTCTTTGACATATGCTATTCCGGCAAGTTCCTTCTTCGCCTGCAGATATTCTTCCGTAGTTGTAAAGGTAATGCCGTTAATCATTCTTTCTGTCTCTGCCATAGTCCCGCTCCTTTGCCTTATTATTACAATTTTATCACGGAACGAAGAATATGACAACAAAAGAGTTTGCAAAGAAAACTCTTTTTAAGTGAATTCTCTCTCAAAATTTAAATTCCTTCCTCCGGGAACAGTTCTCCCGTCGGTTCCTTATCGATGGTCTCAGTCCTTGTAATAACAAGCTTCTGCTGTTCTACTATTGCTTCCTCATAACCCTTAAGAGCTGCAAAAGGCATAAATATCTTCGCCCGATTAGCAACATCCATCGGCGTTCTGTATGACTTCGGCCGCCCTATATTTATAATATCATCATATCTGCCCATAAAAGCCTCCTTATGCCTTGTGTCCGCCTATCTGCCGGTTTCTCTCAACAGTGGTCGCACCTTCTTGCAAATTCGTGCCTCTTAACATCGCATTTTTCCCATAGCGGTTCTGCACCGAAAGCATCGCCTCCTGTATATTACGCTCCTTCTTTAGCTTCTTCTGTTCCTCTTCTTTCTTAGCATAGTCAGTAAACAAATCAAGCTGCTCATATACCTCGGCACTGTCTTTTTTCTCATCAATGATATTACACAAAGCAACCGTAACTCTTTTAACCATAAGTTCCCTGTGCACACTCCGGTCATAAATATCAAGCACTGCATCCGTAAGAACACTTGTTACGGAAGTATGTTCCTTTAACCTATATGAGCCATGCGCCGGCTTCGGCACCGTTCTTCCGTAATGGTCAAGTGTCATTTCGCCATCATAGCCGCTACCGTCCGGCATTTCCCTATCATATCCGATGTCGAGCACAACCAAATCCGTAACAAGATGCTTAGACACAAGTTCAAGGGCCAAAAGTTCAAGCATCTCCCTTACAATAATTCTGGCTTTCTCAAAGTCATAACCACAGCTTAAAACCTGTCCCGAAGACAAAGAATTGGCGCTCGGCTTATAATTCTTGATATCCTTCATCGTACAGGGTTCCACACCCCATGCATGATCAATCAGTATCTCCGCATCTACTCCGAACAATTTAAACAGATAATCTTCACCTATCTTGGTTGTGGACATCCTCGCAATGTCTCCCATGGTAAACATACCATTCTTCTCTAATCTCTTCTCTATACCTCGCCCGATTCTCCAAAAATCAGTAAGTGGTCTGTGCTCCCAAAGCAATCGCTTATACTTTGCTTCATCAAGCTCGGCAATTCGTACACCGTCTTCATCTGCGTCTTCATGCTTAGCCACAATATCCATCGCAATCTTCGCAAGATACAAATTCGTACCGATACCCGCAGTCGCTGTAATGCCCGTCACTGCAAACACATCCTTAATCATCCGCGCCGCAAGCTTACGTGCCGTCAAAACATTCCCGGCATCATCTCTGTACAAATGCAGATAATCTGTCACATCAATAAAAACTTCGTCAATAGAATATACATGAATATCCTCGGCACTCACATACTTAAGATACGTGTTATATATCTTCGCACTGTAATCTATATAAAGCTGCATTCTCGGCACAGCCGCAATATATTCTATAGTCTTACCTGTACTCGCCTTTATCTCCTTGCACTTCTGAATTACCTCAAAAAGTCTCGCTCGTCCCGGAATCCCATACTTCTTAAGCGCCGGCGACACCGCAAGACAAATCGTCTTCTCAGTCCTTGATTCATCCGCAACGACAAGATTCGTCGTAAGCGGGTCAAGTCCTCGTTCAACACACTCTACCGAGGCATAAAATGATTTTAAATCGATTACAACATAACTTCTGTTCTTCATGATATGCCTCCTGTGATTTGATATATTTATTTTAGCAAACATGTGTTCGAATTGCAAGAGGTATATTTTAGTGTTTAGCACATAAACATGCTACTTCATTGCAGCCTGCCACATAATCAAATACCCCCGCCACACATCCATAGGACATGTGACGGGGGTCATATTATACTTCAATATTCGTAAGCTTGCTTGCTCTCGCTGCAATCTCCTTCTCCTGAACATCTGAAGGTGCCTGCTCGTAACGGCTGTATTCGTACTCGAATATGCCCATACCGCCTGTCATGGAGCGGAGGTCTGTAGCGTAACCGAAAAGTTCTGACATAGGAATGTCTGCTTCTACAATCTGCTTCTTGTCAGCTGTAGGTGTCATACCGAGTACGCGGCCCCTACGCTTATTAAGGTCGCCCATAACGTCGCCGGTGAATTTGTCCGGAACAGTAACCTTAAGTGAAGCAATCGGCTCTAAGAGTACCGGTGAAGCCTCAAGGAATGCTTTCTTAAATGCAAGCATTGTAGCGGTCTTGAAAGCCATTTCTGAAGAGTCTACCGGGTGGTAAGAACCGTCAACCAAAGTAACCTTAACACCAACTACAGGATAAGCGGCAACCGGTCCCTTGATAACTGATTCCTGGATACCCTTCTCAACTGCAGGGAAGAAGTTCTTCGGAACTACACCACCAACAATCTTCTCTTCGAAGATATATGCCTTATCGTTATCTCCTGACGGCTCCATCTCGATATGTACATCACCGTACTGTCCGTGTCCGCCTGACTGTTTCTTGTGCTTGCCCTGTACGCGTACTTTCTTACGTACTGTCTCTCTGAATGCAAACTTAGGCTTGCTAAGCTCGATTTCAACCTTGTACTTGTTGAGAAGCTTGCTTACTGCTACCTCTAACTGCTGGTCGCCGATACCGTAAAGAAGTGTCTGTCTGTTCTCTGTATCGTTAACAGCCTTAAGAGTAACGTCTTCGTCCATAAGCTTCGCAAGTGCGCCGGATACTTTATCCTCATCGCCCTTATTCTTGGTCTTATAGCGCATATATGTATACGGAATCGGATACTCCGGTTTCTCATATGTAATCGGATTAGCCTTGGTTGAAAGTGTATCGCCCGTAGCCACGTTAGAAAGCTTAGCAACGGCACCGATATCACCTGCATTAACTTCTTTAACCTCAATAGGAGTCTTACCCTGCATTACATAAAGCTTGGAAAGCTTCTCTTCTGCATCCTTCTCAGCGTTGTAAATCGTAGAATCTGACTTAAGCACGCCTGAGCACACCTTAATGAGTGAATATTTACCGATAAACGGATCGGCAATTGTCTTAAATACCTTAGCACTGAAAGGCTTGGTTACGTCGTAGTTGGCAACAAATTCGCTTCCGTCTGCCTTCTCGCCACTGATTTCGCACTCTGCAGGTGACGGCAAATACTGAACCATATCCTGTAAAAGCATACGAACACCCTGTGCATTGAGACCTGAACCCATAAGCACAGGAACCATACCTGATGTCTTAACATTTTCTCTAAGCGCTCCGAGAATCTCTTCAAGAGTAAATTCTTCGCCGTTAAAATAACGATCCATGTACTCTTCGCTTGTCTCAGCAACAGCTTCCATAATAGCATCTCTATATCCTGCAAGATTTTCCTTAGAATACTCAGGAATATCAAAATCTTCATATTCAGTGAGGCTTGTAAATCTTCTACCCGCCATCTTAACGATATTAACGAATCCCACAAACTTCTCGTTCTCACGAATCGGCTGATGGAAAGGAGCAATTCTCTTACCGAACTGTGCCTTCAAATCTTCAACCGCCTGTCTGAAGCTCGCATTGTCAAGATCCATGTCTGTAACAAAAATCATTCTGGGGATATTGTACTTCTCGCACATCTCCCACGCTTTGATTGTTCCAACTTCAACACCGCTCTTACCTGAAACAACAATAACTGCCGAATCAGCTGCACTTACTGCAGATTCAACTTCACCAACAAAATCAAAATATCCGGGTGTATCTAAAATATTAAGCTTCGTGTTCTCCCATACAATCGGAACCACTGAAGTGTTAATCGAAAACTGTCTCTTTATCTCCTCTTTATCAAAATCACTAAGTGTACTTCCGTCGTCAACCTTACCCTGACGGCTTATTGCTCCCGATACATACGCCATGGCTTCGACAAGAGTTGTCTTACCACAGCCACCGTGCCCCAACAATACTACATTCCTCACATCTTCCGTTTTGTAAACATTCATACAAAATACCTCCAATACCTCATTAATTTAATTTTCCGAAACCCCTTTTGGAAAATCATATATGTATTGTACCAAAATTGTTCGGATTTTTCAATAATTTTGTTGAAATTTTTCGAAATTTTTATTATTATTTTTGTTATATTATTTTTAATTATATATTTTTTATATTCATTTTGTAACATTCATACAATTCAGACTTCAAATAAAAAACCCCGGACAATAATACATTGTATTACTGCCCGAGGCATCTTATGCTTCTAAAAATCATTCCTCTTCGTCAGAGTAATTAAACATCTCATAAATATTAATCTTCATCTCATCTGCCGAAGACAATCCGACAAATTCACTGCCGTATGTATCTCCGTCACGTCTTACGATACGAACAACTGTCTCTATGCGTTCCTTAGTCCAGATAATAATCTGCGTATCATAGTAATTGTCTATCTTGAGCTCCTCAGCACTCTTGAATGCCATACCGCCCCTTGATACATTGATGACATCCACAAAATAGTCCCTTACTTCTCCGTCCGGCTCAATAGGCTTTAATCGGATACTTACGCTGATATCCATACGTCTTGAACGTCTCTTTTCCTTCTCCATATATCCTCCTTCTCCTGCCCCAACATATATGTTTCTGTCAGGATAAAACCTGTCCTTTATTATAATACCATGTCTGCCAAAATATCTCAATCAAAATTTTTATTTTCGTAAAAAAAGACTGCCGCATTTTTGCAACAGTCTCAAAACTCTTATTCAACATCCATAAATGTTCCGATAAAGAACGGAATGTTATTTTCGCAGTCAATAAGCATATATACAAACGGTCTGTCAAGGTACACGGTCTTCGGTTCAACAGCCATCGCTCCGTCTTCCGTTTCAACAACTGTGGCCGCACCCGCTTTTGTTCCTTTCTCTCCCACGGATATAAAAGTCTTATGAATCACACGGTTTATAAAAATGTTTCCTTCGCTTGATTCACCAAGCTTAGTAAAATCCGCCGCGTTCATATCAAATGCATCAGTCATACCCAAATTCTTAAGCACATCCGCCATCTCAACATCATATTCAGTCTCAAACTTCGGAATCGCCGTGCTTACCGCAGTATAGTTGTGATTGGCAAGCATATCCGCAAACTCCTCACCCGTAAGTGTTTCCATATAATCCTTTACACTCACTCCCTCATTAGGAAGTAATGCGACAAAGGCATACTTTCTGTCTTTATAAAACTTCATAAAACCTGTGGCATTTTCATCTTCAAGATAAACATGCTCCTGTGAATACATGAATTCCACGTTTTTTGCAGTTCCGTCTTCTGTCTTAAATCTGCCGGTGCTCACCTGTGTTTTCAAATAAATATCCTGCCACTCGGCCTCGAAAGCAAGTGCATTGACAAGATACATAACCGCAGCATCAGGAATCTTATCAAGGATATCCTCAATCATTTCGTCCGTATTATCACTTACCCAGTTATTAATATCCTCAAGCGTAGTATCATCAAAAGGAGCTTTGTAGATATCTGCCCCATAATAATCCGCGTTAGTCTGCAAAAAATCCTGATTTACCGTAAAACGTTCATCGTCTGTAAACCATATGGAATTGGCAAGCTTAAGCTTATATTTTTCCGTCTCGGGCAAATTCTCCATATAGCTGTGAATGTACAGATTAAGTTCATCTGCAGTCATTCCCAGCACCTCTTCCATCTGCTTAAGTGTCTCGCCGTCCGCACCGTTAGTTGTCATCGCAAGCGCACAAAGTACCGACAGCGGCGAAATAAGCATATTTTTATCACTCTCCATACTTTCTTTGAAAAGCTTGAGCGCAAACTCCGTAACTGCCACATTGCCTGTATCCATATCAGCTACCGTCTCAATATTTCTTACAGTAGTTCCATCCATAAGACTAATTGCCTCCAACTCCACACCCCTACAACCAAGACTTGCGCACAGCATGGTTATAACAACTGTTATCGCCGCAAACCTCTTAATTTTTCTTATCTTCATAATAATCGCCCTCCTGTTTTATTCTTCTTTCTCATCCGACATTGCAATCAGTTCCGCAAAAATCGTTCCGGCATGCTTAGTATTATCTGTGTCTTCAGTTGCCTGCTCACGCTTCACAAATTGTACACGCACAATACTTCCCACAGGAAAATCCGCTTTGTCCGGCGCACCCTTTTTAAACCTCATACCGTCATTAGTCTTAATGCCAACACTGATATCTTCATTAAAAAACACCCGTATATCTGCACCTACCGAAAAAATATCCGTGTCCACAATGCCTGCAACAACTCCTGCAAATCCGTCTTCCCGCCATGTATCGATTCTTACAAGCACTGACGGCACTTCACCGATATTAGCACCTACATCTGTAGCACCAGCATCAGGGAAGTCGGTTGTGGCTCCATCCACCACCTCTCCGTCAAGCCCATCATTAGGTCCGCCCGTAAGTCCGTCATCGTTTACCATACTATCCAAATCCTCATCATTTGCGGTAGTATCGTCAACACTGTTGCATTTATCGTTACCCGGCATATTATATTTGTAATTTCGCAATGCAAATGCCCCAAGAATCACCACACACAAGCATGCCGCAATGGACATATATTTCAACCATGGTATGTTGCGCTTTTCTTTATTTTTTTCAAAACTCTTTTCCCGAAAAGAGTTATCATTCAACTCCTCATTACCTCTTAAAGCATCCACCGCTTCAATCAAATCATCATCCAAAAGATTCAGGGCATCATGAATTTGTTCCTGCTTCATACATCAAATCCCTCCTTCTTAAGATACTCCTTAAGACCGCATCTTGTACGAAACAAAAGACTTTTCGCCTTTGCTTCACTCATGCCGCAATATCCTGCAACTGTCTTTAACGGGTCCAGAAAATAATATCTTCCGATAAAAGCAGTTCTGGCGTCCTCCGATATATTCCACAAAAATTTATTGATTGCATCCGCAAGTAACTGACTGTCCAATGCCTGCTCCGGTCCATCAGGAGCCGGAACACACTCTCCAAGTTCATCAAGTGAAAGTGCATATTGTGACGTCTTTCTCTTCTCTCTGTTGCGTTTGCGAAAAATATCAATTGAGATTCGTCTGGTCAGCTTGCCAAGATACACGGACAAAACATTCGGTCTGTGCGGAGGTATAGAATTCCATGCCGCAAGATAAGTATCATTAACACTTTCCTTACTATCCTCAAAATCCGCAAGTACGTTATACGCTATCTTCGTCAAATAGCGCTCGTACTTATTCTGCGTCTCCGTAATCGCTGACTCATCCCTATTAAAATAGAGTTCGACAAGCTCTGCATCCCGCATGGAATTCACCTCCTTTTTTTTTTAATAAGACGTCTTCACTATATATCTCGTCAAAATTTATGTTTGGTTGCAAATAATTACGCAAAAAACAAATGTTGCTTCGCCCGCTTGTTTTTCTTTTACACTATTCACATTATACCACAAAAAAAGAACTCCTCGCAGAGTTCTTTTCTGATTTTGTAAAATACTTATTAACTTATAAACATCGCATCGCCAAAACTGAAGAACCTGTATCTCTCGGCAATCGCCTCTTCATACGCCTTCATAACCTTATCCTTACCCGCAAGTGCCGACACAAGCATAAGAAGTGTCGATTCCGGCAGATGGAAGTTCGTTATAAGCGCATCTATCATTTTAAACTTATAGCCCGGATAGATAAAAATATCCGTCCAGCCCGAAGTTGCTTTTAAGATTCCGTCCTCTCCCGTTGCCGACTCCAAAGTACGGCAGCTTGTGGTTCCGACCGAAATAACACGGTGTCCGGCAGCCTTTGCACGATTAATCTTATCGGCCTCTTCCTTCTCTATCATGTAGAATTCCGAATGCATGTGATGTTCAAGAACATTATCAACCTTAACCGGTCTGAATGTTCCGAGTCCTACATGAAGCGTAACATACGCAACTTCTACGCCCTTTGCCTTTATCTCCTCAAGCAAAGCGGTCGTAAAATGAAGTCCCGCCGTCGGAGCGGCAGCTGAGCCCTCATGCTTGGCATAAACCGTCTGATATCTGTTCTTATCTTTTAACTGATGCGTAATGTACGGTGGCAGGGGCATCTGACCGAGTTTATCAAGAATCTCTTCAAAAATACCCTCGTAGCTGAACTTAATAAGTCTGTTGCCTTCTTCCACAACCTCGATTACTTCGCCTGTAAGAAGGCCGTCTCCGAATATAATCTTCGTACCGGGTTTTGCCTTTTTACCGGGCTTAACCAAGGTTTCCCACACATCATTTTCCTTACGTTTTAACAAAAGAACCTCTATGCCTGCACCGGTGCCCTCTCGCTCGCCCATAAGACGCGCAGGGATAACCTTGGTATTGTTAAGCACCAGGCAATCCCCCTCTTTAAGATAGCCCACAATATCACGGAAAATGTGATGCTCCACGTCGCCCGTGCTCTTATTAAGCACAAGCAGACGCGAGCTTGTTCTGTCTTCTAACGGGTCCTGTGCAATCAGTTCTTCCGGCAAATCAAAGTAAAAATCTGATTTAAGTAACTGCTGTTGTTCCATATTAGCTTCTCAATTCTGCACCTAAGTTTTTGTTTAATGTCTTAAGAATCTTCTTAACGAAAGCATCTACTGACTCTGTTGTAAACGGCTCATCCTTCGGAGTGAAAAGTACTGTAAATGCCATACTCTTCTGGTTCTCTGCAATCTGAGCCCCCTCGTAAATATCAAACAACTTAATGTTTGTGATATATTTACAAGCCTGCTTCATATTTTCTTCAATCTCACCGCAGGTTACGTTCTTGTCTACTACGATTGCAAGGTCACGCTGCTCTTCTGCAAACTTAGGAAGTGGTGTAAATACTGCCTTCTTGCCGTACCACTGTGACACAAGCTCCAAATCGATTTCCATGATGTACATGGGCACGCGGTGATCCTGCTCCTCTGCAACATCATATGCAAGCTTTCCGAGATAACCGATTTCTACGCCCTCGCAAGAAATGCTTGCTGTCTGGAACGGATGTAAAAATGTCTTGGTTGTATTAGCATATGTGAAGTTAAGGTGCAATGTATCAGCAACCTTTTCTGCGATTCCCTTCAATGTGAAGAAAGATTCTTTTTCACCGAAAACAGCCACGCAAAGTGTCTGACGCTCATCCGGGTACTCTGTAAGCGGAAGGTCCTTCGGTATGAACTTTTTAGCAATTTCAAATAATCTTCCCTCTAAGTTACCCTTCTTCTGGTTACGTGAAACTGCGTTAATCATGGATGCCGCAAGTGTTGTTCTCATAAGTGAAAGTTCTTCACTGATAGGGTTCATGATGCGGATTGCATGACGCTCGGGAGCATCCTCCGGAAGTTTAAGCAAATCAAGGTCTGACGGCGCAAAGAATGAGTAATGAATACACTCATGTGCACCTGCACTGCAAAGTGCTTTTTTAAGACGCATCTCAGTCTTCTGCTGTAAATTCTCGCCACCAACGGTAACCTTTGCACTCGGCATAAATGACGGTACGATATGCTCGTAACCATACATACGGATAACTTCTTCCGCAATATCCTGATATCCTTCAATATCCTCACGATATGCGGGAACCTGAAGTGTCAAATTATCTCCGTCAATAGTCGGGTTAAGATTAAGATTCTTCATAATGCGTACAATATCGTCATTCGGAACCACGATACCGAGGCACTTATTAACCTTATCAATGCTTACCGTAAGTGCTTTCGGTTCTACGCTGTTGCCTGTATTAACATCTGCGTGAAGCTTAGCAACCTTACCGCAACCAAGCTCCTCGATTAAATGAAGTGCTCTCTTAAGAGCCATAACTGTTGCATACTCATCAACACCCTTTGCATAACGTGCGCTTGAATCTGAAGACTTACCAACTGCTCTTGATGTTCTTCTGATGTTGTCACGTGCAAATTTAGCAGACTCAAAAAGTACTGTGCTTGTTGTCTCGCGGATTTCTGAATTAAGTCCTCCCATAACACCTGCGAGGGCAACAGGCTTCTTGCCGTCACAGATAAGCATGTTTTCTGTTGTAAGTGTAATCTCTGTTTCGTCAAGAGTAACGATTTTTTCACCCTCTGTTGCACGACGAACATTGATTGCATCACCCTCTAAGGTTGTATAATCAAATGCGTGCATCGGCTGTCCGAGCTCTTTTAAAATATAGTTTGTAATATCAACCACATTGGAAATTGCGCCGATACCTACAAGTGCAAGTCTGCGTTTCATCCATGCAGGTGACTCTGCGATTTTAACATCATGAACCAAATGAGCGCTGTATCTCGGACAAAGCTCAGGGCAATCAACAGTTACTTTGAAACCATCGATTGTTACATCATCCTCTGTGAAGCTTAAATCCGGCTCCTTTAAATCTTTCTCAAGTACTGCCGCGATTTCTCTCGCAATACCGTAAATACTCTGGCAATCAGGACGGTTTGCTGTAATTGAAATATCGAATATCCAGTCGTCAAGACCAAGAATCGGTTTAACGTCTGCGCCAACTTCTGCATCCTCAGGAAGCACGAGAAGTCCGTTGTAGCCTGCGCCCGGATACATATCCTCGCTTACGCCAAGCTCAACACCTGAGCAAAGCATACCGTGTGACTCATATCCGCGAAGCTTACCTTTTCCGATTGTCATAACGCCTTCTACTGTCTTATGATCCTTTGCTGTTGCATATACGCTTGCTCCAACAAGAGCGGCCGGGAATTTGCCGCCTGCATGCACATTGTCCGCGCCACAGCAAATCTGGAAGGTTCCGTGCTCACCACAGTCTACCTGACAAACATGAAGATGTGTATCCGGAATCGCCTCACATGTAAGGACATGACCTACTACTACCTTGCTGATGTCCTTACCTACTTCATATAATTCTTCTACTTCAAATCCACAGGAAAACAACTTTTCTTCAAGCTCCTGCGGTGTAATATCTATATCTACGTATTCTTTTAACCAACTTAACGGTGCTAACATATCTATTTACCTAGCCCTTTCCTACTTATTTATCATTTAACTGACCGAGTACCTTAATATCTGACTCAAACAAATGCTTAATGTTGTTGATACCGTACTTAAGCATCGCTGTACGCTCAATACCGATACCGAATGCAAGACCGCTGTACTCATTTGAATCAATACCGCAGTTCTCAAGAACCTTGTTATTAACGATACCTGCGCCGAGAATCTCTATCCAGCCTGTTCCCTTGCAAAGCTTACAACCCTTGCCGCCGCACTCGAAACAGCTACAGTCAACTTCTACAGAAGGCTCTGTAAACGGGAAATATGAAGGACGAAGACGTGTCTTTGTTCCCTCGCCGTAAATCTGTCTTACGAACTCATCAAGCATACCCTGTAAGTCGCAAAGTGTGATACCCTTATCAACTACAAGACCCTCCATCTGAGTAAACATCGGTGAATGTGTCGCGTCATCATCTGAACGGAAAACCTTACCCGGTGATAAAATCTTAATCGGAGGCTTCTTATTCTCCATAACATGAATCTGTCCTGCAGATGTCTGTGTTCTTAATAAGAACTCCGGTGACAAATAGAATGTATCCTGCATATCTCTTGCCGGATGATCCTGAGGAGTATTGAGAGCTGTGAAGTTATAATAATCTGTCTCAATCTCTGTTCCTTCAAAAATCTCAAAGCCCATGCCTGAGAAAATATCAATAATCTGGTTACGAACAAGTGTAATAGGGTGAAGATTACCCTCCTCTGTCTTAACAGCCGGAAGAGAAATATCAATCTTCTCTGCCTCATATCTTGCCTCTAACTCTTTAGCCTTCATCTTAACATCAAGCTCGCCGAGGAACTCTAAAGCCCACTCCTTAAGCTCATTTACACCTTTACCGTAAGCAGCTCTCTCCTCCGGAGCGATATTCTTCATTTCCTTCATGAGAAGACCGATTTTACCGGTTTTGCCGTCCAAAAACTTCTTTTTGAACTCATACACTTCTTTTGCAGAATTAAGTTCTTCTGCGCCCGCAATAATTTCCTGTTTGATTGCTTCCAAATTTGCGTTCATCTTTTTTCTCCTTCTTTCCTGTATTTAGGGACAAAAAAATCGTCCCTTTAAAACTAAAGGGACGAATGTAAATCCGCGATACCACCCTGATTCCCATACAACGTATGGACTCTCATTAACTGCGTAACGTGCACACTACGTCATTCCCTACTATTACTTCAAGAATGCGGCTCCGACGGGAACTTCAATACTTATCTGAACTTAAGACGGCTTACAGCCGGTGACCGTCTCTCTCTGTAAGAAGCTAAGCATCTACTGACGTCTTCATTGCCTTTTTCATCAATATAGCCATTCTACCCACTTTTTCGGGCAGTGTCAAGTGTTTTCTCGTTGGAATGGTTGTAAATGCGGCATGACACCTTTATTTTAGCTGTTTTTTGTCATCTCATAAAAATTATAAAGCCTCTCTTCTGCATCTCCATAATCCTTATACATCTTAGTTTCCACCAACTTAAAGCCTGCCCTCTCAGCAGTTATACACGAAGCCTTATTGGCATTTCTTATATTAGCAATGATTTTAGAAATATCGTAGTGTTCAAAAAAATAGTTCGTATAAGCAACAACCGCTTCTGTGGCATATCCATTTCCTCTGTAATCTGCACCAATGAAATATACAAGTCCAACCTGCTCTAAATCATCAAAATACGAACATCCGACAGAACCGATTACTATACCTTGCTCCTTCTCTACAATCGTATATGCCAAATAGTCCTTCTTTGGGTTATCTTCCTCATTCAGCAAAATTGTGTCCTTTACCCATCCCGGCATCCACTCATGATAATTACTTCCGCATCCGCAGAAAATATCTTCATCCAGACTTCCGTCAGAAGCCATCTCTATATATGCTTTGTTATCCTCTTGTTCCATATTACGAACAATTAATCTGTCTGTTTCTATGTACATAATATTTCTCCCTAAATCAGAACTTATCTATGAATATACATCCTTGTCATATCCGGTTCACCGTCACCTTGCACCATGCACAAAAACTCCCATCCATACTTTTCGTAAAAATCGATATGATCGCTAATTAAATATACCGGAGAAATGCCTTTTAATCGCAAATCCTCCACTGCCATATTAAGCAATTGCCCCGCAATTCCCTGCGAGCGGTATTTGTCATCTGTATAAACAGCGCAAATATTCGGGGTAAGATCTTTCCTATCATGAAAATCATTTTCAATGACACCCAATCCGCCAATAATTTGATCACCGTCTAAACAAAGATACCATCCGTATTCTGTTGTATTACGCAGATATGCATCCATACATTCTAAGTAAGCTTCTGTGGCAACTCCCCACTTGTTGTGAAACCATTCCGCAGCAGAAAGCTTAAATTCAGGTTGTTCCCTTAATGTAATATACTTATATTCTGCCATTATTATTGTTTTCTCCTTTTTTCAAATAACTACTTAAGAAGTTCATACAACTCATAAACACGTTCTTCCGTAATCTTTGCGGCCTCCATGTTTACAATCAATGAATACATAGAGCCACCTTCAACTTCCTTTCCGGCTTCTCCTACAGATTTCTCTTTTTCTGCAATCCATGCATGCTGTTCGTCCTGCATTTTTGAAAATTCTTCTTGTGATAAACTACGCTTCAACTCACTCCACATATCATTCAGTGCACCATCCCAAAGCTCGTATAATTCCTGTGACTTTATATTCATCTCTGCCTGTGTTAATTCATCATCCTCCAAAGAAATCTTGATGCGATCTGACTTTTCCTTGACAGAGGTCATGTAATCATCCCAGTCACGTGTTTCTGTATCAGAATCTTTTTCAGACTCCATTGTCTGCGGTTCATTCGAATTTTTTACATCGGTTTTTCCGCATCCAACCATAAAAATTGCCATTACCAATGTTAATAATAAAATTCCCTTTTTCATAATTATTTTCCTCCACAATAAAATTGAATTTTATCTAATTCCTTCCCATTCATCCATAAACTCAGAAATATATTCTTTCATATACCTTTCTCTATCCTGAGCAATAATCTTTGCAATATCTGTATTCATTAAATCTTTTAACTTAAAAAGTTTTTCATAAAAATGATTAATTGTTGTAGAAATATGATTGCGATATTCTTTGGCATCCATGTCCAAATTCGGATTAATATTTGGATTATGTATCACTCTATTATGATTTCCACCATAAGCAAAAGCTCTAGCTATTCCGATAGCCCCGATTGCATCTAATCTATCTGCATCTTGTACACATTTTCCTTCTAATGTCTTAGGTATAACAGAGTCTTTTCCTTTATAAGAAATCTCATCTATAATTTGACATATTGCTTCCATAGTAGTTTCTTCAACACTATTAATTCTTAAAAAACTTCTTGCCTTATCCTTGTTTGTATGTGTTTCAGGCGATAATTTCACATCATCTACATCGTGTAATAATGCCGCTAATTGCACAATTTCCAAATTCGCTTTTTCTTTTATAGCTATATTTGTTGCCGTTTTATAAACACGAAATGTATGAAAATAATCATGTCCACTATAGTCAGTTTCAAATACTTCTTTTACATATTCCAATGCATTATCTATTATATTTTGCATAAGTCACCTACAAATTCTAACTTAAATTGTTAACATTATCTTTTTTATTTCTTCTACTTTTTCCCCTAATTCTTTCGTTCCGTCTATAACATAATCTGATGACGGCAAAACATCTTTTAACATCTGCACATATGCTGCACGCGCATATTTAAGATACATTTCCATATCTCGTCTAATTTCTTCAGCCGATGCATCTTTCATATCCCGCAGTACTCTTCTCGCCATCGCAATGTCCAATGGTGTATCCACAAAAATGGCACAATCTATATACTCACTTATTTTTCAACCTTTCTTTAATACATATTGCTCAATGAATCGTGCAACTCCATCCGCATCATTGCTTTCCGCAACATAATCAGCTATAGCTTTCACTTCATCAATTCCATTTGAAACGGCAACTCCTATTCCACACATTTTTATCGGTTCAATATCATCATAGTCATCGCCAAAATAAATAGTTTCTTCCGGCAGGCAATTACAAATATCCAATATTGACTTTATACCATTCCACTTTGTTGCAGTTCTGCTCATGATTTGCAATAAATATCCATTTGACACTGTATAATAAAGATCTTCCGTCAGTTCTTTTTCTACAACAAACATAATTTCTTTACTGTCAATATGTGCTAAAATTTTTAATGCGCCTTCCGTTTTAGCTACGCCTGCTAAATCTCCTGATATAATAGTTTCATAATCCTCAATAGGTTTATTTGAATAAGCACAATCTCCCGTTTCAAGAGTAATACGCAGAGACGGAATCTGTTCCAAAACATTTAACAAATGCTCTGCACTCTTTAGACAGATTCCATACTCAGTTCGCTGATTTCCATAGATTACTCTCGCTCCATTAGAAACAACCATTGCATCGAAATCAATCATCTCGCAATACTGTTTTGTAGTACGAAGCGGTCTTGCTGTAGCAACCATAATTTTTATGGCTTTTTTCTTGCATTCTTTTAGCACTGCCATTGTATACGCCGATAATGTTTTATCTGTACGCAACAACGTCTTATCCAAATCCACAACAATAGTTTTGATATTCGTAAAATTAACCATTAGTTTTCCTCTTTGAACAAATCCAAATAATTATTTCCTTTACTTAGGTGTAGGAAGTTTACCATCCCTAACTATTTTTTATGTATAATTCCAGATCATATAAGTCAAAAAGCAATTAAAAACAAAAAGCAATACTGACAGACACCTGAGAATATTTTTGTTTTTCAATTTCTTATTAACCAAATAAAAATCTCCACAATTACCAAATGCACATACTAAAGCATAAGAACTGTCTGTTAATAAAAAAATCGTAGCCAGTTCCCACATAAAAAGTTTTAAATAGCCTATGTTAAGCAAAAAGTAAATTACACAAAACAAATAGGCAAATATCGTTGTTCCGATAATACCTGCAAGATTCATATATATCCATTCTTTAGGAACATCTCCATCTGATTCTATCATCTGCTCTTCGCCTTCAACAAATACTTTTGTTCCGCCATGATATGTAAACCACTGGATTTTGTTTATTGATAACCCCATCTTTTTCCCAACAAAAACATGAAGCAACTCATGCGAAACATGTTGCAGCACACAACTAATCAGCAAAAATATAATTATCACTATAGCTTTTTGCATTGCCTATAATCCTTCCCATATATGTGCAAACTTTTAAAGCTGTCAGTATTGTCTAATTCACAATCGCTTCTTTTACTAATAATATTTGACCAACACATTCTTTATCGGAATATGCAAAAAACTGCCTTATCCGGATTTTCGATATAAAGTGAATAATCACACTCTTCATTAGGATATGAATGTAAATACGAACAGTCATAGATTTCTTCAGTATAAGTCCATTTATCATTAACAAATGTCGGTTTGATCTTGCCTATTATTTCAAATGGCTCACTAACCTTGTTCATATCTTTTAAAGTGTCAGAACTCATTTTCACAATTTCCATATAGTACCTCGCTAAATTCAAAGTTATCTTAAGTCCTCCGTTATACAAGAATTTATTATTTTTCTTCTTCAATAAGACTTAAGCTGGGCCAATAAACGAAACACACGTCGTCAAGTTTAATCTTTTCGTCTTCCATCACAAACTTATACGACCAGCATTGACGATACTTCATTTCTGAATTTCCTAATTTAACATAAACATCAATCCCGTTTTTTAAAGCTTCTTCAATTCCGGTTTCTGTAAAATGGTGGTCTAATATAGAATAATCAATTTCAATCATTGAAAAAGTAAAATCATTATAAACTATAGGTTCACTAAAATCATACATACTATCACTCAAAAAAGAATACATGCTTTCTAAATCCGGGAAATATTCTTCTGCATCATTTGATCTTATACAAATAAACGTATCATAATCCTTATTGTTTAATGCTTCTATGTGCTTTTCTGCAATAGCAATCATCTCACTCTTCACATTTTCACATTTATCTAAATAATCTGATTCTCGCTTTTTAACGATTAAAACAATAGCTATCGCAACTACAATTAAAATCACAATTACTATACATAATTTTTGTCTTTTTCCCATATATACCTCCTTAAATTCTTATTTACCTAAATGTACTTAATCATCAATTGCTATGCTTACCCATTCATCACAACTATATACTACACTCATTATTACCCCTCCAATTTTTCTCTATTTTTCACACATCATTTTACTCTTTTACCCTTCTATCATAATTCAGGATCTTCAAAATCAGGATATACCTTTAATATTGTTGTACAATGTGGACAATGCTTCACATTATTAGGTACACGGTTGAGAAAACCTCTGCAGTGCGGACAACGAGTAAAAAATATACCGAAAACAACCCACACACACCATATGACAAGTGTAGCTATCATTATAGTTTCCCCCACTTTCCCGTCTTTCAGTAATCCTGCATTTCCAAGTACCGATACCAACACCAATAATACAATCCATGGCACAAACAAACCGATATAAAAAATCTTACATCTTTTACGCCAGGCCTTATTCTTCTCATTTCTATTTGTGATTTCAATTCTTTGTTCATCATAATTATTCATACCGCATTTACTCCTTAAAACTCATTTTTATTAATCCACTTATATGTTTTTCTTAAAACAAATAATACGATTAGCCTCATCAAACCCCATCGCCATATGAAACTTAAAGCTGTTAATATTGTCCAATTCACAATCGCTTGCAAACTCGCTACATCCCATATCCTTTGCCCATTTTTCACAAGCCAAAAGCAACTCTTTTGCATAACCTTTATTTCGATAGTCTGCTTTCACGAATATTCCTTCCAAATATCCCACAGGAGAACTGTCCGTCCCCTCAACATAATCTGTCCTTAACCCACATTGCGCAAAACCTACGGGCACACTATCTGCATACTTAATAAAAAACACTGCTTTCCCGCTTGTTATCGTTTCAGTAAACTCTGTTGCCAATTCATCAACCGTATGACTATCCCACATTTGAACAGCCATTTCTGCCAGAATACGGCTATCGTTATTTGTTGCCTTTTGTACCATATCAAACCTCCGTCGAGTTCAAAATTATCGACTTCTCACACATCAAATCAAATTCTTATACTCTTGTCTTCAATGTATTCCGTATATCAGCAAATGTATCTTTCATCGATGACGTTCTTCCTGCACAAACATCTTCTTCCGCTTCCGCAAGATTGCGCAATAATTCTATTTCTGATTTAATCTGTTGATTTTCATTAATACAAGTTTTTAATTTCTTTTCCACACAAATCCCCCACAAATATAATCACTATCTTTCTTAATTCCACATAAAAATATACCACACATTCTCTACACATACAAGAAAAACCACGGCGCCTTCAATCGCCGTGGTCTCATCATCATTTATTCTTCGTCAGCAAGTGCTGCCTTAATCATAATCGCGCACTCTACTCTCTTACGCTCCAAATCACAGCCGATATCATATGCATCAGTAATTGAATTATGGAACTTGTATGAGTTAGCCGCACAACCGCCGCTACAGTAAAATCTCGCGAAGCAATCACGGCACTTTTCCTTAGCGTACACGTTACAAAGCTTGAACTCATCACGGATTGCAGTATTGGTAATACCTTCATCCACATTACCGAGAAGGAACTTCTCCTCGCCTACAAACTGATGACAGGGATACAAGTCACCCCACGGTGTAACCGCAAGATACTCTGTTCCCGAACCGCAACCGGAAAGTCTCTTGGCTACGCAGGGACCCTGCTCCAAATCAATCATGAAATGGAAGAAGTTAAAGCCTCTGCCTTCCTTCTTACGCTTCACAAATTCAGCAGCAAGCTTGTCGTACTCTTCACAGATTCTCGGAACATCCTCTTCTCTCAAAGAGTACGGATCTTCGGGAGCCGCAACAACAGGCTCAATTGAAATCTGGTCAAAGCCGAGGTCTGCAAAATGAAGTACATCCTCTGAAAAATCAAGATTATTTCTAGTAAATGTACCTCTTACATAATAATCCTTACCCTGTCTGCTCTTCGCAAACTTCTGGAACTTCGGCACGATAATATCATAGCTTCCCTTGCCGTTTCTTGAAGGACGCATCAAATCGTTGATTTCTTTTCTGCCGTCAAGACTCATAACTACGTTACTCATCTCTTTGTTAGCAAATTCCATTATATCGTCATCAAGAAGTACACCATTGGTTGTAAGTGTAAAACGGAAATTCTTATTAAATTCCTTCTCCTTGGAACGACCGTATTCAACAAGCTGCTTAACAACATCAAAGTTCATAAGCGGCTCTCCGCCGAAGAAGTCAACTTCAAGATTAACTCTGTTACCGGAATTGGCAATAAGGAAATCAAGTGCCTTCTTACCAACCTCGAAGCTCATAAGCGCACGTCTTCCGTGATACTCGCCCTCTTCTGCAAAGCAATATTTGCAGGCAAGATTGCAGTCATGTGCAATATGTAAACACAAAGCCTTAACTACGGTCTTTCTCTTCTTAAAGTCCATAATATACTGCTTATATACATCCTCTGTAAAAAGAAGCTCTTCACTGATAAGCTCTTCTACCTCTGCCACAGCCTCATCTATGTCCTCTTTTGAATACTTATCCTTAAGAAGCTCAAAAACCTTGCTCTTATCCTCTTTATCATAAATCTCAACAACATCATATACGGCATCGTCCACACAGTGAACCGAACCGCTGTTAACATCCATAACAATGTTGTAACCATTGTTCTTATACTGATGAATCATTATTTTTCTCCTTGCGATTAAATCGGCAGCGATTCATCACCGCTGCCGACCATAAGTAAGCTAAACTATTATTTGTTGTTCTCGCAGCTCTGATTTCCTACTGTACAGGAAGTCTTGCATGCTGACTGGCAAGATGTCTGGCACTCGCCGCAACCGCCCTTTTTCATAGTTTCTTTCAAAGTCTTCTTGCTAAGTGTCTTAACGCGTTTCATCGTTATTACCTCCTAAAATATCTTAACTCGCCTTATTATAACATATACATTTGGATTTTTAAAGCACTTTTTACTATTTTTTTCAACTTACCATTCCGCCAAGCATTCCGCTTCCCGCACAGATGCCTAGAACTGTCATCGCATAAGGTATATCCTGATAGAATGATTTATTAATTATAAAAGATATTAAGGAAAGCAAAACAAAATACACCACCCCCACAATCAGCCCCCACAAAAACTTCTGCTTCTGTAATGTCTTACCTATAATAAGACCTCCCAGAAAATTTACCAATACATAAATTGCAATAATTGCAAGCTGAAGAATATTTTCGGACGCCTGCCATTTAAGCAGAATAAATGATAAAATAATTATAACCAGTCCCGTTACAACATATTGGGCAAGTAAAACCTTTGCAAGCAAAAGCCACCTTGCAGAATTTTCTCCTAATTTTGCACTTAACATATTAATTCTCTTCATTTCGTATGTTCTTACAAAATAATATGCCTTGCCGATGCGGAGTATTCCTTTTTCTTTTCTTCTTCCATCGCACGGTGAAATACCCATGTAATTTATATATATTTTAGCATTTTTACATATAATTAACTTGACGTAACCCTGTAATTACGATAGAATCGAATCAAAATAATTTATTAAGGAGTTGATTTTTTTGGATTCGAGTGACGCCATACAGCTAGTCATTCTTTTTGTTCTTTTAGGTTTATCTGCATTCTTTTCATCTGCAGAGACTGCACTTACCACGGTCAACAAGATGCGTATTCGCGCGCTTATTGAGGAGGGTAACAGACGTGCCGCAAAGGTCGGTAAGATTCTTGACAACCCCGGTAAAATGTTAAGTGCTGTTCTCATCGGTAATAATATTGTTAATATCAGTGCATCTTCACTTGCAACTGTTCTTGCCACCAAGCTTTTCGGAAGTAGCGGTGCAGGTATTGCAACAGGTGTATTAACATTGCTGATCCTCATTTTCGGCGAAATAACCCCTAAATCACTTGCAACTTTATATTCCGAGAAACTGTCGCTATTTTATGCAGGAATTATTCTTTTTTTGATGCACATTTTTACGCCGATAATTTTCTTAGTTAATAAACTGTCCCATGGACTGCTTCTTTTGCTACATATTGATCCTGCAAAGAAGGTTGCAGCCATGACAGAATCTGAGCTTAGAACCATCGTGGATGTAAGCCATGAAGAAGGTGTTCTCGAATCAGAGGAACACAGTATTATCCAGAATCTTTTTGACTTTGGCGATGCTCAGGCCAAGGATGTTATGATTCCCCGAATCGATATGGTACTTGTTGACATCAACGCAACTTATGATGAATTACTCTCAATATTTGAAGAGACAAGATATACACGTTTTCCTGTTTACGAGAATACGACGGATAATGTAATCGGTATTATTAACATGAAGGATATTCTTCTGTATAAACCCGAAAATAATTTTGCAATCCGTGATTTCTTAAGAGAGGCCCACTATACCTACGAGCACAAGAATCTTTCCGAACTTATGCTTGAGATGCGTAAGACCTCTGTTAATATAGTTATTGTACTTGATGAATACGGTGCAACTTCCGGTCTTATCACCCTCGAAGATCTTCTTGAAGAAATTGTTGGTGAAATCCGTGATGAATACGACGCGGACGAGGAACAATCCACTATCCGCTTAAATGACAACGAATACCTTATTGAAGGTCATATGCGACTTAATGACCTTAATGATATGATTGGTACTGATTATGAGTCTGAAGACTATGACTCTGTAGGCGGTTTCATCATCGGGCAACTTGACAGACTTCCCAAAGAAGGCGACAGCATCACTATCGACAATGTCAAATTAGTTGTTGAGACTCTCGATATTAACCGTATTGAAAAAGTTCATGTATATATCGAGCCTACTCAAGACGTGCCCCAGACAGAGAATATATAATATGTTCTCCTGATGGTCTTATAATGTTAGCAGTCTTTGGCAGATACATTATATAAATACTTTTCCTAACTGTAGGATTATACAAAAACGAACTTGTTTGTTCCGTGAATAAAAAGCTGTAATTAAGCCTTTTATTCACGGTTTTTATTTGCCTCGAAACCTCTTCTTCCAAATAATCTGCAAGCTCCGTCCCAACATAATTGCCCGTATATACAAAAAACACCGTACCGTCTTCCGCATTTTCGCTAAGATTTCCTGTTATAAGCCCTTTATAAACCATTTTTGCCCGCTTTAACGAAAGCTCAGCCTCACCTTCTGTATCTATACCTACTACTGCCTCACCAAGAACATCTGTTACAATCCCGTCCATACTCACATTGGTATTATTCTTTTCAAACAAAGTCTGTCGGATACGCCAAAACTGCATATTATCATTTACAAAAAAGCAAAATACTGCAACTATAAATATAAGTCCTGCATTAATAACTTTCATTTTTTACATATCCCCCATAAAATGAAATTACTTCGTTTTCCGGCACAATATTTCCAAGCATGCAGCAGTCACTCATGCATTCAATCAGACCTTTTCCTATTCTTGTAACCCTAAGATACACATAGTCACCTTCTAAAAATTCTATCTGCCCGTTCTCTTCCATTTCCTCCTCAAGTTGCGGCAGATAATAAACTTTCTCCGTTTTCACATAATCGCCAACCTTGTCCATATTATACTCATAATGTATCCTGGAAAGTTCTATCTTATATCGTCCCGAAACTCCGTATACACTGTCCTCAAATCCACGATATATTTCTTCCGTAATCACACCGGTATTCTTAACTGACTCAATAAACTGCATACTTTCGTTGATAATATAAAGCTGCGTAAGATTCTGCTGTCTGCCCGCATAAAATGTAAGCGGAACAATAAATAGCAAAACCGACGCCAGCATAAACCCTACAATTTTTCCGAATGCATCGCTCATATCATTCCGCCCCTTCGCTTATAAGCCATTCTCTTGAAATCCCCTTTACAACAGCCTCTTCACCTGACTTTGATGCCTTATTAAAAAACACAAAAACCACTATAGACAATGCAAGCAATATCGTTACACAGGCTGTCTCAAGCGCTTCTATTGCATTTCCCATAAGCGCCTACTGTTGAGTAAACTCAATACCGGTTATCGTGTTGTTAATATCCCTGATAACAGTTCCCAAAAATCTCGCACTTGGATTGATATATTCCTTGTTCTCTTCTGCTCTCGCAAGCTTATATGTATTTTCTACCTGTTCAAGCAAATCACCTGACTCCGTATCATAAGAATAACCATAAAACGTAGAACATTTGTTAGTTGTAACATATATACCGCATGTGTCATTCTGGAATCTTCTGATTACGTTAAGCACTTCACTTCCCGACACCTCCGTACCGTCATACAGTGTTTTCTCATTCTCCGCAAATTCTGCATTAAGCTTATTAATCTGACCCGCTCCGCTTGCTGCCGTATCTTTTGCCTCTCTCGCAATATAAAAACCAAGACTGATTATAATACAGGTAATAACGGTACCTGCCGCCAAAATAAGTCCTTTTAAACTGTTTTCCATTATTAATTCCTCCTATAAATTAGTTTAATCCCAAAGATTTCATCTCTTCGGAATACATGTTAAGCAACTTAATTCCCTCTAAAACAAAGGGATAAATCATATAAAATAAAATTGTTGCAAACACCGGAAGATACGCGATTATTTTGCACATAAAAACTCTGCCTCTCAGTAATACTTTTATATGCTCATCGCATAGCTTTTCTGCATACTCATATTGATTTTTAAACACGCTGTCCCTTTCTTTATTCCTGTACACATCCAATTCCTTTATATGTTCCAAAATCCTTGCCCACATCGTCCTTAAAAGCCTCGTTCCGAAAGATTCTCCACAACTGTCTGCAACCGTCTTCCACGGTGCATCTCTTCCTGTTACAATATACAATAGAATCCATCTTAAAGGTCCATAATACTTATCACAGGCCTTGATAATCCATTTTATATTCTCTTCCATGCCAAGCTCACTATATTCCCCTAAAAATATACTCAGCCTGTGAATCTGAAGCATTTCCTTAAGACATGCAACCTCATAATCTACTTTCCCAAGCAACATATCACACACCGGCACGCACACACACGATAGAAGTAATGGTATTGCACCATACCAAGAAAGTCTTATGCCACAAGTTCCATACTTTACTTCCACACATAATACACTCCAAAACACAATCGCAAACACACCTGCGTAAAACATCTTTTTTAACAGAGCATGTGCGCACACATAAACATATCCCCTCCTATCAAGCATATCCTGTACCCTATCAACAAAACGCGTATATAACCTGATAAGCTTTATATGTACTTTTCTAATTTTATCTCCTCCAATCTGTCAAAAAACATAAATACGAGTAGTACAAATATCCAAATACCATATTTTAAAAGAATTCCACCTATACTTTTATAAAAAACAGCCATATCACCAATATTTGCAACAACCCACGCCCTGACAGCAGGAAGTGCCGGTATCGCAAGCAGTATAATCCACCTAAGACCCGCAAGCTCCCTGCGTACATTTTTACCTGTATCATATTCCTTAATAACCGCCTCCTGCAAAGCTCCGATCATATCCATGAAGCTACCTGTATCCCTATACCCAAGCGCGATATACATATCCTTCAACACACAAAAAACACTGTAATAATACCCGACACTTTTTGTATCTGTGATATCGCACAAAATCTCATCTGCATTACCTCCTGCAACCTCAAACCTCACTTTTTCAAGATAATCAGAAAGTTCAACAAGTTTTTCCAACCTGTTCTTCATACTCTTTTGTCTTATACAGGTTTTTGCAACAACACAGGCAGTAATAACACAAAGTATCGCATCCGCACAAGGCGTTTCTGCCTTCATCACACAAAACAGTAACACCGTGCAACTTGCACAAATCGCCAAAAAAGTGCTGTTTCTTCTAACATAACTTAGGATATCTTTCCATAAATTCATAAAATTCCTCTTTCTCTGCTTGAGTTAAATACGTCGCTATAAGCTCTCTTCTTTCGTCACTCATTTGCGATTTAAACCTGTATTTACCGTCTTTATATTCAATAAGATTAACAATGTCATACCCAGGCTTTCCATTCGATGTATCCTTAGGAATAATCTCTGTGATTCTTTGTATGTACCTTTTGCCACTTGCATCCTTCATAAGATGAACATCAAACTTAAGTACGGAAAGCACCTGCGCCATTGCCAGATTTTCATTAGAAAATGCCCCGCATTCCATAAGATAATTCCTAAGGGTAAGCAAAAGATACGCTGTACTCGTGGCATGGTGCGTAAATAGCGTAAACAAAGAGGCCGACATCCCCATCTGTATCATATAGCTTCCCGCCTTGGCGGTAGCCACCTCTCCGAGTATATTTACCATTCCGTCCGTCTTTTTCTGAATATCAAGCCCTTCCTGTACACTTATATATCCCGTCTCCCTGAAAGAAACTATATTTCGCTCCGGATAACGTTTTCTAAGATAGAGTTCAAAATTCATTTCCTGCACTCTTATGGAATAGGACTTGTTAATATAACCTATAAGATACATAAGCAGAGTTGTTTTGCCGCATCCCTGGTCACCTGTGATTCCAATCACCTGACAGCCCTTAATTAGCCATTTCATAAGCCCATCTACTTCTTCTATGCCTTCATCACAAAAAAGCTCTCTAATATCCTCATAATATCTATGATTAAACTTCCTGTAAAAAAAGCTCCAGCTTTCGCTAAACGGCGGTCTTGTTACCACAACTCGTGAGCCGTCGGGACGTGTTCCGACAATATATGCCTTTTGCACAGACAACTGCCCTGTCGCATGCTCGAAGCGACTTAAACATCTACAGACTCTCTCTAACTCATCTTTATCTCCAAAGGCTACGCACTGCATATAAATATTCCTGCCTTTATACTGCACCCACAAGCTTCTCTCGTCTATACCTCCATCCGAGGCTCCCCCCATAATACTGTCAAAATCCTGTTCTAAAAGGAAATCAACCGGCCCAAGTCCAAATAGTTCCTGATACAGCATCTGCACAAGAATTTCGGTTTTCCCCACAAAAGATTCCGCTATGTAAAACTGCTCAAATATCTCAGAAAGACTCTCTTCAGTTATTACAAAAAGACCGTCCTTTTCTACAATGAGTCCTTTCTCGCTCATAAATGTATCCAGAGAGTCATATTGCCGAAGAAGCATATAAAAACGGCACATACTTCCCCTTTTGCTTTTAAGATAATCATTCAGAAATATATCCACATTCCTACCGCCAACTCCAAGCTTTTCCGTAATTATGAGCTTGATAACATCTCTTACATAACCGGCACCTTCTGCCTTTTTCAGATTGCAAGTATTAACCGCCTCAAAAAAACGTTTTTTCTTAGCATCAATCTGTTCATAATATTTTTTCTGGGAAGCTACAACGGATTTGTTATCACTAAGCAGATCCTTGACCGCCTCCGCCACTGCCTCACAAAGCTCTTTATAGCTGTTACAGTCACATTCTGATTTATACTCTGCTCTAGTCTTTCTTTTCTTCATACAAACCCGCTTTCCTCAAAATCTTTTTGGTTGCCTGCTTTATTTCATCAGCAAAATAAAACAGTTTTTCCTTCTTGGTACTTTTAATATTCCTCTCCATAAACGAAATAAAACTTCCGTCGGTAAGTGCGTCCCTGCACGCAATACAGTACGGTATTACTCCTATACTGTCCTTCTTTATCTGTAGCTCTTTTCTGATATTTTTGACTGTATATTTAGATTCCTTGTCATACATTCCGACCAAGTACATTTTGTCCTTGTCAATGTTAAAAAGCTCCTCTGCTAAAGCTTTATTGTAGGATGGAAGCTGTTCACAAATAACAATCAAAACATCTGACATTTCAAAAACAAGTCTGTTGACCTCCAAGTCGACATCTCCGCCGCATGCAATAAACACAATACCAAACATCTGCTCCAACAAATCCAAAGCCTCTCTGCCCTTTTCTAAAAAAGCATCTTCATAAATCTCTCTGCTACTTTTTGAACTTCCCGGCAGATAATATAAAAGCCCCTTTTTAAGTTCAAGCATCTGTTCTTTTATGCCCGTATTACCAAGTCCCTCAAACTTAAGCCTGTTAAGTATCAGGTCAATTCCCGAATCATAAAAATACGCCAATTCTTCCCTGATAAGCAATGTTTCCGACTGCTCCACAAAAGCACTTTCAAGCTCATGACAATTAAAACCGGAATGCAATACAAGACTTCTTTGCCCGAAACAAACAGCCGTAGTATACGCGATTCCAGCCAAAGCAGCACTCAATGAAAGGCTGTTTGGCTCTTTGCACCAAAATGCTATTTTCAAACTACACCTTCTCTCTTTTAAATTAAAATGATAGGGATATGTGGGGTGAACACCCCGATTGAACGCTAAACGCGTCAGATATTTGACAAAACTTATTTTACAACATCTTCCATAAATTGTAAAGTGATTTTTTGAAAATTTTTCCAATCGTCTTTTAAGTGCTTCTATAATATGCCATCACTCATGATTCTCAACATAAAAAATGCGTTGTCTAATAGAACAACGCACTCAAAGTAAGTATAAATAAAAATGCAAAATTAATTCCCGAAAACTCTACAAAGTAGCTCTTAATTTTTTTCGGGTAATGCTTCTGGAATTCGCGAAGTGTTATAAGACTTGCAAGTGAAGCAATTATCGTTCCGACACCACCAATATTTACACCGATTAAAAGTTCGTGATAATTCCCCGTAAACTGTGACAACAAAATTGCCGTCGGTACATTACTTATTACCTGACACGACAATACCGAGAAAATAAGTGTACTCTTTCCAAGAAGCATTGAAAACAAATCTCTTACTGCATCTATTCTTGACATATTACCTGAGAATACAAAGAATGCCACAAATGTAAGAAGAAGCGGATAATCGACCATTTTCAGTGCTTTCCTGTCTACAATAAGAAGTACCGCAGGGATTATAAGTCCCCACCAGTAATTGATTCCTCGAAATACAATCGCTATAGCAAGTGCAAAAAGTACAACATAAAGAACACCTTTCTTCTTGTCAATGCTTATCTTTTCGCTTTCTATTTCAAAAGGCTCCGGCTTAACAACAATAAAGCAAAGCGTTGTAATCATAAATATTGCAATTAAAAATGGAATAATCATTATCTGTATAAATTCAAGGTTTGCAATCTCAAATTTTGTGTAAAGATACAGATTCTGCGGATTACCGAACGGTGTAAGCATACCGCCTAAGTTTGCTGCAATATTCTGCATTATAAAAGTAAATGCCATGTATTTTTCTTTACCTGTCGTAGACAGAACAAGATATCCGAGCGGCAGGAACGTAAGAAGCGCCATATCGTTTGCAATAAGCATCGAACCGATGAAGGTTATGTACACAAGTGCAATAATTCCTGCTCTCGTATTCTTAAAAAGTCTTACAATCTTATGCGCAAGTATTAAAAAGAAATTTATATTCTTAAGAGCGCACACAACTGCAAGCACACAAAACAGGCACATAAGCGTCTTAACGTCAAAGTAAGACAAATATTCTTTGTCAGGCTTTATGATAAATGATGTTATAAGCGCACAGACTGTTGCTATTACAAGCACTATATTCTTTCTTACAAAACTTTTAACTCTTGAAAATGCATTCTCGTATATCGAAATCATGGAATCGTCTTCCTTCTATATTTTTCACACCAAGAATGGATTATAGCAAAAGCAAAATACCGTGTCAATTATTTTATTTGTAATTTTCTACACTTTTACAAATTATTTCATCTCATCAATTATACAAAAAAGCGTGCCACTTTTGTGACACGCTTCTCTCTACATCTTAATCCTCTGCAAGTCCTATTGTCTTCTCAAACATCGTAGAAGCCTCTATCCTTTTCTCATCACCCGCCGAACAATATCTGTTCTGTGCAAGAACTGCCTCAACAAGCGGCGCTACCTCACGAATATCAGAAACTGTTGCATTAAGGAACTCATCTCTGCTCTTCTGTACCATATCGTAGGTGAGTCCATTCATATACATATCAAGCGCTCTGCCGGTCTCTCCATTCGGAGTATTGGGAATATCAAGATTACCGATTAAACCGATAATATATTCCGTAATCTCATCCTCCGTCGCCTCAAAAGTCCTAAGATATTCAGGAATTCCCTCATACACTTCATTTGTCTCATCAAGCTTCGGATCTCTGTATGAAAGGAAGCTTACATTACCGTTTCTTGAAAAGCTTGCAAACGCACCATATGCACCACCCTTTACACGAATATTCTGGTGCAGGTAATCAATACCAAGAATACTGTTAACAAGCATAAGTATACCCGAAAAATCATATCCTGCTTCACGGAAATTACCGAAACGTCCAACATACTGTACCTGTGATGCAAGCTTAATTCCTTCTCTCACATATGTGCGTTCAAAGTCGATACTGCCTTTTTCTACCGGCTCCGTGTGAAGCTTAGCCTTGAATGCCAAAAGCTTCTCTTCTATTGCTTTAAGCGCTTCCCTGCTTCCACCAAAGCTTACAAGAAGATTCTCAGGTCTGAATACAAGTTTAAGAACTTCCTTCATATCTGCGAAATACTGCTCTCTATACGTCGCAAAATCCTCCGTAAGAGCCTTTACAAATCTGTAATAGGTAATACCCTCCGACTTCTCTCTGTAAGCCATCTCAGGTGTTACCCCAGCAAATCCCCTTAATGATGCCGCCGAGTGCGGACTGTTGTTTAAAAAGCCTTCTTCTGCCGTGCGATTTTCTCCAAGAACCTCAAGCAAACGCTTCTCATTAGTCCACAAGGTATTAAAAATCATCTCTTCAATCATATCAATACAGAAAGGAAGCTTATCGTATAACGCCTTGGCACTGACAACAATACCTGTTCTGCACTTGGTATTATCCGTGGCGTTGGCATATTTGGCAAATCTAGTATTGATACCACCGCAATTAATTGCTATCTCATTAGCAAAATCCTTATAGCTGTAATTAACTGTATCAAGACTTCTCATAAAACCAAGCATTGACAAATACTTGATATAACGGTCCGGAACGTTGTCACATGAGAAGAAAAGCTTAAGGTATCCGATACCGTTTGATGCAACATCATGGAAAAGCACAGGTGTACCATCGGAAAGTGTTGTCTCCTCAAGATAAAGTTTAGGTGCATTCTTATCAATATCATCCCTGGTAAGACGTGGTAATGTGGCAAGTGCCTCCGGCGAATCCTCTTCTTCCTGATATGCCTTAAGTTCAGCTGTCTTTGTCACGATATCCTTTTTGTCATCAAGAGTCAAAGTCTCTTCATAAGACTTAAGTTTGTCCATCGTTGCCTTTTCAAGCTTCTGAACAAGACCTCTCTCGGGTGCAGTAACAAGAACCGCCGTATGTGGATTATTAAGAATATATTTCTCAATTAACTTCTCATAATAGTCTGTCTCAATCTGCTCCTTTAAGAATTTGAACACTTCATTACGTTTATAATAATCAAATACTTTTGTATTATCATATAGCCAGGACTGCATCATATCTATTCCTATCATAAGACCTGCCGGCCAACGGCCATAATCCTGCTCACGATAAGAAAATTCCATTGAGCGAATACCTGCTTCAAGTGCTTTTTTATCTAACCCTTCTTTAACCGCAGTTTTTAGAGTATCAATTATTATGTGTTTAAAGTCATCCTTTTTATCTTCATCTGTATTCTTTGCAATAATTGCGTAATAGCCCTGCAACATAGATTCACTGTATCCACCGACCAACTTGCCGATACCTGCATCATATAATGCCTTTTCAACTACACCGCCTTGAGCACAAAGTGCATTATTAAGAACCTGAAAAGCAGTATTCATAGTAATGTCTGCCATTTCATCAACACTAACTATATAACAGAGATTTGTCTTATCCTCAAGTGGCTCATTCTCCATTACAGAATAAGTACAGCGCTTCTCCCTCGGCTCCGCAAAAGCCTCCTGCCACTCAGGCATAGTTCGCTCAACACTTATCGCATCGTACTTGCAAAGATACTCTTTATCAAGCCAGAGAAGCCTCTCCTCCATATCGGCATTACCGTAAAGATAAATGTAACTGTTGGAAGGGTGATAAAACTCCTTATGAAAAGCCATAAAATCCTCATAGGTGAGATCAACTATAGCCTCAGGCTTACCACCTGAGCTTAAAGCATAACATGTATCCGGAAAAATTGCTGCCTGCATTTCCCTAAACATTATACTGTCAACCGATGAATATGCACCCTTCATCTCGTTGTAAACAACACCGTTATAGCTAAGTTCTCCGTCCTCAGAGTCAAGATGGTAACTCCAACCCTCCTGTCTGAACGCCTTATCATCCTTAATTACTCTAGGGCAAAATACCGCATCTGTGTACACACCCATAAGATTCTTAAAATCTTTATCATTACAGCTTGCAATAGGATACATAGTTTTGTCCGAATATGTCATCGCATTAAGGAATGTATTAAGCGAAGATGCTGCAAGCTTTGTAAACGGATCTTTTACCGGATATCTCTCTGAACCATTAAGCACCGAATGTTCCATAATATGTGCAACACCTGTATCATCCTTAGGCGGTGTCCTGAAACTTATGCTGAACACTTTGTTCCTGTCATCATTCTCAAGAACGGCAAGCTTTGCACCTGACTTCTTATGCTTAAGATAATACCCTACGGAATTAATCTCCGGCAATTCTTCTTTCTGAATTAAATCATACATTAATAATTTTTCTAAATTCATGTGTATTCCCCCTATTAAAAAACTTCCTTTTTAGTCTACCATATTTGTGATTAAACTACCAGTAATTTTTAGTTTAATAACGCAATTGCCCGAACTTCATTATAAAAATGTGCGGGACTGCATTTTTAGTTATTTTAGATTAAAATATATGAGTTACCATTTCTCAATTGATATAACATAATACATTACACTATAACAGGAGGTAAAATGATGAGCAGAGAAAACGAAGAAAAATATTTGGCAGATTGCCTGCATGTAATCAAGAATAATATCGCCAAGTATCAGTCACAGGTCGATGTCATGTCGCAGGATATTGAGCGTATGTACAAGCATTATCATTCCGACAGTCCCGAGCTTTATACCGAACTTTCCAACACGATTACTATGCACGATAGTGCAAAGCTTGCACTTGAACACAATAAAAAAGCACTCGCAAAGCCTTATTTCGGGCGCATTGATTTTCATGATTATGCCGATGGCACCAACGAATCTCTTTACATCGGAAAAGGCAGTGTTAACAAAGCTCAGACAGAACTTCTTGTTATAGACTGGCGTGCCCCTGTTGCAAATATATACTATGAGAACGGTCTTGGTAACCTTACTTACCGCGTTCCCGGCTATGATTCCCGCGATATTGATTTAAAACTTAAACGAACCTATGAAATACAGAATGAACAGCTTATGAACTACTTTGATTCTGAGGTCGTTGCCAACGATGAACTTCTTATGAAATATCTGTCCAAAACAAAAGAAGCTGTTCTCGGCGAAATAATTGCAACCATACAAAAAGAACAAAATGACATAATCCGCCGTTCACCCTTTCATAACACCATAGTACAGGGAGTTGCAGGTAGCGGTAAGACAACTGTTGCGATGCACAGGATATCTTACATACTTTATAATTATCCTGAAAAGTTCAAACCAAAGGATTTTTATATCATCGGAAGCAACCATATACTTCTCAATTACATTACCGGCGTGCTTCCCGACCTTGAAGTGTATGATGTACCACAGATGACTATGGAAGAACTTTTTATAAGGCTTATGTATGAGGACTGGAACGAAAAGAAGTTTCATGTTATAAAGAATGCTTATTTTTCTAAAGAGAAAGGCGGCATTGGGTGGTTTAATGCACTAAAAGCATATTGTGACAAACTTGAACGTGACATGCTTATCAAAGATGATATTGTCTTTAAAGATAAAGTGTTGTTCTCTCGCGAAAATATTGAAAAATATATTAGCAACTCTCCCTCACTTTCAATACTGTCTAAAATAAAGGCACTGAATGAGGTGGCACCAAAACGCCTAAAAGAAATATTTCGTGATGGTGATGAGGAATACAGTCCTGATAAGAAAAAAGCTATTCTTGCAGAATATAAAAATTTGTTCGGCGCGAATAAATGGAAACTACCGATTACACAAATTTATTATGATTTTGTTATGAAATATTTAACGGCTTCAGACACTTTTGCCTTGAATTATACCAGGCAGCTTACAGACCTTGAAAAGCATAACTATGACATCTACGATTTGGCATCTCTCGCATTCCTGCACAGGCATCTCGCAGAAACCGAGGATGTAGACGAAGCTCACCATATCGTTATTGACGAAGCACAGGATTACGGAGTCATGACCTTCGCAATATTAAAATATATGATTCCCCGATGCACATTTACAATCATGGGTGACATTTCACAGAACATCAATTATAATTCAGGAATGAATGATTGGGAGATGCTAAAAAACGATATTTTCAATGATGAAAGAGACACCTTTGACGTTCTTGCAAAAAGCTACAGAAATACAATTGAAATCTCCGAATTTGCACAAAAAATATTAAAGAAAGGTAGCTTTACGTCATACCCGATAGAGCCCGTGATTCGCCACGGTAATGAAGTAAGCCTCATCAAGACTGACAAAACAAACATATACACCGAAGTAGCAAACATAATAACCGCATGGCAAAAGCAGGGACTCGAGACCATAGCAATCATCTGCCGGGATGAAAAAGAAAGCTCGCAAACCATGAAAGAGCTTGCGAGACTTATTAAAATCAACGATGAATCCTTACAAAACGTATCGTTCTCAAAAGAACCGATGGTCCTTCCCGTACAATACACAAAAGGTCTCGAATTTGATGCGGTACTGTTACTTAACCCAAGCAAAGAAGCTTATCCTGCGGATGATGCGAATGTTAAGCTTCTGTATGTAGCTGCAACAAGAGCACTTCATGAGCTTACAGTTCTGTATAGTGAAAATATCTCTGAACTTCTGCTCTAATACAAAAAGAAAACCGTTGAAAAACTCTCCGGTTTTCTTTCTATATAATAATATCAACTCAAAAAACTCTTTGGTTTATGTAGCTTGCAACAACCTTGCCGTTCGGCTCAATAACCACCTTTGAAACAGAGCCTCCGTTACCGTTAAAACGTATTCTTTCAATATCTTTGAAAGAATATCCCATAAGCATTGATTGTAAAAAGCTAAGTGCTGTACCATGCGATACAATAATTATTCTCTCCATATCATTGGAGATTATCTCCTCATAAAATGAATATAACCGGTTCCACAAATCCCTGTCAGATTCCGCATCTTCAAAAGGCTTATAGTCAGGATTGTATTCACTTCCTTGAGGCTTTTTATTACACTTATACCATTCACGTGGCTGACCGTTTCCTGCACCTACATTGACCTCTCGGATAACTTCGGTAATTATCGGTGTTATTCCGAGAGTTTTATTAATCTCCTCTGCAGTTTGCGAGGCTCTTTTCAAATCAGAAGCATACATATTAAAGCTGTTGTCACACTGCTCTTTAAGAAGCCATTTACCGATTTCAAATGCCTGTTCTCTTCCACGCTCGGTAAGCTCAAAGTCGCCCCACGCACCTATCATTCCGTTAACATGATGTTCTGACTCCGTATGCTGCACCATAATAATTATTTTACGTTTCTTTCGTGAATAAAATTCTTTGATTATCTCTTCCGCACGCTCACGGCCAAACCAGCCTTCTCCCACATCCTCTCTTGGATAAAGCCTATGCATATCTTCTTTTTCTTCATCCGTAAGCTCTGAAAAATCCTCTATATCTCTGTCCAAGCACGCTCCTACAAGCTTATGATCGCCGTCATTTCTGCAAAAAACTCCTATAATCTTAACTTTATCTTCGTCACCAAGCTCGTACTCCTTGTCCGTCATAACGATAACATCAAGATGCTCACACGGAGGTGTTCCGGACTCCTTAAGCCAACCGTAAGGCTGGCGGACATTTCTTTTATAAGAAAGGCTGTCCCCCGGTTTTGCGATAAATGAATCAGTCTTGGCGATATATTTCATTCGCTTAGGATATGCAAATGTCTGCTCAATTTTTACTGTGAAAATCATATTAAAACCTCCCTAAGTTTATACAGCTATATTGTATCACGCCTCCATAAGCATTTCTTGATATTTTGAGTAAAAAACAAAGCAATTCAGCAATAAATTTTATGGAGCTCCTTATCAAAAAACTCTACCTTCTCATCAAGAGCATAATTCTTACCAAACTGCTCATTGATTATAGTAATTGTGAGCAGCGTAAACTTCTCAAGCATGTTCTTAAATGGACCTTCATACGGTGTCCCATATATTTTGTTTTCGGTCATTAACTCCCCCTTTCATTATATGTCATTTGTGTGTGGAAAATCAATGGGCGGGTAGACATTTTATATGTGAACCAACATAATAAAAATAAAAACTAAGGAGACCGAAAATGAATACTTTAGACAACTTTATCACAGAATACCTCGAATACTGCAAATGCAGGAAACGCTTGGACATCAAAACGATAAAAGCCTATCGCATTGATTTAAAACAATACTCGGATTACTCACCCGCCTTCCCTCAATGTTTTCTCAGAGATACCGTGGATACTTTTATAACGAGTTTACATAAACAATACGAGCCTAAAACAATCAAACGAAAAATTGCCAGTTTGAAAGCCTTTTTTAACTATTTGGAATATAAAGAAATCATTATTCAAAATCCTTTCACAAAGCTTGATATATGCTTTCGAGAGGCAAAACTCCTGCCAAAAACGATTCCTTTTCACTCTATACAAAGACTTCTATCAACTCTTTACCGACAAAAAGAAAAAGCCGTATCCGAGTACCAGTTGCACTGCAGTATAAGGGATATCGCCGTTGTTGAATTGCTATTTGCAACCGGCATGCGTATATCTGAACTCTGTTCATTAAAACCTTATGACATAGATTTTGACAGCAAAACAATTCTTATTTACGGAAAAGGTGCCAAAGAACGAATTTTGCAAATCGGTAACACTGAGGTATTAAATGCTCTTCTCTTGTATCACAAAACTTTTAAGGAAGATATCAATATCTGCGGTTATTTTTTTGTAAATCGCTTACATCATAAACTGTCGGATCAATCCGTCCGTTTTATGATAAATCACTATACAAAACTAGCCGGTATAGAGCAGCACATTACCCCTCATATGTTCCGCCACTCCTTTGCTACTCTTCTTCTGGAGCAGGATGTTGATGTCCGATATATTCAGCGAATGCTCGGGCATAGTTCTATCAGCACGACAGAAATATATACACATGTGTCAAATACTAAACAGAAGGATATTTTGTTTCATAAGCACCCGAGGAATCAGATGAGGGTGGATGAAGGATAATCAAGAGTTATCCGTTAAAAATAAATAACTTTGGGATGGATTTATGAAAATAGATATTTTAGATAAGATTGTTGAGCAAGATATATTCACATATAGAACATGCAAAATCAAATATTCATATGCATTTGAAAATTGTTTAAAAGAAAAAATATCTCTATTAAAGAAAAAATACAATTTCTATCAAATTGAAGATATTTTTTTATCGAATGAAATGTCAATACATACCACAAGTAAATTTAAAGAGTGGAGTGTTGGATTAATTAAAAATCTTTTAGGATTAATCCCAATTTATGGTTCAGCATTTACAATTGGTTTTTCGTTATTTGACACAGTTAGTTTTTTAAAAATATCAGATTTAGAAAAAATAAGAGAAAAATTTCAACTAAAAGAAAAGCCTCGAAAAAAATATGGAAAAATAAAAAACATACTTGTTATTAGTAATATCTCTTATTTGAATGCAGAAGAAATTAAAAGAGCTCGTTTTATCCAAAACTTGATTGAGCAAAAATATATTATAAATACTCTTTTAATTGTTTGTGAACCTATAGACTTCCCTTCGTGTTTTGAAGTGAATGAAAAAGCAATATATAAATTGTATTTAGATAACGTCCTTTTAAAAAATAATTATGGAATCAGTCTTGATGATAATTTTTTGAAGTTAATAAATGTTTTGGGAATAGAGTATATAGACTATATTAAAAATCTAGATATAGATGCTTCTTTCGATAATGATCAATTAGCAAAATTACTTATAACTGATATGTTGCAAAAAGCTGGATATGATGAAGAAGATAATCTAGTGGAGTTTTTAAAGCTTTGCAGTTTACTTTTTGACGTTTTTACTTATGAAGATGTTGAAAAAGCATCTACATTAAAAAATATATGCTGTGAGCAAGAAATCAAAAAAACTATTGAAGCTAAGCTTATTGAGAGCGACCTTCCAAATGAGTATCGTTTTTTTATAAGCATTATCCGAAAATATTATCAACATAATGCTCAATTTTACAGTAGTGAAATAAAAAAACAAATATTAAATTATTTAAAAGAGAAATATCCTAAAAAATACACTGATTTAGCTATAGCAAGTATTTTGACAAGTAATAGTGATGGAGAAAAAATATCGTTTTGTTTAAAGGCACTTTATTATGATAGAGAGAATTCGGAGATGTATAAAACAAACGAAATAGTCCAGTACTTATCTAAATCAAATAATTTGATATTATCAACAGTTTTACAATTAAACAATATTTATTATTCACTTGATTATAAAAGTATGGATATAAAAGGATTATGCATGCAGGGTTTTTACGGAATAGAAGATATCGACTTCCTCTCATCTGAAGATAAGTTAATATGTTTAAGTAGTATTGCAAAAGTTTCTTATGAGGTTATGCAACAATCGTTTTTATTAGAAATAGATTCTTTATATAGGAAATTACTGAGAGATATAAAAATAAGTACTTGCTACAGTAAATATACTTTATTTATCCTTGATTATGTTGTTTTTTCTACATGTATAGAAAATAATTTTGAAACTACTCAAGTTGTTCAAAGATTAATTAAATACCTAAAAAAGTCTACCCTCACTTTACAAAATGAAATAAAATATTCTCGTTTAGGAAATGCATTATTTTATAATGATTATAGCAAAGGTTTAGAACTAACAAAAAAAGCATATGATTTAAGTACCGGATATCTTATGGAACGTAAATATGCAACGGTTAATTATAGTTGTAGTCTTGGAATGTGTGGTAAATATAAAAAGGCAAAAGAAGTTTTATATAAAGAGTTTTGCACTCATTTTTTCGAAAAAAATGCGATTTCTGTTTCTGCTACAAATAATTATATAATTGTTTGTTATCTTGAACAAGCATTTGATGCTAAACATTTAGTAAAAAGGTTTTCTGCTTTATATGATAAAATAAGTAGTTTCACATTTAGCGATCAACAAATTATTTGTAATAATTTATTAGCTGCTTATATTGAAGAAGATAGAATATCAAATGAAGATAAACTCAAAGAACTATTTGAATACATACATAATACAGAGGAAGATATATATCATCTTTTCTATATGCATCAAAATATGATAATCTATCATTTTTTAAATGGCGATTATGATTCTTTTATGTATGAAAGTAGTTTGTGCAATATTCCGGGGTTGCTTTTACCTTATAGTACTTTTTTTTCTGGCAGAACCGAATTTTTAAAAGAAAATATTTGCAATAATTGGGATATGAAACAGTTAAAAAAGCATTTGTTAATATGGGGGAACATATATCCTGAAGAGAAATATTCTCTTTATAAAAATCCTCTTTTATTCGGGTTTGTTGAAAGGTGGTTTGAGTAGTTCAGCGTTATATAAACCAATAAAAAGCAGTAACTGATAAACCGCAGCTTCACTATTAAAACGCTTTCTAAAAATATAGTTTGTGGAGCTGTGATATGAAATAGTTGGATTGGCGCCAATATCAATTATATACGGAATATTATTTCTGATTCTAAAGTCAATCCGGCAAATGGTTTCAAATCTTAGTGCGCAGGCAACCTTTTTGCTACAATTTATAAGTTCAGTAGAAAGGCTGCCTGTATATTCTCTAAAAGAATACTCGTCCATTTTTACGGTATCATAATCAAGATAACCGGAGGGACTCGAATTTATTATTTCTACGCATCCTGGGCAATAATATTCTTGCTCATAAAACAATAATGGAATTTCTATTTCGGGGCCATCAATATATTCTTGAATACAAAATCTTGAGTATTTTTTTTGATAAACAGAAAGTTGTTTTAAAATATAGTCAATGTTTGATGTAGATATCTTTATTTTCATAATACCAATACTAGCAGACTCATCATTTGGTTTAAGAATGTATATTCCCGGCGTTAACCTTTCAATGAGTTTTTTTAGATTAGTTGATTTACTAACATAAATCGTAAATGGGATATTATTGCTC
The DNA here is from genome assembly GCA_015057505.1 of Lachnospiraceae bacterium. Classification (GTDB taxonomy): domain Bacteria; phylum Bacillota; class Clostridia; order Lachnospirales; family Lachnospiraceae; genus SIG300. The sequence goes on from SVEG01000005.1 coordinate 178,971, forward strand.
ACGTGAGAACTTATTAATTTATACATAAGTTCTTTATCTCCACCTAAAGTAGATGCAAAAAAATCCGAACCAATATTATTTAATTTGTAATAATTACAGAGTAGAGGAATAAAACTTCGTCTTCCTACACCGGTTATATTTTGTGCCATGCTATATATAAAAATATATTTGTGTTTCTCTTTTATTTCTGAAAGCATCTCAATAAAAACATCTTCACCATTTGTTGCGTATACATAAAGAGCAGATTTTCGAAATGAATTAATAATCATATCTTTTTCAACAGAAGTGATACATTCTGAAGAGTGTTCCTCATCATCAATAAGATTTTCCTCGTTATATACAAAAACAACTGCATATTCATCGGATAATAGTTTACTTTTAGAAATTAAATTATATAATTCAAAAATTCTTTCATTATTATTGTTATAGGACATTTTTCTTCTTCCTCCATATGCATTTAAAACGGATAACTCTTGATTATCCTTCATTCACGTAAATCTAATACATTTACTCTCGCATCTAATCCTCAAACGCTCTCAGATACACATCCTCCAGGCTCGCTCTCGTGCCCTCAAGCACCTCTCCCTCCGGCTTCTTCTCTCCGATAAGTCTCACGATAAACTTACCGTTATCTGTTGCACTGCTTCCGATGTTACCGATTCGGTAGTCCGCCTTGTACTTCTCAAGGCCTTCCCTGTCGGTCTCTACTTCAAAAACGTAAGGTACAACCTCAGACACAAGCTTCGCAGGTGTTCCGTGCCCGATAAGCACACCCTTCTTAAGAAGCAAAATCTCCTTAGAGATAAACTCGATATCCGGCACTACATGTGTTGCAAGAATAACAGTCTTATCCATACTGACTTCCGAGATTATGTTACGGATTCTGATTCGCTCCTTCGGGTCAAGGCCCGCAGTCGGTTCATCCATAATAAGAATCTTCGGGTTGCCGAGAAGAGCCTGCGCTATAAGTATTCTCTGCTTCATACCGCCCGAGTATGCGCCAAGCTTCTTATCCTCATGCGTTGTCAGATTCACCATCTTAATAAGCTTCGGTATCTGCTCGTCGGCTTCCTTCTTCTTCATTCCCTTAAGCGCCGCCATATAATACATAAACCGAAGTCCCGAGAAAGACGGGTAAAGGTTCTGCTGCTGAGGCATAAAGCCTATCTGTTTAAGATACTCCGGACCCAGCTTCTTAATATCCTCGCCATCAAAAGTAATCCTGCCGGAAGTTGCCGCAAGATTGTCCGTTATTATATTCATCATCGTACTTTTACCGGCGCCGTTCGGACCAAGAAGCCCGTAGACACCCTCGGTAAAAGTAAAGTTAAAGTTGTCAAGAGCACGGTTCGAGCCGTATTCCTTGGTTAAGTTTTCTATTTTAAGTTCCATGCTATCTCTTCCTCCTTCCGATAACAGCCATCGCAATACCTTCCAATACAAAAAACAGCACCCATGCCACAACACCCACAATCGCCGCTATCCTCTCCTGTATGAAAAGGTTCCCCGCGAACATCGAATGCGGATATGCCGCATATATAAGCCCCCTGCTGTAGAGAGCAACAAGCAGCGGAAACATAAGCACAATAATTCCCGCAAACATCGTGTATGACGGGCTTTTTATCCACCTCGACAGCCTGTATATAAGAAGCATCCCCATTACCGCTGCCACAAGGCGCAAAAGATGTATCACCACATAATAACCCCCGACACTCATACCCGCGCCAAGAGCCTCAAGATGAGGAATACTGTTAACCGGATATTCAAAAACTTCCGTCTTAACCTCATGTGATATCATCAACTGCAAAAACTTTGACAGATACAAAAACACCACAAACGAAACCGTAAGCACACATCCCAGCGTATAACGAAGCCTCTTCAGGCTACGTCTGCCCTTTGCCGTAACCTCCACAATTCTGTACATGCCATTCTGCAAATCCGGTGCAAAAAAACACGGCATACACAGCACCAGGAAAATCATGACATACACAGCCTGCAAAAAATCACTGTTATTACTGTACTCCGCAGTCAGTTCATTATGCGGCGTGTCATATATAAAGTAAGCACCCTCATTGGCATCAAGATATTCAAGTCGCTCCCTTATCAACCTAAGCGCATCCTTCTGTGCATCCTCTGTGTCATTTGCAGGTCTCTCTACACGCGCTTCCTCCGCCTCAATAAACGCTCTCTTTTCATCCGTCACCGGACCCTCAAGCTTCTTAAGATACTGCGCCATATAATAAAACTTTTCACTGTAATACCGTACAGGCTCAGGCCTCGTATCAGATATAATAAGCACCGCCGCTATTGCAATAACCACAAGTACTCCGTGGCACACCAAAATGCGGTGCAGTTCATGAAGCAGCACACTCGTATGTCTCTCAAGCTTCCGCCTCAGTGCCGCCACAAAGCCCTTTATCCTCTCAAAAAACCTTGGCAGCCTTCTCTTACCCTTTATTATGTAATCTATAAAAAGCCTTACCGCAATAATACTGAAGGCAACATATCCCACTACAAAAAGCACCACAATACAGAGCCTCTGGTCAATCGGATACCCGAAAAAGTCAAGACCCTCAAAGCCCTCAAACAGCATCTCCGTCTTAAGCACTGCAAACGGATTAAGATACTTAAGTGACGCCCATACCGAAAGCGCCGGTATATTATAATACATAAGACACCCTGCCGCTCCGACAGCTATAATACCCGCAAATGCTGCTATGGAAGAATGCACACATAAACATATCACACTGAGAAGCAGCATTATAAAAACATAGCTCAGTATCTTAAAAAGCATACCTATTACAAGAAATTCACCAACCGTTATTTCCCACAATGTATGTCCGTATTCAAAAACTGAAGCAAGCGGTCTTGACATATCCCCCAAATCATACCGTATACCTGCTACAACCAGATTCGATCCATACAAAAGTACTCCTGCTCCCACACAGGACACCACAAGCACGGCAAGCTTACAAAGTGCAAGCCTTACCCTTCCGTTCTTCGCAGTCCTAAGAAGCAAAAGCATGTTTTGCTCTCTTTCCTTAAGCCACACCGTAACAGTCAGATACAAAAAAAGCACAAGTGCCAGAATATCCGTAACGTCCGAGTGCGTCGCAAGTCTTACTCCCGCCGAAGGTACCGGTTCAAGCGTCTTCTCGCTTACCTTACCGTAAACCTCCTGCATCTTCATTATCTCCC
>SVEG01000006.1 GCA_015057505.1 Lachnospiraceae bacterium
CTCGGACCAGGACGATATCTGGCATCTTAACAAGCTTGAAGAGATGTGCCGCGTGATGGAGGAGAACCCGAAGGTTTTGCTTCTTTGCACGGACTACGAGCCGTACGTGTCGGCGGAGAATGCGCCAACAGTGCCTGACAACATCATGAAAAAAATGACCGGCGACGGAAGCCTTGAGGAGATTGTTCTTAACTCTAAGAATATTCACATCGCAAGTCTCGGCTGCGACATGTGCATCCGCAAGACCTTCAGGGATACGATAGAGCCCTTCTGGGTAAATGGCTGGGCACACGATGATTACGTGTGGAAGACTTCCCAGTGCGCAAGCGGCTGCTATGCTTACCACAAGCCCCTTATCAAGCGTCGCCTTCACGCGAACAACGTGTCGATGCGCAAAATGCACCAGAAGGATAAGCGCGTTAAGTTCCTTCGTGAGCTTGCCGAAGCTACACAGGGCATGCTTAACTTTGCCAAGAGCATCAACCTCGACAAGAAGAAAGTCCGCTTTATCGAGCGTTCTGTCAAGGCCGCAACCCTGCGCGCCGACTTAGTCGAGCACTGCAAGCTTTTTAATTCCGTACACCTCCTGGCATACCTCGACTGCTACCACAGCCGCAAGTCCGTACTTGTCGAGCCGTATATGGCGATAAAGTATAGGAAGCAGTAGATAAATCAGAATTTGAAAGGATAGTTTTATATGAAAAAGAGTCTTTTGGTGTTACTGACTTTTATTCCAATTATCGTGGGTTATATAATTAATTTTACTTTGACGGTTCCCCGCGTTGGCGTATTGATTTACTATATATTGCCCTTGCTCACAACCGTATTTTGGTTCTGGCTCGGCAGCAGATTTGCGCATACCACTTGGAAAGCCCTGCCTGCGATATTGATTGGTAATGCTACAGGTATTATTTCGATACTTGTGTATTTATGGCAGTACTTTCTTGAAACTGATGAAACAATGAATATGACATTAGCCTTTGCTTCGCAAATGTTCTCCGCATCTGCTCCCGGTTTTTTGTTGGTAAAGATTGCCATACTGTTTGAAACCAAACCTAATATTACGGCAGGGGCGGCGACAGTTGTTGCATTAAATGTTATATCTGTTGTGTATATGATTATGGTTTTTTGCATAGGCTTCTTTTGGGAAAAGCATAATCAACAATCTGCAAATTAACCGAGTTGATTTATATTATAGCCGATGATATTCTAGCGATAAAAATAAGGGTGATAGTTATATTTTAAAGACCCTATAAGAATGTCGGCACTTAGCGAGAGAAAAAGTAATTCCCGTAAATAGCTTTCAAGCTAATTTACGGGAATCTTTTTTAATCGAGCTTAGTGTCCGTTACATTCTTATCGGAGCGAAAGCGTGTCTTATAAAATATAACTATCACCCTTATTTTTATCTTAGAAATCACTCGTTCATAATAGCAATAAACTCGGGATTCTGCACATATGACTGATGCAGTTCACTTATAAAATCGAAATCCTTCGGTTCATTGTAAATAACCAACTCGCATATACTTCCCACGAAAGACGGTTGAAAAACGTCGCCACCAATGATAATCGACTTAGCGAAGCGGTTCGTAGGGACATTTTGCAAAATGCCAACAACCTCACCGTTAATAAAAGTAACAGTACTTTCGGTTTTTGCATTATAGGTTGCAACATAATGTACCCATCTGTTAGGTAAAAGTGGTGCAGAACTTACATCATACCAGCCGTTAACTTCCTTGGAATCACGGATACGGAAATCTGAAACGCTGTCCCAGGCATAAGGGATTATGGCGCAAAAGCCTGTCTCAAATTTGACATAAAAAACTGCAGTCCATGCATGAATGGTCTCCGGTTTGATCCACATGGAGATGGTGTAGCTGTCATTAGACAGTACAACGGGAGGAATTCGCACAGTATTGGTCTCTACAGGACCGCCCGGGAAGTGTACTGCTTTGGAATCCTTGAAAATTCCCTCTTGGAAGGTAATATCGCCATCACCGAAAATCGAAGCGGTTAATGTCTTATCTTCTGATTGTAAATCACCGTTAAAACGGAAGGTGTAATTTTCACGAATATTGGAAGTATGTTCATCTGCAAACGTAAGGAATTCTTCAAGCGGAAGGGGTTTCGCATAGTAAAAGCCCTGTGCAATAGGACATCCGCAACTTATGATAAAATCAACATGTTCCTGGGTCTCGATACCTTCTGTTACAACATCTAACTTCAAATCGCGGCATAATGCGATAACGTTACGAATAACTTTTTTGCCTCGGAACGTATTGGAAGATACCTGCAAAAACTGCTTGTCCAACTTAACTGTATCAACCGCCAAATCTTTAAGAAGGTTAAGCGCAGAAAAGCCTGAACCGAAGTCGTCAATAGAAACGAGGAAGCCAAGCTCCCTAAGATGGTCTACGGTATGTATTAGCTCTTCGTGGTCCTTGATAAAAATACTCTCGGTAATCTCTATTTCAAGTTCATTGGTCGGGACATTGTAGCGGTTTGCTATATCGCGTAAGGTTTCGGGAAAGTCGCGATGATACAAATGAAGTCGTGACATATTTACCGAAATCGGAATATGCTCGTAACGTTTGCCTGTCCAGCTTGCTTTGATGCGACAGACTTCTTCGTATACATACATGTCAAGTTGTGAAATAAAACCGTTTTTTTCAAAAAGCGGAATATATACAATGGGTGCGCGTACACCGTCTATCGGATGAACCCAACGGGATAATGCTTCGGCTCCGTAAAGTTCAGAGGTAATCATGTTAACCTTAGGTTGCAGATATACATGGAATTCGCCGTTTGCAAGTGCGGGTTCCATCTCAAGCTCAATATTACGGTTGGTTTCAATAGTCTTATCAAAAGCCTTGTAAACGGTATAACGGTTCTTGCCGTCATACTTGGCCTGATACATGGCGGCGTCACACTTGGCAAGAACATCATCGAGCGATTGTGACACCGGCTGCTCAAGGACGATACCTATGCTTAAGGAAATCAGCGAAAGAACATCTTTACGGTAATCCATATGAGCCATACCTGCAAGAAGCTGCTCAGCAATATGTGACATCTCCTCCGCAGGGATTGTACCGTCAAAAAGCACAACGTACTCGTCGCCGCCAATACGCGAGGTAAAACCTTGTGTGTTTGACTTTATAAGTTCGCTTATGCCGATTAAAAGTTGGTCACCCATACTGTGGCCGTATATGTCATTTACTCTTTTAAAATTGTCTATGTCAATGAACATGGCATGTACGATAGTATTTTTGTCCAAAGAGTAATAATAATCATGGAGTCCGCGGCGACTGGCAAGTCCTGTAAGGTAGTCAAAATCGAATGCTGCGGAAGCATTTGCGAATGCCTTGTTTTTTAGTTTGTCGGAGTTATTTGCCATATGATAAACCTCCAAATAAAGTTAGATATACATATATCGACATATATCTACATTTATTATAACATCCTTTTGGCAAAAAATAAACAAATCATTGTAAATACGCGGGGAATTTGGTATTATAATACTATAAAATTTTGTTTGGAGGTTACTATGGCGAAAAAGAAAAGAATTATTATCGGTGTAGTGGGAGCACTTGTCGTATTGGCGGTTGCAGTAACAGCGATTGGGTGTAAGAAGGAAGAACCGAAGGTTTATGATTTTTCGGCAGATTTTTCACATATTGCAACAGGCTCGGTTAATCCCAGAGTTTCGGTACATGACCCGTCAATTTTCAAAGCAGGCGATACATACTATATTTTCGGTTCCCATATGGAAGGTGCATACACAAAAGACCTTCGTACATGGACAAGATATGGTAACGGTTATAAGGAGAATAATGTAGTTTACGGTAATTTGTTTGAGGAAGGCGCGCATGTATTTGATTATGCGGGAGCTAAGACAAGTTTAATCCCGACAGATGACGGTGGCACACATGTATGGGCGCCCGATGTAATTTATAACAAGACAACAGGTCTTTGGTATCTCTATTACTGTACTACATCTACATGGAATGCATCTAATCTCTGCTACGGTGTTTCGGAGAAGCCGGAAGGTCCTTATGAGTGGAAGGGAGCACTTATTTATTCAGGTTATAAGATGAGCCAGATTGACAAGACGAATGTTCTTGACTATGTTTCAAAAGAGCATGTAGAAGATAATTACTGTCTCGGTGGTTGGAATCACAGAGAATGGCCCAATGCCATTGATCCGAGTGTGTTCTATGACAAGGACGACAGAATGTGGATGGTATACGGATCATGGTCAGGCGGTATTTTCATTCTTGAGATAGATGTTAATACTGGTTTACCTATTCATCCTGCGGCAGATCCTGCAAACAATGTTGACCCGTATTACGGTAAGAAGCTTATGGGTGGCGGACACAAGTCCATCGAAGGTCCCTACATTCTTTATGATAACGTAAGCGGATATTATTATCTGTTTGTATCATATGGTTCACTTACTGCAGACGGTGGATATCAGATTCGTGTATTACGCTCTGACAAGCCGGATGGTGAATATGTGGATATGAACGGTACGAACTATATGGGTACAGGCAGTCATTCTGTTTACGGCCTTAAGATGTCAGGTAACTACATGCTTCCCAGTCTTAAAAAGGCATATAAGGCAACAGGACATAATTCAGCGTTTATTGATGATGATGGTAAGATGTATGTAGTTTATCATACAAGATTTGCAAACAGCGGCGAGAGTCATTCACCGCGTGTTAAACAGTTCTTCCTGAACGAAGAGGGCTGGCCGTGTATGCTTCCCTATGCAACCAATGGCGAGACAATTTCTAAGACCGGTTATGCGAAAGAGGATGTTGTAGGAGCTTACTATGTTGTTAATCAGGGCCTTGATATCAGCAAGAACATTGCTGAACCAATTAAGTTAATTCTTGAAGATAACGGTAAGGTTTATGGTGAAGGTATCGAAGGCACATGGGAAATGAAGAAGGACACTTACTACATGAAGCTTACTTACAATGAAGTTGAGTACAGCGGTGTATTTTGTAAGATGCTTGATGAAGCAGGAACAGAGGTTATGACTTTCAGTGCGGTAGGCAACAATATGAGTCTTTGGGGTGTAATGTATCCCGGAACACCTATGACGGTTCAGACTCCTGCGGCTGAGTAGATAGCGCAAGTAAAAATATAATAAATAGCGACCATACATATCTTTTATAGGACGCGCTCTCGCTCCGATAAGAATGTAGCGGACACTAAACTCGATAAAAAAGAGCCCGTAAAACAGCATAAATGCTATTTACGGGCTTCTATTTTTTACTTCGCGGGAACTCGGATAATTGTTACCGAATACTGCGGAAGTGTGTATACAAAGTTCTCGGATACGGTAGTAGTGCTGTCCTTGGGAACGACTACGTTCGGATTCTCGAAGGAGTTCGCATCTGAGAGATAGTTGCCGCTTAAGGTAATTACGGAAGCGGTGTTATTGTACTTGCTCATATCGATGTCTTTGAGAGTGATGTTAACGTCGGCAAGGAATTCTGTCGGGTTGACGAATTTCATGATGATGTCGCCGTTTGCATCAATGCTTGTTGTCTCGTAAAGTGATGACGGATTTTCCTGTGTGTAATTAACGTAGAGTTTGTCATCAAGATAGCATTTGATGTTGTCGCCCTGTACAACAATTTTGAGCTTGTATACTTGATTATGTTTTAATTTTATATTCTTAACCGTGCCTGAAACCTGGTCGCTCTTTGCACCGTTTTCTACAATCTGCAAGCAGGATACGGTATTTCCCCAACCGCCTAAGTTCCAGAAAATATTGTTGTCAGTGCCACGCACGCATACAGGAATAAGGAAACCCTCGGCGCCTGAAAGAATCTGTGCGTCAACTGTCATAGTGTAGTTGGTCCAAGAGGTGTCGCCGACATAAATGGCGTCACCGGTATTACCGTCCCTTGGTGAGCCTGTGCCTGACTGAACAAGTGCACCGTCTTTAACAGCCCAAGTACCGGTGTGTTTTGCCCAGTTGTCTTTGGTAAGTGTATCGTCTGAAGAAAAATCTGTCTCGTATAATACTTCGTTAGTGTCATTGCTTACGACTTTCAGATTGTCGTAGGAAACAGAGGTCATCCAGCTTCCGAGACCCACCCTTCCCGACAGACTTGCACTTGCTGCCGTAAATTCCTCAACCTCTAAAGTTGATGGAAGAATGTTAGTTCCGACATTGTTTGCAAACATCTGCTGTACATAGTAATTGGCTGTAAGCATAAGGTTATCATTGGAGAAAAACATCATGTCAGGTGTCCACTGGTTGGATGTTGAGTTTGCAAAAAGCGGTGCGTAGCAGGCCATTTTGACAACATCTGCATTACGCTCAATACCTGTCATATATGAAGCTTCCGCAAGCGCCGCACGCATGGTGTTGGACTTGGCAGCATATTCGCCGAGGAAAACTGCGGCCTGCCTGCTTCTGTCGTAAGAATCATAACGCTTGTTATTTGTGAAAAACCACTCGGGAGTCTGATAGTAGTGTTCGTCTACGAGGGTTGTAATTTCATCAGGATAGTTGCGGATATAAGTCCAGCCTTCATAGCTGCTTGAAACTGTACCGTTGGCTACGATAAGCTCAATATCTCCGTAAAGTTTGGGCTTCTTGGCAGCAGCCTCTTCAAAGGCTTTTACAAAAAGCTTGTAGTGCTGGTGGTATTCGTTCTGCCACTGTTCGTTGCCGATACCGATGTATTTGAGTTCAAACGGCTCTTCATGTCCCATTGCGATACGTACGGCACCCCATTTGGTGTTTTTATCACCGAGACAGAACTCCACGAGGTCGAGGGCATCCTGCACGCACTGCTTGAACTCTTCGCTGTCAGTTGAATACACAATGTATTTGGGGCTCTGAATCTCACAGGTCATACCTGCATTGAGAACAGGTACGGGGAGAGCATCAAGTGCCTCGCAAAGAAGAAAATACTCATAAAAACCGACACCGTAGGTTGTGTAGTAGGGATGCGCGCTGTTGCCTACCCAGATATCCTCGCCCTGCGGTCTTACAGCCACGTCACCAACGGTTGTCTTACCGTTTATAATCATCTCCATACCGTCGCCGATGGAATCCTTCCAGCTGTACATGGACTCAATGCTGCGGCCTTCGATTACACAGCCACCCGGGAAACGAAGGAATGAAGGGTTAAGTGCTTCAAGCGCCTCTCCAAGGTCCTTTCTGATGGGAGTTCCCTTATATGTATCTGTCGGCATCATGGAAATCATATCCACGCATACAGTTCCTTTTGTAATTTCAACATAAAGGTAAAGATCGTCGTTTACGGTTTTGTTGGGAACAAGTGCAGTTTCGTACTTATACCATTCATTTGTAATATTCTTAATCGTTGCTTCGGCATAGGCATTGCCCTTGCCGTCTTTTAAGGAAATCTTTACGTCTCCTTTATATCCGTCAGCCTTCATAAAGAAAGAAACTTTATATTCTGCACCGGCTGTTACTGCAAGTCCGTCTAAGTATCCCACATTGCCGATTCCGGCATAAGTATCGGAACTGTTTTCAAGAACAGCGTAGTGAGTGTTGGCAGAGTTAAGGCAGGAATTATCGGCTGCTCCGTCTTTTACCGTAAAGGACAGAACCTTGGAATCGCTTACCTTCCAGCCATGCTTGTTTCCGTTGCTTGCGGCTGAGCCGTACTCAAAGGAACGGTTTTTGACAAGTTCTGCATATAGACCGGCATCCACTGCAAAGTTAATGTCTTCTAAGAAAAGTCCGTAGAGAATGTCAGATATCTCTGATGATTCATCAAGAATAGCCTTGGTGTCTACCATATATTTTGCATTAATATGTTCTGCGGAAGAACTTCCTTCCATGGTTGTCTCGCCGGGTGTTGTAGGATTCTCGGGCGTTTTTGAACAACCAAATACCGAACAGGCGAGAATACCCGTGCAAAGCAGAGGTATCATACGTGTTGATTTGTTTATTGTTCGCATGTTTGTACACCTTTCTTTAAAAATTTTTATTATGTTTATTATAAAAAAATACGTAATAAGTGTCAATAAAAGTAAGCGGAAGAAAATAATAAGGTATTTGTCATAATTTTCAAAGTTTGGAGCAGACTACTTAAATAAAGTTATATCGTACAATTGCAGCGAAGAGAGGAAGTGTGGAATTATGCGAAAAATAATAAAACTTATGAATGACTGGATCTTTACGGGCAAATCAGGTATTAAAGAAAGGGTGGATTTGCCGCATACGTGGAATGCCGCAGACGGCCAGGATGGTGGTAATGATTATTACAGAGGGATGTGTACTTACGAAAAAAAGTTTAAAGGCCCACAGACTGAGGACGGTGAGAGAGTATATTTACAGTTTCAGGGAGTAAATGCAAGTGCAAGGGTTATTTTAAACAGTAAGGAAGTCTGTACACATGACAACGGTTATTCGACTTTTCATGTGGATATTACGGACGAATTAAAAGACAATAATCATTTAAAGGTAGAGGTTGACAACAGCGTAAATGACAGGGTGTATCCGCAGAAGGCGGATTTTACCTTTTACGGTGGAATATACAGGGATGTGGAACTGGTTGTCGTCGCAAAGAAGCATTTTGCAATGGATTACTACGGTGGTCCGGGTATCAAAGTGGATACGGAGGTCAAAGGAAGTAAGGGTATTGTTTATGTGAAGGCTTTTACTAATGTGAAGGCTTCGGAAGTTGATAATTTTACGGTGCTTGTAAGGCTTTTGGATGCGGACGGTAACGTGGTAGGAGAGGCAGAGGGCAGACCGGCAGAGAGACATGGGGTAGAGAGAAGTTGTAAGAAGTGGAAAGCAACTATTGAGATAGACAACGTTCGCCTTTGGAATGGCATAAAAGATCCGTATCTGTATACGGTGCAAGCACTTATTTTAAAAGATAATAAGGAAGTGGACGAGGTTGCCTGTAAATGCGGTATCCGTACATTTAAATTTGATCCGGACAAAGGATTTTTCTTAAACGGTAAGTCGTACCCGCTCAGAGGAGTTGCGAGACATCAGGATTATAAAGGAATCGGAAACGCCATCTCGCAGGAAATTATGGAGAGGGACATGGAGCTGATACGCGAAATAGGAGCAAACTCAGTCCGTCTTGCACATTACCAGCACAGTCAGTTCTTTTATGATTTGTGCGACAGATACGGCATGGTTGCGTGGGTAGAAATACCATACATTTCGTCGCATATGCCCGGTGGCAGGGAGAATACCTTTCTTCAGATGAAGGAGCTTATTATCCAGAATTATAATCACCCAAGCATTGTTACATGGGGAATTTCTAATGAAATCACAATTGAGGATAAGAACCGAGAGGACATGATTGATAATCATAAAAAGCTTCATAAGCTTTGTAAAAAACTGGACCCGGGGAGGCCGACATCACTGGCGTGCTATGCGCTTTGCAGTCCTTTTCATCCGGTGACAAAGATTACAGATTTAGTCGCATGGAATCTGTATCTCGGGTGGTATGTGCCGGGGCTTAAGCTTAACGACTTGTTTATGAATTTTTATCATAAAAAATATCCTGACAGATGCCTCGGTTATTCTGAGTATGGTGCGGAGGGAATGCCAAACCTTCACAGCCCGAACCCAAAGAGGGGCGACCACACGGAGGAATATCAGGCAAAGTATCATGAATACATGCTTGACTGTTTTGAGAGGCATCCCTTTTTGTGGTCAACCTATGTGTGGAACATGTTTGATTTTGCGGCGGACGCAAGAGATCAGGGCGGTGAGCCGGGTATGAACCATAAGGGGCTTGTGACTTTTGACAGGAAGATAAAGAAGGACAGCTTTTATATATACAAGGCATGGTGGAGTGACGAGCCTTTTGTTCATATTTGCGGCAAGAGATATGAGTACCGCACAGAGAATGTTTCGGACGTGACGATATATTCCAACCAAAGAGAGGTATCGCTTTATAGTAACGGGAAGCTTGTCGGAAGAAAGAGGGGCAGGCATGTTTTCCGTTTTAAGGTTGTACTTGAAAAAGAGAATCATTTGGAGGTGCGTTCAGGAAGTTTTAAGGATGCGGCTGTAATATACAAAACTGATAAAGCAAGGCCCGAATATAAGCTTAAAAAGGGCAAGAAAAGCAGTCAGAACTGGGTATAGCAGAAAAGGAGACGCATATGGACAATACAATCATAAAGGAGCAAAAAGCTCAGAAAAAAGCATATAAAAAGGCAAGAAGAAGGGCGACAAGGCCGTGGAAGGGACTTAGCATCATAAGCGGAATTCTTGCGGTGATTTTTGCCGCCGCGACAGTGCTTTTATCCATGTTTGACAACACGGTTGCGGCATTTGTGGGCGGAACATTCTGGAAGCTTGAAAATGAGGACAAAAATGCAATTTATTTTGAGGGAGATTTTGCTTCTCATGAGGAAATGGCAGAATACGGTGCAGAGCTTTGTAAGCTTACGGAGGCAGAGGGTGCGGCTCTTCTCATGAATGAGAATAATGCCCTGCCGCTTAAAGAGGGTGCCAAGGTAAGCTGTTTTTCCAATTCTTCGGTAAATCTTGTGTACGGCGGAACAGGCTCAGGTAATATTGATGCTTCTAAGGCAGACAATTTAAAGACGGCACTTGAAAAAGCCGGTTTAAGTGTAAACGAAACGCTTTGGAATTTTTATACGGAAGGTGCAGGCAGTAAATACGCCCGTAAAAAAGGCGGTATGGTAAGTCTTGCGAGTGCGGTTGTGACGGAGGTGCCATGGAATGTGTACACGGATGAGGTTAAAAATTCGGTGGCTTCCTACGGTGATGCGGCTTTGGTGGTTATTTCGCGTGTTGGCGGGGAGGGAGCAGACCTTGAATTTACCACAACAAATTATCTTGCACTTGACGAGAATGAAAAAGAAATGTTTGAAAATGTGTCAGCAATGAAACTGGCGGGAACTGTTGATAAGATTATTGTGCTTATTAATTCTGCCAATGCCCTTCAGGTAGATTTCCTAAAAAATAATGAATATAACGTAGATGCCTGCCTTTGGATAGGAGATGTAGGTATTTCAGGAATTAATGCTGTGGCTGAGATTCTTTCGGGCAAGGTAAACCCTTCCGGAAGTCTTGTGGATACTTATTGCTTCGACAATTATTCTTCACCGGCAATGAAAAATTTTGTGCCGACGGTGTATGTCGGCTACAAGAAAGGCCTTATTCCTGAACATGCAAGCACATATATGATTTATCAGGAAGGAATCTATGTAGGTTACAAATATTACGAGACACGTTATGAGGACTATGTAATGGGTACGGGCAACGCCGGAGATTACGCATACCGTGAAGATGTGGCTTTTCCGTTCGGATACGGGCTTAGTTACACGGATTTTGAATACAGTAACATGTCAGTCAATTTTAATGCCGTGGAAGACAGGTTTGAAGTATCTGTAAAGGTTACCAATGTCGGGAGCATGTATTCCGGCAAAGAAACTGTCCAGGTATATTTCCGTTCACCGTATACGACATACGATATCGAGCATGGAATGGAAAAAGCGGCTGTTTCACTTGTCGGTTTTGACAAGACTGATATTCTTGTGCCAGGGCAGTCACAGACACTTACAATATATGTCGACAGAAGGGATATGGCTTCTTTTGATGTTTATGGGGAAGGCACATATGTCCTTGATGAGGGTGATTATTATATGACAGCGGCTACAGATTCGCACGATGCCGTAAATAATATTTTGGCGGCAAGAGGTTATACACCGGAGAATACTGACGGACGTATGGACACTATGGGCAATGCTACGCTTGTTTATAAATGGAATAATCCTTATTTTGATGCGGTGACATATGCTGTGTCGGAAAACGGAACACTTGTAAAAAATCGTCTTTCTGATGCGGATCCCAATCTTTATGCGGGAAACGACAAAAAGGTAACCTATCTTTCAAGAAGTGATTGGATGGGGACTTTCCCGAAGGAAATAGTTAAGCTTGCGCTTACGGACAGGATGATAGAGGACTTGCAGGATGTACAATATGATGATGACAATTATAGAGAGGTACCAATGCCTACTCTTGGGGCTAAAAACGGACTTAAGCTGTACAATATGATAGGACTTGATTTTAATGATGCAAGATGGGAGGCGTTGCTTGATCAGCTGACATTTGATGAGATGGTGTCTTTGATAGGAGATGCTTTTCATTGGACAATGCCCGTAAAATCTGTCGAAGCACCGGGAACTAGGGATGAAAACGGTCCGCAGGGGCTTACGGCTTCGCTTATTGCGTCAAATGCAACACAGTTACCGGCAACGGCATTTACTTCGGAGGATGTAATGGCGGCGACCTTTAATAGAGATATTATGACGGCAATCGGTAATGTAATCGGCAACAACTGCCTTGAAGACGGCATTGCCTGTCTTTACGGACCCGGCAACAATATTCACCGTACTCCGTACGGCGGACGTAACTTTGAGTACTACAGCGAGGACGGATTTTTGTCCGGGGAAATGAGTGCTTACGAGGTTGCGGCTATTCAGGAAAAGGGTGTTCATGTGGTGATGAAGCATTTTGCACTTAATGATAGCGAGCAGGACAGAATAGGTCTCGGTGTCTGGTTAAATGAGCAGGCAGCAAGGGAGATTTACCTTAAGGCTTTTCAGGCCCCGATAGAAGAGGGGAACGGCAACGGAGTCATGGTTGCGTATACACGTTGGGGATGTACATGGTCGGGAGCTAATCGCGGACTTATGACTGACATTCTTAAAAAAGAGTGGGGTTGCGAGGGCATGAACATTACGGATAATGTACTCACAACTTATGTAAACGGTGTGGACGGACTTATGGCGGGAGTAACTATCTACGATGCAATGCTTCCGTATGTTGTGAGGCAGCTTCCCGAGTACGAGGATGACCCGGTTATTGTAACTGCAATGCGCGAGGCCTGCCACCACAATTTGTATGCTGTCGCCAATTCCTGCGGTATGAACGGAGTGGGTGCGGATACGACGATTAGGCTTGTGGAATTAAAAGTGATTACTGCGGTAAAAGTACTTGCTGTGCTGATGGGAGTTTTGTTTTTAGCGTTTGTAGCTATATTTATCTTTAAGAAAATTAAGTTTATGCAGACGGAAGATTATACCCGTTATAAAGAATTTGAGCAAAAGAATAAGAAGTAAATATATGTGATGCCGGATGTGAAAAAGGGAATAGCTGTATATGAAAATGAGGGAGATATAAAATGCAGGAACAAGAAAATAAAGCCTTAAACAGAGCCAAATTTTATCAGCTCGTACTGTTTCCGTTTAACAACGGCGCAACGAATGTGTATTATATTCTGACGTTAAATTATATCGCGTATCATGCGAACGGTGTGCTCGGACTGGCGCTTATGTTTGCGACAACGATGGTTACGGTAATGAGGGCATTCGATGCGGTTACAGATCCAATTATCGGTGTACTTATTGACAAAACAAGCGGCAAATTCGGTAAGTTTCGTCCGTATATAGTAATGGGTAACGCGATTATGGCAGTGTCGGCGATTCTTCTGTATTTTTGTACGAGGTGGATTCCCGACACCATTATGTGGCTTAGATATGTTGGCTTTGTGCTTTTGTATGCGTTGTATGTTATCGGTTATACCTTCCAAACTGCGTGTACCCGTTCGGGTCAGACAGTGCTTACCAATGACCCGGCGCAGAGACCGCTTTTTACAATTTTCAATACTATAGCGTCGCTCGTCGGAATGGGACTTATACAGGTGGTAGCGACTGTTATCGGCGGGCGGGTCGGTTACGGTTCGGAGGAGTTTTTTAATCTTGTGGTTCCGCTTGCAATTGTGCTTTCTGCGGCACTTACGGTGCTTGCTGTAATCGGAATTCGCGAAAAGGACAGACCGGAATTTTATGGTGTCGGTGGTATGAGTGCAAAGAAGGAAAAGGTGGAGCTTGGGCAGTATGTGGAGATTCTTCGGGAAAATAAGGAGCTTCGCATGCTCATGCTTGCCGGCGGAAGTACAAAGCTTGCATTTTCAATTGCAACAAATGCAAGTGTGTCGTGTATGCTGTATGCTTCAATGATGGGCAATTACAGTGGACTGTATCTACCGATATATATAGTTTGCTATGTTGCATCTGCACCGTTTTTTTTCTTAAGTGTACGAACGGCGCAAAAAAGAGGGCAAAAGGCGGCGCTTGCCCTGTACACAAGGATTGCGCTTATTTGCTATGTGGGTGTGCTTGTGCTTCTTGTTATCTGGAAGCAGGGAAATTCTACAACAACACTGTCGCTTACGGATATGAATATCTACACGGTTATTTTTGTGTTTCTTTATGCTATCGGTTACGGCGCATATTACTCGACTGCCGACATGCCGATTCCGATGGTCGCGGACTGTTCCGACTATGAGACCTACCGAAGCGGCAAATACGTGCCGGGTATTATCGGCACGATGTTCAGTTTGATTGATAAGCTTGTGTCGTCGCTCGGTTCAACAATTGTCGGTTTTGCGGTTCTTATGATAGGAATCGAGACTTTGCCGGATACAAACACACCGTATGCACCGGGTATGAAGTGGGTTGTGATTGTCCTGTTTTGTATACTTCCGATGCTTGCATGGCTGCTCACGCAGTACGCGATGCACAACTATAGTCTGTCCGGTGAGCGTATGAAGGAGATTCAGGCGGTTAATGCGAGGAGAAAGCAGGCGGTTAGTGAAGGAGTGGAGCTTAAAGAGGCGATGGAGAGGTGGAAGTAATTGGATAAATATGGTAAAAATGGTTGACGACTTAGTATACGGTGGTAACTTATATGTAATAGTGAAAATACAATTTATTAATGTGCAAAAGAGAAGAATGGGGGCATATTATGGGAGAAAAAACGGAGTTAATGACAGTAGATAACATTTGTGACAGAGTTTATGTTATAAGAGGACAGCAAGTTATGCTGGATTATGATTTGGCGACAGAGCAGGTATATCATTGTGGAGCATCGAGTAGGGATGCGGGAAAGAAGCTCTGCGCGATTAACAAAATCGAAAAAACGGCAATGATTCATTCGGCGATTGATGGGTTGTTATTGGAGGAGGATATGGTGTTGTGAGGTTTTAATGATAACAAATGCTTTGTTTTAAATATTATATGGTGCACTCTTTATTGAATACCCTTACATTTTGTGATAATATACAAAAAGAAACAAAACACTAACTCAGAGAGGGTATTAACTTTATGAAAACAAACTACACAGGATATTTATTTGTACATTTTATCGGTGAACAAAAAGACGGCGAGCAGATTTATTTTTCACTCAGCCGTGACGGAATACATTGGAATGATTTAAATAACGGACAGGTAATTTTAAGAAGCGAGATAGGCGAGGCAGGTGCGCGTGACCCGTTTATTATCCGTTCACCTTGGGAGGAGAACAAGTATTATCTTATAGCGACGGATCTTCGCATTGAAGCCGGCAAGGGCTGGGGAGTTGCGCAGTATAGCGGAAGCCGCGATATCCTTGTGTGGGAGTCGGAGAATCTTGTTGATTGGGTTGGCCCCGTGGCACACACAGTAGGAGTGGAAGGCGCAGGTTGCGTATGGGCACCCGAGGCTATCTATGATGAGGCTGAGGATGCGATTCTTATGTTCTGGGCATCCATGATTAAGCTTCCGGGAGATGCAGAGCCGAAGCAGAGAATTTATGCATGCCATACGAAAGATTTTAAGACCTTTACGGAGCCGTTCATTTTTATGGAGAGAGCATGCCATGTAATTGACAGCACGATTATCAAAAAGGACGACGGCTATTATCGTTACACTAAGGACGAGACTAATAAGAATATTTTCATAGATTATGCAAAGACTCTGAAGACAGAGGCATTTTCGGAGGTTAAGTCAGTGACCCTTGCTGACCTTATGGGCGTTGAGGGACCGGAGATTTTCAAGTTTAATGACCGCGAGGAGTGGTGCCTCATCGTTGACAGATTTGCAACGCACAAAGGTTATTTGCCGCTTGTTACGGATGACCTTTCAAGCGGAATTTTCCGTATTCTTGATGATGCGGAATTTGATATGGGTAAGACAGTAAAGCGTCACGGCGGAGTTATGCCGATTACTGAGGCAGAGTATCAGGCACTTATTAAGAAGTGGGGCTAAAAGTCTTGTGCCCGGAAACTTTTGAGAAAAGCAGGGAAAAGTACAATGAAACGTAACGTAAGTCTTGCGGACATTTCCGACGGACGTTTATACAGTGAAAATGATATGGTAAAGGCAGACTGTCACGGTTGTGCAGGCTGCCATAAGTGCTGCCAGGGTATGGGAACATCGATCATTCTCGACCCCTATGACGTGTATCGTCTGACGACAGGTCTTGGCATTAGTATGCCCGAACTTCTTGCGACAGCATTGGAGCTTAATGTTGTGGATGGTGTGATTTTGCCGAACCTTAGAATGACCGGTGAGGAGGAGCAATGCGCTTTTCTTGATGAGGACGGAAGATGCAGTATTCATGCGTATCGTCCGGGGATTTGCAGGCTTTTTCCGCTCGGAAGATATTATGAGAATGGTTCATTTACATATTTTTTGCAAACGGGAGAGTGTACAGAGAAGAATCCGACTAAGGTTAAAGTGAGTAAGTGGATTGATACACCGGAGCTTGTGAAGAATAGTGAGTTTGTAAGCAGATGGCATTATCTTATGAACGAGGTAGAAGAACATATCATGTCAAGTGAGGATGATGCTTTCCGCAAGAATCTTAATATGTTTGTACTGAATACATTTTATCTGGCACCGTATGATGCAAAGCGTGACTTTTATGAGCAGTTTGATGAGCGTTATGCGCGTTTTCGTGAGATTGTGCCGGCGAATTAGGAGAAAATTATGTTAAAGAATAAACGACTCTTTTTGTTTGATATAGATGGGACTTTGTCGGTTGAAGACTTCCTTTATGACGGAAGTTTGAAACTGCTGGAACTGATTAAAGAAAGAGGCGGTTATTCTTTTTTTATTACGAATAACTCAACCAAAAGTTGTGCCGATTATGTAGAGAAATTTAAGCGCTGGAATATCGCGACTGAAGAAAAGCAGTTTGTGACGGCAGGCTTTATGGCGCGTGAATTTTTAAAAGAAAAGCATGCGAAGGACAAGATTTTTGTGGTGGGAACGAAGTCGTTTGTGACGGAGCTTAAGAAATGTGGACTTAAGGTTACTACAAGTCCAAGAGATGATGTCAAATGTGTGCTTGTAGCTTATGACAGTGAACTTAAGTATGACAAGCTTGTAAATGCTTGTGAGATTTTATCAAGAGAAAATATACAATATTATGCAACAAATCCGGATATGGCTTGCCCCGCAAAGTTCGGATTTATACCGGATTGCGGGGCGATTTGTAAAATGTTAGAATATGCGACCAAAAGAGTACCTGTGTATATCGGAAAACCGAATGCGGAAGTTGTTAATTGCTGTATGAGAACAGCGGGTATTACTTCTAAGGATGAGGTACTTGTGGTCGGTGACCGTCTGTATACTGATATCGCCTGTGGTATAAATGCAGGAGTAGAAACCTGCGTGGTATATACCGGCGAAGCGAAACCGGAGGATATTACAGGGACGGAGTGGAAGCCTGATTATTGCTTCGATAATATCAAAGACTTATATGAGGCATTCCGTAAGTCCGTAAATTCTAAATAAATTATTTTTTGGAGTAATCTTTAAAACTGATATTTAAATCAACAGTACCGTTAATGCCGTCAACCTTACCGGAAGAAGAATACTGCCACATTGTGTACATATAAGGTGTGTCGGGAGCATCAACGTAAGCTGCATGCCATAAATCGTAATTTGTGAGGCGCGTCAAATCAAGGCGTGTTAAGAACCAACGCTTGTTGGCATAAATCATGGGTGTATAGCCGGCCTCCTTGACTTTATCGCAGAAGGCGATACAGTTGCTTGTTATCTGTGCACCGAGGAGTCCATCGGTACGTGCTGTATCATTTGAGATATCCTCGGCGTCATATACTACGGGATAGGTAATTTTGTTTTTGTATTTTTTTAGCTGTTCAATAACGAACTCTGCCTCTTCGATGGCTTCGGCTTCGTTAATGGCCTGAGAAAAGAAATATACGCCGACCTTTATTCCGGCAGCAAGCGCACCTTCAATATTCTTGGTGAAATATTCGTCAGGTACGATTGCACCTGTGCCGTAGCCTCTGAAACCTACGCGGATGATTGCAAAATCAATACCTGCGGCTTTAACCTTGGCCCAGTCGATATCCTTCTGATGGGAGGATACGTCAACGCCTTCAAAGGATACTTTTTTACCGCTCTCGGTGTAATATTTAAGTCCATTCGCCGACACCTTGATATTTTCCCAGTTATAGTTGTGTTTCGGAACGGAAGGAATAATCGGAATACGGTATTCCTTATTGCTAAGCCACATCTGAACATATTCCTGAACGGTATTGCCCGTGTCAGGAGTTGTAGGTTCAGGAGTTGTGGGCTGAGGTGTAGTCGGCTGAGGCGTGGTCGGTTTAGGAGTAGTAGGCTCCGGTGTAGTCGGTTCAGGTGTAGTTGGTTCCTGTTTCGAGGTTGTCTCGGGCGGGTTTGTAGGCTCAGGAGTTGTTGACTCACTGCTACTTGTGCTACCGCTTATATCAAGTGTATGTACGGGAATGTCTGTGGTCTGCATCGGTGTGGTTGTTTGAAGATTGCCTACATCAGAGGAGAGGACGGCAAGGTCCTCCATAAATTGTGATTGTGCCGCCGACAGGGTGGACAAAGTTGTATTAATGTCAGAATTCTGTTTTATAAGAACGAGGGAAATTCCCCCGATAAAAATCAGCAGAAAAAAGAAGCCGAAAATCGTAACAAGTGAAGTTTTGCCGGAATTATTTTTCTTGGGAGTTTGTTCCATTAAAAGTCTCCTTTCTGAAGTTTTGTAAAATAATCATATCATATTTTGTCGATATAGCATAGATAAATTTTTATTTTGGGAGTAAATACTTTTTTATGAAAAGATTGCATGAAATTCTCAGTGAATACGGAAAATCAAATACAGTGCCTTTTCATATGCCGGGGCACAAAAGACGTGCGGATATTTTGCCGGACTGGAATCCGTGGCAGATGGATTTTACGGAGGTGGAAGGGCTTGATAATATGCACTGCGCAGAAGGGATTATAAAGGATGCGCAGGCGGAGCTTGCGTTAGTGTACGGCGTGGACGCAAGTTACTTTATGGTAAACGGAAGTACGGGCGGAATTCTTGCGGCGATTTCTTCGTGTGTGAAGCATGGGGACAGTATTGTGGTCGCAAGAAACTGTCATAAATCAGTGTACAATGCGATGTATCTTAATGAACTTAAGCCGGTGTATGTGTATCCTACGTTAATTGAAGAGTGGGAAATATCAGGAGGCATAAGTCCGGAAGAGGTTCGGCAGGCAATTTTCGCAAATCCGGAAGTAAAGGCAGTTGTAATTACTTCCCCGACTTACGAGGGAATTGTGTCAGATGTTGAAGCAATCGCAAAGATTGCGCATGAGCACAATATCCCACTCATAGTTGACGAGGCACACGGAGCACATCTAAAGCTTATGGAAAACTCTCCGAAAAGTGCAGTGGACTGCGGCGCTGACATTGTAATCCAGAGCTTTCACAAGCTTCTTCCGGCGCTTACGCAGACGGCAGTTTTGCATTTTAACAGCAAGATAGTAGACAGAGGCCGCCTTGAAAATTATCTTGGCATTTATCAGACTTCAAGCCCGTCATATCTTTTTATGGCGAGCATGGACTGGGCTCTTGATTTCATGCAGAGTGAAAAAGGCAGATGTCTTGCAAAAGAATATTGGAAAGAATTGAATATTTTTAAAGAAAAGTGCCACAGTCTTAAAAAATTGTGTATAATGGAAGAAGATATTGTAGGAAAGAATGAAGTATTTGGTTTTGACAGGACAAAGCTTGTGGTTTCTACGACCTGCGGAAGCATTCCGGGGAGCGTTCTTGAAGAGAAGCTTCTTAAGGAATTCAAAATTCAGGCAGAGATGTCTAAGGGCAGTAATGTTTTGCTTATGACATCAGTTGTTGACGGAGCAGAGGTTTTCGAGAGGCTTTATGCGGCACTTGAGAAAATGGATGGGAAGCTTGTGCAGGAGCAGGATACACAGCCCGGGGCAGATTGCGGCGAAGACAGTAAGAAAGGAACAAGTCGTGTTACGAATGAGAAGACAGCGCTTTCCTATTATGCAACAGTTACACTCACAAGCTACGAGGCTGTTAATGCAAAGCAAGAGCAGGTTTCTGCAGAAGACGCAGTTGGCAAAATAAGCGCAGAATACATTTATTTGTATCCGCCGGGAATTCCGATTGTCGTGCCGGGCGAGATGATAACGCAAGAACTTTATGACATTATTTTATATTATAAAGAGAACTATTTTGGGGAAGGAGCAACTTCTAACAGAAGACTTCAGGGAATGCAGGATAAGAGCATGAACACATTGCTTGTTGTGGATAACTTAGAAGAAAAGTGAGCATATCGTGGATAAAGGAAAGATTTATTATATAATGGGGAAGAGTTCCTCAGGCAAAGACAGTATATATAAGCTTCTTCTTGGCGATAAAGATTTGGACCTTAAAACCATTGTGCTTTATACTACCCGTCCCATAAGATTCGGTGAAAAGGAAGGCGTTGAGTATCATTTTGCTGATGAACAGGTTTTGCAGAAGGCAAAAGAGGATGGAACGCTTATAGAGTCCCGTTGTTACGATACGGTTCATGGTAAATGGTATTATTTTACGGTGGACGACGGACAGATTGACCTTGAAAATAATAGTTATCTTGTGCTCGGTACCTTGGAGTCGTATAAGGCGATGTGCGATTATTACGGCAGGGACGTTATGGTGCCGATGTATATCGAAGTCGAGGACGGCATCCGTCTTGAGAGAGCGCTGTACCGTGAGAAGCAGCAGAAATCACCCAAGTATGCGGAGATGTGCCGTAGATTCCTTGCGGATTTAACGGATTTTTCAGAGGAGAATATTGTGGCATGCGGTATCACGAAACGTTATCAGAACAATATTCTTGAGGATTGTGTTGCAGAGATTAAGAAGGATTTGTTTGAAGAATAGGATGAGGAGGAAATTATGAAGGTTGTAATTTGGGCAGGTGGCCTTGGTACAAGAATAAGTGAAGAAAGTCATTTGAAGCCGAAGCCGATGATTGAAATCGGTGGCAAGCCGATACTTTGGCACATCATGAAGATATATTCACATTACGGCTACAATGATTTTATAATTTGTGCCGGTTACAAGAAGGAAGTTATTAAGGAATTTTTCAATAACTACATGGTGTACAACCATGATGTTACGTTTGATTTTAAAGAGAAGAAGACCATCATTCACGACGACAAAATCGACGATTGGAAAGTCACGATAGTTGATACGGGCTTGTCCACGGGAACAGCAGGTCGTCTTAAGAAGGTACAGAAATATATCGGTAACGAGCCTTTTCTTGTTACATACGGTGATGCGGTTGCGGATGTTAATATCCCTGAGCTTGTGAAGTATCATGAGAGTCATGGTAAATACGCTACGGTAACGACGGTTACGCTTGCACAGACTAAGGGCGTGCTCAATGTAGACGATAACGGCAACATTCTTGCTTTCCGTGAAAAGGAGCAGGAGGATGCAGCTCTCATTAACGGCGGATTTATGATGATGCAGCCGGAGATTTTTGATTATATTAATGATGACGAGCTTATGGATTTTGAGCTCCTTAAGAACCTTTCAAAAGAAGGTCAGGTTAAGGCGTATTTGCATGAAGGCTTCTGGCAATGTATGGATACGCAGAGAGAGAAGCAGAAGCTTGAAAACATGTGCAGTAAAGGCGATATGCCGTGGAAGCTGTGGGAATAAGTTTTTTAAGAAGTAAGTTTATCATCTTACAACCATGTACTACGGTTGAAAAAAGGCTTGAAATCTTCTATAATCTAACTTATAGTAAAAGAGTTTGAAAACAAATTTTAGGAACGAAGATTCCTTTTAAACAAGAAAATGTTATATACATCAAGGAGGACACACAATGATATCACTATCTAAGGGCGGCGCATGGCTCATTAACGGCCGCGAAGTGATCGAGGCAGGAGAGGGAACAGAGGCTCTTTTGCAGAATAAATTAGGAAGCAAGGCTATTTCTCAGGAAGAAGCAGCCAAGAATACAATGGCTTACAGAATTCTTGAAGCACACAATACTTCAGGTAATATGAAGAAGCTTCAGATTAAGTTTGACAGAATGACTTCACATGACATTACTTTTGTCGGAATCATTCAGACAGCAAGAGCCAGCGGACTTGAGAAGTTCCCGGTTCCTTATGTTCTTACGAACTGCCACAACAGTCTTTGTGCAGTAGGCGGTACAATTAACGAGGATGACCACATGTTTGGTCTTTCCTGTGCGAAAAAATACGGCGGTGTTTATGTTCCTCCTCATCAGGCGGTTATTCACCAGTATGCAAGAGAAATGCTCGCAGGTTGCGGTAAGATGATTCTCGGTTCAGACAGCCACACACGTTACGGTGCACTCGGTACGATGGCTGTGGGCGAGGGTGGTCCCGAGCTTGTTAAGCAGCTTCTTAACAGAACATATGATATCAATATGCCGGGCGTAATCGGTGTATATCTTACCGGTAAGCCGGCAAAGGGCGTAGGTCCTCAGGATATCGCACTTGCGATTATCGGCGAAGTATTTGCTAACGGCTACGTTAACAACAAGGTTATGGAGTTCATCGGCGACGGTGTTGCTAACCTTAGTGTTGATTACCGTATCGGTGTTGACGTTATGACAACAGAGACAACATGTCTTTCATCTATTTGGACAACAGATATACAGGTTAAGGATTTCTATGCAATGCATGGACGTCCCGAGGAATTTGCAGAGCTTAATCCGGGAGACGTTGCATACTATGACGGTATGATTTACGTTGATTTGAGCAAGATTAAGCCCATGATTGCAATGCCTTTCCACCCGAGCAATACATATACTATCGAGGAGCTTAACGCTAACCTTGAGGATATTCTTGCGGACGTTGAGAAAAAGGCACTTGTAAGTCTTGATAACAACAAGATTAATTTCACATTGCGTGACAAGATTCGTAACGGCAGACTTTACGTAGAGCAGGGTGTTATTGCAGGCTGCGCCGGCGGAGGTTTCGAAAATATCTGTGATGCGGCTGATATTCTTAGAGGTAAAACAATCGGTGCGGATGAGTTCTCACTCAGTGTTTACCCTGCGAGCCAGCCTGTATTTATGGAGCTTGTTAAAAACGGTGCTGTTGCTGACCTTATGGCTACAGGTGCAACAATCAGAACAGCATTCTGTGGACCTTGCTTCGGTGCAGGAGATGTTCCGGCTAACAGAGGCTTAAGTATCCGCCACTCAACACGTAACTTCCCGAACCGTGAAGGCTCCAAGGTTACTAACGGACAGATTGCTTCCGTTGCACTTATGGATGCACGTTCAATTGCGGCTACGGCAGCTAACAAGGGTTACCTTACAGCGGCTACTGATGTGGATGCCACCTTCACAAAGCCTAAGTATTTCTTTGATAAGACAATTTATGAGAATCGTGTATATAACGGTGTAGGCAAGGCAGACCCGTCGGTAGAGGTTAAGTTCGGACCGGGTATCGTTGACTGGCCTAAGATGTCTAAACTTACAGACAACATTATGTTACAGGTTGTTTCTGTTATCCATGACCCTGTTACAACAACGGACGAGCTTATTCCTTCAGGTGAGACTTCATCTTACCGTTCCAATCCTTTGGGACTTGCAGAGTTTACATTGTCAAGAAAAGACCCTGCATATGTAGGCAAAGCTAAGAGCGTAAGAGATGTTGAGACAGCACGTCTTGGCGGTGCATGCCCTATGAGTGATACAGGCAAGCTCGGTGAAGCTTTCCGTGTAATCAAGCAGGAGTTCCCTCAGCTTGATGCGCATGAGATAGAAATCGGTAGCGTTATTTACGCTGTTAAGCCGGGTGACGGTTCAGCGAGAGAGCAGGCAGCTTCCTGTCAGAGAGTACTTGGCGGACTTGCCAATATCGCAAGAGAATACGCAACCAAGAGATATCGTTCCAACCTTATTAACTGGGGTATGCTTCCGTTTATTCTTCCGGAAGGCGAGCTTCCTTTTGACAACGGCGACTGCATTTTTGTTCCGGGAATTATTAAGGCAATCAAAGAAAAAGCTTCCGTAATTCCGGCATATGTTGTTAAGGACGGTATTAAAGAATTCGAGCTTCGTCTGGGCGAGCTTACAGATGATGAGAGAGAGATTATCTTACAGGGATGTCTCATTAACTACTATAAAAGTCAGTTGAATTAATTATATAACCCAAAATTTTGGAGGTGTGCAATTTGGAAATCGGATTTATTACAAAAGATGACCGATATTTGTTCGGACAAGGTACACATTACGAGATTTATAAAAAGCTGGGAGCACATGTTATTACCCATAACGGTGAGCAGGGCGTTTATTTTGCGGTGTGGGCACCGAAGGCAGTTAATGTCAGCGTAGTAGGTGATTTTAACGGTTGGATGGGATTTAACCACAACATGGAAAAGCTTGAAGACTCAGGAATTTTTGAATTATTTGTTCCGGGACTTGGTGAAGGCGCACTTTACAAATATGCCGTTTCCGGTATTGACGGTAAGACTACTTTTAAGGCAGATCCTTATGCCAACCAGGCAGAGAGAAGACCCGGTACAGCTTCGGTTGTTGCCGATATAGAGGGCTTTAAATGGTCAGACAGTAAGTGGATTAAGACAGCCAATGAGACTGCCGGAGAGCCCAAGCCCATGTCGATTTACGAGGTTCATATCGGTTCCTGGAAGAAGAATGACGAGCCCGACGGTGGCTTTATGAATTACCGCGAAATTGCGCATGAGCTTGCAGATTATGTGACAGAGATGGGTTATACCCATGTTGAGCTTATGGGAATCGCGGAGCATCCGTTTGACGGTTCCTGGGGCTATCAGGTAACAGGTTATTATGCTCCGACCTCACGTTACGGCACACCGAAGGATTTCATGTATTTTGTAGATTATCTTCATAAGAAAAACATCGGAATTATCCTTGACTGGGTACCGGCGCATTTCCCGAGGGACGAGCATGGTCTTGCGAATTTTGACGGAACTGCTACATACGAGTACGCAGATCCCCGTAAGGGTGAGCATCCTGATTGGGGCACCAAGATTTTCGATTATGGTAAGAATGAAGTTAAGAACTTTTTGATAGCAAATGCGTTGTACTGGGTAGAGCATTACCACATTGACGGTCTCAGAGTTGATGCTGTTGCATCGATGCTTTATCTTGATTATGGAAAGAGAGACGGTCAGTGGGTTGCTAATGAGTACGGGGGCAACCAGAACCTTGAGGCGATAGAGTTTTTCAGACATCTCAATGATATGTTACTCAGAAGAAATCCCCGTGCGATGATGATTGCAGAGGAGTCTACGGCTTGGCCGATGGTGACATATCCGCCGAAGGACGGAGGCCTTGGTTTCTCTTATAAGTGGAACATGGGCTGGATGAACGATTTCCTTGAGTATGTTAAACAGGACCCGTTATTTAAGAAGTTTAACCACAACAAGATGACTTTCAGTTTGACATATGCATACAGTGAGAACTATATTCTCGTGCTTTCGCATGATGAGGTAGTTCATCTCAAGTGTTCAATGCTTGAGAAAATGCCCGGATATTTTATTGATAAAGTACGTGGTCTCATGACTGCATATACATTTATGTTCGGACACCCCGGCAAGAAGCTTTTGTTTATGGGTCAGGAATTCGGGCAGATTCGCGAGTGGAGCGAGGAGCGTTCACTTGACTGGTATTTGCTCAATGAGCCGGAACACAAGGGTATTCAGGATCATATGAAGAATCTTCTTTCCTTGTACAAAAAGTATCCGTCACTTTGGGAGCTTGACAATTCATGGGAAGGCTTCCAGTGGATTAACTGTAACGACGGCGACAGAAGTATCTTCAGCTTTGTGCGTAAGAGCAAAGACCGCAAAAAGAATCTTTTGTTTGTATGTAACTTTACACCGATTGAGCGTGGTGATTATGCTGTCGGCGTTCCGGTAAGAGGTAAATACAAGGTTGTGCTCGATACTAACAATGCAAATATCGCGGACGAGAAGATTGTATACACAGCAACTAAGTCCGAGTGTGACGGTCAGCCGTACAGAGTAGATTTCAGTCTGCCGCCACTTACTGCTGTTGTGCTCGAGTATTCAGAGCCCGCTAAGAGAACGAAGAAGGCAGAGGCGGCTCCGGAGAAGCCGGTGAAGGCTGAAAAAGAGGCTAAGCCTGCGAAGTCTGCGAAGTCTGCGAAGACAACAAAATCTACCGCAGCAACAAAAGCGACTAAGGACGCTAAGACAACAAAGGCTGTAAAGACAGTTAAGAAATCCACAACTAAAAAATAATTTATAAGGAAATAGGCTGTTGTAAATTTATTTTACGCAGCCTTTTTTTGAAGAATTATTGGGAGGGTTTATTTTGTTACAACACTTTTTGACAACTATATTATCAAAATTAGCAGTTCGTAAAACAATAGAAGATTATGAAAAAAACCAAAGGGAAAATATCGGTACACTAAAGCCGCCAAAATTTGTTCTTGTGGTAGGAATAGTTAGTATGGTGATTTGGGCTATGCTTATGTTTCTAGTGTTGATTTTTTCGAAAGATGTGACAACCGTGTTGGTTTGTGCTGTTGTATTTGGAAGCATGTTTGCCTTGGGACTTTTTCTTGTACTGTATGAAAGAAATTTTATGGCAACATATAGAGATGGTATAATTATTTATAGGAATATTTTTCGGATAACACGAAAATATGCCTGTCATGATATTGAACATGCGTATTATAAAGACAGAGGTGGAATTCAATTTGTATTTAAAGATGGTAGAAAATTGAGTTTTGATAAAGAGGAAAGTTATTTTTACAAAGAGATTGTAAAAAGAGAACATCTTAGTTGTAGATTTAAAGGAGAAGAAAATCCTGTTATCAAAGTCTATCTTCATCCGTTTTTAATGTATCCCTGCTGGACTTTTGGCGGAGGAATGTTAATTTTTTCGATTTGGGAACCTGGTTTATTACTGTTTGCGATTCTTGTATTGTTGTTTTGTTTAGTATGCCAACTAAGTAAAACTACTTATGACAAAGAACGTAAAATATTGACACGTATGAGATGTGGATTTTCAAAGCAGTTTGATATGAAGTATTGTTTGGCAAAGCCTGTTTATGAGAATGGTTTTATCATGACAATAGAGATTTATGAAAACAAGAAAAAAGTCGGAAAAATTCCTGTTTCCGTGGAATATAAAAATCGTGCAAGGCTTATACGTGCACTGTGTAGAATAGATGTATAAGGACTTTGCGCAAAAGGGAAGAGTTATAAATGGCGAATATGTTATTATAGATTTCTGTTGACTTTTATCATAATTTTGTTGAGAATATTTTGAGATTGTCCTCTTGAATTCGTTGACTTACATCATAATTTTAGGTATAATATTATTGAATTATTATAATCGAGGTGAGTGTATGGATTACATGACTGAACTCGCCACTATTGCAAAATCGCATGGCGGAATCATTGAAACAAAAGTAGCAGCTGGGTACGGCATCTCTAAAGCGATGCTTTATAAGTTGTGTAAAGAAGATAAAATCCATCGAATTGTAAAAGGACAGTATATTCTTCCTGATGATATGCAGGATGAGTTGCTGTCTATAAGCAAGCGTTCCGGGAATATTATTTTTTCTCACGAGACAGCGCTTTATCTTCACAGAATTTCTGATCGCACGCCGTTTGAACATACGATTACTGCGCCGTCCGGTTGTATTCCTTCTGCGGCAATTAAATCTGAATGCAAGGTGTATTACATTAAGAATGAACTGTTCGAACTTGGTAAAACAACACTAAAAACACCTGCAGGGAATGATGTTCCTGCATACGATCTTGAACGCACAATCTGTGATGTAATTCGTAGTCGTAACAAATTGGGAACAGAAACATTTCTTGCGGCATTAAAGTTATATGCGGCAAATTCGAAGAAAGATTTGAACAAACTAAACTCTTATGCAAAGAAGATGCGGGTATCCAATGTCCTGCGTCAGTATTTGGAGGTGCTTCTATGAGTAACGCAATGAGTCTGAAAGCGAAAATTCGCAATATTGCCAAACAGAAAAATATTCCTGCACAGGTCATTTTGCAGAATTACATGTTCGAGCGTTTACTTGTTCGCCTCTCTGCTTCCGAATACAAAGAGAAATTTGTGTTAAAGGGCGGTATGCTGGTAGCTGCTATTGTGGGATTGGATAACCGTGCAACCATGGATATGGATGCCACTCTCAAAAACCTGCCACTCACACCGGAAGCAATCCGAGGCGCGTTGGAAGATGTCTGCGATATCGGATTTGATGATGGCGTTGAGTTTGAAATTGGTACAATTTCTCCTATCCGAGAAGATGATATTTACGGTGGATACCGTGTTATGCTGAACGCAAAGTTTGATACTATTCTGACTCCGTTGAGCATTGATGTATCTACGGGTGATGCTATTACGCCACATGCGGTGCAGTACAACTTTTCTGAAATCTTTGACGATGAAAAAACTTACGAACTGTGGGCATACAACATAGAAACCGTCATGGCAGAAAAGGTGGAAACTATTTTGCGACGCAGTGTGTTTAATACCCGTCCAAGAGATTTTTACGATGCCTACATACTGACCACAACACAGAAATTTGATAAAGTGGTGTTTGACAATGCACTAAAGGCAACCGCAAACCATCGAGGTACTACTCAGCAGATTGCGGATGTCCCCGCTATTTTTAGCAACATCGAAGAAAGTTCGGAACTCAAAACGATGTGGGATAAATACCGCAAACAATTCGCATATGCTGCGGATATTGAGTACGGTCAGATTATGGCTGTGCTGAAAACGCTGTTGTAAGAAATTGCAACGGCTCTTTTTGGTTAGTATGAATGCTTAATAAAGGCATAGGAAAGGGAAGCGAGTATTGACTTTTATGCCATATAAAGTTACAATTACAAGCATAAAAGTTGACAAAAAAAGGAAAAAAGTACAGGAATAAATCGATATAGTCTTGACATAATATAAGTATGCGAATATAATAGTAGCATAAGATTAGGTCAGGAAGCGTACGACGCCCTGGCCGCTTTTTTTTGGGGGAGATACAGAGGATGAAGGAGTTTAAAACTTTTAATCAACAATTGACAATATTACGTAGTAGGGGGATGGTTGTGCCAACAGATGGTAGACCAAAGCGATTTTTGGAGCAAGAGAATTATTATAATGTCATAAATGGATATAAAGATTTATTTTTGTGTAAGGATGGTCAAGGGAATGCTATTGTTCCGGAAACATATTTACCTAACACAAATTTTAATGAATTAAAAGCATTGTTTTTGTTTGATCGTGAATTGAGGTTTTTGTTTCTTAAGTATTTGCTTATTTTTGAAAACTCCTTCAAAACAGTTCTCTCACATGAATTTTCGAAAAAATATCCAAAAGCAAATTCTTATCTGGAGATTGCAAATTATAGGGACGATGATCCTAAAGGAGTTTTGAAACAGATTTCAATTTTAACCAATACTATACATGATAATGTTGGTAAGCAAGGAGCGATTAAGCATTACATTGAGGAACACGGTTCTGTGCCATTGTGGGTTTTAGTTAATTATCTTACAATTGGAAATCTATCATACCTATATTCGGCATTAAAGGATTCAGAGAAAAATATTATTGCTAAATACTATTCTGACAAGTATGCAAAACAATACAAACCGACAAGCACACTTAGAATTAGTAGTGAAGATATGGAATCCGCACTAAAGATATTTAATTTAGTTAGGAATCAATGTGCACATGATGAACGTCTCTTCAATTCGGATTACAAAAATATAAGAGTATCCAATATAGCAAATTATTTTGGGATTACCAATTATAACAATCGGCGTATTATTGTTGCTATATTGTATTTTAAGGCTGTGCTTAATAAATCTTATTATAAGAAAATTCATTCAGAACTGCATGAAATATTTGATAGGTATAAAAATGAATTCCAGACAGTAAGCTTTAATGATATTCTTAATATTATGGGTATTGATTTGAGAGAATTAGAAAAGTTGAAGTAAATACAACAACTACTTGACCACTAAACAACAAATTGATAATTGATTCACCGGTATGGCTTTGATATACTTTAGTCACACCGGTGATAATTATTTTGGAGGCATAAAATGCAGGTTAAGCTTGGAGAAAAAATAAAAGAATTACGAAAACGAGATGGAAGGAAGAAGGAAGATTTGGCAAATGCTTTGGGTGTTACCGCACAGGCAGTTTCCAGATGGGAATCAAATGGAGGTTATCCCGATATGAGCATGATTCCTGCCATCGCAAATTATTTTCACATTACAATTGATGCTTTGTTTGGATATAACAATGACAGAGACACGAAAATAAAAGAGTATGTCAAGAAGGGTAACCGTCTCCTTATTGATAGTGATGGTGACGTAACAGAATGTATCCGATTAATGAGAAAAGGCTTGGAGGAATTTCCTTCAGAACCGGAATTACAAATGTGTTTGGCTCATGCGTTGCGCTTAAAATGGTCTGAGGAGGGCGAAAGAACCAACATTTATCTGGAAGAAGCAGCGGCTCTTTATGAGGAAGTGTCAAAGACAAACAGCGATATAATTTGCGCTCTTTTAGACACATATTCGTTGATGGGTGAATACGACAAGGCTGAGAAAAAAGCTATGGAACAGCCAGAAGTCAGAAGGAGCAGGGAAGTTTTACTGACGCCTATTTTTGACGGAGAAAAGGGAGATAGGTACCGCGGAGAAGCTGTACTTGCTTTGCTCCATGAACTTAGCATTGTTATAGACTGGGCAATAGCAAGGAACGAAAAACTTGTTAATTCTAAGGAAGGTATCAAGATTTCCTTGGCGGTGCGTCGCTTATATGAAGAAATTTTTGGCGGAGAAAACTATGGTAAATTTCATAGTGACCTTTGTATGCTTGATTTACGCTGTGTAAAAATTGCTGCAGGTGTTAAGTGTTATGATGAGGCTCTTGAATTTTTTGATTCCGCGTATACACACTATACGAAATTTGTGGAACTTAAAAAAGACGGTTATTTTGAAGACGATCATTTTGAAACTCCTCTATTGTCCGCGGTTGGAAATACTTCTATTCCTGTTATTATGTGTAAAGCGGAATATTTTGATAATTCGCTCTCGTATTTGCCTGAGGAAGTAAAAGCGCAGATTATAAATAATCCTAAATATGCAATGTTACATGAAAAATAGTGTAAAAATAGTGAAAGTATAATGGATTTTTAGATTAGGGATATTAAGTAGATTTAGGAGAAAATGTTATGAAAAAGCAAGAAGCAATTATATTATTTCACAGTATGCATCCAAATTTTTTTGAACAGGAATACATTCAAAGCTTATCAGAGGAGTGGACATTTGATGAGATGTTTCTTCGGCTTGATGAATTTGATATGTCCAAGTATGAAAAATCATTAGATGCATCGATTACATTCGGCTTTTTCGAGGGGAACCGCGAGGAGTTATTAGAGGTTGTAGAGCAAGTTGATTCAGACTGGATAAAGTTTTTTATTGGCGAAGACAGAGCTTTTTGTGCTTATCTTGATGGCAAAGTTGTAAGTTTTTGTCATATTCAAAATATGGGGACATATAGCATAAACGGACAGACACTCAAAATTGGCGGACCGGGTTGTGTTGGAACACTTCCGAAATATAGGGATAAAGGTATTGGCCTAATGATGGTGAAGAAG
Organism: Lachnospiraceae bacterium; assembly: GCA_015057505.1. Classification (GTDB taxonomy): domain Bacteria; phylum Bacillota; class Clostridia; order Lachnospirales; family Lachnospiraceae; genus SIG300. The sequence goes on from SVEG01000006.1 coordinate 31,813, forward strand.
GTAACACAGATTTTAAAGGAAGAAGGGTACGATTATAGCTATATTCATTTTACTTATGTGGCACAATGGTATGCAAAGCTTGGGTACGAGACGGTTCTAAAGTGGACGAAGAATGGGATTTTGTAAAAGAAATAACTAAACAATTGATATCCGAATTTTTTAGTTTGCGTGATATTCGTCATGCCGACAGACTCGCAAGCAAGCTTGCTCGTTGTCGCGGCATTCGCCGTATTGTCCAGCGTCTAAATATGCTCTTACGTGTGCAAGCACCCGACGAGCAATATTTAAACACTGTCCAGCATGGCTCAAAGCTTCGCGCATTTATTTTTCCTAAACCGTTAAGTAAATCCCCAATCCGTCCGAAATATAAGACAGTAACGCAAAGGATTGCGGACTATCTTTTAGCACGGACGCTTAAGGGAAGGTGCGGACGGTATGATTATTAACACCACAGACCTTAAGGAAAATATATTAGGAACTCAGAATGACCTTTATAATACTGCGGCTATGCAGAACAGGACTTCTCGCGGTACCGAAAGTAAAGTGGACGGTATCAGGGATTATTTTTCACGCGAAGGCAAGGGCAAGGCGCAGGACGTAACATATTCAAAAGAAGAGAAAAAATCTCAGGCAAGCGGTAATGATACTGCTTGCCTTGATGAGGTTACAGACTACATTAAGACAATGCAGGACAACCTCAATACAATAATTAATCAGATTACTACAATGAATTACCACGAAGCGAAAGAGACCTACGGTCTTTCCGACGATACGGATGTGCGTGGAATAGTTACTGTGGTTGAGCAGATTCAGATTAAGCTTGCGGCGGCTGATGAGAATTACAGAAATACAGGTAATCTTGATTTGTCGGATATTAAGGCGGTTACAGGAAGTACGGGTGCGGCATATTCGCTTGCATCCAGACTTTCAGATTATAATCTTCCGGCGACAGAGGACAACATTAAGGCTATAGAAGGTGCGCTCGGTAAGCTTGAGAATATAGAAGAGATTTCGAGAGAGCAGGCAAAGTACCTTGTTGATAATAATCTTGAACCGACTATTGCCAATGTGTATAAGGCGCAGAACAGCACAGGAATGTGGCAGGAGAATAACGCTCTTACGGACGCATCGTGGGAGCAGTTAAAACCTCAGGTAGAGCAGATAATCACAGAGGCTTTTCCTATGACGGAGAATATGCCTGCACTTGAGGATACAGCACGCTGGATGCTCGAAAACGGTGTGGCATTAAATGCTGAGAATCTTAAGAAGTTTGCTCAGATAGAAGCGATTAACGGACAGCAGACGGATGCCATGCAGCAGCTTGATAATGTACTTCAGGCTATGTCAAAAGGCAAAGCACCTGAGGATGCAGACTTAACAGGAGAGCATTTTACAGGAAAATATGTAGAAGATACGCTTATTACAATGCAGAAGACTATTAATAACAGACAGTTTGAAGCATATGAAGAGCTTAAAGTACAAAGACAGTTAGAAGAAATCAGACTTCTCATGACCAAGGAAGCGGGACTCTCTCTTCTTAAGAGAGGAATTGAGATAGATACAACGGACCTTGAGATGCTTATTGTAGAACTTAAAAAGCAGGAAAAGGCATTTTATCAGAGTATCGCCGACCTTGACGGAATCATGGTTGAAGACGGACAGATAGACCTTATAAAAGAGACTAACAAGGCAGTTGAAGCACTTAAATATGCGCCTGCATACATAATCGGAGAAGTTATAAGAGGTGATTTTGAATTTACCGTAAGGGCAAGCTACGAGGCGTCTGAGACACTTCTCTCAGTGATGGGCAAGGCAGCTCAGACAGAATATGAAGCACTCATGACAAGGCCTGATAGAGAATACGGCGATAAGATAAGCAAGGCTTTCCGCAACATAGATGTATTGCTTGAAGAAATCGGACTTGAGAATACGGAGATTAATAACCGAGCTGTCAGAATTCTTTCCTACAATCAGATGTCGATTTCAGTTGAAAATGTCGAGGCAGTGGTTGCAAAGGATAACGAGTATCAGTACCTTCTTAAGAACCTTACACCGAGAACTGTGCTTCATTGTATAAGAGAAGGAATCAACCCTCTTGATACAGACATACAGACACTTAATGACAGGCTTGAGAAGATTAATGAAAAAATTGGTCCGTCAAAGGCGGAAAAGTTTAGCGAGTTTTTGTGGAAGCTTGATAATTCCGGCGAGATAAGCGCAGAAGAAAGAGAAGCCTACATCGGTATTTACCGTCTTATCAACATGGTAAATCGCGGAGACGGAGCGGCACTCGGAGCCCTTGTTAACCAGGATGCACCGATTACTCTTAAGAATCTACTTACGGCGGCACGTTCCTTTAAGAGTAAGGGAATGGATTACAAGCTTGATGCAGAGTTTGGCTTCCTTGAAAATGAGGTTGTTCAGAATTCGATAACCGATCAATTAAAAATATTTGCGGATGATACAGCGACCGATCAGTATGAAGCTTATCGCAAAGACGAATACAAAACACTTGCACAGAACGAAGAAGCATTAAGGCTTGTACTTGAAGAAGGCGAGACGCCTAATTTTAACAATATAAGGGTTGCGGCTAAGATGCTTGAAGTAAATGCAGGAATATTCGAGAATTTTCCGAAGCATTTAAAGGGTAGAACGGACAGACTTCTTGAGAGGTTGACCGATAAAGCATCTGCTGTGGAAGCGCTTAAGGATTTAGAGGGTGCGGCTGAGGAAGAGCTTATAAAAGCCTGCGATGAAGCAAGGGAAGTTTCATTTGAAAATGTTGAAACGCTCAGAATGACTTATGTCGGATTTAAGTTTATGACATCGGCGGCAGTCAAAAATGAATCATATTATATACCTGTTGACCTTGCAGGAGAGACAACAACAATTCGTCTTCGAATTGTGAGGAATTCCGCCGAGACAGGAAAAGTAACGGTTCAGTTCGGGCATGAAACGATGGGCAGGGTCAGAGCTGAATTTAAGGTTAAAAGTAGCACGCTTGAAGGCTTTTTCTTAAGCAGTAATGCAGAAGGAATACGAATCTTAAAGAGCATTCAGGAAGGCTTTTTAAAGGATATTGAGAAATTTGGACTTACCGGGGGAACGATGAATTACGGAATTACGGATCATGTGTCGACAGTACTTTCAGAGGTAGCAGTTCCGGGTACGGCAGGCGAACTTACAGAAGCTACGGAAAAGACTGACAACCGCACACTTTACGGCGCAGCACAGACATTTCTTACACATATTAAGGAGGTATTATCATGAGAATTAACACCAATATTTCAGCGGTTATAGCAAATAAAAATTTACAGTCCGCACAGAACAAAGTATCAAGCTCACTTGAGAAGCTTTCAAGCGGTTTCAAGATTAATCATGCGGCAGATGATGCGGCAGGTATGGCAATTGCGGCAAAACTTCGAAGCCAGATTAGAGGTCTTGAGCAGTCATCTCAGAATGCGTCTGATGGTATTTCCGTTGTTCAGACGGCAGAGGGTGCTTTGGCAGAAGTAGAGAATATGCTTCAGAGAATCAGAGAGCTTTCCGTACAGGCAGCCAACGGTATCTATGTAGATGAGGATAGAGATGCCCTTCAGGCAGAGGTTGATAACTTACTTGCAGAAGTTGATCGTATTTCCAATGATACAGAGTTTAACAAAAAACCGCTTCTTGACGGTTCACTTGACAGAAGAAGTTACACCAATCAGGACGGAATCAGAGTAAGCTATGCAAGTCCTGCAGTGCCAGCGGATAAATATGAGATTACTATTACAAAAATGGGCACACAGGCAGAGATTAACGGTGATCCGGTTGCTCTTGCAGCAGGTGACGTAATTACCGAGGATCAGGCAGGTGTAATCAAAATCAATGATTACGATATAAATATTAATGCCGGCGATACAACGGAAGAAGTTTATGCCAAGATAACGGAAGCCGCAGACAGACTTAATCTTACAGTAGAAGGTTTCACTGCAGGAGAACTTAGTTTCAGGACATATGAATACGGTTCCAACGAGAGAATTACTTTTGATATATCAAACGCAGAGCTTGCAACAGCACTTGGACTTCAGACAAGTTATGATGTTGCGGGAACCAATGTTGAAGCTAACTTTGGAGGAGCAAGAGAAGGTTTTACGGAGACGGCAACAATGTACTGCTACGGTAACAGCGTAACTGTAACAGACCTTGGCGGCTTTAAGCTTGAATATGAAGTGGAAGAAGATTATGCAGACGTAGGCAATCCTGTTACGGCAGAAGTAACCGATATTGGAACAATGACAATACATATCGGCGCCAACGAGGGTCAGGTACTTGACATCAGAGTTCAGGAGGTAAGCCGTGAAAGACTCGGACTTGAGAATCTTAATTTACGTACGACAACCGGTGCTTCAAAGGCAATCAGCAGACTTGACGAGGCAATCCAGATGATTTCACAGGTACGTTCAGAGCTTGGTGCATGCCAGAACAGACTTGATGCGGCTACTTCAAGTCTTGATGTAACAACCGAGAATATGCATTCCGCAATTTCACGAATAGAGGATGTTGACATGGCAGAGGAAATGGCAACGTATACACAGAATAACGTGCTTTCACAGGCAGGTGTATCAATGGTTGCTCAAGCCAATGAGCTTCCGCAGATGGTTCTCCAGTTATTACAGTAGAAAGGCGGTATGATTTATGACAAGAGAAGAAATCCAGGGCTTTACCGCGAAAATTTCGCAGTGTAACAGAACAGAGCTTGTTGTAATAAGCTACGATATCATGAAGGTTTACATAAGAGATGCCAAAAAGGCACTTGCGGCAGAGGATACAAGTCTTTTTATATGGAACATCAAGAAGGCAAAAAGCATGCTTGAGGAGCTTATGAATGCGCTTGATTTTAACTATCCGCAGGTAACCAACAACCTTATGAGCCTGTACCTTTTTATACAGAGCAGATTTAACAAATGTATATTCAAGAAACAGGATGTTAATCTCGATGTGGTTGTAAGAATTGTGGACAAGCTTCAGGCAGGCTTTGTCGAGGTAGCAAAAGAAGACACAACGGGCCCGGTAATGGAGAATACTTCAGCGGTTTACGCAGGTATTACCTACGGCAAGGGCACTTTGAATGAAATGTATGAAGAAAAGAATGGTTTTAGGGTATAACCCTAAAACCATTTCTTTTTCTTAAAGGAAACTTAGTCTCCATTGCGATTTGCGGAGCATATTCCTTTTTTGCTTTCTCAAGGAGAAACTTATAACGAATCTGGATGGCGTTGATTTCGTAAATTGAAGAATCAATAAGGTCGGGGTCTGTAACATTCTGAAAAACAGAATAGGCACTCTCTAAGGCGTTCTGTGTCTGCTCAAGTTCAGACTGCAAATAATTATGTTCATAGCTTTCCGCTACGGTAAGTACCCGTGGTTGTTTTCGCATAAAACATACCTCCAAATTATGTGGCTTAGTTTATTGTATTATGGCTTTGTTCTAATTATTTCCATGTACGGAAAATATAAACAAAAATTTTTAAAATTAGGTATTTACAAATTTTGGAAAGTGTATTACAATAAGGCTACCATAAATCTATGGTTTCTGTCCGGTTCGGACAATAATCCCAATTATCTAATTTACAACTGAAGAGAGGTGAAGGGTATTTTAGGTGCGTTAGTCGTACTTTTGCTTATTGCATTTATTTGTGATTTAAAAACCGATAAAGTACCGAATATATTAATTTTGTCGGGTTACGGAATTGGTGTTGTTGCCTGTGTATTAAGATATGGTGCAAATGGAGTTATATGGGGTATTTTTCTTGTTGTGGCTGTATGGCTTATTTGTATGCCGGTGTATCTTCTTGGAGGACTCGGCGGCGGAGATTGTAAGTTACTTGCGTGGATAGTGCTTTTTTTTGAGCCGGAACAGTTGCTTGAATGCTATTTTTTTATATTTTTGTGCGGAGGAGTAATCGCTCTTATAAAGCTTATTGCAGCAAAGAGGAGAACTTTTCACTTTACTGTGGCAGCATTTTTGGGGGTAATTGTTTTTTTAGTAAAGACATCTGCTTTTTAGGTAGGAGGTGAGATATGAAAATATTGGCAGTTTGTGATTCGGAGCTTAACTATGCGAGAAAGCTAGCGGGAAAACTTGCTGAATTTTGCGGTGAGGAGAAGTTTATTATACAGCTTTTTGACTTGCCGGAGGCAATTCTTGAGTATCACAGGAATACTTGTGTTGATACAGTACTTTTGGGGGATAATGTGAGATTTCGGGCGACGGAGCAGTTCTGCGATACGTTGGAATGCTTTAGGAGGGCAGGTATCGGTAAAATTTTTGTTTTATCTTCGGAGAAGGATAACAGCTGTATGGAATACAAATGCTTTTATAAATATCAGGCAGTGTCCACGCTTGTTAAGGAGATTTTAAAGGCATATTCGCAGGAATGTATGAGTTATACAGGTATGGGGAATGAGCCTGTACGCACGGAGATAGTAGGGATATTTGCGCCTGTTAACTGTATTGAAAAAACAATATGGGCATTACTTGCGGGAATACTTCTTTCTAAGGAAAGACCGGTACTTTATGTAAATCTTGAAAGGTATGCAGGTTTCGATGAGATACTAAACAGAAGACATGACGGCAATTTGTCGGAGGTTTTTTATCATATGTTGTGCGGAGAAAACAAGGAAAGTAACAAGATAAGAGACATTGTACAAAGCTTTTGCGGACTCTCTTATATACCGCCGATTAGGTTTGGAGGGGAACTTTCGGGGATATCAGGAGATGTATTTTTAAATTGTATTAACAGGCTTGTTGAGTTGTCGAAGAATAGAACTCTTGCCGAAAAAACAATAATTCTTGATTTCAGCGGTTCGGCAGAGGAACATATTGCGATGTGCAATATGTGTGACAGAATTTTTCTTGTACAGCGAAATGACTGTATAACAGAAGCAACTGTTAGGGCTTTTGAGAAAGAATGTGAAATTCTGTCCGAAAGTCCGATGGGCAAAATACGGAAGGTATATATGTCTGCAATCAGAGAACGTCCGGGAGAGAGATTTTTGGAACTTAATCTTGAGGGCGAATTGGGAGAAAAAATAAAGCAGATTTTACTTGAGGAGGGATTCGTTGACGGAGGAACTAAGAAAGGAGCTTATACAAAGGCTAGGTGAGAAGGATGTCTTAAGCGATGAAGAAATATTTGAACATATAGATGAACTTATTATTCTACGTTCAAGACAAATGTTAATGCCACTTAGTATGCGAGAAAGGCTTAGAAAAGAGCTGTTTGCATCAATTAGGGGAATGGATGTGCTTCAGGAACTTTTGGATGATGCGGGAATAACAGAAATAATGATAAATGGATACAGGGATATTTTTGTTGAAGAAGACGGACAGCTTAGAAAAGTAGATAAAGCATTTGTTTCAAAAGAAAGACTTGAAGATGTTATCCAACAGATGGTGTCGACTGCTAACAGGCGTGTTAATGAAGCAGAACCGATTGTGGATTCAAGGCTTCCGGACGGTTCGCGAATAAATGTGATACTCGCCCCTATAGCAATGAACGGGCCGGTTGTGACAATCAGAAAGTTTCCGAAAAGTCCGGTGACAATGGAACAGCTTATCGGCTGGGGAAGTATTACAGAGGAGGTCGCAGTTTTTCTTAAAGTTTTAGTAGTGGCAGGATATAACATATTTGTATGCGGGGGAACAGGTTCGGGAAAGACAACCTTCTTAAATGCCTTATCAAACTATATTCCGGCAGATGAGCGTGTCATCACAATTGAAGACAGTGCTGAACTGCAGTTAAAAAACATAGCCAATCTTGTTTCACTTGAAACGAGAAATGCAAATGCAGAAGGTGAAAATGGAATTACAATAAGAGATCTTATTAAGACAGCACTTAGGGCGAGACCGGATAGAATAATTGTCGGAGAAATAAGGGGCAAGGAAGCTCTTGATTTGTTACAGGCGTTTAATACGGGGCATGACGGTTCGATGTCTACGGGTCACGCCAACAGTCCTGCAGATATGCTAAGCAGAATAGAGACAATGGTGCTTATGGGAATGGATATGCCGATAGAGGCAGTAAGAAGTCAGATAGGCTCAGCCATTGATGTAATTGTGTATTTGGGACGACTCAGGGATAAGAGCAGGAGAGTACTTTCAATTATCGAAATTGATGGCTACAGGGATGGTGAAGTAAAGTATCACGACATATTTAAGTTTGAAGAAATCAGAGAAGTTAATGGGAAAATAATCGGTGAGCTTAAAGGATGCAGAGACCGGCTTTATAACCGTACCAAGCTTGAGATGGCCGGAATTTATTGGGGTGGACATGAAGAAGATTAGGATTTTGCAGTATGTATTTTTTTATGGAGTACTTTGTTTTTTGCTTGGGTGGCTGTTTTACAGGAATATATGGGTAAGCATAGTTTTTATGGCAGTAGGGACTCCTTTTTGTGTATACAGACAAAAAAGAAGTTATGATGCAGGTCAAAAGAAAATTTTTGAGGAACAGTTTAAGGATTGTATTCTTTCGCTTGCAGCTTCGCTAAGGACGGGATATTCTCCCGAAAATGCATGGGCAGAAGTGCAGAAGGAGATGGTTTTGCTACATGGGCATAACAGCATTATCGTAAGAGAGATAGAGACTATTCTTCACATGCTTAGTATAAGACAGCCGCTTGAGGAAATACTTGAGGAATTCGGGGAAAGGAGCGGTATAGAGGATATAAGGAGTTTTGCTAATGTTTTCAGAATTGCGAAAAGAGGCGGTGGTGACCTTGTGTCGATTATTTCTTCGACCGCAAAAACCATCAGTGACAAATCTGATGTTCAAAGAGAAATACAGACCATAGTTTCTTCAAAAAAGCTGGAGCAGAGAATAATGATAATAATGCCGCTTGCCATACTCTTGTATATGGATATGGCAAACGGAGGTTTTCTTGATGTGTTGTATGAAAGTGTAATCGGAAGAGTGATTATGACAGGGTGCTTTTTTGTATATGCGTCGGCTTTCTTTCTGGGAGAAAAGATTGTGGAAATAGATATTTGACATAATAGTGTGCAATACAAAAAGGAGAAGGATATGGGAATCAATAAAAAAATACCGATTTTGTGTATTGTTGCAGGAATAATTCTTGCAGGCGTGGCGGCAGTAACGTCGGGTAGCGGGCGCGAAGCTGTAACAAGACTTAAAAGGCCCTCCGTAGGAGAAGGTAAGGAAGAATATGAGATAAATGTTTTGTATGACGGTATTGAAAAAAATATAACTGTTCCGGTCGAAGAAAGGCAGTTGGAATTTGCTGAAGCAAGGGAACTTCTGGATGCGGGTCTGGAGGAAGTCTTGAGAATTGTTGAGGCTGAGAATGGAGATCTTTCAGAGGTTAAGAGAGATTTAAATCTTCCGGCTGCAGTTTTTGACGGTATGGTAAGTGTGTCGTGGAGAAGCAGTGATAGGGATTACATCAATGATAACGGTATACTTAACAGAGAAGGCTGCAGATATATGGATGAGACCGGCCAGATAGTTGTTATGGCTGCAGAGGTATCGGTGCAGGAATATAGGGCAGAACTTGAAGTACCCGTTCGTATCAGTCCGGATTTTTTTTCGGAAGAGGAGAAAAAGGAAAACCTTATATTTGACGCAATAGAGAAAGAAAACGATAAGTCTGCGAGAGATGATTATGTCGGACTTCCGTCGGAGGTCGAGGGAAAAGAAGCATTATATTACACACTTAATGAGTCTGGCTGGTGGAAATATATCGTGCTTGGGGTTATGGCGGCGATGATTTCTATGTTGTTTACAAAACAACAGCAGGATAATGCAAAAAAGCTTAGGGATAAGGAGCTTAAGCTTGCCTTTGCCCCTATTATTACAAAGCTGACCCTTCTTATCGGTGCAGGAATGAGTATCAGAGGGGCGTGGGAAAAGATAGTTAATGATTATAAGAAGGATGAAAAGAAAAATGCTGCATATGAGGAAATGTCGAAGGTATACAATGAAATGCAGAATGGCCTTTCTGAGGGACAGGCATATGTGCTTTTCGGAAAAAGAAGCGGTCTTTCCTCGTACGTTAAGCTTGGTAACTTATTGGAACAGAATTTAAGAAAAGGGACAAAGGGACTCACGGAAAGGCTTGAACATGAGGTGTGGGAGGCTTTTGAGGAAAGGAAAGCTCTTGCTTACAGGCTTGGGGAAGAGGCTGGTACTAAGCTACTTCTCCCGATGATAATGTCTCTTGGAATAATCATTGCATTTTGTGTTATTCCGGCATTTTTGAATATGTAGAGGAGGAAAATCTATGATGAAAATATTAAAAAAATTTTGGAAGGATGAAGCGGGAATAGGTGTTGTTGAGGTGGTTTTAATTTTGGTTGTGTTAATCGGACTTGTGATTATTTTTAAGAATCAGCTTACAAGCATTATGAACAATATTTTCGAAAAAATCGAATCGAAAACAACAAGCCTGTTTTAGGTGTGTCCGATGATAAAGGGGTCAATTACAGTTTTTTTCAGTCTGGTTTTTGTTACAATCGTGTCCGTGCTGGGTGCAACCTTGGAAAGTGCGAGATGGGCGGGGGCGCGATTGTACTTAAGGCAGGCTGCAGACATAGGTATCAGATCAGTTTTTGCAGATTATTACAGACCGCTGTTTGAAGATTACGGAGTATTGTTTTTGGATGAGACGTACAGTGAAGGTCACATCATGACGGAAGAAAAGCTTGAAGAATATCTTTTATATAACTTAAACCCTAATTATGGCAATTTCTTGAAAAGTCCTTTTTTGTATAAAGGGAATGTATCAGAGATTACGATACAGGATAAGGTTCTTGCAATAGACGGCAGGGGAGCTGTCTTTCGCAAATCTGCCTGCGATTATATGAAGTACAGGATTCCGGCTGACCTTGCGGAACATTTTCTTGAACAGCTTGATTTTATTAATCAGGCAGAGGTAATTAGTGATTTTTTTTCGCAGATACAGGGAATCAGGGATGATTTGTCAAGGATAGATGAGACGGTGCTAAAAATTAATGGTTTTGTTGAGGAGATACGACAACTGCAGGTGTTGGTGGATAATATTTGTACGGAGGTCACAGAACTTTTGGCAATAGAAAATCCTGATGAAAAGACAAAGAAACTTTTGGAGGACAGAAAGAAAACTTTGCTTGACACTAAACAAAGTATAGTTGAGAGGGTAGAAGAGATTCTTGAAAAAACAGGAATATATACAGCGGTTAGTAAAAAAGTTGTCGGGTTTCTTGAGGATTTGTCGGATGAGTGGCTTAGTAAAACAGGTATTCCGCAAAATATAAGGGATATTGTTTTTGGTGAAATCGAAAGTCTGATTATGTATAGTGGCGGAACCGGAGACATATATGGTATAGAGAAAAATGGTAGTTTTCTGGAGAGTATATTGGGTACTCTTGAAAATTGGGTAACGGAATATACAAGCGGAAGCCTTGATGTGCTTGACGGAATAGGAGTAACGGTGGAGTTACCGGATTTGCCGTCGGAAATTATAAAAAACTTTAATGCAGAGGCTTTGTGGAAAGAGTTTAGTTCCAATAGTTTTTATTCACTTATGTGTCCCGATTATAGCAGTCTTTCAGAAGCACAGATAAAACCTTTTGATAATAGGGCATATGTATGGGAGAGAGCGGAGACATATTCGGAAGAGGAATCATTTGTAGGAGAGGTGGCAGAGGATATTGTGTTTCAGGAGTACATAGGTCAGATGTTTGCAAGCTATACAAATCAAGACGACAGTACATCAATAAAGTATGAGACGGAATATATAATTGCAGGGAAATATACAGATAAGGACAATGTGGATGCGATTATAAACAGGTTGCTTGCTGTCAGGGAGGGGCTTAATCTTGCATATATAATGACTGATTCACAGAAAAGAAATGAAGCACATGCACTTGCGATGTCGTGTCTTGGTTTCACGGGAATCTATGTTGGGGTAAAAGCACTTGAGTATGCAATTCTTGCCGTTTGGGCATTTGGAGAAGCAATGATTGATGTCCGTATTCTTATGTCAGGGGGAAGCGTGCCCGTTGTTAAGGGAGCGGGAGATTGGAAGATTGATCTTGAAGGGTTACTTCATATGGGAGAAATTCTGAGTTCAGCTGAAGGGAACGGTGTAAGAGGAGGACTTGGAGACTGGTACTACGGGGATTATCTGAAATTGTTCCTTTATATGCAGAATAAGGATGATCAGGTTTTACGTGTAATGGATCTTGTAGAAGCGAATCTTAAGAAAAACTATAGCACGGCATTTCATATAACGAATTGTGTACAGAAGTTAAATATGAAAGCAGGATTTGAAAGCCCTGCGATATTTGGTAATAATTATATTTTTAACAGAAAGTGTGAAATAAGCTTTGGTTGTTCGTATTGATAAAAAAGCTGTAAAGGAGGTGAAAAAGGGTGCTTTCCTTTAAAAGAATAATAGTGAAAAAAAATAATACTCATAAACAAAATGCCAATACACAAAAGAATTCAGAAGAAAGGAAAACTCTCCAAGTACCCCCTTTTGATAAGAAAAATCGCATATTAATATTCATGTCCTCAAAAATAAAAAGGAAAGCATCTTTTTTTGCTTCTTTTACAGCGAAAAAGTCAGGGGCGTTTTTTACGCTTGAAGCGTCAATTGTGTTGCCGGTTATTATATATTTTTTGTGTGCATTTCTGTGGTTCTTTGCAGCGTTCAAAGTGCAAACAGAGCTCCAGGAGGCACTTCGGACAGTTTCGTATGAGTTGTCGGAATATGCATATTTGTATGAGAAGATTCGTAATTTGCCAAATGAAGAAAAAGAACATATCCGGCTTGAAGATTCGGGTATAGAGAGATGGCTTGTGGGAGGAATTACCGAAAGCTATGTTGAAGGAAGAATAAAACAAACGGTTGGTTCGTCAAGTTCGGTTTGGGATTACATTGTCGGAGGACAGGGAGGCATTGAACTTAAAAGTTTTCTTCGTATTCCTGATAAGGACGGAATGATAGATCTTATTCTTGTATATGAAATGAAAAATCCATTTTTGCCGGGAATTATAGGAAGGACGGAGTGTATACAAAGAAGTAGGGTAAGGGCCTGGACGGGCTTTGGATATGATACTGAAGGAGAAGAGAACAAAGATACGGAGATAGTTTATATTACCGAGTATGGAAGCGTATATCATATTACTAAAAGTTGTACATATCTGGATTTATCTATAGTAAGTCTGCCTTTTGTAGAGGTGCCTGTATTCTATGGCGGAAGGGAGTATACAGAATGTAGTTTGTGTATGTTGGATTCTCTTGAGACCATTTATGTTACGGAAACAGGAGAAAGATTTCATTGGGATTTGTCGTGTAGGACTTTGAGACGAAGAATATATGAAGTGCCTATAGAGAACGCAGGAGGATATAGACCTTGTTCGCGGTGCGGAAAGGAAGTGGCGGAATGATAAGAATTGTTTTAATGTGCTTTTTTTTAGTGTTCAATACAATTTTAGATATCAAAACAAAAAAACTTCCGACAACAATACTTGTTTGCTTTTGTCCGATAGGAATAATAGTGAATTTCTTTCAACCGGAGTATTCGGGTAAGGAGCTTGCATTGGGAGCGGTAGTAGGACTGGTGCTATTGGTTGTAAGTTATGTCGCTTCAGGGCAAATAGGAAGCGGTGACGGTATTTTGTTTGTTGTAACGGGTCTGTTTATAGGGGGAATCAATAATTTTTGCCTGCTTTTGTGGGCGTCGGTTTTATGCGCAGTATTTGCAGGTGTTTTATTGATTACAAAAAAGGTAACAGGGAAAGACAGAATACCATTTGTGCCTTTTGTGCTTATCTCATATCTTGGGCAGGTGATTTTATGAAGGATGGAAGTTATAGTGTAGAGGCGGCACTTATAATGCCGGTGGCCATTTTTGTAATGCTTGGTTTTATAATGCTTGGTTTTTCTGTTAGGGACATTGTGTTTGCAGAGGCATACGGAAGGAATCTTTTGCTTGAAATATCGGATGATACGCAAGAAACGGGAATAAAGGCTTTTAAAGAAGAGCTCCGGAAATGTTTATGGTGTTCAGACGTTAGGTGTTTTGATCTTGTTGAGGATAAGACCGGAGTTACAATCAGATATGGGATTTCATCGAGAGTTATAAAACTTCGTACGGAGAATACAATATGTGTTACAAAAGAAGAGAAAACTGCAGAAAAACTCAGACGGTGGAAGGTTATAACTGATGCGGCAAAAGACTTGATTATTACGGAGGAAGAATGAATACAGAATTTGAGCGAGGTTTACATAAAAATTACATGATAATAAAAGCCGCGGAAGCGGATGTTTTTTTGCCTGCGGACATCAAAGATAGCTATCAGATTAGAATGTTGTCGGACGCGGGAGCAAAAGGATTTCTTGGGCTCAAGATAAGATATTTTAACGGTAAGGAGGAATTCTGCTATGATATATCATCAAAGCAGAAGCTGTCAGACTGGTTTAGAGCAAAAAAAATAAACAATAGTGAACTTAAAAGTATACTTAATAATCTTTGCGAGGCACTCGCGAATGCCGAAGACTATCTGTTGGATGCAGAGCATATTGTTTTGAATCCGGATTATATTTTTTCGGATATGGATAACAACACGCTTTATCTGTGTTACTGTCCGCTTTTTGAGGAGGATATTACGAAGTCCGGGCAGGAGTTTTTGCAGTATTTACTTGAAATTATTGACTATAACGATAAAGAAGCGGTTGAAATGGGATATGAGGTATTCAGGCTTTGTATGAAGGCAGGTTTTGGAATAAATATAATTAGAGAATGTCTTGGAAGTGCGGAAAAAGAAGTTCATAAAGAAGAGTGGAACAGTATCGTTCCGGTGAGTGTAATGAAGGAGGAAGTTGAGGAAGAGGTTGAAAAACCGATAATTCCATATATTGAGTTGCCTCTTAGGAAGAAAATTTGTTTAGGATTAATGCTGACTGAAGGAATATTGACGGTAGCAATTCTTCCTCATTTTAGTAGGTCGTGGATGATAATTGTCGTATATTTGTTTCTATCGGTTGTGTTAATCGGAGGGGTGCTTGCTTTAAGCATTTTTTATAATAAATTGGAGCAGTATACGCGGGTCATCAGAATAAAAGGATATGTTGCATATGAAGATAAAAATGATGGGTATGTGTATGGAAAAGAGGAAGAAGACTCGGGCGGCAAGTTAAATCAGGCGGAGCTTGAGGAGACGGTTTTACTTGCATATACGGGTAGAAATGAGCGTTTTCGAAGATTGCACTACATAGGTACAAGAATGCAGGAGGATATTATTCTTACAAACTATCCTTTTACAGTGGGAAAGGCAGATACAGGTACCGATTATCGCCTTTTATATCCTTTTGTGAGCAGGCTACATTTTAAAATTGATAAAATCGAAGATCGCTATTATATAACAGATATGAATTCGCGTAACGGTCTTTTAATAAATGATAAAAGCCTTAATGCAACTGAAACAAGGGAGCTTTTTGCAGGCGACAGAATAGAGATAGGTGATTTAGTGTTTTTGTTTCAGTAATTTTGTTGTATAATAGTGTTTGGGACTTATGGAATTATTGACAGTAAAACGCTTACATGGTAAGGTTTTATATAGAAAAATACCGCTAAAGAAGGTATAGGGAAATGATTGTTTCAAGGTTTTGTAGCCTGTTACATCAGGGTGGTTTTACATATCTTAAGGGTGAATGTGCAGAGATAACTTATTGGTATCGGACTTATGAAGATTCGGTATTTTATTTTCATGTCTGTGATTTCTCGAACGGGGTTTTTATTTCAGAGAATGATTTGCAGGAGTCTTTGCAAAAGGTACGGAACGAGTTCTATGCGAAGGGCTATCGCAACATTGAGAAGCTGTCGGTAGTTTTTGCCTATGATATCACGGCGGCAAAGCATCTTTTTGCATATGATATGGCGCACTGGTTTATAGAACTTGAAGAGAAGCGGCTTATAATTTATGAGGCGCAGCCGGATGATTTTATGGGCTGTAAGCAGTCTGTAGAGCGTTTTCTTGAGAATGAGAAGATGCTTAAGACTACGGTAAAGAAGGCTGGAATTAGAAGCTTTTCGGTTATTAACACTATAATAGTTATTCTCAATGTGCTCATCTTTATTATAACTGAGGTGCGCGGAGATACGCTTGATGCATATTACATGTATGAGTGCGGCGGTTTGTTTGCTCCGGCGATAAAAGAGGAGCAGGAGTTTTACAGGTTATTTACTTCGATGTTTTTACACTTTGGTTTGAGTCATCTGTCCGGTAATATGGTAGTCCTTCTTCTTTTGGGAGATAATTTAGAAAGGGCTTTAGGAAAAATCAAATATGTGTTATTATATATATTAAGTGGATTGTGTGCCGGCGGATGTTCGTTGATGTACAATCTTGCCAAGGACAGCAATGCAGTATGTGCAGGTGCTTCGGGTGCTATTTTCGGTGTTATCGGAGCTCTTGTCTATGTGGTTTTGACGAACAAAGGTAAGCTTGAGGATTTGACGGGTTCAAGACTTTTGATTCTTGTGGCATATACTCTGTATACGGGATTTACGAGCTCGGGAATAGACAATGCGGCACATATTGGCGGACTTATTGTGGGATTTTTGTTGGGAATTGTTTTGTATAGAAAGAACAGGAAGAAGGAGATATCGGCATGAATGTAAATATCTACTACGGCGGAAGAGGTCTTATTGATGATCCGGTTTTACATGTAATTAATAAGATGGAGGAGGTTCTTGAAGAACTTCAGGTTAATGTTACGCGTTATAATCTTCATGAGATGAAGAACAGTATAACCACTGTTCCGCAGACGCTTAAAGAGGCGGATGGTGTAATACTCGCGACTACCGTGGAATGGATAGGAATAGGCGGATATATGCAGCTTTTTCTTGATGCATGCTGGTTCTACGGTGATAAAGAGAAGATAAGTAAGATTTATATGGTGCCGGTTGTAATGTCTACTACTTATGGAGAGAGAGAAGCGAATCTTACGCTTGTTAATGCGTGGGAGATGCTTGGTGGTAAGACTTGCAGAGGCGTATGCGCATATGTTGAGGATGTAGCCGCATTTGAGATGAATAAAGACTATAACATGATTATCGAGAAGCATGCGGAGGATTTGTACAGAAGTATTTCTCAGCATGTTAAGATGTTGCCCACAAGTAATATGGCGATTAAGCAGAATATCATGAAGAACAAGGTTGATTATACACCTGAAGAGAGCGAGCAGCTTTCTAAGTACGCGAGCGATGATATTTACGTTAAGAAGCAGAAGGAAGATATTGAAGCACTTGCAAGTATTTACAAGAATATGCTTGGTAATAACGGCGGTGATGTAATTGCGGACAGTATGGAGAAGTTTAAAAAGGTATTTGTTCCGCAACCCAGATACCGTGCAAGATTCGTGCTTCAGATAACGGATAAGAATAAAAACATGGTTATTGATGTGGACGGCAGTTCACTAAAGTGTAATGTTGATTCCGGTGAGGACGGAGATTTATTTGCGAGAATGACTTATTCCGTGCTTGAGTCTATTGTCAGTGGACGAATGAGCTTCCAGAGAGCATTTATGATGGGAGACATTAAGACTAAGGGTGACCTCAATACAATACGTAAGCTTGATGAGTTGTTTGTATTTCAGAAGAATTAAAGGAGGAAGAAGTAATGGAAAACTGTATTTTTTGTAAGATTGCAAACGGAGAGATTCCGTCAAACACTTTGTATGAGGATGATGACTTCAGAGTAATTCTTGATATTGAACCGGCAACTAAGGGACATGCTCTTATTTTACCGAAGAAGCATTTTGCCAATCTCTATGAGATAGACGATGAGAGAGCTTCTAAGGTACTTCTTGTAGCCAAGCAGATGGCAACCAAGATGCAGAAGGCTCTTAACTGTGACGGTCTTAATGTGGTTCAGAATAACGGAGTTGCGGCAGGACAGACGGTATTTCATTTCCATATGCACCTTGTTCCGAGATATGAGCAGGATGATGCAGGTCTTGATATGCCTAACAAAAAGGCTGCCGACTATGACCTTAAGGAAGTGGCAGCCCAAATTATCGGGTAGTTATTTAAATAAGTTCTTCTATAAGTGATACAATTGAAGCAACGGCATTAGTCTGAGTACTGGAAGACATAGTTTTCCGGTACTCTTCTTTTTTGTCATAAACTTCATTGACAGCATCAAGAAGAAGTTCATCCGTAAGTTTTTCTTCGTCAAGAACTTTGCTGAAGCCCTGTCGCTCAAAGGATGCGGCATTGAGAAGCTGGTCACCGCGACTCTGGCTTGCAGGAAGCGGGATAAGTATGTTGGGTTTTCTGAGAGCAAGAAGCTCACATATGGTATTGGCACCTGCTCTTGAAATAATTATGTCAGAAGCCGCGAACATATCTTTCAACTCGTCTTTGATATATTCATACTGCACATAACCCGGAATACTGCTTAAAGAGTTGTCGAGATTATTCTTACCGCAAAGATGAATAATGTCGTATTTTTTAAGAAGTGCAGGAAGAATACTTCTTACAGCCTTGTTGACAGCGACTGAGCCTAAGCTTCCGCCTGTAACAAGAAGAATAGGTTTGTTGCCGCTAAGTCCGGTAAAAGCAAGGCATTTTGCCTTGTCGCCTTCAAAAAGCTCGCTTCTTATCGGTTGGCCTGTAAGAACGCCTTTATCCTTGGGCAAATGCTCGAATGTCTCGGGGAAATTGCAGCAAACCTTCGTTGCATAGGGGTTGCATATGCGGTTGGCAAGACCCGGAGTCATGTCTGATTCATGAAGTACTACGGGAATCTTATATTTATGTGCCGCCATAACAACGGGAACGGTTACAAATCCACCCTTTGAAAAAACAACATCGGGCTTTTCTTCTTTCATAAGTTTCTTTGCTTCGCTGTAGCCTTTTATAACCCTGAACGGGTCAGTGAAGTTCTTGACGTCAAAATAACGGCGGAGTTTTCCTGAGGAAATTCCGAAATACTTAGTGCCGGTTTCTTCGATAAGTTTTTTCTCGATACCGTCATATGAGCCGACATATGAAATTGTAAAATCGCGTTCTTTAAGAAGCGGCATAAGCGCAATGTTGGGTGTTACATGTCCGGCAGTTCCGCCGCCGGTTAATAATATTTTCTTCATATGGTCATTATCTCCTGATAATTAATATATTATATTCATCACTAAAAGGAATTGTAATACAGAAACGGCGAGGTGTAAATATAAAAGAATTAAGAATTTGCGGAGCAAATTTTTTTGGTAACGAAGTTTCCTAAATTTGAAAAGATTGTCGACTAAAAGTGGGCGGTTACCTCTTTTCAAAAGCGCAACAATTTTATATAATTGCCTTACAATTTTTGGAAAGAGGGGTATGGGTATGAATACATTATCAGAAATTATCGGTAAAAGTTACATGTTGTATGCAATGATGGGAATTTTTTTGTTGGGAGTGATAAGCAGGTTTTTTCTGAACCTGACATATAGAGGACTTCTTAGGGATATCGGAAATCTTCCGGCGCCCAAAAGCAGGATATTGAAGCAGATCAAGTTGAAATACGAAAGCTGTGATAAGCTGGATATGCAGATTTGCAATACGGAGGCTTTTGTTAAAAAAAATCTGTACGAGCACCGTGTATGCGGGACAAGTCTTCGTGCTATGGAAAAGATACTGGGACAGGCTATGTTTTTTGGAATTCTTGCAGGGATGGGTTCTGCAATTTTTGCAACGCTTGCAAGTCTTGACAAAAATGTAATTATTGTACATATTGCGGCAACAGTGTTTTGTGCGGCGTTGCTTTTTAACTATGACAGATTGTCAGACATTGCTTTTAAAAGGCAGGTTGTGGAGACCGGGCTTGTGGATTTTCTTGAAAATCATCTGCAGATGCATTTCCTGGCAAAGGAAAGGGCAGAGGCGGAAGAATCGGTAAATGCTTCTGAAACCATGGAGGAAAAAGCGGAAGGAAAGCTTGTAGATTTTATGGAGGCGCGAAGAGGTGAGGAGAAAGAGATAGAGGCATCGGTTGAGGACAACCTGATAATAGAAGAGGTTTTAAAAGAATTTTTCGGTTGACGGCAAACTGCGTATGGGACTATAATTACAAGAGTTGATAAAGTATGCATGCTACTGAGGCAAGGCAAGCCGCCGGCATACATTTGTAGTGACATAAGAAGGAGAAAGAGAATGATATACGTAATTTGTGTGATTTATTTATGTTTAAGTGTTTCGGGACTTACATTTATGAAGCTTGGAAGTCTGGAAGGTGCGAAGGAGCTTCTTACAATACCGATTATTAACATGAAGATATCGGGGTTGTCATTAATCGGATATACATGTTATATATTCAGTTTCTTGCTTTACACATATATCGTTACCAAGTTTGACTTGGGAATAATCGTTCCGCTCCTCGCAGGCATAGTCAATGTCCTCGTAATGATAGTAGCGGTAATCGTTTTTAAAGAAAAATTCAACGTATATTCCTGTATAGGAGTATGTATGATAATCGTGGGAATATTTTTAATTAATCTTAAGAAGTAAAAATACTTGGAATCTACATAGTAGATTCCAAGTATTTTTTAAATTGCTTGATAAGGTGCGGATCAAACTGTGTACCTACACGTATATCAATTCTCTCATAAGCTTCCTGCTTGGAAAGGCCTGAGCCGAGAGGTTTGGGTGCACACCAGTTAGCAAATGTACTTATAAGCGATAAAACCTGGGCGGAGAATAATATCTCATCCCCCTTTAGATGATTGGGATATCCCGTACCGTCAAAGGATTCGTGATGTTGTAAAATAATATTGGCGACGGGGAAGCTTTCGTCATAAAGTTTGGCAAGTCGGTAGCCTGCCTCACAGTGCTTGGTCATAACTTCCAATTCTTCCGGCGTTCGGCGATGATTTCTGATTATCTCATCGGGTATTGCGATAAAGCCTATATCATGAATACGGGAAGCCAGTCTTAAATTGGATAAGGTCTGCTCCGGAAGCTTCAAATAATGTCCAAAATCATTAATGTATTGGATTTCACGTTCGCTTGTTTCCGGATCAAGATATTCTTTTTCATAAAGGTGCTGAATAATATCCGTAAAAATATTCTGTTTAGATTTAAAAATTGTTTTGTCATGGTACATTTGCTGTTCTGCGTCGGCAAGTATTTGCAATAAATCATGACCGGGTTCCGTGCAGGTTGCTATACCGAGTGAAATGGACGGAGGAAGGTACATGCCGTTAAAGTTCTTGCAGGCAAGTTTAACTCTTTCGCAGTAAAGCTTGCCTTCCTCAAGAGTAGTATCAGGCATAATGACATTGAACTCATCTCCGCCGAAGCGACCAATAATACATCCCGGTTTGGTACAACTTTTCATGATGTTGGTAATTGATGTTAAAAGATAATCTCCGGCAGCATGTCCGAAAACATCATTGGTAAGCTTCAAATTATTAACATCTCCGGCAACAATGGTAACGGGATGTTCCGGTGAAGGCGTTAGCTTTGCAAGAAACTTGTTGCAAAACTCACGGTTAAATGTTCCGGTGAGAGCATCGTAATTATTGAGTGAGTCGAGTCTTGAAATCTTTTCTTTTAATGAGTCCAAAAGCTCGTATGTAGACTCTAAACTAGCTTTGATTTTCCACTGTTCATCGGAAGGTAAATCATTTAAAATAAGACTCCACTGTTTTTTGATCTTATTAATTTCGGTTGCAACCGAGTCTGAATTATCGAGGATTAAAGATGCATTGTTATTCATGTAGAAGTCCTCCTTAAAAGAAAATCATACCAATCAAATGTAATATCAAAATTGAAACAGGATAAACGGAGTAAAACAGGCAAGTACATTTAAAACCGCGTTTGCCATTATATAAGTTAATCGGTATAAATGCCAGAAGTGCGAGCAGATAACCGTTAAATATGCTTGCAAGTATTGTAAGAAGAGGACCGGCTATATTAAAGAACAGCTTCTTTTCTCGTGTGGTGTACATAAGTGTTGTAAGGATTACACCGTATCCGAGTGTCCCGAAGTCAGCATTGCTTAGGTGACATGCGAAAATTCCTGCAAAGAGGCAAACTGCCTGGGCAAGAAGATTGCCTGAAAATTTACGGATACCCACGATAACCAAAAGGCTGATAAGCAGGGTAAACATGACATTCTGGTCTTTAAAATAAAGCCATCCGTTACCGTTTGCGATATCATAGATAACTTCTGTGATTATTGCAAATAAAAGCAGTCTCAAAATATATTTTCTGATATCGGAAGTATGCTCCATGCCTTCAACAAGCAGAAAGCAAAAAATAGGGAAAGCAAGTCCACCGATTAAAAAGAAAATCAAATCAAGAATATGAGGCAGTGAAAAGCCTTCGGAAGAACCGTCCGCAGTAAGCGCGGTTACATCAAAAACGTGTGTTTCTAAAATATATGCGGATACAAGGCCGAAAAGCATAAAAATTACTGCTGCAATTTTAAGAGTACTTGCACTGATACCAAAATTCTTTTTTTGGACAGAGGTATCTGCTTCAGATAAAAAATAGTCCATAAAACCTCCAAAAACAAAGAAAAATCCACTATATACAATATATTAGCATAAAGAGCAACAAAGCGCAACAAATTACATAGGTACAATATTTGAAAAAATATTGTAAAACTCCAAAAAAAAGTATAAGATAATATAAATATATATTTTTTAACGGAGGTTCTAATGGCATGGATTATCAGGTTGGGGATATCGTTAAGCTTAAAAAGCAACATCCGTGCGGCAGTAAGGAATGGGAGATTCTGAGAGTCGGTATGGATTTCAGGTTGAAATGTATGGGCTGTGGTCATCAAATTATGGTGGCAAGGAAACTTGTCGAAAAGAATACAAAAGAACTTAAGAAAAAAGAAGAATAAGTATTATTGGAGGATTTTATGATTAAGTTAGCGATTGGTGTATTATTTATTTTAATGAATTTTTCCCTCGATAAAGGCGATTTGAGTATAAATATTTTGCCGGAGTTTGTAGGCTGGTTGCTCTTTTTGTCCGCGACGGAAAAGTTAAAGACGAAGTCGGAGTATTTTGACAAGATAAGTGGAGCGTTGTTTTTTATGTCGATGTACAAGATTGCAGACTACATAGTATCCATGCTCAATATTAATGCCGGAATGATTGCTACGGTATTTTTCTACGGCGGAATAATTACAACTGCTTTGGGACTTTATCTTCTGTACAGAATTTTCTGCGGTATCGAAGAGATTACAGTAAAGGATGATGTAAGGGTAAAGACAAATCGTATTTTTACACTGTTTAAGATAAATGTTGTCCTTACGATACTTGCATATCTTAATAGTGTTACCGGTATTTATTACAATTACTTAAACTGGGGCGAGATGGCACCGGGACTTACCAGACCTATTTTTAAGCTGTTGTCCATGACTACGCCAAACGTTATTGCCATACTTAGTGGTATAGGAGTTACATTTATTCTTGTAGGTATAGTCATTAAGTTCTTTATGATTCTGTTTACATTTGAAGCGTGTACCGATTATGAGAAGATTATGACGGAGCGTTCCGGTCGCAGAAAATAAAAACAGGTTACATTTTGTAAAAAAGTTGCAAAAAAGTTTCGAAAAACTGTTAAGAAATAGTACATATGACCGATATACAATATAACCGTGTTGTAATATAATAAATTTATAATCGCAGAATGTGGATTATATAATGTATGGGAAGGATGTGAGCGCAAGATGATAATTTCGGGAAACTACGGAATGATTTCTCCGATTTATGACAGATTATATATGAATCAGACGGTTGAAGAACCTAAGCATCAAGCGCAGTCAGTTCAGACCGTACAGCCGATTCAGAAGTTAGCGCCCATATCTAACGGTGTAGAAGCATCCGTAGGGCTTGAGCTTAAGGACGGAAGAGCACAGATAGGAGCAACAAGTAGACTTGAAGAGCTTGACGTTGAGAAAGAGATGAGCGAAGTACAGAAGGATAAGGCGATTGAGCAGTATCAGTACTTTATTCAGGACAAATATCAGGGTGAAGATCCTTTCTTCCAGATGATTATGAAATTTTAAATATTAACTGTCGCTTCGGGCGGCAGTTTTTTTATCCTCTTTTACAATTTGTAAAAATGTAATATAATGGAATAGCAGTAGAGACAGAAGGGATGAGGATATTACATGCCTAATTATAAATTGACTATAGCTTACGACGGCACACGTTATAACGGATGGCAGAAGCAGGGAAACACGGAGAAGACCATTCAGGGTAAGCTTGAAGCAGTGCTTGAACGCTTTGCTGGGCAGTATGTGGAGATAAACGGTGCAGGCAGAACCGATGCAGGCGTGCATGCCAAGGGTCAGGTTGCGAATTTTAAGCTTGATAAGGCTATAAGTTGTGAGGAACTGTGCAGATATTTTGCGGAGTATCTGCCGGAGGATATTTGTGTGCTTAGTGCTAAGCGGGTGGACGAGAGATTTCATGCGAGGCTTACTGCTACGAAGAAGCATTACAGGTATTGTATCTGCAACAACGCGAAGCATGCGGATGTGTTTAACAGAAAGTTTGAGATGCATGTAAAGGAACCGCTTGATGTGGATAAAATGACTGAGGCGGCAGGGTATTTTGTCGGTGAGCATGATTTTAGCAGTTTTTGCTCCAACAAGCATATGAAAAAGTCGAAGGTAAGGACAGTTTACGGTGTAACAATTAACTGCGACGGAGATAAAATAATTATAGATTATGAAGGAGACGGTTTCCTGTATAATATGGTGCGCATTATGACCGGAACGCTTATAGAGGTCGGTCTCGGGCAGAGATTGCCTGAGGATATTCCGGAGATTATCGCGCGGAAGGATCGACAGGCGGCAGGCTTTACGGCGCAGGCACAGGGACTGTTTCTTATGGAGGTTTTTTATGAGTAATTGGTTGCTTAAAACTTTTGTTAAAGACTATGACAATGTGACGAATTCCAAGGTTCGTACGGCATACGGCGTGCTTGCAAGCGTTGTCGGTATTATTTGTAATGTTATATTGTTTGCGATAAAGCTGGTAATAGGATTGGTTCTTAGCAGTGTCGCTGTAATGGCGGATGCGTTCAATAACCTGTCCGATGCGGCATCCTCGATTATCGGTTTTGTCGGTGTTAAGATGGCGGATAAGCCGGCCGATGAGGACCATCCTTTCGGGCACGGAAGAATGGAGTATATCGCGGCGCTCATAGTAGCTTTTATTGTTATAGAGGTCGGTTTGTCGTTTTTTAAAAGTTCTATAGAGAAAATATCTAACCCGCAGAGCATAACCTTCAGTCTTATGTCGGTTATAATACTTGCGGTTTCAATCTGCATAAAGCTTTGGCTCGGATTTTTTAACAGGAAACTTGGTAACAGAATTAATTCGTCGGTTATGAAAGCGACGGCAACGGATGCTTTTGGTGATGTTATCACTACGGCAGTTACGGTTGTTTCAATAATCGTTGCGGAATTTACTTCGCTTAATATCGATGGTTATGTCGGAGTTTTGGTATCGCTTGTAGTTATGTGGGCAGGTATCGGAATCGTGAGGGATACGATTGCGCCGCTTATCGGTGAAGCCGTGGACCCCGAGCTTTACGAGCAGATAGTAAAGAAGGTTGAAGGTTACGAAGGAATCGTGGGAACGCATGACCTGATTGTACATAACTATGGTCCGGGCAGGAGTATGGCGTCCGTGCACGCGGAGGTGCCGGCGGATGTGGACCTTTTAAAAGCACATGAGTTGATTGACAGGATAGAAGCGGACATAAGAAATGAACTTGGTATCTTTATGGTTATCCATATGGATCCCATCGAGACAAAAAATGAAGCAGTGCGCGAATATAAGGCCATGGTAAAAGAAGTCATTGCGTCTATTGACGAAGCGATAGAGATTCATGATTTCCGCATTGTCGACGGCGAAGAGCAGGTTAATCTGATTTTTGATACGGTTGTACCGTATTCTTACGATAAGAAGGCAGAAGTGGAGCTTAGAGAGTCAATTTGCGCCCGTGTAAAAGAGAGAAATCCGAAATGCCAGTGCGTTATGGTGCTTGAGCGCGGTTACCGCGGTGTGAAGAAATAGTAGGTTGTTTCAAGCGTGCTGAAAAGATTTTGGCACGCTTGAAAATTTATACCACAAGTTTAATGACAAACCGGAAAAAGTGTGTTAAAGTATAGAAATCAAAGAGCTATGAAGAGGTAGCAAAGGATGATTACAAGTATGGATATGTATTTGAATATGATTAATTGTGAATATCAGATTTATCAGGCAGTGCAGGAACAGGAAAGTTATGTGCAGGGCCTTAATTTTGTGTATTCATATAAGATAAGAAATATGCGCTTGACTGTGCGATTGTAAGAAAATTCGCGGTATATGTAAAGCATTCAATGCAGCTTATCTTATGTGGATAGGCTGTTTTTGTTTTAAGAGAAACTACGTTTTAGAAAGAGTTTGTAGGCAGATTCTTTTATACATAGGAGGAAAAGAGTAGATGTGTAATATACCTGCAATAGACGCTGTAAAAACAGGAGAAAGAATTAATAAGTTGAGAATGGCAAAGAAATTATCAGTGAGGGATTTACAAGGAGTGTTCGGGTTTACAACGCCGCAGGCAATATATAAATGGCAACGGGGAGAGGCGCTTCCTTCGGTTGATAATTTGGTGGTATTAGCGCGTGTTTTCGAAGTTTCTATTGAAGAAATATTAGTTGTTAGTGATGCGTAAGGAAGTTACAATTAGTATAAGGAGGTAGGAATTATGGATGACAAGGGAACTAAACGAGGGGTTTACAGGAAAAAATTTGCAAACTTATATGTAAAAATGACTGCCAAAAATCACAGTTTATTTTTAATTCTTATTCTGGTAAGTGTGATTGTACTTTTCGGTGTGACATTGACAACTAAGGTTGACGTTGTTGCAACGCATGATGCCAAGTTTGAAAATAATACAATTTATATTCAAGATGCGGGTTATGACTCATTGCAAAAAATATATGTATATGAAAACAGAAATGAGGCCGTACATAAAATAAAGCTTGAACCGGAGATGGTAAAGAAGACTGGTAATTCTACTGAAATTTTAGTTGAAGATTTAGATTTTATACCTCAAACGGAAGATATAAAGGTGGATATTCCTGTCAGGGAAATAACGTTATTCAGACGGGTCTTTTTACAGGGAGGAAAGAATGAATAAAAAGCTTAATTATTTTTCGACGATAAAATTTCTATCCAAGTATATACTTGCATACAAGAAAAATTATATTATGTTCGCAATCGGCTGGCTGTTTGATATTTTGCTAAAGCTTTTTACTCCCATTATGTTTGCGGTCATGATTGATGAAATTGTGTACTATCAGAACGTATCCGTGTATCTGAGAATCAGTGTGGCATTGGTTACGATGATTTTGTTTGCGTGCATTGTACATTTTTTTACACAGCAGCAATATGCGTATTTGCAGATTATGTATTCCTTCGAGATAAAGAATGACCTTTTTAATGCGATACAACAGGCAAAAGCAGAAGCTTTAACTGATATGCAGACAGGAGATATTCTAAATACGTTACAGTCCCATACGTTTGAGTGTATGGTGTTTGTTATCCGTAATATCATTCATACGGTGAATAATTTACTTGCGCTTACATTTTATATAATTTATGTTTTTGTAATCGGCTGGAAATTTGGTGTTTTAATGCTGGTAGGTGTTCCTATATCTGTATATGCGACTATTAAGTTTGGTAAAATTACGCGTAAGTGTAGTGATGAATATAATACCGTGTACGGCAAGTACAGCGGTTGGCTGATGGAACATTTATCTGCGCTTAGAGATCTCCGATTACTCGGTGCACAGAAGGTAGAAGAAGAAAAATTTGTAGGATTTCAGAGAAAACTTTTTAAAAAAGAAAACCAAAACAGTGTTATAACATTGTCTTCTCAAAGCGTGGTGCAAACAATTAATTTTTTGGTACAAATGGCAGTGTATGCTTTATGTGCATTTTATGCCTGCAGAGGTGAGATAACTATTGGTGTATTAACAATTATTTTGAACTATTTTGTTAATATAAAAGACAAAGTAATGTTTTTCAGTACTTGTTTTGTAGAAGCGCAGAGGAGAATTTCGAGGATACAAAGGGTATATGATTTGTTTAACCTTCCGAGTGAAAAAGAGTGGAAAGGAAAAGACAAGTTGTGTGTTACCTCTGGAAAGGTAGAATTTAAACAAATTACATTCGGATATGCGGACAAGCAGAGTTTATTTAATCAGTTTTCATTGGATATAGAAGGTGGTCGAAAAATTGCGCTTGTAGGAAAAAGCGGTTCCGGTAAAACGACTCTGGCGTATATGCTGACAGGTTTTTATCAGCCTACGGAAGGTGAAATTCTTATTGATGGGAAGGATATTTCGGAGTGTTCGCTTAAATCAATTAGAGAGAATGTTGGCATTGTACAGCAGGACGTACTTGTTTTTGATGGAACAATCAGAAGTAATCTGTTGTTTGGTAAAAGAGATGCTACGGAAGAAGAAATCCTTGAAGCATGTGAGAGAGCCGGTTTGGGAGAATTTATAAGAAGCTTAAAAGATGGTATAGATACAGTTGTAGGTTCAAAAGGAGTGGGCTTATCAGGCGGTCAGAGACAGCGAATAGCAATTGCAAGGATATATTTGAAAAATCCGCAAATTATATTGTTTGATGAAGCGACATCCGCATTGGATAGCGAAACGGAGGCGTTTATACATGATTCGTGGGAAAAAGCACTGGTGGGCAGAACTGCTATTGTAATTTCACACAGACTCAGCTCGGTTATGATGTGTGAAAAGGTGGCATTGATAGAGGATGGTGTACTCAAGGAATACGGTGAAACAAAGAAATTATTAGAAAGCAGTGAAGAATTAAGAACATTATTTGCGATATCATAGGAGGGGAAAAGTGCAGTCATTAATAAAATATAAATCTTATGTATTAAGTAAAATAATGCCCTTGGCAAAAGGGGTAAAGCATCTGTTTGCAATAAATCTTTTTCTTTCCGTTGTAATAATTATTGCAGATTTTATTGTGCCGCTGTTTTATAAAGAGTTTATAGAACAGACGATTATTTTGGGAAGAATAGAGACCCTCGTACCTATTTTGTCGGGTTATGTCTTAATTCATTTTGGGGTTATCGGAATACAGTACATAAAGAATCATTTTAATAACAGAATTAGAAACACTGTTACATTCCGGGCAAAATTGAAAATGTGGCAAAACCTGTTTAAGTGGTCGTTTTTGGAATATGAGAAGATAAATATCGGAGATACCAAAATGCACATCGAAGATGATGTGCAGGTATTATTGAATTTTTCTTCATACTATACAATCGAGTATTTGATTAAGTTTGCCACTATGGTGATAAGCGTGGGTATTCTGTTTGTCATGGAATGGCGATTGGCGTTGTTTTCGATAATCTGTATTCCGCTTACATCGGGGATAGATGCTATTCTGAGTAAACGTGAAAAAGCATTGAATAATGAGCAGCGCGAGAATGATAAGGAGATGAATACCTGGCTGCATAACAGCCTGCAAAGCTGGAGAGAGGTCAAAGCATTAAATTTGCAAAACCACCAAAGGGTTGTTTTTATCAGTCATATAAAAAAATATGCATTATATTATGCCAAGTGGATTAATTACTGGACGCTTCGAGCATTGATTATTCCCCAAATAAGAAACGAGTTCATGATGAAATTCGGTTTGTACTTTTTGGGTGGTATGTTGGTTATGAAGGGCAAGATGACCATTGGTAGCCTGCTTGTTTTTGCTACATATTTTGAGATGCTTTCAAAGGCAATATTAAATGTATCTGCCATTGATGCGGACTTACGAGGCAAAAGACCGTATGTAGACCGTTTGTTGCAAAAACTGGATGAGGAGTATCCGGAAGAAGCGCAAGAGGAACTAAAGAGTATAAGTTCCATAGAAGTGCAGAATCTTTCATATCATTATCCGAAGCAGGAAGATGTTATAAGAAATATGAATTTGGTGATTCGTCAGGGTGAAAGGGTTGCTATTGTCGGAAAAAGCGGATGTGGCAAAACTACACTTTTAAAATTACTTGTCGGGATGCTTGAACCGAGTGAAGGTAAGATTTTATTTTCCGGTGTAGATTTAAAAGATATAAAATTATCTGCCTTGCATAGGCAAATAGGCTTTATTATGCAGGATAATCATCTGTATAATATGTCAATTAGGGATAATTTGTTGCTGGTTAATCCAGAGGCAACAGACAGGGAACTGGAAGAAGCGTGCAGGAAAGCCTGTATCTTAGATTATATAATGCAACTTCCGGAGGGATTCAATACTGTCATAGGAGAGAGTGGTTGTAAACTGTCCGGTGGTCAAAAGCAGAGGATTGTGTTGGCAAGAGCATTTCTAAGAGATGTAGATGTTTATATTTTTGATGAAGCAACCAGTGCGTTAGATCAATATAATGAGAAAATAATTAATGATGTAATCGACAACATAAGTAAGGATAAGATAGTGATTATTGTAGCACATAGGGAAGCGTCTATTCAGATGTGTGACAGGGTAATCAAGCTGGATAAGTAGGAGGTATGTTTTATGGATAACAAAGGAACAAAAAGGCTTGAAACAGACAGATTGATACTTAGACAATTTAAAATTGAAGACGCAGAGGATATGTATAACAATTGGACTACAGATGCGGAGGTTACAAGATTTTTGACATGGTCACCGCATCCTGACATTAATTTTACAAAAGGTTTGCTTGAGGGTTGGATTGGAAAATATTCTGAACCTACATGGTATAACTGGGCGATAGAGTTAAAAGAAACAGGAGAGGTTGTCGGTAATATTTCTGTTGTGAAACTCAATGAGAGAATTGAAGCGGCTGATATTGGTTATTGTATGGGAAAAGCCTGGTGGGGCAGAGGAATTATGCCGGAGGCTTTGAGAGCGGTTATAGCATATCTTTTTGAAGAAGTCGGACTTAACCGTGTAGCCGCATGTCACGATGTTAACAACCCTAAGTCAGGCAGAGTTATGCAGAAAGCAGGGATGACGAGAGAGGGCGTATTGCGGGCTGCCGGACGGAATAATCAGGGCATATGTGATGAGGTGTGGTATTCAATAATTAAGAGTGAATTTGTGAGGTGAATGTTATGGTAAGGCTTGCAAGACAGGAAGATCTTGAACGAGTGAATGAACTTCGCAAGGAAGTAAATGAGCTTCATGTAAATGGAAGACCGGATATTTTTAAGGGTGGCTTCGGAGAAGAAATTATAAACTATATTTACGATGTTTGGAATGCAGAGAATAAAGATATACTTGTTGCCGAAAGAGATGGTATTATCTGCGGTTTTGCTTGTGTTCAGTACATTGACAGACCAGAAAATCCGTATATGAAAGAGAGAAAGTTTTATGATATAGATGAGTTTGGTGTGGATGAAAAATTCCGCAGGCAGGGAGTTGCTACGGAACTTATTGAATTTGCCAAAGAAGATGCTAAAAGCAGAGGGTTTGAAAAAATAGAACTTAATATGTGGGAGTTTAATGAAGAGGCGTTGGCATTCTATGAGGCGGTAGGTTTTAAAACTTATAGGAGATATATGGAGTTGACAGGTTTATAATACAGTTAAATCATCCTCTTTTCAGGATTGTGTTCTTTGTAGTGAAATGGTACAATTTAGCTAATATTTAGTTGGGGGTGTAGCATGAGCATAATAGATACTTTTGATTATCAGGGAGAAGAAATCATTAGAGCAAAAAATACTATTAGTATGATAGAGAATTTTCCATCAACTATACTGGTTGTTTTTTCGGCAGGGATGTGTAAATTATTTTTGAGTAAATACAATGCATCTAAGATAGGAGCATTAAATGCAGGAGGGCAGGAGATTCCAATATACCAGATTGAATATAAGGGTATTAAAATGGGATTTTTTAATACTATAATTGGTGGTGCCGGGGCCGCGGCACTTTTGGAGGAATTGATTGCGCTGGGTGCAGAAAAAATATTATATTTTGGTTCTTGTGGTGCCTTGGATCGAAAAATAGCAGAAGGACATTTGTTGGTTCCAACATCGGCATACAGAGATGAAGGAGTAAGTTATCATTACGCAGAGGTATCTGATTATTTGGAAATTGAGACTGCACCAAAATTGATGTCAATTTTGGATGACATGCATATAGCATATCATCCTACAAAGACTTGGACAACAGATGCATTTTACAGAGAAACTAAACGTAATATGGAAAAAAGAAAAGAAGAAGGTTGTGGTACTGTTGAAATGGAATGTGCTTCAATTATGGCAGTAGGGCAATTTCGCAAAAAGGCAGTGTATCAGTTTTTGTATGCTGCGGATTGTTTATCAGGTGATGGTTGGGATAAACGTATTTTGGGAAATATGCCGGAAGATTTAAGGGAAAGAATTCTCATGGTTGCAATAGAAGTAGCAACCAGACTATAAAATATATAAGTTGAAAAAATTTTCGGTTTGAGAAAATAGAACTTAATATGTGGGAGTTTAATGAAGATTTATATGGGAGAAAGAAAATGAAATTAAGATTAAGGCAATATAAACCTTGCGATGCAGATAGTATTGTAAGCTGGATAAAAGACGAGGACGCCTTGCGAAAATGGAGCTCGGACAGATTCGGTGATTTCCCTATTACAAGCGAGGATATAAACAACAAGTACATCGGAAACAACGGTGATTGTGTCGAATCAGATAACTTTTATCCTTTAACTGCTTTTGATGAAAGCGGTGTGGTAGGTCATCTGATTTTGAGATATACTGACGAGGAAAAGAAAGTAATCCGTTTTGGCTTTGTAATAGTAGATGATTCAAAAAGGGGCATGGGTTACGGAAAACAAATGCTTACCCTTGCGATTAAATATGCTTTTGATATTTTCGGTGCGAAGAAAATCACACTTGGGGTATTCGATAACAACGAGCCTGCGTACCACTGTTACAAAGCCACAGGATTTAGAGAAAACGGCGAAGAGATGTTTTGTGAATTATTTGGTGAGCAGTGGCGAATAGTTGAAATGGAAATTGAGAAAAATTTGAACAAGCAAATGAATAATATAGCATATAGAAAAGCGACAGCAGAAGATTGCTACTCAATAGCCGAATTAAAAGGTATTGTTTGGAACACTACATACAAGGGCATTTATCCGGATGAGAAATTAACAGGTTATGATGTCCGAAAGAATGAACAAATACTACAGAACATAGTTAATAACCCGGATATAAAGACATATGTTGCAACTGATAATGACAGAATCATCGGATTTATGACTTGTGGAAAACCATATAAGCCTTTCAGACACTATGATCAGGAAGTCGGATTGCTTTATATTTTAAAAGAGTACCAGAGACAAGGTATAGGGAAGTGCTTTTTTGATATTGCATGTAAACAGGTAAAAGAAGCCGGGTATGATAAATTTATGGTTGCGGTAAATAGTCAGAATGTTAATGCGATAAAATTTTATCTGGCTATGGGTGGAAAAATAGTTCTTTCTGAAGAAAAGCAGTTAAAGATAGAGTTTGTTTTATAGAGATAAGGGGGCAAAAAAGAAAAATAGATTTGTGATGTGTTGATATAGACATTTGCGGTATTTTGATATAGACATTTGTTGCAAATAAGTAGGAGATTGGTATGAATACTTCCCCTCCCCCTCGCATATATTGAAAAAGGACGATATATGACGAGCAGGAGGGGTATTTTTGGAGCTGATGAAAAAAGGAATGCGTACAACGTACAGCCTGGGCGATACCATGACACAGGTTGCGTTAGACGATGACTTTAATGTTCCTGATATAAAACCGGACATCAATAAAATTTTAAAAAGCATAGGTGAGGTACAGCTTGATTCGGTGCAGAATGTTGACGGCAAGTTACTTGTAAGCGGTAAATTACTTTTTAAGGTGCTTTACGCAACAGGACAGGGAGCGCAGGCACCCGTGGACTGTATTAAAGGAGAATTGCCGATTCATGAGACGCTTTATTTGCCCGAGGAGTCGGAGCACGCAGATGTACATATTCAGACGCAGATAGAGGATTTGAGCGTCGGATTGATTAACTCACGAAAAATAAGCGTTAACGGAATCGTTACACTTATGGCGGAGGCTTCGGTTACACAGGAGGAAGAACCGATTGTTGGGCTTGCGCTTGACAATACGGCACAGTTTTTAACGAAGTCTGTTACTGCAGCGGCGGTGCTTGCAGAGCACAGGGACACCTTCAGAATAAAGGACGAAATAGAACTGTCAGCCAATAAACCGAACATATCGGAAATGCTTTGGAATGAATGGCAGATTGGAAGTATTGATTTCAGACCGATGGAAGGAAAGCTTGGGGTTCGCGGTGATTTGCGCTTATTTATGTTGTATAGCGGTGAGGACGAGAACAGCAGTCTTCAGTGGAGCGAGCATGCCATTCCTTTTTCAGGAGAGATAGAGCTTGACGGATGCAGAGAGGATATATATCCGTATGTCAGATACCGTTTGGCAAGCAAGGATCCGGAAATTAAGGTAAACGAGGACGGGGAACAGCGCTTGCTCGGTATTGATGAAATTATCGAAATGGACATTACTTTGTATGATGAAGACACGAATGAGGTAATGAGCGATGTATATTCCTCGGTAATGGATTTGGACCCTGTACTAAAGGATGTAAAAACGCAGACGCTTCTTACAAGAAATGCATCCAAATGCAGGGTGACCGACAAAATTGATATAGGGGAAGCACAGCCGAGAATCCTGCAGATATGTAACAGCAGTGCCAATGTAAAAATAGATAATGTAAGCGTTGTGGAAGGTGGACTGCTTGCGGACGGCGCTGTAGTTGTATCTCTCCTCTATATAGCACTTGATGATAAACAGCCGATTTACGAGGCGGAAGGGGTAATTCCGTTCTCGCATAAAATTG
This sequence comes from Lachnospiraceae bacterium, assembly GCA_015057505.1. GTDB lineage: Bacteria > Bacillota > Clostridia > Lachnospirales > Lachnospiraceae > SIG300. Next base: position 66,742 of record SVEG01000006.1, read on the forward strand.
AGGTTCCGGGTATAACGGAGGACTGTGCATACTATCTTCAGGGTAATGTTGAGCAAATTGGTGCGGTTATGCTCGGCAGTGATGAGGTAGAATGCAAAGTGGCAATCTTGCTTGATGCAATGGTTTTCGGCGTCAATAACGAAAAAATTATTACGTCGATAATCGAGCGGTCCTACGATATGAAAAAAATCCACGCCATGCCCGGAATTGTGGGTTACGTGGTACAACCGGGCGATACTTTGTGGAAAATCGCAAAGCAGTTTTATACAACAGTGGAGAGCATAAAGGAAATAAACGAGCTTACGGACGATAGGCTTAAGCCGGGGGACCGTCTGGTAATTATGAAGAAGCTTAAAGATTTATAAAGTAAAAGCAGAAGGCAGACAGAGCAGATTGTGCCTTCTGCTTTTTCTTTTGTGTGCAGTCGTATAAGTCTGCTTGCGAACTTCTTTTTTATTATGTATAATAAAAACCATAATGGTATACTATGCGGTATAGGGAGGTGAGTCCTTGTTTAACATTGAAGAAGAACTTAAAAAGCTTCCGGCGAAGCCGGGTGTTTATCTGATGCATGATGATAAGGACGAGATAATTTACGTTGGTAAAGCCATAAGCCTCAAAAACCGCGTCAGACAGTACTTTCAGAGCAGTCGAAACAAAAGCTCGAAGATTGAACAGATGGTGTCGAGGATACACCGTTTTGAATATATAATTACGGACTCCGAGCTTGAAGCACTTGTGCTCGAATGTAACCTGATAAAGGAGCATCGTCCCAGATATAATACGATGCTTAAGGATGATAAGAGCTATCCGTATATCAAGGTGACCGTGAATGAAGCTTTTCCGCGAGTTATGATGACCCGTAACATGAAGAAGGACAAATCCAAGTATTTCGGGCCTTATACGAGCGGTCTTGCAGTAAAGGATACACTGGAGCTTATTCATAAGTTGTATAAGATAAGAACCTGCAACCGTAATCTTCCTAAGGACATCGGTAAGGAGAGAGCCTGTCTTAATTATCATATCAAGCAGTGTAACGCTCCGTGTCAGGGCTGTGTCACGCAGGAAGAATACATGGAGTCCATCCATAAGATAATCGATTTCCTAAACGGAAGATATGACGAGATTCTTAAGAATCTTGAGAAGCAGATGTATGAAGCTTCTGCCTGTATGGAGTTTGAAGAAGCGAAGGAATACAGAGATTTGATAAACAGTATTAAGCATATTTCGCAGAAGCAGAAGATTACGTCCGAGGAGCAGGAGGACAGAGATATTATTGCAATGGCCTCCGATAGTGAGGATGCAGTAATCCAGGTCTTTTTTGTAAGAGGCGGCAAGCTGCTGGGAAGAGAGCATTTTCATATGAGAATCGGTTCGCAGGACGAACAGGGGCAGATTCTTTCGGGTTTTGTTAAGCAATACTATGCCGGAACACCTTTTATACCGAAGGAGCTGTTTTTACAGGAGCATATAGAGGATATGGAGCTCCTTGAGGAGTGGCTTACGGCAAAAAGAGGCCAGAGGGTATACCTGAAGGTTCCGCAGAAGGGCCAGAAGGAAAAAATGGTTGAGCTTGCGAGAAAAAATGCCGAGCTTGTTCTTGCACAGGATAAGGACAAGATTAAGCGTGAGGAACAGCGTACAAGAGGCGCACTCGGTGAGATAGAGGAGCTTCTCGGACTTTCGCATATTAGCAGGGTTGAGGCATTTGATATATCCAACACCGCAGGTTTTGAGTCGGTCGGTTCGATGGTGGTATACGAGGACGGTAAGCCTAAGCGTAACGATTTCAGGAAGTTCAAGATTAAGAATGTCAAAGGTCCAGATGATTACGCAAGTATGAAAGAGGTGCTTACAAGGCGATTTACGCACGGACTTGACGAAATGCGTACCTTGGAAGAAAAAAATATTTCCTCCGACATGGGAAGCTTTACAAAATTCCCGGATTTGATTATGATGGATGGAGGAAAAGGTCAGGTAAACATAGCGCTCGAGGTACTTGATGAACTGAGGTTGGACATTCCGGTTTGCGGCATGGTGAAGGATGATTTTCACAGAACCAGGGGACTCTATTATAATAACGAGGAAATTGAGATAAGCAGGAATTCTGAAGGCTTTAAGCTTATAACGAGAATTCAGGACGAAGCGCACAGGTTTGCGATTACGTTTCATCGTGATTTGCGCGGCAAGAAGCAGGTTCGTTCGGTGCTTGACGATATACCGTCCATAGGACCGGCAAGGCGCAAGGCACTTATGAAGCATTTCCAGTCTATTGAGACAATTAAAGAGGCATCCGTCGAGGCGCTTAAAGAAGCAGAGGGCATGACGGAAGGTGCCGCTAACGAAGTATATAAATTTTTTCATTCATAAAATATTACAGAAACGAGGAGCAGGAATATGGCAGCAATCAGAGTATCAGAAATTATTGAAAAGTTTAGTTTGGAGAATTTGACACCGGAGATTAATGTGGCGGCAAAAAAGGTAAAAGAGCCGGATATTAATCGTCCCGCGCTTCAGCTTACAGGTTTTTATGAGTATTTTGATTCTCACCGAGTTCAGATTATCGGACAGGTTGAGGACACTTATTTAAAGACACTTGATACGGACACAAAAGCAGAAAGATATAATCAGTTGTTGTCATGCAACATTCCGTGCCTTGTATTTTGTCGCGGACTTTATCCGGATCCGGAGCTTCTTGAGATGGCAATCGGATATGACGTTCCGGTTCTCAGGACAGATAAATCCACATCTGCTTTTATGGCGGAGATAATCCGTTGGCAGAAGGTAAAGCTTGCCCCCTGTATTTCAATTCACGGTGTACTTGTCGATGTATACGGTGAAGGCGTACTTATTACAGGAGAGAGCGGTATCGGTAAGAGTGAGGCGGCACTTGAGCTTATTAAAAGAGGACACCGTCTTGTTGCGGATGATGCTGTAGAGATTCGTAAGGTAAGTGATGATACGCTTATCGGTTCTGCGCCTGCAGTTACCAAGCATTTTATTGAGGTGCGCGGTATCGGTGTAATTAACGTTAAGAACCTTTTCGGTGTTGAAAGTATTAAGGAGACACAGTCAATTGACGTTGTAATCAGGGTTGAAGAGTGGAATAAGGAAAGAGAGTATGACAGACTCGGAACCAATGATGAATATATTGAGTATCTCGGCAATAAGGTTGTGTGCCATTCGATTCCGATTCGTCCCGGCCGTAACCTTGCGGTTATCGTTGAGTCTGCTGCGGTTAATTTCCGTCAGAAAAAGATGGGCTACAACGCGACAGAGGAGCTCTACAAGAGAGTTCAGGAAAATATGGCAAGAAACAGGGAAGATGAGGATTAAAAAGTGAAGTATTGTTTTGGAATCGATATAGGAGGAACAACCGTTAAATGCGGTTTGTTTACAGTAGAAGGACAACTTATTGATAAGTGGGAGATTGTGACTGATAAGTCGGAACAGGGCAAGAAAATCCTTAAAGATGTTGCTGCTACGGTTGCAGATAAAATGCGTGAGCAATCAATCTGTGCAGAGGACGTAGAGGGACTCGGTGTAGGTGTTCCCGGACCGGTGCTTTTACAGAGTGTTGTAAAAGGTTGTGTTAATCTTGGCTGGGCAGAATATAATGTTAAAGAAGCGTTGGAGAGAGAACTTAAGGAAGCGCTTGGCGGAAAGTATTTTTCCGTTTCTGTTGAGAATGATGCAAATGTTGCGGCACTCGGAGAATTGTGGCAGGGTACCGGTAAAGGTAATAAAAGTCTTGTCATGGTTACGCTCGGAACAGGTGTCGGCGGCGGAATAGTGCTTGACGGCAAAATTCTATCAGGAGCGACAGGAGCGGCAGGCGAAATAGGTCATATGCCTGTTTTATATGATGAACCCGAGATGTGTAATTGCGGTAAAAAGGGTTGTCTTGAGCAGATTGCATCGGCTACGGGAATAGTGCGCCATGCAAAGAGAGTGCTTGCAAAGACTGATAAGGCGTCAGTTCTCAGAAAAGAGGACTTGTCGGCCAAGGACGTATTTGACGGCTTTAAGGCGGGAGATGAGCTTGCCACGGTTATTGTGAATGATGTAAGCGAATGCCTTGCTACAGCACTTGCGCATATTACATGCGTTGTTAATCCCGAGGTTATTGTTATCGGCGGAGGCGTTTCCAAGGCAGGACAGGTTCTAATCGATACAGTTACAAAATATTATAAAGAGAAAGCTTTTCACGCCTGCAGGGATACTAAGATTGTGCTTGCCACACTTGGTAATGATGCGGGAATTTACGGTGCGGCAGGACTTGTATTGTAATAAAGGGAATTTTTTCGAAAGGAATACCGAGCGATTTTTATAAAAAAGAAGGGAGATTATGTCCGTGAAAGAACTTTATCGTGCGCTTTATGAAATTGTGGGCGAGGACAATATAATTGAGAATGAACCGCTTGCGAAGCATACCACCTTCAGAATCGGTGGTCCTGCGCGTTATTTTCTTACACCCGACAGCGAGGAAGCACTCAAGGAAGTGATTTTAATGTGCAAAGAGCATAATATTGATTTTTATGTTATTGGCAACGGAAGTAATCTTCTGGTTAGTGATAAAGGTTACGACGGTGTTGTTATAAAAATCGGTGAGAATCTCCGCAAAATACGTTGTGAGGAAGACAAAATTTATGCGACGGCAGGAGCGACGCTTGCGGGTGTTGCACAGACAGCTCTTAAAAATTCACTCACGGGTTTTGAGTTTGCAGCAGGAATTCCGGGGACACTCGGTGGGGCGCTGGTAATGAATGCCGGAGCTTACGGCGGAGAGATGAAGCTGGTTGTGGAGTCGGCGGAAGTTCTTGACAACGAGGGTAATTTTATAGTACTTTCTAATGAAGAACTTGAACTTGGCTACAGAAAGTCAGTAATTCCGAAAAAAGGATATATAGTTTTATCGGCGGTAATTAAGCTTGATTATACAGAAGATAAAGAGGCAATAAGCGCGCGTATGTCGGAGCTTGCGGCGCAGCGAAGAGAAAAGCAGCCGCTTGAGTATCCGAGCGCAGGCAGTACCTTTAAAAGACCGGAAGGATATTTTGCAGGGAAGCTTATAATGGATGCAGGCTTAAGAGGATATGCGATAGGTGGAGCAACTGTCTCTGAAAAACATTGCGGTTTTGTTATTAACAAAGGCGGGGCAACTGCCGATGATGTAATAAGACTTATTGAACATGTAAGAGCGACTGTGCTTGCTAAATTTGGCGTTGAGCTTGAACCTGAAGTAAAATTACTTGGATTTTAGTCGGAACTGCATAAGAGTAAGCAAAGCTGACGAAAGCAGTGCAGTTTTGAAATTCGGAGGGATAATATGCATTTTGTAATTGTTACGGGAATGTCCGGAGCGGGAAAAAGTACTGCGTTAAAGGTGCTTGAAGATGCGGGCTATTTTTGTGTGGATAATCTGCCACTTGCTTTTGTTGGCAAGTTTGCCGAGTTTACCAGACAGCCGGGTGAGAAGATAAATAAGGTTGCAATTGGTGTTGATATACGAAGCGGGCAGACCTTGAATGGTCTTGAAGATATCCTGGAGGATTTGTCTGCCAAGCATTTTGAATATGATATATTGTTCCTTGATGCGTCTGATGAAGTTCTTATAAAGCGTTATAAGGAGACCAGAAGAACACATCCGCTTGCATTAGATGATAGGGTTGATAAGGGAATTGCGCTTGAACGTGAGAAGCTTGCATTTCTCAAAAAACAGGCGGATATAATTCTTGACACCACCAATCTGCTTACGAGAGAACTTAAGCAGGAGATAGAGAAGATAATTGTTCATGATGAGCATTTTAAAAATATAATGGTTACGATTCTTTCGTTTGGTTTCAAGTATGGTATACCGAATGATTCGGATCTTGTTTTTGATGTAAGATGTCTGCCGAATCCTTTTTATATTGATGAGTTAAAGCCGCTTACGGGCAACGATAAAGAGGTAAGGGATTACGTAATGGGATTCGAGCCTTCTAAGATTTTCCTTGATAAGCTTGAAGATATGTTGCGCTTTTTGATTCCTAATTATATTTTAGAGGGCAAGAACCAGCTTGTGGTCAGTGTCGGCTGTACGGGTGGTAAGCATCGTTCCGTTACACTTGCCAACGCGCTTTTTAAGCGCCTTGAGCAGAATGATGAGGGTTACGGAATTAAGGTTGAACATCGCGACATAGAGCGCGACAGGATTAGAACTAACAAAAATCGGGGTGTTTAGGATGTCATTTACCGGTGATGTAAAAGAAGAACTTTCCAGACAACTAAGCAGTGCAAGACATTGCCAAATTGCCGAAATAGCAGCGATAACAAGCATTTGCGGACGAATTCTCATCTCTGCAAACGACCGCTTTTGCATTAAAATTCAGTCAGAAAATATCGCAGTTGTAAGAAAGTACTTTACATTATTGAAAAAAGCATTTAATATAAGTACTAGTGTCTCGATACGGCAGAACATGTCCTCAAGGCGGAGCAGACTGTATGTCATTACGATTGAGGATCATGAAGATTCTCTTAAAGTGCTTCAGGCAACCAAGCTTTTACATAATAATGATATTGAGGAAAACCTTTCGGTGGCGGATAATATTGTTATCCAGCAGACATGTTGCAAGAGAGCATTTCTTAGAGGAGCATTCCTTGCGGCAGGTTCCGTCAACACGCCCGAGAAGAATTATCATTTTGAAATTGCGTGTGCGACTGAAGCCAAAGCGGAGCAGATTCAGAATGTTTTGAGAAGTTTTGACATTGATTCCAAAATTATTCTGCGTAAAAAATACTACGTGACATACATTAAAGAAGGAGAACAGATTGTTAATGTTCTGAACATAATGGAAGCACATGTAGCTCTTATGGAATTTGAGAATGTCAGAATTCTGAAGGACATACGCAATAGCGTTAACCGGAAGTTTAATTGTGAGACAGCGAATATTAATAAGACAGTTTCTGCGGCAGTTAAGCAGAAGCTCGATATTGAATATATCAGGGACACAATAGGATTTGAAGGATTGGCAGAGGGTCTTGAAGATATTGCAAAGGCCAGACTTGAGCGTCCCGAGGCCTCGCTTAAGGAATTAGGTGCGGCACTTGACCCGCCGGTGGGTAAATCCGGAGTCAATCACAGATTGCGTAAGCTTGGCAGTATAGCGGACGCACTGAGAGAAGAGAGAGGAGAAACACTATGATTACCAAGAAAATGACGATTACAATTCCTACAGGATTGGAAGCACGTCCCGTTGCATTATTTGTTCAGGTTGCAAGCCAGCATGAGAGTTCAATTTATGTTGAATGCGGCAATAAGAAAGTTAATGCCAAGAGCATCATGGGCATGATGACACTGGGCCTCAGTACAGGCGAGGAAGTTGTTGTAACAGCTGACGGCAAGGATGAGAATGAGGCTATCGAGAACATCGAGAAGTACTTAAGTAGTGCAAACTAAGCAAAATATTACCGATAATCGGACTCCTGCACAATGTGCGGGAGTTTTTGCTTTAAATAAATCTCTTTTTGTGGTATCATATAATTAACTATATAAATATTTGCAAAACACTTTACCGTGGGGTATATAAGTTATTTTTATTGCAACGTATACCCTTTTAGACGAACTTACTTTGCGTAAGCTTCGATGAAGCACGCCTCTGTAGGTTGTCTGAGCAAAACTTGATATTTTATTTTATGATTTTTCTCGCAACTCTACGACCTTAAGTAGAACTTACACTTTACACGCTTCGATGTTTTATTAGCACGCCTCTTCGTAAACTTGTAACAAGGTGGTGCTTAGTTTATAATTTTATAACAAACATAAACCACCTTGTTACTCAAACAACCCTACGAGGCGTGCTTCATCGAAGCGTTTGTAAAGTGAGTTCTGCTAAAGGTCTATGTTGTCTTCGAAAAATCATAAAATAAAATATCAAGTTTTGTGAGTTCACGAAAGAGGCGTGCAATCAAACATCGAAGCTTGCAAAGTTTTAGTTCGACTTAAAGGTGTATAAGAGTTGCAATAAAAATAACTTATATATCCCACGGTAAAGTGTTTTGCAAATATTAAGTACAGATTAAAAAGGAGATACAACAATGGCGTTTACACATTTACATGTCCATACGGAGTACAGTTTGTTGGATGGTTCGGGTAAAATTAAAGAGATTGTAGTGCGTGCCAAAGAGCTTGGAATGGACAGCCTGGCAATCACGGATCATGGTGTTATGTACGGCGCTATTGATTTTTATAAAGCGGCAAAGGATGCCGGAATTAAGCCGATTATCGGGTGTGAGGTCTATGTGGCGCCCGGTTCACGTTTTGATAAAGAGGCAAATGCAGGTGATGACAGATATTATCACCTTGTTTTGCTTGCGGAAAATAACCACGGTTATGAGAATCTTATGAAGATAGTTTCGGCGGGCTTTGTTGACGGATTTTATTATAAGCCACGAGTTGACTATGAGGTGCTTCGTGAGTATCACGAGGGTGTTATTGCACTCAGTGCGTGTCTTGCAGGCGAGGTTCAGCGTTTCCTTAACAGAGGAATGTATGAGGAGGGTGTTGCGGCTGCCTACAGATATCAGGAGATTTTTGGCGAGGGCAATTTCTTTTTGGAGCTTCAGGATCACGGTATGCCGGAGCAGAAGAGGGTTAACCAGCAGCTTCTCCGTATGAGCAAGGAGACAGGAATTAAGCTTGTTGCAACCAATGACGTGCATTATATTAACAGGGAAGATGAGGAGCCACATGACGTGCTTCTTTGTATCCAGACCGGCAAGAAGGTTTCTGACGAGAACAGAATGCGCTATGAGGGAGGGCAGTACTACCTTAAGTCAGAGGAGGAGATGGCACGTCTTTTTCCGTATGCGCTTGAGGCACTTGAGAATACGTACGATATTGCCGCACGCTGTAACGTGGAGTTTGAATTTCATGTTACAAAGCTTCCTCAGTATGATGTGCCGGACGGGCTTACGGCGTGGGAATACCTTAACAAGCTTTGTGATGAGGGGCTTAAGGAGAGATATCCCGAGGATGACGGACGTTTAAGAAAACAGCTCGACTACGAGCTTTCAATTATAAAACAGATGGGCTATGTGGATTATTTCCTCATAGTGTGGGATTTTATCAAATATGCCAAGGATAACGGAATCAGTGTAGGCCCGGGACGAGGCTCAGCCGCAGGAAGTATTGTTTCGTACTGTCTTGGAATTACGACGATAGACCCTGTGAAATACAGCCTTATTTTTGAGAGATTCCTTAATCCCGAGCGTGTGTCCATGCCCGATATCGACGTTGACTTCTGCTTTGAGAGAAGACAGGAGGTTATTGACTACGTTGTAAGAAAATACGGCAAGGACAGAGTGGTTCAGATTGTAACCTTCGGTACGATGGCGGCAAGAGGTGTAATCCGTGATGTCGGAAGAGCGCTTGATCTTCCTTATGCAAGAGTTGATGCGATTGCCAAGATGATACCTAATGAGCTTAATATTACGATAGAAAAAGCCTTGGAGGCCAATTCCGAGCTTAAGGCTCTTTATGAGGCAGATGATGAAATACATAACCTTATAGACATGTCTAAGCGTCTTGAGGGCCTTCCGCGTCATGCGTCAATGCATGCGGCGGGCGTAGTTATCAGTCAGAAGGCCGCAAGTGAATACGTGCCGCTTTCAAGAGCGAGCGACGGTTCAATTACAACACAGTTTACAATGACGACTCTTGAGGAGCTCGGTCTTCTCAAGATGGACTTCCTTGGACTTCGTACGCTTACGGTTATCCAGAATGCCGTAAGACTCGCATGTAAGAGTATAGGCAAGGATATTGACATAGAAAAGATTGATTATAACGATAAAGCGGTACTTGATTCCATCGGCACAGGTAAGACCGACGGTATTTTCCAGCTTGAAAGTGCAGGTATGAAGAGTTTCATCAAGGAACTTAAGCCGCAGAATCTGGAGGATATTATCGCAGGAATTTCCTTGTATCGTCCGGGTCCAATGGATTTTATTCCGCAGTATTTGCGTGGTAAGAATAATCCCGACAGTATTACTTACAGATGTCCGCAACTTCAGCCAATCCTTGAGCCGACCTACGGTTGTATCGTGTATCAGGAACAGGTTATGCAGATTGTGCGTGACCTCGCAGGATATACGCTCGGACAGAGTGACCTCCTTAGACGAGCAATGTCCAAGAAAAAGGACAAGGAGATGCAGAAGGAACGTGCTAATTTCGTTTACGGTAACGAAGAAAAGGGCATTGTCGGCTGTATCAACAACGGCATAAGCGAGGAAATTGCTAACAAGATTTATGATGAAATGACGGATTTTGCGAAGTATGCGTTTAACAAGTCGCATGCTGCGGCGTATGCGGTTGTATCTTATCAGACGGCATACATGAAGCACTATTATCCCGTGGAATTCATGGCGGCGCTCATGACTTCCGTAATAGATAATTCCTCGAAGGTATCGGAGTACATTTATTCCTGCCGTGAGATGGGTATTAATATTTTGCAACCTGACATCAATGAGGGCGAGGCGGATTTTTCCGTATCGGGTAATAACATCCGTTATGCGCTTACCGCGATAAAAGGCATCGGCCGCAATATCGTGGATGCGATTGTTGCGGAGAGAGAGGCTAACGGCAGGTATCAGAGTCTTCAGGATTTTATTGAGAGAAATATGGCTAATGACCTTAAGAAAAATGTTGTCGAGAGTCTTATAAAAGCGGGTGCTTTTGACGGCTTCGGTGGAACGAGACAGCAATTTTTAAGCGTTTATCTTTTGATAATAGACCAGATAGCCAATCAGAAGAAAAAGTCTATAGAAGGACAGATGACACTGTTTGATTTTGCGGCAGAAGAGGTTAAGCAGGAGTATGAGATAAGACTTCCCGACTGTGGTGAATTTTCAAAAGAAGCCCTGCTTGGTTATGAAAAAGAAGTTCTCGGAATATATATTAGCGGACATCCTTTAGAGGAGTATCAGGCTAAGATGAACCGCAACATTACCGCGAGAACGAGCGATTTCGTACATGACGAAGAGACGGGCGAGATGGTACTTAACGATTCGCAGGTTGTCTGGGTCGGCGGAATGGTTACGGGTAAGACTGTGAAGACGACCAAAACCAATAAGATGATGGCGTTTATTACGCTGGAGGATCTTGTAGGAACGGTCGAGGTTATCCTGTTTCCGCGTGATTTTGAAAATTATAGACATTATCTTAACACGGACGAGAAGATTTTTGTAAAAGGGCGTGTGTCGGCAACTGAAGAAGAGAACGGCAAGCTTATTTGCGAAAAGGTCGTTCCTTTTGATAGTGTTCCGGCGGAGCTTTGGATTAAATTTGCCGATAAAAATGATTACCTTGCGAGAGAAAAAGAGCTTCTTGATATGGTGGCGGACTCGGACGGCAGGGACAGTCTTGTTATTTACTGTGCTAAGGAAAAAGCCAAGAAAATCCTGCCACCGAGTTACAATGTACAGGCTGATGCGGCACTTGTGGGCAATTTATCGGCAATATTTGGTGCAGATAATGTCAAAGTCGTTGAAAAGAGTATTGAAAACACGGCGAAAATGCATTAAAATAGGGATGATTGACAGATTTATAACAATGGAGGAAAGAATAATGGCGAATAAGATACAGACAATTGGCGTATTGACAAGCGGTGGTGATGCACCGGGTATGAACGCGGCAATCCGTGCCGTGGTAAGAGCCGCACTTGAGAAGGGTATGAAGGTTAAGGGTATTTTCAAAGGATATCAGGGTCTTCTTGATGAAGAAATTATCGATATGGACAAATCAAGTGTTTCCGACATTATTCAGAAGGGCGGTACAATTCTCTATACCGCACGTTGTATGGAGTTTATGACAGAAGAGGGTCAGAAGAAGGGCGCAGAGATTTGTAGAAAGCACGGCATCGACGGACTTGTTGTAATCGGCGGTGACGGTTCCTTTAGAGGAGCGCAGAAGCTTTCAGGTCTCGGAATCAACGCAATCGGCGTTCCCGGAACAATTGACCTTGATATTTCATGTACAGAATATACTATAGGATTTGATACAGCCATTAATACGGCACTTGATGCAATCGATAAGGTTCGTGATACTTCAACCTCACATGAGCGTTGCAGTATTATCGAGGTTATGGGTCGTCATGCCGGATATATTGCACTTTGGTGCGGTATTGCGTGTGGTGCGGAGGATATTTTGCTTCCCGAGCGCTATGATGGAGATGAGCAGACACTTATTAATCATGTAATTGAGACAAGAAAGCGCGGTAAGAAGCATCATATCATTATCAATGCAGAAGGTATCGGACATTCCGCAAGTATGGCTAAGCGTATCGAGGTTGCAACAGGTGTTGAGACAAGAGCTACTATTCTTGGTCACATGCAGCGTGGTGGTACACCTACATGTAAGGACAGAATGATGGCATCCATGATGGGCGCATATGCTGTTGATCTTTTGGCACAGGGCAAGACCAAGAGAGTAGTTGCAATGAAGAATGGTTCTATTTGTGATTACGACATTGACGAGGCACTCGCAATGACCAAGGATATTGATGAATACGAATTTGAAATCAGTCAGGTTTTATCAAAATATTAATAAGAATTTAGGGGATTATGAGTAAAAAACATAATAACAAAATAAGCACAACGCAGATTATTGTGTTTGGCTTTCTGGCAATTATTTTAATAGGGACAATGCTTTTGATGCTTCCGGTGGCAGCAGCCGACGGACAGTCAACACCATTAGTGGATGCATTGTTTACAGCTACTTCCGCGACATGTGTTACAGGTCTTATGACATTGCCCGTGTTTGAACATTGGTCACTTTTTGGGCAGATAGTTTTACTTGTATTGATTCAGGTGGGAGGACTCGGAATAGTTGCCACTACCTTTACAATTTTAATGATATTGAAACGAAGAATTACCATGAAGGACAGAGTTCTTATTAACGAGGCATATGCACTTGACACATACAGTGGACTCGGTAAGACGGTTTTTAGGATTGTCAGGGGAACGCTTCTGGTAGAATTTATCGGTGCGGTAATGTATTCGTTCCAATTTATACCCGAATATGGAGCTATAGGAATTTGGTATTCTGTTTTTCATGCGGTTTCGGCATTTTGTAATGCGGGTATTGATATTCTTAGCAATTCGAGCTTTTGCGGGTATGCGGATAATTATATAGTAAATTTTACGACGATGTTTCTTATAGTTATGGGCGGTATAGGTTTTTGTGTATGGTGGGACGTGCAGACTGTAACAAAAGAAGCATTTAAAAGAAAGATGTTTAGAAAGCAGCTTTTTCACAGGCTTTCCGTGCATTCAAAGCTTGCCATTGTGATGACATTGTTTTTGATTATTACAGGTACGGTGTTTTTTATGGTGTTTGAGTGGAATAATCCGGATACACTCGGAAGTTTGCCTCGGGGTAAGAAGTGGATGGGAGCCCTGTTCCAGTCAGTTACTACCAGAACAGCGGGTTTTGCGACAATTCCCCAGGAGAATTTTACGGATGCGGGAACGATTGTTACGATGCTTCTTATGTTTATCGGAGGTTCACCTGCAGGTACGGCCGGCGGTGTTAAGACGACTACGATTGCGATGATTGTAATTACGGTTATCATGGTGGTTAAGGGTAAGCAGGAGACAGAGGTTTTTAAAAGAAGAATACCTAAGGATAATATAAGGACAGGGCTTGCGGTTGTAAGTATCAGTGCCATGATTCTGCTTACGGGAATTCTTATTTTAAGCTGTGTTGAACAGACATCTTTGCTTAATGTGGCATATGAAGCGGTATCCGCGCTCGGAACGGTTGGACTGAGCAGAAATTTTACGGGAACGTTGCAGAACCCGGGTAAGCTTTTAATAATATTATTGATGTTTATAGGAAGAATTGGTCCGATTACCATGGCATTTGCATTTAGGGTTAAGGGCAATTCAAAAGGAAAAGCGGGAGAGCTCGCAGAACAAAGAATATTGGTTGGATAGGTGCATATGGTTAGAAAACAATTTGTGGTGTTTGGATTGGGACGTTTTGGAGAGAGTATTGCAAGAGCTCTTTCTGAAGCGGGAAGTGAAGTAATGGCAGTAGATGTAAAAGAAGAACTTGTACAAGAAGCATCCGTTTATGCCACACAGGCGATAAAAGCAGATATGACGGATGTTGAGGTTATGCGTTCTTTGGGAATAGGTGATATGGACGTGGCTATCGTTGCAGTTGCATCAGATATGGAATCCAGTATTATGGCGACCATACTTGCTAAAGAAGCCGGAGTTCCCTGCGTTATTGCAAAAGCTAATTCTGAGATGCACGCCAAGATACTTAAAAAAGTTGGTGCGGATAAGATTATACTTCCTGAGAAAGAGATGGGAGAACATCTTGCGCGTACTCTTGTTTCCGGTAATTTTGTTGATATTATAGAACTTACATCAGATTTTAGCATGGCAGAGATGCCGATTCCAAAGGATTGGATTGGAAAGTCACTGATTCAGCTTAATATCCGTAATAAATACGGAATTAACGTAATTGCCAAGAAAACCGGTGATAAGGTGCAGATTAATCTTTCACCGACCGAGCTACTTGAAGAAGGAATTACATTGATAGTTCTCGGTGATAACAAATGTCTGGAGAAGATTGGTAAGAAGAATGATAACCAGTAGCAGTAACGCACAGATTAAGAATATAATTGCATTACAGAAAAAGAGTAAAGCCCGAAATGAGCAGGATGTATTTGTTGTGGAAGGCATTAAGATATTTTCTGAGCTTCCGAAGGACAGAATTGTGTCGGTATTTGTGTCGGAGAGTTTTTTGGAGGTGCCGGAGCAGAAGGCTTTGCTTGAAGGCGTGAAGTTTGAGAGTGTTTCCGACAAGGTGTTTAAGGAGATAAGTGACACATTCACACCGCAGGGAATTCTTGCGGTTGTAAAGCAATATCATTATTCTTTTGAAGATTTGCTTAATAACGCTAAGGGAGCACCGATGTTTATGGTGCTTGAGGAACTACAGGATCCGGGCAATCTTGGAACGATTTTGCGTACAGGTGAGGGTTCAGGCATTACCGGTGTTATTATGAGCAAAGGCTGTGTGGATATTTATAATTCTAAGGTAATCCGTTCAACGATGGGAACGGTTTTCAGAGTTCCTTTTATGTATACGGAGGATTTGCCGGAGACCATTAATAAAATCAAAGATACCTGCACCGTATATGCGGCATATCTTAAGGGTAGCAGATATGCGTATGACGAATGTGATTATACAAAGGGTACGGCTTTTGTTATCGGTAACGAAGCCAAGGGTCTTACGGAAGAGATTGCCGGACTTGCAGATGAGAGAATTATTATTCCGATGCAGGGCCATGTGGAATCATTGAATGCGGCAGTGGCTGCATCGATACTTATGTATGAAGGATACAGACAGCGAAGACGATAAACTGTTTGGAGGTATTATTTAGTGTTAAAGAAAGAACTAATCTCAAGTGTGTTAGGGGTGGCATGCTTAGTAGTATTGTTAATAGGGATAATTTCAATGACGGCATGTAACCATGATGTGGAACCGACTGAGACGCCGAGTGGCAGTTCTATCGAAACAGGCGATGGACATGAAGGTGATGATGACGGAAGAACACAAAGTTCAGAGAATGTAGGGACAGTTGTTGTTGAACTTCCTACGGAGACAACTACGCCGGAGCCGGAAATTGAAACGACTACACCCGAACCCGAGACAACAACAGTGGATTTGGGACCGTCCATATATGACGGATATCTATTTGCAGATGTTAAATTATATCTTAATGTAAGAAAAGAGCCGACTACGGAATCTGAGATAGTTGGTAAGCTTTATGTCGGAGACAAGGCAACGATAGTCGAACAGCTGGATAACGGATGGGCACATATTACGTCCGGTAATGTGGACGGATATGTAAGTAATGAATATACGGTTACAGGTCATGCGGCAGAAGAGTATGTCATTGAAGAAGGGCTTTATGTAGCTAAAGTTACGGTAAGCGGCTTAAGAATCAGAGAAGAGGCCAATATAGATTGTGGTTATTACGGTTCTGCATATAAGAATCAGACATTTGCTGCGATATCGGAAGAAGACGGATGGGTAAAGATTAAACATTCAACAGCGGATAATCCTTCAGGAATTGCTTATCTGGCGGCAGAATATGTAGAACTCAAATATGATTTTGGTGAAGGTATTACCATCGAAGAAGAGAAGGAACAGATAAGACTTGCCAAGGAAGCGGCAGAGAGAGCTGCAAGGGAAGCATTTATCAAGAAGATTCTTGCCAACAGCCAGGTTATCAATCCGGCTAACAGAGAACCGTTTTCTTTTTCTGATGAAGATATTTATCTGTTGGCATGTCTTGTATATGAAGAGGCCGGAGGCGAGCCCTATGAGGGTAAGCTTGCTGTGGCGAATGTTGTTCTTAACCGTTATCTTGCGGGATATGGTGATACACTTACGGAGATAATTTACGCCAAGAATCAGTTTTCGACAGCACAGTCAGGCGTACTTGATAAGCGTCTTGAGAAGGGACCGAGCGATAGCTGTGTACGTGCAGCCAAGGAGGCTGTTGCGGGCGTTAACAACATAGGTGATTACTGTCACTTTATTACAACGGAGAAGGCGAATTACAGTTTGTACTATCAGTATACAATTTTACATAAGCACTGCTTCTATAAGCGTACATGGAAGAAATCTTAGAGGGTATTCCTATAGTCAGAAGGACTTGAGGACTACCCTCTGACTTTTTGTTGTCTGCGAAAAATCATACCCCAAACAGCCAAGACCATGCATCTGCATACAGTCCAAACCGGGGGTACGGAGCAAAGCCTTGCAGTCTGATATATTTAATAGAAAATTTATAAAGTTTACCGTAGTTTTCGTGTATTTTAGGTGTCTGGTGTGATATTATAAAATGTAAGGGGGTTGCTTATGAAGAAAAATACATTAAAGATAAGAACCAGACTTGTAGTGGCATTTTTGATTGTTATATGTACACCTCTTTTTCTCATTGGTGTGGGAAGTATTATTTTTACTAATTATCAGCTTAATGCCATAGAGGATTATTATAATATTGACGGAGAGGGCATAGGTGCTTTTTCCAATACGACCAAGCTTCTTGACGGTCTTACGCAGAAGATACATAAAGAGATACTTTCGCTTGCCAAATACAGTCCGGAAAGTCTTGAAAATGAGGTCATGCTTGAGAAAATAAACGGGCAGCTTAAGGACAAGTATTCTTTTTTGTTAGTGCTTAAGGATAAGAATGTTATTTATAACGGCAGTACTTCAGAGGATATCAAGGGTATATATGAGTCACTTAAAAATTTTGCATATACCAATACTGACGGGGACAGCGGTTATTATATTACCGGTAAATATTTGATTAAGCAGTCGGATTTTACATTTTCAGATAATTCTAGCGGAATGTTTTGCATTGTTACGACCATTGAAAAAATGGTGCCTGAGGTTCAGAACCTGCTTGGAGGTATTGTTCTTCTTGTAATTGTCGGAATGGTGATTACGGCTGTTGTAATGACAACATGGATTTATAAAAGTATTTTTGCACCGCTTAAGCAACTAAAAAAGGCAACACACGAGATTAGGGAAGGTAATCTTGATTATAGCCTCAATGAGATAAGTGATGACGAAATCGGTGATTTGTGTAAGGATTTTGAAGACATGCGACAGAGGCTTAAGGAGACAGCGGAAGAGCGCCTTCAGTATGACCGCGAGAACAAAGAGCTTATCAGTAATATCTCACACGATTTAAAGACGCCGATTACAGCGATTAAGGGTTATGTCGAAGGTATCATGGACGGTGTTGCGGATACGCCGGAGAAGATGGATCGCTATATTAAGACAATTTATAACAAGACCATCGAGATGAACAGACTTATTGAGGAGCTTACGTTTTATTCCAAGATTGATACCAACAGGATTCCGTACACTTTCGATAAGGTTAACGTGGACCGTTATTTTAGCGATTGTGCGGAGGAGCTTGCGCTTGACCTTGAAGAAAAGAATATTGATATTAGGTACAAGAATGATGTGGACAAGTCCACGATTTTTATTGCGGATGTTGAACAGATTAAAAAGGTTGTAAACAATATCATTGGTAATTCCGTGAAATATATCGGCAAAGATAGGGGCCTGATTCAGATTCATATTATTGATGCGGGCGATTTTATCCAGATAGAGATATCGGATAATGGCAAGGGTATCGCACAAAAGGATTTGCCGTATATTTTTGACAGGTTCTACAGAAGCGACACATCAAGAAATTCAATGCAGGGTGGAAGCGGAATAGGCTTATCCATTGTTAAGAAGATTGTTGAAGACCACGGCGGAAGAATATGGGCTTTGAGTAAAGAAGACGAAGGAACGACCATGTGCATGGTATTTCGTAAATATCAGGAGGTTAAGTTATGAGTAGAATACTAATAGTTGAGGATGAACTTACGATTGCGGAGCTTGAGAAAGACTATCTTGAACTCAGCGGTTTTGAGGTTGAGATAGAGACAACCGGCGATAAGGGGCTTCACAGGGCGATAAATGAGGATTTTGACTTGTTTTTGCTTGATTTGATGCTTCCCAACGTAGATGGCTTCGAGATTTGCCGACAGATTCGTGAACGTAAGGACATTCCGATTTTACTTGTGTCCGCGAAAAAAGAGGATATCGACAAGATAAGAGGCTTTGGTCTTGGCGCAGACGATTACATCACCAAGCCTTTTAGCCCTAGTGAACTTGTGGCACGTGTAAAAGCGCATCTTGCGCGTTATGAGCGACTTGTTGTAAGTAATATGCCGGAGAACGAAACAATTGAAATCCGCGGTATTAAAATTGACAAAACGGCAAGACGTGTTTTTGTAAACGGCGAAGAGAAGATTTTTACAACGAAGGAATTTGATCTTCTTACCTTTCTTGCCCAGAATCCGAATCGCGTGTTTACGAAGGAAGAGCTCTTCAGAGAAATCTGGGAGATGGAGTCCATCGGCGATATCGCAACCGTTACCGTGCATATCAAGAAGATTCGCGAGAAGATTGAGTTTGATACTGCGAAGCCTCAGTATATAGAGACGATTTGGGGAGTTGGGTACAGATTTAAGGTGTAAAGGATGAACAAAAAGCCTTGAACACCGCATAAACACTAAGGAAAACCGCTTTTGTTATGTGATAATATATTATAAAATATTACCAAAAATATTACCATAGGCTGAAATTCACGAAGTAAAGGAGAACGCTATGGAAGAATTAGTATTTAATTTTGATGAAAGCGAAGTACCAAAGAAGAAAGAAGTAATCACTTATGAACCAGTTGAGAAGGGCATAAGGCGGAAACTGAAAGACGGAAAGAAGTTTTCCTATGAGGCTACTGCTGATTTTGGCAGGGTGGAAATCTATGACGAAGAATTAAAGAAGTTTGTTAAGAAGCAGGACAAACAAAGAAAGACCTTTAAGACATTGGCAGAAGCAAGAAAATGGCTTCATCAAATTGAACTGCAAAAAGCAGAAGCCAAAGAGAAAAAGGTCATTTACAAAAATGAGGGTATTCGCTTGGTTGATGTGGCTGATGAATTTCTGGAACTGAAACGTAAGCAAGCCAAAAAGGGAAAAATCAAAGATAGTTATGTTGAACAATTACGCATACAGACAGACCATTTCAAAAGGTTCTTTAATGGTGAGCGTACCACATTTGTAAAAACCATACAGATCGCACAGATTGAAGCATATTTTGAGTTTGAAGAAAAGCAGGGAATTTCTAGGAAGTCTATCGAGAAATATAAAACCCACTTAAAGCAGATTTGGGCTTATATGCTGAAAGATAAAGTAAGATACGGTGTAAGTGAGAATGTTGTTGAGGGTGCGGAAATTTCTGCACCGAAAAAGGAATATAAAGCCTCGGCACTTGATTACAAGCAATTAAATGAATTGATTTATGAAGCCACCACAATGGAAGACCCGTGTTTTTTTGTATCTTGTTGTTATGTCTATGACACAAGGACTTAGACGAGGGGAATTGTGTGGCTTGATGTGGAAAGATATAAATTGGGAAACCAAAAGAGTTACGATTTGCCATAACCGTGTTCAGTTGGTAACAAAAGACACCGTGAAACTGCCGAAGCGAGAAAAGGTTCGAGAGATTGAACTGCATAACGCAGGCTATACCACTTTAAAGATATATAAGGAATGGCAGGAGGCTATACTTGGCAGACCAATAGCACCCGAAGCCTTTGTATTACAATGGGAAATAAACTTATTGCAAGATTATGTATGCCACACTGGAAAGGTATCTCGCAAGTGGAAAGAGATTTATAATTATCTCAATAAATGCCGAGTGAAAGCCAAAAAGGAAGAATTACCTTATGGCAGAATACACGACGGAAGACATACATATATCACTTTGCTATTACACGGAATAGAAAAGGACGATAAGAGCATTATTGCCCCTGCTTCGTTTTTCCAAGTGTATGAAAGTGCAGGGCATTCCTTACCAAGAGCAATGCAGAATGTTTCAAATACTGTTTATAATGATGAAACGGGCGACAGATGGGATATTACAAGATTTTGGAATGAAGCAATTTATACCGATATTGCGGAATGTTGGCGTTTTGCTTGTGAGGTTAGACAGATTGAAGAGGAAATGATGACCGAACTGGAAAAAGCCACAAAGCAGGCACAGAAGCAACAACGATTAGAAAAAGCCAAAGCGGAACGATTAAAAGGCAATCCACCCGAGGACATACTTATTGAATACAAATAGCAAACAAGCAGGAGTTTAAGCGCTCCTGCCTTTTTTTAAAATAATGTTATAATTTGTTTGAGATATTCGTATGTTTGTGATACAATCAAAACACGCGCATACAAAGGAGGTGAGATTGAAATGAAGATTATTTCACAAGAAGAACTTGAGAAAAGCAAGGAAAATTTAAATTCCCAAGTTGATAAGTTGTATTCATCAACTAATAAGGACAGCGACGACGCAAGAAAAAGAACTCATAATTATTTTGAGTGGCTCTCAACAAAGACACAATTTGTAATGGACGAGCCGTCTTTTGTTTGTGATAAGGAAGATGAATTAGTACGTGGTGCAGTAGTATGGATTGAGTTTGGTTTCAATATCGGTAATGAATTTGGTGGACGTCATCCTGCAATAATATTAAGAAAAACTGGTTCCAGTATTTTTGTTGTGCCTCTTTCTTCTCAAGAACCTGATGATAAGAAAGATTATCATGTAAAAGTAGAAAAAGTGTATGGTTTTAGAAATATGGTGCGTTGGACAAATGTACTTAAATTGCAAAATGTAAGCATTCAAAGAGTTGATACTACTGCATCGATAGGAAATGTTAAAGGGTATGTTTTGAATGATATTAACAATGCACTCAAAAAATGTCATATTTTCTAGTTGATTTTTGTTAAAAAATATTATAAAATATACTTGACAGAGGGAATATTTTTTGGTATTCTATCCAGGATGTCACGAAAAGTGATAGTGTGAAGGAGCGAAAGCTCAGTAAGATTTTTTTTTGAAGGAGAGGAAGTCGAAAGGCTTCCTCTCAGTTTTTGTATATGAATTGTAAACTGCACATATAATATAAAGGTGTGAAGGGAATTTTTATTCCAGTCTCATTTTTGAAGGATTGGAGGGAATTTGTTTTTTTAATTCCCTCCAATCAGTTTTTAGAAAGAAAAGAAGCAAAAGAAAGAATAGGGGGACACTCTGGCGGTTTCCCCCTTGCCCCCTTTCAGCGTTGAAACTTCACAAGTTCAGTTTCAACAATTAACTTTTTAGAACCAGTAAAACCGACCTTTTCGCCTAGTTAAATAATGAGAGAAAGTCTTGACCACTCGCAACCAAAAATATAGAAATTTCTATACTTTTTACGATTGCGAATGGTCAAGCCTGTAATAAAACAATTTTCGCCTGTGAGTGTGTTTAACCCCGAACACTTCGGAGATGTTTCATTTTCTATACATAACAGTAATATGGCGATACCACCAAAGTCGATCTTTTAATTACTATACGCAACGTGCCCTTGTTTTTCATATGTACCAGACTGCATTACACTTTTCATATAATGCACACGTCATCCAATGCCGTAGCCGTTCATTATCTTTCAATAATCAAGTCGCCCTCACTTGCTTCGGCATTATTTTTGAGGCTGTCCGCCGTGGACATTTAACATTTTGTTTGCTTTGGGTGATGTTTTTTCTTATCGTACACCCATTAAAAAAGTCCTGAGGTGGTGAAGCACATCAGAACTCTATATATAAAACTTTACAGTTTAGAACTGTCTTTTGTCCTTGTAATTGCTTCACCAACTACACCCACCAAAGCGGTGGCTTTTTTAATTTATTTACTTGTCAAAAACAATATGACCGATAGAGAACAGTTTGGAGCAAAAACTTTGAGATGAACAAGAAAAAGTAAAAAATTTATATACGTCTCCGGACGTATATAAAATTTTTTATACTTTTTTATTTGCAAGTTAGCACCATATATCAACAGTCATATTATTTTTGAGGGAGGTGTTTGACGTGGAAAAAATAGAAATAACTGATGAAATGTTTTATAAGGGTTCTCTTGATGTTTTACTTGAAGCAGTATCACAAGATGAAGCAGAAGAACATAAACAACCTGCAACCGATACAGAAGATGATTTTGCAAAGGTTGAGAAATACCAAAGGCAGACCGAAGAGGAACGATAATCGAGCCCCAACTTTGCTTGCAAAGTAAAGGGGCTTATACCTTGGGGCAAGATTTAGAAGTTTAGACGGTCTTGCTCCAAGTATTTGAGAGGAGGGAGAATTATGGCAAAGTTCAGTTTTCATTTTCAATGCTATAAAGCAGGACAACTTGGAGGGATTGATAAGCATAACCGCAGATTAAATAAGAATTATATCAGCAATCCCGACATAGATACGGAGCGAAGCGGACAGAACCGCATTTATATTGCACCGAAGCAATCTCTTTATAAAGATTGTAAGGAACAAATAGAAAAGCGAGTTGTAGCAAGCGGTGGCAGAATTACTAAAGCAAGTAATTGGATTTGTGAGGCAGTATTTTCATATCCCGAAGAATTACCACTTGAACGCTTGGACGAATACAACGATTTAATCATAAAATATATGAATGCAAGATTTAATAATAATGTAGTGAGTGCAGTATGTCATTTGGACGAGGGAGGCGGTGCTGACGGAAAGGGCGGACTTCCACACTTGCACTTAGATATTTTAATGATTACGGAAGATAACCGACTATCAGCCAAAACACTTATAACAAGAGATTTTATAACTTCAATGCACCGAATTATGCCTATCATACTTAAGAAACACGGTTTTAATATTGATGAATATGAAGAAACCGAAGAAAAAAAGCAGGGCGGATTGTCTGCAAAGGAGTATAAGAAGAAAATGGAACAGGAAAAAGAAGAACTTAACAAAAAGTTGGAGGATATGGTAAAGGAATACAACGAATTGGCAGACCGATATAATAAACTCATTGATGATAAAGCCGAATTGGAACGAAAGAACAGAGAAAAGGCTTATGAAGTGATGTATCAGCAGGAGCGAGGCATATGAATCAGATTGCAAAAATGAAGATATTTGATATAATTGATAAAAGCATAAATTAAATTGCAAAAAGAAAAACGGAAAGGAAAACTATGGCAGAAGAATATAAAAAATGCTTAATATTTGGTGCAAGTGGTTTCTTAGGTAGCAATATTGCGATAAAAATGCAACAATTAGGGTATAAGGTTTTTGGTACTTGTCATACCAATTCAAAAAATAAAGATTTAATTCCAATAGATGTTCTCGATACAGAAAAAGTAATTAAGTTATGCGAGACAATAAATCCTGATGTCATTATTTGGACGATTTTGAATGTTGATTTAGGAGAAGATATTGCAAATAAGACAATCTCGAAATTGACAAAAGAAATGCCTCAAACAAGGCTTGTTTTTTTGTCAACATCAGTAGCATTAGTGCCGAATATGGATGAAAAAGTTGTTCCTTTGTTAAGAACAGAGGAAATGTATAATTATCATTACTTTAATGGAAAGATACGGGCGGAAGAATATATAAGAAAGAATTCGTTGAATTATGTTATTGTACGTCCAGGAAGTATTTATGGAATCAATATAAATGGAGAATATGACGAACGTGCTTATAATTTAAAGCGTCATATAGAAAACAAGCAGGAATATGTGCGTGCCAAAAATATCATATTCAGTATTGTTGAAGTAAATGAATTAACAGACGCAGTGATTGAGGTGGCGGAGAGTGATTATATAGGAATTATAAATATTTCAGAAGAGAACCCCATAAGTCATTATGATTTTAATGTAGCGTTATGTAAAAAATACGGTTGGAATGAGTCATATGTTATAGGTAATATTGAAAAGGAAAATATTTATTATTTAAACAATGATTTACGAAAAACTATATTAAAAACCAAAATTGGATATTTACAAAAATAAGTTCTCATTTATTAGTCTGATATATAAAGATACTATGCTTAACGTGTAGTATCTTTTTCTTTGCCAAAAACCTCGAAATTTTTCCATAAAATTCATATAAAATATGAGTTGCTTTTGGGGTGTTATGAGTTATAATTTTTATATCAGCGAAATGGTAATATTACCACTTTTCAAAAGGTGGAGCGAATATTACCAAAAATATTACCACAGAAAAAATAAAGTAGTTTAGAAAAAGTGTTAAAAACAATTTTCTGTATAGCGAAAACCATGTAAAAAGCCATAAAACACCTCGAAAATAAGGCAAAAAGGCTATACAGAGAAGAAAATAGCGGTGGGGTGTGCTATACCGCTTTAAGGTGTAGAGAAAGGAAACGCTATGAAATTCACATACTGCCCACACTGTGGCACAAAAGCAGATAAAAAAGAAATAGGTGATGAGGGGTTAATCACTTTTTGTACGAAGTGCAATGTTCCGCTTTGGGACATGTTCACAACCTGCATTATTGCGGCGGTTGTGAATGAGGAGAGGGAGGTTGCGCTCCTTAGACAGAACTATCTTTCAGCGGAGACTTACGTGTGCGTGTCCGGCATAATGAAGATAGGTGAGTCGGCAGAGGAGACTGCTGTTCGAGAGATAAAAGAAGAGATCGGGCTAGATGTGACCGACCTCAAATTTATGAAGAGTTATCCTTATGAGAAAAAAGAGATGCTTATGCTGGGATTTAAAGCTGTCGTTAAAAAGGCAGAATTTAAGCTGTCGCAGGAGGTTGATGCGGTAAAGTGGTTTAAATTCGAGGATGCACTAAGTCAGATTCGCGAGGGAAGCATCGCATGGCAGCTTGTTAAGAGTGTTATAGAAGAAAACTAAAATAAAAGATGATTATATTGAACTGAACCCAACATGTTGGACAGTTTAATATAATCATCTTTTTGATTTACTGCATAAATTCCAAAGCCTTTTCCATGGCGGTCTGTCCGCCGGCAGGGGAAAATCCGTGACCTTCGCCCGGCAGGACAATTAATTCTGCGTTCGGGTAAATTGTAATTGCTTTTTCTGAGCAGGAGAGGGGCACGATATTATCTTTGTCGCCGTGAATAATCAGCACATTCTTTTGGAAGCCGCCGATATTCTCGAATGTATCAAATTCGCGCATTGAAACAAAAAAGTTTTTACCAAGCTTCAGACCCCAGAAATCAACAACATCGGGAATGGCATCTACACTTGGATAATTTCTGCGCCAGTCATCAGGAATATTAAATGCCGGGAAGTAGAGAATAACCCCTTTTACTTTGTCGGCACGTTCTTCAGTTGCAAGTGCAGTTACGAGCCCACCCTGGCTTCCTCCGAAAAGATAAATACGCTCTGAGTCGGTTTCAGGCAAGGCAGATATGTAATCAAACACTGCAAGTAAATCTTCTTTTTCCGTGAAGATGGTCATGTCAGTGGAGTTGCCGCTGCTTTTGGAGCGGGTGGAGCCGCCGCAGAAATCATATGCGTAAGCAATGTAACCGTTCTTCGCAAAATAAAGGCACTCTTTTGTAAAATCAGAATGTATACCGTTGTATCCGTGACTTAAAATTACGGCAGGGAATTTGCCATCGCCCTCCGGGCGATATATTTTGCCGTAAATCTCTTTTTCTCCGTTCTTGATAATAAGTTCTTCTGTCATAACTTTGTTCCCTTTGCTTTGTAATTGTTATTATTAATAATATATTATAGTTTATTTGTAGGTATAATCAATGCCTATATGTACAAAAAGGTCTTAGAAAAATTTTTTGAGAAAAATGTAAAATATACTTGACATTTAATGTAAAGTAAACTATACTAAAAATGTAAAGCGAGTTTTACATGCGAAAATGAAGGGGTGATTATTTGAAAACAAGAGTTCAAGAGCTAAGAAAAGCCAAGAAGGTAACGCAGGAAGAACTGGCAGACGTGCTGGGCGTTACAAGGCAGACGATTATATCAATTGAGAACGGAAAGTATAATGCATCGCTTATTCTGGCGCACAAGATTGCTCAGTTTTTTGAAACGAGCATAGAAGAAGTATTTATTTTTGAGGAGGATGAGAATTTATGAAAGGACCGTTTTGCAGCGTAAATGTTAATACAGATGAGGGATTTAGGAAGATAACAAAGAGAAGACTTGCAATCAGCATTGTGCTGGTAATTGCCGGAATATTGATACTTGTGATAAATGAATACACAAGACATGCAGGAATCTCGAAAGTGCCCGAGTTTTATCAGGGAATGTTCAGTGGAATGGGCACAGGGCTTATAGGCGCGGGAATCGTGCAGGTAATCAGATATATAAAGCTTCTTAAGGACGAGGCAAAGTTAAAGGTAGCAAGAATCTCAGAGACAGACGAGAGACTTAATGCAATCAATGATAAGGCACTTAAGGCGGCACTTGTTGTTATGATAATTGCAATGTATGTCGTGTTGATTGTTGGAATTTTTGTAGATATGCAGGTAACAACTGTTATGAGTGGACTGCTTATATTGTTCTTGCTTGCATTTATAGTTGCCAATGCAATTTATTCAAAGAGAATGTAGGTGTGCCAATATGGAAGATAAGAAGAAAAAGCTTTCGGTAGATATTTTCGCATTCTTAGGCATTATGCTGTGGCTTGCATATACATTAATCGACCGTTTCGGGGAGAGATTTATAGGGGAGATTTCCGACGCGGTTGCTTACCCGTGGATGATTGTGTCTTGTGTGCTTATGATGATAGGTATTGCGAGAACGGGATATAAGTGGGGTAAGAGCGCAACTGGGGATAAAAAATAGACATATTTGAAAAACCACTTGTTTTTTTCTTTTGTTTGATATAATATAAACTATAGAAGACAACCGCCGTAGGGTGGTTGACCAGATTGGAATAAAAAGCCTTCCCGCACTGGCCAAAGTATTGGGAAGGTTTTTTGTTATACTAATGACAAATCAAGTCACCCTGAGATACGATTGCCAGCAGTTGTCACAGCTGCCGTAATTATCATAACACTTACATGTGTAAAAAACAAGAATAAAATGTAAAAAAATGGGAGCTAGTAAATTGTTTGAAACCACGTAAACGGAGCATAATCCGGAGCACATTCAAAAGAAACTTCTTTTTTAGTGAGAGGATGAATAAATGTAAGACTGTATGAGAACAGACCAAGGGTAGCCATTCTTTTGGTCTGTTTTTTGTTGTATTTGTTGTCATCAAGAAGCGGACAGCCGGCGTTAGCAAATTGCACGCGAATTTGGTGGTGGCGTCCGGTGTGGAGTGTAATGTCGGCAAGCGACAGATCCGTCTTGGCGGAGGTTGATTCTATGCCGTCATGAGATATAGTTTCAAGTATTTTATAATCCAAGACTGCTTTCTTAGCGTCCTTTGTTGATTCGGGTACAACCGAAGATGTATTGGACTTACCGTCCTTAAGCAGAAAATCCGTGAGAGTTCCTTGTGTATCAGGCATATTTCCAAGAAGGACTGCATAGTATTTCTTGCACATACTATGATTTGCTGTCTGCTTGCTTAAAAAGGCTGCTGCCGCAGGAGTCTTGGCGTAAACCATAACACCACCAACAGGCTGGTCGAGACGATGGATAACGCCGATGTAGGGTTCACCCTTTTTGCCGGAGTTTGACACGATGTGTTGCCTTAAAATATCGGTCATGTCAGGTTGAAACGATTTGGCACTCTGGGACGCAATTCCCGAAGGCTTCACACAAACAATGATTGCTTCGTCTTCAAATAATATTGTGGGTTTTGCGATAGCCATGACATACCTCCGGAAAATAAAATCTTGATTTGAGTGTACCGCAGGAAAAGGATTTTGTAAAGGGAAGGAAAGAATTTGAAATCACCGGAAAGACAAAGCTGGAAGAATGAAAGTGCATAATACACTATCGTGTGACAAATAATATATCATAATACATAACGGCAAGGGAGGGCATATAATGGATGATTTAAAGAAAGAAAAGCTCAGAACCTGCTTCCTTATCGTAGGGTGCGTTTTAGGTCTGTATGTTTTATTCAAATTTGTTTTTCCGGTTATCCTGCCCTTCGTATTTGCTTTTTTGTTTGCCTTGCTTCTTTCGCCGTTTGTGAGATTCCTGCACCGGAAGCTTCACATTAAGCGAAGTATCGGAACCGCCATAATGATGCTTGTATTTCTTGTGCTTTTGTTCACGCTCGGGAACTGGCTTCTCTCAAAGCTTTTGGAGCAGCTTAGGAATTTTATCCACAACTTTCAGTACTATGAAGAGCTCGTTTTCGAAAAACTCTATGTTATCGGCGAAAATGTTGAAGGTTTGCTTCATCTCGATAAGGGAAGCGTAAGCGAGTCGATTATAGGCTGTCTGCAACTTGTGTATAAAGAAATTCAAGCGGGAAGTATGGTGTCTGCGCTGATGGATAATTCCGTGTCCGTGTTTAAATGGATTGTCGGGGCAATTGCCGTGATTATCGTTGTATTTATTACGGCGTTTTTGATAAGTAAGGATTGGGAGAACCTGAAAAAGAGCGCCGGTGCGTCGATTTTTTCACAGGAGATAAAAATGCTTGGGGAAAAGCTTTCGTGCGTCGGAAGTGCTTATGTAAAAACGCAGTTTTTGCTTATGATGATTACGACTATTATCTGCGTGGCAGGATTTACGATACAGGGGAATCCGTACTCGTTACTTCTCGGTGTTATAATCGGTATTCTTGATGCACTTCCGCTTATCGGTGCAGGGCTTTTCTTTGTGCCGTGGATTCTTGCGGAGCTTCTTATGGGGAAATATTTTTTTGCAATGGGTCTTGCGATAATATATCTGCTTTGTTATTTCGTGCGTGAATTCCTTGAACCGAAGCTTATGGGGCAACACGTGGGCGTAAGCTCTCTTGAAATGATTATAGCGATGTTTTTGGGACTCGAATTATTTGGAATAAGCGGGCTCTTTCTCGGCCCGCTTGGATATATTCTTCTTAAGGAACTTCTTAGAAAATCGTAAGTTCTACAGGGCAATGGTCGGAACCAAGTACCTGTGTGTGGATTTTTGCATCAACAAGCGAGTCTTTCAAATTCTCTGACACAACAAAATAATCAATACGCCAGCCAGCGTTTTTGGTACGGGACTGGAACATATATGACCACCACGAATACACGCCTGTCACGTCAGGATAGAAGTGACGGAAGGTATCGATATAACCGTTTTCTAGTATTTTACCAAAGCAGGCACGTTCTTCGTCGGTGAAGCCTGCGCTGTTATGATTGGTTTTGGGGTTTTTTAGGTCGATTTCCTGATGAGCAACATTAAGGTCGCCACAGAAAATCACAGGTTTGCTTGCTTTAAGTCCGTTAATATATGCGAGAAAATCCGCTTCCCACTTCATGCGGTAATCGAGTCTTGTAAGCTCTCTCTGGGAATTGGGAGTATATACGGTCACGACATAATAATTGTCAAATTCGGCGGTAATTACACGACCTTCATGATCGTGCTCGGGGATTCCGATGCCGTATGTTACGTTGAGAGGTTCATTTTTCGTAAACAGTGCGGTGCCGGAATAGCCTTTCTTTTCGGCATAGTTCCAATATTGATGGTAGCCCGGAAGGTCCATGTCAAGCTGTCCTTCCTGCATCTTCGTCTCCTGCAGACAGAAAATGTCCGCATCCGCCTCGTAAAAAAAGTTCATAAAGCCTTTCTGCATACATGCTCTTAAGCCGTTTACGTTCCAAGAAATTAATTTCATGTTGTATTCTCCTTCTATTTGTGTACAAGATTTCGTTTCGTAAAACCACTCCTATACTCGGAGGGCGAAAGCTCGGTTATTTTTTTGAAAGCGTTTGTAAAATTATGTGCGTCAGAAAAACCGAGGCTGTAGGCAATCTGCGAGATAGGTTGATTGGTCTCTGTAAGTACCGCCTTGGCGCGTTCCATCTTCTCCTGAAGAATATATTGTTTAATCGGAATTCCCGCTAAACTCTTAAAAAAAGTGGTCAGGTATTTTTCATTATATCCAAAGTATTCCGCAAGCTCCGCCACACGAAGATTTTCGCTGATGTGCCAGTGAATATAGTCGACAATGTCGCTGTAAATCTGCTCCTGGCTCTTTTTGTTGCCGTATGCCTGATAAAGGGGGCTTTGTACGGCAATCTCGGCAAGGATTGTACCACAGAGGAAGCGGTTTAAAGTTGCTTCGCGATATCGCCTGTCGGAATCCTGGAGCTGTTTCATTAGTATTGTGATTCGTTCGAGCGATTTTAATTCGCCCTGAATGGGAAGTAACATTCTATTCTCGCGGTAGGTTAATTCTTCAGGTGCTAAAAGCTGACTTTTTAACACTGTATGATCGTTTTGTTCTCTGTTATAGCCGAAGTGCATCCAGTAAAAGGAGCAGGAGCCGGATTTGTATCCGTGCTGGAAAAAAGTTGGTGGCATAAGCAGGTACTGCCCCGGAAAAACCTCGTATTTATGGGCATCATCGGCAACATAGAGTGTTCCGTCGGTTACCACGAACAATTCATAGTCGAGCAGATTTCTTGTTAAGTGTACCCACTCTTCATTTGGAGAGATGAATTTGCCACACCAATGGTAAATAAAATCTTTTGTTGTATCAAACTCGCAAATTCGCATAAAACCACACCTTTCCCGGTTTTTATTATAGTATATCATATAAGTGTGAAAATGTCACATAACTTTTTCACACCTATTCGAACCTTTCGGGATTTATTCGCAGGATAAGGATTGTTATAATCGGAGTATATTGGTAAAATATAAAAAGGGAGGATTTTATATGAAAAAAAGAGGAATGCGGGCATTGTGTACGGTTCTGGCAGCGGTGATTGGCATAACAGCCGTACCGGTTGTATCTGGAAATATTACGGTAAATGCGGCAGGAAGGAGCAAGGTAGAGATGAATTTGACTGGAGCAAAAGATTTTTCACTCGGAGAAGTAACGCTTCTCGATGAATATTGTGTAAATGCGTTTGAGAAAGAGGTAGAATATCTGCTTTCTTTTGATGCAGACCGCTTGCTTGCAGGCTTTAGGGATACTGCAGGTGTGGACATGAGAGGCAAGACAAGATATCCGGGTTGGGAGAATTCGCTTATCGGCGGCCACACAATCGGACATTACATAACGGCATGTGTTCATGCATATCAGTCTGCGAATATTACGGAGGAGGATAAGGCGCAGCTTCTTGCGATGATCACAGCACTTATCGACGGACTTAAGGAATGTCAGGATGCGGTAGGCACAGGATATATTTTCGGTGCAACCATCCGTAACAAAATGAATATAGAGCAGCAGTTTGACAATGTTGAAAAGAACATGACCAATATCACAACACAGGCATGGGTACCGTGGTACACGATGCACAAGATTTTTGAAGGGCTTGTGTCAGTTGCCAATATGACGGACGAAGGTTCGGCGGCAGTAGCTGCAACTGCAAAAGAGGTTGTATCAAAGCTTGGCGACTGGGTATATACAAGAACAAGCAGATGGAGCGAAGCAACTCAGAGAACTGTTCTGTCGATTGAGTACGGTGGAATGAATGACTGTATGTATGATGTTTACCTGATTACAGGCAAGGAGGAGCATGCGAAGGCGGCTCACAGCTTTGACCAGGTAGCACTTTTTGATAAGGTATATAAGGCAGAGTCAGGGGAAAATGCACTTAATAATCTTCATGCCAACACAACAATTCCGAAGTTTCTCGGAGCACTTAAGCGTTATGTGGTAACAGGCGAGCAGGCTTATTTTGATTATGCGGCGAAGTTCTGGGATATGGTTGTAAGTGATCACACATATATCACGGGCGGTAACAGCGAATGGGAGCATTTCGGTCAGGATAGGGTTCTCGATAAAGAAAGAACCAACTGTAACTGTGAAACATGTAATTCTTATAACATGTTAAAGCTTACTAAGCTCCTTTTCATGATTACGGGCGATGTAAAATACGCGGACTGGTACGAGAATACATTTTTAAATTCAATCCTGTCCTCACAGAATCCCGAGACAGGTATGACGACATATTTCCAGCCGATGGCGAGCGGATATTTTAAGGTATACGGCGAAGAATTTACGAAGTTCTGGTGTTGTACAGGTTCGGGTATGGAGAATTTTACAAAGCTTGGCGAAAGCTTTTATTTCCACAAGGATAATACACTTATCGTAAATCAGTATATTGCTTCTGTGCTTAACTGGACCGATAAGGGTATTGTCGTAACACAGAAAACCGATATTCCGATGACAGATAAGGCTGAATTTACAATTCAGGGCAATTTTGACGGAACAATTTTACTTAGACTTCCCGACTGGTTAAGCGGGGATGCAACCGTTACGGTAAATGGTGCGGATTATAATTATGCCGTGACAGGCGTCGGCGAAGGCACTAACGGTTATGCCGTAGTAAACGGACCTTTTGTGGACGGAACGGTTATTACAATAACACTTCCGATGGAGGTTGTGGCTTATAATCTTCCGGACGGTGACAATACATATGCATTCAAGTACGGTCCGGTTGTACTCAGTGCATTGCTTGGTAACACAGATATGAATCGTTCAACGACAGGTGTTGATGTTACGATTCCCGCGGAGCGTCTTTTCGAGGAAAAATATCTTACCGACGGCAATGATACGATTGTTGTTATGACCGATACAGTGGATGAATTTATGGCAAATATCAACACTTATATGGTGAGAGACGAGAATTCAGACACACTTAAATTTAAGCTTACAAATGTGGCGGATGCCAATCTTACATATGTGACACATTACACACAGTATACAGAGCGTTACGGACTTTACTTTAAGTTCTCCGACGACCATTCACTGATGGATTCAGCGGCAGTAATCGACGGTAAAAAGGATGCGCGTCTTGAAGCGTTAAAGCTTGATACTGTTCAGCCGGGATACGGTCAGTACGAGAATGATGCGCTCCACAATATGACAGAGAACGGAACAGGCTCCACAGGCTCAACCGAGAACGGAACACTACGTTTTGCCAACGCAGGCGGAAGCTTCAGCTACAGAATGATTGTTGACAAAAACGGAACAGATTTGCTTGCAACGTTTGATGCGGCAGACGATGGCAAGACACTTAAGATTACGGCAGGTGGTAAAACAGTATTCCAGGGAACCTTGGGCAGCGGTAAGACAAGCGGTTACTATGAAATGGTTATTCCTGTGCCTACAGAGGTTCTTGCGGAGGCAACAAGTCTTGATGTGGACGGAGTGGCCAAGGATGTTATTACATTTACATTTGAAGGTGTTAACAGTTCACAGTCTGCGGCACTTTGTGAGTTCTTATATACTGTAGAAGCACTTTCTACAGACAGTACATTTACAGAGATAAGTGCGGATACGGGAGCACTTTATTACAGTGAGAGTAAGGGCAGATACCTTCTTAAGGTGGCAGAGGACACAAAAGAGGTTAATGTTACACTTGGAATTGCGTCGCCTTACGGTTATATAACTGTGGACGGAAATGCCATAGATGAGAGCAAGAGTGTTAAATTTGCGGTTAGCGACGGAATTTATACAGGTTATGAACTTAATGTATATGCGGCAGACCACCAGACAGTTTCAAGCTATGATTTTGTAATTCAGAAGGTTGTGGCAGAAGACGATAATCAGCCCGCTGATGAAAAATTAGTGTATTTTGTAGACTGCGGTGACCATGGAACAGGTACGGTCTCAGATGGCGACAGCTTCGGTACACACAACTCGGTAACAGAGCAGCTTTACGGAGTTGATGCCGGAACAGGTTATAAATGGGGACTTGTTGATGATCCTGAGGACCAGTATAACGGTTCTGCATTAAGCGCAGGTCTCTACACGGCAAATACCTGGTGCTATGAGTTTAACAGCCTTAAGGACGGTATTGCTAAGGTAAATACCAACCGTTACACCAAGAACCAGTTCGAGACAAATATTCCGAGACACCTCGACTATTCATTCGAGCTTGAGGACGGAACATATATTGTTGAGATTGGTTTTACAGACCCTTGGGGTTGCTCAAGAAATCCTTCGATATATGCTTATAAGGATGCAGCAAATGAGCAGCTTCTTGTAAAGAATTTTGATGTGCTTGATGAAATTGCGACAGGCAGAGCAACGGTTACAGGCGGCAAGCTTGACCTTAATATAAGAACAGCCGATAAGGCAATCAATATCACGCATATCGTCATAACGGCAGAAGAGACAGGAGCGGCAGTAGCAGATTATATATATCTGTCGGGAGAGGAACCTGCTGTGCCGAAGAAGGAAGATAAGGGCGATGCGACGGATGCGACTACGGGCAATGTGCCGGAAGAGAGCACGACTGCCGCAGAACCTGATGCGGATGTTTCAGGTAAAGATGTAACAGGCGACAATAAGAAGCCGGGCTTGATTGTTGGTATTGCGGTTGCGGTGGCAGCAGTTGTTGCGGGCATAGGAGCAATTATTTTTAAGAAGAGAAAATAAATTACTTGAAAAATTTTACAGTATGTGTTATAGTATAAGTGGATAGATGATAAAAGATTTCCACAAACGTACAAAGCGAAAGCCCAAAGAGTCGCACCTCTTTGGGCTTTCTTGTCATTTTCGGCTGACCAAACCGAGGCTAGTTACCGTTTACTCTATACTGTCTAACCGTTTGCATATGTAATAGGCGATTACACTTGCCATGACAGATAGTATGAACGATAAAAGAACTTCCATAAACGTACCCCCTTTCCGTACCAGTATCGGGGCGGTAACAAATATATAATATCATATAATGTAAAAAAATGGAAATTATTTTTGCGAAATATTAAAAAGATAATTATAAGGCAAAGAGGCATATCACTTGACAACTTTTCTGTTCTGGAATACAATAAAACGCAAGACTATTCAGAATTCAGAAGGAGAATCGATATGGCACAGGAGAAAAAGCTTGTGGAAGCTATTACTTCCATGGAAGTTGATTTTGCGCAGTGGTATACAGACGTAGTTAAGAAAGCAGAATTGATAGATTATTCAAGTGTAAAGGGGTGTATGATTATCAAGCCCGCAGGTTACGCAATTTGGGAGAATATTCAGAAGGAACTCGATGCCCGTTTTAAAGCGACAGGTGTTGAGAATGTATATATGCCGATGTTTATCCCGGAGAGCCTTTTACAGAAGGAAAAGGATCACGTAGAGGGATTTGCACCCGAGGTTGCGTGGGTAACACACGGTGGTTTGGAACCGCTTCAGGAGAGAATGTGCGTAAGACCGACATCAGAGACATTGTTCTGTGATTTTTATGCTAATGAGATAGAGTCACACAGAGATTTGCCGAAGCTCTACAATCAGTGGTGTTCGGTAGTTCGTTGGGAGAAGACAACAAGACCTTTCCTCCGTTCAAGAGAATTCTTGTGGCAGGAAGGACACACAGCGCATGCAACAGCAGAGGAAGCAGAAGAGAGAACAATCCAGATGCTTAATGTATATGCTGATTTCTGTGAGAATGTTCTTGCTATGCCGGTTGTTAAGGGTCGTAAGACCGACAAGGAAAAATTCGCCGGCGCAGAGGCTACTTATACAATAGAGGCGCTTATGCACGACGGTAAGGCTTTGCAGTCAGGTACAAGCCATAACTTCGGTGATGGTTTTGCCAAGGCTTTTGGAATTCAGTATACAGACAAAGAGAATAAATTGCAGTATGTTCATCAGACTTCATGGGGAATGACAACTCGTCTTATCGGTGCCATTATCATGGTACACGGTGATGACAGCGGTCTTGTTCTTCCTCCGGCAATCGCACCAACTCAGGTTGTTATTATTCCGATTCAGCAGAAGAAGGAAGGCGTGCTTGATAAGGCTTATGAGCTTTGCGATATGCTTAAGAAGAGTTGCCGCGTAAAAGTTGATGATACAGACAAGAGTCCGGGCTGGAAGTTCAGCGAGCATGAGATGCGAGGTATTCCGATTCGTGTTGAAATCGGACCGAAGGATATTGAGGCAGGACAGTGTGTACTCGTAAGACGTGACACAAGAGAGAAGATTTTTGTTCCGCTTGCAGAGCTTGAGAGCAAGATTACAGAGCTTCTTGCAACAATCCAGACAGAGATGCTTGAGAGAGCAAAGGCTCACAGAGAAGAGCATACTTACGAAGCAATCACTTATGATGAGTTCAAGGATATCATCGCTAACAAGCCGGGATTTGTTAAGGCTATGTGGTGCGGTGACGAGGCTTGTGAGAACAAGATTAAGGAAGATACTTCCGCAACCTCACGTTGTATGCCTTTTGAGCAGGTTAAGCTTGCAGATACTTGCGTATGCTGCGGTAAGCCGGCACAGAAGATGGTATACTGGGGTAAGGCGTACTAAGATAGAATTTACAGTTGGGTGCACGGGCCGTTGGGCACGGAGCACCCATTTCTATAGTTTTTACTGATAATTAATAGAGTATATTGGAGGATTAATACATGGGTAATGAAAATACAAATTTCGGACAAAGTGTTACAGGCGTCGTTATTAAAGACAACAAGGTTTTGCTTGCCCGTCACACATACGGAAGCGGAAACGGGAAGCTTATAGTTCCGGGCGGTTATGTGAATTTTGGCGAGACACCGCAGGACGCCCTGAGAAGAGAGTACATGGAGGAAACAGGAGTTGTGGTTGAGCCGAAAGATATTATCGGCATCAGGTTCAATACACATGACTGGTACATTGCATTTAATGCGGAATATATTTCGGGAGAAGCAAGGTCAGACGGCGATGAGAACAGTGAAGTACTGTGGATAGAGGTTGAAGAGGCTTTGTCAAGGGACGATGTTCCCGGACTTACGAAAAAACTGATCCAAAGTGCGATTTCAGGAGAAAAAGGCTTAGAGAAGAAAGATTATGAAAGCAATACGAAGTATGCGCCGTATTCACTATATAGTGTGTAAAAAATAGTATACTTAAGGTTTGTTTGTGCTATAATTAAATAGATATGTGAGACATGGAGGTTGTTTGTGAGGGCTCCCGTAATCGGAATTACTACAAGCATGAACGAAAGAGAATGTCTGACTAACCGTGCGTATATAGAGGCAATCAGGCTTGGCGGGGGAATACCGGTTATGTTGCCTGTGATGACTGTCGCCGGTAATATTTGTGAGGATTATCTTGAAGCGGTGGACGGTATATTGTTCAGCGGCGGTACGGATATACTTCCGGCGTATTTCGGAGAGTTTTTGATGGAAGGCTATGAAATGCCGTATGAGCTTACGCCCGAACGGGACAGGTTTGAGATTGCTCTTTTTCGCAGGGCGGAGCAAAAGAAAATGCCGATACTAGGAATTTGTCGCGGAATTCAGCTTATGGCCGTGGCGGGAGGCGGAAGCATTTATCAGGACATTGATAAAATGATGCCCAGGACAATAAGAATCCGTCATTCACAGCATGCGCCGGCAGACAGTTTGTCACATCCGGTAATAGTGGACAATGGTAGCAGATTCGGAAGAATTATCGGACAGAAAACACTGTGGGTGAACAGTATGCATCATCAGGCGGTGCGTGTTGCACCGGCGGGATATAAGATAGTTGCGACGTCGCCGGACGGTGTAATAGAGGCGATAGAAGGCCCTCGGGACAGATTTGCAATAGGCGTGCAGTGGCACCCTGAGCGGCTTATGGCAGGCGGAGAGAGCAAACGCTATATTAGGCTGTTTGCGGAGTTTGTAAGGGCCGCAAGACAGTACAGGGAAGAGGTGAAGAATTGTGGAGATACCAAAGAAAGTAGAATATATAATTGAAGAGCTGGGGAATAACGGTTTTGAGGCGTTTGCTGTCGGAGGTTGCGTACGAGACACAATTCTTGGCAGGAATCCGCAGGACTGGGATGTTACGACATCGGCTTCTCCGATGGATGTGAAGCGCATTTTTAAAAGAACGATAGATACGGGCATTCAGCACGGTACGGTGACGGTAATGCTTGATAAAGAGGGCTTTGAGATTACGACCTATAGGATTGACGGAGAGTACGAGGATAGCCGCCATCCGAAGGAGGTCACATTTACGACGAATCTGACAGAGGACTTAAAACGCCGTGATTTTACAATCAATGCAATGGCGTATAATCCGAAGTCGGGTATTGTTGATGAGTTTGGCGGAATTGAGGATTTGAACAATAAGATAATTCGTTGTGTCGGAGTTGCAAAGGAACGTTTTATGGAGGATGCCCTGCGTATTCTTAGAGCAGTGCGTTTTTCGGCACAGCTCGGATTTGAGATAGAAGCGGAGACTAGGGAGGCTGCGAAGGAGCTCGCCCCCACCCTTAAGAAAATAAGCAGGGAGCGAATTCAGAGCGAGCTCAGTAAGCTTGTGGTGTCGCCGCATCCCGATTATGTAAAAGAACTGGACAACCTGTCCTTGAATGAGAATATTTTTGAAGACAGAATTATCATAAATGAGTATACACTTAGGATGCTTCTCGTGGTTCGCAACGATAAGGTGCTTAGATGGACGGCACTCCTTCAGGAGGAGAGCACTGCGGAGAGAGCGAAGGAAATCCTTAGAGGCCTCAAATTCGATAATTATACGATTAATCATGTGAGCAGGCTTACTAAGTGGTTAAGAACGGAAATTGCGCCGGACAAGGCTTCCGTGCGTCATGCAATTAATCAGATTGGCGAGGATATATTCGCGCTTCTTTTGGAGGCTAAGAAGGCGTTTTATGAGAGTATGCCATACCTACCGGTTAAGGCGGGAGTTTATGGCATTGAGGAGGCTGAAAAAGCAGACAAGTTGAAACTTCTTGAAGATGTCAAAGGGCTTTATGAAAGCGTGATTGAGAATGGTGACTGTGTGTCTCTTAAGCAACTTGCGGTTGGCGGTAATGATATTATAAAAGCCGGTCTTGCAAAAGGTCAGGGAATCGGGGAACTGTTAGAGTATCTGCTTGATATAGTGCTTGATGACCCGACGGAGAATGAGAGGGAGAATTTGCTTAGAAGGGCAAAAGAGTATAAAGAGGTGTAGCCGACTTTTTTCTTGTTCACCATAATGAAGAAAAATTGTGCTTTGAAAAACAGTTCGACAAATTTGAATTTAGCAAACAGGAGAGAGGTGGATTTAAATTGCTGACTGATATTATAGCGGAACGATTTTTAAAAAAGTTAGGTACAGAAAGCTGTAACGAACGAATCAGTATTGTAGAGAAATACAAAAAACAATGGGAGCTGTCTGAAATAGAATTTAAGTCAGAGTTTTCCATTAATAGCCTGATTTTCTATGCGGTTTCAAAACGATATGGTAAGGTTATTCTCAAAATTCTTATCAACAGTGAGTTTGACGAGGACTATAAGGAAATGCTGGCATTAAAATTGTTTCAAGGTGAGAATTTTTGTAAACTTTATGAGTATTCATTTGAAGATAAGGTATACATAATGGAGCGAATTGTGCCTGCTCATACTTTATATGAAAGTTCACACCGCAACGAACGTATTAAAATTGCAGGCGAAATATTTAAAGGACTGCACAAGACGGACTTGACCGATAGTACATTCCCTACATACACCGAATGGTTTGATGCTGGCAAAGAAGGTACAAAAAATCGTGAGGATTGTGAAGAATTGTATCAGTATCTTAACAGTGCAGAGCGAATGCTTACAGATATATGCAAAAAGTATTCTCGCAATCTTCTGTTGCATGGTGATTTACATCATGAGAATATACTTAAAAATGAAAATGGAGGCTATACGGTTATAGACCCTAAAGGTGTAATAGGCGATCCTGTATTTGATTTATCGAGATTTATACTTGATGAGTTTAGAGATGATTTGACCTCAGAGCCAAAGGATGTAGTAATTGATTTCGTACAAAAGCTTGGTGACAGTGTAGGTATTCCTTGTGAGGTTTTATTGCACTGTTTGTATATTGAAACGGTCATTTGGCTTTTCAGAGAGGAACTTGCAAACGGAGAAAGTATTGAAGAGTGCCAGCAGCTGATTACTAATATGAAAGTTGCGTATGAGTTTGCTCACAGTAAGAAAGAGACAAACTCCAATATGTCGAATAGGTGAAACTTTCAGATAGTCGGTGTATTCGCCATGCCGACAGACTCGCAAGCAGATCTTGCTCGTTGTCGCGGCGTTCGCCGTATGCATCTTCGCACGAATATACCTGCTCGTGTGCAAGCACCCGGCAGGCAATTCGGCTCATCTGCGCATGGCTCATTGCTACGCGCATTTTCGCTAAAACATAGAATCATTCTTCGATACATAGATTGAATTCTACGCCGTAGAGTAGTTAAATAAAGATACGGATTGCGCAACCGAATACAGGAGGAAGAACATATGAAGACAAACAATATTGGCGGGTTTATTCAGCAGTTACGTAAAGAAAAGGATATGACGCAGAAAGAGCTTGCTGAAATTATCGGGATGAGCGATAAAACTATATCTAAATGGGAAGGTGGTAACAGCTTACCGGATACTTCTGTGCTGGTATCTTTATGTGAGGCGCTTGATATTTCGGTAAATGAATTGTTGTCATGTGAAAGAATTTCTCCGGAGGATTATTCCAAGAAGGCGGAGGAAAACATTATGACTTTAATGAAAGAAAATGAAGAAAACAAAAAGGTAGATTTGCTTGCAAAGATTATAGGAATAGTATTGTTGGTTGTGGGAATATTTCTGTTTTTTATTAACACGGATGAGGGATATGTTGGATTGACAGAGTATCCGGTTTACTTTCTTGATGCACTTAGCTTGATTTTTGTTGTGCTTTTTGAGACAGGAATAATACTTATATCAGGGGAAAAAGGTAAATCAGGAATATTGTTATTACTTAGAAAAACAATAATTCCCGTAGGTGCCGTTGTTTCACTGGCATCGGCAGTTATTATGTTGGGCATGTTAGAGGATCCAAGTACAATAGGTCCCAACGTAGCTACTGTATTATTGGCATTATTGTATTCGTGCATTATAAAAGTAGTTGTGGAATTATTACTTGCAAAACAAAGTCAGTAGTACATAAAAAACGAAAATCGCTTAAACCAAACGGTCTAAGCGATTTTATTTTTATATTTATTCTGCGGTTTTAAAAAGCTTCGGATATTTTGTTTTAAGTTTGCCGCTAAATGCAAATGCCGCGATTATTTCGCTAAGGCCTGAAACAAAGTTTGAAGCGAACATCGCAACACCGCACGCGGCGTAATCCATTTTTACAACATACATTAAGAACAATAGTACCGGTATACGGTATGCAAACAGACGAAGCATTGAGAATGTCATCGTAGTCTTTGTTTTGCCGAAACCGTTGAAAAGTGCATCAGCCGCATGAGCAAGACCCAAGAAGAAAATATCCAGGCATTCCCATGCAAAAATATTTACAATCATTTCCTGATACTGTGCATTGCCCGGCGCATAGAATGTAGCAATAGGCTCTTTAAGGAAGAACAGAAGGATTGTTCCGAAAAGAGTAATTGCACCTATGTATATCAAGTTGATATGAAAAGCTTTTTTGATTCTGTTTCCATTCTGGTTGCCGTAGTTCTGGCTTACTATTGTAGAACCGGTATCGGCCATTGTGTTGGAAATATTGGTAAACAGACCTGCCATAGTATTGGAAATACCGAGAGCTCCGACACACATTTTGCCGTACTGTGCCGTTGCAACGGAGTTAACGTATACCTTGCCGAAGCTGAAAAGGAATTTGCCGATGAATACGGGAACAGCCAATTTTACAATTCCGGATACTTCCTCACGGTTAAAGTTCCATTCCTTTATGCGAATTCTTAAAATATTGCTTCTTCGGAAACAGAGGAACAATCCTGAGAAAAACAAAAATAACTGGGCAAGCAAAGTAGAAGTTGCAAGCCATGTGGTGGTTACATTTTCAAAAGGACCGTAAACAAATAATGTTGTGAGACTGATTTTGATTACGATTACTCCTAAGTTTAAGCAAAGCAGATTAACAGTGTTGCCTTTGGCTTTCTCGAGGGCAATCATCGTGCTGTTCATTGTGGTAATAAACAGTGTCAGAATCTGTACATTATAATAACCCATTGAGTTATCAATAATTGATTGGTCGGTTTTAAACAGCTTTAAAAACGGAGTTCCGATCGGAATGAAAACAAGTGTTACAAGGGCAACAGCCATCGCCAGTGTAAACAAGGTGTTGGCGCATTTTCTTGCAGGCTCAAGCTGCTTTGCCCCGTAACGACGGGCAACCATAATTCCGCCGCCGGTAGCAAGTGCCGCTCCGACTGTTGAAATCATATTTTTAATCTGGTCAAGTACGACGATATCGGCTGCATCGCCTATATTGGCCGACTGAACAAGCATCATATCGTAGATACCGTAAAAATAATTACAAAGATTATAGAAAACCATGGGAAGAGCAATGCTTATTACAACTCTCCACAGGTTACCTTCAAGCAAATATTCTCTTCGTTTCATCTGTTTTTGTTCTTTTGCACTAAGGTCCATAGCCGGTTCCTCCTAGTAACTTTTTGGTTACACTTCGCTATCCATAACTTATAGTAGCACAAAAAAAGATGCTCATACATAACAAAACTTGCTATATATGAGCAAAAACATTTAAATATTGCTATATAAAAGACTGCCCGCAATCACGTTTATTCATTTCGCCCCAATTCTGCCCGCCGTCAGTTTTTGTCCGCGCTCTGCGGGGCCGCTGTCGGTTTACCCGGTTTTCTTGCAACATTTTACGGTTTTAAGAATAACTAATGCTTTTTGCTTTCCACCGTATGATTTTGTGCCGCTCCGAGAAACTCGTGGAATTGAAGAAGTTCATGTGATTTGGGATATATGTAAATTTTATATGCAAGGGTTAAAGGTACTTGAAAAGCGTCGCTCCTTAGCGCGCGCAACGAAATTCAAAGAACTATATAGCCAATATATTTAATATTTCGTTGCGCAAGCTTAGTAGCGTTACGCTTTTCTCGTAGCGAGAGCGTGCCTTATAACCCTTGCATATAAAATTTACATATATCTCAAACCACTGAACTTCTAGTCAATTCCGCTCAGACAACTCTGCGCGGCACAATTTGGTGGAAAGCTTAAAAAGCAAAGTTATTCTAAAAACCTTTTGTTGCCTGCGAAAACCGGGTAAACCGACAGCGGCCCCGCAGAGCGCGGACAAAAACTGACGGCGGGCAGAATTGGGGCGAAAAAAGGCCACCGCAGATTTTGCGGCAGCCTTTATAGTTAAGCTACATATACGAACTGCTCCCAGAAAGCGGGGCGCGGCATGATTTTGGAAAGTCCGATTACGAATTCCTTGTATTCAGGGTACTTATCTTCACCGATGGTCTTTACAGTAAGCATGTTACAAGCATACTCGCCGTCCTTGACTGCATGCGAAGCTGCAATCCAAACTGCTGGATGGAACCAGTATACGGTAAGGAGTAAGATGCGGACAAGTAACCATATGTTATCAAGCTGTTTGGAGTGGCTTGAATAATGTGCGATTACAAAATCAGCTTGACCGTTGTCTATAAGGTCCTGACCGATGTAAATTTTCTTTGAGAAAAATCCGAACAAAAAACAGTCACGTCTGTTGTCCATGATGTAAACAGGTATCTTGGAGTCACATTCGTAGCGGTTTTTGTAATTACGGACTTTCAGGTAGAAACTGATTCTTGTTATCAGGA
Source organism: Lachnospiraceae bacterium (assembly GCA_015057505.1). GTDB lineage: Bacteria > Bacillota > Clostridia > Lachnospirales > Lachnospiraceae > SIG300. Next base: position 110,797 of record SVEG01000006.1, read on the forward strand.
AAAACAAAAACATAATCACGGAGCCGATAATCCAAAAACCTCTGAGAGAGAGTGCATGCCCGTTGGTAAGAAGAGTGGTTTTCTGCCCTTCAAGGATATCTGCCGCAGTAGTTTCGTCTTCATATTCGGTTGACGGTGCAAACGGAGTGTCAGGCGGAAGTTTATTGAGCTCGCCGGCAATTTCGCTGTCTGCATCACTTGGATTAATCGCCATAAGCGGAACAGACGGAAATGCAACCGGAAGCACCATTCTTATGACTACAAGAAGCCAGAGTGCGTAACGGATGACAGGTTTGACCCTGTTTTTAAGTAATGGCTTAATCAGAATAAGAATAAGCACTAATATCGATGGAAAAATGAAAAGCTCCAAAATATTAAATAATCTCATAAAAATCCTCTTTTCTGCGGGTGAATTTTGTTCCCGCAATTTATTCGTCTTGAAAGAATGTAATAATCCTGAAAATATCCTTCCCGAATATAATTTTACAACATCCGGACGATTATTGCCATACATAAATAAAAAAACAAACTTTTTTTATAAAAGAGTAGAATTAAACTTTAAAATGCATTAAAATAAATACTTAGAGAAGTTAGGAAAGGTTCGGTGAAGTTTGTGAAGAGTTTTAAGAAAATCATGGCAGTATTTATGCTTGCTGTGGGAGTTTTTGTTGTAGGAGGAGCGGTAACCGGTGTCAAGGCGGCCAAGAATCCGGAGGATATAATATTTAAGAGTTTTAAGGATAATGAAGGCCTTGTGGAAGGCAGTTGGGAATATGTTATTCCGGCAAAACCGGGTGAGAATTTCAATATAGAGATTACATTTACCGGAAGTATAAGTGCCGATACAACACTTAGTTTTACATATGATTATGTTACGGATGATCAGATGGTTGCCAATGTGCAAAAAGCGGACAGCAGCGACAGAAGCGGACTTTTTAATGAGTCTGTGTCAAAGGGTAAGGAAGAGGTAAGAAGCTTTAGTGTTGCGGCTATGACGGGAGATATTGTTATTACGGCATCCGGCCAGGGTAAGATATTAAGTATTAATGCTGTTAAGCAGAATGAGAAAACAAAGGGTGATAAGGTAACAGTTTATACAATTGGAGATTCTCTTGTACAGACTTATTCCGAGAGATATGCACCGCAGACGGGCTGGGGTCAGACGATGGAACTTTATTTTAATGATAATGTGAAGTTTGTAAATAGAGCGCTTGGCGGAAGAAGCACGGGGAATTTTTTAAGACAGGGAAGACTTAACCAGGTACTTTGCGAAGTGGTTCCGGGAGATTATGTACTTATCGAGTTTGGGCATAATGATGCAGATTCCAGTAAGGTTGACCGGTATGTTTCAACACCTAATTTCAAAGAGAACCTTAAGCTTTATATTCAGGCGATCAGGGATAGAGGTGCGACACCGATACTTGTTACACTTTGTAACCGTAATCAGTATGTAGCGGCTACGGACGAGTTTAGGGTAAGCTATCCCGACTATGTGAAAGCCATGAAGGCAGCGGCCGAAGAGTCAGAGACACTTTTGATTGACCTTAATGCGATTACGGTTGAACGTTTTCATGGTTTAATAAAAGAGCTTGGCAAGAACATCACTAACGAGATTATTTATAATCATGCGATAGCCGGTGCATATGAGGGCGATTATGCCAAGGGTGTTGCCGACAATACGCATTTACAGTATTACGGGGCGAAGCTTGTTGCGGGTTATGTGGCTGAGGAATTACAGAAGCTTAATCTTACGGGTCTTTCAGAGAATTATGTGCCGCTTGCTGTAGGCGAGATTCCGTCAGCGCCGACAGGCATTACCGAGAAAAAAGTATCCGGCTTTGTAAGCCGTATTAAGTGGAAGGAAAGTATAGGTGCTGATTATTACAAGGTGCTTGTTGCAGAGATAGCAGAAGTTGTAAAAACAATTCCTTGTGATGACGATTCAAAGGAAGAGGCGTCATCTGTGAAATATGAAGAACCGGAATATGCCCTTGTAGGAGATTTTACTATCGCAGGATACACCACGGTATGTGATTTCTCATACAAGGCGGCAGAAGAAGGTAAGCATTATGCTTACAAGATAGTTGCAATCAACGCTGCAGGTGAGTCAGAAGAATCGGAGATTTTTGATTTTGGTTTGCTTCCGGATGAGAAGGCGGATGACGGACAGCCGGGCACAGATGAAGGTACACAGGACGATAAGAACGATAGTGAAAAAGACGGCGGAATTAACCCGGTAGTTATTGCCGTTATAGCGGTTGCGGTCGTGGCAGTGATTATCGCTGCAGTAATAATTCTTAAAAAGAAAAATAAGAAGTAACCAAAGGAGATAGCAATGGATAAGAAAGAATATCAGGTACTTGCCGATAAGGTAATCGGAATGTTAATGAATAATGGGGCAGACATGAAGAGCAACAACCATCTTGCAATGGATAATTGGGAGTGGCCGACAGGTGTTGCTTTATACAGCTTATATAAGGTATACGAGAAGTCCGGTGACGAGTCTTATCTTAAAATGCTTGAGGAGTGGTATGCAAAGCAGCTCGCAAAAGAGGTTCCGCCTCATCGCAATGTTAATACTGTAGCTCCCATGCTTGGTATGGTGTGCGTATATTCCGTCACCAAGAACGAAGAATATTTGCCGCATATCTACAGTTGGGCAGATTGGGTAATGAATGAGATGCCAAGAACCGAGTATGACGGACTTCAGCATATGACAATTCTTAATCATCATCATGAGCAGCTTTGGGATGATACACTTTTTATGGCGGTATTGTTCCTTGTTAAGGCAGGTAAGTTGCTCGGAAGAAGAGATTGGGTTGAGGAAGCTAAGTACCAGTTCTTAATCCATATCAAATATTTACAGGACAAGATTACAGGACTTTTCTATCATGGCTGGACTTTTGACCGTCGTCACAATTTTGCAGAGGCATTCTGGGCACGTGGTAACAGCTGGTTTACAGCAGGTGCGGTAGAGTTTATTGAGATTCTCGATGACAGGGATGATGCAACTTCCAAGTATGTTCACGCTGCATGGCTTGACCAGGTTAAGGAGCTTCAGAAGTATCAGGGAATCAGAGGCCTTTTCAATACACTTCTTGATGATGAGAGTGCTTATTACGAGACTTCTGCGACAGCAGCAATTGCTTACGGTGTACATAAGGGCTTAAGAATCGGTCTTCTTGAAGGTGAGATTTATGAGAAGATGTCAGAGAATGCAATTAACGCTGTTGTTAACAAGGTTGCGGAGGACGGAACCGTAGAGGGTGTATCCTTCGGAACAGGCATGGGTCATAATTTGCAGTTTTATAAGGATATTGCGGTTCGTCCTACAGCATACGGACAGGGACTTACTTTCCTTATGTTAACTGAACTTATTTAAAGGTTTACAGTTTAGCCATGCGGGCATAATTTGGCCTGCATGGCTAAATAAAAATAAAATGAAAAAAACGCTTAAAACGTCTTGACATTTTAATTAGCAACAAAGTATAATACCACAGATAATATTTTGAATAAGGAGAATATAGCTATGGGTGGCATATTTGGAGTAGCTTCAAAAACGAACTGTATTACGGATTTATTCTTCGGAACGGATTATCATTCACATCTCGGTACAAGAAGAGGTGGTATGGCCGTTTTTGGTGAGAAGGGTTTTGACAGAGCCATTCATAATATTGAAAATTCTCCGTTTCGTACGAAGTTTGAGCGAGATTATGAAGAGATGGAAGGCAATCTTGGTATAGGATGTATTTCAGATAATGAACCGCAGCCTTTGATTGTACGCTCGCATCTCGGTAATTTTGCAATTACCACTGTCGGTAAAATTAACAACATGGACGACCTTGTTAAAGAGGCCTTTGATCAGGGTAGTACTCATTTTTTGGAAATGAGCGGTGGAGACATTAATCAGACGGAGCTTGTGGCTTCATTGATTAACAGAAGAGATTCTATTGTAGAAGGTCTTTTATACGCACAGGAGAAAATCCAAGGGTCCATGAGCATTTTAATAATGACCCCGAACTGTATTTACGCTATGCGTGATCGTTTGGGTAGGACGCCTCTGGTTCTTGGTAAAAAGAAAGAGGCTTTTTGTGTGTCTTTTGAGAATTTTGCATATCTTAATCTCGGATATCACGATTACAGAGAGCTCGGTGCCGGAGAGATTGTTAAGGTTACCCCCGAGAGTGTGGAGGTTATGTCGCCGCCAAGAGATGAGATGAAGATATGTACATTTCTTTGGGTTTACTACGGATATCCCACATCAGTTTATGAGGGCGTGGGTGTAGAAGAAATGTGTTACCGTAATGGTCGCAACATGGCAAGGCGCGATGATGTAAAGGCAGATATCGTTGCGGGTGTACCGGATTCGGGAATACCGCATGCCATAGGATACGCCAACGAATCGGGAATACCTTTTGCGAGACCGTTTATCAAATATACTCCTACATGGCAGCGTTCATTTATGCCGACCAGACAGTCTGAGCGTAACATGATAGCTAACATGAAGCTTATAGCGGTAGAATCTTTAATAAAGGATAAGAGTCTTCTTCTTATAGATGATTCCATCGTAAGAGGAACGCAGCTTCGCGAGAAGACAGAATCTTTATATGAAAGCGGTGCGAAGGAGGTTCATATCAGACCTGCATGTCCGCCACTTTTATATGGTTGTAAGTACCTTAACTTTTCGCGTTCCAAGTCGGAGATGGATTTGATTACGAGAAGAGTTATTGCTAAGAGAGAAGGCGAGGTTACACCTGAACTTTTGGCAGACTACTCCAATCCTGAAAGCGCCAATTATAAGGCAATGGTGCAGGATATCTGCAAGGAGCTTATTTTTACAACATTGAATTTTAACCGTCTTGACGATATGATAGACGCAGTCGGCATTAGCCCCTGCAAGCTCTGTACATATTGCTGGAACGGTAAAGAATAGATGGAAGTTCAGAGCCGGGCAGAATTACTGCAAGCCGGGCGATGAATGCTTGCATTCCGGAGAACGGTTTGCGGTAATTCTATTTGGCGAGAGCCAAATCGCGAGAAAATACGAAGTGTTTTCGAGTGTGGCTCTGAACCGTTAAAAAATACATAAAAATCGGAGGAAACGTTACTATGGGTAAGAGAAATGACATTCACAAAGTACTTATTATAGGTTCCGGTCCTATCATCATCGGACAGGCCTGCGAGTTTGACTATTCAGGAACACAGGCGTGTAAGGCACTCCGCAGCTTAGGATATGAGATTGTTTTGGTTAACTCTAATCCTGCTACAATTATGACTGACCCTCAGACAGCTGATGTAACATATATCGAGCCGTTGAATGTAGAGCGTCTTGAGCAGATTATTGCAAAAGAAAGACCGGATGCATTGCTTCCTAACCTTGGCGGACAGTCAGGTCTTAACCTTTGTTCAGAGCTTGCTGAGGCAGGTGTTTTGGATAAATATAATGTAAAGGTTATCGGTGTTCAGGTTGACGCTATCGAGAGAGGCGAGGACAGAATCGAGTTCAAGAAGACCATGGACAGCCTTGGAATTGAGATGGCACGAAGCGACGTTGCCTACACTGTAGACGAGGCACTTGCAATCGCCGATAAGCTTGGATATCCCGTAGTAATCCGTCCCGCATACACAATGGGTGGTGCAGGTGGCGGCCTCGTTTATAACGTAGAAGAATTAAAGACTGTAGTTGCAAGAGGTCTTCAGGCCAGCCTTGTAGGCCAGGTACTTGTTGAGGAGTCAATCCTTGGTTGGGAAGAGCTTGAACTTGAGGTTGTTCGTGACTCCAAGAACAACATGATTACAGTTTGCTTTATTGAAAATATCGACCCCATCGGTGTACATACAGGTGACTCCTTCTGTTCAGCGCCTATGCTTACAATTTCAGAGGCAACACAGAAGCGTTTACAGGAGCAGGCATATAAGATTGTAGAAGCAATCGAAGTTATCGGCGGTACAAACGTACAGTTTGCACATGACCCGGTAAGCGATAGAATCGTTGTAATCGAGATTAACCCCAGAACATCACGTTCATCGGCACTTGCTTCTAAAGCAACAGGTTTCCCGATTGCACTTGTTTCTGCAATGCTTGCAGCAGGACTTACACTTGATGAGATTCCTTGCGGTAAGTACGGTACACTTGATAAGTACGTTCCGGATGGAGATTACATCGTAATTAAGTTCGCTCGTTGGGCATTTGAGAAGTTCAAAGGCGCAGAAGATAAGCTTGGTACTCAGATGCGCGCCGTAGGTGAAGTAATGAGTATCGGTAAGACATATAAGGAAGCTTTCCAGAAGGCAATCAGAAGCCTTGAGACAGGAAGATACGGTCTTGGTTTTGCAAAGGATTTCAATAGCAAAACAAAAGAAGAGCTTCTTAAGATGCTCCGTGTTCCTACAAGTGAGCGTCAGTTCATTATGTACGAAGCACTTCGTAAAGGCGCAACAATTGAGGAGATTTATAATCTTACCAAGATTAAGCACTATTTCCTTGAGCAGATGAAGGAGCTTGTTGAAGAAGAAGAGGCTCTTATGGCCATGGGTGAGAAGGCTCTTGAGAAAGCTACTCTTGAGACAGCTAAGAAGAACGGTTTCTCAGATAAGTACTTAAGCCAGCTTCTTAAGGTTGATGAGACAAAGATTCGTGAGACAAGAATCGGTTACGGTATTACGGAAGCTTGGGAAGGTGTTCACGTAAGCGGAACAGAAGACAGAGCTTACTACTATTCAACATATAACGCAGAAGACAAGACAGTTGCTACAGACAACAAGAAGATTATTATTCTTGGTGGAGGTCCCAACCGTATCGGTCAGGGTATCGAGTTTGACTACTGCTGTGTTCATGCTGCACTTGCTCTTAAAGAGCTTGGATTTGAGACAATTATTATTAACTGTAATCCCGAGACAGTTTCAACGGATTATGATACATCAGATAAGCTTTATTTTGAGCCGCTTACACTTGAGGATGTTCTCAGTATTTACGAGAAAGAGAAGCCTCTCGGTGTAATCGCACAGTTCGGTGGACAGACACCGCTTAACCTTGCTGCAGATCTTGAGAAGGCAGGCGTACGTGTACTTGGTACACCGCCGGCAGTTATTGATATGGCAGAGGACAGAGATTTGTTCCGTGCCATGATGGATAAGCTTGAGATTCCGATGCCTCAGGCAGGTATGGCAGTAACTGTTGATGAAGCAGTTGAGATTGCAGAGGAGATAGGATATCCCGTAATGGTTCGTCCTTCTTACGTACTCGGCGGAAGAGGTATGGAGGTTGTTTACGATCAGGAAAATCTCCGTGCATATATGGCAGCGGCAGTAGGTGTAACACCTGACAGACCGATTCTTATCGATAGATTTTTAAGACATGCAATGGAGTGTGAGGCAGATGCCATCAGTGACGGAACAAGCGCATTTGTTCCTGCTGTTATGGAGCATATCGAGCTTGCCGGAGTTCATTCAGGTGACTCAGCTTGTATCCTTCCTTCAATGCATATTTCAGAGAAGAATCTTGAGACAATTAAGGAATATACAAGAAAGATTGCGGTTGAGATGAATGTACGCGGTCTTATGAACATGCAGTATGCAATTGAGGATGATGTGGTTTACGTATTAGAGGCTAATCCCCGTGCATCCAGAACAGTTCCGTTAGTATCCAAGGTTTGCGGTATCAACATGGTTAATATCGCAACACAGATTATTACTTCAGAGCTTACAGGTAAGGAATCACCCGTTCCGGCACTCAAAGAGAAGAACTACAAACACTTTGGTGTTAAGGAAGCGGTATTCCCGTTCAACATGTTCCATGAGGTTGACCCGTTACTCGGACCGGAGATGCGTTCAACAGGTGAGGTTCTTGGTTTGGCATCAAACTTTGGTGAGGCATTCTTCAAGGCACAGGAGGCTACACAGTCTAAGCTTCCGACAGAAGGTACGGTTCTTATCAGTGTTAACTCGGCAGATAAGGCAGAGCTTCCCCAGGTTGCAAAAGCGTTCCATGAGTGTGGCTTTAAGCTCCTTGCTACAGGCAGAACTTACGAGACAATTATTGCAAACGGAATTCCTGCAGAGAAGGTATTTAAGCTTCAGGAAGGCAGACCCAATATTGCAGATTTAATCATGAACGGACAGATTCAGCTTGTTATCAATACACCTGCAGGAAAAGAAAGTGTATATGATGATAGTTACATCCGTAAGACAGCCATCAAGAAGAAGATTCCTTACATGACAACCATGGCAGCAGCAATGGCCACAGCAGAGGGTATCAAGGCTGTTAAGACAAAGGGACAGATTGAAGTTTGCTCACTTCAGGAAATTCACAAAAATATTACTGAGTAATCAGAGTAGAATGAAGTAAATATAAGGTATCCGCCGGCGGTAGTAGAACTGTCGGCGGTGCTTTTTATGTGTCGGTTAGATTAAAAAAGTAAATCACACAGAAGAATTATGATGTATGGAGATGAAATTACAATGAACGATAAAAAGTCTTTTGTTACAAAACCGCTTGGAATAGCATTGCTTGCCTGCCTATGTTGCTTTTTGTGGGGAAGTGCAACTCCTGCTATTAAAATCGGTTATGAGTGGTTTGGTGTAGGTGCAGATGATATTGCATCAAGAATACTTTTTGCGGGCGTGCGTTTTGTTATTGCCGGAATTCTTACAGCGATTTTTGGAAGTATTATCGCAGGTAAGCCATTGTTTCCGCAGAAAAGCTCATGGGGTATGGTGTGTAAGCTGGGACTTATTCAAACTGTATTCCAGTACATTTTCTTTTATATGGGACTTGCATATACTACGGGCGTAAAATCTGCAATTATTAACGGTTCACAGACATTTATCGCTATTCTTATGGCTTGTTTGATTTTTAAATATGAGAAGCTAACGGTTAAGAAATTTATCGGTTGCCTTATCGGGTTTGCCGGTGTAATCGTTATTAACTTCGACCCGTCGGGACTTACGGGAGGTTTTACTTTTAAGGGTGAGGGCGCTATTCTTATTGCGGCTATTGCATATGCGCTTTCTTCTGCGCTCGTGAAAAAATATTCCCAGAAAGAAAATCCCGTAGTTCTTAGCGGATATCAGTTTGTTTTTGGCGGAATTATCATGACAATTTGCGGCTTTGCGATGGGCGGACAGCTTAGCGGCTGGGGCTTTAAGTCAGTACTTTTGCTGGTGTATCTTGCGCTTATCTCCTCGGTTGCTTACTCCGTATGGGGTATTTTGTTAAAGCATAATCCTGTAGGTAAGGTAGCGGTGTACTCATTTACTAATCCTATTTTTAGCGTGCTGTTATCTTTCGTGTTCTTGCACGAGAGCTCAAATTTCGGACTTGAGCTTGTGATTGCACTTGCACTTGTATGTGCGGGTATTTATCTTGTAAATAGGGTGAATGAATAATCATCATTGACAAATGGAAATTATTGGTATATCTTAATATCAAGGCTCGTTGTGTTTGTGCAGTCTGCGCAGGCCGACGGGCTTTTTCTGAAAAGTCTTTTATTTCTTTAGAGGAATAATTTTTCTAAAAGATATTTTTTCCAACAATTTGAGTACATTGATAACTTAATAAAGGACTTTACAGCCGATAAAAATGAATGATATAATTAACAGGAAGGGATGTTGATAATATGACAGATAGCCAAAAATTAGATTTGATACTTGAAAAGGTGGGCGGTCTCGAGGGCAAAATGGATGGCTTTGAGAGCGGAATGGATAGGCTCGAGGGCAAAATGGATGGCTTTGAGAGCGGAATGGATAGGCTCGAGGGCAAAATGGATGGCTTTGAGAGCAGAATGGATGGTCTCGAAGGCAAAATGGACGGCTTTGAGAGCAGAATGGATGGTCTCGAAGGCAAAATGGACGGCTTTGAGAGCAGAATGGATGGTCTCGAAGGCAAAATGGACGGCTTTGAGAGCAGAATGAATGGTTTCGAAGGTAAAGTTAATAAGTTAGAAAATTTATTAATAAAATCTACTTCAGAATTAAAAATGATGGACAAACTGATATTAAGTGAAATTGAGAGGGTTCATGATATTTTGAACAAGCATATATCTGATAAAACAGTACATACAGCGTAACGAGATAATAAACATATAAACAAGGTGTAAAGTCTTTTGTTAGCTGTCAAGAGGTAAACTATGGGAAAGAAAACAGATAAAAAATTAGGCAGATTTTTCTTTGTATTGGCAATTGTATCATTTGTTATTACATTGTTGGAAGGACTCTTTTATTATAACGCGCAGGCCTATCCCAATCCACTGTTTAGGTGGATGTTGATTATACAGAACAGTATTAAGGCATTCGGTTTCCGCCCGGAAATTAGTTTAAAGGATCTCGCGAAAATATTGAATGAGAATTGTGGCTTTTTTGAGGCGGCAGTAGGCTATGCATATGCATTTGCCGTTTTTACCGCGCCGTATTGTACGTTGGCAGTGGTTTATAAGTTTTTGAACCGTTTGTTGCGTTTTAAGTCAATCAGGTGGTTGTTTTCTAAAAAGAGAAGAATTATTGTTTTTGGATATAACGAGGAAGTAAAGATTTTGCTTGCCGGAAAGCATAAGGATTATTGTATTCATCTGGTGTCTGCAGAGGTTTCAAATGATGAAGAATTGGCCCTTCTTCGGGATGGAATAGTGGTACATAGAATAGACTGCCTGAAGCTTCCCGACAGACAGCTCAAATATTTTTTTGAACGTATGGAATTAAAAAAGGCGAGAGAAATCATTTTGTTTGATTCTTCTTCTGCCAAGAATTTTTCATTGTATCAGATGTTTCATAAAGATGAGAATAAGGCTCTTTTATTAGAGGATGTTAAATTTTTCTGTCGTTGTGAGGATGACGGTATTAAGAGAATTATTGAAGATTATCACGATAGTAGAATGAAGGATAAAGATGCCAAAGGGGCAAAGGATTTAGAGATTGTCAGTATTCATGAATTGCGTGTAAGAAAGATGCTTGCAGAGCATCCTTTACATGAATATTATTTAAACAGTGGAATTGATCCGAAGAATTGGAAGTTACATCTGCTAATTATTGGTTTTGGCAAGTTGGGACAGCAGTTATTGCTTCAGGCAATGAATCTGGGTGTTGTCAGCAGCGAGAACGAAATTATAGTGGATGTTGTAGATTTTGATATACAAAATAAGAAGAGTATTTTTGCAAATAATTTTAATGAGGATTATGTGGAAATAGGTGAGGATGAATTTGTGATTCCACCTACTAAGGCGGATGGCAAATTGAGAATCAGATTCCATAAGATGGATATCCGTCATAAGCAATTTTATAAACAGTTATGTGTAAACGGAACTTCAGAAAAGGATGGTCCGTACACCTATATCGCAATTTGTGTTGAGGATATTGATGTAAGTCTGCATTGTGTGTCAGAGGTAGAGCGTTATTTGCGAAATTGTGCTACGGATAAAAATGCCGGAAGGGTTAGTATTGGAATCCGAATGGAATCAAACAGACAGATGGCAGAGTACTTAAAAAAGAACAATGACACTTACAAGAACGTATTTGTAATTGAGGAGACGGAAAGTACGATTTGTTTAGAAGATTTGATTCATGACGAACTGACTTGGGATGCAAAGGAGTATAATTATATTTATAGTTCGTTGGATATTACGGCAGCAGGAAATGATATTTCTTCGGAGAGCAAGGAAGATGTTAAAGAGAAAACCACTCTGATAAATGAAAAATGGAGAAACATGGCTATGTTTCGAAGAAATTCCAATCAGGCTGTTGCGCAACATGCTGCTGTGAAACGAATTTTGTTGGATAAGATTGACCATAATGAATTAGATAGATATTTTGGTGAGCATGGAAGTATTCTGCAGGATAAGGGTAATGTTTGGACTTTTGAATGCTCTGAAGAGGAATTGACAGAATATCAGAGTGATATGTTGAATTATCCGTGGGTTAGCGAATTATCACGATTGGAGCATAGAAGATGGTGCTATTTTATGGCGACGCTCGGTTGGAAGAGAACGGATGCCCCGAATGCTAAAAGAAATGAAAGTCTTAAGGAGAATCCTTGCCTTTGTACATGGGAGGAACTTAGGAAATATAAAGCTGACACGTGTAAATATGATTTGATGCCACTTTTAATGGAGTATAAGAAAAAGAAAAATAATAGAACTTTTTAAATAAAACTCCCTCTGTTGGATTCGAACCAACGACACTGCGGTTAACAGCCGCATGCTCTACCTACTGAGCTAAGAAGGAATAATACATTTTGTAACATCTACAGTATATGCGGATTATTAGAATTCTATACGGAATTAATTATTTTTTGCCGGAATATTTTAGTTCATTTTGGAAATAATATTGTAAAAATAGTCAGTAAAAAGCGATAAATTTTTATTGACAATGAAATTCTGTTATGATACCATGATACATCATAAGTTTGATTCAATACAGACCTCTCCTTTGTGGAAAACTCATCAGAGATGCAGAACCGTGGCTGAAAGTTTTGCTTGGGTAAGTAGTAGGAAGAGTAACACTATATTGATTTGTGGTTTACAACAGTATAATTAAAAGTGGGTGTATTAATACACCAACGTGGGTGGCACCGCGGGATTGATATCTCGCCCCTCGGAAACGATAAGTTTTCGAGGGGCTTTTATATTTGTGACATCTGCGATAAAAAGAAGGAGGCTTTTATATGAATATTTACAGAACACATACGTGTGGCGAATTAAGAAAAGAACACATTAATACTAATGTACGCTTGGCAGGTTGGGTAGATACCATAAGAGACCACGGCGGAGTTATCTTTATCGACTTGAGAGACCAGTATGGTATTACACAGGTTGTTGTTAATGATACAGCATTGGTTAACGGTATCGGTAAGGAATTTGTTATTTCTGTTAGCGGTATGTTACAGCTTAGAGACGCAGAGACTGTTAACATGAAGATAAGCACAGGTGAAGTGGAGCTTAAGGCTACAGAACTTACTGTTCTCGGTAAGTCAAAGAATCAGCTTCCCTTTGAAATCAGCGAGTCTATGAACACAAAAGAAGAAATCCGTTTAAAATACCGTTTCCTCGATTTGAGAAATCCGGCAGTTCATAACAATATTGTATTTCGTTCAAAAATTACAAGCTATCTTCGTCGTAAGATGGAAGAGATGGGCTTTTTGGAGATTCAGACACCTATCCTTACAGCATCATCACCTGAAGGTGCACGTGACTTCTTAGTACCGAGCAGAAAGCACCAGGGAATGTTTTATGCATTGCCCCAGGCACCTCAGCAGTTTAAGCAGTTGCTCATGACATCAGGTTTTGATAAGTACTTCCAGATTGCACCCTGCTTCCGTGATGAGGATGCGCGTGCAGACCGTTCTCCGGGTGAGTTCTATCAGCTTGACTTTGAGATGGCTTTTGCAACACAGGAAGATGTTTTTGAAGTTGCAGAGACAGTTTTATATGACACATTCAAAGAGTTCTCTTCAGGCAAATATGTAAGTCCGGCACCGTTCAGACGCATTCCTTACGCAGAGAGTATGCTTAAGTATGGTTCAGATAAGCCTGATTTAAGAAATCCTTTAATTATTGAAGATTTGACAGAGTTTTTCTCAGATGTTGATTTTGCACCGTTTAAGAAGAAACCGGTACGTGGTATAGTGGCTCCTAAGTGTGCTTCAATGTCTAAGTCATTCTTTGAAAAAATGCTTGATTTTGCTATGTCAATCGGTATGAAGGGGCTTGGATATATTTCTGTTCTTGAAGATATGAAGCTCAAGGGACCGATTGTAAAGTTCTTGTCAGAAGAGAAGCAGGCAGAACTTTGCAAGATGTTGTCACTTAAGGAAGACGATACATTGTTCTTCATTTCTGACTCACCGAAGGTTGTTGACAAACTTGCAGGTCAGATTCGTACAGAGTTAGGTGTTCGTCTTGATATTATTGATAAAGACAGATATGAATTCTGTTTTGTTACAGATTTCCCTATGTTCGGAATTAATGAAGACAGCGGTAATATTGAATTCATGCATAATCCTTTCTCAATGCCACAGGGTGAGATGGAAGCACTTGAAACAAAGGATCCGCTTGATGTTCTTGCGTATCAGTATGATATTGTATGTAACGGTGTTGAGTTGTCATCGGGTGCCGTTAGAAACCACCGCCCTGACATTATGTTAAAAGCATTCGAGATTGCGGGATATACACAGCAGGATATTGAAGACAGATTTTCTGCATTATATAATGCGTTCCATTACGGTGCACCGCCTCATGCAGGTATGGCACCCGGACTTGACAGAATGGTCATGCTTTTGGCAAACCAGGAAAGCATCAGAGAGGTAGTTGCATTCCCGATGAACGGAAATGCACAGGACTTGTTGCTTGGAGCACCGAATACGGTAACGGAACAGCAGCTTAGAGAAGTTCATATTAAGCTTAGATAGGAGGAGTAATTATGGACGCAAAAACTTTATCAGCATATGAAAATATGGCAAAACTCAGTCTTACGGAAGATGTTCGCCAGTGGGTTATTGATAGCTTTAACACTCTGGAAGAGAGCTTTAAGAAGTTGGATGGTATTGATACAGAGGGTGTTGAACCGTTGTTTACGGTACTTGACTTAAAGAATGTATTACGTGAAGATGCTTCCGCAAAATTCATTGAAAGAGATGAGTTGTTATCAAACGCTCCCGAAGAATATGACGGATATTTTCAGGTGCCGAAGACATTGGAATAGGAGGGTTCTACAATGAAATTCATGATGCATGATGATATTATGGTTGCAGGAAAGGTGTGCACCGGAGGTTCTAAATTCCTTGCAGGTTTTAAATCACCTTTAAGTGCCAGAGTATATGAGAAATGTTTGGCTCACGATATGGAGTTTGAAGGATTTCTTACTCCCGATGAGTTTAGTATTGATAATTTGTTTGATGAGAAGGATGAATTGGATTCAGCCGTAGTTGCATTAACAGAAGGCAAATGTGATGTTGTACTTTGCAATGATGTGTTCGGCAAGCTTCGTCGCCAGGCTCCGGCTAACGGACTTATTTATATTCATCCCTCATATGGTACTGTTTCAAGATTTGGTTTGATGCAGGGTGTTGCATCAATGGACCAGATTGGTATCCTTTGCCGTAATCTTGAAGAAGGTATCGAAGTGTTAAATGTTATTTCAGGACATGATGTAAGTGACGGAACAAGCCTTCCCGCAGCAACTTATGCTTATGCAGCTAAGGCTGACAAGGCAGTTAAAGTGGTGGCTGATTCCAAGACTTTCCCTGTTGAGATTGAGGCAGGGAACATAGAGATGAAATATGCAGATTGTTTTGCACAGATTTTCTATATTCTCGGAAGTGCCGAGATTTGTAATAATACCAACCGTTATGACGGTGTTAAGTTCGGATATCGTGCAGAGGATGTAAACGGTATTAATGACCTTTATGTAAGATCACGTACAGAGTCATTCGGTCGCAATCTGCAGCTTGCTTCAATTGCAGGTTGTATGGTGCTTTCAAAAGAGTACTATGACGGTTTATATAACAAATCAATGCAGATTCGGCGCTTGGTTAAGGATTATTATACAGAAATCCTGGATAATGCGGATGTAATTGCTCTTCCTGCAAAAATGGATGGAGCAACAAAGTATGAGCAGGTTGCATTATATGCTCTTGCACCTTTGTGTGGTTTTGCAAGTGTTTCCATGTTATATAATAATAAACCGACTCAGTTTATCTGTAAACGTAACGGTGAAAATGCAATGTTTGCATTGGCACAGGGTAAATAGGAGGGGTTGAGATGAAAAATTATGAAGTAGTAATCGGACTTGAGGTCCATGTAGAATTGGCAACAAACTCAAAATTATTCTGTTCATGTAGTGCTAAATTCGGAGCAGATGCAAATGAAAATGTGTGCCCCGCCTGTGCAGGTATGCCGGGTATGCTTCCGGTTGCCAACAAAAATGCAATTGAACTTGGTATAGCGGCGTCTCTTGTTACAAACAGCCGCATTACACCTGTTATATCATTTGATAAAAAGAACTATTTTTATCCGGATCTTTCATGCGGTTACCAGATTACGCAGCTGTTTGCACCTATCTGCCGTGATGGTCGTGTAGAGATAGAGACAAGCAAGGGAACAAAGACAATTACCTTGAAGCAGATCCATATTGAGGAAGATGCGGGTAAGTTAGTACATTCAAGAGGTGTTTCACTTGTTGATTATAACCGTTGTAGTGTTCCGCTTGTAGAAATCGTAAGTAATCCTGACTTCCGTAGTGCGGAAGAGGTTGTGGCTTATCTTGAGAAATTACGTGCGCTTCTTACTTTTGCAGGCGTTTCAGACTGTAAGATGCAAGAAGGTTCAATGCGTTGTGATGTTAACCTTTCCGTAAGAGAAGTAGGCAGTGATGTTCTGGGAACACGTACAGAAATGAAGAACATGAACTCCTTAAAGGCGATTGTTCGTGCTATTGAGTATGAGACACAGAGGCATATTGATGCTCTTGAGACAGGCTGCGAGGAACTTGTTCAGGAAACACGTCGTTGGGATGATAATGCGGGACAGAGTTTCTCTATGCGTAATAAAGAGAATGCAACTGATTACAGATATTTCCCGAATGCAGACCTTATGCCCATTGTAGTTGACGAAGAATGGATTAATGAGGTTAAATCACGTTTGCCTGAGAGCGCGCATGACAAGTATGCACGTATGACCAAGGAACTTGGTATTGCTGAAATTGATGCTAAGAAGATTACAAGCAGTAAGAATCTTTCGGATATTTTTGATGCACTTATGTCAAAGGGTCTTCCTGCAAAGGATGTTGTTGCGTGGATTATCACAGAGCTCTTGTCTTTGGATACAGATGAGAATAAGTCTTATGATGATATCAGCATTAACTGTGATTCCTTTGCAAAACTTATAGAGCTTGTTAACAATAAAGAGATTAACCGTACAATAGCCAAGAAGATTTTCGTGCTTATTTATGAGAAGGATATTGATCCGGTTGCATATGTCAAAGAGAATAATCTCGGCATGGTATCTGACACAAGCTTTATTGATGATGCGGTTACCGCAGCGATGAATGAGAATCCTGATTCAGTTAAGCAGTATCGTGAGGGTAATGCCAAGGTAGTCGGCTTCCTTATGGGTAAGGTAATGCAGAAGACTGCAGGTAAGGCAGATCCTTCTGTAGTAAGAGAAATATTGATGTCTAAGCTTGATAACTAAGATATGTACAGATATGTGATGTATACAAAAGTGTGCATCACATATTTTGCTTTATGCGAGCCGACTATTGATTTATCTGTCAAAAAATTTTATAATATATAGAACATACAAAAGAAGGAGATTTTTGAATGAGGAATGAAGTATTTATAAGCTATTCAAGTATTGATGCTGAATGTGCAAAAAGGGTAATTGATTATGTAGAGAAAAATGGTTACAATTGTTATATTGCATCCAGGGATATTTCCGGTGGTCTGCACTATGCGAAGGATATAGTTAATGTAATTAACAACTGTAAAATAGTTGTTCTCATTGCATCTACCCATAGTAACGGGTCAGAACATGTACTGAATGAAATTGATATTTGTGTAGAAAAGAAAAAGACAATCATTCCGCTTTTTATTGAGGACTTTGAGGTTTGCGATGAATTTCGTTACTACTTGGGCAGAAGTCAAAGAGTTATTGTTGAGGATGGAGATTTGAACAGTGCATTACCGAGACTTTTAAGCTCCATTAAAAACAAGTACCCAAAAGAAATTGAAAAAGCAACTTCTGTTGTACAGGGTAATGACATTGAAGAAAGTAAAAAGACAAAAACTGTCTTCGAATACGATTCTACAAGAGGAATTATGATTAACCCTGAAGACAGGGTGCGCAATATCAGCTTCAGACAGGATACTTTCCTGCATATGATGGGCGAGATTTATTCTGATATGGCAAAGGAAATCGGTGAGGAGCATGCAAGTAAGGTGTATTATGATTGCGGACACAGCGGTGGAAGTAATTTTGGCGAACGTTTAAATCAGATGCTGGATAATGATAACCTGTCGATTGCGGAAAAACTGCAGAAGTGGTGCGAGTTTGACTCTTGTGTGGGATGGGGTAAGTTTAATACGGATGTTACCTTGGATGAAGAGAATGATACATTGACGGGAACTTTGTCAATTAATGAGTGTTTCTTTGTTGATAAAAAGCATAAACATAAAATATGTTCATACATTGTTGGATATTGTACGGGCGTTATTGAGGAATTGTTAGGTGAGGTTGAGGTTATATTAACATGCAAATCATGCCCGATGAAGAATAAATTTAAGTCTGAGTGCGTATTTGACATTGCATTGGTTATGGAGGATTAATTTTGAAAATATTAGTTGTATTTACAGGCGGAACAATTGGAAGTGTTGTAAATGACGGCTATATTTCGCCGTCAGATAATACAAGATATCAGCTGATAGAGAAGTATAATTCATTAGCAAAGAGAGAAGTAGATTTTGAGTATGATGAGCCGTATACATTGCTGAGCGAGGATGTTACAGGAGAATATCTGGGAAAATTGGGAGAATGCCTTTTGGCACATAAGGACAAAGATTATGACGGAATCATTGTTACACATGGTACAGACACAGTCCAGTATTCTGCAGCAAGCATGGCGTATTTGTTGCAGGGTATTAACAAGCCGGTAATATTTGTGTCGAGTAATTATGTTCTTGATGACCCGAGAGCCAACGGATTGGATAATTTCGCGTATGCGGTTGAGTTTATTGTAAATAAACAGGGAACAGGTGTGTTTGCCGTTTATCGTAACGGCGACGGAGTTGTTTATGTGCACAGGGGCAATAGGCTTTTGCCGCATTTGCCTTGTGATGATAATTTGTATAGTGTTGGGGATATGTATTACGGTCACTATGAGAAGAACAGATTTGTTCCTAATCCGAATTATCGTGTGACAGCAAGTGATAAAAAGTATGAGATGTCATTGCCTAAGAAGTGGAATTCGGGAATTCTTCGTATTTTTCCTTATCCGGGTATGGAATATCCGAAATTGTCTGAGCAGACAAGAGCAGTTATTTTAGACAGTTATCATTCCGGAACTATTTGCAGTATTACACCGGGTATGAAAGAATTTTTTGCTACGGCAAAAGCTAAGAATATTCCGGTATTTCTTGCAGGAAGTAATCCCGGCACGGATTATGAAAGTGTAAAGGAATGGAAGGAGCTGGGAGTGTATACACTTCCTCAGGCGTCACCTATCGCAATGTACATTAAATTATGGATGATAATGGATTTGGAAGGTATATTGGACGGAATGTCTGTAAATGACATTATGATGCTTTCTGTATCGGAAGATTTTTAATAAAGACACCGCTGTTTGGCGGTGTCTTTATTTTATATTTTTTGACAGAAATATGTGTTACAGACAATAAAAATGTTGAGAATAGGACACATTTGTTATATTATAAAGTAGTAGCTTAGAATAGGTTATATATAATTTTAGGGGAGTTACATATGAAAAAAGTTTGTATAATAGCCGGAATTATTATTATTGCGATAATAGCCGGAATATTTGTAATTAAAATTAATGAGGCGGATACGGAGGTTACGGACAAAACCACTATGGTCGGACTTCTTTTGAACGGAAGTAAAGAGGACAAGAACTGGTGTCAGTCACATTATGAAGGACTCGAGAAAACTGCAGGGGAACTTAATCTTGCAATAGTTTGTAAGGAATACGTTACGGAAGAGAGTGTTTCTGCAGTGATTGATGAACTTGTTGAAGGTGGCTGTGAGATTATTATTGCCAATTCATTTGGGTTTGGTGAAGGAGTGGAAAAAGCTGCAGAGAAATACCCCGAGATTTATTTCTTTCACGCAACAGGTGTGGGAGAAGGAAGAAATCTTTCGAGTTATTTCGGAAGAATATATCAGATAAGGTATTTGTGCGGTATTGTGGCAGGTCTGCAGACTGAGACAAATGAAATCGGCTATGTTGCGGCGTTCCCTATTTCGGAGGTTAACCGTGGAATTAATGCTTTTACACTTGGTGTAAAAAAGGTAAATCCCGATGCAACGGTTTATGTAAGATGGACTGATTCATGGGGAGACGACGATGTAACCGGCGATGCAACGACGGCTTTGCTTGATGCGCATAATATAGATGTGCTTGCAATGCATACGGATTCCGTAAGACCGCTTGACATTGCAGAGGCAAGAGGAGTGGAGGCGATAGGCTACAATGCGGACAACAGCAGATTTTACCCCGGTACATATCTTACAGCGGCTGTGTGGGACTGGGAGAAGTTTTACACGCCAAACATATTAAAGTGCCTGCAGGGTAAGTTTGAAGGATATCATTACTGGGAGGGAATCGATTCCGGTATGATTTCACTTGCACCGTTTACAGAGAAGGTAAAGAATGGCACGCAGGCGATTATTAACCGTGAGATAGAATTACTTAAAAGCGGTACATTCGATGTGTTTTACGGTGAAATAGTTGATAATAAGGGCAATGTTCGTATAGCTGCGAATGAGAGCATGACGGACAATGCAATGCTCAATGAATTTGACTGGTATGTGGAGGGAGTTATAATAGATGAGGAATAGCAAGGTGAGACAAAAAATATTACTCGTTATGATGGCGTTCTTAATTGTTGTTATTGCAGGCATTATAATTATGACAGGTTATAAAAAGTCTGTTGCACCAAAAATCGGATTAATCATAACAGGCAGTAGAACGGATGCAGGCTGGAACGGTGTGCATTATCAGGGTGTGTCATATGCCTGCGATAAGCTGGATGCAAAGCTTATTGTGAAAGAAAATGTTCCTGAGAATTCAGCGCTTTGTGCGGAAGCAATCAGGGAACTTGTCGATGACGGTGCAGGGATGATCATTCTTTCAAGCTATGCATATCCGGAAATGGTTAAGGATGTAATTGAAAGCTATCCGGAAGTGGCTTTTTACGGCAGTTCGGCAGAATATTATGCAGATAACATGACATCGTATTTCGGAAGAATGTATCAGGCAAGATATCTTGCAGGAATTATTGCCGGTATGACTACCAAAAATAACAGGATAGGCTATGTTGCCGCTATGCCCAACATAGAAGTAAGCAGAGGTATTAATGCATTTACGCTGGGGGTACGAAGTGTAAATCCTGAGGCTGTCATAAATGTTGTATGGACAGGTTCGTGGGATAATGAAAAAGCAGAGACGGAAGCGACAAGCAGATTAATTAACGATAAAGACATAGATTTGGTTACATACCATCAAAATCGTCACTATGTTGCACAGACTGCAGATGCAGCAGGGATATATTCCATAGGATATAATGAGGCGGAGAATAATCTGTCGGAGAAGTATCTTACCGCGGCAGTATGGAACTGGGAGGCACTTTATTACGGCATAGTTAGGGAATATGTGCTAGGTGAAGGCAACGACGTGAAAAGACATTGGTTCGGTATTAACACCGGAGTTGTAGGATTATCGGAGTATTCTTCGGCAATAAACGAAAATGTGATAAATGCGGTTGAAGTAGCAAAAAGCGATATCCTTGCCGGAAAGGATGTTTTTTCGGGAGTGATTTATGATAATAACGGACAACTTCGTTGCGATGAAGGGGAATCAATAAGCGATGAAATGCTGCTTGAAAAACTGGATTGGTTTGTTGATGGGGTGGAGATTTATGAATGAGAATAATTTTAAAAGGAGTCTTAGAAATACAGCTGCCGTTGTGGTTACCAGTTTTATTGTTTTGATTATAGTCTGCACTGCGATGGGTATGAAAATAAGGGATATTGTAGATGTACACATGGAGGAACATGTTGCTGAACAGGGTCAGATGATTTCGAGGATTATTGACAACAGTTTTGCAGATGAACTCAGATTATTAAGTGATGCCACGGTTTTTGTTGATTTGGAGAACGGAAGTCTTGGACGAATTTTTTCTGAAGAAGAAGGTATAAGCTATGGTGTACTCAGAATTAACGGTGAACCGACTGTTGGGGAAAAGCTGGATTTTAGAGAATATGAAGGCATTTTTGAGGCAATTCACGGTAATGCTTCTGTAAGCTGCAGTAATAAAAGTGATAAGGTTTTGTTCGCAGTGCCGGTATATAACGGTGCCAATGTTAAATATGTATTGTATAAGCTGTATGACAGCAGTGTACTTGCCAAAAAGATAGATATATCGTGTTTTGGCGGGAAAGGAGACTGTGTTATTACAGATATTGAAGGCAATATAATTCTTAAAGAAATAGACAGCAGGATTGATAAAGAATTTTTTGAGGAAAAAAATAATGCAGAGGCTTTTGGCAGAATAAGTGATAAGATGAATATCAGTTCAATTGCGGCAAGTCGAAGTAAAAGCCCGTATGGGGATAATGTTTTGTTTGCGGCAGAGACTGATTATTCGGGCCTTTATGTTATGGGATATGTTCCGGCAGAAGATGTAAGAGGAGACATTTCGCTCATTGTTCCGCTTGTTTTGTGGTGCTTTGGCCTTTTGTGGCTTTTGCTTCTTATTGTTACGGTTTATTTAATAGGTGCAGAGAAAAAGGTCAAAGAAAGTGATGAGCTTCTTCGTGCCAAAGAGATTGCAGAGAAGGCGAATAAGGCAAAAAGTGATTTCCTTGCCAATATGTCACATGAAATCAGAACTCCCATTAATGCGGTCATAGGAATGAATGAGATGATACTTAGGGAGAGTGGGGACAAGAATGTGTTGGAATACGCTTCCAATATTGAAAGTGCCAGCCGCAATTTGCTTGATATTATAAATGACATTCTGGATTTTTCAAAGATTGAGTCCGGTAAAACAGAAGTGGTTGAAAGTAACTACAGATTGGGTGAGCTACTCAATGATGTTGTTAATATGATGGAAATGAAGGCGTCGGACAAGGGACTTAATTTTGAGGTGATTGTAGATGGAAATCTGCCGTCCGGGCTTTGTGGTGATGATGTAAAGATTAGGCAGATAATGTTAAATCTTTTGAATAATGCAGTTAAATACACGGCAAAGGGTGCGATACGTTTAAGAGTAAGCGGTGAAGATGTCACAGCAGATTCGGTAACGCTTAAGGTCGCCGTGGAAGATACCGGAATCGGAATTAAAGAGGCAGATAAAAACGGTTTGTTTGAAGGGTTTAGAAGACTTGATCTGGAGAAAAACAGGAATATCGAAGGAACGGGTCTGGGACTTGCGATTACAAGAAAATTCCTTGACATGATGGGCGGTAGGATTGAGGTGGAAAGCTCATATGGAGAGGGCTCTTCATTTATATTCTGGGTTGCGCAGAGAATTATTGACACTGAGCCACTTGGAGATTTTGAAGAGAATTACAGGAAGCAAAAGGAAGTGGATTACAAGTACAACCAGACTTTTGTAGCACCTGATGCGAAGATACTGGTAGTTGACGATAATCAGATAAATCTTCTTGTTGTAAGAAAGCTTCTTGAAAAGACGCAGATACAGATTACGGAGGCTATGAGTGGCAGGGAAGCCTTGGAGCTTATGCAAAGCAACAGATATGATATTGTTTTTCTAGACCATATGATGCCGGAAATGGATGGTATTGAGACTTTGAAGCTTGCAAGAAAACAGGATGGCGGCATGTGCAGGGATGTTACGATTATTGCACTTACGGCAAATGCAATTTCAGGCGTAAGGGAAATGTATTTGTCAGAAGGTTTTGATGATTACATCAGTAAGCCCATCAGTATAAAACAGTTGGAAGAGCTTTTGATGAAATATTTGCCGGCAGGGAAAATAAGCTTTTGTATAGAGAAAGAGACGGTGGCGGTTCCGGAAGAAGAACCTGCAAATTTGTTGGATTATAACAGAGGTCTCCATTACTGTGCGGGAAGCAAAGAAGTGTATGCGGAGATTGTTAAAATGTTCTGCGATTCGTACGAAAAGAAATGTGTCGAGTTGGAGACGTATTTTACAGGCGAGGATTGGAATAACTACACAGTCAGTATTCATGCCTTAAAATCCAATGCCCTTAATATAGGAGCAGGAAAACTTGCAGATTCGTGTTTGGAGCTTGAACTTGCAGGCAAGAAAATCAGGGCAGGAGAAGATGTGACCGGGCATACAGAGTTTATTGAGAAGAATCATGAGGCGGCTATACGGTTGTTTGGTGAGACGATAAAGGTTGCAGAAGAGTATTTAGGGAGGACAAAATGAGACATATTCTTATTGTGGATGACGATAATATCAATTGCGTTATGGCAAGACATGCACTTAGTGATAATTATGAAGTGTCAGTTGTAAATTCAGGAAAAGAGGCATTGGATTTCCTTAATGGAAAAACAGTTGATTTGATACTTATGGATATTGAAATGCCGGAGATGAGTGGAAAAGAAGTTGCCGGTAAGATTAAAGAAAATGATAAATGGTGTAATATACCGATTATTTTTCTGACGGCAGATTCCGATCCTAAGACAGAAGCAGAGTGTTTAAGCTGGGGTGCAGATGATTTTATAACAAAGCCTTTTGTGCCACTTGTCATGAACACGAGAGTCAGCAGAATTTTAGAGGTGTACGAGCTTAGGAAGGATTTGGAGAATAAGCTTGAGAACAGAACAAAGCAGTATGAGAAGGCGACTCAGAGATCTTTTACTGATGCGCTTACGGGACTTCATAACAGGGATTATCTTAAGAAGAAGCTTAGTGCATTTTTAGAGAATGGCGGCAGAGGAACGCTGTTTATGATTGATCTTGATGATTTTAAGCAGATGAACGATACATATGGCCATATTGCAGGTGATAAAACCTTGCAGAATTTTGCGGAAGTATTAAATGTATATGCAAGAGAAGGAGATATTGTAAGCCGACTGGCAGGAGATGAATTTGTAACATTTTATCCGGGCCTTACGGATGAAGGTGTTGCAGCGAAAAAAGCGGAGGGAATTATTAAAAGCTTTGCCGAAAAGATGGGGGAACTGGGATACGGTGGTGTTGTATCCGTATCCATCGGAATCATGATTACACATGGTGGAGAAGAGTTCCAGAGTCTTTATAATAAGGCAGATAAGTCCCTGTATTTTGTAAAGAATAACGGCAAGAATGCATATCACTTTTACGGGGACAATAATGATACTGTAGAATCCATTAATACAACTGTTGATTTGGAATATGTAAGTCATATGATGAAACAAGGGTTAGGTGAACAAAAGGGTATTATGCGTTTGGCGTACGATGAATTTAAAAATATTTATGATTTTATATCACGCTATGTTTCACGTAATAAACATAAGGTTCAAGTGGTTTTATTTACTATGAATATGGTTAAAAAAACTACAGACGTTGCGATGGAAGAGATTATGCAACTGTGGGAGGATTCTGTGGCAGAAGCATTACGCGCAGTTGATACGGGAACAAGATACAGTAGCAGTCAATACATGGTAATACTTATGGATGCCGGAATTGAAAACGGACGAGAGGTTGCCGAGAGAGTAATAGATAAATTTTTTGACAGCAACGGTGAATTAAAAGAAGAAATAATGGTTTCTTATGATATCAGGACAATACAGCCGTGATGTCAACGGATAATAAGATGTTTTAAGGCGGAGAACTAAAATGATATATCCTAAATTTCTTAAAGAAAACGATACAATAGGAATTACAGCGGTAAGTGCCGGTATAGAGGGCGAAAAGTTAAAGCAGCTTGATCTGTCCGAAGATAATATACGGGCGCAGGGCCATAAAATCGTTGAAACAAATAATGTCCGTGCCGGCGGAGTCGTAAGCAGTACGGGTAAAGAGAGGGCAAAGCAGTTAAAAGAACTTTTTGAGGATGATACGGTGCAGATGGTTTTGTGTGCGGCCGGCGGTGATTTCCTCATTGATATGCTCCCGTATGTGAACTATGAGACAATAAAAGCAAATCCTAAATGGATACAGGGCTATTCTGACCCTACAAGTCTCCTTTATTCCGTGACAACACTTCTTGACATAGCAACGATTTACGGGTTTAACGGCGGTGGATATGGAATGAGAGAGCTTCATCGGTCGCACGAGGACAGCTTTGCAATTCTTCGCGGTGATATCGTGGAACAGGGAAGCTTTGAATTTCACGAGGGCGAAAAGGATGGCAAACTTGATGGGTATGTGCTTACCGAACCTGTTTATTGGAAGAATTTAAACGGTGAAGAAGTAAGTGTAAAGGGAAGACTTCTCGGGGGGTGCCTGGAATGCCTTGCAGATATAATCGGGACACCCTATGACGGAACAAAGAAGTTTCTCGAAAAGTATAAATCAGATGGAGTTTTGTGGTATTTTGATATATTCGGACTCCGCTCCGAGCAGGTTTATAATACGCTCTGGCACATGAAGCAGGCAGGCTGGTTCGAGGGCGCCGCAGGCTTTATGTTTGGACGGGTAATGTTCCCGGGAACATTTCTTGACATGACTTATGAGGAGGCCATCGTGCGGGCACTTGGTGATGCGCCGATAGTTTTTAATATGGATATCGGACATGTTGCACCGAGAATGACTGTGATAAACGGTGCGATGGGTGAGCTTTCTAGCAGAGGTGGTAAGGGTACGTTAAAAATGAGCTTGTAAGTAAATGGTAACAATAAAATGGGCGTGTCGCTATATGCGACACGCCTTAATTAATGAAGTTTAATTTCAATTTTTCGTATTCCGGCGCTTATATATGCACCGCATAAATACCCTGCTATTTCAATTTCCTGCACTTCATTGCCGTCAATTTTTACCTGAGTGTCTTCGTATGGCAGTGAGATGAATAAAATACCGTCTTCTTTAACTTCAATCGTGCCGGATATTTTGGCACCGGAGATATCGGTTATTTTTATTCCTGAGGCGTTAAGCTTTTTTACTGCCGAACTAAGTTCTTCGGTATCTATCATACCGTTGCTTAGGATTATATCGTCGCAATCGGCGGCCTTCGTAAATATATCATTTAAGTAGGCTTTACCGGTATATTTCTCGTTAATGTCTAGGACTGCCTTGTCTGCAACAAAAGCGACAGGAAGCACGGCTTTATTTTCTATCAGATACATGTTTTCTGAGCTTGCGATTACGCTTGATAATTCGTCCGAGATATGTGTATCCGATATTATGTATTTTACGCCAAAAAGAGCGTTAAACACAGGATTGTACTCATAGCGCACACTTACATTTTTGGCGTAAATCGGAAGCTTCAAGTGTTGGAAAAAACTATATGCCTTGGCTGACATTGTAGATGAATAGTAGGAAAATCCAAGGTATCCGTAAAGCTGTCCGCCGTTGTCACGACAGGTTTTAAGTTCGGAGCGGAAAAATTCGTTTTCGTCAAAATCAGGAACAATATACTCTTCAAATTCGTCGATGTCGTCTTGGAGCTTAAGTAAAGAGGTATGAATACCGGTAGCACGGACATCATTTTTAAAAGTAATCACGGTATTAGCGACTGTCTCCGTTATAATCAGACAGCAAAGCAAAAAGGTAAATACCTTATAAGAGGAAAGCTCCTTTAGCGCCAGGTATGCAAGGGTCAATGCGACAAAAGCAATGAGAAAGCTCTGACGTGCGGGTAACTGATTCGGAAAATGAAATCCGTGCCATATATAGTCAAGAATATTAAAATTAGTTGAAAATATTAGGAAAGCGAGAAGCAAACCGGATACAACTTTTGCTTTTGCAGGTATGCTTTTTATAAAAAACATAAAAATAACCAGTGTTACACATAAAATCCCGAAGTACAAATTCGGGGCATCATATTCAAGCGATACTTCCTGAAACGGGAAGAATCGCATCGCCATTTCTTTTGCGGAATGATAAAATTCCGGTTTGTAATTAAAACTTGAATCAACTGCAACCGTTCTTGAAATAGCTCTTACTAACGGAATTAATACAGGCAAATTAAGGATACCGCTTATGAGTGAAGCCACTGCAAAACGACAGCCGTCAAAAATCATGTTTTTATAGCCCTTAAAGTTAATAATTGAGATTGCAATAAAACAAAGCACACAAAAAATACACAGCATATATGCAATATAAAAGTTAGAAAAAATAGCTGTTGTAAGAGCAATTATGTAGAGAAGAGGTTTCTTTTTATTGTACAGCCTTAAAAGTCCGGCTATAACAAACGGAGTGAGTAAAACAATATCCATCCACATGAACTGATTGATGAATGCAAGAGTATATCCGCATAGTGCGTATGCAACGGAGAACGCAACCCCGCGAATACTTCCTTCATCAAATTGTTCGGACAGCCATATTGAAAAGGACAGACCGGCAAGTCCGAATCTTAACATTACTATTAAATCAACACCGACAGGAGTTATATCAAAGGGCATTATGTAGAGAAGCAGCCATAGCGGACTGTTGGTATAATAAGCACTTTGTGCAATAAGGTTAAATCCCAGTCCGCCTGCAAAAGAGTAGCCTAAGTTACCGTTTAAAAAAGCACGGCGCATTTCGCGAAGCATAGGGAAATATTGTCCCCATGCATCAATAGCCATCAGGGATTTTTCACCGAACGGAGCAAGTTTGCACATTATAAAACCAACGCTTATAATCAAAACCGGTATTAAAAATGATAAACAAAAGTAAGTGCGTTTTTTCATGGAAATTTTCACCTCATGTATAATACGTTTTTTAGTAGGTGTTTTTATTGAAATAAATCCTGAATAATTATAAAATAATGTGGGTAAAAGGTCAATTCAGATTGCATTAAGAAAGTTTAAGAATATTTTAAAGTAGGAGTTTTATATGGGACTAAACGAAGATATCAGGAAACAACTGCTTGAAATGCAGGAGGACGGTTATAAGAAATTTTCAGCGGCACTTGTGCCGGGCTGTGACAATATGCTCGGAATAAGGCTCCCGCTTCTTAAGAAGCTTGCGAAGGAACTTGCGAAGGGAGATTGGCAGGAGTATTTGCCCGGTGCCTGTGACGATTATTTTGAAGAGACGATGCTTCAAGGTTTTACGCTTGGCTTTGTCAAAGCAGATATAGCAGAAATTTTGCCTTATGTTAAGGTTTTTATACCGAAGATTAATAACTGGTCGGTCTGTGACAGCTTTTGCGCGAATTTTAAAATTGCAACAAAAGAACGGGAAAAGATGTGGCATTTTCTTATGAACTACAGAGAAGGTTCGGAATTTGAGCAGCGTGTTGTTGCGGTTATGCTTATGGACCATTTCTTTATAGAGGAATATATTGACCGCGTGACAGAGGTGCTTGTAAGTCTTGATAATCCCGGCTATTACACAAGGATGGCGGTTGCATGGGCAATTGCTACAGCCTATGCCAAATTTCCCGGGAAGATAAAACCTGTCATTGAAGAACGAAGACTGGATACATGGACACATAATAAGGCAATACAAAAAATGGTAGAGTCGTACAGGGTATCCGACGAAGATAAAATGTACCTTAAAGCATTAAAATATTAGTTGAATTCATATAAAAAGAGTTGCCGAAAACCGGCAACTCTTTTGGTTTTTATAGGAAGGGTCTTTTGTCGAGCACAAGCTTTAATGGCTTAGGAGTTCTGATATAGCCGGGCAGTGCATCCTGAAGAACTGCAAGAGCACATACAATGGCGAAAAGCGTATTCAAATCGTTAAGTGTCTCAGATTCTTCAATATTCATATTAAGGAGCTGAGTAATAAGTCCGTCAGCAATCTCTTTTAATATCTTCTGGGTTTCTTCATATTTAACACCGGCTCTTCTTTGAACTCTTGCAAGCATGTATGTAAAATCAATATCGGGCCAGCCGACAGATTTTGAAAAGTCCATGCAGGCACCGTCATAATATGCTTTAATACATGTATCTAAAAGTTCCTTCGGGTAGGGAAGTGCACGTTTTGCATATTCGTAATTAAATACGTAGTGGAAAGTGCTTGCGAGATAGTGGAAAAGCGGTGCGCCTTCTAAGGCATCCTTTTTCCAGAGGCCTGTAGTGGCATCGGCATTGTTGTCGAGCCATTCAAAATAATAATCCTCCCATTCGTCGCTTGCAGTTTCGGTAAGAAGCATGGAAGCGTATATTCCGGCTCCGAGATGAGCACCGAGCCACGGATCCTTTGCCCAGTCAATACTGTCCATGAATTCAAAGAGACCTTCTTTGGTTAAATATTTTGAAAATCCGTCTGCATTGTAAAGAGGTTTGGCATCAAGCAGGTTAAGCGCACCGCTTATAAATGCTGTAGTGTGTGTTGCGAAATTGCCGGGATTTTCAAAGAGACCGTTATCCTTGTTCTGGAAATCCTGAAGAACCTTAATGAAGGCTTCACGTTCTGCAGAGTCTGTAGGAAGTTCTCCGATTGTGTACAGAATATTGGCGGCATTGGCGCATCCGTAAGGGATTGCTCCAAGGTCGCGGCTGTTCTTGGCATCCTGTGTAATCCAGCGTGCATACTTGCCGGGTTCGCCAAGATAGTGACGGTCAACGATTTTTTTGATGTCTTTTATTAATGGTCTTAAATCGTACATAATTTTCTCCTTGTGAAAGAATATTTCCCTAAATAACAGTGCACCAAGGGAAAGTGCGCGAAGTGTAATGTATAGAATAATTATATAATAAACAAAAGTGAGTTTAAAGTATTTTTATTATTTTAAGTCGATTTTGCATAAAAGTGAAAATAAAAGCAGATACTTGACGCGAAGAGAAAATAGAGTTAAAATGCGCTAATAGAAATTTAAACAGAAGAAGGACAAAAAGATGAGGATAATTGATGCACATACACATATATTTCCGGAAAAAATAGCAGTCAAGGCGGCAAAGTCCATAGGATCTTTTTATGAGGTAGAGATGTCCTATGATGCAAGTGTTGACCTGCTTTTAAAGAACGGCGCACAGATTGGTGTTGAGAAGTATCTGGTATGTTCGTCCGCAGTTACGGCAGACCAGGTTATAAGTATAAATGATTTTATTGCGGGTGAGTGTAAGAAGCATCCTGAGTTTATCGGATTTGCGGCAATGCATAGGGATTTCGAAGATTATGAGGCGGAGCTTGACCGTGCGCTCTCCATGGGACTTATCGGTGTTAAGTTCCATAATGATTTTCAGAAGTTTGATATAGATGATGAGAAAATGTTCCCAATATATGATGCGATTTCAAAAAGAGGCATGAAGGTACTTTTTCATATGGGCGATGACAGATATGATTATACAGCACCGGCACGTCTTGTAAGGGTTGCACAGGCTTTTCCTGATATGATATGTATCGGCGCGCATTTTGGCGGATATAAGCGTTGGGGTGAGGCATACGAGATGCCCGTACTCCCCAATGTATACTTTGATACTTCCAGTACTCTGGAATGGCTCGATACTGAGACAGCAAAACGAATGATAGAGCGTTTCGGTGCAGAGCATTTTATGTTCGGTACGGACTTCCCGATGTGGGACGCTAAAGAAGAGCTTGAGAGATTTATGAAACTTGAACTTGATGAAGAGGTTAAAGAAATGATTTTGTGGAAGAATTTCTGTAAATTATACAATCTTCCGATAGAATAAAAGAGCCTGCGGTGCAAGCTCTTTAAAAAGGTTTATTTAATAAGAGATATTACTCCATGCAGATTCTGTATGGAGATTTCTTTTATTTCGGGCATATGTTCACCGTCAAGCGTCCAGGATATAGGGTTATCCGTACACACGGTTAATTCCGAAGCTTTGAAAAATTCAAACATCTCGTTGTTAAAATCTGAAGTTGATATTGAGTGGATAATTTTATTAAGGTGAGCAATTGTCTTCGGGTTTTTGACGAGAATAACCTCAAATACTCCATCGCATAAGTCAACAATGTCCGGTTTGAGCTTTACAATACCTGCAACAGAGGTTGAATTGGTTATTGATCCGAATACATAGTCACCCTCATGTATACCGTCAGGAGTTGTAACTTTAACATGTGTCGGGTGAATTGTCGGAAGTTCCTTGATGCCCTCGAAAATATACGCCATATGGCCGATTGCATTCTTCATTTCCTGAGAAGCACTGTAAGAAGCCGCCGTAAAGGCACCAAAGGATGCGATATATGAAAAATAAGTTTCACCGAATAAACCGATATCGATATCGTGGGGTTTACCCTCTACAATCATCTCAGCGGCTTTGGCAGGATTGGATACAAGGCCCATGGTTGAGGCAAAATCATTGGTGCTGCCCGATGGAATATAACCAATGGGAGTGCACTTGCCGGATTTCAGTACGCCACTTATTACTTCGTTGAGAGTGCCGTCGCCGCCACAACAGACAACAAGGTCATATTCGTGAGCATGTGCTTTTGCAATCTCACAGGCATGACCACGGTATTTTGTAATAAGTGTTGTTACAAGATAATCTGCCTTGCAGAAAATATTTGTAATTGTAAATAAAGCATTTTTGGCTTTCATTGTCCCGGCTACCGGATTGACAATAAGTAATAATTTTTTGTGCATTACGGTGCTCCTTGCAATATAATGTGTATTTTAAAAGATATTTTTTAAGCATATGTTTAGATATATAATAAAATGACTACTGTAAAAATGCAAGGGGCAATCTAAATTGACATGGTTATCAAATAATGATATTATAAAACAGTAAAAAATTTAAACTAGGAGAGAAAAAATGGAGAAGAGACAGAGTTGGTCATCAAGACTGACATTTATTTTGGCGGCAGTTGGTTCAGCGGTTGGACTTGGAAATGCGTGGCGTTTTCCGGGGCTTGCTGCAAAGCATGGCGGTGGCGCGTTTTTGCTTGTGTATTTTATTGCGATGCTTGTATTTGGTGTTCCGCTTCTTATGATGGAGATATCTATCGGAAGAAAGCTTAAAAAGGGTGCAGCGCCCGCGATGAGAGGTATTAATAAGAAATTTGAGCCCATCGGTTGGGCGGCAACGGCAAATGCTTTTGTTATCGTATGTTATTATGCGGTAGTTTTTGCATGGGTAATACTTATGGTGTTTATGAGCTATAAGTTTGCAGGAATGACCGGAGATGCTGTGTCGGCAAGTAATTTGTTTGCTGAGACAATCGAGACTACATGGACTGTTAAGGATTACGGTATTCCGTTGATTTTGATTATTCCGTTCCTTCTTGCATGGGGAAGTATTTTCTTCTGTATAAGAAACGGTGCACAGAGTGTGGGCAAGGTAGTAAAATATACGGTATTTTTACCGGTTGTTTTTCTCGTTATAATGGCGATTAAGGGTATTACAATGCCTGGCGCAATGGACGGAATTCAGAAGTTATTCATACCGGACTTTGCGGCACTTGCTAATCCGCAGCTTTGGATAGATGCAGTGGGACAGGTTTTTTACAGCCTTTCAATAATGATGGCTATTATGTTTGCATATGGTTCATATCTTAAAGAAGATTCAAATGTTGCCGTGGATGCGGTTATCATATCTTTTTGTGATATAGGAATCAGTATTCTTGCAGGAGTTGTTATGTTCTCTACAATGGGTGGTGTAGGAATGCTTGACAACATGTCGGATTCAGGAATAGTAACAGCATTTATCGTATATCCACAGGCAATTGTAAGTCTTGCAGGTTCGGGTGTATTTAATGCTATATTCGGTGCAGTATTTTATCTTTGCCTCGTTACACTTGCAATTGATTCGGCATTTTCAATTGTTGAAGGTGTTTCTGCATCGGTTGCAGACAGATTTAAGCTTGATCCGAGAAAGACAACAAGAAACATTGTTATTATTGCAGCAGTAATCTCTTTGATTTTCATAACAAGAGCAGGTCTTGCATGGCTTGATATCGTTGATAAGTGGGCAAATGCATATAATCTTATTATTGTAGGTATTATGGAATGTATCGCAATTGGCTGGTTCTTTAAGCCGGGTAAGGTTCTTTCTGAGATTAACCGCAATACCAAGAAGTTTAAGATGCCGGCATGGTGGTTTATAACAAGTGTTAAGTTTGTTGCACCGCTTCTCCTTACTGCATTATTCTGTTGGAACCTTTATGATTTGTTTGTAACACAGAAGGGTAATTACGGCGGGTATCCGCAGTGGGCATTGTTTGTCGGCGGTTGGCTTATAACAATTCTTGTTATGCTTAGTGGATTTGTTGTGAAGGCGATTGTTGCGGCGAAGAAGAAAAAAGGATTTGTTGAAGAAGAAATAAGTTGGGAAGATTAGTAAATATACAAGAGGTTGTCGGATTGACAACCTCTTTGTTTTTTAAGCGATGCTGTATTTCTTCATGTAGCGGTTGTAGGCTTCGTTGAATTCTTTAATTTCGCCGTTCTTGACATTGCGGAGGTATTCGTGGATGTCGAGGCCTTCGTGTGTCATTTCAAGCATGCAACCTGCAATGTTGGAGCAGTGGTCTGCAACGCGCTCAAGGTTGGTGATAAGGTCTGACAGGATAAAACCGAGTTCTATTGTACATTCGTTTTTACGAAGTCTGGTAATGTGATTTTTCTTGATGGTGTCTCTTAGGTAGTCAACGACCTGCTCGAGAGGCTCAACGAGGAATGCGCTGTTAAGGTTTTCGTTGCAGAAGGCATCTAAAGCGAGGTCGAGAATTTCATTTACCGCACCAATCATAGAGTTGATTTCATGCTTGGCAACTCCTGAAAATTCTGAGTGCTTATCTTTCATTTCTTCGGCGGATTCAATAACGTTAACGGCATGGTCGGAGATTCTTTCAAAATCACCTAATATATGGAGAAGCTTAGTGGTTTCGTTACTGTCGGCGTGAGTCATATCGAGAGCGGACAGTTTGACAAGATAGGTTCCAAGGTGGTCTTCGTATTGGTCAACCTTTGCCTCGCCGGCACGAACCTCTTCGCCGATTTTTGCAGTATAGCTGTCAAAGTTATTTAAGGCCTGTTTTATTGTCGAAACAGATATCTGGGCCATTGAAGTGACGGTATCTTTGCAACGCTCAACTGCTACTGCAGGAGTTGCAAGAAGACGTTCGTCGAGCATCTGATATTCTTCTTTTTCCTCTTTATCGGGAATCGTAATGTAAGCCATTTTTTCAAGAAGGCGACCAAAGGGCAGTAAAATTAATGTACAAAGTAAGTTAAAGATTGTATGCACGGTTGCAATGCCCTTTGCGTCAATGGCTGTATTTACAAAGGCAAAACCAATAAATGTATTTAATGTATAGAAAACGATAAGTAAAGCTATGGTTCCGACAAGGTTAAAGTAAAGGTGTACAAGAGAAGTTCTTCTTGCGTTCTTATTGGCGCCTACAGAAGAAATCATTGCCGTAACACATGTGCCGATATTTTGGCCCATGATAATCGGGAGCGCAGAAGAATAAGTGATTGTTCCTGTAGAGGAGAGTGCCTGTAAAATACCCACGGATGCGGAAGAACTCTGAATTATGGCGGTCAAAATTGCACCGGCAAGTACACCAAGTATAGGATTGGAAAATACGGTAAGAAGATTTGTAAAGGCAGGAACGTTCTTTAATCCTGCAACAGCAGCTGACATAGAATCCATACCTGTCATTAAAACTGCAAAACCGAGAAGAATCATTCCTGTATCTTTTTTCTTATCATTTTTAAGAAACATATACATTATGATACCGATAAGAGCGAGCACCGGCGTAAAAGATGACGGTTTTAACAGTTTCAGAAAAAGACTTGAACCACTGATTTGTGTAAGGCTCAAAAGCCATGCGGTAACAGTTGTACCGATGTTGGCACCCATGATTGTATAAATTGCCTGGTGGAGTGTCATAATACCGGAGTTAACAAAGCCTACAAGCATGACCGTAGTTGCTGAAGATGACTGGATAACGGCAGTAACACCAAGACCTAAAAGAAGGCCCTTAATTGGATTATTTGTCATTTTTTCAAGAAGGGTTTTTAGTTGGCCACCGGCCTTTTTTTCGAGTGCGGAGCCCATTAAGTTCATACCGAACAG
Source organism: Lachnospiraceae bacterium (assembly GCA_015057505.1). Classification (GTDB taxonomy): domain Bacteria; phylum Bacillota; class Clostridia; order Lachnospirales; family Lachnospiraceae; genus SIG300. The sequence goes on from SVEG01000006.1 coordinate 146,572, forward strand.
GAACAGGGCAAGACCACCGATTAATGATAATACGTCAAAAAGATCCATGTTTTTTCCTCCATATTAGTGGTAGTATATGTAATTTTTGTTTTACAATTCTATTTTACAATATTAATATTGTGGAGAAAAAGCACGTTTCTGTAAAAGTTATGTTAAAAGTAGGAAAAATTGGTTACATTTTTGGCGGCAAAATAAAAGAATCCAAAGTAAATGTAATTATATTTACAAAAAGGTTATTTTATAGTATAATAATAATACTAGTTATATTGAACGGAAAAGCTAATTTTTTACATAGAAGAAGGAGGATATTATGCCGAAGATGAAGAAGAAAAAACAAGCCAAAGTAACGAAGGCAATCAGCCAGTCGGCACAGCTTAAAAATATTGTTAAAGAGACATATCGAGTTTTGGTTGTAGGTGTTTTGTCACTTGTTGTATTTGCTATTACTGTTGTAATGCAGATACTTGTATATGCAGAACAGCTTGAGACGACGATGCTTTTGAATCAGTATAGGGATGCATCTAAGGCATTGACCATTAATGTTAGGTCTTATGCCGTTACGGGACAGGATAGCTACTATAATGCATATTTGAAAGAGCTTAATACGGACAAGAAGAGAGAAGCGGCTTGGGAAGGTCTTAAGAAGAATGATATTACTGAGAAGGAGTGGGAGCAGTTAGAGCAGATTGCATATTTGGCAGAGGGCCTTGTTCCGCTTGAACAGACAGCTATTGATCATGTTGTAGCAGGAGATACTACTTCGGCTACGGGCGTTGTGTTCGGTTCTTCATATGAAGCAATTTTCCAGAGGGTTAATACACTTACGGATGCATGCGTGGAAGGTATTCAGCTTCGTATTGAAAGTAAGCAGACAACGATTTTGGTTGTGATGATCATTACCGGTGTAATGTTTGCCGGTGTAGCCGGATATATAATTCAAAGAATGATTAAGACTACATCATTTGCAAATAAGGAACTTCTTGAACCGATAGTTAAGGTTGCCGGTCAGATGAAAGAACTCGCAAAAGGTAATTTTAATACAGAGCTTGATATGTTTGAAGATGACAGTGAAGTTGGAACGATGGTTAAGTCCATTAACTTCATGAAGAGTAATTTCTCTACCATGATAGCGGAGATTTCCGATGTACTCGGCAAGATGGGTTCAGGTAATTACGGAATAACGGTAAAAGAAGAATACGTGGGGGAATTTGTTCAGATTAAAGAATCCCTTATTAAGATAGCCGCAGATACAAGGAATGCAATCAGCACAATTCGCGAGACTGCAAGAGGTATTGATAGCGGTTCTGACCAGCTTGCACATGCAGCTACGGATTTAGCAGAAGGAAGTGCGATTCAGGCAGATAAGGTTTCGGAAGTTGCCAATATGATAGATACGATGGCTAAGAATATGGAAGCCAATGCACGTGAAGCTGAAGAGACAGTTAAGATTGCCAGCGGAGCCGGAGAGGCACTTATGGCAGGCAATGTTAAGATGCAGGAACTTAAGGAAGCTATCAGAGAAATCAGTAAGCGTTCTGAAGAGATTAGTACTATTATCGGAACAATTGAAGAGATTGCCAATCAGACAAATCTTTTATCACTTAACGCGGCTATTGAAGCAGCTCGTGCAGGTGAGGCCGGCAGAGGTTTTGCGGTAGTTGCTGATCAGGTTAAGAATCTTGCAGAAGAGTCAGCAAAGGCTGCAGGAGAGACAACATTACTTATTCAGAAGACTGTTGAAGCGGTTGATAAGGGTATTGCAATTGCAGATGCAACTGCAGCGGATATGGAAGAGATTATGATTGGCGCACGTACCGCTACAGAGAAGATGCAGCAGATGTCGGTTACTTTGATTGATGAAGCAGGCAATATGAAGAAGATTGACGAAAATGTTGAGAAGGTTGCAGAGATTGTTGACAATAATTCGGCTACATCACAGGAAACAGCGGCAATCAGTGAAGAGCAGTCGGCTCAGGTTGCAACAATGATTCAGCTTTTGGATCAGTTTGAGTTATAATAGTTTTTGAACATTTTATTATTTATATTTTCTTCAAGATGTCGCTGTCGTAATGGCAGCGATATTTTGTTTTGAGTGATATTAATAATGGTATAATATATTTTGGGATTGGAGGATTGCGGTAACGATGAATGTGAAGCTTGAGAAGAAATTTTGGGTGGCGCTTGTTGTTTTCAGTCTGATTGGACAGGTTGCATGGGTTGTTGAGAACATGTATCTGAATGTCTTTATTTATAAAATGTTTAATGCTTCGGCGGCGGATATTTCTTTGATGGTTAGTGTGAGTGCGGCGGCAGCGACACTAACAACCGTGCTTATGGGAGCTTTTTCGGATTATATTGGAAAACGCAAGCTTTTTATATGTGGAGGATATATTCTTTGGGGTGTCTCGATTCTTGCATTTGCTTTTATTAAAGTTGATATTTTTGCACCTGTTATGGGAAGTGCCATAGCAGCAGCGGCACTTTGTGTTAATCTTGTCATAGGGCTTGACTCAATCATGACTTTTCTTGGGTCGACGGCTAACGATGCAGCATTTAATGCATGGATGACGGACTGGGGCGACGAGAATAACCGAGGCAAAATCGAAGGTATTAATGCAATGATGCCGCTTGTTGCGATACTTGTTGTTTTTGGCGGTTTTATGGCATTTGATTTGGATAAGAGCTCAAGTTGGACAGTCATTTTTATTTGTATAGGCGTATTGGTGCTTATTATTGGCGCGCTTGGTATTGTGTGGATAAAGGAATGTCCTGTTGTAGAAAAAGGCAAGGAAAATCACGGCTACTGGAATACTGTACTGTACAGCTTTAAGCCGTCGGTTATTAAAAGTAATAAGTTATTATATGCGGTGCTTGCGGCATTTGCGGTGTTTGGAATCTCGATTCAGATTTTTATGCCATACCTGATTCTTTATTACGAGAAGAGTCTTGGCATGACAAATTATGTGTTTGTTATGGCGCCTGCTATTATTATTGCGGCAGTGATTACAGCGTTTTACGGCAAACTTTTTGATATGCTTGGCTTTAAGTCGTCAGTACTTCCGGCGGTATTTATGCTTATGGGCGGCTATGTGCTGCTGTATTTCGGCAGAAGCACGGCAGTTGTATTTATAGGTTCGCTTCTTATGATGACGGGATATCTTACGGGCATGGCTATTTTTGGGGCGATGATAAGGGGAAGAATTCCGGAGAGGAAATCGGGACAGTTCCAAGGAATGCGAATTATCGGACAGGTTTTTATACCGGGAATTGTAGGACCGGCAATTGGTGCCACGGTTCTTAAAAATGCAGAGGTAATTGTTAATAACGACGGAACTACATCGTTTTTACCGAATGAGAATATTTTCCTTGCGGCGTTTATTGTGGCGGTTGTTCTTCTTGCGGTTCTTGCGGCAATTTTTACGATGATGAAGAACGGGCATTATGAGCTTATGAGCGAGGCGGGAGAAAGGGTTACTAAAGAAGAAAATACATGGAATAACTATCCGCGTCCGCAATTAAAAAGAGACAGTTATACAATTATAAATAAAGGTTGGAAGCTTAACGGCAGTGATATCAGGGTTCCGTTTCCGCCACAGTCAGTTTTATCGGGATATGGTAAAAAGGTTGGGAAATATCTTGAATACAGCTGCAAGTTCACTGCAGAAACAGGTAAACGTACAATACTTCATTTCGGGGCGGTTGATGAGATTGCGGAGGTTTGGCTTAACACTCAGTTCCTTGGTAAGCATGAGGGCGGATATTTACCGTTTTCATTTGATGTAACAGATGTTCTTGTAGATGATAATACACTTGTGGTCAAAGTTACGGATACCTTGTCAAAGGAATATCCTTACGGTAAACAGACCAAGAAACGTGGCGGAATGTGGTACACGCCTGTCAGCGGTATTTGGCAGAATGTATGGATGGAGCAAGTTCCTGATGCTTATATCGAGAAGCTTAATATTGCATCCGATGAGAAAAGTGTGAAGGTCACGGTAAAAATGAGTAACGGCGAGGCGGCCTTTGTAAAGCTTAAAGTATATCTTCATAACGGCGAGGTTTTTGAAAGGGTTTGTGACGGTAGAGAGGTTTATGTAGATTTTGATGAGATTAAGTTACAATCAGGGGAAGCGTATGAAGCCAAGCTGTGGTCCACTGAAAGTCCGTATCTTTACAGGGCAGAGGTAACTGTAGCAGAAGACAGAGTGGAGACTTATTTCGCACTCAGAAGCATCGCCGTGAAGGCTGTGGGCGGTGTGCAAAGAGTTTGTCTTAACGGAGAACCGATATTTTTAAACGGTGTACTTGATCAGGGGTATTTTTGTGACGGAATTTTCCTTCCGGCAGAGGAAAAGGAGTATGAACGCGATATTCTGAGGATGAAAGAACTCGGAATCAATATGCTCAGAAAACACATTAAGATTGAGCCGGAATGTTTTTATTATTACTGTGATTTACACGGCATGCTTGTTATGCAGGACATGGTTAATAACGGAAGTTATTCATTTATGCGAGATACGGCACTTCCCACAATCGGAATGGTTAAGCGTGATGATACGAAGGCGTACGTAAACAAGCGGGTTAAGGAAGTATTTGAAAAACACATGATGGAGACTTTAGAGCATCTTTACAATCATCCATGTATTATTGCTTATACAATATTTAATGAGGGCTGGGGACAGTTCGAAAGTGACAGGATGTATGCGCTTGCAAAGAGAACGGATCCGACAAGGCTTTATGACTCGACTTCGGGATGGTTTTGGCAGAACGACAGTGATTTTGACAGTTATCATGTATATTTTGGAGACAAGAAACTACAGCCCGGCAAGCGACCGATGCTTATTTCGGAATTTGGCGGTTGTACTTATGTGGTGCCCGGTCATATTTACGCTAAGTATAACAGCTACGGCTATGGAAGTTGCAAGGACAAGCAGGAACTAAGTGAGAAGATTGCAGAGAAATATGAAGAACTCATTTTGCCTGTTGTTAAGACGGGCGCTTGCGGATGCGTATATACGCAACTCAGTGATGTTGAAGATGAGGTGAACGGCTTCTATACTTATGACAGAAAGGTGTGCAAGGTCGAACCCGAAAGAATGCGAGCTATTGCAGAAAAAATAAAAAGAGAGTTAAACTAATAATTAGGAGAAAATAAAAAGACAGTTGTGAAAAATAAATACAACTGTCTTTTTGTATAAATGTGAAGTTTGAGCTTATATTTGAGGGATTCGTGGCTTGTTTTTCTGTATTACGATTATAAGTGCCGTGCTTAGTGTGATTATGGTAACAACTGCCATTATAAGCAGGATTATGAGCACTGTGGGAGAACCGGAATTAGTTACGTCTGAGTCGGTAGCGGCTTCAATCGGAGCAAACAGTCCGCTGTCTGAAAGAAGCAACTTGGTATTTGTGTTATCAAGCGCGATTGCTTTGATATCTTCGTCGGTAAGAGTGTAATCTTCAGTAACGACAAGCGTACTTGTTGATTCCTCTGTGGGTATGTATGAAATGCCGATGCTTAAGCCATCTGTAAGTGTAAGTTTATTAGTGATTGTTACGAAAGAGTTTTTACATAAGAATATGTTGTTCGCAGTTTCTTTAATAGTGTTGTTGCAGATTTTGGCATTGCCTTCAAGCTTCAGAGAAGCATTATTATTAAACATGCCTGCACCGTATACATCAGAGGTGTTTTCTGCGATACAACCACCTGTGATTGAAACAAGTGAACCGGGTGAAAGTGTTACGCCGCCGCCTTCATAGTGCGCGTGGTTAGCGGTTATGTAACCCTCTGACATAAGGAGGGAGGCTTTGTTACACAGGTAGATTCCTCCGCCTGAATAATCGGAGCGGTTGCCGCCGATGTCGCCGCCCGTAATTGTGACGGTTGCAGATTCAAGTGCTTTGATGCCGCCGCCTTCATATATTGCATAATTTTGGTTAATTGTGCCGCCTTTTATTGTAAGTGTTCCGGCATCGCCAATATATATGCCACCGCCAAAGTCGGCGGAATTGCTTTCGATGCAGCCGTCTGAAACTGTAAGTGAGCATAATCCTGAAACAAATATGCCACCGCCATTTTTTGCAGTATTAATGCCTATGCCTCCTCCGGAAATCTCAAAAGATGAGTTTTTACAAATATATATTCCGCCACCGTTATCGGCAGTGTTTTCACTGATTGTTCCGCGAGATATGTGTCCTGTTGAACTGTCGGTAAGAATTATCGCGCTGCCGTAATTGCCGGAAATCTGACCGTTTACAATATTAATAGAGGAATTGTCGCTGATAAAAAAAGTGCCGCCGTCAAGGTTTGCGGTGTTGCTTGAAATCGTACAGCCTGATATTTCGAGAGAACAGGCATTGTCAGCATAAACGGCACTACCGCAATTATCGGCAGTATTGTCTTGGATGCTGCCGCCTGTTAGGGTAAGCGATGAGCCTTCGCGAATGTAAAACGCACCACCTGAATTTTGGGCAGAGTTTTTTTCGATTTTTCCGTTGGAAAAAGTGCAGGAACTGGTATTATTTATATATATCGCGCCTGCAAAAGTAGCAGTGTTTTCTGAAATGCTACCTTCTGAAATGTTGATTTTACAGTTGCTTCCGGTATAGATTGCGCCGCCACGTGTTGCGTGGTTGCCTGAAATACTGCCGCCGGATATATTGACGGAGGACTGTTTGTGAAGATATATCGCACCGCCCATTTCATCCGCAGTGTTGCCTGTGATTGTACCGCCATACATATTGAACACTGCATTTGTTGCAACGAGAATTGCGCCACCGTACATAGCGCTGTTGCCGGTTATGTTACCGCTGTGGAGATTAAGGATGCCGTTGACAACGATTGCGCCGGCAAAGGTTACTCTTTCGTCATTGATAAATCCGGCGCCTCCGGTTATACAACCGTTGCTTTTATTGTCGCATATATTGAGAGTTGCACCTGCCTGCACACATATGTAGTATTTGTTCAAATTTAACGTATTGCCGTTCAGGTCGAGAGTGACGTTGCCGGTAATGTTAAGGACATCCTTGAGTGTAATGTTGTCGTCCAGACAGTAATTTCCCGAACTTAAAAGTTTGGTATCATCAGTAACTGAAAAAGTAAGGGCTGCTATGTCCGTAGCGTATACGGGGGTAGTTGCACCTAAAGAAAAAAAGATGAATAATAAAAAGCAAAAGGCTGTAAGTTTTTTGTTCATAAATAACCTCCGAATGAAGATTTATTGTGTTATCAGTATATCACGGGAATAATGCGTCAGACAAGCTTTATAAGAAAAAAACTGTGAAAAAACAACAATTAATCTTGAAGACTTGTCAGAAAAATGTTATAATATGTAGACTATTAGATATTAAAAACAAAATAACACAAAGATATTACAGGGAGGATTAGTGATGACAGAAAGTCAATACATCAGATCGAGTAAAGCGGTATATCCTAATGTAATGCTGGTATATGTATTTATAATACTTACCTTGGTTGGAGCAATGTTGCAGAATGGATTTACAGTTAACCTGCTGTTACAGATAATGGGTGTTGCAATTTCTATGGTTATGGCTACGGTGGGATTTGTTGCCAAACGAAACTGTAAACCGGGTATGATTCTGATTTGCGGTTCGGGTGCATTTATGTATTTGGTTATATCAGCACTTAATAATAACGAGTATACGTTTGTTTATGGTTTTGTAATACTTGTTTCATGTATGGCGTATATCAATGTAAGACTTATTATATGGGGAGATTCCGTACTTATAATTGGTTATATTATTCATTACATAAGGATGTTTGTGATTGGAAATGTAACGATTGATCTTATGGTAATCGGCGGAATATGTTATCTGTTGGCGGTAATCGGTTCGCTTAAGGCTATGTCCATCCTGCTAAAGTTTAATAATGAAAACATGGAATCTATTAAGGCAAGTATGGAAGAACAGCAAAAGACGGCTGAGGTTATGCAACAAGTTGCAGAAGAGATTGTTTCAAGATTTGAAAAGTCATCAGCTAAGATGGAAACGCTCAATGACGCGATTAAGACCAATAATAATACAATAAGTGATATTTCCGAAAGTACCAACAGTAATGCAGAGGCAATTCAGGATCAGGCTATGATGTGTTCGGAGATTCAGAAAAATACTGATCTTGCGGAGAAGAGTACAGAGAAGATGATACAGTCCTCTGATACAGCCAAAGAGACCATTGTGGAAGGCGCTGAACTTATAAAAGAACTTAAAGATCAGGCAAGTACAGTCGGTCGTGCGAACGATAGCACGGTAACTGCCATTGAGAGACTTTCTGCAAGAGTTGATGAGGTTAAAGATATTACCAACGCAATTCTTAATATTTCATCACAGACCAATCTCCTTGCGCTTAATGCTTCTATAGAGGCGGCAAGAGCGGGTGAGGCAGGTAAAGGCTTTGCGGTTGTTGCGGATGAGATTAGAAAGCTTTCTGAGGATACTGCAGATTCTGCCAATAAGATAACAGGTATTATCGGCGAACTTGTGGAAGATGTTAAAGTAACGACGGAAAGTATTGATATTTCAAGTAAGACCATCGATAAACAGAATGCGATGATAGATGTTACAAAAGAGAAGTTTGACCTTATCGAGAATGAGGTTAACGATTTGATTGCCAATATATATAACACTGAGACGATTATGCAGGAGATACTTAAGGCGACAGGTATAATCAGTGATAATATCAGTCATTTGTCGGCTACCAGTGAAGAGGTTGCGGCGGCTACGGAAGAAGGTGTAAACATTTCGAAAGAAGCTGTTGAGATGGTTGAAGAGGTTAATCATCAGCTCAGACAGGTTAACAAATTAGCAGAGAGACTCAGAGAGATTTAAAATTAAGATTTACAGAAGGGATGATTGACATGCAGAATTATGATGAGACTTATTTTAGGACGAAAGCAAATAGGAGAACCGGAACGATATGGCTTATTTTGATGGTTATCGTATCCATATATTATGGAGTGAAGATGAGCCAGGGCGAAGTAGCAACCGAATGGTTTATACTGTTTTCAATTATAGGTTGGGGTACATATTTAGGTGCAGGCTTGTCGCTCAAGATTAAGGGAATGGACTTTAAATTTTATAAGTGGGTAATGGCTATAGGTTATTTGTTTTTTTATGCGGTTATAGCATGGACCTCCATGGATGAAGTGTCGTATGTATTTATTCTGCCGTTGATTTCAATATTGGTACTTTATAAAGATACCAAGCTTATCAGGTCGATGATGTGGGGGACTCTGTTTGTGCTTATCACCAGTAACTTATATAAGGGCTGGGTTAAGGATATGATGGAGTTCGTAAGCAGTGTGGATTGTGCACTTCAGTTTGCTATCGTACTTACATGTTTTTCATGTACCAGCAGAGGTATCAAGCATCTTGTTGAATCCGATGGTGCACTTACAGGTTCGATAGAGAATAACCTTGCCAGAGTTGTTCAGACGGTTGAGAAGGTTAAGGTTGCAAGTAATTCCGTTGTTGACGGTGTTACGGTTGTAAGGGAGCTCGCAGAGGAGAATAAGCAGGGCGCAGGTAATGTCGTAAAAGGTATGCAGGAACTTTCAAGTAATAATGAGGTTCTCAATGATAAGACGATGTCTTCCATGGAGATGACGGGCGCAATTGATACACAGGTTAGAAATGTTTCTGACCTTATGGAGCAGGTTGTTGACCTTATCGGAGCGTCTGTAGAACATGCAAATACAAGCTCAGAAGAACTTAAGGAAGTTGTTGATACCACGAACAAGATGGCTAATCTTTCTGCAGATGTTGAGAAAATCCTCGTTGAGTTTAAAGAAGAGTTCGATAATGTTAAGCAGGAGACAAGTACAATCGAGGGTATTACATCCAAGACAAACCTTCTTGCGCTTAATGCATCTATTGAGGCGGCAAGAGCAGGAGAAGCCGGTAAGGGCTTTGCGGTTGTTGCTGATGAGATTAGAGAGCTTAGTAGCGGAACACAGGTTTCTTCAAGCAGAATTATGGCAGCGCTTGCTCACCTTGAGGACACTTCGGCCAAGATGCTTGAATCAATAGAAGAGACAATTAAGCTTATTCAGATTAATATGGATAAGGTGTCGAATGTAAATAAGAGTGTTGCGGATATTACCAATGATGCAACAAGTCTCGGAGAGAATATTCAGGTTGTTGACAGTGCGGTTAAGGAAGTGGAGGCTTCCAATAAGATACTTGTGGATAATATGAAGCAGGTATGTGATGTCATGGAGATTATGACAGGAAGCATTAATGATGCTGAAGAGACCACAAGGACAATGCTCAGTAAGTATGAGGAGAGTGCGAGAAGTGCAATCAACATCGAGACGGTTGTCGGTCAGCTTATGGAAGAACTCGGTGTCGGTGGCTTCATGGGTGTTCATGATGTAAGCGAAGGCATGAAGGTTGCTGTTGTTTTTAACGGTAAAGAGTATTTGGGAGAAGTTATAGAACGTGCTGATAAAGAGGTACATGTAAATCTTAATGATAAGAACCGGGAATTGATTGATAAGAAGGCTAAGAGTGAGATTTGCCAGCTTAGAATAGTTGTGAACAATGTTTTGTACAGCTGGAAGGATGTGCCGATACGACTTGCAAAGGCAGGAGAAAAGGGCTCATATATACTTGTTATAGAATCCAATCCGCAGGTATTTAACAGAAGAAAATATCCGAGAATGCCTCTTAAAAATGCTTGTATCATTAAGTTTAAGGATACAATTTCACAGTATGACGCCAAGATGGTAAATATCAGTGCCAATGGTTTCGCGTTTGCAGTAAGAGATGCGTTGTTTGCTGATTGCAGAGGCAAAGATGTGGTTGTGGACGTTAATGACTTTGTGGTATATGGTGTAAAACAATTGGAAGGTCGCATTATTCGTAGTTCAAATAATGACGGCGAATACATAGTGGGTTGCAGAATGCCGCAGGATAATGAAGCAATCAGAGAGTATGTAAGTCAGAATTACAGTGAATAATTATAAAAAACTCCTCGCTTTGAGGAGTTTTTTTGTTGTGAATATTCAAGAAAAGAGTTATAATAATTCAAAAGAAATTTTTGAGTATCATAAAGGAGAAGAACTATGGCAAAGAGATACTACCAGCCGGAGATAGAAACAATGCCGGTAGAGCAGATTAAAGCGCTGCAGAGCGAAAGACTTGTTAAACAGGTTAAGCACGTGTGGGATAATGTTCCATATTACCGCGCGAAGATGGAAGCAAAGGGAGTAACTCCCGATGATATTAAAGGAATAGAGGATTTACATAAGCTTCCTTTTCTTACAAAGGATGATTTGCGTGATGCATATCCTTACGGACTTCTCGGTAAGCCGCTTAAGGATTGTGTTCGTATTCAGTCTACAAGCGGTACGACAGGAAGAAGAGTTGTTGCATTTTATACACAGCACGATATTGATTTGTGGGAGGATTGCTGTGCAAGAGCCATTACGGCAGTCGGAGGAACGGATGAAGACGTTGTTCAGGTTGCTTACGGCTACGGCCTTTTCACAGGCGGCCCCGGTCTTAACGGCGGTTCACACAAGGTAGGAAGCCTTACGATTCCTATGTCATCCGGTAATACGGACAGACAGATTCAGTTTATGACAGACCTCGGTGCAACAATTCTTTGTTGTACACCTTCATATGCGGCATATCTCGGAGAGTCAATTGAAGAGAAAGGCGTAAAAGATCAGCTTAAGCTTAAAGCCGGTATTTTCGGTGCGGAAGCATGGACTGAAGAGATGCGCCATGATATTGAGCAGAAGCTTGGCATTAAGGCTTATGATATTTACGGATTGACAGAGACAAGCGGTCCCGGTGTATCCTTTGAGTGTGAAGAACAGACAGGTATGCATATCAATGAGGATCATTTCATTGCGGAGATTATTAATCCCGATACAGGGGAGGTTCTTCCGGAAGGCGAAAAGGGTGAGCTTGTATTTACAAGTATCACAAAAGAGGCATTCCCGCTCTTGAGATACAGAACGAAGGATCTTTGCGTACTTACAAGAAAGCCCTGCTCATGCGGCAGAACTCATATTAAGATGTGTAAGCCCATGGGACGTAGCGATGATATGCTTATCATTCGTGGTGTTAACGTGTTCCCGTCACAGATTGAGACGGTACTTCTTAATGAAGGTATGACACCTAACTATCAGATTATCGTAGACAGAGTTAACAACAATGATACATTCGATATCAATGTAGAGATGTCCCAAGAGATGTTTTCAGATAATCTTGCAGAGGTTACCGCTAAAGAGAAGCAGCTTGTTGCGGCACTTAAGGCTATGCTCGGTATCCAGGCAAAGGTGCATCTTGTTGCACCTAAGTCCATCACGAGAAGTGAAGGCAAGGCAGTGAGAGTTATTGATAAGAGAAAACTTTACGGTTAATCGTCAGAAAGGAAGGTATGAATATGGCAGTTAAACAGATTTCTGTATTTGTTGAAAATAGAAGCGGCGGTCTTGCGGATGTTACAAAGGCGCTCGCAGACGCAGGGGTTAATATCAGGGCACTTTCAATATCAGAGACATCGGATTTCGGTATTTTAAGACTTATTGTCGATGATGTTTTTGCGGCAGGTAATGCTCTTAAGGAGAATGGTCATATATATTCTCTTACAGATGTTATCGCAGTTGCAGGCGAGGATAAGCCGGGTAGTATTGCTAATATTATGGCAGTTCTTGCGACCGCCAATATCAGTCTTGATTATGCATATGCTTTCTTCGCGGAGAGCAAGGAGCTTGCATATATGATTATTAAGGTTGGCGATAGGGAACTTGCTAAGAAGGTTCTTAAAGAGAATAAGATTCCCATGGTCAGCGCAGAGGAAATTGCTAATTTGTAATTATAATGAACGGGACCGCCGAATATAGTGCGGTCTCTTTTGTTGTACAGAATTATGTCGCTAATGGTAGTTATATGGTTTAAACAGGTAAATATGGGAAGAGGAAGAAATGGCTGAAACGGGTAGACAACATTATAGAAAAAGATTAAAATAAGTTTAAACAAAAGATTAAGGCGGAGGCTTTTATAATGAAAAATAATATTAAGGTGTGTTACATAGGCGGAGGCTCTAAGCTTTGGGCGAGAATATTTATGTCGGATCTGGCGGTTACGGAAGGATTGTCGGGCGAGATGGCTCTTTATGATATAGATAAAGAAGCGGCAGAACGCAATGCCAGGATAGGAGAGCATATTAATAATAATCCCAATACTAAATCAAAGCTCGAATATAAAGTATATGACAGACTTGAGGATGCGCTTCGCGGTGCAACCTTTGTGCTTTTGTCGATTCTTCCCGGGACTTTTAAGGAAATGAGGAGTGATGTTCATGCTCCCGAGAAGTACGGTATATATCAGTCTGTGGGCGACACTGCAGGACCCGGAGGGGTTTTGAGAGCCATGCGTACCGTGCCGATTTATGAGGAGTTTGCAAAGAAGATTAAAGATATTTGTCCGAATGCATGGGTAATTAATTTTACTAACCCCATGAGTATATGTATGAAGGTTTTATATGATGTGTTCCCGGAGATTAAGGCCTTTGGATGCTGCCATGAGGTGTTTCATGCGCAGGAACTTCTTACAGTTATGCTTAAGGAACTCCGAGGTGTTAAGGTACACAGAAGTAAAATATATACGGATGCCTGTGGCATCAATCATTTTACGTGGATTACCGCGGCAAAGTATGAAGATATTGATTTGATGGAGCTCATACCCGAATTTATTGATAAATTTGGCGAAGAGGGTTATTTTGAGCGAGAGGGTGAGGACAGGTTTAAATTTAAGACTGACCCGTTTGCTTATGGTAACAAAGTTAAATTTGATCTTTATGAAAAGTTTGGCGCGCTTGCGGCGGCAGGAGACAGACATCTTGCCGAGTTTATGCCAAACAAATGGTATCTTAAAGATCCCGAGACTGTTAAAGAATGGCAGTTTAATCTTACAACAGTTGATTTTAGGGAAGAAAACCAAGCAAATCAAATTGCGGATACGATAGCAATGGCAGAGGGCAGAAAGGAATTTAAGGTTGTTAAGTCTGATGAGGAGGCGGTTGAACTTATGACTGCGATTCTCGGAGGTGAAACAATTGTATCCAATGTCAATATGCCGAATCGTGGTCAAATGCCACAGATGCCGCTTGGCTCGATTGTAGAGACTAATTGTGTGTTTACAAGTGATTCGGTAATACCGGTTATGGCTAAGCCGCTTCCGGAAGGTGCCTGCAATCTTGTATACAGATGTTGCGTAAATATTGATATGACATATGAAGGCATTAAGGAAAGAAATCTTGATAAAATTTATCAGGCATTTGCCAATCAGCCCTTATGCAATACTTTAAGTATTGACGAATCCAAGGAATTATTTAAGGAAATGTGTATAAATACAAGGGAATATCTCGATTCGTATTATGACTTAAATACTTATTTTGGGGTATAAAACAGCGGTTTTCATGCCGATTGGCAATGTGTAATCTTAATTTTTTGTGCAATATATCCAAAAAACAATCTTCAAATTTTATGTTATGGGGTAGAATTACAACATGATATCAAAAAAATTAAGATAATAAAAATACATGGTCAAAAAAATCAAGGAAAAAATAAATTGTGTGATGTAAAATGAGTATACACGATAAATATTAGAATAGGGACAGAAGTTTAAGTTTTATGAATCAGATTACTTTTAAGCAGTATCGTAATATAGATTTGGTTATATGGACTGTACTTTTGGTTATATTCGAGACGATTACCACATTTGCCACTACGAAGTGGTTTACCGCACAGGCGGTCGCTATATCCATAAGCCTTGCGCTTATATGTATCGTGATGATGCGGTGGAGCGGATATGCAGCGATACTTGCGGTGGTCGGAGGTTTTGTTTACTGCCTTGCTTCGGGAGCAGAGCCGAAACAGTATCTTATATATTGTGCCGGAAATCTGTTTTCGTTGATTGCGTTATTGCTCTTTAAGCTTTTTGATAAAGAGAAGATACGCACCGGTGTTTGGAAGCTTGTGCTTTTTGTGCTGATGGCATACATCGGCATGGCGGTCGGAAGAGGGGTTGTAACACTTTTCTTTGGCGGTGACATTAACGCATTTGTGGTATTTGCGACGACAGACATTATTTCACTTTTGTTTGCGGAGGTTATACTTATATTACTTCGCAAGTCGGAGGGAATGATAGAAGACCAGAAGTCATATCTTCTCAGGCTCGATAGGGAGAAGAAAGAGAAAGAAAACGTTTATGCAGAACAAAAAACGGAGGAATTTTTATGAAACTAAAAGCCGATGATTATCTCGTATATGATGCGGGAACGGGGAAGTACAGTGAGGATGCCGAGCAGGCGGTCAGAGATGATGTTGAGAAGCATCATTGGCTGAATGTGGCAAGGACAATCGCTAAGGATTGGCGTTTGTACCTTATGCTTGTGCCGATGATTCTTGTATTCCTGTTTTGGAGATACTTTCCGATGTATGAGCTCCTCAGTTGTTTCAAGGTAGAGGATGCCACACTTGATGTTGCGGACCAGTTATATGCGGGCTTCTCATATTTTAAGACATTGTTCTCGGGAGAATCGGGACTTTCAATTCAGTTTTGGAGAGCGTTCCGTAATACGTTCTTACTTAGTTTTTACGGACTTTGCTTCGGTTTCCCGATGCCGATTATTGTTGCGCTTTTCTTCAACGAAATCCGTTCCAACATAGCGAGAAGTATTTATCAGGTTATTACATATTTGCCTAAGTTTATTTCAACGGTTATCATGACATCACTCGTAACGATGCTCGTTCGTCAGTCTTCACCTCTTGCAGGTATGGAGATGGGTGTTATTTCAAAGCTTCTTGTCAGCCTTGGCTGGATAACGGAAGAGGTTGGTAATGCAGGTCTTCTGAACGACCCGGGCTTCTTCAGAGCAATTTATCAGATAAGTGGTGTTTGGGAAGGCGCAGGTTACGACAGTATCGTATACTTTGCCGCAATCATTGCTATTTCACTTACAAGCTATGAAGCTGCACAGATTGACGGTGCAGGCAAGATGGCACAGATGAGATATGTAGTATTACCTTCGATTCTTTCAACGGTAGTTATCATGCTTATCAACCGTATCGGTTCACTTCTTAGTATCGGATACGAGAAAGTATTGTTGCTTTATAATCCCAATACTTACGTTACGGCAGATGTTGTTTCTACATTTGCACAGCGTTACGGTATTACGGACGGTCTCGTTGGTATCGCATCCTCTGCGGAGATGCTTAACAACGTAGTGGGTATGATCCTTGTTATTTCGGCTAACACGATAGCCCGCAAGGCATCAGATGTTTCATTATATTAAGGAGGTACTTCTGAATGAAAAGAAAACTTGAAGTATCCGAGCTTATATTTAAGATTATCAGTTATGTGTTCCTTACGGTGTTTGCAGTATCCTGTTTGTATCCGTTTTTATATGCAATTTCAGCCGCAATCAGCGGTAGAGAGGCTGTAGAATACGGACAGATAGTATTGCTTCCGAAGGCAGTTCAGTTTGAAGCGTTCCTTGGTATGTTTAACAATAACATGTTCTGGAATTCATATACGAATACATTGTTCCTTACTTTCTTTGGTACACTTTGGGCAATGGGATTCTCAATTCTCGGTGGTTATGCTCTTTCCAAGAAGAGACTTATGTTCCGTAAGGGATTTAACTTCTTCCTCGTATTTACGATGTGGTTCTCTGCAGGTCTTGTACCGCAGTACAGAAACTACCTCGATACCAAGGAAGTATTCAACTCGGTAGGTATCATGGACGACAAGTGGCTCGTAGTTATTGCGATGGGTATGGGCGCCATGAATATTATCCTTCTTCGTAACGCATTTGAAGGCGTTCCGGCCGAGATTGAAGAGGCTGCTATCGTTGACGGTGCTACAGAGATGCAGGTTCTTAGCAAGGTTTATATCCCGATGAGTAAGTCAACAATTGCTACGGTTGCATTGTTCTTCGCAATTTCAAGATGGAACGGTTATTTCTGGGCAAGACAGATGATCAGTAATGCCAACGAGCATCCGCTCCAGGTATTTATCCGTCTCAAACTTGAGGAAATCCAGGATCCGGATATCATGACAGGTTGGGATAAGATATATGCAGCAGATTCAGTTATCTATGCTCTTATCGTTTGTTCAATTATTCCGATACTTATTATTTACCCCTTCATTCAGAAGTATTTCGCTAAGGGCGTAAATATGGGTGGCGTTAAGGAATAGTCGCGATACGGCAGACATTGGTTATTATTGCTATAAGCATTTAATAATAAATTAATTAAAAGTGGAGGTACAAAATGAAAAACATGAAGAAATTGCTTGCTTTGGTTCTCGCAGTTGTTATGGTTTGCAGCATGTTAACAGCATGTGGCGGTAATACAGACCCGACAACAACAGCACCCACAACAACACAGGGTAACAATGAGAATCCTACAACAGGCGGAAACAACGATTCTACAACAGCTCCTACAACAACAGAGCCGGCTAAGAAGCTTGAGTACAAGAAGGGTACAGTTCTTCGTATGGCTACAGGTTACAACAACAACAAGACAGGTATGAGCTTTGCAGCAGAAGTTGCAGGCGAGGGTATTACTCTTGCTGATGGTAAGACATACCATGCAGGCGACTTAAAGCCTACTTGGGTTGAGGTACAGAACATTCTCGGTATTACAATCGAGGATAAATACCAGGGTAACTCAGCTACTAACGAGCTTAAGTACTGGAAAGAGCAGCTTAATCAGGTTGATATCTTAAGCGGTAACACAGTAGGTCTTACAGAAGAAGGTGTTGCAGGTAACATCGTTAACCTTACAGAGTATCTTGATTATATGCCTAACTTCAAGGCTTATCTTGAGTCTAACCCGATTATGAGACTTTCTATCATCGGTGATACCAATACAGGTGCTATCTACGTGGCTCCTTACTTCGATGGTGTAGATGATATCGAGCGTATGCCTCTTATGAGAACTGACTGGGTTGAGAAGCTTCTCAATGGTTCAGGCGCTTTCACAGCAGCAGCAAGCGGTACGCTTAAGCCCGCAGCTTATGAGCCTTATATGCCTACATCAGGTAAGGTTGCAATTGATGTAGTTAAGAAAGACGGTTCAGCAGTTGAGACAATTAACAAAGATTATGATGCAGCAGGCAACATCGTTAAGAAGATGAATGATGCTCTTGCAGCAGGCACAGTTACAGGCGTTGACGCAGTTAACATGCTTAGAGATTATATCGATAAGGCATACAACGGATACTACGGTACAAATCGTGCAGACCTTTTCATCGGTCAGAACGCAGCTTGGGATGCTGACGAATTAGTAGCACTCCTTCGTTGTGTAGTTGCTAATGCACAGACACTTAATGGTACAGATTCAGTTCAGGGTCTCTTCTCAAGAGAAGATGCTAATACACAGAGACGTGTTGATATGTATCGTTTCGCAGGTACACTTTTTGGTGTTCGTGGCCTTGAGTCAAGACAGGATTTCCTCTATGTAGGAACAGACGGCAAGCTTCATGACGCTCGTCAGGAAGAAGCTACATACGTAGCACTTGAGAGAATGAATGCAATGGTTAAGGAAGGACTTATTTCTTCATCATTCATTAATCAGGAAGACGTTAAGACAGATAAGATGCTTTCAACAGATGCTGGTTTCATGCACTACGATTACAACCAGACACAGACAGTTTACAACGAGACAAAGCTTCAGGATGGCGAGAAGTACATGGCAGTTATGGTTCCTGTAGCTCGTTGGAACGATGGTTCAGAGAAATTCATGAGATTTACAGAGTCTTGGAGATCAGTTAAGACAGATGCTTGGGGTATCTCTAAGGCAGGTGTTGGTGATGACAAAGATAAGCTTCATGCTGCTCTTGCACTTCTTGATTATGCTTACAGCATTGAAGGTCAGATTCTTATGTCATACGGTCCTGATGCATTCATCAAGACAAATGCAGACGGTTCATACGTAACATTCAACTTCAATGGTCAGCAGTGGCCGGTTATCGCTGATGCTACATATGCTGAGCTTTGGGAGAAGGCATCAGGTAACTATACAAACTATGCTCGTCAGTATCTTGGTTCAACATTGGCATTTGCTAAGAGCCAGGCATTCGAGTATCAGTGTACACATGAAGTTGGTAAGGAAGGTGCAGGTTACATCTCAACGGCTATCGGTCTCGGAACAATTAAGCATCCTGAGCTTGCTATTGCAGAGAATCCTTGGTATACATCTATCCCTACAGTTCTTCCGAATACAAACGCAGAGAACGATATCCTTAAGGGATATACAGAGCTTGCAGACAACTATGGTACAGCTAAGGGTAAGGTAAGTATCCTTGTTGACCTTATTGTTGGTGGATACTCAGGTGAAGGTACAACTTCAAGAGCAGAGACAATTAACACAGTTAAGACAACATGGAACGGTTCAGCATACCTTATGCTTAAGCAGCAGGCTTATGACAAGCTTGTTAAGTTCTATAACGCTAACAAATAATAAACAGTAATCAAAATGTAATTTGATTTTACGGCGGGGAGCGTTAAGCTCCTCCGCTGTAAATAAAAAAATAACTTATTGTCGGCGAAGAGACGACAAGATAGACTTTGTCAATCTTAGACGAAGAATGGAGACAGCTATGTATAAGAAACAAATGATTCTCCAGCGAGTTGTATGCTACTTCCTTATAGCAGCAGCGACGCTTGTATTTATATATTCCTTGGGAATTATGACAGATTTATATGACATGAAATTGGACTACTATGCACAGGATTATTATACCGTAGAGGGTGGTACTCCTATGGTACCCGGAACGGAAGTTTACTATGATATGCAGGAGTTCAACCGTGATTTTACAAAGATGGGTATTGTTTTGATACTTGTTGCTTTGTCACAGTTTGTATTCCAGAATCACACTCGCAGAAAATATTACATCGCAAATTACATTACTGTCATTGCCAATACGGCGGCAGGTATCTATGCAACCAAGTGGGCACTTGACAATATATTTAAATATAAAGAGCAGTTCTTGGGGATAGACTTTGAGACACTTGAAATGTTCTCAACAATATTCAAATTCTATTTTACAAAATCGACCTTCTGGTTTGATATTAGTAAAACAGTATTTGCTATTCTTCTTGCGGCTGTTGCATTAAATGTTATAAATCTTATATGGAAGATTATATTGATGAGAGCAGAGAAGAAGCTTTTGTCAAGCGGTAAGGAGGGTGCTGTATAATGGCAGATGTCAAAAATATCAAAGTCGATCGTATGCGTTATACAAAGAATAAGCTTTCTTCCACCCTTGCATATGTCGCGATTGTTTTTAATGTATTATATTTTGTCAGCATTTATTCGTCAAATGTAGGCAATTACTATTACAATATATCGATGGGTTTATCGGTGCTTTGTAATCTTGTTTTCCTTTTGGCGGCTTTCCTTTGTTCAGAAGGTATTAAGAATTATAAGATTGGATATGCGTATTTCCTTATATTTTTAAGTATTGTACAGGTAGCACGTATATTCGGTATTCCGAAAAGAGCGCATGGTACAATAATTACGCTTGTTGAAGAAGAAGTTAAGGTTATGACTGACAAGCAGTTTACATATGTTATTGTATGTCTTTTGATTTCTGCTGTTGCATGTTTGGTTGCAGGTATAGTAGGTATTGTTAAGACAGTTGTGCTAGAAAAATATAAGAAGGAAATTGGACTGAACTAAGAGAACCTAAAGTCCGTAAAGAAAGGCGTGGCTCACAAATATGGCTTCATTAAGTTTGCAAAATCTCAATAAAATATATGATAATAATGTCCAGGCAGTTTTTGACTTTAACATGGAAATTAAGGATGGAGAGTTTATCGTTCTCGTAGGTCCCTCCGGTTGCGGTAAGTCAACTACTCTCCGCATGATTGCAGGTCTTGAGGATATTTCTTCGGGAAGACTTATCATCGACGGTGAGGATGTTACACAGAAGCCTCCGAAGGACAGAGATATAGCGATGGTTTTCCAGAACTATGCTTTGTATGCTCATATGACAATATACGAGAATATGGCATTTTCATTGACACTCCGTCATGAGAATCCGAATCTTATTCATGAAAAGGTTTTGGCAGCTGCCGAGATTCTTGGACTCACAGATCAGCTTAACAAAAAACCGAAACAGCTTTCAGGTGGACAGAGACAGCGAGTTGCTATGGGTCGTGCGATTGTACGTACACCTAAGGTATTCCTTTTTGACGAACCGCTTTCTAACCTTGATGCAAAGCTTCGTGGAGCTACAAGACGAGAGATTCTTCTTTTGCACAAGAGACTTAAAGCGACAATGTTGTATGTAACACATGATCAGACAGAGGCTCTTACATTGGCAGACAGAATCGTATGTATGTCAATGGGATATGTACAGCAGATAGGAACACCGCTTGAACTTTATGATACACCGGCTAACCTTTTTGTTGCTTCTTTTATCGGACTTCCTCCGATGAACTTCTTTGACTGTACGGTTGCAGAAGGAAGCCTTAAAGGTGATGGATTTGAATATATGCTTAATGATCATGAGAAGGCACTTCTCAAGGATTATGCAGGTAAGGTTATTACGCTTGGTGTTCGTCCTGAGAATATTGTACATGGTAATAATTGCAAACTTAACGTTATCAGTAATGAGAACCTTGGACAGACAACACTCGTGCACGGAACCATCGGCGGACATAAGGCTACTGCTAAGTTGCGTGAATGGGCTAACTATAAACATGGCGATGTAGTAGATGTTGCATTTAACGGAGTTCATTTCTTCGATAAAGAAACTACTAACGCGATAAGATAAAGGATTGAAGACTATGGCAAAGAATAATAAATCAATAGTATCACGTATCGGATCCGGAATTAAGGAAGCAATCAGAAAATTTCTGGTTTCCCTTAAGAAAAATCCACAGGTTATTCCGTTGTTGGCACATACGGTAGCATTCCTCATTTTCTCCATGAATTTGACGGATATTTCAGATACTACAGCTAAGATATATGGTAAGCATATGGGACTTTGTGCATTTGTGGTAATGTTATTCTCAATACTTGCATATGTGTGCTTGTTTAGTGCATTCCCCAAGCGTCAGAAGCCTAATTATTTAATGCTTGCAATTATCGCGGCATTGTATGTGGCAATTATTGTTGCTGATGTTCACTATTCAGGACGTATTACGGCAGCTCTTACGAGAGCAGAAAGCCCTATCGAGATTACAGATGTGACGGCATATATTCCTATTGCACAGAAGGTAATTTCAACACATATTATTGCAGTTATTGTTTCTGCAGTATTGATTGCACTTGAGCCGGTATATGCTAAACTTCTTAAGAAGATTAATACATCTGTTGAGATTGAATACACAGCAAATATCGACAGCATTGATATAAGTGACGAGGAATAATCAGTAATAATGAGAAATAAAAAAAATATTAATACCGAGCAGAAAAAACCTGTCGCAGAGAACTATTATAATCTTAAGACTGATGCGGTAGAGCGACTTGCAAATGCTGATAAGAAAACCTATGAAGAACCAAAGACAGATCCGGGTAGGAAGTATCGTAGCAGTTCGATAGATAAGATTCCTGCATGGATTAAGGCTTTATTTATCAAGTTTTGGTTCAATGGTGCAGTATGTTTCTTCATATTTTGGGGTCTTGGATTGTACATTAACAGTATGGAGAACATGATTCTTATCATGGCGGTAGTGCTTGGTATTATAACAGATATTTTAGTTAATAATGCCTTTCGTTTTTTTGAACGATATGACGGACAGAACAGTAAATGGATGATGTTCCCGCAGAAGAAGTTTTGGACTTTCTTTGCGAATATCGTATATGCTTTTATAGTGCTTCTCGGTGTAATATGGTTTTATAATATATTCAATGGGTTGCTTAACAGCATAAAAGGTACGGAAGGACAGATATATCTGGGTGTTGAACCTATAGTATTCGGTTTGAGTTACATGTTAATTGATTTATTCTTTATCGGAATAAAGAATTTACTTGTAAGTATAGTAACCGATGCAAAACAAAAGAATGGAATGTAATACATTTAATTTATAATTAAAGTAAGGAGTTAATTATGGCATACCTCACATTACAAGGCATAAACAAAATTTATCCCAATGGTTTTCATGCTGTGCATGATTTTAATTTGGAGATTGAGCAGGGCGAATTCATAATTTTTGTCGGTCCTTCGGGATGCGGTAAATCTACAACTCTTCGTATGATAGCAGGTCTTGAGAATATCAGTAAGGGTGAGTTTTATATCGACGGAGTTCGTGCTAACGAGAAGGGTCCTCGTGAGCGTGAGGTTGCGATGGTATTCCAGAGTTATGCGCTTTATCCGCATATGTCAGTATATGATAATATGGCATTCGGTCTTACACTTCAGGGTGTAGATGATGATATTATTGAGCAGAGAGTAATGGATACTGCAAGAATTCTTGGTCTTACAGATTACCTTGACAGAAAGCCGAGAGCTCTTTCGGGTGGTCAGAGACAGCGTGTTGCCGTAGGTAGAGCTATTATCCGTAAGGTTGGTATTTTCCTCATGGATGAGCCGCTTTCAAACCTTGA
The DNA here is from genome assembly GCA_015057505.1 of Lachnospiraceae bacterium. Taxonomy (GTDB): domain Bacteria; phylum Bacillota; class Clostridia; order Lachnospirales; family Lachnospiraceae; genus SIG300. Next base: position 170,166 of record SVEG01000006.1, read on the forward strand.
TGCTAAGCAGCGTGTAACAATGCGTTCAGAGATTACCGATATCCACAGAAAAGTCGGAGCAACAACAATCTACGTAACACACGATCAGACAGAGGCTATGACCATGGCTGACAGAATCGTAGTTATGAAGGATGGATATATTCAGCAGGTTGGTACACCTTATGAATTGTATTTCAAGCCGGTTAATATGTTCGTTGCAGGTTTCATCGGCGAGCCGCCTATGAACTTTATCACGGCAGACGTTCAGAACGGAGCTATTAAGGTTGGCAGTACAACGCTTGCACTTTCAAATGTTCTTGCGGCAGATAAGCTTGCTACGTATGAAGGCAAGAAGATTATCTTCGGTTTCCGTCCGGAAGTAATCGAACTTGGCGCTAAGGCTGACAGTTATGTTCTTAAGGCAGATGTGGAGCTTACAGAGCTTTTGGGAGATAACACTAACGTATATGTTGATATCGAAGGCGTTAAGTCAATCCTTAAGGTTGATCCTCATGACACACCTGAGATGGATACCAACATTGAATTCTCAATTCCTTACAAGAGTGTATACCTCTTTGACGGAGATACAGAGATGGTTATTGATACAAATAAATAATGTTTTTTGATTATAGCCCGATATCAGCGAAGGTTTTTGCGGATATCGGGTTAATTTTATGGGAGTGATGGGAAATGGATGAATATATGTTGGTAATTTTGTACGGAAAAATATAAATAAATCAAGGGAAATAAGCCAATCTTAAAAAAATTGATAAAAAACATAATAAATTCTTGAATTTTTTGATATTCAATGTTATCATAAAAGAAAAAAACTTGAGGGATAAATAAATGAGAGGCAATATTACAAAATATATACCCAACTACTATTACAGTAAAGTAGTAGATATTGTTGACCACGAATCCACGCATCATTATCATCATGCGTTTGAAGTTTATTATATGAAGAGTGGAACCTGCAATTATTTTATTGGCAACCATTCGTATAAAGTTATGCCGGGAGATGTTATACTGATACCGGAGGATATAATTCATCGTACCAATTATGGTGGTGTTGCTCATACGAGACTTCTTATAAACTGTTCGGGTTACTATATACCTGAAGCAATATCAGAGCGTATACCATCCATAGGATATCTTTACCGTAACAGTAAAGTCACGGCGCAGCTTGATGATATTTTTACGAATATAGAACAAGAGTACAACCTTGCAGATGAATTGTCCGCAGAAGCACTCAGGAGCTATACGACAGCATTGTTTTTGCTTATCTTGCGTAACAAGAATGAGCATGAGAAACGCGAGGAGAGTACGCTTATAAGTACGGTGCTCAATTATATCCAGCATAATTTTATGAATGATATTAAACTATCTTCTGCAGCCAAATTGGTTTCTGTAAGTTCCGAGCATCTGTCACGTATATTTAAGCAGGAGACAGGCTTTGGATTTAAAGAGTACCTTACGATTCTTCGTTTGCAGAAAGCAGAGGACATGCTTAAAAATGAACCGGGAAGAGCTGTAAGCGAGATTGCTTTTGCATGTGGATTTAATGACGGTAATTATTTTTCATATAAGTTTAAAGAGGCGTATGGAATATCGCCGACGAAAGCAAGAGAGCAGAAAGAGGAGGCATAATGAAAGTAGCTTTTTTTGATACAAAACCTTATGATATCCCGTCTTTTGATAAATATGGACAGGAACAGGGAATAACTTTTAAATATTTTGAGACTAAACTCAATGAAGATACAGTAGATTTAGCTAACGGATATGATGCAGTATGTGCATTTGTTAACGATACAGTGGACGTTGCGGTTATAGAACGTTTGGTTGCCATGAATATCCGCGTTTTAGCGTTAAGATGTGCAGGATTTAATAATGTGGATATGAAATATGCTTTTGGAAAAATTCATGTGCTCAGAGTGCCGGCTTATTCACCCTACGCAGTTGCGGAGCATGCCATGGCATTGCTTCTTACGTCTATTCGTCGTATACACAAGGCATATATACGTTCAAGAGACTTTAATTTCAGTCTGTCGGGACTTACCGGATTTGATTTGTATGGCAAGACGGTCGGCGTTATCGGAACAGGTCGTATCGGCAGGGTGTTTATAGATATTTGTCGTGGCTTTGGAATGAAAATTTTAGCTTATGATAAATTCCCGGTAAAAGGTTTGGATAACGGGGACACCGTACGATATGTGGAGCTCGATGAGCTTTTCGCGAACAGTGATATTATATCGTTACATTGTCCACTGACAGACGAGACTTATCATACAATTGACGAAGTTTCGCTTGATAAATGTAAAAAGGGTGTAGTGATTCTTAATACATCAAGAGGAGCATTGGTAGACGCTTCTGCACTTCTTGAAGGTATCAAATCACGTAAAGTTGGTGCTGCATGTCTTGATGTGTACGAAGAGGAATCAGACTTGTTTTTTGAGGATAATTCGGGGCATATCATGGAAGATGACGTGCTTGCGAGACTTATCTCGATGCCGAATGTAATCGTTACCTCACATCAGGCGTTTTTGACGGAAGAAGCTTTAGAAAATATAGCAGAGACCACAGTAAATAATTTGGTGTGCTTTTTTGAGACAAATCAATGTCCTAATGAGCTTTGCTATCGTTGCGGCGGTGCAGAGGATTGCAAGGACGGTAAGTGTTTTTAATAATTTCAGGACATATGCGTGGGATGGTTGAAAAAATCTTGTAAGTGACTTATAATAAAAGAAATATTATAAAACAGAAGGAGAAGACACTATGAAAATAGCATTAATTAATGAAAACAGTCAGGCTGCTAAGAATGAAATGATTTATAATACACTTAAGAGCGTTGTAGAGCCGATGGGACATGAGGTTATTAACTACGGTATGTATGCTGCAGATGATGCGGCACAGCTTACTTACGTTCAGGTAGGTATTCTTACTGCAATTCTTATTAATTCCGGTGCAGCAGATTTTGTTATCACAGGTTGTGGTACAGGTGAAGGCGCAATGCTTGCATGTAACTCTTTCCCGAACGTACTTTGCGGACATATTGAATCACCACTTGATGCTTATCTTTTTTCACAGGTAAACGACGGTAATACAATTGCGCTTCCGTTTGCAGAGAATTTTGGATGGGGCGGCGAGCTTAATTTACAGTACATCTTCGAAAAATTATTCTGCGCTCCCGGTGGCGGCGGATATCCGAAGGAAAGAGTGGTACCCGAGCAGAGAAATAAGAAAATTCTTGATGAAGTTAAGAAGGTTACTCATGTAGATATGGTAACGATTTTGAAGAATCTTGATCAGGAGTTATTAAAGGGCGCAGTAAGCGGCGAGAAGTTTAAGGAGTATTTCTTCAGAGACTGCAAGTGCGATAAGCTTGCAGAGGCAGTGAAGGCGATTGTAGGTTAATGATTTAAATAATAGCATAATGTTATTTTGCTTATAGCGAGGTATAAAAAACCTCCGTTTACAGATACTAGTTGCAAGGCTAGAAATTGTAAATGGAGGTTTTTTATATGAAAGCAACAGGAATAGTCCGTCGTATCGACGATCTCGGCCGTGTAGTCGTCCCGAAAGAAATCAGAAGAACTCTCCGCATCCGTGAGGGTGACCCGTTGGAAATATTTACCGACAGAGAAGGGGAAATTATCCTTAAGAAATATTCTCCGATAGGTGAGATGAGCCTTTTTGCAAAGCAGTATGCAGATTCACTTGGACAGGTATCAGGATGCACGGTTTGCATTACTGACAGGGATCAGGTGATTGCGGCAGCAGGAAGCGGCAAGAAGGAGCTTATAGAGCATTCCGTAAGCAGGCAGCTTGAGAGCCTTATGACAGAGAGAGAGACTTTAAGTGCTGTAAAGGAGAGCAAAAACTTTATTCCTATCGTTAACGATCAGCAGGAGGACTATACGGCGCAGGTCATTTATCCTGTAATTTGCGAGGGAGACGTTATCGGTTCGGTAATACTTTTAAGCAAGGAACAGAGGGCACAAATGGGTGAGACGGAGCAAAAACTTGCGGGAGTTGCCGCAGGCTTTTTAGGACGTCAGATGGAGAGCTAGTTTTTCAGTAAAATACGCAAATAACCTTGACAAACAGGCAATAAAAGTTTATAAATAAATACATGGGGTGCAAACAAAGAATCGTAAGATGAAGCACCTGAAGAAAAAGAAAATCAGAGGAGGAGATTTTGTTTATGAACAAGACAGAACTCATTAATGCAATTGCAGAGAAAGCAGAA
>SVEG01000021.1 GCA_015057505.1 Lachnospiraceae bacterium
AATGTTTATTTGTTCCACCTTTTTGACGACTCATAAAAACACATCCTTTCAAAAGAATTATACTAAAAAAAGATACAAAAAAAGTAGACATGCTTTTTTACATGTCTACTTTTAGTTTACAACTTCACATATTTTTATGGGCGGCTTTAATTTAACTAAATATTAATTTTTTCTACCTTCCTGTGCTTTAACAATCGCTTTGTAATAATCGACCGCACCCGGCAGACAACCAATCTCGATATTCTCATTCAGACCATGCATACCTGCCATCTGCTCAGGACCGTAGTTAACGGGACTGAAGCGTACGCAGTTATCGCAGACATCATCATAGAAACGGCAATCCGTTGCGCCTGTAACGACATACGGGAGTACACCGATGTCGGGGAAGCAGGAGAGGATTGTTCTTTGAACAATGTCAAAGGCTTCACCCTTCAAATTAAGGGACTTGGAAGGATAGCCGCGGTAAACAACTTCGGTCTCAAGACCGTATTTTGAGGCAAGGTCAGTTATAACTTTTAGACTTTCATCGGTTCCCTGATGAGGTATATAACGCATATTGGCACATACACTTGCTTCCTGTGGAATTACATTGTATCCGCTTGAACCCGACTGCATGGTAAATGCGATGGTGGTCTGGAGCATTGCCGCGGCCTGTGCACTTATCATAGGCATTACCTTCTTAAGCAGAGGGCGGAATAACCACAGATTACTCATGACGAGACGTAAGCCGAAGTTACCTGCATATGGCGCGATACGTCCGAACATTGCGTTAACCGCAGGAGTAAATTTTCTGCGGAAAGGAGTTTTTTTCTCGACACGTGCAATAAACTTGGCAAGTCTTGGAATGGGGGTGTTTCTGCCGGGAGCACTTGAATGACCGCCGTTACTTCTTGCAATAAACTTTACATCGCCGTAGCCCTTTTCAAAGATTCCCACGGCTGCAAAATGTCCTTTGACACCGCCGACGGGGTCCTGAATAATACTTCCGCCTTCGTCGCAGAGCATGAACAATTTGATTCCGTGTTCTTTTAACCAACCGGCAAGCTTGGGACCGCCGCTTCCGCCTATTTCTTCGGTACAGCTGCTTGCAAGATACACATCGCAGGCAGGAGTGTAGCCGTCATTTATCATTTCTTCGACTGCCTGATAAAATGCCATAACACTGCATTTGGTGTCGGCAGAGCCGCGTCCCCAGAGCTTACCTTCTGCAATTTCTCCGGAAAATGGAGGGTATTTCCACTCGCCGGTTGCTTCAACTACGTCCATGTGGCTCATAAGCATAATCGGGTCTTTAGAAGATTTGCCGGGCCATTTTAACAGTAGGTTACCGTCAATCTCTGTCTTTTCGCAGGTCGCAAAGACTGTCGGGAAAAGCTCCTCAAGAAGCTTGTGAAACGAAAGGAACTTCTCTATAGAAGTGTCGTTACGGTCGGAAATAGTCTCGTGTTTAACCATGCGTGAGAGCTTGCCGGCATATTCATCAATGCGTGCCTTGTCCTCCGATAACTTAAAGTTTGTTGTTTTCTTAGGTAACAAAAGAGTTCTTACGATTGCTATAAGCAGGCAGAGCACAAGTGCGGCTGCAGAAATAAGCAATATCTTAATCAGTATATCAAATAGAATATCCATAAATTTCTCCTAAGTATATTAGTAAGTTATTCTGACTGTTTTGCTTCAAGCTCTTTCCCTTCCTTGCGGAAAAGTATAAAGGAATGTGCAATGGTAATTGCACCGCTGAGTAACATAAGGAAGCCTACGCTTGAAATAAGACTTGGTACGCAGATGAAAAGCACGGTCATTACAATAAGCGGAATTGCAACGAGCTTTTTGCCGCGACTGAAATATTTGAATGCCATTGCACCAAAAAGTGCAGGTACTACGTTGTTGAATGCCGGCTGTAAAACTTCTGATTCAAGAACCGGACGAAGCGGAATGATTAAGAATACGCCAAGTGCAATAACGACTGTTGTAACAAGTGACGATACCGCAATTGAGAGCGTTGAAACAATCTCATTCTCAGTGGTTCCTGCCTCTGTTCCGGCGATATCACGTGCATTGAGCGCACAAGGAATCTTCATGTTGATGAGGTTACCTGTAATAAAGGCAAGGTAGCTTCCGCCTGCACCGAGCATAGGGGTATAAATCAAAAATTCAACGATACAGCTCGGAATATAAATAATTGCAATCTGTGCGAGTCCCTTGCCGAAGGCTGAAAGGTCTGGCATCGCATCAAGAACAATTCCCATTGCAAAAGGAGCACTTATAAGAAGGATGATGCCTATAAGCAAGCCTATACGCCCGAAAAGATGAGTTCTTTCGTTATAACGTTCCAAATATAATTCTTTTTCCTGATTATTCATACCGGCACCTCCTTAAAATATTATTCCGCAAATTACGGCAGCGGTCATACCTACAAGCATACTGCCTGCGATTGAAAAGTTGTCAAGCCATGCCATTTTCTTTTTCTCGGCAAAGTAAACAAAGATTGCCATTGCAACAGCAGAAAAAGCAAATGTGACAAGCTGTAGATACTGTCCGGTAACTACAAGAGCACCGTCCTGTATTTGAATAAGTTGTCCGATGTAGCTTCCTGTATAAGCGGTAATAAGACCTATAAACATGGCAGTCATGGCATTGTCGCCGAAGCTTCTGCCACCTTTTTTTGAAGGACCGGATTTTTGAAGCTTTTTGCTGTAGCTCTTACCGAAAAGTGCCATACATACAACGCCCCAGATAATACCAACAGCCATAAGAAGAGCAATTGTCGTAAATGCCTGAAGAGTCATCTCATCAACATTAAGCCCGGAAAGACCAATGCTTTTGGCGGCGATGTCGGCAACGCTTGTCTCGTAATGAAGCGCACCGATAACCGAAAGCCTTAGCCACGGAAGAGGTATTCCGAGTGTACCTGAGAGTGCTATAACTCCGAGTAAAATACTGATACTTGGCAGAAGTGAAAATGTAAAGCTGGAAGTAATGGTACGTTTGAGTTTAACCTTGTCCATACCGATGGCAATGCCTGCACGATACGCGCGAACCATAAAGAAAATACTCATTCCTGCCACAAACAGAATAATAATGCCGCTGATAAGATAGAGCGGGGTACTGCTTAGCTGGTCTAAAATATTCATAGAATCACCCTTTTTATAAGATATTATTATCTATAATTATAAGCTGTTTTTACAAGGATTGCAATTAATCGACAGAATATATTTAATAATTAATAAACAGACATACTTTAAATAAAAAAAGAGTTGTGATAAAATATAGAGGAAAACAAAGTCATAGGAGGGAAAGGAGATTTCTATGAGTGATGTGTCAATAAATGAAGTTAAGAATCAGATAGAACGTGAAATGGTGTCAGCATTGGAAGAAGGCCAGTTTAAAGTTTTCTTACAGCCGAAGATAAATATGGTTGCAACAAAGCTTTGTGGTGCGGAGGCTCTTGTAAGATGGTTTCATCCTGTGGACGGAATGCGTTCGCCGGCTTTGTTTATTCCGGTTTTTGAGCAGAACGGATTTATATTAAAATTAGATGAATATATGTTTGAAGAGGTTTGCCGCATTAAAGCTGAGTGGATAAGACGTAAAGAAAAATACGCAGGTATTGTAGTGTCGGTAAATATGTCACGTCAGCATTTGCATGAAAAGGATTTTTGTGATACCCTGGTAGGTATAGCCGATAAATATGGTATTGTACATAATGAGTTGGAGATAGAGCTTACGGAAAACCTTTTTGTGGAAAATGTTAATGATATAATTGACAATATTAACAGACTTAAAGAACACGGTTTTCTTGTGTCGATAGATGATTTTGGTTCAGGTTTTTCGGCACTCAATTTATTAAAGGATTTGTATGTTGACACTATAAAAATCGACAGAGGTTTTATTCACGGTTCGGGTGAGACAGAGCGTGGAAAGGGCATTATCAGGAATGTAATTGCCATGTGTCTTGATCTTAAGGTGGATGTAGTTACGGAAGGAATAGAAACTAAGGAACAGGTTGATTTTATTACAAGATGCGGATGCCAGATTGCACAGGGTTTTTATTATTCAAAACCGCTGCCTCTTAATGAGTTTGAAGCATTTGCAGATGAATATGTGGTTGCGGCACTTAATTGTTATGAGTTTCCTATGAACGGAGATTTAAGGTCAAAGGACGGAAGCCTTGAAGGCACATTGGTAGGAGAAGGCTTTGAATAGAGAGAGAGCCATTGTAAGGGCAAAAAGGCGCTGTATTTTCCGGGAGGAGATCAGGGGACTAATGTTGTTACAATCCCTGAGAGTGCCATTGTAAGCCAAAGCTATACAGTGTCGATGTGGATTAAGCCGGAAAGTTTATATCCGTGGGCATGCGCATTATATGTCAGACATGATATAGGATTTGCAACAATTTCGCCGCTTGCATGGGAAGATGCTTCGAATTTCCGTATATGGAATTCTATTGGAATAGAAGGCTGGTATGACGTGAAAGGGCCTAAGCTTGAAATTGGTGTATGGACATGCTTTGCCATAACGTATAATTCCAAAACAGATGTTATGACTGCATTTATAAACGGTGAGAAAATAGGTGAGCTTGAGAAAGTACCTACAAACCGACATGCTGAGCAGATTGTTATAGGCGGAGATGCTTTTCAACCGTCATTTAATGGTTGTATAAGTGATTTGGTTATTTATAACGAAGTTAAAGATGAGGAGTTTGTAAAGGCACTTTACAATTCTTATTAATATTTCAGACAAAGGAAAGTGAAAAGTAGCATGAAAGTTGTATTAGAGAATTTAACCAAGAAGTTTCCAAGCCGTAATAAGCGTGAAAAAGCGGATGTTATTGCGGTCAATAATTTTACTTTTGAGATTCCGGACGGTAAGCTTATCGGACTTCTCGGACCTTCGGGCTGCGGTAAGAGTACGATGCTTAATTTACTCTGCGGTCTTTTGACACCGACAAGCGGTAAGATATTCTTCGGTGAGGATGATGTTACTAATCTTCCACCGGAGAATAGAGGCGTTGGTCTTGTATTTCAGAACTATGCGCTTTACCCGCACCTTACCGTTAAGCAGAATATTACATTTCCGCTTGAGAATCTTAAGGGTGCAGCCAAGCTTTCTAAGGAAGTGATGGCACAGAAAGCACTTGAAGCGGCAAAGCTTGTGCAGATTGACGGTTTGATGGACAGAAAGCCAAGTGAACTTTCGGGCGGACAGCAGCAGCGAGTTGCGATTGCACGTGCGCTTGTTAAGATGCCCAGAATCCTTCTTCTTGATGAGCCTCTTTCCAACCTTGATGCAAGACTCCGTCTGCAGACAAGGGAAGAGATAAGGAGAATACAGAGAGAGACAGGAATTACAACAATTTTTGTAACACATGACCAGGAAGAGGCAATGAGCATTTCTGACATGATTGTTGTTATGAAGGACGGTATTTTACAGCAGATTGGTAAGCCGCAGGAGGTTTATGACGAACCGGTTAATATGTTTGTTGCAACCTTCCTAGGAACACCGCCTATCAACGTATTCGATGCCGAAGTTAAGGACGGTAAGCTTTACATAGGCAAGGAAGCTGTTTTGGAGGTTAAGGGAGTTGCGGACAGAGAAGTATATGCAGCGATAAGACCGGAGGGCTTTATTCTCAAGGAAGACGGTGTATTTGGATGTGACCTTAATGAAGTTGAAGTTATGGGACGAGACATCAGCGTTGTGTCCAAGCATAAGAATTCAAGGAATACAGAGATTCGCTCTATTATAAGCTCTGATACTAAGATAGAGCTGAATTCGTCGGTTGTAAGATTTGATATAAAGCCTCATAAGGTATTTATCTTTGACAAAGAGACGGAAGAGAGAATTTATTTTGATGTGAATGAGGGAGACTTATAAAATGGAGAAAAGAAATCTGAAAGGCTGGCTGTACCTTTTGCCTGCAATTCTTTTTCTGGGAGTTTTCATGGTGTATCCTCTCATTGATGTTTTTATTTACTCTTTTGAAGAGGGATACAATTCCGCGTCCCAGACGTTTTTCGGAGTGGGAGCATATAATTATTCATATGTTTTGCACGATCCGTATTTTTTGCAGGCGATTAAGAATACATTCATACTTGTTGTTATAACTGTACCGGTTTCCACGGGACTTGCGTTACTTATTTCTGTGGGACTTAATTCAATTAAGCCGTTAAGAGATTTGTATCAGACAGTATATTTCCTGCCTTATGTAACAAATACATTGGCGGTAGGTCTTGTATTTATGATTTTGTTCAAAAAGACGGCATACTCCGACGGACTTGTAAATATGCTTATTAATCTGTTCGGCGGAACCTCCGTTGACTTTATCGACGGTCCGTATTGGGCGAAGATGTTTGTGCTTTGCTTCTATACGGTTTGGGTTGTTTTGCCGTTTAAGATTCTGATTCTTACGAGTGCGCTTGCATCCGTTAATGAAGATTATTATAAGGCTGCCAAGGTTGACGGTACGTCAAGACTTAGGATATTTACGAGAATTACCGTGCCGATGATTTCGCCGACGCTGTTTTACCTTATTATCACGGGCTTTATCGGAGCATTTAAGGCATACAGTGATGCTGTTGCGTTGTTCGGAACAGACCTTAACGCGGCGGAGATGAACACGATTGTTGGCTACATATATGATATGCTGTACGGTAACAGCGGCGGATATCCGTCCTATGCTTCGGCGGCAGCGATTATACTTTTTGCGATTGTTCTTACAATAACATGTATTAACTTGCTGGTTAGTAAGAAACATGTGCATTATTCATGAGGTTGATTAATATGCAGAAACCGGTTGATTACGAAAAAATAGAAAAAGCGGCGAAGAACCGCAAGAGGATTTTAGATATTGTTATTTATGCGTTCCTTACGCTGTGGGCAATAGTTGTCCTGTTCCCTTTTTATTGGATGATATTGACATCTGTAAAAAGTTACGGAGCGTATAATTCGGAGTACATTCCAAAGTTTTTTACGTTGTCCCCGACATTGCAGAATTACGCAGATGCATTTACAAGCGTACCGCTTACAAGATATCTTTTGAACACGCTTGTTTTTGCGGTGGCGACTACCGCGATTATGTTATTTGTGATAATTCTTGCGGCATTTGCTTTTGCAAGACTTGATTTTAAAGGTAAAAATCTCGTGTTTACACTGTTCCTTGCGCTTATGATGATACCTAATGAGCTTGTTATTATCACTAACTTTGTAACGATTACGAATCTTGATATGCGTAATACGTTCTGGGGACTAATACTTCCGTCGGTTACATCAGTATTTTATATTTACCTGCTTAAGGAAAACTTTGCGCAGATACCGGACCAGCTTTATTATGCGGCGAAGGTTGACGGCACTTCGGACCTTAGGTATCTGCTTAAGGTTATGATTCCGATATGTAAGCCTACTATTGTAACGATAGTTATTCTTAAGGTTATTGAGTGTTGGAATTCCTATGTATGGCCGAGACTTATCACAGACGATGAAGCATATTTCCTTGTTTCCAACGGAATTCAGGAGATTAGGGAAAATGGCTTCGGACGTGAGAATATTCCGGCGATGATGGCGGCGGTAGTAGTAATTTCAGTGCCGCTTGTAGTGCTGTTTTTGATATTCCGTAAGAAGATAATGGAGGGAGTATCAAGAGGAGGTACCAAGGGATGAGACAGTTTTATAAAAAATTCTTATCAGTTTGCTTCCTACTCATGCTTGTAATAGGAACTTCGGCGGTATTTACGGGTTGTCATGGCTCCAAGGGTATGAATGCCTTTGCCGTTCCTGAGGAATTTGACACATCGAAGGAATACGAGATTACTTTTTGGGCGAAGAACGATACCAATAACACGCAGGTTATGACTTATAAGAAGGCAATCAGTGATTTTGAGGCATTATATCCGAACGTAAAGGTTAATCTCAGATTGTATACCGATTACGGCAGACTTTATAATGATGTTATAACCAATATAGCCACGAATACTACACCGAATGTGTGTATTACATATCCCGATCATATTGCAACATATATGACGGGTGCTAATCAGGTGGTTCCGCTTGATGAATTGTTTGTGGATGAGAAATTCGGTTTTAAGGGAAGTGAGGTTAAGTTTGACGGACCTTCCAAGGATGAGATTATACCGAAGTTTCTTGAAGAGTGTATAATTGACGGTAAATATTATGCAGTTCCGTATATGCGCTCGACAGAAGCGTGTTATGTGAATGTGACATATCTTGAGGCACTCGGATATGAGCTCCCTGAGGTGCTTACATGGGATTTCGTCTGGGAGGTTTCCGAGGCGGCCATGGCACAGGATGCAGACGGTAACTTCCTTGTTAACGGTCAGAAGGTTATGATTCCTTTTATATACAAATCGACCGATAATATGATGATTCAGATGCTTAAGCAAAAGGGTGCAGGATATTCTACGGAGGACGGAGAAATATTACTTTTTAACGATACAACCAAGGAACTTCTTACGGAGATTGCAAAACACGGTGCGTCACGTTCTTTTTCAACATTTAAGATTTCAAGCTATCCGGCGAACTTCTTAAATGCGGGACAGTGTATTTTTGCGATAGATTCTACGGCAGGAGCAACATGGATGGGCTCTGAGGCACCGCTTCTTGATATCAGCGAGGACAAGCTTGTTAAATTCGAGACGGTTGTTAAGCCTATTCCGCAGTTTGATGCGGAGAACCCGCAGATGATATCACAGGGACCGTCGGTTTGTATTTTTAACAAGGATGATCCGCAGGAAGTACTTGCTTCATGGTTGTTTATGCAGTATCTGCTTACCAACGACATTCAGATTGGATATGCACAGACAGAAGGCTATGTGCCTGTTACATCCAAGGCGCAGGAGACGGCAGAGTATCAGGATTACTTGTCGCGAAGCGGAGAAGACAATGATTTGTACTATGACATTAAGCTTGATGCAACAAAGCTTCTTCTTGATAATGTCGACAAAACCTTTGTGACACCTGTATTTAACGGCTCGGCTTCACTTCGTGATGCGGCAGGCCAGCTTATTGAGAATACGGTAAAAGGTGTGAGAAGAAACCAGACAGCGGATGATGCTTTTTTTGAAACACTTTATGCGGATATGACGGCATTATATCGTCTTGACCAATTGTCGGGAGGTTCAGGCATGGGAGGAAAGACCGAACTTGGAGAACTGCCTTCAACAGCAGTTGTGCTTCTTACAACCTTAGGTGTTGTATGGGTGTGTATTATCCTATATGTAGTATACGGGTTTGTAAAAAAGAGGAGAAATAGTTAATTTAACTATTGATTTCTTTGAAAATATGAGTATAATGATTTTGTGTTCAGTGGTAACACTTAATACATAATAAGAATTAAAAAGAGGAGAAAAGAAATGAAGAAACTTACAACATTACTTTTGGCAGGCGTACTCGCATTGTCATGTGTAGCATGTGGTGGTAAAGAGACAAAGGATGATCCTGCTAAGAAGTCAGAAGGCGTTATGACATACGCTGAGTATGATGCGGCAGCTATTGATTCAGAGGTTGTAATCGAAGCATATGTCCAGGCTAAGCAGGGCTGGTGGGTGAATGAAGGACAGGGTGTAGTAACAATCTATGCACAGGATAAGGACGGCGCTTACTTCATTTACAATTTGCCGTGTACTGAAGAAGAGAACAACAAGTTAACAGTTGGTACAAAGATTAAGGTTACAGGTCACAAGGCAGAGTGGTCAGGCGAAGTTGAGATTATCGACGCTAAGTACGAAGTTTTAGACGGTAACTATGTTGCAGAAGCTACAGATGTTACATCACTTCTCGGAACAGATGACTTAATCAAGAAGCAGAACATGTTTGTTGCATTCAAGGGTATGAAGGTTGAGGCAAGCAAGAATGTAGACGGTAACGAAGTAGCATTCCTTTACAAGTGGAACGGTTCAGGCGCAGAAGGCGATGACCTTTACTTCAATGCTTCAGTTAACGGCAAGACATATACATTTACAGTTGAGTCATACCTTTGCGGTAGCGATACAGATGTATACAAGGCAGTTAAGAACTTAAAGATTGGTGATACAATCGATATGGAAGGCTTCCTTTACTGGTATGACGGAGTTAATCCTCACATCACATCTGTAACAGTTAAATAAATTATAATCAAGGCTGTGCAAATTTTGCACGGCCTTTTTTTGTGCCCTCCCGCAATATGTTATTGCTGTATGGCGCCTTTTTTAGGCTGAGTGGCAGTTATTATTTTTCGCAGGCAACATAGGTTTTCTAGAAGAACTTAGCTTTTTAAGCTTTCCGCCTAATTGTGCCGCGCAGAGTTGTCTGAGTGGAATTGAATAGAAGTTCAGTAGCGCGGGAGATATATAGATTTTATATATAAGGTTTATAAGGCACGCTCTCGCTACGATAAAAGACGTAGCGCTACTAAGCTTGCGAGACGAAACAATAAATATATTAGTTATATAAGTTTTTGAGTTTCGTCTCGCGAGCTAAGGAGCGACGCTTTTATAGTGCCTTTAAACCTTATATATAAAATCTACATATCTCCCGCGCTACTTAAACTTCTTCAATTCCATGAGTTTCTTGGAGCGGCACAAAATCAAAGGGCGGAAAGCAAAAAGCTGTAGTTCTTCTTAAAACTGTAGAAGTTGCAAGAAAAATAATAACTGCCACTCGGCCTAAAAGGCGCCATACAGCTAAAATTTATTGTGGGAGGGCGTAAAAGAGGCGTGTAATAATTTGCACAGTTGATTTTTGTTGACGGATTAGGATGTGTGTATTATAATACGAATTGCATTGTATCCACGGACAGTGGAATGGTAGCAGAAAGGAAAATTTAATATGGATCAGAAAACAAAGAAACTCGTTGGCGTAGGACTTTTAACAGCAATTGTTATCGTGCTTCAGGCACTTGCGGTTGCAATCAGACCTACAGGACTTTTTAACATCTCACTTGTACTTGTACCAATAGTAGTCGGTGCGGCGCTGTATGGTTATAAGGCGGGAGCATGGCTTGGATTTGTGTTCAGTGTTGTAGTACTTATCACTGATGCGGCAGCATTTATGGCAATCAGTGTGCCGGGAACGATTATTACGGTAGTTCTTAAAGGAACTTTGGCCGGACTTGTAGCCGGACTTGTGTATCTTGCACTTGAGAAGAAGAATCGTTATATTGCTGTAATTCTTGCTTCAATAGTATGCCCGATAGTTAATACGGGAATATTCCTTGCAGGATGTTATGTGTTCTTCCTTGATACAATTAAGGGATGGGCGGCTGCAGCAGGATATGCATCGGCAGGAGCATACATAATTCTTGTTATGGTCGGCGTGAATTTTCTCATCGAGCTTGGTGTCAATATTGTACTTAACTCTGCAATTATGCAGATTATTAAAATCGGTAAAAAGAATTAATGATACAGAGCGACTTGCAGATTATGCAGGTCGCTTTTATTTTTTTCAAAGTTACCTGTGATTTTTAACAGATGATCTACGATTTTTACATGGTAAAAATGCTTAAAAAAATATATCTCTATATACTACAAAATTACCAAAAATATATTGGATGGTGAGTTTTTGCTTACCGATTTTTTCGTAAAATGATAAAATTGTATTGTATCGTAAAACAAACTTATTTGAGAAACAACAAGGTTTATCGGTTATGGAAAGGTAAGGTTATTTTGATGTTTGAAATTGGTGATTATGTAGTAAAAGCCAACAGTGGAATTTGTAAAATTGAAGAGATGGGGCGTCCGGACATTCCTTCGATCAGCAAGGATAAGTTGTATTTTATTCTGGTTCCGATTGAAGAGACCAAGACAAAGCTTTATGTATCGGTTGATAAAGCAGAGGACAGTTTACGAAAAGTTATAACGGAGAAAGAAGCCTGGGAGATTATTAATGAGATTCCGGCTGTAGAGGAAGCATGGATTGCCGATGACAGACAAAGAGAGCAGAAGTATAAGGCGGCTATTCAGAGCGGAGATTTGAAGAAGCTTATCAGCATTATCAAAAACATGTATTCAAGAAGACAGATGAGAATTGCGGCAGGAAAGAAGAGTACATCCGTGGATGAGCATTTTTTCAAGCTTGCCGAGAATTATTTGTATACGGAGCTTGCTTTTGCGATAGGTGAGAAAAAAGAAAATATGAGAGATATCATTACGAAGAAGATTGATAGTGTGATGGCGGAGTAAAACAATAGATGAAGATAAAGGAAATGAGAGCGTATAGTTTTTCATTTCCTTTTTTGTGATTATTTATTGTTGAATGTCTCAGAATTTATATATAAAATTTGTAAGAAGTGTGGTATACTATGAGCAGTATGCAAAATAAGTGAAGCGTATTTGTTTTATTAATGAGGTCATAAATGCAAAAGAAGCTTTTACATAAAGAAAAACTTAATATGATAGTGGTTATTCTTACACTTGCGTGGCCGACCATGCTCGAACAGCTTATGCAGACGGCGGTGCAGTATATAGATACTGCCATGGTTGGTTCACTTGGAACGCAGGCGACAGCAGCGGTCGGTGCGACAACTACCGTGAACTGGCTTATCGGAAGTACGGTTTCAGCACTTAGCGTAGGTTTTCTTGCTTATATTGCAAAGGCACTTGGTGCAGGAGATAAAGTTGCTGCTAAGAGAGCGGTATCACAGGCAGTACTTGCAGTGCTTGTTACAGGCGTATTTTTTACGGTGATTACACTTTCATTAAGTGATGTAATTCCTGTGTGGATGCAGGTGGATGAGAATATTAGAGAACCTGCGTCAAAGTATTTTTTTATACTGTATCTTCCTATGCTTCCGAGAGCGGCAAGCATTATATTCGGAACAGTACTTCGGGCGGCAGGTGATACCAAGACACCTATGAAGGTTGGTGTACTTGTTAATATCGTTAATGTTGTGCTTAATTTTCTGTTTATATATCCTACAAGGGAAATGCATATTTTCTCGAAGAGTTTTACGATGATTGGAGCAGGACTTGGAGTAATCGGTGCGGCGATTGCCAGTGCAATGGCATTTACGGTGGGCGGCGTATGCATTACGATAGTTTTATGGAAGCATGAGCTTGTATCACCAAAGGGACAAAGTATTAAGCCTGACAGGGATATTCTTGAGCCGTGTCTTAAAGTGGCACTCCCGAATATGTTTCAACGTTTCGGGACATCGCTTGGCTATGTGGCTTTTGCTTCAATGATTAATTCAATCGGAGAGGTTGCAACAGCGGCACACACTATTGCGAATACTGTGGAGTCGGCATTTTATATTCCGGGCTACGGTATGCAGACAGCGGCGGCAACTCTTGCCGGTAATGCTTACGGTGCCAATGACAGAAAACGTATGAAGAATCTGGCGTCAATGTTTATTCCGATAGAGATAGGTCTTATGATTATATCGGGCGCAAGTCTTTTTATATTTGCACCGGTGCTCATGGATATTTTCTCTGACAGCAGTGAGGTAATCGGCCTTGGAACGACGGTGCTTAGGATGGTAGCAGTGTCAGAGCCGTTTTACGGATTTTCGATAATTATTGAAGGTATGATGCAGGGTGTCGGCAAGACAAAGGAACCATTTGTTTACAATATTATTGGTATGTGGCTTGTGCGTATCGTAGGAACATTTATCTGCACACAGCTTTTTGATTTGGGGCTTGTGTCTGCATGGGCATGTATGATTCTGCATAATTTACTTTTGTTTGTACTGTTTTTGATATGCTTTGTGAGAGGCAAGTGGAACCCACTTAAAGAAGCAACCGAATAAAAATGTGGAGTGAAGCAATGATAAAGAATATTGTTTTAGATATGGGGAATGTACTTTTGGATTTCAATCCGAATGTAATTATTGACAAAACTTGTGATACCGAAGAAGAAAAGGCTATTATTTTAAAAGAGCTTTTCTTTGGGGAAGAATGGATTATGGGTGACTACGGAACCATAACTAATGCTGAACGTTATGACAGCATAAGTAAAAGAGTTCCGGAGCATTTGCACGGTAAGCTTAAAACGTGCATTGACAACTGGGATATCTGCATGAAGCCGATACCGGGGGCGCAGGAGTTCTGCAAAAATGTAAGAGATAAGGGATATAATATATATGTACTTTCCAATGCCTGTAACAAATTCCATGAGTATTTCCCTAGGCAATATGATGTGGAATTCTTTGACGGAATCATGGTATCATCGGACGTACACATGATAAAGCCGGATGTAAGGATATACGAGCTTTTGCTTGATAAGTACAAGCTTAAGGCAGAAGAATGCCTGTTTATTGATGATAGGGAAGAGAATGTTGAAGGCGCGAGAAAAGCCGGCATGAATGCAGTGGTTTTTATTAACAATTTTGACGAGATAATGAAGGGGTTATAGGTATGGAGTTCTTCGACAAGTATAAAAATGATATGCTTACATATGTTAAGGCTGAACTTGATGCATACGAGACATCAGGTAATCCGAGAAAGCTTAAGATTGGATACAGTAGGTTTGAGCATACTTTGCGAGTGTACAAGTGGATGGAAAGGTTGTATGCCGAATATCCTAAGAAGGAGAGTATTGATTTTGAAGCACTTGCAATCGCGACAATTTTTCATGATATAGGCTATTGTGATGTGGAACATCACAAGCAACATGCGACGATTGGCGCCGGATATTGCCGTAAGTATCTTAAAGATAGAAATTATCCGCAGGAGAAAACAGACTTTGTATGTGACTTGATTGCAAGACATTCAGGCAAAGAGCATATACATGAGGATATTCCTGCAGAGCTTGTTATACTTATGGAGGCAGACCTGCTTGATGATATCGGTGCAATGGGGCTTGTTATGGATGTGTGGCTTGAGGCGGCTTGCGAAGAGAATGTAACATTTGAGTCGATACTTGCGCATATGGAAAGATTTACGATAAGACAGATGCAGGAAGAACCCATGCATACGGAAGCAGGAAAGAGATTCTGGGCAGAGAAGCAGAAGCTTGCAGAGGACTTTGTGAGTGCGTACAGGGAAGATTTGCACAAAGGCCTTGAGGAATAAGATATACTTGAATATTGATGAAAACGTGTATAGAAGGAGAATGGAAAATGCCTAATCCATATTTGCCTACATGGGAATACATACCCGACGGAGAACCGAGAGTATTTGGTGACCGCATATATGTGTATGGATCCCACGACAGAGTTGATTCGGAATTTTTTTGTGATTATAAACTTAAGGTCTGGTCGGCGCCACTTACGGATCCGACAAACTGGATATGTCACGGTGACTGTTTTCATACAAGGACTGATCGAGACCATGCTACGGATACTGATTGGACAGAGCGAGAACTTTACGCTCCCGATGTGGTTGAAAAGGACGGCAAATATTATCTTTACGCGTATATAGTGGATGCGCCGGGATGTGTGGCGGTGAGTGATAAGCCGGAAGGTCCGTTCAAATTACTTGGCAGATATGATGCAACAGCGCAGTACGAGGATCTTAAGAATAATCCGGAGAAGTATCTTGATAATCCGGACGCCTTAGATGATTATCTGGTGGATGGTAAGCCTGAGGAGAACGGCACGCAGCATGAGATTGCCCTAAGGGATATGAAGGATGCCGTAATGATTGACCCGGGTGTTTTGGTTGATGATGACGGAAGGGTTTATGTGTACTGCGGATTTTTGCATTCGTATATGTTTGAAGTTGACCCGAATGATATGCGAACCGTCATACCGGGAAGCTATAAAAAGGATATTTTAGCCAAAGGAGAACCGCATAACTTTTTTGAAGCGTGCTCTCCGAGAAAAATAGGAGATACATATTATCTTATATATTCGCCGAGACAAGGCTCGCGTCTTGCCTACGCAACTTCAGACAGTCCTACGGGACCGTTTACATACAGAGGATATATTGTAGACAATTCGGATGGACATCCTGGTGGCAATGACCACGGCTCGGTGGCATGCATTAACGGTGAGTGGTACATTTTCTATCATAAGACCACGAATAATACTATAATGTCCAGAAGAGGCTGTGTGGAACGTACAGAGCTTCTTCATGACGGAAGCTTTAAGTATGTTAAAATGACGTCACACGGTCTTGATAATGCGCTTAATCCTTATTATGAGACTAAGGCAGAGCTTGCCTGTGTACTTAAAGGTAAATGCTTTGTAGCTGAAAAGAACGTGTTTAGCAGACCGATTATTAATATTTTGCCGGGTTCTGTAATAGGTTACCGTTCTTTTGATTTTGGAGAGGATTATTCGGGAACATCGCTTAAATTGTTTTTGGAGCTTGAGGGATGTGGGCAGACAGGAATAATTAAGGTGCATCTTGATAGTGAGGATTCTGAGCCGATTGCACAGGGAAGCATACCTCTTGATAACAGTGTTTTAAGAATTGATATGCCTACTGTAACGGGGATACATGATTTGTTTTTTGTTTTTGAGAACGGAAAGACAGGATGGTTTAAAGACTGGTTTGATAACAGGGAATTATGCAGGCTGAACAGATTTGTGTTCTGTAAATGATGCCACGAATTAAATAAAGATATTATGAATGCCGGAGCTATGAATGTAGTTCCGGTATTTTTTGATTTATTTTAATTTAACAAAACTTAAACATTTTGTAAAACTTTTAAAAACATTACCGCCATATAATGACCTCATAATAAAACAGAAAGAGGTAATCATTATGAACAAAAACGATCAGGAATTTCTTGTGCAGAAGATTCGCACACAGTACACAGAGAAGGAAAACACTAAGCTCGACGAGCTTAAGGCACTTGATGCAAAGGTGAAGCGTCCTGCAAACATATTTGCTTACATATTCGGAAGCGTAAGTGCGGTTATTATGGGAAGTGGTATGAGTCTTGTTATGACAGATATCGGTTCAACCATCGGAATTGACAATGCTATGGTTCCCGGAATTATAATCGGAATCATCGGTATGCTTATGGCACTCGTTAATTATCCGATTTATAAAAAGATGCTTGCATCACGTAAAGAAAAATACGCTGATCAAATCATTGAACTTAGCGACAAGATTATTGATAATAAATAAAATATATAATCAACATAATAAAAAGGAGAACAGAACAATGGCAGAATTTTTAAAGAAAGCATTTCAGGACATGAAAGAAAGCGCAAAGGCACAGCATGAGGTAGATAAGGCAAATTTTGCAGCTGCAAAGGCAGAAGCAAAAGCACAGTGGGAAGAGGCAAAGGCTATGAGTAAACCCGAAAAACGTAAAGCGATGATGCAGGCAGAGCGTGATGAGCAGATAGCAGAAGCAAATAAGAGAATAGAAGAAGCGCAGGCGCGTATTGATGCTGCTAAAGGTGATAATTAAATTTTTGTTAAAACAGCGAGGTGTTAAAGCATTTCGTTGTTTTATTTTTTTGGATTTTAACAAAACATTAACATTTAAATGTTATAATGTATAATAAACTGTGATAATTATGCGGAGGTAACTGCGATGTTTAAAATATTGGTAGTGGAAGATGACAATGATCTTAACCGTACGGTATGTACTTTCCTTAATCAGAGCGGCTACGAGGCAACAGGCTGTCTTAATGCAGATGATGCATATGACGCCATGTATGAGAATGTATTTGACCTTATTGTGTCAGATATAATGATGCCGGGAACGGACGGCTTTGAATTTGTAAAAAGTGTGCGTGCGCTTAATGAAGATATACCGATTTTGTTTATGACGGCAAGAGATGATTTTGATGCCAAGCAGCGCGGTTATCGTGTGGGTGTCGATGATTATATGGTAAAGCCGATTGACCTTGATGAACTGTTTTTGCGTATTGGAGCATTGCTCCGCAGGGCAAAGATTGCGTCGAGCCGTAAGCTTACAGTGGGTAATTTCGTTATGGATGCGGACGAACATACAGCGTATCTTGGGGATGAAGAAATACCGATGACAACAAGAGAGTTCAGTATTCTGTATAAGCTTTTGTCATATCCAAAGAAGACTTTTACACGTACACAGCTTATGGATGAGTTCTGGGATGCGGACACTGCGTCGGGACCGAGAACGGTGGATGTATATATGACGAAGCTTAGAGGTAAGCTTGCAGATTGTGAGGATTTTGAGATTGTAACTGTACACGGACTGGGATATAAGGCGGTGATAAAATGAGCAGAGTAAAAGATTTGCTTATGAAAGTATTTTCGGCACTGTGTAATTACATTATATTCTTTGTGATAATTTCTTTTGTAATTACATGCACATTTTTATTGTCGTTTAATATGGTAGACTTGCCGGAAGCGGATGTGCGTGTATTTGCACCGATAGCTTTTCATAATATTTTTATTCTTGCGGCGCTGTTTTTTGTAATAGATACAGTGCGTAGGAAAATCACTGTTGACCGCCCCGTAAAAGAAATTCAGGCAGGCTTAAAGAAGCTTATGAACGGTGATTTTAGTGCAAGGATTGAGGTGCCTGCACACACACACAATAAGTTTGGTAAGATTGCAGATAGCATTAATCTTCTGGCAGAGGAACTTTCGGGAGTTGAAACCTTGCGAACAGATTTTATTGCGAATGTATCACACGAACTTAAGACACCTCTTGCGGTAATGCAAAACTATGGCACAATTCTTCAACAGCCCGAACTATCGGAGAAAAAGCGCATGGAATACGCCAAGTCAATCACGGATGCCTGCCGCAGGCTTGCAAGTCTAATTACCAATATCTTAAAGCTTAATAAGCTTGAGAATCAGCAGATTTTTCCGACTGCCCGTGAGTTTGAACTGAATGAACAGCTTTGTGAATGCTTGCTTCAGTTTGAAGATGTATGGGAGAAGAAGGGCATTGATATTGAAACTGATATTGAAGAGGATGTTGTTATAAATTCTGATGCGGAGATGCTGGAACTTGCATGGAATAATTTGCTTTCCAATGCATTCAAATTTACAGAGAGTGACGGAACAGTATCGGTATCGTTATCGGCTGACGATAATTATGCAACCATAAAGATAAGTGATACAGGCTGCGGTATGTCGCCGGAGGTCGGAGCGCATATATTTGAGAAATTTTATCAGGGAGATACTTCGCATTCAACACAGGGCAACGGTCTTGGTCTTGCGCTTGTAAAACGTGTTGTGGATATCATGCAGGGAGAAATAAACGTTGAAAGTATTCTTGGCAAAGGAACGACGTTTACCGTAAAAATTCGGAGGAATTAGAATGAGTGATTGGAAAAAGATATGTAAGAAATTACTTTTTCTGCCGGTGTGGCTGATATGCGTACTTGCGGTTGTAAGTACTGTTGCACTAGTGGCGGTATTTGTAAATAATCTTAGTATGCATCCGATTGCTTATATAGTGTATGTTGCGTCGGCATATGCGCTGGCGGTTCTGTGTATATATCTAGCGGGCGTATTGCCGGGATATTATAGAACATCAAAAAAGAAAATATACGATCATCCGCTTGGCAATAGATATATGACAGATGCCGCTTTTAAAGCGAAAGTGTCTTTGTATTGTTCGTTTGGTGTTAATGTGGCATATTCAGTTTTTAAACTTATTGCGGGTATAATTTATTCTTCCTTCTGGTGGGGAGCGATTGCCGTATATTACATAATATTGTCAGGAATCAGATTTTTGTTGTTAAGATATATGAGGGGCGAAGAACAGGATATGACTTCGGAGTTAAAAAGTTTTCGCCTGTGCGGTATTTTGCTTGTGCCGCTTAACTTGTCGCTTACAGGCATTGTTTTTCAGATGGTACGGCAAAACAAGGCAGATATTTATCCCGAGGTTATAATAATTGCTTCAGCGGTATATACCTTTTATGCGGTTGCTGTTTCAATTGTAGAGCTTATTAAGTACCGCAAATACAAAAGTCCTGTTTTGTCAGCCTCAAAGGTAATACGTTTTGCTGCGGCACTTGTATCATTATTGTCTCTCGAGACAGCGATGCTTGCATGTTATGGAGAAGATGGCTTGTTCAGAAGAGTAATGACGGCGACAACCGGAGCGGGTGTATGTATTCTTGTGCTTGCAATGTCATCGTATATGATAATTTATTCGTGTAGAGAACTTAATAAAAGGAGCATTTAATTATGGAAAATCAGACAATAGAGACATTTAATTATACTTATTCAGCTAAACAGCAGGAGGAGATAAAGCAGATTCGCAGTAAGTACATGCCTAAAGAAGAGGACAAGATGGAAAGACTTCGAAAGCTCGACAGAAGTGTTACCATGAAAGGCACAATGTACTCAATAATGGTAGGAGTAATCGGAACGCTTATTTTGGGAGCGGGCATGTCCCTGGCACTTGTGTGGGGTGACACGCTTTTTGTTCTCGGCATTATTGTAGGTATTATCGGGCTTGTGGTATTGGGAGTTGCATATCCGCTGTTTCAGAAAATAACAAAACAGGAGAGGGAGAAGATTGCACCGGAGATTATTAAGCTTACTGAGGAACTTATGAAGTAAGTAATTATACATGTGTATTATCATAGATAAGATATATTTAAGGCACTGTCGTTGTGACAGTGCCTTGTTTTCAAGCTTTTATAAAAGTCTCATTTCTATGCTTTAGCTCTAGGTTATCTACAAATCTTTTCTTTATCAGCAGGAAATCCTCAATATCCATGAGAACGTGATACAAAATAGCTCTGCTTTCAAATTCTTCAGTGGTTGTAGGAGGAGCTTCTTTCTTAAGGTGTGAAAGTATCTCATGTAGATTGTCAAGCTGTACATCAAGCATTTCCATTTTGCCTATACATCCCGCCATAAAGTCGAGAAATTCGGCAACAACCTCTGCGAGAACCGGCATGGAACGCATGCGACGCATTTCATAGTGAAGGCTGTGAAGTTCATCAATCTGCAGAAGACGCATTTCAAAATACTCTATATAATACTTGGGATTGTCTGAAAAAGTATTGTCGTTGTATTCGGAGGCATCCTGAATGAATTCCTTGATTTTATCCTCAAGCTGATTGATATCAGCCCATACGCTGCCGGGCATTGGTTCGTTTCTTAAGTAAGAGGCGATATGGCTGAGAATGCCGTGCATTTTATCCTCAACATATTCCATATGTTTAAGTATCATCTTCTTATAGCTGCGGTTGCTACTGAAGAAACTCAGAACAATTGCAATGGAAATACCTATAAGGAGCAGAATAAATTCATTGATAATAAATTCGGGACTAAAATCACCTTCCGTAAAAAAATGTGCACCGATTACGGAGTTTACCGAAAGCGTTGAAGTCCAGCCCGTTATCTCACACAAAAATACAATAATCAAAAGGCAGATGCCGTATTCAGGCCAGCCGCCACCGATAAAGTTATGGACAAGCCAACCGACCAGAACCGTAACAAAGAACATAACAATGCGGTATGCGGATAAGCGGATAGTTTCCCATTTGGTTGTAAGAATGGTAAGAAGAGCAATGGTTCCTGCAGAAATCTCATATTTCAGATTGAAGAAGTGTGCGATTGCAATCGCAAGGCAGCTTCCGAAACCGATTTTTAAAGACTTTATACATATTCGTTTTAATCGTTTTTTATCTCTTATAATACTCATAAAAACCTCCCTGAAATCATAATAAAATTATAATGATTTCGGGGAGGTTTAGCAAGTATTATATGTAAGGTAATATGCGGAATTGATATACGGTTTTAAAGTAGGGGAGACAATGCTCTTACAAGTGCACGTATACCTCGCTTGAGTAAAGTGTTTTTAAACGTATTATTTGTTATTTCAATAGATTTAAGCATGGTTTCGTGCATATCTTCCTTGACCTCGGAAAGAACATTGTGCTTATACATCCAAATACCATTCTCAAAATGGTGTACAAGGCTTCTGTAGTCTAGATTGATGGTTCCGACAATTCCGTATTCATCATCGGACAGATAAACCTTGGCGTGGACGAAGCCGGGCTCGTATTCGTAGATTTTTACACCGGCATCAAGGAGTCGCTTGTAGTAACTCTGAGTCATTATAAAAACAATTTTTTTATCAGGGATGTGAGGGGTTATGATTCGTACGTCAACACCTCGTATTGCCGCGTTTTCAATTGCCTGACAAAGTTCATTGTCGATAATCAGATACGGGCTCATCATGTACACATAAGAATGTGCCTGATTAAGCATATTCATTATCATGGTTTTTGCAACCCTTCGCTTAAACATCGGATTTGGACCATCGCCGAAGGGGACAATGTAGCCGTCATTTTCGACAGAATAGCAGTTGCTTTTAAAATATTTTGAAAAGTCTTCTACGGGAGTTTTAACATTAAGCTTATAGTCAGCAAGGAAGATAGAAGTAAGCTGTAAAACTGCCTCACCTTCAAGGCGGATTCCTACATCTTTCCATACTCCGAACAGCTCTTTTTCGTTTATATATTCATCTGCAATATTCACGCCGCCGGTATAACCGACTTTTCCGTCAATTACCATAATCTTTCGGTGGCTTCGATTATTGAATTCGTTATCGGCCTGTCCTTTTAGTCTTGAGAAGCAGACTGCTTTGATTCCATAGCTACGAAGCGTTTTATAATAGTTACCGGGAAGTGTATTCATACAACCAATGTCGTCATAAATAACACGAACCTCGACGCCACCGGCAACTTTTTCTTTAAGGATATCAAGTATGCTGTTCCAGAAAAGTCCTTCCTCAACAATGAAGTATTCGAGAAAAATAAATTTTTCGGCATTCTTTAAGTCTTCAAGCATTGCGGCAAAAAGCTTTTCACCCATATCATAATACTTGGCATCGGTATTTTGATAGAGGTGTGTTGAGGCCAGATTACATAATAAATTTGCCTGAAGATAAGCTTTTTTGTCGTCTTTTTCAAGCTTTGCAAGTACTTCGGAATCGTCGGTATGTATCTGCTGTGTGGCGATTTCTTTTATACGTTTCATTTGTTTTTTGGTAAGTCTTCGGTCGTAAAACATAAAGTAAATCATAAAGCCTGCAACAGGGACAAGTAACGTTAAAAGCAACCACGGTATCTTATAGTCGGGGTTTTCTTCTGAATTGATGATTTTCAAAACACAGAAAATCTCAGTGGCGTACATTGCCAGATAAAAGTAAGGTATATATATTGCGCATAAGATGGTAATGGCAATTACCGTTGCAGTTTCAAGAACAATGAGTAGCAGAGCAATGATAAAACGTACCGGAATATAGTTGATTTCTTTTTCTTTGGCCCCGTCTTTGTCATAGATAATGATTGTCTTTTTCATAATGGCTCCTTTCGGTTAAAAATGGTCAGACTTACTTACTATAAAATTATTTTATAAATTAAATGTTTTTGATACATTAAAGAAATGTTAACGAAATGTTAAAGCGATAATTTGATTGGCTTATTTTGTAGGTTGTATGGTGGGTTTGACTTTGATATTATCGGATAGTATAATTAATTTTACAGGTTAGTGCAAAGGAATGGACGGAGGAGATGTTACCATGAAGAAGGAAAATAAAATAATAATAGCTGTATTGGCAATGTTGGTCATTGCAATTGTCATTGTGGCAGCAGTACTTATTCTTAAAAAGATTGATGGCAGTCGATATGTATACCCTGAGAAGAAAGAAGAGAAGGCAGAAAAAGCACCGGATTTTACGGCAACGCTTCTTACTGGAGAGGAGTTCACACTTTCAGAGAATCTCGGAAAGCCTGTGCTTGTTAACTTTTGGGCAACGTGGTGCGGTCCGTGTGTAGGAGAGATGCCTGCATTTGAACAGCTCAAAAAGGACTATGGTGATAAGCTTGTAATTGTTGCTGTTAATTGTGGTGAGAAGACGGAAGCTGTACAGGGATTTGTGGACGAGAACGGATATACATTTGCTTTTGCAATAGATGAAAAGGCAAAAATCAGTACAAATATTTATCCGACAATGTCGATTCCTTATACGGTTCTTATTGATGCCGACGGCAATATTGCAGAGGAATTTGTCGGAGCTGTAAGTGCCGAGAAGCAGTATAAAATCTACAAGGAAGCAATTGAGAAGGTGCTAAATGAAAAAAAATAGTATACGAATCGGACTTTTGGCTGCCGCTATAGTTTTTATAGTAATAGGCTGTGTTAACAAGGAATTTCATGACGTTTTTATGAAGGCGGTATATATATGCCTTGAGTGTATAGGAATAGGATAGTGGTGTTTTATGAAAAAACTTTTTGATAAACGCAGACTTACACAAGTAATCTGTGCAATTTTATATAATTGTAATATTACGGGTTTTGCAAAAGGAACGATTTTTAGAGGCGCAAGTAAGGCTCTTTGCGTGCCGGGACTTAACTGCTATTCATGCCCCGGTGCAGTGGCAGCGTGCCCGCTCGGAAGCTTACAGAGTGCACTTGTCGGAAGCAAATATAAAATTCCGTATTATGTGCTCGGAATGCTTATATTATTCGGAGTATTGTTTGGACGAATGATTTGTGCGTTTTTTTGTCCGTTCGGCCTTATTCAGGAGCTGCTCTACAAAATACCGCTTCCCAAAATAAAGAAAAATAAAGTTACGCGTATATTGTCATATGGCAAGTATATCGTGCTTGGAATACTTGTTTTGTGGATGCCGGTAGCATTTGGATATCCGGCGTTCTGTAAGTATGTATGCCCTGCAGGAACGCTTGAAGCGGGCGTGCCGCTTCTTTTGAAAAATGAGGCGCTCAGAGAACTTGCAGATGTACTTTTTAACTGGAAAACGGGTGTGCTTTTATTTGTAATACTAATGGTTATTTTTTTGTACAGAGGATTTTGCAGGTTTATCTGTCCTCTTGGTGCAATATATTCTTTTTTTAATAAAGTGTCATTTTTTGGTGTCGAAGTGAATAAGAATTTATGTACAGGATGTAATGCATGTGTCAGTTCCTGCAAGCTTGATGTGAAGCAGGTCGGTGACAGGGAATGCATTCAATGTGGGGAATGTATTGCAAAATGTAACGTTGATGCAATAAAATGTAAGCGTAATGTAAGAAATGTCGAAAAATGATACAAAAAATTACAATATTTCAACAAAATACTCTTGAAAGCATTTTTTTAGTATATTATAATGTCTCCTGCATGAAAAAATAATAAAGGAGGACATTATGGAGAAGTTGAATGTTGCAATTGCTGATGATAACTCGAGAGTTGTCGAAATGTTGGAGGGTATATTAAGCAAGGATGCAACCATTGAAGTAGTCGGGAAAGCACATAACGGGGAGGACGTTCTTGATATTATCAGGAGAAAGGAGCCGGATGTAGTGCTTTTAGACATTATCATGCCTAAGATGGACGGACTGAGCGTCATGGAACATGTCAGACGTGATGGTTCGGTAAAGAAACAACCGAGATTCATCGTTATATCTGCGATAGGGCAGGAGGATGTTACAGAGGATGCTTTTAATGCGGGGGCAAGTTACTATATTATGAAACCTTTTGACAATGAAACGGTGATGAACAAAGTAAAGGGTGGCAGGGAAAGAACGAATACACGTGTTATGCATGAAGCATCTTATCGTTCTTTTAAGGAACCGGTGAAAGAACCGTCACAGCACAATCTTGAAACAGAAGTTACCGACATTATTCACGAGATAGGAGTTCCTGCACATATAAAAGGATATCATTATTTGAGGGATGCAATTATTATGTCGGTTAATGATATTGAGATGCTAAATTCCATTACAAAAGTTTTGTATCCTACAATTGCAAAGAAATACCAGACAACCTCAAGCAGAGTTGAGAGAGCTATACGCCATGCAATTGAAGTTGCGTGGGGAAGAGGTAAGATGGATACCATAGATGAACTGTTTGGCTATACTGTGAGTAACGGTAAGGGAAAACCTACCAATTCAGAGTTTATAGCCTTAATTTCTGACAAAATTCGTCTGGAGTACAAAATCAGATAATTAAGTACTTTTCATAAACGACGAAATGAGTTATAATAATCTTATATGAGTCATGGAGGTCTGATTTATGAAGAAAATACTTTTTGCTGCATCTGAAGCAGTACCTTTTATTAAAACAGGTGGACTTGCGGACGTAGTCGGTTCACTTCCTAAGTGTTTTGATAAGGATGAATATGATGTAAGAGTTATAATTCCCAAGTATATGTGTATCAAGAGCGAACTAGCATCACAGATGGTGTACAAGACGCATTTTTATATGGATATTGCTTGGAATAATCAATATGTGGGAGTATTTGAGATGGAATACGAAGGGGTGGTGTTCTATTTCATAGATAATGAGTATTATTTTAATGGAGACAAGCCATATGGCGATACCAAATGGGATATAGAGAAGTTTGTATTTTTCTCAAAGGCAGTACTATCGGTTCTTCCGGTAATAGGATTTAAGCCTGATATTATCCATTGTCACGATTGGCAGACGGGTATGATTCCCGTTTATCTTAAAGAACGTTTTCATGAAGGTGAATTCTTTAGGGACATTAAGTCGATTATGACAATACATAACCTTAAGTTCCAGGGTGTTTGGGATGTCAAGACAGTCAAGAATATTACAGGACTTTCATCATACTATTTTACACCGGATAAGCTTGAGGCTTATAAGGATGCCAATCTGTTGAAGGGCGGAATAGTGTACGCAGATTTGGTTACTACTGTAAGTGATACTTATGCACAGGAAATTAAGATGCCGTTTTACGGTGAAGGGCTCGATGGTCTTATGAATGCAAGATCCAATTGCCTGTCGGGTATTGTTAATGGTATAGATTACGATTTGTATAACCCGCTTACGGATACATGTATTGCAGCTAATTATGATGTGAGCACATTTAGAAAGAATAAGATAAAGAATAAGAGAGCACTTCAGAAGGAATTAGGCCTTGAGGTAAATGATAAGAAGTTTATGATTGGTATTGTATCAAGACTTACATCACAGAAAGGACTTGACCTTATTGAATGTGTGATGGAAGAGATATGTACCGATGATGTACAACTTGTTGTTCTCGGAACCGGGGAAGCCAAGTATGAGAATTTGTTCAGACATTATGATTGGAAATATAATGATCGTGTTTCAGCGAATATCTATTATTCAGAGGAGTTATCACACAGGATTTATGCTTCCTGCGATGCATTTCTTATGCCGTCGCTTTTTGAACCCTGTGGACTTAGCCAGCTTATGAGTTTAAGGTATGGTACTGTTCCGATTGTAAGAGAAACAGGCGGACTTAAGGATACGGTAATTCCGTATAATGAGTACGAGAGTACCGGTACCGGTTTTTCATTCTGCAATTATAATGCACATGAGATGCTTGATACAATCCGCTATGCAAAGCATGTGTATTACAACAAGAAGAGAGAATGGAATAAGCTTATAGACCGTGGTATGGCACAGGATTTCTCGTGGGGCTTTTCTGCAAAGAAGTATCAGGAGTTATACGAGAGATTATAATTTAAATTATAGAAAAAAGAGCAGTGCAAGTTCGCACTGCTCTTTTTTGCATCCACCACGCATGCACCATATATCAGGCGCTGTCTGCCGGTCCGGTGCAGTTTTTAAGTATTGTTTTCCCTTGCAACATTTTACGGTTTTAAGTAGATCTAAGGCTTTTTGCTTTCCACCCTACGATTTTGTGCCGCTCCAAGTTGGTTGGATAATTTGCGAAGCAAATTGCCAACGCTCATGGAATTGAAGAAGTTCTAGAGGTTTGAGATGTATGCAAATTTTATGTGTAAGGTTTAAAGGCACTATAAAAACCTCGCTCCTTAGCTCGCGAGACGAAACTCAAAGAATTATATAGCTAATATACTTAGTGTTTCGTCTCGCAAGCTTAGTAGCGCTAGGTTTTTCTCGTAGCAAGAGCGTGCCTTATACCCCTTGCATATAAAATCTACATATATCCCAAGTTACTGAACTTCTAATCAATTCCACTCAGACAACTCTGCGCGGCACAATTGGGTGGAAAGCTTAAAAAGCCAAGTTCTACTAAAAACCTTTTGTTATCTGCGGGAAAACAATACTTAAAAACTGCACCGGACCGGCAGACAGCGCCTGATATATGGTGCATGCGTGATAAAAATAAAAGAAGCTACGCAAATTGCGCAGCCTCTTTTATTGTGTATAGGATTTGAAACCGGTTGGCGAAACCGGGAGGGTTTAGCTAAACTGAGGGAAATAACGTAATGTATTTTTGTATGAAATACCTTCTACGATTTCTTTAAGAATCTTCTCATCGTAAGGGTATTCTCCGTTCTCTACCCATTCACCGATGAGATTACACATGATTCTTCTGAAGTATTCATGCCTTGTATATGAAAGGAAGCTTCTTGAGTCGGTAAGCATTCCGATGAAGTTACCGAGAAGTCCTAAGTTGGCAAGAGATGTCATCTGGTCAATCATGCCTGTCTTGTGATCGTTAAACCACCATGCAGAACCCTGCTGAATCTTGCCGATAGCACTTGAATCCTGGAAGCAACCAAGTATTGTGCCGATAGCTGCGTTATCATAAGGGTTAAGTGAGTAGAGAATTGTACGGGGCAATTCATCTGTCTCGATAAGTGCGTTGAGGAAATCTGCCATCTGGCTACTCGGAGCGTAGTTGTTGATACAGTCAAAACCTGTATCAGGACCGAGCTTGTTGTACATAAGACTGTTGTTGTCACGCTTGCAACCGTAGTGAAGCTGCATAGCCCAGTCAAGACGGTGATATTCCTTGCCTACAAAAAGCATAAATGCTGTCTTAAACTGTAATTCTTCCTGCTCTGTTACGGCACCGCCTGCAAGACGTTTTGCAAAGATTGCTTCAATCTCTTCGGCAGAAGCAGGAGCGTACATAACATAGTTAAGAGCGTGGTCTGATACACAGCATCCCTTGGAAGCAAAGTAATCAAGACGTACCCTGAGTGCCTTCTTAAGATCTTCAAAACTAGCAATTGAAACACCGCTTACATCAGCAAGCTTAGCGATATAATCTGTGAAATCCGGCTTCTCGATGTTCATTGCCTTGTCGGGACGCCAAGCGGGGAGTACTTTTACCTCAAATGTATCGTCATTTGCGATTGCGTCGTGCCATTCAAGTGTGTCAATCGGATCATCTGTTGTACAGATAACTGTTACATTGGAACGGCGGATAAGGTTACGTACTGACATGTCAGCCTGTGCAAGCTTAGCATTACATACCTGCCATGCTTCTTCAGCAGTATCTCCGTTAAGAGGCTTATGGAAATCAAAATATCTCTGAAGTTCAAGGTGACTCCAATGATATAAAGGATTACCGATTGCCTTGGGGAGTGTTTCAGCCCACTTCTGGAACTTCTCACGGTCTGAAGCACCGCCTGTTATATAATATTCGTCAACACCGTTACTTCTCATCTGACGCCACTTGTAATGGTCGCCGCCGAGCCAAACCTGTGTGATGTTATCAAACTTACGGTCAAGTGCGATTTCCTTGGGATTGATGTGGCAGTGATAGTCAATAATAGGCATCTTTGCCGCAAAATCATGATAAAGCTTCTTGGCAGTATCATTTGAAAGTAAAAAATCCTGATCCATAAATGCTTTCATTATAGAGTATCTCCTTTTGAAAATTATTTTATCATCGTGTTGCGATAAATTATCTCTGCTGAAATAGTAGTGCGCTTGGGTGCATTGGTGTTGTCAAAAACCTGCATAAGAGTATTGACTGCCGAAATACAAAGCGCTTCAACCTTGGTGTCGATTGAGGTGAGTTCCGGTTCGGAACAGGTTGCCAAAATCGAATTGTTATAACCGACAATGCTTATGTCACCGGGGACATTAAGCTTGTTTGCAAGTGAAAACTTAAGTGCACCGGCTGCGAGGGCATCGTCGGAAGTTACTACTGCGTCGAAACGTAAACCTTGCTCGTAGAGAGAAGAGAGGAGTTCCTTCGCATCGTATATATTTTTCGGACATTCGTATATATATTCAGAATTAACCGGAATGTTATGTTTGCTTAAAGCGTGCAGGTAACCGTCCTTTTTCTGGAGACCACTGTAAGAAGTACTTGTATAAAGATAGAGGATATTGCGACGGCCCTGTTCAATAAGTCTTGATGTTACTTCATTTATGGCGTTGAAATCGTCACATAAGGTACAATAAATATTGGGAGCGTCGAGATAACCGTTAATAAGTACAAGCGGGACCTCTTTGGCAGCTTCGATAAGATATGTATTATCGGAAGCTTTGGTCTCAAGGAACTTGGAACCGGTTATGATAATAGCATCTACACGTTTGGAAAGAAGAAGGCTTAAGGACTTCTTCTTATATTCGAGGCTGTTACCCGTACAGCACAGGATTGAATCGTAGCCGTGGTTGCGGAGCGCACGTTCTGTATAATAAACGGCATTTGCAAGATAGAGGTCTGAAGAATCGGTACACATGATACCAATGGTCTTCATGGTGTTGAGTCCGAGGCCTCTTGCAAAAACATTGGGGGTATAGCCAAATTCTTCTATAACATCGAGAACCTTCTTTCGTGTCTTATCACTTACGTTGGTATTACCGTTAAGAACACGCGAAACAGTTGCGATAGAAACACCTGCTTTTTCTGAAACGTTATAAATATTCATGTAAAGCAGCACCTCCATGAAAAATAACAGCATAAATTTGTGTAAGTGCTTACAAACTATGTTGATATTATACAATGATTTAAAAAAAATAACAATACATTTTTTGAAAAAATATTTAAAAAACATATTGAAATATGGGAAAAAACTACTTTTTTACATAAAAATGCCCAAAACTGTAAGCGCTTACAAAAATAACAGGATAAACCTGCTAAAAAGACATTGACAAAAATTCATGGAATTACTATAATTATATACAGCAAAATTTTTTGGAAACACGAGGTAGGGTTTCCTAAAGAAAAGGAGATTGTGCAGATATGAATAAGGTTTTGGAAGAAATCAGTAAAATTGGTATTGTTCCGGTAATTGCTCTTGATGATGTTAAGGATGCTAAGCCTCTTGCTAAAGCATTGATTGACGGAGGGCTTCCCTGTGCAGAGGTAACATTCCGTACGGCAGCTGCTGAGGCATCTATCCGCATTATGGCAAGCGAGTTTCCTGAGCTTTTGGTAGGTGCAGGAACTGTTCTTACAACAGAGCAGGTTGACCGTGCAGTTAATGCAGGTGCTAAGTTTATTGTAAGCCCGGGTCTTAATCCTAAGGTTGTTGCTTACTGTGTTGAGAAGGGCATCCCGATTACTCCCGGATGTGCTAATCCCAGTGATGTAGAACAGGCTATCGAGCTTGGTCTTGAAGTTGTTAAGTTTTTCCCGGCGGAAGCAGCAGGCGGTCTTAACATGATTAAGTCAATGGCAGCGCCGTATACAAATATGAAATTCATGCCTACGGGCGGAATTAATGCAGCTAATGTTACATCTTATCTTGATTTTAATAAGATTATTGCATGTGGCGGAAGCTGGATGGTTAATAAGAACATGATTACGGAAGGCAACTTCGACGGTATCGTTAAGCTTACAAGAGAAGCTGTAGAGACAATGCTCGGTTTCGAAATGAAGCATATCGGTATCAATGCTAAGGATGAGAACGATGCAGATGACATCGCTACATCACTTAATAAGATGTTTGGCTTCGAGAAGAAGGTTGGCGGAAGCTCAATCTTTGCAGGTACAGGCTTTGAAGTTATGAAGAAACCTTACCTTGGAAGCAACGGACATATCGCAGTTCAGACTAACTACATTCAGAGAGCTATCTATCATCTTGAGAAGAGAGGCTTTGAGTTTGATCCGGATACAGCTAAGTATGATGCTAAGGGCAACATGAAGGCTATCTACTTCAAGGGCGAGTTTGGCGGATTTGCATTACATCTTGTACAGAAATAAAGTGATACCAAAGGGCGGATTCCGAATGTTTTAGAGTTGCGGGAGCGCAAAGCGTGTAGCAACTCGTGAGTATCACGAAGTATATATTTTTATATTTAAATGGAGGAATTACAATGGCAAAAGTAGTAACAATGGGTGAAATCATGCTTAGACTTTCAACACCCGGTAACGAGAAATTTATCCAGGCAGACGAATTTGACGTATGCTACGGCGGTGGTGAGGCTAACGTAGCAGTTTCATTGGCTAACTATGGTCATGATGCTGAGTTCGTAACAAAGGTTCCGAACAATCCTATCGGTGAGTGTGCAGTAGCAGCTCTTCGTAAAATGAATGTTGAGACAAAGAACATCGCTAAGGGTGGCGAGAGACTTGGTATTTACTTCCTTGAGACAGGTGCAGCTATGAGAGCTTCTAACGTTGTATATGACAGAGCTCATTCTTCAATCTCTACAGCAGTTGCTGCAGATTTTGATTTTGATAAGATTTTTGAAGGTGCAGACTGGTTCCACTTTACAGGAATTACTCCTGCTGTTTCAGATGCTGCGGCTGAACTTACAGAGATCGCTTGTAAGGCAGCTAAGAAGGCAGGCGTTAAGGTTTCTGTAGACCTTAACTTCCGTAAGAAATTATGGTCATCTGAGAAGGCTCAGAAGGTTATGTCTAACCTTATGCAGTACGTAGACGTTTGTATCGGTAATGAAGAGGATGCAGAGAAGGTTCTCGGTTTCAAGCCCGGTAATACAGATGTTACAAGCGGTGACCTCGAACTTGCAGGCTACCAGGATATCTTTAAGCAGATGGTGGACAAGTTCAACTTCGAATATGTAATCAGCTCACTCCGTGTAAGTCACTCAGCTTCAGATAACGGCTGGTCAGCATGTATCTACAGCAGAGATACTAAGGAGTTCTATCATTCAAGAGAGTACAGAATTGCTCCTATCGTTGACCGTGTAGGTGGCGGCGATTCATTCGCAGCAGGTGTTATCTGTGGTTTCCTTGATAACAAGAGCTTCAAGGATGCTTTAGAGTACGGCGTAGCAGCTTCAGCTCTTAAGCACACAATCCCCGGAGACTTCAACTTAGTTTCCAGAGCAGACGTAGACAACCTTGTAGGTGGCGACGGCTCAGGACGTGTACAGAGATAATTTATCTTCATAATTTTTTACACTGCCAATCATATCGGTTGGCAGTGTTTTTATTTTCTGCCACCCACCACATCAGCCCCCTCTACAGGCACTGCCGTCTGCCATACAGTACCGGTTTAGGGCGGATATTTAGTTTCCTCGCAACGTTTACGGTTTTAGGAAGAACTAAGGCTTTTTGCTTTCCATCCTACGATTTTGTGCCGCTCCGAGGAACTCGTTGGAATTGAAGAAGTTCAGAAGCTTAGAGAATTTTGGAATTTATATATAGTTTAAAGGCACTTAAAAAACGTCGCTCCTTAGGCCCTGCGCGAAATCTCAGTTGATTAGCACGCATAAGTCTTTGCGATTTCGCAGCAGGACCTTAGTAGCGTTATGTTTTTTTCGTAGCGAAAGCGTGCCTTATAAACTATATATAAATTCCAAAATTCTCTAAGCTTCTTGTACTTCTATTCAATTCCACTCAGACAACTCTGCGCGGCACAATTAGATGGAAAGCTTAAAAAGCCAAGTTCTTCTAAAAAACCTATGTTGCCTTCGGAAACTAAATATCCGCCCTAAACCGGTACTGTATGGCAGACGGCAGTGCCTGTAGAGGGGGCTGATGTGGTGGGTGGCAGAAAATAAAAACAATGTTGAGATATATTGTGTGAAAAATTATGGGGATTTTGTCGTTTAAGGTTGATGATTTACAAAAATAAATGTATAATACAAGGTGTATAGGTATAATTAGGTGTTAAGTACAAGCACTTGTATGCCGATATATAGAGAAAGCCTATAGTGTATATTTTTGTTAAGGTTTTCGGAGAAGGAAATAAGAGGAACCGGACCGGGAAACGGAGGACTACGGATGATACATAATAAAAGACAAAAATCAGTTGTTATGTTTTTGGCAACTGTTTTGATTGTTATATTGGGGTTGCGTTTCAGCGTGGCTACATTGAATGCGGAGATTATAGCGGATAAGTCGTATGCTATTGCGGTTGATGGTGAGAATATCGACCTTGATGGTACAAATAACGTTGTAGTTTATCTTAAGTATACGAATTCCGGTGAGATTAATGCGAGTAACATTAACCTTACCTTCCAGCTCGACGGTTCTACAGAGAACTTGCTTGAGGCAAGTGCATATACATGGGATGTTGAGTATCATGATGCTGTTATGCAGAGTATGTTCCTCGAAAGACCTCTTGCAGAGCCCAGTTATACGCATAGTTTTGATATTACACCTAACAGGGATGCACAGGGTAATCTTATCCCCAGTGTTAAGTCTGCAACAGTTAGGGTTTATTATGCAGGAACACTTCTTGCAAACAAAACTTTTTATGTTATTACACCTATTACCATGAACGGTTTTGTAACAGGGTACGACAGCATTAATTCTAAGTTTATCCTTTTGAAACGTGTTGATGATGATACGGATATTGATAATGATAATTCTAACGGTCAGCAGAGAGTTGACAGCCTTGGAAGAGAGATTGAGACAAGTGTTACCTTGGATATCAGTACAACTGAGGATGTGGTTTGGTATTACAGGCCGAGAACGAGCGAAGACGATAATGACTGGAAAGAAATTAAAGCCAGTGATAATTTCGTAGATGTTTCATATGATGATGTGAATAGCACTGTAACATTTACGGCAAAAGAGAAGAGCGGTGGTCTTACCTTTGTCGGAAGAAAGAAAGAAAGTGGTTATTATACCGAGACTGTTGAGTTTGATGTTTTAATTGCTGCATATGCTACACCGACGGACAAAAAGGAACTTATCGATATGTATTATGGTAAGGAAGTTTATTATGGTAAAGTTGTTCCTTATGCCGGTGATTTGTTTGTTTGGTATGACAGAACAGTTGAAGGTGCAATGGATGTTGTGATGCTTGATGATGATAAAAATCCTACACTTAAACCAAGCGATGCAACGAGAAAGCTTACTGCCAATTATTATGGAACGGTTGCACTTGAGTATTCTCCTGTAAGACAGGAACAGGAAGACGAATACAGTACGTTGTATACCAATCTTAAGTGTATTGTGGATGCCAATGTAATTTTTGATATTATCAAATCTGTCGGTAATACGGGATGGACACGTGTGGCACCCGGTGGTACGGAAGTTTTGTCGGTAGGCAGCCCGATTACAATTATGACCAATATAAGGGGCTCTAATGAAGAGGTTCTTGATTGGGCGGTTTCAAATGACGGTGGTGCTCTTTATAAGACACTTGAGGGTTATAATAATGAAGTTGCGGCAACTGCAATAAGTGCGGGCTCATATAGTGCGGGTTACAGACTTATGGCGCAGAAAGGTTCTCAGCTTGAAATTTCGTGTTCTTCAACACGTTTATCGGAGAAAAGAGAATTTACAATAATTATAACGGACGGACTTGAGATTGATCCTTCAGCAGTATCGATTTCAGTAGGTGACTCAGTTAATATCGAGGTTAAAACTACCAACTCTAAGAACCCGATTTATTGGGATATCGTGGATTCGGACGGTAACAGTATTATAGGGGATGCCGAGACCTGCATCAAGTTCTCGACTGCACCTGAGAATAAGTCAATTATACGTGTTACGGGTCTTAAGGCAGGTATAGCCTATGTTACCGCAACGCAGTCGGTAGGTAATTCGACCATGACTGCCAAGTGTAAAGTTACCGTAACAGACAGTCTTGAAGATGTTAATATTTACGGTGAAATTGAAGAAGGTAAAGTGACTATACCTGAAGGCGAAGTTATTGAACTTAATGTAGAACTTTGGGATGCCAAAGGTAATCCTTATGTTGTTACGGCAGATGACATTAAGTGGGTATCACTTAATGAAAAAGTTGCAAAAGTTGAGATGGATACATATGATCCCAGACTTGCAAGGATTACGGGTGTTGGTGTAGGTAAGGCCTATGTTGCGGTTGTTGCCAATGATATCAGCCAGACGCAGATTGATATTGTTGAGGTAATTGTAGTTGCGGCACCTAC
This sequence comes from Lachnospiraceae bacterium, assembly GCA_015057505.1. Classification (GTDB taxonomy): domain Bacteria; phylum Bacillota; class Clostridia; order Lachnospirales; family Lachnospiraceae; genus SIG300. The sequence goes on from SVEG01000021.1 coordinate 35,833, forward strand.
GGGAATATTAATAAGCGAACATGTTGTAGAGGATAGTATTGATAATTTCAGCTACAGACTTACGGCGGAGATTCAGCCACCGGGAGCTCAGGAACTTGAGATAGAATGGACTTCAAGTGATACCAATATTGCTACGGTTAATGAGAACGGTATTGTTTTTTATCACAAGGCAGGAGAGGTTGTTATTACGGCGAGAGTCGGTGAACATACGGATACGTGTATTTTCAGGATCATTACTCCGATACGAGATATTCTCCTCAGTGAATACGAGAAGGTAATGATGATTGGCGAGACGCTTCTTCTTGTAGCTACACCGATGCCCATAGATGCAACCATGAAAGATGTAATTTGGGAGTCTTCAGATACAAGAGTTGCTACGGTAGAAGAGAGTGGTCTTGTAACTGCGGTTGGTGCAGGTACGGCATTTATTAATTGTCGCGCGGCTAACGGAGATGTTACGGTAAGCTGTTCAATTACGGTTTATCAGCAGGTTACGGAGATTCAGCTTAATTATGAGAGGCTTACAGTTCGTAAGGGTGCAGTGCTTTGGCTTTATGCGCAGGTTGTACCGGATACAGCCATTAACCAGGAAGTAATATGGACATCCTCTAATCCCGAGGTTGCGACAGTTGATGAGTACGGTCAAATAACTGCACTCAAAGCAGGTGTTACAGAGATTACGGTTACGAGTGTTGATACAGGAGCGAGCGACACTTGTGTACTTACAGTTTCCGAGTCGGTAACAGGTATTACGCTTAATGTCCGTCACATGACTATTGAGATTGGAGAGAAATTCGTTCTTATTCCGACAGTGCGACCTGTAGAAGCAGAGAATAAGGATGTTACATGGTTTTCAAGTGATACAAATGTTGCTGTTGTAGACCAGAACGGTGTTGTTACAGGTATACGAGGTGGTACTACTGTGATTGTCTGTCAGACGGTTGATAGAGGACTTATTGCTAGCTGTACGATTACTGTTAATGAATATATTACGGAACTTAAGTTTGCAGAGGACGAAGTATATATTCCTAAGGGAGAACTTAAGACACTTGATGTTAAAGTTACGCCTGCTACCGCGACTAACAAGCATTTTGAATGGAAGTCACAGGATGAGTCAATTCTTACGGTTGATTCAAGCGGTATGGTATATGGTGTTGATTATGGTACGGTTATAGTTACCGTTTCGACAACAGACGGTTCGGAGAAGAAAGCCACATGTAAGGTTCATGTAATAAAACCCGTTGATAAGATTACACTTAGTGATACAATGATACAGGTAAGAGAAGGACTTACACATCAGCTTACGGCAACGATTCATCCGGAGGATGCTTCGATTAAGAAGATAATATGGACTTCGTCAGACACCTCTATAGCCAAGGTTAACAGCTTTGGTGTTGTAACAGGTGTTAAAGAAGGTGTTTGTACAATTACGGCCACGGCGGCAGACGGTTGCGGAGCATTTGAAAAATGTGAAGTAACGGTACTTAAATCAATCCTTGTAACAAGTATAACGGTTAATTCACAGGATACTACGATGGTAGTCGGAGATACTAAGCAGATTACGGCAAGAATGAAGCCTGTTAATACTACAGAGACGTATTCTTGGGTATCAAGTGATGATTCAATTGCCAAGGTAAGTAAGGATGGTAAGGTTACGGCTGTCGGAGCAGGAACGGCAACGATTACGGCTGTAACGGATACAAGCGGTGTCGAAGCAAGTTTTAAGGTTACTGTTGTAGCACTTAATACAACGAAGCTTACACTTGAACAGTACGATACATATAACTTATATGTTGACGGTGTTACAAGCGGTGTAACATGGTATTCAAGAAATAAGCGAGTTGCTACTGTGACAGCAGGAGGTATGGTGGTTGGACGTCAGGCGGGTACTACAACGATTGTCGGACGTATTAACGGCAAGAGAGTGGTTTGCGAGGTTACGGTAACCAGCGTAAAATAAATTAACTATGAACGGTGAGTAGAATGATAAGGGAAGATTTTTGTAATTGGATTAAAAATAATATAGTATACCTTGACGGTGCAACCGGCTCGAATTTACTTCGGGCCGGAATGCCTCAAGGGGTATGCCCCGAAAAGTGGATACTTGACAATCCGGAGGTTTTGATAAAACTTCAACAAGAATATGTTGGCGCAGGAAGTAATATTGTGTATGCGCCAACTTTTGCGTGTAATAGAGTAAAACTTTCGGAGTATGGGCTTGCGGATAAGATAGGCGAAATGAACAGGGAGCTTGTCGCACTTTCTAAGAAAGCAACAGGTGATAAGGCACTTGTTGCCGGTGATATAACCATGACGGGCAGACAGTTGTATCCCATGGGTACAATGCAGTTTGAAGAGCTTGTGGATATATATAAAGAGCAGATTGCATATATCGCAGAAGCGGGAGCAGATCTTATTGTAATCGAGACAATGCTTAGCCTCCAGGAGACAAGAGCGGCAGTTATAGCGGCAAAAGAGGTTTGTGATTTGCCTGTGATTGCAACCTTGTCATTTGGAGAAAATGGCAAGACATTATTTGGAACTGATGCAAAATCTGCGGCGATTACGCTTGAAGGACTCGGCGTTGTTGCGGTGGGTATTAATTGTTCGTGCGGTCCCGATCAGCTTGTGGATGTTATCCGGGCTATGAGAAGCGTTGTGCGTATTCCAGTTATAGCTAAGCCCAATGCAGGACTTCCCGGTCTTGACGGACAGGGTAATACCGTATATTCAATGGGACCGGAAGAATTTGCGGAGTACATGGAAAAGCTTGTATATGCAGGAGCTACGGTTGTCGGAGGTTGTTGCGGAACATCGCCGGAATATATTGCCATGTTAAATAAAAGGCTTGCAAACGTCGATGTAGAGGACATTTTGAAGAATACTGTTCCGAATAGTAAAAAAGGACACTATTATATTTGTTCCGAAAGGAATACACTAGAATTTACAATAGACGACAAATTTCTTGTTATAGGCGAGAGAATCAATCCCACCGGCAAGAAACAATTGCAGGCGGAACTTAAGGCAGGTTCCGTGAATATGGTTCTTGATATGGCTATGGAACAGCAGGAGAACGGAGCAAGCATACTTGATGTGAATCTGGGTATGGGCGGCATAGACGAAAAAGAAATGATGTTCAAGGTGATTGGCGAACTTACACAGGCTGTTGATTTACCGCTTTGCATTGATTCGAGTCATGTGGATGTTGTTGAGGCTGCACTTAGGATTTATCCCGGGCGTGCACTCATTAACTCAATCTCATTTGAAGAAGGTAAACCGGAGAGTTTGTTGCCTCTTGCTAAGAAATACGGTGCGATGTTTATTTTGCTTCCTCTTTCATCTAAGGGACTTCCGGAGAATATGGAAGAGAAACATAATATAATTAGGGAACTTGTAAGTAAGGCTAAGGAATACGGCCTTACAGAGAATGATATTATTGTTGATGGGCTTGTCACAACGGTAGGCGCTAATCCGGGTGCTGCTATGGAGACACTTGAGACAATACGTTACTGTAAGGATGAATTGGAACTGGCAACAGTTGTCGGGTTATCTAATATTTCCTTTGGTTTGCCGGACAGAATAGCGGTTAATACAGCATTTCTTACGATGGCCATACAGTGTGGACTTACGATGGCAATTGCCAATCCCATGCAGGATATGCTTATGAAGGCTGCGTTTGCATCTGATATGTTGCTTAACAGGGAAGGTGCGGATGTAAGATATATAGAAGCGGCAGACAGATTTGCTAAAAGGGCGGCAATGCAGGTTACGACAGCTCCGGTCATTACGGCGAAGGAGACTTTGACCGAGAAATCGGCACAGAAGTCGAATGTACAATCAGAAGAAAAGCCTGTTTTGTATACGGATGTTTTAAAAGGTAACAAATCAGGAGTTGTCGCACATGCAAAACAATTGTTAAAAGAAGGCGTTTTGCCTGATGAGATGCTTAATTCCATGCTTGTTCCCGCTATAAATGAAGTAGGGGCATTGTTTGAAAAGCAGATATATTTTTTACCACAGCTTATTAATGCGGCAGAGACAATGAAGCTTGCTATAGAGCAGATTGAACCCTTGCTTGAAGGTCAGAATTCCAAAGAAACCAAGGCTACGGTGGTTATGGCTACGGTTCAGGGTGATATTCATGATATTGGTAAGAATCTTGTTGTTCTTATGCTCAAGAATTACGGCTATAGAGTTATTGATCTTGGTAAGGATGTAAGTTGTGAGAAGATAATTGATACGGCTGTTAAAGAAAATGCTCAGGTTATCGGTTTGTCGGCACTTATGACGACCACAATGACAGAAATGAAGAAGGTGGTTACGGCTGTGCGTGCGGGCGGATACGATGTAAAGATAATGGTCGGCGGAGCTGTTGTAACAGACAGCTATGCTAAGGAAATAGGGGCTGACGGATATGCCAAGGATGCGGCGTCTGCAGTTAAGGTTGTTGGAGATTTGATTGGTTAATTACGAAGAGAGATGAGATTATGAAGAGAAACAGTGGCGGAGAAAGAAAAAGAGTAATATCGGGAGTTATGTGGAGACGAAAACGATGGTATGACGGAATTGCGGGGATTGTAAATAAGCTTAGCCTGTTTTTGTATTTTGCTATTTCAGTTATGTATATGGAGCTTGTTTTCCATATAAGATTTTTTGATAAGATTACTTCTGAGATAATACTTGCAATGTTATTCCCGGTATGTATTGCAATGATACCGGCAGTAATATGTGCGCTTTTGCCTGATAAAATCTCCAAAATTATGTCAATTATTTTTACGCTTTTTATAATAATACTTTTCGGAGTACAGGCAGTATATTGCCAGGTATTTAAGACATTTTTTGCATTTAGTCTTGTAAGTGAAGCTGGTAATGTAGGACAGTTTCATGATATGATTTTCAAAGCGATAGCAGATCAGTGGTTGACGATTCTTTTGCTTATTGTTCCGTTATTGTATCTGTGTATTTTCGGAAGAAAGCAACTGACTTTCGGTGTGCTTAGGTGGTATACACCTGTTGTTGCGCTTGTTGTTGCCGTGGTGTTGCATATTTCGTTGTTGGGAACGATGAGACTGTACGGTACGGAATATTATTCGCCGTATGATATTTATTACAACGATTTGGTGCCTGATTTTGCGGTTGAGAAGCTCGGTGTTATTACAACGATGAGACTTGACTTGAAGAAATTGTGGTTTGGTGACGGTGACGAAGATGGCCTTGGATTGACCATATTTGAGACTACCACACCGGAACAGACGAGTCCGCCAGAGACAAGTTCGACAGAGCCGACGTCATCCACCGGGCAGGACGGTGAAGATGTACCGGTAAAACCCATAGAAGAGATTCTTGATTATGTACTTGATACATCACCTAATATTTTGGATATTGATTTTATGACGCTTGCGGGTGATGAAGATAAGAAAGTTATAAAGGAACTGCATACGTATTTTGCCAATAGTGTACCTACTAATAAGAATGAGTATACGGGTATGTTTGAGGGCTATAATCTTATTAAGCTTACTGCAGAGGGATTCAGTACGTTGGCACTCAATGAAACTGCTACGCCTACCTTGTGTAAATTGGCTAACAGCGGATTTGTGTTTAACAATTTTTATAATGCAAGCTGGTGGGCAAGTACTACGGATGGTGAATATGCGGCGTGTATGGGACTTATTCCGAAGTCGGGATTTGGTTCATTCAGATATACGGGTAAGAACAAGTCATCGCTTCCTTTTTCGATGGGCAACATGCTTACGGGACTTGGATATGTGACTTACGGATATCATAATAACCATCAGTTTAATTATTACGGAAGAGATTTATCGCATCCTAATATGGGATATATTTATAAAGGTCCCGGTTACGGCTTTGATTTGAGAAAAACATGGCCGGAATCGGATTTGGAGATGATAGAGGCAACATTGCCCGATTATATTAATTCAGTTCCCTTTCATGCTTATTATATGACAATCAGTGGTCATGCCAATTATACTTTTACAGGTAATTCGATGGCATCAAGGAATAAGGCGTTGGTGGCTGATCTTGATTATTCAACAGAGGCTAAGGCGTATCTGGCGTGCCAGGCAGAGCTTGATAAGGCGATTGCCAAGCTGATGGACGAGCTTGATAAAGCTGGTTTGCTTGAGAGAACAGTTATTGTGCTTAGTGGTGACCATTATCCGTATGCTCTTGCAAAAGAAACTATTAATGAACTGGCAGGTCATGAAGTGGAAGAGAATTTTGAGCTTTACAAGAGTACGCTTATATTGTGGGCCGGAAGTATGGAAGAACCCGTGGTGATTGACAAGGCGTGCTCGGCCATAGATATTATGCCGACACTTTGTAATCTTTTTGGGATTGAGTACGATTCAAGACTTTATATCGGTAAAGATATTTTGTCAGATGCTGACCCTATAGTGGTTTTTGCAAATAGAAGCTTTATCACTGATAAAGTAATGTACAATACCAAAACTAAGGAGACTACAATGCTTACGGACGAGGCGTTGCCGGATAAGTATGTTTCTAATATGCAGAAGGTTGTTAATAACATGTTTAAGATATCGGCGGCGATAGTTGAGAATAATTATTATTCATATATTGAACAGTATACACCTTACGGAATTGATAAGGCGCTATATCCTGAGAAGTATGATTTTCCGATTCAGACGAAATAATATGATTTATAATACCGTGAAGGCAGTTACCATATATGGTGGTTGCGTTCGCGGTATTTTTTTGTGGTTGTAGTGCGGCTATTTTAGAAAGGAGGTTACATAACAGGATTTTATGTAAAAACAGACTAAAAAAGGGGTTAGAAAAATGATAGTATAATTTTTAACAAAGAGTAAAAAACATGTAAAAATGCACAGTGAAACATGAAAAAAGACTTGGAAATGTGTAAAAAACAAACAAAGCATACAGAAGTATATCTGTAATTTGCTCGGCGTTTCAACCAAAAATAAAGTGACCCTATTGACCATTTTTACTGAGTGCATTATAATCCTTGTTAGTTTTGGCAAGAATTTCAATTAATAGGAATTTGAACAAAAAAGGAGTATAAAGACATGAATGGAATTCATTCTCTCATCCAAAGTATTTGCAGATTTGTTTTGAATATTTCCAAAAAGTCATATAGAAACTGTGCAATAATAACAGCAGGTATTTGTGTTGTTTCGGTTGTTGCATTTTCGTCAAGAATGTTTGGAGGAAGCGGCAAGAATGCAGGCTATGGCAGTGAAGGACATTTGGTGCATATAGAGCAGGATGACGCGGATGAAATTGACATTGACAGTGCTGTGGCAACAGATGAGATACTGGCCGGTGTCGTGCTTGATGAAGAAAATTTGCAGGCGGATTTTGATCGCAATGAAGCAGGAAAGACACATAGCATGTCAACGCTTGGCGGTAAAGTAAACAGTGCGGCAAGTAGTGTGGGTAAGCTTGCAGAATCAGAGACAGAGATTTTACCGCAGATACCGGATATTGATTTGTCTGAGATTGATAATAAAGAGGACATTGATTTTACAGAACAGATAGCAAGCGGTGATACAGAAGCTTTTGTTGAGCAGGACAATGTGCAGGCCGCATCATTTGTTACAACGGACGGAACTCCGGTGACTGTTACGAAGAGAGAACCTCGCAAGGTTACAGAGGAGGAATACAACATTCTTCTTCATATTGCGGCGGCAGAAGCAGGCGGTTGCGATATTTACGGAAGAATTCTTGTTGTTAATGTAATACTTAACAGAGTTGATACTAAGGGCTTCCCTAATACAATTAAAGAAGTAGTATTCCAGAAAAACCAGTTTTCTCCGGCTACTAAAGGAACACTTTGGAATGTTAATGTAAGTGATAAGACAAAAGAAGCTGTTGACAGGGCTTTGGCAGGAGAGGATTATTCATGCGGGGCATTGTTCTTTGCAGCGCGTAAGCGTTTGTCAGAAAGTACAATGAGCCGGTTTGATACAAAATACGAGAAGCTTTTTGAACATGACGGACATGATTTTTATAAATATCGTGATAAATAAATTACAATAACGCTTCCGCGCGATTTTTGCGCGGGGGCTTTTTTATTTCATGTACACAATTAGATTGCAAGTTGGATACAATTAAGTTAAAATATAAGTGTATATATTTGGAGCGAGGTAGAAGGATGGGAAGACAAAAAAAGCCGGAGATAATATATAGTATTGGGAAAGGCAGTCCGTTGCCGCTTGGTATAAGTGTTGTTGGGGATAATGTTAATTTTGCGGTGGAGACTGATGCTGATAAGGCAGGAATAGTATTTTATCCAAAGGACAAGCAGGGAAAGGAATGCTTTACCGTGGAATTTCCCGAAGATCAGAAGGTTGGGAATATAAGGCATATGAGCCTTTCAGGTATTTGCCTTAAGGATTATGATTATAATTATTGTGCTGACGGAGAGGTTTTTACTGATAAGAGAGCTGCGAGGATTATTGGTAGAGAAGTCTGGGGACAGAGACAGTGGGAAACTTTGGATGACAGTACGAAGCCTGATAAAACAAGGTGTAAACCTGATTTTTGCAAACCTGCTAAGATTGAGAAGCTTCGCGGAGGTTTTTTTGATAAAGAATTTGAGTGGAGAAATGACAGTAATCCGGGAACAGCCATGGAGGATACGGTTATTTATCGTATGCATGTAAGAGGCTTTACCAAAGATGAATCATCCGGTGTTAAGAATAAAGGTACTTTTAAAGGAATACAGGAAAAGATTCCGTATCTTAAATCGCTTGGGGTAACTTATGTTGAGCTTATGCCGGCGTATGAGTTTGACGAGATATTAAAGCTTGATTATCCTGCGTATTTTGCGGATAAGACGGCGGAAGAAGATATGCCCGTTAATTACTGGGGATATTCTGATGCATATTATTTTGCACCGAAGCAGGCATATGCCGCAGGGAATGCGGTTTTGGAATTTAGGGAGCTTGTGGCGGCACTTCACAAAGAAGGAATAGAGCTCGGAATGGAGTTTTATTTTACGCCGGGAACCTCCAAGTATTTTATAACAGATTGTTTGAGACATTGGTTTTTGAATTATCATGTAGACGGTTTTCATATCAATACCGAGGTTGCTCCGGCGGATGTGATTGCCACAGACCCGCTTCTGGCGTCAGTTAAACTTTTTGCAACGGATTGGATGGGTGTGGCTTCAAATGGCAATATTGCAAGATGGGACAGAAAGTTTATGTGTGATGCCAGACGTTTCCTTAAGGGTGATGAGGGAATGGTAGAGAGCTTTATTGCGGATTTTCTTGATAATCCGGGAGAGGGCAGAGTTGTCAATTTCCTTGCGGACCACAACAGTTTTACAGTAAAAGATATGGTTTCCTACGAGAAGAAATATAACGAAGCCAACGGTGAGAATAACAACGATGGCGAGAATTATAATTTTAGCTGGAACTGCGGTGCGGAAGGCGAGACAAAGAAACGTAAGGTTTTGGATTGCCGAACAAAGCAGATGAAAAATGCATGGGTAATGCTTTTGTGCAGTCAGGGAATCCCTATGATTATGGCCGGTGATGAGTTTGGAAGAACCCAGTCAGGTAACAATAATCCATACTGCCAGGATAATGAGCTTTCGTGGCTCAACTGGAAGCTTTTAAGAAGTAATAAGGTAATGTTTGAATTTGTGAAGCAGCTCATAGAATTCCGCAAGGCCAATAAGATACTTCATATGAAGAAGAGACTTATGCAGATGGATTCAATGTCCTGCGGTTATCCGGATGTGTCACTGCACGGAATAAGGGCGTGGTATCCCGATACGGAGTATTACAGCAGACATATAGGGCTTTTGTTTTGCGGTAAGTATGCCGGTGGGCAGGACTATATTTATATTGCATTTAATATGTACTGGGAAGAGCAGACTATGGCACTTCCTGCACTGGAACCGGGATATGAATGGCAGCTTACGTTAAAAACCGATAAAGGTGATGCAAAGATTATTGAGGAAGATAGGAAGTGCAACATCCCTGCAAGGAGCGTATGTATTTTTATATCCAAAAAAGTAACTAAAACTACAAAAATAACTGGCGTGGTAAAAAAATAAAAAACTGGATATTGTAACAAGCCACATAGCGTAATATAATGCCTTCTAAGATGAGGATTTACTTAGGAGGCATTTTATTATGGAAAATAAATCACAGATTATTTTAAAACTTACGCAGGCAGCTTTTATGACGGCTTTATGTTATATCGGATTTCAGTTTTTGAGGATTGATATTCCGGTCGGAACGGAGAAGACGGCATTTCATCTTGGTAATGTATGTTGTGTGTTGGGAGCATTGCTTCTCGGCGGCTTATGGGGCGGTCTTTCCGGTGCGATAGGAATGACTATTGCGGACCTTACAAGCGGATATGCAACTAGTGCACCAAAAACATTTGTACTTAAGCTTTGTATCGGATTAATAGTGGGCCTCGTTGCACATGGGGTAGGAAAACTTTCAAGACAGAAGGATAAAAAGCAGATTTTTAAATGGGCGTTAATCGGCAGTATTGCCGGTATGGCTTTTAATGTGGTAGCGGACCCGGTTGTGGGCTATTTTTACAAAATGTATATCTTGGGGATTCCACAGGAGGTTTCATCAGTATTTGCTAAGATGGCATCGGTTACGACTTTTGTAAATGCTGTTATAACAGTAATTGTTACCGTAATTCTTTATGCTGCGTTAAGACCTGCCATGGGAAAAGCAGGGATGCTTCCGACGGTCGGTAAATAGCTTATATTTGTAAGGAGACAGTAATGGAAAAACGAGTATTAACAATTCAGGATATTTCATGTGTGGGACGTTGTTCGCTTACGGTAGCTCTGCCGATAATCTCGGCCTGCGGAATAGAGACAAGTGTATTGCCATCTGCAGTTTTGTCTACGCATACAGGCGGATTTACAGGATATACCTTTAGGGATTTGTCCGATGATATGCCGGCGATAAAAAATCACTGGGTTAAAGAGAGTATTAAGTTTGATGCGATATATACGGGATATTTGGGAAGCGTGGCTCAAATAGATTACGTACTTGATATTATGAAAGACACATTGACTGAAAACGGAGTGCGTATTGTGGACCCGGCTATGGCTGATAACGGAAAATTGTATGCAGGCTTTGATGAAGATTATGTGCAGGCCATGAAGCGCTTGTGCGCTTCGGCGGATTTTATTTTGCCCAATATAACAGAAGCATGCATGTTTACCGGCTATGAGTACAGGGAAGAATATGATGAAGCGTACATTAAAGGACTGATTGATGCACTCGGTAAGATAAGTTCTGCTAAAATAGTTCTTACGGGAGTAAGTTATGATAAAGCTACAACGGGAGTTGTGGTTTGTGAGGATGGCAGTCTTAAGTATTACAGACACAAGCGTTTTGAAAAAAGTTATCATGGTACGGGAGATGTCTATGCATCTGCATTTGTAGGTGCTTATATGCGAGGACACAGCGCGTATGATTCGGCTGTAATTGCTGCCGATTATACAACCGAGTGTATGAGAAATACGAAGGATGATAAGAGCAAATGGTACGGAGTAAGCTTTGAGAGCGCAATAAAGACACTTGTTGAAAGAGTTTAGTTTTGAGCGTAAACGGGGTGGCAACACCTTGCAATTTATCATGAAAAATGGTATAGTTTAAGGGTATTAAACTATACCATTTTATTTTAGGAGAAATGACTATGAGAATTGGAATCAGAGGCCATGATATGGAGAGAGTTCCTTTTGAGGAGCTTGTAAGCAATATTAGAAAGAAGGGCTTTAAGTGTACACAGCTTGCACTTTCAAAGGCTATTTACGAGTTTAACGTTAAAGAAGAGGCAATGACACCCGGTATGGCATTGTATCTTAAAGAGATATTTGCAGAGAATAAGGTGGACGTGGCGGTACTCGGATGTTATCTCAATCTTGCCAACCCTAACAAAGAGCAGCTTGCGAAGACCATGAAGACTTATATGGCGCATATCCGTTTTGCAAGTCTTCTCGGTTGCGGTGTTGTAGGAACTGAGACAGGTGCCGTTAATGAAGAATACAAGTTTGAGGAAGCTAATCACTCAGAGGAAGCTCTTCAGATTTTTATCAATAATTTAAGACCTATAGTTGAGTATGCGGAGAAGATGGGCGTAATCGTTGCAATTGAGCCGGTATGGAAGCATATTGTATGTGATATCAAGCGTGCAAGAAAAGTACTCGATGCAATTAATTCCCCTAACCTTCAGATTATCTTTGACCCGGTTAATACAATTGATGTACATAACTACGAGAAGCAGGATGAGCTTCTTAATGAGGCATTTGACCTTCTTCATGATGAAATTGCGGTTATCCATGCCAAGGATTTCGTTGTAGAGAACGGCGCGGTTAAGTCGGTAGTTTCAGGTAAGGGTCTTCTTAACTATGATCTGCTTATGAGTCTTATTAAGAAGTATAAGCCGCACATCCATGTGCTCCTTGAGGATACCAAGCCTGAGAATGCAATTGAGACCAAGGAATTTGTGGAAAGAAAATATGCGGAGGCATAATTCATGAAAAAGATAGAAGAATATGTTAGAAGTATTCCGGATTTTCCGGAAGAGGGTATTATTTTCAGAGATGTAACGAGTGTGCTTCAGGATGCAGACGGATTGCAGCTGGCTGTAAGCGGCATGCAGGATTTAATAAAAGATATTGATTTTGATGTTGTGGTTGGTCCTGAGTCAAGAGGGTTTATTTTCGGTACACCGATTGCTTATAATCTTCACAAGTCATTTGTTCCGGTGCGCAAGAAGGGCAAGCTTCCTTGTGAGACAATTGAGATAAGCTATGAGCTTGAGTACGGAAGTGCAACAATTGAGATTCATAAAGATGCCATCAAGCCGGGACAGAAGGTTGTTATCGTGGATGATTTGCTTGCGACAGGCGGAACTGTTGAGGCTATCATTAAACTTGTTGAACAGCTTGGTGGAGAAGTTGTGGGAATAGTGTTCCTTATTGAACTTGCGGGACTTAACGGCAGAGCAAGACTTGAAGGGCAGAGAGTTGAATCCTTAATCTGCTACGAAGGCAAATAATATATCAGGAGATTACAAACATGAAATACGAAGTTATAGATATTAAAACAGGTGTGGCAAGCCGTTCTGACTATCAGCCGACACTTACAGCATATATACTTGATGAGAAGTGTAAGAATGCAAATATTAAGAGACCGGCTGTCATTGTGTGTCCGGGTGGCGCTTACATGTATACCTCGGAAAGAGAAGCGGAACCCGTTGCAATTCAGTATCTTGCGGGCGGATGTCATGCGTTCGTGCTTAGATATAGCTGTGCGCCTGCGGTGTTCCCGACGGCACTTCTTGAACTTGCGAGGGCTGTTCAGATTGTAAGAGAACATGCTGATGAATGGCATGTGGATGAGAATAAGATTATAATAAGCGGTTTTTCTGCAGGAGGACATCTTGCAGCAAGTCTTTCTGTTTTCTGGGATAGAGATTTTGTAAGAGAAGCTCTCGGTGTTCAGAGTGAGCTTGTTAAGCCGAATGGTTCGATTCTTTGCTATCCGGTTATTACATCAGGTAAGTTTGCTCACAGAGGTTCTTTCGGTAATGCTCTTGCGGAGAAGGAACATGATGAGGATATGCTTGAACTTCTGTCGCTTGAGAAACAGGTATCTTCATCCACACCGCCTACATTTTTATGGCATACATGGGCGGACGGGGCAGTGCCGGTTGAAAATTCACTTTTCTATGCACAGGCACTCAGAGAGAACGGTGTTCCGACAGAACTCCATATCTATCCTCGAGGAGGTCATGGTATTTCTCTTGCCAATGAAGAAACAAGCACAGATGATGCGGCACATATCATACCTGAGTGTCAGGATTGGATTGCAAAAGCAGTGGATTGGGTAAAGAGACTTTAATAGCTATATAAATATATTGCAATTTTTACGAAAAAACATTATAATAGTATAATTATAATGTTTTTTCTTTTTTTACAGTTTTTTTATAAAAGATAACAGGATGGGTGATGATTTTATGTCAGATGAAAACCTTCAGAACAGTATAATTGAAATTGACGATACCGTTGCGGGTAAGATGCTTAATAAACCGGAGGATTTTACAGAGCCTGCGGAGCTTTTTGCGCGTCTTAAAAAGCAGATTCTTGATTATCATCCGTCTACCGATATGACCATGATTGAAAAGGCATATGCCATAGCTTCTGAAGCTCATAAGGAGCAGAAGAGGGCATCGGGAGAGCCTTATATTATTCATCCGCTTTGTGTTGCAATTATCCTTGCTGAGCTTGAGATGGATAAGGAGACTATTGCGGCAGGGCTTTTGCATGATGTTGTGGAAGACACGGTAATGACCAAGGAAGATTTGAGAAGAGAGTTTGGGCAGGAAGTAGAGCTTCTTGTAGACGGTGTTACTAAGCTTACACAGCTTTCATATTCCAGAGATAAGCTCGAAGTGCAGGCAGAGAATCTTCGTAAGATGTTTCTTGCCATGGCGAAGGATATAAGAGTTATTCTTATTAAGCTTGCCGACAGACTTCATAATATGCGTACGCTTAAGTACAGACCCGAGAACAAGCAGAAGGATGTATCCAGAGAGACTATGGATATTTATGCTCCTATTGCACAGAGACTCGGTATATCTAAGATTAAAGTAGAACTTGATGATTTGTCGCTTAAGTATCTTGAACCCGATGTGTATTATGAGCTTGCAGAGAAGATTGCACTTACCAAGAACAGCAGGGAGCAGTTTGTAAGAGAGATAGTTGCTGATGTTAAGAAGCATATTGACGAGGCGGGCATTAAGGCAGAACTTTCAGGTCGCGTTAAGCACTTCTTCAGTATTTACAAGAAGATGGTTAACCAGAATAAAACGTTAGAGCAGGTTTATGATTTGTTTGCGGTGCGTATTATCGTGGATTCGGTAAAGGACTGTTATGCGGCACTCGGTGTTATTCATGAGATGTATAAGCCGATTCCGGGACGCTTTAAGGATTATATTGCGATGCCTAAGCCCAATATGTATCAGTCACTTCATACAACACTTATTGCACCGAATGGTCAGCCGTTTGAGATTCAGATAAGAACTTTTGATATGCATCGTACCGCTGAATATGGTATCGCTGCACATTGGAAATATAAAGAGAATATAACAACAGGTAATCAGGTGAGTGCAAGCGAGGAAGAGAAACTTAGCTGGCTTAGACAGGTGCTTGAGTGGCAGAGAGACATGTCCGATAATAAGGAATTTATGAGTCTCTTAAAGAGCGACTTTGACCTTTTTTCAGACAGTATTTATTGCTTTACACCTACAGGTGATGTTAAGAATCTTCCGACCGGTTCTAATCCGATTGATTTTGCGTACAGTATTCACAGTGCCGTGGGTAATAAGATGGTCGGTGCAAGGGCTAATGGTAAAATTGTACCTATTGACTACATTATCCAAAATGGTGACAGAATAGAGATTATAACATCTCAGAATTCCAAGGGACCGAGTCTTGACTGGCTTAACATAGTTAAAAGTACACAGGCCAAGAATAAGATTAACCAGTGGTTCAAGAACGAGCGTAAAGAGGATAATCTAATCAAGGGTCGTGAACTTATTGAAAAATACTGCAAGGCCAAAGGAATAGTCCAGAGTGACATCATGAAGCCTGAGTATACGGAAAAGGTTCTTAAGAAGTTTGGTTTCCATGATTGGGATTCTATCATTGCAGCAGTAGGCCACGGTGGACTTAAGGAAGGCCAGATTGTAAACAGGCTTGTTGAAGAGTACGATAAAAAGAATAAAAAGATTGTTACCAACGAGGAGATACTTGAGGCAGTTAGTTCGGCTAATGAGAATCGTGAGAATATCCGTGTTAAGAAATCACAGGGCGGTATTGTTGTAAAGGGAATACATGATGTTGCGGTAAGATTTTCAAAGTGTTGCAGTCCGGTGCCGGGTGATGAGATTGTCGGATTTATTACGAGAGGCCGAGGTATTTCCGTACATCGTACAGACTGTGTCAATGTAATCAATCTTCCCGAGTTTGAGCGGGAGAGACTTATTGATGCAGAGTGGCAGGAGGATGCACTTGAAGGCAAGAACAGCCGTTATCTTGCGGAGATAAGGATATATGCCAATAACAGAACGGGAATTCTTGTTGATGTATCCAAGATTCTTACCGAACGTCAGATAGATGTTATTACGCTTAACAGCAGGGCTAATAAACAGGGCAAGGCGACGATAAGTATTTCTTTTGAGATTTCGAGTAAGGACGAACTCAACCACATTATTGAAAAACTCCGTAATGTTGAGAGCGTTATCGATATTGAGAGAACCTCGGGCTGATTTTGAATAATTGGAGAAAACATGGCAGATTTAATTGTAAGAAGCATGGCACTTGGAATGGCAAGTGCCAATTGCTATTTTGTATATTATGAAGGTAATAAAGAGTGTGTAATAGTTGATGCACCGGGAGAGACAGAACGTATTGTGAAAGCTCTTGAAAGTCTTGAACTAAAGCCGGTTGCGGTATTGCTTACGCATTCGCACTTTGATCATATCGGTGCGGCAGAAGCGCTTAGGGAGAAGTACAATATTCCTGTATGCTGTCACGAGGCAGAGGAAGAGATGCTTGCAGAACCAAGGCTTAATCTTACTGCTATGGTCGGTATGGGTTACGGTATTAAGCCGGACAGAACATTTGCTGACGGAGAAAACGTAAGTGTTGGCGGATTTGAATTCAAAGTAATTCATACGCCGGGTCATACACAGGGCGGTGCATGCTATTATTTTGAGCCGGATAAGAAGCTTTTCAGCGGTGATACACTTTTTGCTGAGACAGTGGGCAGAACAGACTTACCGACGGGCAGTGGCAGGACGCTGATTAATTCTATAAAAGAGAAGCTTTTTGTTCTTCCTGATGATACTGTTGTGTATCCGGGACACAATGATTATACGACCATTGGACATGAGAAAAAATATAATGAGTATGTAGGCGGATTTTAATGATACAGGTACGTTTAAGTGAAGACAATTTTGAATATGACATTCACTCGCTTGTGAAGGCTTTTTATCCGAAGGAAGAGGTTGCTTTTTTACAGAAGGGCACGAAGTTCTATGTGGGCGGAGAGCCCGGGGAAACACCGCTTAGCTTTGATATAGAGTACGGCGGGTCGGAGATAATCATGTATGCGTACCCCACAGGTGCGGATACAATAAAAAGAGAAGTTTCTCTTGAAGGATTTGCAGATTATGAGGCTGACCGCAAGCGTATTAAGAGCGAGCTTAAAAAAGGCTTGTATGAGCTTCTTTCTGAGCTTACGGGGCAGAAGCTTCCTTGGGGAACGCTTACAGGTATCCGTCCTGTTAAGATTCTGGGACTTATGCTTGAAGACGGCATGAGCGACGAAGAGATTGCCAAGGCGATGAAGGAAGAGTATTTTGCGAGCGACGAGAAGATTGCGCTTAGTATCGAGATTGCAAAAAGAGAGCAGGAATTACTTAAGGACATCGATTATAAGAACGGCTACAGTCTGTATGTAGGAATTCCGTTTTGCCCGACAAGATGCCTATACTGTTCATTTACATCGTTTTCGCTTGAAGCATGGGGCAAATACGTGGATGCGTATGTGGAAGCTCTTTGTAAGGAGATAAGATTTACGGCAGAGCTTATGAAGGGTAAGCCGCTTAACTCGTTTTATATGGGCGGTGGTACACCGACGACACTTTCACCTGAACAGTCAGAGAAGGTGCTTAAAACTATAAGGGAATGCTTTGATTTTACGTATTGTAAGGAGTTTACCGTTGAAGCGGGAAGACCCGATAGCATAACGAGAGAGAAACTCGAAGTGCTTAAGAAGTACGGTGTGGACAGAATCTCTGTTAATCCGCAGACGATGAACCAGAAGACCCTCGACCTTATCGGCAGACGTCATACGGTGGAGCAGACGGCCCGGGCATATAAGCTTGCGAGAGAGTGTGGCTTTAACAATATCAACATGGACTTGATAACAGGACTTCTCGGTGAGACTAAAGATGATATGGAATACACAATGAAGCGTATAGAAGAGCTTCGTCCTGACAGTCTTACGCTTCATTCACTGGCACTTAAGAGAGCATCGAGACTTAACGAGAAAAAAGAAGAGTACGAGGGCTACGAAAGCCTCAATACAAAAGAGGTCTCAGAGATGCTTGACGGCTATGCAAGAAGAATGGGACTTGCACCGTATTATCTTTACAGACAGAAAAATATGACCGGTAATCTTGAAAATGTTGGCTATGCAACTCTTGACAAAGCCGGAATATACAATATACTGATTATGGAAGAGAAACAGACTATCGTGGCATTGGGAGCAGGTGCATCCACCAAAGCGGTATATCCGGACGGAAGGATTGAACGTTGCGAAAATGTCAAAGATGTCAATAATTACATAGCCA
>SVEG01000007.1 GCA_015057505.1 Lachnospiraceae bacterium
TAAAATATTTCAATAATGAAAGACCTGCATATGCATTAAATTACAAAAGCCCAGTTCAGTATAGAACTGAACTAGGCTTTGGATAGTTATGCTTTTTTGCTGTCTACTTTTACTTGACAACTTCACAATTACTTGCGACTGCTTTTATAGTTGATAATTAACGGAAATCGACTTCTTTTAAAATGAAGTATGTACCGTCGTCCTTTTTATGTTTTTTGAAGATGTGTTTCCTGTTGTATTTACGGATTGCAGCTTTTACTATTTCCTTAATGTCCTCAAACTCGATAATTGCTGTATCCTGATAAAGTGAAGCAATCTTTGCTGAAAGTGCGAGCTTAGCCATATCATCTATCTTGAACCCCTTCTCCTTAGCATAGCGCCCGGCAAGCTCTGCCCACTCGGAAACCTCAACCTCCCTAAGTTCAAGATAATAGCTGAAATATGTCCTTGCTTCGGGAACTTGCGAAAGTATATACTCCATACCTTCCTTTGTATCTTCAAAAACCACAAACATACCGCCTGTCTCTCCACTCATGAAACGAAGCAATCCCTGTAATGTAGTCTTACTTATGCGCCCTGCATGTTCTACTAGTAAATCGGCATCCTGTAAATGCGAAAAAGTTTCTCTAAGGCCCTTATAATTAAGTCTTTCACCGGAAATCTTTGCAATTTTACGTCCCTTACGACCGCGGATACGGTTAATTTCCTTTATGACATCAACTCCCATGGTTGTCTTACCTGACTTATGCTCTCCAACCACAAGAAGATTACCTGTTGATGAAGAATTTCCCACTCCGACCTGCGCAACATCCCTGAAAAGAAGTGCAAGCTGCTCTTCCATACCTTTCATAAATAGGAAATTATAAAAAATCTCCTTCTGATCAGGTGTTAAACCATTTTCAAACCTAAGGTCGTTATCAGCATCGGTTATCATCTCGTCGGTAACTTTATCAACCGCCTCGGAAATACTGTCAACAAAATTATCACCAAATAGTTCTTCTGTATCTGCTTCTGCAGATTCTATATCAGGAAGTTCTTCCTCCTCACCCGCTTCGCTCTCTGTCTCAACATAATCATCAGTAGCTCCAACCTCAGTTACTACATCAATCTCTGCTTCACCTATATCTTCCTCGATAACCGGATCTTCCTCCTTTTTCTCAGGAACTTCTTTCTTGGTTGACTCTGTATTGACAACTTCCCAACCATCATTCTTCTCGAACATGGTAAGAATTTCATCAAGTGTCATCTGGCCTTCTATCTGATCATCTTCAGCAGAACTCTTCTTCTCCTCTTCGGCCTCATCGACAAAATTACGTCTGATAATACCCTGTTCCTTACGGATATCTATGGTGTCACCACTAACCTTCCTAAAGGAAGTTGAAGGATAAAGCTCCAATTGCTCACCGTATACCTCTTCCATATTCTGTGCATCAGGCTTTTCTTCTGTCTTATCATCCGATTGCATATTCTCGCTATCTTCTGTTACTACGAATTCCTTCTCTAAATCCACATCAGAAGCTCCCCATACAGCTCTGAGTGCCTCTGCTTCCGCCTGTCTTAGTTCTGCCTCTGCTGCAGCCGCCTCCGCTGCAAGTCTTGCTTCCTCGGCTTTTCTCGCCTCAATCTCAGCAAGTCTCTGTGCTTCTGCCTCTGCAACACGCTTAGCTTCCGCCGCCTTGAGTGCTTCTATTTCTGCCACTCTCTGAGCCTGAATCTGTGCTGCCTTATGGGCTTCTATCTCCGCAAGCCTCTGTGCTTCAAATGCAGCCGCCTCTGCCGCAGCCGCCTTCGCCGCCTCAATAGCCACATCCATTACTTCCTGCTGGGCATCCGTAAGATATGCAAAAGAACTCTTAAGTTCAAGGGCCTTAACAACATAGTCTCCGTCCCTAAACCACAAAAAAATCTCATCACATTGTTCGACACAGCTATCAATCATCCCTGCATCACGGTAACAAAGCGCAAGCTCATATGACCATCTCTCATCCATATCATACTGCTTATATTCTTCAAGAATGGCCGCCAGCATTTCCGCCGGTGCACCCTTCTTTTTATTTATATGATAGAGCAGCTCATACTTCCTGTTATCCTTCGGGGACAGATTAACAAAATCTTTGTAATAATTCTGGGCATCCTCTAAATCTCCCATGCGTATACAAACTTCCGTAAGCCTATACGCAAGTCTTCTTCCTATAGGAGCCTTTTCATATGCCATAATCAAAATATCCTTGGCGTCACTGTATCTTCCACATCTCTCATAAACCTCTCCGACGGTTGTAAGCATATTAACATTCCTTACACGTCGCCAGTCTATGGAATCTGCAATCTTCGCAGCGGTCTTATATTCATTTTCAGCAATAAGCTTCATTATCTGTTCTGAACGTACATTATATTCGTATTTATCCAAAATATTCACTCCTAATTAACCCTATACAGATATTGTAACCATTCTCTACATAAATTGCAATACAGACTGTTCATAATTAAGCTCTTTATATTCTAATTCTTCTCTTTCGAGACTGCTAAAATAATCCACAACAACCGTCTGCAGCTTGCCGTTTATCATATTCTGTCCGAGTACATAGTTAACATCAAATCGTCCCGTAATGGCCGGTGTTGCACCACGTGCAGGAACAATAAGCTGCACATTATTGGTCTTAAGAAGTTTGAAAATCGGCTCCCAGATGTAAATATCTTTGGCTGCACCAAACGGATTATCAATAAATATTACATTCTTAAGTCCGCCCTGTGCATTCGGTGAATTTATATTGGAAATATAATTGATTACACCGATAAGGAACTGTATATATATACCCTGAGACTGACCGGTACTTCCAACCGCCTCTTCATAACGAAGATATCTGCTCTGCTCCTTAATACGCTCACGCTTGTAAAGATTGAGCCTGATGGCATCCATATCCGTTACTATTACAGAGAAAAGCTTCTTCCATGCAAGACCGTTACGAATGTACTTAAGTCTCTCTCCTGCATCCGACATACTATCCGCATGCTCCACAAGCATATCAATGTATTTCTCCATCTTCTCTTTGCGGAATTCATCTTTAACATATGGAACCTGAAGGCTGATAATCGAAATCACTTCGTCATCCATACGAATCGTTGAAAGCTTGGAAAGCTTCTCGAGTTCAAGCTTGATATTCGCACATGTCTGGAGACACTGGTTCTCAAAATTGTCCTTAAGGGCCTGCATATCGGATATTCCCCTGATAACACGTTCTTTTTCAAGTGCTATACATGCAACGGTTTCCTTAATATTAGTCTTAAGCGTCTCTACCTCAAAAGAAGAAACCGGACACTTCATGCTCTCTTTAATCTCAACTGCCAAAGAATATGCCTCAAGCTTCTCCAGCATCTCCGTAAGTCTTCGCTTACCTTTTTCAAAATCTTCTCGTCTTGCAAGAATATCCCTTCTGAACTTATCAAATTCCTTGGTATATTTCTCGTACGCTGCGTTCATGCTCTCAATATCGTTAAAAACTTCTGTCGTATTTTCAGGCCTGATATTATCAGTTTTGAAAATACGTTCAAGATCTTTTTTCATGATCTCAAGCGCACGGCCACTCTTCTCTATATCTGCAAACCGGGCTTCTATCTGCGCAAGGCTGAGACCTATATCATGTATCTCGCTCTCGCGTGCGGCCACAAAGGCTTTTGCCTCTTCTGCCTTAATATTAATCTCTTCGTAGGTACCGTATTTCTCAATAATAGCCTTGACTGCGTGAGAAACTCCACCTTCTATACGATTCTTCTCATCACGCTTCAAAATAGCTTCCTTCTGCATACGCTTAATCTCGCTCTGATTACGGTTAAGCCTCTCTCTTATTGCCAGAAGTTCTTCATTCTCCGTCCTGAACAACTCATGATTTTCATAAGCGTCTTTAAGCATATTCTCGTCTGCTCCGTTATAAGCAAGCGTCTGAAGTGCCTTGCCCATGGCCCCCTCATAATTGTTAAGAAGCTGATACTTATCGTCAAGTCCGCCATGCTGCATGTCAAAAGCACTCTTTACACCGGCAAATCTTGAAACAGCCGTCTCATAATCCATCGGAACAACTCCCGAAGTGCCCATATCTTCCCTATAAAACGGCTTATACAAAAGCTCCCAGTCGTTATTAAGTTGCGCAATCTTAGATTTAATCGTATTATATCGTTCCTCGCTTGCCTGTTTTCTACCGGCAACAGCTTCAATATGCGCCACCATATCATTATAGCGTTTTGTAAGGATATTTTTCTGCTCAGCCATCTCCCTTAAAATAGTCTGAAGCTCATCTATTTTTCCGGAAAGACCTATCATTCTCTCAAGCACTTCTGTTTCCTCTTTGAGTGAATTCTCCTGTGCGTTTATACTTTGTAAATCTATCTTAACCTTGGCTTCCTCGCTCTCGCACTTTGCTATAAGATTAATAAGTTCCTCTCTCTCTGTCTGGAGTCTTTCAAGATCGGCTTTAGCCTTCTCATACTGCTCCCACGCCTTATTCTCCTTATCGCCATATGCCGCCTGATAACCTGTAAGAAAAGTGCTCTCTTCCCTTAAAAGTTCCTCCTGCTTCTTAAGCTTTTCAAGCTTACCCGTAATATCCCTAAGTTTGTCTTCTGCCTTTTTTATCTCGCCTTGTCTGCTATTCTCATCCATATACCAGCCTGCAAATGCCGTAGGATAGAGAACACTGTCGCTACCTCTGTATCTTCCTCCGTCAAGGTCAAGACCATCAAACAACGGCACGGGATATCCTGAAATGCTGTCAGGTACTAGTTTGTCATCTTCCGTAAGTTGCAAAATACCCTCTTTGACAACAAGTCCGAACGGAAGAAGCGGAAATGCAAGTACAAGCTGCTCTCTGTCTTCCTGCGACTTCTTAAGAAGATATTCACCGCCGTCTACTACACTGTAGCCGTAGCAACGCTCAAGATAATCCTTTATCTTAATCTTCTCCTCTGAATCAGGAACCGCAAGACCTCGTCCGTATACCGAAATAAGCTTCTCCTGTTCCTTTGCATCCTTCTCAAGCTCAATTCTCTGTGCAAGGCTTCCCGCATAACCTTTTTCAAGCTCATGTGCAAGCTCTGCTATATTTCTTGTATTATAAGCGTCCTTCATGGCATCAACGCGTTTTTTACTCTCCTTTTGCGCCTCAACCTGAAGAATTCCTTCATGCAAAACCCTGTTAACGGCTGTAATATCCGCACTTACCTTTTCATAGCCAAGCTTTGACATGATAAGGTCATCATGAATCTTCTGACTCTTCTTCTCAAGCTCCTTCTTACCTGCAAGAAGCTCCTCCATGCGGCCTTTAAGCTTCTTATATTCCGCACCTATATCGGTACCGAACAAAAGCGCCGTCTTACTCCAAAGCTCTGAAAGCTGCTTTTTATACTCTCTCTCATTGTCCTCTGCAAGAAGCTGTCTGTTGTTCAAAACTGCGAGCTCCTTATCAAGCTCTCTTTCCTTGTCACTGGACTGTGAAAACTCTTCTCTGTCACGCAAAACCGCTTCTTCCTGCACCTTAAGTTCCTTTGAAAGAATTACCTCTTCCTCATCCTTAAGGCTCTTTATTTGCGCTGCAAGCAGGGCAAGGCTCTTTGAGAGCTCACCCTTATCCTTCATTGCGTTATCAATTGTCTCTTTTAATTTGTCTCTTTCACCACGGTAAAAGATATAGTCCAGATAGTCGTTGGCACTTTCCTTCTGCTTTAAGTCGGCTGTTATACCATGTACCATGCCTTCCATATCCGCAATCCTGTCTTCTTTAAGCTTAAGCTCCGCAGAAAGTTCCTGCGCTCTCGCCTCTTCAATACTTATCTTAACGGTATCTGCCTGCCTTTTTGCCTCCTGCAGAGCACCCTTAAGTTCAAGACTTTTATCGGCAAGCTGCGTTCTCTCAGCATCTTCAGACTCCGTCATTTTACAGATGGAATTGTACACTTTAACAAGCATATCCTCAGAAGCTTCTTTCGCCTGATATGCCGCACCGAGTCCGTTTGTCTGCTCCGCAAAGCCCTCAAGCACCTCTGTCTGCCTGTCGTAATTTTTAATGTCGCTCTTTTTTCTGGAGAGTTCCACAAGCTTGTCCTTAATATCAAGAAGCGTCTGCGCCATAGGGTCTTCCTGCGCACTCTCATCAAGAATCTTATTGCGGAAGGACTTCTGGATAATCTCGCTGATAAACATATCCTCAACTACTTTACGTGTTGTCTTATAATTTGTCTCGAAATATGTTCTTACATGACCTTCTGTCTTGTTGATACCCCTGATAATCTCCCATTCACTCTCGTAAATACCGTACTGACTTATAAAACGCTGATAATCGCCTTTACGATCAAAAATCCTGATTTCAAGGCTGTAGTCCTTTTTCTCAAGGTCACGAAGATACGCCTTAAGTCCGTTATATGTAACTCTCTCGGTATCACTCTTAAGCGGAAGATTAACGATATCGTTGGCATTAAACTCTCTGTAAAAAATGCAATAATTAAAATATTCCACCGATGCCGTATCCTTAGAGCCCGTCTGCTCCTCAGAATCCTCCTTGGAAGCTCTTCTCGCACAAAAGCCCGTCGTCATATATTTATAACCGTCTTTAATGTCTCCGTCATTTAAACGCCACTCAATAAGCGAGTGAATAACCGTGTTGTTATTACTGCTTCTGAATAACTTCTCTATCGGCTGCTTCTCATCAAGAGTACAGTTGGGAAGCATGTTCTGAAGGAGAAGCAGCATAAGCACACTTTTACCACCGCCGTTGGCAAGATCATATATTGTATTCTTGCCCGACAGTCTGAGAACGAAGTCATCATAATACTGTGTACCGAAATTATATTTTACATTATTCACACGAATTCTGTTAATATGCGGCATTATGCTTCCTCCTCCGTCTTCTGATTCATAATCTCAAACAAGCGTCCTTTGTTATCCCTGAAATAACTCTCCGCAAGTGCCTTAAAACGATTACGCGGATAATATCTCTCCTGCGCCTCCGACAAAAGTCCCTGAGACACCATAAAATTAATTACAAGCTTTACAAAGCCGGCCTTTGTTGTCTTAACGGCACGAATTGTTTCCTCCCTGCCCGCAACCGGCAAATCCGACCAGGTAAGCGCAATAGCCTTAAAGCTCGCCTCTTCCGATTCGTTGTTAACAAGTACTCCAAGCGAACGGATAATTCCCGAAAGCGACGTATCCACACTCTCCACAACATCCGATATTTTAATATATTCCGTATAATTATAGCTTCCGGAATCGTTATAAAACTTGGTAATCATTATGTACATGATAAAATAGCATAAATAAAGCTCTCTGTTCAGTCTGATTCCGAGCGCTCTCTTAAGTTCCTCGTTACTGTAACCGAATACTCTGTTATTCTCTCCTGCCGTAACATAAAGAGTATTCTGATATTCATACATTGAAAGATTTAATTTTTTAAGGAGCGCCTGAACAATATCATATACTTCCGGATTGTTGCTATAATCGTCGTAAAGCCCGGGATAGCTGTTCTGTCCGACTTCTTCGCCCTGAATAAGCTTGCCCGCTATCTCAAGGGCCTTATCTAAGCTTCTCTCATCCATTACTGTCTGCTCCTTTCAAATCTTACATTACTAACCTCAAATACTTTAAGAAGTCTGAGTGTATCCTGTGGCTCCTCCGGCATTATAACCTTAAACTCATAATTCCTGTACTGCTCAAATTCCGCCTCTTTCATAATCTCTGCCATTATGCCTTCAAGGAAGGTATCGGGCTTACTCATAAACGCCTCAACTTCATATTCCTTCTTCTGGCAAAGGTGGATAAGGAAGGTGTAATAATCACCGTTACGGAATAACTCTTCTCCGAGTCTTGTCTCCAAGGCGTCATTCCACTCCTTAAGGGTAAAGCTCTCTCTTTCCTTAAGAGCCTCAAAAAGACTCCAGATAAAGAATCTGAAATTACCCGTAATACGCCTATCCTCTATCTCGTCCTCGTATACGTAATCCGTAACCTCAACATCCTTCTCAATCTTCTCTGCAACCTCCGTCTTCTCGGGTGCCATAAGAAGCATATCGTCAATAACAGAAAAGCTGAAAAGCTTCCTCGTGTTAAGCCCGAAAAGCGGCTCTGCAAAAAGACTTAGGAGCTCAGGTTTGTCCTCCTGCATAAGAAGAGACATTGCTTCTTTAAAATCAAAGGTTGTCCGTAGCCTGCTAAGCTTAGCCTGCTCAATCGCCTCATCCGTTCTTTTCTGAAGCTCCGTACACGCACTGAGAAGCTCACTGTGCTTCTGAATTGCCTTCTTAAGCTCCATGTCGAGACGATAAATCTCCTCAAGTGCCTGCACGCTGTCTTGCTTAGCTCTCTCCAATGTCTTCTCAAGAAGCTCCTTATTCTTGTTAAACATCTTCTGCTCATCCGCAAACCAACGTATACCCGTCTCAACGAATTCCTCAAAGGCTTTAACACCTTGAAAAACATCCGCACTGAGAAGTGTAAGTACCTCGTTACGCTTCGCATTAAGCCTTCTGACCTCATTATTGATTCGGCGCACCACATCCGTACCGCCCTTGAAATTCTGCGACTTAATCATTTTTTCAAGAAGGAGCTGCGCCACGTTGATGTCGCTTCCCTCCTTAACTTCCTTGGTATCAAGATAAAACTCTATACCCTCCGACGTTACGGTATATACAACCTCATCCTCCTCAAACCTACTGTCAAAATACTTCACACGGATGCTCTTTTTTACCCTATCCGCCGGATCAAAATACTCGTATGTAAAAGGCTTACCGCCATTAGTAATCTTCTCAAAAACATAGGATGCAAGCTCCACGCCCTCTTCCTCAGAAAGCGGCGCCCTAAAATCCCTCTTAATCAGTTCAATAAGAAATTCTTTATACTCCTCATATGTAACTCCCTGCTCCTGGAAATTATTCTTGTCAATAAAAAATCTGAGAAGCGCCATCACAATATATCCCATGTCGAGTTCCTCAAAACGCCCCTCACGGTACTGCGAAAACGACATATTCGTCAAGCAAAAGAAAGGATAATAACGCTTAAGATTCTGAACTCTCTCGCCATGTTCACCGATAATATCATGAATTAAAATATGCTGATTCATCATAATCTGCGCTTATCCTCCTTTCTCTCAGTAAAATGTGGTCACTCTCGCCCACGATAACTATATATAGTATATTATATAAGAAAATAGTACTATTATCAAGGCAATTCTCCCTTAACTTTAAACATTTTTTGCTTGCCAAAAAACGGTTTGTTTGATATATTAGGGATAGTATTTTGAAAGGTGACAATGCTTATGAAGAACGTTAAAAACGCAAAGAAGACCCGCAAAGAAAAAGTTGAAGAACCTTATACTCTGAAACGATTTTTGATAGATACGGTACAGGTAGTCGGTTCTGCTTTGGTTCTGACATTTCTTTTACTTATTTTTATACAGCCGAGCATAGTATCCGGACCCTCGATGCAGCCGACCTATTATTCCAAGGATTTTTTGATTTTGTGGAGACATGGAGACATTAAACGCAACGATATTATCGCTTTTGATTCTAACAATCCCACTCATGACGATTATATCAAGAGAGTTATCGCAATAGAAGGCGACCATCTTGTTATTTCCGACAGTATTGTTACGATAAACGGGGAAGTTATAGATGAACCCTATATCAAGGAAAGCACCTTTAAGGGTGAGATAGATATGACGATCTCGGAAAACTGCGTATTTGTCATGGGTGACAACCGTAATGACAGCCATGACAGCCGCGTTATGGGCGAGATTAATCTTGATGATGTAATCGGTAAGGTTGTTATTAATTTCAATAAATTATTTAGGTAAACACTGCTTACCATAAAAAGAAAAAGCTTTCGTAAGAAGACATAAGTCTTTTTACGAAAGCTTTTTTATATCACATTATTCTTCCCATGCCACCGCATTATCCTGCGAAGTCTCAAGAGTCTCATCAATAAGCTTGATAAGTTCAAGTAAGCTTCTGAAGTTCTGCTTCTTGTCCTCGTTCAACCACTTAACAGAGCCCTGCCAGGTTGAATTACGAAGAAACTTTATATCTACTAAAAATGACTGTTGCACTTCTTTTTCCATGACGTCACCTCAACTACTTCTCTTATGATACCATCATTATAATAGTAACCGGTAACATCTTAGTCACAAAAAAGATGTTTTTTATATTTATTTTTTTACAATTCAATTCTACCTTCAAGTGCCCTAAGAAGAGTAACCTCGTCAATATATTCAAGGTCGCCGCCTACAGGTACACCGCTTGCAATTCTACTCACACGAATTCCGGTAGGCTTGATAAGCTTACTGATATACATCGCCGTGGTCTCGCCCTCAAGTGATGAATTAGTCGCGATAATCACTTCATTCACATCCTCTGCGGCAAGTCTCTGAATAAGCTCCTTAAGACGGATATCATTGGGTCCGATACCCTGAAGCGGTGAAATCGCTCCGTGAAGCACATGATAGAGCCCTTCGTACTTGCCCGTCTTCTCATATGCCGCAAGGTCCCTCGTATTCTCAATAACCATTATCACGCCTGCATCTCTCTTGTCACTTCTGCAAATCGGACAATATTCTTCATCCGTAAGTGTAAAACATCTCTTACAGTATCTTATATTCTCCTTGGCAGTTACAAGTGTGTTGGCAAAGGCCTCCACACGTTCCTTCGGCATATTAATTATATGAAAAGCCAGTCTCTGCGCGGACTTGGCACCAATACCGGGAAGCGATGCAAACTCTTCAATTAATTTGTTAATATGACTGCTGTACATTTCCATTAGAAAGGAAATCCTCCGCCTAATCCGCCCAAACCACCGGTTACTTTTGCCATGGAAGCATTCGTTGTCTCTTCCATCTGTCTCCATGCTTCGTTAGTTGCCGCAACAATTAAATCCTCAAGCATCTCGATATCATCAGGATCTACTACCTCGGGAGAAAGCTTAACCTTAACTACTTCTTTTTTACCTGAGATTGTAACTTCCACTGCCCCGCCGCCTGCTGTTGCGGTATATTCCTTCTCTTCTAATTCCTTAGTTGTCTCCTCCATCTGCTTCTGCATCTTCTGTGCCTGCTTCATCAGATTATTCATATTGCCGGGCATTCCCATCCCACCGGGAAATCCTCCTCTTTTTGCCATGTCAAAATCTCCTTCCGATATTTGTATTTATAAAATTTAAAGTCTAAAGCAGTTAACCTTAGTACACTTTATCTATATATGTTCTCATCCTCTGCCGCAAGCTCCTCAATCGGCATCTGAATCATCTCCTGTGCCTTAATAAACACACTCTTCTGCATGCCACTCTGTGAAATAAGCTTGGACTCAATTGTAATTCTCTTCTTAATGGCAGAAGCAATAACCTCTTCCACACGCTCTCTTATCTGCTGTCTCTGGAAAAACTCCACAGCCACACTGTTATCCGACACAAAGACAAGCCTGCTCTCACCTGCCGCCTGATATCTGCAATATCTTATAAACTGTTGTATAAGCACATCCATCTTCGGTATAAGCGTGGGAAGCGCATTAACTGCCGCCTGAACATCCTCGGATACCGCCATCGGCATATTCTTAATCTCTTCTTTCTCAGCTTCAGAGATACCCTCCTCTTGTGGTTCTGCCTCCTGCTTAACAAACACACCTTCTTCAATCTGCTTCTCGATAAGACTTAATCGATTAAGCACCGACTCCAAATTAGTCTCCATCGCCGGACGCATAAGCTTGATAAGCGCTATCTCGACCATAACTCTCTTCTGAACCGCGTTACGGATCTGCCCCGACAATTCAGAAAATACTCTTATATACCTCATAAGCACTTCCGGTTCGACGACATGTGCTTCATCGGTAAGCGCCTTGAGATTCTCAGCTGACACATCAATAATATCCGAAGCATCCTCTGTAGTCTGAATCAGCAAGAGATTCCTCATGTACCATGTAAAATCCACAACAAACTGCGAAAGCTCCCTGCCTGTCATAATTATCTCTTCAAGCTGGTTAAGAGCACCCTTCGTATCGTTCATTATTATTTTACGAAAAAGCCTGCTGAAAACCTCTGTATCGACTGCGCCAAGTGTCTCAAGTACATTCTCATATGTGAGCTTCTGCCCTATATAAAACGCAAGGCACTGGTCAAGAAGACTTAAGGCATCTCTCATCGCTCCATCCGCTGCCTTGGCAATATATTTAATCGCTCTGTCTTCAACGTCGATATTCTCAACCTTCATAAGCTCTGTAAGTCTGTCAGCTATCGTCTCAACTGAAATTCTCTTAAAATCATATCTCTGACAACGCGAAAGAATTGTAACCGGAATCTTATGAACCTCCGTAGTCGCCAAAATAAATATTACATATGACGGTGGCTCTTCAAGAGTCTTAAGAAGCGCGTTAAATGCTCCTATTGACAGCATATGAACCTCATCAATAATATAAACCTTATATTTGCCTTCTGTGGGAGAATACTGCACTTCCTCCCTGATATCCCTGATATTGTCAACACCGTTATTGGATGCTGCATCTATCTCTATAACATTCATGGATACACCATCACGGACTGCCCTGCAGCTTGCACACTCATTACAGGGATTACCGTCTACCGGATGATCACAATTGACTGTCTTAGCAAAAATCTTCGCAACGGTTGTCTTACCTGTACCTCTCGTACCGCAAAACAAATAGGCGTGCCCTATTCGGTCCGCCTCAATCTGATTCTTTAATGTTGTAACAATGTGGTCCTGTCCCTTAACATCCGAAAAACTATCGGGACGCCATTTACGATACAGTGCCATGTAAGACATGCGATATCAACTCCGTTTATCAATACCATACTCGCAAACCCCGCACTTCGTGCTCATTGTCTGCTGCGCAGACGGTTTGCTCACCGGGCAGTGCCGAGAAAATACTTTACTCTGCCCTTATCGAACATTATAACCTAATTTGACAAAAAGTACAAGGCGGATTAAAGTATTAGTCACAATCTGAGTTTTGCACTCCACGCCTCTTTGAGCCGTTCCATCCCAAATGCTGCATTTGCCGGACTTGTGGACGGACATTTTACAGCAGACCTGCCCGTACTTTCTCTACAATATTTTTCATATAATCTGTGTGCCGTAGCACCGTTTGCAATAATCTTCTCTATATTTGCACTCTTAAGTATCCTTTTAATATCCGCCGGAACCACGTTACGGATACTGCTGTCACTTGAACCTATGATGTCGCACTCCAAAACAACATCCCAAAGTGCAATCCCGTGTCGCAAAAGTAACGCCTTTTTCTCCGCTATGGTTGTTGGCACTTCCTCACCCGTCAACTCTGCAATTAACCGCCAAAATCGGTTCTGCGAATGTCCGTAATAGAAGTTCTCTTCCCGCGATTTGACAGACGGAAAAGTACCAAGAATCAGCACTCTTGAATTCTCATCAAAAACCGGCTCAAATGTTGTTTTAACTCTTGTGTATTCGGCCATATCTTTTCCTCCTTCTAATCTGCCAAGCCGCTTACAGGGCTTTTGCTACAAAAAAAGCCGTCATAAATATTATGACAGCCAACATTCTTTTAAAACCGTGCATCCGGCTTTGAATTCGCTTCATGGGCGTTACCAATACAGTTAACTCGGCCCAGGCAACCTTACGGCACACAGAAGGTTTTACTTAGTGCTGCTCCATTCCTGACCTGACACGATTCATAAATTTCTGTTGCGTAAGACCCAAACGTCATCGCCACTTATAATGGCCTGCCCCACAAAGACAAACCCGAGGCCGGATATCACCCCTGCTAGAGCGGATTGCAGGTACAGGGCACCGCTAACTCCCCGGCTGCACGGACTTTTAGTATAAAATAATATGCTTTATTTGTCAAGATAATTTAAAAGCGGGCGGAGAAAATCTCCGCCCGAATTAATTCTGATATATTATTTCTCAACTGCAGCATCGGGAGCGTTCTTCTTAACGCTTGCGATACCGTTCATGCAACCGTCTTTGCTCTTGTAGCCTTCTGAAGCAGCGATAACTTCGCCGTTTCTGGCTTTGAGTCTGAATCTGAACTCATCTGCCTTATCCTTGTATACTTCATACTTAGGATGCTTAACTGCAACTACATCTGCAACTGTCTGATCTTCAACGTCTGCTCCACAGTTGTTCTTAACACTCTCGATACCGTTAAGGCAAGCTGCCTCTGTTGTATAAACTTCTGATGTTGCGATAACTTCGCCGTTACCAGCCTTAAGGTCAAATTTGAAACCTGTAGATGTTGCTTTTACTACGAATTTTCCCATGGTGAAATCCTCCTCATATATTTTATTATTAATAATGCAGTTATTATAACATAACATTCGACTTTTTTCAACAAATGTCTTATTTATTTTGTGGCCATACAGGAAAATCTTCCACTGCCTCTGTCGCAAAAAACTCTAGCACCAGCCTATCCTGCTCAAGTTCTGCCTCTGCTTTTGCCTCATTTATTCTTGTAAGCGCCGACTCTGCGAGTTTCTCATAATAATCCGGTCCCTGCTCATCAAGTCCGAGTTTTGCCGCCTGTCTGTATGTAATACAGTCAAACATATCCTCATACGCATACGCAATTCTCCAAAAACGCTGCGTTTCTTCGCCTGTCTCTCTGTAAAGCCAGAGTGTATCGTACATTCTCAAATAATCTCCGCGTGCTAAATCCCTATCGCACATATTGGGCACGGAAAGTTCTTCATTCCAGACTATCTCCTCATAAACAGTATCTATCGTATATATAATCATACTCAAATTCATGATAAGCAAAAGGAGAATTGCGAGAATTTTAAAAATAAAGCTAATCGGTCTTCTTTTCTTCTTAGTAGCCATCTATCTCTACACCCAGCCTTTCCTCTACAACCTTAGCAAATGCCTCCAGCTTATCATCTGCCCAATAATATGCTTCCCCATCCGCAACCAAGGCTTCGATTTCTTCTCTTGTTACACCAAACCACACAGTCCAGTCAAGAATTATTTCTTCTCTAAAAACTTCAAAAGCGGCCGCATTCCTGTCACTTATTTCTTCATAAACGCCCATATTCGGAAGTAACACCTGATAACCGTAACTAAATACATACTCCCAGTCATAACTGCTTAGGTCTTCTATTTCTCCGCGCAGATATTCAACCACACCGTAAAAGCAACTTCTGTATTCCAAGACATCATAATAATACAGTGCGAACTGACTGTAATCGTATGTTTTAGGATTCTCGTAATCGTAAATATCATACTTTTGGACGTACAAAAAAAGCTTGTCATAATCGCCCGTTTCATAATATCCGTCAAGCGTCTCTTTGTAATCCGACGGAAGCTTCGGCTGAAAAATCTCTCCTTCAATATACATGCTACACATAAAAGAAACAATCGTTACGACAACAAACAAAACACAAAGCCCCAAGAGAATTCTTGTAAGGACTTTATGAACAATGTCGGATTTGTTGGACGCTATAACCTTTTCTGCCTCGGCCTCGTTTTTGGCTGTCTCCTCATCAAATTCCTTCTGTCTTTGATATGCAATTAAATTTTCCTGATTACAGTAGGGGCAACGTAACTGGTCGGCACCTACTTCACCACCACAAAATGTACATTTCATGTGCTGTTATCCTTTCTTTTTATCTGCAACCGAGTTCGGTAACAACCGCATCCGAATACGGATATAAATCTTCCTCTTCAAGGGACTCAAGCGCAAGCATCTCGCTTATCTTTTCTTCGGTAACAGGAAACTTATCTAACATAAATATCTTAATATCGGCATAGATTTCTTTGAGAAGCGTCTCATTACCCAAAAGGCCTTTATCCGTATATCCATCCTCTGCCGCATGCATGCCGCGAATTCCGTAATAAAGCACCCAGTACATAATTCCGATTCGCGAATCCTTATCAGCCTCCGGTCCCATCTCATTGCAGTAATAGTCCCACATTTCAGCAATCTTCATATAGTAATAATATGCGTCCGCAACCTGTGTATATTTGTCAAACTTATATCCGTAGATATAGTTCTCATCCACATATTCCGTAAGTTCTTTGTACTGCTCATTGGCGTAATATTCTTCTAAAGTCTTAAGCCACTTCTCTTCCGTATTGTCTTCTGAAGTATTATGTAACTTGGCTGATATAAATGCAACCAAAACTCCTACCAATACAATAACAACAAGTGCCGTTATAACAATCGCAATCTTATGTGAAAAAAGGGCAACTATTTTTTTCGGAAGAGTTTTCTTCATCGCCCTTCTGTCTTTGCGTAATCCTTTAATTGTATCCTCATGTCGCTGCTTTGCCACACTCTCTATCTCGTGAAGACAGTGCTCACAATGTGTGGCATTCTTCAAAAGAGATGCCCCACAATACGGGCAAATATTACTTTTCGCCATTGCTCTTTTTCTCCTTTTCAAAAGCTACTCTTATACGCAAATCCGCAAAAAAATCTGACAGCATTCTACTGCATTCTTCCTCGAGAACTCCTCTCACTATCTCCACCTGATGATTAAACTCAGACACCTGTAAAAGATTGAGAATCGAACCGGCACAGCCTGACTTAGGGCTCATACAGCCGATATATACCCGCTTCATCCTCGCCTGAACAATCGCGCCTGCACACATCTGGCACGGCTCAAGCGTCACATACATATCGCAGTCCTCAAGTCTCCAATCCCCCATAACCTTACTTGCCTTACGAATTGCATTAAGCTCTGCATGTGACAAGGTATTCTTGTCTATTTTGCGCCTGTTATAGCCCCTTGCAATAATCTTATCCTGATATACAATTACACATCCTATCGGCACCTCCCCTATGGCAGCAGCTCTTTTTGCCTGCTTAAGTGCCTCTTTCATGTATTTTTCCTCTTTGTTCATGTTGCACCTTTGAATTAATTTTGATATGATACATTATAATATTTATATTTTAGGAAAGCAAGGAAAGAAACATGATTATACAGGGATTTTCAAAAACCTCTTTATTAGATTATCCGGGACATATTGCCGCCGATGTTTTTACCGCCGGTTGCAATTTTCGCTGTCCCTTTTGCCATAACAGCGACCTTGTTCTCACACCCACCACGGAATACTCCGAGGAAGAAATTCTCGCAGTACTTAAAAAACGCCGTGGGATTCTTGAAGGTGTCTGCATAACGGGAGGCGAACCTACTCTTCAACCGGATCTTTTAGATTTTATGCGCAAGCTTCGCGAGCTTAATTACAAAATAAAGCTTGATACCAACGGGTACCGCCCGGAAGTACTTCGCTCGGTCCTTATGGAAGGACTTGCCGACTATGTTGCGATGGACATTAAAAACAGCCTTCCGAAATATCCCCTGACCGCCGGTATATGCGATTTTAACGCGGAAAATATTTCAGAAAGCATATCTCTTTTAATGAACTGTAATATTGATTATGAATTCCGTACCACTGTAGTCCGTGAACTTCACACCATAGAAGATTTAACTGACATAGCCCATATGCTTAAAGGTTGTAAGCAATATTTTCTTCAAAGTTTTAAGGACTCCGGCAATGTACTTGAAGACGGTTTTTCCGCCTATACCGATGATGAAATGATTGCACTTTACAATACGATAAAACTTATCCTGCCGGTAACACAGCTTCGCGGCATCGATATTGAAAGGAATCTGTAATGGATATTTCTTATAAAACACAGCGTCTGCTTCTTAGGACACTTGACGTAACCTATTATCAACAGATTTTACATTTTTTAAAATCAAACTGTGTGCTTTTTGAACGTTTTGAACGCGACAAGCCCAGTGATTACTATACTCCCGAATATCAGCA
This sequence comes from Lachnospiraceae bacterium, assembly GCA_015057505.1. Lineage (GTDB taxonomy): Bacteria > Bacillota > Clostridia > Lachnospirales > Lachnospiraceae > SIG300. The sequence continues at coordinate 17,790 of SVEG01000007.1, forward strand.
TCAGGCTGTTGAGTATGAATACCAGCTAATCAAAAAGAAACAGCACCTAAGGCTTTTTGTCTTTTTACACTCCAATCCGGACAAAATTATAGGTACTGTTTCCTTCAGTAATTTTAAACATTTTCCCACACGCACCTGTGAAATCGGGTACAAGTTTGACCCTGATTTTCATCATCAGGGCTACGCACTTGAAGCAGTTGAAAAGGCGCTTGATATTATATTTTCCGAATATAACATGCGACGTGTGAATGCATATATACAGCCCTCCAACACTCCGTCCCTAAATCTCGTCTCCAACCTGGGCTTTACCCGTAAGGAGCTTATACAAAATTATGCCGAGATTCAGGGGATATCTCGCGACCACTACCTGTATGTACTGGACAGTCCCTACAGATAATTTATAATAGAATTTCTTTACACCAATAACCAAAGCTGCCGTTTGCGTTTTCCGAAACCTTCGAAGGATAAAAATCCTCAAATTTAAACATCTTAGCAAGATGAGCCTCATTTTTGCAGTATGTTCCCGGAATTCCAAGAAGGCAGCTTTTACCTTTCAAATCCTTTTCGTTTTCAATCAAAAGAAGATATCTGTGCTTATAATAACTTCTAATCAAGTAAATATTCTCGTTAATTTCTCTTTTTGCCCCGGCAATTAAATTAAGATCCTTAAGATCAATCTTCAGACACATACGATGCGGTCTATCTGTTCCCTCAAACGCAATCACCTTAGGATATCTGCTACAGAGTTCCTCCCACGGTGTTTTTTCCAAAAAATCAAGTTCTTCTTTTACAATACGCTCAAATTCTTCACTATTTTCAAAACTATCAAACTGTTCCAGCGACTCCATAAAAGTGACAAGCATATCTTCTACACCTGTCTCAGAAACTTCTTCAACCGGAGATATAACCGCCGCTTGGACTGTTTCCGGCTCGGCAGTTGCCTGTAACTCTTCAATCACATCTTCTCCCTGCTGCAGTTCAAACTCAACAACTGCTGTTTCTGAACATATCTCTGTTTGACCCGACTCTCCTGTCCTGAATTTCTCCGGCTCAATCGCTGCGTCCGTCCAAGAAGATGCAAGTACCGCATATGGTGCATCTTCCGTCGTCAGATATATACCCTGTATTTGCGAAATCGAAAAACCCGACTGCATAATGTTTTCTGTCCCAAACTTAAACTCCGCACTTATCTTTCCCTGTAAAATTTTGCATTCCCCGAGCTTAATTCCCCTTGTATATTCATCAATATTAAGAAGATAAATACTAAAAACCCTGCCATCCTGCGTATTAAGGCCATTTACCTGAATTTGCAGTTTTGCAAGTCCTCCTCTTGCCTCAAGCTTCCCAAATCCCACGTTCTTCTGCTTTTCATTATTTTCATATGTATGGATATACGAAACTATTCTTTTATAATCCTGCACAAAAAACACTTCCCTTTTTGACTAATATATTCGGGAAGTGTTAATAATATTACATCATTTAATTTTAGAAAATTGATTACTGAGTATCGCAAACTCTTCAAGCGTAAGGCTCTCGCCTCTGATTGTAGGCGACCAGCCAAGCACCTCTATAACGCCTGATATCTGTTCCTTGCCAAAGTTTACCTCGGGTGAATTGCTGAGTCCGTTAACAAGTGTCTTGCGACGCTGGTTAAAAGATGCTCTTATAAGCTTAAACATAAGTGCTTCATCATCGACCTGAACCGGTGGCTCCTGATATCTTGTAAGGCGAATAACCGCTGAACCGACATTAGGCCTCGGAATAAAACAATTCGGCGGAACATTGGCAACAATCTCGGGCTTTGCATAAAACTGTACCGCAAGCGAAAGCGCACCATAATCCTTTGTTCCCGGACCAACCTGCATACGGTCCGCAACCTCTTTTTGCACCATTACCGTTATACTCTCAATCGGGACATGACTCTCAAAAAGTCCCATTATAATCGGTGTAGTTATATAATACGGAAGATTGGCCACAACCTTAATCGGTCTGCCTCCGTTAAAATCTTTAGCAATTTTATTAATATCAACCTTAAGGATGTCCTCATTGATAATCGTTATATTATCATAATCCTTAAGCGTCTCCCCAAGAATCGGTATCAAATTCTTATCAATCTCCACGGCCACAACCTTGCCCGCATTCTCCGCAAGATGCTGCGTAAGACTTCCGATACCCGGACCTATCTCGAGCACCATATCGTCCTTTGTAAGACCCGCCGAGCGGATAATCTTGTCCACCACATGCGTGTCTATAAGGAAGTTCTGCCCGAACTTCTTTTGAAACATAAAATTATATTTTTGAATGACCGCAATCGTGTCCTGCGGATTTGTTAAATTAGCCATATATCCTCTTCCTGAAACTCAAATGTCGATTCGCGCCGCTTGTTTTTCTTTTTTGCGGGAAACTTCGTTTCCAAAAGCGTTTGCAGTGCAAACACTTTTACATGCACTGTTCATATTTTACCATAGACATCAATTTAATGTCGATAGTTTTTTGCACAAACCGGAATTATCAGTAATTACCGTATTTTTATCCTTGCAAAAAAGTTTGCCGGATGTTATGCTTTTTATGTATGCGCTAATTATTATTAAAAGTGTTTGCGTAGTAGCAAACTCTTTTGGAAACAAAGTTTCCCTATATTTGGAGAAGTGTCATGAAAAAATCAACCACTATTATAAGAAAGAAATATCCACTGGACAGCTCGGCAAGCATACATCTTGCCTCTCTTAAAAAAGAATACTCCAATACTTTCAGATTTTCGGCTACATTAAGCGAGGCTGTTAACCCGGATATTCTTCAGAAAGCATTTGATAATATCGCCGGAAGATTCCCGACCATTGTTGCCGGAATTAAATCCGGTTTCTTCAATTACTATATAACACCCGTTGACAAAGCTCCCTCAGTTAAGCAAGATGAAGCCTGCCTTAAGACTATGACACGCAAGGAAATCCGCGAATGTGCGATTCAGGTTCTCTATAGTGAAAAAGAAATTGCAGTTGAAACATTTCATGCTTTAACCGACGGTAACGGCGGAACAATCTTTTTAAGTACATTGGTTGCAGAATATATATCGCTCTGTCATGGTGTTACAGTTGAATATTCCGACAAGATTTTTGATCCCAAAGAGCCTGTCAAAGAATGTGAATTGGTTGACGACTATATTTCATATTCGGGTTCTTCCAAAAATGAAACGGACAAACAAACAGTTTATCAGATTCCCGGTGATGCTGAACCTGAAAGTAAAAATACTATTATTTCAAAGACTTATAAGATACAGGATTTACTTGATACTGCCCGCAGTTACGGTGTTTCACTCACAACATTTTTGACCGCGGTTATGGCTGATTCCATATTGCAGCTTCAGAAAAAACGTCCTTCCCAAAAGAAAAATACAGTCAAGATTCTTGTATCTGCAAACTTAAGAAAGAAGTTTGAGAGCAGTACTTTATATAATTTTTCCTTATATGCGCTTCCGCATATTGTACCTCGTGAGAAAGATTATCATTTCAAAGAAATATTGCAGCATTTTGCAACACAGCTAAAAAAACAGCTGTCTGCCGAATATTTGCAGAACACTTTTACAATGAACACAAAATACATGAACTGGTGGCTTTTTAAGATTTTACCCTTGCCGGTAAAGCATGCCATCCTCAAATTCGTATATCACCGCTACGGTGAGCGTAATTCATGTATAAGCGTCTCCAATCTCGGCGAAGTTTCCTTCCCGAAGGAGATTAAACCATATATTGACAAGATTTCGTGTATTTTAACACCCAGACGTAATGCACCCTATAATTGCGGGCTTATCTCTTATAACGGACGTCTGCACATCAATATTTCCCGTAAGGGCAAGGGATGCGGTCTTGAAGAAATCTTTTACAACAAACTTGAAGCATTAATGGCAATATAAAACAAAAAGTTGGTTATATTTGATATAACCAACTTTTTTATGTTAGGCATTAAGCCTATATACTTTAAGTGCGTTTTCGAAAGTTACTCTCTCGACTTCTTCTCGGCTGATTCCTTTAAGCGTTGCTATGGCGTCTGCCACATAGGACAGGTTAAGCGATGAATTACGTTTGCCTCTGTTGGGCTCGGGCGAAAGATACGGGCAATCTGTCTCCAGAACGATTTTCTCAAGCGGGATATATTCAACTGCTTCCTTAAGCTTCTTGGAATTCTTAAAGGTAACGACCCCGCCGATTCCGAAATAAAAATCCATCTCAAGAAATCTCTGCGCCATCTCCTTAGTGTAAGAATAACAATGCACTATTCCGCCTATCTCCTCTGCCTTGTGCTCGCGCATAATCTCGTAAGTATCGTTAGCCGCATCTCTGCTGTGAATGATTACAGGCTTCTTAACTTCCCTTGCAACTTCAAGCTGCTTTATAAACCACTTTTTCTGGATGTCGCGCTCCGGCTCATCCCAATAATAGTCAAGTCCGATTTCACCGACCGCAACAATCTTAGGAAGCACCGCCACAGACTTAATCCACGCAAGCTTTTCTTCGTCAAGCTCCGCGCTGTCACTCGGATGCACTCCAACCGCACCGTAAATAAACGGGTACTGCTCAGTAAGTTTTATCGTGTTACGGGTCGTTGCGATATTGGCGCCGACATTTACTATATGCGAGATGCCGTTCTCCTTCATCGAAGCAAGAAGTTCATCACGGTCGCTGTCAAAAGCGTCATCATCATAATGTGCATGTGTGTCGAAAATCATTACGCAATCTCCGCTCCATTAGGCATATCCTTTTCAGGCGTCATAAGCGCAAGCTCTCCGTTCTCGTTCTCCGCGCAAAGAAGCATTCCTTCTGAAAGAACTCCGGCAAGTGTTGCGGGTTTTAAGTTTACAAGAACCATAACTTTCTTGCCTACCATTTCTTCTGCTGTGTAATGTCCCTTGATTCCTGAAACAATCTGCTTTACACTGCTTCCGATTTTAACCTGTGAACAAAGAAGCTTCTTGGATTTCTTAACTTCTTCGCAAGCGATGATTTCACCAACCTGGAACTGAAGCTTTGCAAAATCATCATATGAAATCTCGGGCTTTGCTTCGATATCGATACCCGGCTCTTCTTCCTTTACAGGTTCTGCAGCTGCAGCCTTCTTCTCTTCTACCTTTGCAAGAACTTCCGCAACGTCAAGACGCGCGAACAAAATCTCAGGTGTGTCGGTAACCTTTGTTCCTGATACATATTTACCAAACTCGGCAAGGTCATCAAAGTCTCTTACCTGTGCATTTAACTGTGCAAAAATCTTCTCTGCTGTTGCAGGCATAAATGGTGCCAAAAGGTTTGCGCCGATGCAGATACCTTCAACAAGATTATATAAAACTGTAGCAAGTCTTCCCTGCTTAGCCTCGTCCTTTGCGAGTGCCCAAGGCATTGTCTCGTCAATATATTTGTTGCAACGCTTGAAGAGGTTGAAAATCTCTGTGATTGCATCTGCAACACGAAGCTTCTCCATCTTCTCCTCAACCTTTGCTTTTGTTCCCGTAATTACAGATACGAAGTCTGCGTCAACATCATCTGTTACATTTTCATTCTTAACCACGCCGCCAAAATACTTGTTAGACATGGAGATTGTTCTGTTAACAAGGTTACCGAGTGTATTGGCAAGGTCTGAGTTAACACGCTCTGTCACAAGCTCCCATGTAATAACACCGTCGTTGTCAAACGGCATCTCGTGAAGCACGAAATATCTTACGGCATCCACTCCGAACAAATCAACAAGATCGTCTGCATAAATTACGTTACCCTTTGACTTACTCATTTTGCCGTCTCCCTGCAATAACCACGGATGTCCGAATACCTGCTTAGGAAGCGGTAAATCAAGTGCCATAAGCATAATCGGCCAATAAATAGTATGGAAACGTAAAATATCTTTACCGATAAGGTGCAAATCTGCAGGCCAGAACTGACCAAACAAATCACCGTGATTACCGTCACAGTCATAATCAAGACCTGTGATATAGTTGCTTAACGCATCAATCCAAACATAAACAACATGTCTGTCATCAAAATCTACCGGAATACCCCATTTGAAGGATGTTCTGGATACACACAAATCCTGAAGACCCGGAAGAAGGAAATTGTTCATCATCTCGTTCTTTCTCGACTCCGGCTGAATAAACTCAGGATTCGCGTTGATATGGTCGATAAGTCTCTGTGTGTATTTGCTGAGCTTTAAGAAGTAAGCCTCTTCCTTAGCACTCGTAACTTCTCTTCCGCAATCAGGGCATTTACCGTCTACAAGCTGTGAAGAAGTAAAGAAGGACTCACAAGGTGTACAGTAAAGACCCTCGTACTCTCCTTTATAAATATCGCCCTGCTCGTATAATCTCTTGAAAATCTTCTGAATCTGCTTCTCATGGTAATCATCAGTTGTTCTGATAAACTTATCATATGAAGTATTCATCAAATCCCAGATATCCTTAATCTGGCCTGCAACACCATCAACAAATTCCTTAGGTGTAATGCCTGCTTCCTGTGCCTTAAGCTCAATTTTCTGACCATGCTCGTCTGTTCCTGTCTGGAAACGTACGTTGTAGCCCTGCTGTCTCTTGTAGCGTGCAATACTGTCTGCAAGTACGATTTCGTAAGTATTGCCGATGTGCGGCTTGCCCGATGTGTAGGCAATCGCTGTAGTCATGTAGTAATTTCCTCTGTTCATGTTATCTCCGTCCTTTCTACTAAATGCATATCCGTTTCGCTTGGCTTACTTTTTGCAATAAAAAATACCCGCCATAAGAACTATTCTTAAAGACGAGTATATCCCGTGGTACCACTTTAATTCGCTTATGCTTCGCAACACAAGCCTTAGCAACTGTCCATCAACAGTCTCCGCTGTAACGGGCGAACCCGGCATGACCTAAAAGTAAAAACTCCTCAGCCACTCTGCTCCAAGACCATCTTCCGCATTCTCATAAGCTGCTTCCTTCCACCCTGTAAAGCTCTCTGTAAGCCAATCCTATGCGTACTCTTCTTTTCAATGCATTTCAAATATATATGCTTAGTGTAATTATTTTTCCCCGGTTTGTCAAGTTTATATTGCCTTAATGTTAACTTTTTGAAAAAAATGCAAAAAAATACTTGTGCATATAAAAATTTTGTTTTAAAATAAAAAACGCTTAATATTAGGAAAATATTTATTTTCGAAGGAGGATTCATAATGTCATACGTAGATGAGGTTATTGAACAGGTTGCTAAGAAAAATCCCGGTGAGCCGGAATTTTTACAGGCTGTAGAAGAAGTTTTATCTTCACTTAAGCCGGTTGTTGAGAAAAATGAAGAGGAATACAGAAAGGCTGCACTTCTTGAGAGAATGTGTGAGCCGGAGAGAACAATTGAGTTCCGCGTTGCTTGGGTTGATGACAATGGTCAGACACAGGTTAACCGTGGATACCGTGTACAGTTTAACGGTGCTATCGGACCGTACAAGGGAGGATTACGTTTCCACCCTTCAGTAAACTTATCTATTATGAAGTTCCTCGGTTTCGAGCAGACTTTTAAGAACAGCTTAACAACACTCCCCATGGGTGGTGCTAAGGGTGGTTCTGATTTCGATCCCCGCGGTAAGAGCGACGGAGAAATCATGAGATTCTGCCAGGCATTCATGACAGAGTTATATCGTCACATCGGTCCCGATGTTGACGTTCCCGCTGGTGATATCGGTGTAGGCGGACGTGAGATCGGTTATATGTACGGTCAGTACCGTCGCATCAGAGGTGCATTTGAGAACGGTACTCTTACAGGTAAGGGTCGTTCATACGGCGGTTCTTTGATTCGTCCCGAAGCTACAGGTTACGGCGCTGTATACTATGCAGTAGAAGTACTTAAGCATGAAGGCGAGACAATCGAAGGCAAGACATTTGCTATTTCAGGTTTCGGTAACGTTGCTTGGGGTGCTGCTAAGAAGATCGCTGAACTCGGCGGTAAGGCAGTTACACTTTCAGGTCCTGACGGATACATCTATGATCCCGAAGGTATCATCACAGAAGAGAAGATTGACTATCTTCTTGAGATGAGAAACTCAGGCCGTGATAAAGTTCAGGATTACGCTGACAAGTTCGGTTGCCAGTTCTTCGCAGGCAAGAAGCCTTGGGAGCAGAAGGTTGACGTTGTTATGCCTTGTGCTACACAGAACGATGTTAACATGGACGAAGCTAAGAAGATCGTTGCTAACGGCGTTAAGTACTACATCGAAGTTGCTAACATGCCTACAACAAACGACGCTCTCAGATTCTTACTTGATCAGCCGAACGTAATCGTTGCTCCTTCAAAGGCAGTTAACGCAGGTGGCGTTCTTGTATCAGGTCTCGAGATGAGCCAGAACAGCGAAAGATACAGCTGGACAGCAGAAGAAGTTGATGCTAAGCTTCACCAGATCATGATCGGTATTCATGATTCATCTGCAGCAGCAGCTGAGGAATTCGGCTTAGGCTACAACCTCGTAGCAGGCGGTAACATCGCAGGCTTCAAGAAGGTTGCTGAGGCTATGATGGCTCAGGGTGTATTCTAAGATATACATAAAATAATTTTTTAGGAGCTGAAGATTCTTCAGCTCCTATTTTTTATAGCATTAAACTACAAACCTTATTCACTCTATCTCTTAATTTCCCTAATCATCGTATATTCATTCAAAAGTGTGCCATCCTTTAAGCGAATTGCATTGGGACGAACACCAGTAATCCTAAAGCCCATCTTCTCGTACAAATGTCTTGCTCTGGCGTTTCCTTCTACAAACTCTAATTCAATTTGCAAAACTTCTTCTCTGCTTTCTGCCAGACGAATCATTTCTTCAAACATCTTTGTACCGATTCCTTGATTCCAGAACTCGCTAATCAGCGCAATACCTATAACACCTCTGTGCCTTGTTTTTATTCCCTTGAAAAAGCTTATTTCACAATTACCGACAACCCTACCGTCTACTATACACATAATCGTTGCTTCATTTGGAGATGCATTCTTCTGCTCAAACAGCTTCTTTTCTCCTTCCGGTGTGTATTTTACACATTCTTCCGGGTAACGCATAATATACTCTGTTTCTCCTGCAGAAATAACCAAATATTCCAAAGTACTCTCAATATCTTCTTCTCTGGGGCTACGAAGTATTGCTTCACGCCCGTCTTTTAATTTAAATTTTACATCATCAATAATCATATCTTTTCTCTCCTCTTCAACTTTTTTGTTTTATCAATGTATTACATCTTTCTTGCAATCAATCTTAATAAAAGGAATCCGGATTTCCTCCGATGTCATTCCGCCGTGAAATCCTTTCTGCTGCTGTAAATCCTCATATGTAAAATAAATGGCCAAGTCACTGACAGCAATTGCTATGTAATCTCCTAACATGTCTCTAAATTTCGCATGTTCTTTTCCCGGGCCAAAGAGCTTACCTTCTAACACCTGCTTTTTAGTATATAACCTGAATTTATCTGCAAAATGTCTGTTAAATATTTCTGGGAAAACATCCACCGAATCCTGTTTTACGAACAAGTTTAAAGTTCGCGGCTCTAAGGACGGCATTCTTGTCAAACAATCAATAATGTCCGGATAATCCAGCAAACATACACCTTTAGGGTCTGTTTGTCCGTGATCCGCTGTTATCATTACTAATGTCCTTGTCTCCAAGCCATTAAGTTTTCTGCACAAATCCTCTATCTCTTTTTCAAGTGCCCGAAGAGCTTCTTTGCTCTCTTTCGATGTAGTCCCTGTCTTATGCATAATGCCGTCCGGTTGCGGATTGTAACAGTATATATATTTCTTTCCCGGCTTTTTGCAAAGTTCAAACACCGCTTCCGTTTGCTCTTCAAAGATCCTTGTATAAGGTGCCGCAAAAGGTGCAACTAAATATGCGTCTCCTCCTGCTTCTTTAATTTGCTCTATTACATTTTTGTACGGACGGAGCTTATATGCTACAGGATAATCTGCTGCCGTCTCTTCCGAACTTGTTAATGTATTAAGAAAAACCGTAACATTTTTATCAATCTCCGGATAATAACAATCCCACCCTAACCAGGCATGCTCTGACGGGTTTAATCCACTCAAAGCAGAGGTTGTTGAAGAAACAGTTGTAGGAAGATATACAGACTGAAATTCACCGTACAAATGACTGCAAAGAAATCCTTTCTCATCTGCGTTTTTCTCCAAAATACTCATACCCATTCCATCCAGAAGAATCAGTACAATATTATCATACCCTTCTTTCATAACCTCATCTGCCATAGCAAATGTATTATGACTTGGTTCTACTCCAAACTCTTTAAGTACTGAACAGGCAAGATTCGTTATACATTTTGTGTAATCAATCATCTCAAACATTTTCCGGTCTCCTTTTCCTATACTTAGTTGCTTCATCGGGCCCTGATTAATAAAAAAACCACCTATCCGAAAGATAAGTGGTCAAAAACAACTATATAAAATACTATGTTCCTGAAAGCTTATTTTTCTTCGTAATCAATATATTCGCATACAACATTAAGACCATGCTCGTTAACATGCATTGTCTGAATGTCTTCGTATGAATTTCTGACTACGAATAAAAACATAATTATACTTCCCTTCACAAAATATTTTCTCTAATATAAGGCTTTTACATAAATTTGTCAACAATTATTTTATTTAAATGCCGGCGGTGTTACATCCTTCTTCGGGAACTCACTGCTTTCAGGTGAAGGCTCCGACATACTAAAATACATTCTCGCTGCTTTTGTTGTACCGAAGTCACGGTTAGAGCCTGTATTCTGCACCTTATTGAAAGCCTCTCTAAACATCGCATTATGCGCTTCTTCTCTGTTAAGAAGGAAATCTATTGTGTCCTTTACTTTTTTATCGTCAATCTGGCGATAAAGGTACTCGTACACTACCTTTGCTCTCTGCTCGGAAGCAATGTTTGAGAGCAAGTCTGCACACAAATCTCCCGTTACACTTACATAATCCCCTGTCCAGGAATAGCCCGATGCATTGATAAGGCCGGGATTCAAGCCCAAAAGCACATGCGTCTGTATTTCGCCCGCAGGAACCGCTCCTGCCTCCACATCATGCCCGTTTAAAAGATTGATTGTTTGGGCGACCATCTCCATATGGCCAAGCTCCTCTGCCGCGATATCGAGAAACAAATCCTTAATCTCCTGATCCTTGATGCGGAAGCTCTGTGACATATACTGCATTGCAGCCTTTAATTCTCCGTTTGCACCGCCGAGCTGTTCCTGCAAAAGTGCAGCATACTGCGGATTGGGTCTTTCAACGGTAACCGGGTGAAATAACGCTTTTTCGTGTTTAAACATAAAAGCACCTCTCTTTCTTTTTTGGTTATTGTTACCAGAGATGTGTCTTTTTATTCATCACAAGCTTATTGAACAAAAAATAACAGTGTGCTATAATCATGCTGTCGCTTTTGCAAGGGGAAACAGGTGTAACTCCTGTACGAGCCCGTCGCCGTGAGGCACAGTTAATTAATTTATCGTTCTTACCGGGATGCCACAACCCCGGGACAAGCCATTGGAGCAATCTGAGAAGGTGAACGTTAAAGTGCCGAGTCGAAATACCCGAGCAGAAGAAAATCCTCACGTTTTGCCGCGAGTGCCGGTTTTTGAGGAAATATATTTTTAAGGAGAACAATTATGCAAATGAAACGTAACAACAAACTTTTGTCGTTGCTCCTTTGTATCGTGCTTACTGTGGCTATGGCACTTTTTACAATCGGTTGTAAGAACGACAACAAAGAAACTACACCTAACGCAGAGCATCCTAAGGTTGAGGCTACCGTGATGGGCGAAGGCGCTACCGTATTTGATTTTACCGTGACGGACAAAGACGGCAATGTGACAGCATTTGAGATTCACACGGACAAAACTATTGTCGGTGAAGCCTTACAGGAGCTTGGACTTCTTGAAGGCGAAGAGAGCCAGTACGGACTTTTTGTGAAGAAAGTAAATGGTATTACCGCTGATTATGATGTTGATAAGACCTACTGGGCATTCTACATCAACGGAGAATACGCAATGTCCGGTGTTGACACAACAACTATAACAGCAGGAGATTCCTACTCCTTCAAGGTTGAAAAATAATGAAGCTTACAGTCAGAGAAATGGCCATATTTTCAATGCTTGGGGCAGTTATGTATGCCTCGAAGCTTATTATGGAATTTGCCCCCAATATACATCTTATAGGAGTATTTATTGTTGCCTTCACAGTAGTTTACCGCCAAAAAGCGTTGTACCCGATTTACATATTTGTATTTTTAACCGGCATGCTTTCAGGCTTTGCCTCGTGGTGGCTGCCATATCTGTATATTTGGACAGTTCTGTGGGGAATAGTTATGCTTCTTCCAAAGAAAATGCCGAAGCCCGTACAGCCGCTCGTATATATGGCAGTATGCGCGTTGCACGGCTTTTTGTACGGAACCCTGTATGCTCCGATACAGGCAATCGTTTTCGGGCTTAATTTTAAGTCCATGGTCGCTTGGATTGTCGCCGGACTTCCCTATGACTTTACACACGGTGTCAGCAATTTCTTTTGCGGAATACTGATTGTACCGATTATAACGGTGCTGCGACTTGCTGAAAGAATTTCAGCTAAAGATTGATTCCCCTACAGCAATCACTTTAAAACAAAAACAGGCGTGTCATTAATAAGTTATCTTACTAATGGCACGCCATTTTTACATATTATTCAGTTACTTTTTCTGCCGCTTCTGTGGCTGTCTTTGTGCTCTCTAAAAATGTCACTTCATAATTAACACCATCAACAACTACCTGCGTCACAGTGGTATCTGAAGCAAGCAGCTTCTCCTGCACATAAGCGAACTTATCGGGCATTTTCCCTGCCTCCAAAAGCTCTATAATCGCCTGTACACGCGGACCGTGAAGCGGATTGCATTCTGCTATACAGGCAATCTTGTTCTCACTGACATAATCAAGAGCCTCCTGATTAACACCGTCAAAGGATACTACCATAATCTCTCCGTTTGCAATATCCATACCAACCTTTTTGCCGGCGGCTTCTATCGCTTCTATTGCACCAAAAGCTTCATTGTCATTCTCGCAATATACCACATTAATATTGTCATATACACCCAAAAGGCCATCCATAACCTCACGGGCTTTAGCCTGTGTAAAATCTCCCGGAACCTCTGCGAGCAAATCCCAGCCGTATTTCTCCACGGCATCTGCCAATGCCTTTGTTCTTCCAAGCTGCGCTGACGCACCCAGATTACCCTGAATATTAACTATATGTATATCCTTAGCCGGTACATTCTTAAGTGTTACATATCTGTTAAGCCATTCTACTACTTTCTTGCCTTCCAGTTCAAAATCAGAACCTACCCAGCATGTAAAAAGGTCTTCATCCTCAACATCTACCATACGGTCTACGATAATTACAGGTATCCCCGCATTCTTTGCCTCTTGAAGTACTGTATCCCAGCCTGTCTCAGTTACGGGTGCAAGGACAATATAATCTACTTCCTGCTGTATGAACATTCTTATTGCTGTTATCTGATTAGCCTGCTTCTGCTGTCCGTCTTCAAAAATCAGACTGTACCCGTTTTTAGATGAAAGTGCTTCTTTCATGGACTCTGTATTGGAACTTCTCCAATCAGATTCTGCTCCAAGCTGCGAAAACCCTACTACTATTTTCTCTTTTTCTTCGGGAACGGTCTTGCCTCCCGTTTTTATACAACCTAAAAATGTACCTACAAAAACTAAAACAATACTAAAAAGTAGCGGAATCATTACAGCAGTTATCTTTTTTAACATGCCGACGTCTCACTTTCTAATTATGAAAATATGCAACTGATTCATCTAACTCCTGTGCCATGCGGCTCATCTTATCGCAGTTTTCATTTACCAAATTAACTTCCTCGATAATTTCACCTACGTTTGCACTTACTTCTTCATTACTTGCATAATTCTCTTCGCTGATTGCACTCAGATTCTGTACATTCTCAATAACCTTCTCTTTGTTATTGGTAAGATTATCTGTCTTATCGGCAATATCCTTAATTTTAGTAGCAGAATCCGTAATGTCACGGCTGAGTTCTTCGTACTTACTCTTGGTTCTTGTGATGCTTTCCTGCTCTTCAGTTATAAGTTCCGAGATTCCTGCAGCAAGTTCAACCGATGCTCTTGACTTCTCAGTAATTGTCTGTGCCAGATTCTTAATCATCTCTGCACCTTCCGCACTCTGTGCCGACAAGCTTCCTATCTCGCCTGCAACTACAGCAAAGCCCTTACCTGCCTCGCCCGCTCTCGCCGCCTCAATAGAAGCATTGAGACTTAAAAGACTTGTCTGGTCGGAAATCGATAAAATAAGGCTTACTGCCTTATCAATCTCTGCGATTGAGTCATTTGTCGCTCTAATCTGTGAAAGAATCTCTTCAACTGCCTTAACAGACTTGTAACTGTTATCCATAATCATATCCATGTCGGCCTTTGCCTCATCATTAACCTTAAGGATATTCTCTGAACTCTGATGCAAATGCTCAACATCTTCTGATATATCGTTAATTACATTACCAATCTCAATCATCTGCACATTAATATCCTGTACATTTTCTGCCATATTGGCAGCCGTAAGCGACAATTCATCAAGTGCATTGGTAATTTGCTTAGCACGTCCTGAACTGCTGTTACTTAATCTTGTTACATCCTCTATATTACCTATAAGCTCTTTTGAAACATCTTTTGCTTTACCGATAACGTCATTAAGATTCGTCTGCATGACGTCAGTCGCAGAAAGAAGTGTAGCAAGTTCTTTAACCGTACTTGTAACTCCTGAAGAATTATCCTTTAAATCACCGTTGGCAAGCGCCGTAACGCTCTTATCCACTGCATTAACCGCCTTAACAACACCATTACTGAAAATCATCGCAACAGAAGCAAATACAACAAGCAAGCCTATTGCAAGTGCACTAAAGCTTATTACACTGCTCATAACCGCAGAATTAACTTCCTTCTGGTTCTGTCCCGCAAAAGCCATAGCTATAAGTTTACCATCAGTTATAATGGGCATATAGTAACCAAAGTACTCTTCACCGTTCGCGGTTACGGACGGATCATAAAATCCTGCTTCAAGTTCTGCCTTGTCATTAACAAAGTTCTTATTAAACTCTATCTCTTTAATACGGTAATCATTCTCATTCCTTATGGACGATGCACATGTCGCATTTTCAAAAACAATTGCCATATCGATATTTTTTTCTTTAAGACTATCAAGATATTCATAATAGCTCATTTCGTTAGCCTGAGTAATAGTATTACCACTGCAATGAGAAGCCAATATATTGGCGGCAACATAGAGTGTATTCTCAACCTGCTTTTCCAAATTGGATTTAGTAACGTAAACGGACACTCCACTAATAATTGCAATGGAAGAAATCAATGGAATTATTGTCGTCAATACCAACATCTTACGCACGCTAATTTTCTTTTGTTTCTTTTTTTCCATAATGGCAGCTCCTTCCGGCTGATTTTTCATATGCACAAATGGCAGTCGTTATATAACGATTGCCATTTGTTTATATAGTATAATTATACCCTATTTTACACTCTGTTTCAACCCAATTATCACTCTATTTTGCTCCCCGCAGAGCTCTTTCTAGCCATAACAATACTCTGAATTATAAGGAAAAGACAAAGCATTGCCGCAACGGTAATTCCTGTCCACCAGTTCTCATCAAAGCCCATTGAAGATACTATATCCTTAATGGTACTAAGCGAAAGTACACCAAATAATGCTCCGATAATACTTCCTATACCTCCGCTCAACATGGTTCCACCGATAATCGAAGACGCAATTGCGTTCATTTCCATACCTGCCGCATGTGTAGGAGAACCCGAACCAATATGAAGGAAGTACACAAAACCTCCCACACCTGCAAGTAAACCACAAATCACATGTGCTGTAAACTTCGTTCTTTTTACATTTACACCAAGCATAAGAGCGCTCTGATTGTTACCGCCTACTGCATAAAACTTACGACCTGTCTTAGTCCATCTGAGCACACAAAAGAGTATCAATACAATTAAAATTGCTACAATAACACCAAGTTCAATATATGCAGGAATAAAAACGCCTCGTTTACTAACCGTTCCCAAAAACTCAGGCATATTAATTCTTGTGTCTTTAATCTTAACAAAGGCTTCATTTTCTACATTAAACTGTATTACCTTTCCAAACTCTTTTTCACAAACTATTGTTGTCATACCTCTAGCAAAGAACATCCCCGCAAGAGTAACTATAAACGGCTGAATCTCAAGGTATGCAACAAGATAGCCCTGAACGATACCGAACAAAAGTCCGATTACGAGAGAAATTAAAATTGCCTGAAATATATTGCCGCCGTGACAATCAAGATTAATCGCACAACACATACTTACAAGTGCAACAACACCACCTACGGAAATATCAATACCGCCTGTAATCATTACGAGTGTCATACCGCATGATACTATAAGAAGCGCCGCATTCTGGTTAAGCATGTTAAAGAAGGTCTGAGGCTTTAAAAAGCCCTCTCCAAGGAATAATACCGCACCAAGGTACATTGCAAAGAATACAAGCACCGTAATCGTAAGCAAAAGACTTGTATCCGTCATTCCCGTTACTTTCTTCTTAAGTCCGGATAATTTCTTAAAAGATGCCATTTTATGCGACCTCCTTTCTTGCGAAATTAGCCTTAATTTTATCAGTAACAGCCTTTGCCTTTCTTCTTACTGTAGGCGCACTGATAACCACAAGTACAATTACCACGATTGCCTTATATGCAGAAAGTGCAGCCGAACTAATATTGTACTTATAAAGTGTTGTGGTAAGAATCTGGATAACATATGCTCCTATAACCGAAGCTGTCATATTAAACTTACCGCCTCCGAGCGCATTTCCGCCAAGTGCAACCGCAAGAATTGCATCCATTTCAATATTCTCTGCTATAGATGAATATGTAATACCTCGTGAACGGCTTACCTTAATAAGTCCACATACCGCAACGCATAATCCAAGAATAACAAATGTTAAAAACTTAATGAAAACCGGATTAATACCATTAAGTTTAGAGGAATTCTCATTAATACCAACTGCCTGCGAATACAAACCAATATTGGTAAACTTCATAAAAAGTGCCATTATAATAAAACATAATATTGTTATTAAAAAAGGTGTCGGAATCGGAAGTCCCGGGAAAAATTCTGCAATATATGTGAACTTAGGATCCGAGATATTAATCTGTGCATTATTATTAATCCATGCAGCAATTGAACGTCCTGCCGTAAATAGGATAAGCGTTGCAACCATCGGCTGAATCTTAAATATTGAAACCAAGGCACCGTTAAATGCACCAAATGCCATCGATACAAGACAAGCAACCAAAAATGCAACAAGTACAATTCCAACGCTTACTTCATTTGCACCGCAAACTATTTTTAAAACAACACTTCCTGCAATGGCAATGGTGGCACCGACACTGATATCCTGCCCGCCCGAAGCAGCAGTAACAAGTGTCATTCCGAGTGCAAGAATGGCAAGCTCGGAGCCATTGTTAAGAATCGATATAAGGTTTCCTGAAAGAACCGGGTCACCAGCATTGTTTGTTGTCAGTGAAATATGAAAAAATGAGGGATCTATTATAAGATTAAATAACAACAACGCAAGCATAGCTGCTATCGGAATAAAAATCTGTCGTTTAAAGATCTTCGTCATTTGTTTTCACCTCCTGCAATAGTGCTCATAATCTTACTCTGATTGAGATCATCCCCTGAAATCTCTCCAACCATTTTGCGGTCTCTCATTACAACAAGTCGCGAGCATGTACGAAGCATCTCATCCGTCTCTGATGAAATAAACGTAACGCTCATACCTTCTGAAGCGAGCTTAAGAACAAGCTTCTGGATATCTACCTTGGTACCGATATCAATACCTCTTGTCGGCTCATCCAAAATAAGATATTCCGGGTGTGTGAGAAGCCATCTTGCAAGGATAACCTTCTGCTGGTTACCGCCTGACAAAGACTTAATCGGTGTATCTGCCGAAGCCGTCTTAATATCCAACAGCTTGATATATTCATCCGCAAACTTATCGGCCTCTGCCTTTGACAAGGGCTTGAAAAATCCTTTAAGTACCTGCAAAGCAAGAATAATATTCTCACGAACCGAAAGATCTCCGACAATACCGTCTCTCTTACGGTCTTCGGGCAAGTAACCGATACCGTTCTTCATAGCATTGATGGGCTTGGTAATCTTAATAACCTTACCGTTTTTCTTAACAGTTCCGCCAACAACCTTATCTGCGCCGAAAATAGCTCTTACGCACTCACTTCTTCCTGAACCTAGAAGGCCTGCAAAACCGCTGACCTCACCTTTTTTAACACTAAAATCAAAAGGTTTAATTCCTGCATTACTTGAAAGTCCTTCAACCTCAAATACACAGTCCTTTGCATCTTCTTTATCATATATAAGACTACTGTCTTTAATTTCCGTTGTGTCATCAAATTCTTTACCAAGCATCTTAGATACAAGCTTAACTCGGGGAAGATCTTTTATCTCATATTCACCTACAAGCTGTCCGTCCCTCAAAACTGTTATCTTATCACAAACTTCATATACCTGGTCCAAAAAGTGCGTTACAAATATGATACCTACACCTCTGCTCCTAAGATCAAGCATAAGCTTAAAAAGCTTTTTAACCTCCTGATCATCAAGTGAAGATGTCGGTTCATCCAAAATTAACACCTTACAATCCATATCAACTGCTCTGGCAATTGCAACCATCTGTTGCACTGCTATTGAACAGCTTCCCAACTGCTGTGTAGCTTTCGCGGGAATATCGAGGGATTTGAGAATCTCTTCCGCATCCTTGTTTACTTTCTTCCAATTCATTCCCATGCCGCTTGTTCTTCCTATGTACATGTTCTCTGCAACAGAAAGATTAGGGCAAAGTGTTATCTCCTGATATACCGTACTTATTCCAAGTTTTTGGGCATCCTGAGGAGAACGTATTACAACCGCTTTATCTTTTCCTTTAAGAAAAATCTGACCTTCATCTTTTTCGTATACACCGGTCAAAATCTTAATAAGAGTTGACTTGCCGGCACCATTTTCTCCCATAAGTGCATGAATCTCGCCCTCGCATAATGTAAAATCAACATTCTGTAATGCGCGGACACCCGGAAAGCTCTTATGGATATTTTTCATTTCCAACACTACATTTTCCTTCACCAGTTTCATCTCCTCACCTTATTAAACAAGCGTGGAGCAAGCGTACATATACGCTGCGCCACGCTTATAATTAATAATTATATAATATTATGTAGTTATCACAAATTAGATTCCGTATTTTTCAACATCGTCTGCTGTAATTGTAGCTGCATCGAAGCCCTTCTCATCAAGGATGATTGTCTTCTGTGCAGGTGACTCACCTTTTTCAAGTTTCTGGATAATGTCGTGGATGTAGCTAGCCTGGAAAGGATTACACTGTCCATCATAGTTCCAGTTCTTGTTAAGTAACTCCTGAAGAGCCCACTTGTTGCAGTCAAATCCCATGATAACAACATCTTTGCCAACACCGTGTGAGATACCTGCTGCATCGAGAGCTGCTACAGCACCCTTAGCCATATCATCGTTCTCAGCGTAGATTACGTTGAAAGGTGTCTTAGCGTCGATTACAGACTGAACAATCTGCTGTGCCTTCTCTGCACTCCACTCAGCTGTCTGCTGCTTAACGATGTTCCATCCGTCTGACTTAGCTGTTGCATCAAGAGCGCCTGAACGGCCTACCTGAGCAGCTGAACCCATAACACCCTGAAGGTGAATGATGTTGTACTCTTTGAGGTTCTGTCCCTTTAACCAAGCTACAGCTGTCTCGCCTTCCTTAGCCATATCAGAAACGATAGAAGCTTCGTAAAGACTAGCGTCTGCGTCGATTGTACGGTCAAATAAGATAACCTTAATGCCTGCCTTCTGAGCATCCTTTAATACTGTATCCCAACCTGATGTACCTGCTGCTGAAAGAAGAAGGTAATCAACTTCATCCTGGATGAACTTCTGCGCTGCTGCGATCTGCTCATCGTTCTTAAGGCTGTATGAGAAAGATGCATCGTATCCGTTCTCTTTTGTAAACTGGTCTTTCATTGACTTATCGTTAGCTGTACGATATCCTGACTCGTTAGGGTCGTTGTTGATGATACCAACTTTGATCAAACCATCGTCCTTGCCCTTACCACAAGCTACTAAACCGAGTGCCATTACGGCCATCAATACAATTGCTAAAATTTTTTTCATTTTAACAGTCCTCCCTTTTTTATTTGTTTCAAAGAAACTTGCTTTGATGGTCTAATTATATGACACTGTTTTTAAAAATACCATTCAGATAAATAATTCTTTTGTTGATTTTTTTATCGTCCTAAAAAAAAGGTTGGATTTTCTATTTCAGAAGTTAATATTTTTATTCCGGTTAATTATACATTCTCCACACAGGGCAATTTAATATAAACCGTTGTTCCCTCCATATAGGCACTTTCCAGGCTGATATAATATTTTTCACCAAAATTCAGGCGGATTCGCTCATTAACATTATATAAGCCATAAATATCTTTCTCGTTCGGGACTTTATTCTCAATACCTTCCCTAACCTGGATAAGTCTCTCTTCCTTCATTCCTATTCCGTTATCACTTACCTGCAACACGAAACCGTCTTCTCCCAAACTGCCTTTTATAACGATTGTTCCGAGCCCTCTTTTATTCTTAATTCCGTGATATAATGCATTTTCCACGAGTGGCTGAATGGTAATCTTAGGAATAAGATATTTATGAACAGTCTCCGGAACATCTATCTCGAATCTTAAGATATCCTGATATCTTACCTTCTGTATCTCCAGATAGCTTCTTACATGCTCAAGTTCTTCTCTTACCGTAACTATATCCTTACCCTGATTAAGCGATGTTCTGAAAAAGTCGGACAGATTTTCAACCATATCAACAACCATCTGCTGCTCACCCGACTCTGCGAGCCATACAATCGCATCCAACGTGTTATACAAAAAGTGCGGGTTAATCTGTGACTGCAGAAGCTCAAACTCCGCCTTACGAAGACTAATCTGCTCTTTCTTAACCTGTTCAACAAGTTCACAAATCTTATCAATCATTGTATTAAGAGAATCATTTAGTACACCTACCTCTGCGCCTGTCTTTACATCCGAACGCACAGTAAGGTCTCCTTTTGCCACCTGATCGGTAACTTCACTAAGCCTTGTTATAGGCTTTGTAATACTCTGCGGTATGTAATAAGAAACAATTACAATCAGTGCTATTACACATAAAAAGGCAATTATGGAGCAGGTAATCATTACCGCAAAAATCTTCTGATATTCCTCTCTTGCTTGCTGGATATCCTGAATTTCATAATATATATATTGGAAAATAGTCTCTCTTAAAAGTGCCGTTACTATCTGTATATCATTTTCCCATATTTCAAGGTTAGTCTCATATTTATTACCTTCCTTAAGGTTCTGTTCTATACGATTTTTATATACCTCAAGATTCTCAAGATACTTCTTGGCGCTCTTCAGACGATTTGCATTCTCCGTCGAATGCGTAACAGATTCCAAGCTGGTTACAACTCGCATAGCATCGCTAAGCATTCTGTTCATGCCGGATTCACTGATTGTCTTATTCTCTACAATAAGCAGATATGCTTCGTAATCAAAATCCTTCTTAAAATCAAGACTGAACTCACTTGCAACATCTATGGAATCCAGCATCTCCGTATATTTACGGTTACTGCTCCACATATTAAAAAAACAAAATATAACGAAAATAACAATTGGCACCAAAAGAAGAAAGTACGAATATCTTATCTTTGATGTCAGGGTTGCATTCTCATAAAGTTTTTGTAATCTGCGTCTCACTATTCGTCTTCCTCCGCTGTCTTGCCCTCACGGTACTGAGTAGGTGTTATATTCTGCGTCTTTTTAAACAGATATGAAAAATAATGCGGGTCCTTGTAGCCTACCTCCTGTGCAATCACGCTACTTCTTTTATTAGAACAACGAAGCAGTTCTTTTGCTTTATTCATTCTGAAATCGGTAAGATATTTTATGAAGGTCTGCCCCGTCTGCTGACTGAATACCATACTCAGATGATTGGGTGAAAAATTGACATGCGATGCAACCTGATTTAACGACAATTCTTCACTCGCAAAGTTCTGTTCTATGTAATTCATTATCTCTTCAACAACATTACCATACCTGTTGCTTGCCGCTTTATCTCTAAGCTCAAGTGCCTGCTCTATAATGCGCACCACATAGCCAATTGCACTTCTTGAACTTTGCAATACTCCTGAGGTAACATCTAACGGCTCTATCTCCTCTCTCGGCATCTGGATGCCTGCAACAAAGTCTACAACACAAAAATAAACATCCATTGTTATATATTGCCTGAATATGTTAGACTCCATAAAATTTGTATTCATGCCAACAAAAAATTCCTCAACAAAATATACAACCTCTTCTCTTGCACCGAGTTTAAGGAATTCCTTAATTTTACTTCTGTCAATTTGTTTTGTATCAACATTACTTATATTAAAGTCTTCTTTTTCGACATGCAGACCCTGTTCCTGATTAGTGCTGTCAATAATATGATTACCTTCAACAAAATATCTGTGTGCAAAAGCTCTACCCGCCTTCTCAAAGGATTGCGGTAACTCCCTAAGTCTGTTAACCGGTTCACCGATTCCTCCAAAATAACGAATATCTTCCTGTCCATCCAACATATCCATTACTTTTTTAATACATTCATTTTGTACTCTCTCAAGTTCCTCCGGTGTATCCGCTTTAAAAAGGAATGCCTTGCCTTCAAGATTCCTGTCAAAAATAAGTAAATGCTCTTCATCTTCCATATCCTTTAATTGATTTTCAATATCAATCATATGGTTAGAATATTCGTTATTTGTATGCTTATGTGACTGAACCTCCAAAAGAACAATATTAAAATAAAGAGAAGACAAATCAAGACTCAGCCTATCTGTTATTTCGAGTAACTCAGGTAATGACATTGACCCCGTAACAAGATATTCAAACAACTCATTACGCTCTTTAAAAAAGTTCTCCTGCATCTCTGACTTATATTTTTCCTGGATTTCTCTCTCTTTACGTTTTTCCTCTATCTTAACCGCAAGAGCGTCAACCTCTGTCAAAAGCTCATTTCCACTGATAGGCTTTGACAGATACTCTGCCACCCCAAGTTTTATTGCCTCTTTTGCATATTCAAATTTCTCATGACCGGTAAGGATTATTATTTCTATCCAAGGAAACTCTTTTTTAATAAGTTTACTTAGGGTAAGGCCATCCATAAAGGGCATTTTTATATCCGTAATTACTATGTCAGGCTTAAGCTTTTGAATCATCGGAAACGCAAGCTCCCCATCACTTGCTTCTCCGCAGAAATCATATCCGTGCGCTTTCCAGTCAATCTTATTCTTAATACCTTCACGTACAATAAACTCATCTTCAACCAAAAAAATTTTTAACATAAATCCAACCGCCCCTTTGCTGAAATTAAAGTTCAATGTACCTTTATTCTAGCACGAAGCACTCTTGCACGCAAGCAATACCAATTTACGTATAAGTATCTGCCGGATACAGGTTTAATGTGTTCCCGTAATCTTCATGTCATCTTTAACCGACTTCCCGATATTATAATAAATAACCTCTCCGTCTTTTCCGCCCTCTTTCTTCCATCGATTACAGTAACCTTTCTTGGCATTTTCAGAATTTACATACAGCAAAACATTTTCCCCATTTTTATCTTCAAGCCTTATTTCAAACTTTATAAGAAGCCGGCCTTCAGTAAGAAAACTTGACGAATCAACACTATACTCCGGAAGGTTCCTGTTTACCGGCACGCAAAAGGATTTCATTGGAAGCCTGTAATTTCCTGACCACACTTGATATTTACCATAATCCTCATCAGCATAATTTCCCAATTTACCCGTATCCACAACCTGACAATCCTCACCCGTAAGCTCAAGCTTATGCTCTACGGTAGTCCATTTCTTTAGTATAACCTGTCCGTCCTTACGAATATCCTCATAATATATATCAACCTCTGTATGCTCATCATCCTTTTCGTACCAAAAAGTCGGTGTTATTGTTACCCTTGATTCCTCACAATATCCGCCTACAGACTTTATTTTGAATTTAAAATAACTTCCAAACGGCAGACCTTCACTCTCCCACTTAAGTGGAAGCATGGAAACATTACATTTACCTATTTCCTTCTCTAAATCAATGACTGCCTTATATTTCACAATCTCAGTAAGCTCAAAATCATATATTTGACCAATAACTTTTATTACAATTTTATCTGCTGCTATCTGCTGCTCCGGTAATAGGTTGGCGTTCTGTCCTACCCCTTCCCCTTCAGCAAGATTTTTATCATAATTAATTGCTACTGCCCTGAATTCAATTTCATATTCTCCTTCCTGAACCATAACCGGTAAAACAAGCTTTTTGTCCTCCTCAAGCGTTATCCACTCACCTGCTTCTACAGGCTTTTCTTCTCCGTAAAGCACCTCAAACGGAAATCTAACCTGATTATATAAAACATATTTCCCGTAATCCTTCGTTCCGTATCCTTTTGCATCAATATGCTCTCCTTCATTGGAAATTACCGCTTCAAACTCTCTTCCAAGAATTATGGTCGGGACATCCGCCGAGGGAATCTCGGACTGATTCCGGTCTTTAACATCCAAAACCTCTCCATAGCAAACAACGGGCGTGTGCACAGTTATTTTCCCGGCATCACTCACTGTCCGCGTGGTATGTGAGCTTCCGTATCCATTTGTACTTTCGCATCTGTAATATGCCTTCGCCTTTATACTGTACTCGGCATTGGGAATCGTTACAGGAATAACTATATTAACTTCCGCACTTCCTCCTGACAGAGATACTCTATAAGGTGCACTTACATTCTCTGTCCATTCATCTGACATAACGACAAAATCGCCTATCGCAAGATAATCATTTCGTACTTCCGGCATACTCGCAACTCCCTGCAACACAGCCTCAATACAAGCCTTTATCTCCTCCTCGTCCGTAAGAGTCCCTATATCCACTATTACCGTTTCCTTTACCGCAGCACAACGTACATGTTCAGCATCCCCATATATTCTTGACTCTATGTCCAACGACGTCCCTGTATTAAGATAGATATCTTCGCTAAAAATGTCACTTGAAAGCACCATTCCGTCTGCATAATAAAGTTCTACGCTTTCCAAAGCATAATATGTGTACGGTATCATATACTGATATATTCCCTCAGATATCTGCACCTTAAGCATAACCTCCTGTCCCTTCTCATCCGTACCCGGTCTTTCGGTCAAAAGTATTATAGGAATCTCACAGGCTATTTTCCCCGAAACCTTTTCGTATTCAATATTATATGCTCCCGTCTGCTGCCAACCGTAAACCGTAACTTTCTCTCCTGCAGGAATTGCTTTAGACGGATTATATTCGTCCGCGCTAACATTTACACCCGCACTAAGATCCGGTCCCCACCAATAATAATTTTGTGAGATCTCTCTTTTTTCTCTTGTTATATCGCCTTCTTCCTCGTCTGCAAAAAAATCTTCTACCGCAGGAAAATATACGCTTTTATTAAAGTGTGTACGAAGACTGTCCCTTGAATTCGGCCCCCATCCTCTGGCAGATACGATGCCTTCATACGTATCATAAACCTCACCGCTCCTGCTTCCGTCCGAATACAAACTTCCCTGCGGCACATTATTTTCAAGGACTGTCATAATTCCGTCAAGATATACAGTTGCACCGTTAAGATAAAGTTCTCTTTGCCACTCCTCCGACACTCTGCCGATTGCATTAAAAATCGTTTCCTTATCACAATAAAAAAAGCTATACAAATACCTCTCGTTTTCCGGATCCTCCACGGACCCGTCACAAGTAATTACTATTGTTGCACTCATATTAAGAGGATCATCTATAGGCAAATTATATCTTTTTATGGTCCAACCGAGCGTACAATATCTTGTATTCTTTGTTCCGATAATATCATGTGTTGTCATATAAAAATTACCGTCTTCATCAAAATACAGACTTTCCTGATAATAATTACCTGCCATAAGCCCGGTATGACCCGTAACCATAATGACCATTAAAAACATTATCATTACCGATGCCGATACTTTTATGATTATTTCTTTTAGATTTTTCACTATAATTTACTCCTTTAAATTTATTTGTCTGCATAGTGTCCTTTTCCCCGGAATATGATTATATATATACCAATTTTTATAAATCCGGAGGCATTATGATAAAACGTACTTTCCTACTCATACTAATTTCAATTTCCCTGTTACTTTGCAGTTGTTCTAAGGACGAAATAATGTCCCCTCAAAAACAGGTACAATCCGATTTCGACAAATTTACAAATACCGTTTTTTGCGATATAGTTTCTTCCAACACAATAAATCTGCATTTCACCCTCGCCTATCCTGAGAAACACGGCATAACCGATGCAGAAATAACCTTTGGCGATTACGGCTACGATTCTTTTGCGGAGGAATGCAAAAAAGCTGAAGAAATACTTGACTCTCTCGCTAAGTTTGACTATGACCTGCTTACAGCGTCTCAACAGCTTACCTATGATATTTTGGAGGATGCCCTAATATCTGAAGTCGCGGCAAAAGATTATATCTTTCTGACAGAAGCTTTAAGCCCCCTCACCGGTTATCAGGCTCAACTTCCGATACTAATGGCAAACTACACTTTCCGAAATAAAACAGACATCGAAAATTATCTCTTGCTCCTTTCAGAATTTGATGAATTTTTTTCAAAGATTATGGTTTTTCAAAAACAGAAATCTGAACAGGGATATTTTATGCCGGATTTTATGGCAAAAAACGTAATAGAACAATGTGAAACATTTATAGAAGACATAGAAAAAAACTGGCTTATTGAAACCTTTAACTCAACCGTTACAGAAACCAAGTGGCTCTCTGAAAGCGAAAAAAAAGCCTATTGCGAAGAGAATCTGAAACTTGTAACCAAGGATGTCGCAAATGCATATGGCATTATTATTGACGGGCTTAACGGACTTATGGGAACTTCCACCAATGAAGCAGGCCTCTGCTACTATACCAACGGCAAAGAATATTATGCGCACCTTGTCCGCAACGCAACCGGCTCCGCCAAATCCGTAAAAGCCTTACAAACACTGACAGAAGAATATATTAGGGACAGTCTTCAGGAAATATACACCCTTATGGCCTCCGACCCTACACTTATCGACAGTCTTGATACCTTTACTTTCTCTTGCACGGAACCCGGGGAAATCCTTGAACACCTAAAGCTTAAAATTACTTCCGATTTTCCGGCACTCCCCAATACCTATTGTGAAATATGCACCGTTCATAAATCACTTGAGGAATCCTTAAGTCCTGCCTTTTTTATAGTTCCGCCAATTGATGATACGTTAAATAACGTCATCTACATTAACAATCACTACAATAATTTGAACCTTTTTACAACATTGGCACACGAAGGATATCCGGGACACCTTTATCAGAATGTCTATGCGTCATCATTAAATCTGCCTGCCGTAAGAAGTCTCCTTTCTTATCCCGGGTATACGGAAGGCTGGGCAACCTATGTGGAGTATTACTCTTACAATCTCGATAATCTTGATAAAAATGTAGCATATACTCTGGCGCTTAACGATTCAGCGACTCTCGGGCTGTATGCTTATCTTGACATGGGAATTCATTATGACGG
Organism: Lachnospiraceae bacterium; assembly: GCA_015057505.1. GTDB lineage: Bacteria > Bacillota > Clostridia > Lachnospirales > Lachnospiraceae > SIG300. Next base: position 45,570 of record SVEG01000007.1, read on the forward strand.
ATGGCTCTATGAGGATGTTCTTGAATATTTGAACGTTTTTGGTTTTACAAGCGAAGAAACTGTCCATAACATTTACGAAACCATTCTGCAAAATCCGGCAGAATATTTAAGCTACTTTATTGGTTATCTGGAGATTACAGAGCTTAGGGATACGGCAAAAGAAAAACTGGGAGAAAAATTTAACATAAAGGACTTCCACACCTTCCTTCTTGATATGGGGCCCGCGCCTTATGACATAATAGCAGATTACATGGAAATATGGCTTGCAGAGACTTCTGCGTCGACCGAGCCACTCACCAAATAAATATATACCATTTTTTTACATTTTGCAATATATTTTTTTAACACGTACAAAAAATACTTGTCTATTTCTCTGCCACTCATTATAATATAGAAGTTGATTATTTAGAGAAAGGGAACAGACATGGCAAAATTAGAGAAAAACCTGACGGAAGGCAGCGTAGTAAGCCAGTTGCTTCGTTTTGCAATTCCGTTTATATTATCGAATCTTATACAGTCCTTATACAATGTTGCAGATATGTACATAGTAGGACAATACAACCAGTCCATCGGTATTTCCGCGGTAAATTCCGGTGGTCAGGTTACATTTATCATGACGAACATCGTTGTCGGTCTTTGTGCCGGTGCGACCGTTATTATCGGACAGCATATGGGAACCAATAACAAAAAAGCTATCCGAGAAACAATCAGTACGTTACTTATTACATTGGTCATTGTCGGTATCGTTCTTATGGTAGCAATGACAATTCTTGCAACCCCTATTCTCGGATGGATTAACACTCCCGCCGATGCATTTCAGGGTGCACGCGAATATCTTACAATTACGATTGCCGGAACATTATTTATATTCGGATATAACGCCCTTTCCGCTATTATGCGAGGTATGGGCGACAGCAAGACTCCTCTTGTTTTTGTTACAATCGCTTGCGTTGTTAATGTTATCCTTGATCTTGTTTTTGTAGGATATTTTAAAATGGCTGCCCGCGGTGCCGCTATCGCAACTGTTATTGCCCAGGCACTCAGTATGATTCTTTGCATTATCTATCTGAAAAAGAACGATTTTGCATTTGACTTTAAATTATCGTCCTTTAAATTTTACAAAGACCGTTTACAGACTCTTCTTCGCATAGGTATTCCGACCTCGGTACAGAATGTTATCACTAACTTCTCATTCCTCGTACTGACAGCACTCGTTAACTCCTATGGTACTGAAGCTTCCGCGGCACTCGGTGTTGTCGGCAAATTCAATGGTTTTGCAATTCTTCCTGCAATTGCCATGAGCGCATCTGTTTCCGCGATGGTAGCGCAAAATATAGGCGCCGGAATGTACGACCGTGCAAAACACACAATGCACATCGGTACAATTATCGGGGTTTCAATGAGTCTTGTTATCTTTGTATTTGCGCAGTTATTCCCTGCCCAGATACTCGAATTCTTCAATGACGAAGACCCTGCCATGATTACCTACGGTGTTGAATATATGCGTTCCTTCTCTTTTGATTATATTTTTGCTCCGTTGTTTTTCGGTGTTGTAGGTATTATTACCGGAGCAGGTCACACCAAGTTTTCACTTGTCAGCAACATTTTGTCGGCACTCGCTCTCAGAGTTCCGTTCGCACTTTTATTTGGAAGTGTACTTGACATGGGCATGTTCGGTATCGGCCTCGGTGCACCGATTGCAAGCTTTGGTTCTCTTCTCCTTGCATTCTGGTACTACAAGAGCGGCCGCTGGATGAAAGGTACGGCAATCACTTCCGAAAACTAATCACATATTATACAAAGACAGTTGCATTTTTGCGCTGTCTTTTTTTGTTTAACTTGGCTATGCAGGCGGTTGCAATACAGCTTTAGTGTAGGGCGGATATTTAGTTCCCGAAGGCAACATAGGTTTTTTAGAAGAACTTGGCTTTTTAAGCTTTCCACCTAATTGTGCCGCGCAGAGTTGTCTGAGTGGAATTGATTAAAAGTTCTAGTGGCTTGGGATATATGTAAATTTTATATGCAGGGGGTATAAGGCACGCTCTCGCTACGAGAAAAACCTAGCGCTACTAAGGCTCCGCTGCGAAATCGATAAGACTTAATCAAGCCTATTATTTGAGATTTCGCGCGGAGCCTAAGGAGCGAGGTTTTTCAAGTACCTTTCCCCCTTGCATATAAAATTTACATATATCCCAAGCCACAGAACTTCTTCAATTCCAACGAGTTTCTCGTAGCGGCACAAAATCAAACGGTGGAAAGCTAAAAGCCTTAGTTCTTCTTAAAACCGTAAACGTTGCGAGGGAACCAAATATCCGCTCTACACTAAAGCTGTATTACAACCGCCTGCGTAGCCAAGGATAATACCAAAAAGAGACAGCGCAAAAATGCAACTGTCTCTTTTATATTAGGATTTATTTCGCAAGTGCCGGTAATACGTACTTGAAGTCCATATCTGAAGCAAGATAGAACTTGGTATATCCGGGCTGGTTGTAGCAGTTGTTTTGCCAAGCGATACCCATACGGTACTGTACGTCATGCATAAGTGTAAACAACTTATGATTTGTGATTTCTGTATTAGAGTAAATACGGATTGCCGTATTGTCTTCTTTTCTGAGGATTAACTCTTCTCTCCAGTCACCAAAGATGTCGGCTACGAGACAAGGATTACCCTTTGTTCCGTTGTTGGTTGCCATTCCTTCGGGAACAAGCATTGCGCCGTGTGTAATATCGTTAATTACACCCTTGTGTCCTGCAAAAAGATTAGCACCGTCTGTTACCTGCGTTGAAAGGTCTGCTGCCCAGTTAATCTTCTGGTTGGTTCCGATAGGCTTCTCAGGAAGTACGTTACCCTTAACGTCACGCATTGCAGTACACCATGTCTGAAGGCCACGAACACCCGGAACAACATCACCAATCATACAACGTCCGAGATCCTTCTCAGCGTACTCACCGTAAATAACTTCACCTGTCTCTGCATCACGAAGAGCATATCCGTAAGGAGCAAATCTTGCGCCTTCAAATACGTTAAATATCTCAAGACCCGGTCTGTCAGGATCAATATCTGCAACATGCATTGCATCACCGTGACCGAACTTAGCCCATGTTTTTCCATCCGGAAGATATCCGTAGCTTGAGTAAAGTACGCTTCCGTCGTGGTCAATAACGGCTGCACCATAGATAATCTCCTGGCATCCGTCGCCGTCAACATCTGCTGTTGATAAGCTGTGGTTACCCTGGCCTGCAAGGATTCCGTATACGGGATCGCAACCCTGTGCCGCATGTGCGTTATCTTTGAAAGGATTGTCCATAAGTACCCAACCACTGTCCACGCTCCAGTATTCTTCAAACTTTCTGTCGAAGAAGCTGTATGCAACAACTGTTACTCTTGTATAGTAACCACGACAGATAATTAAGTAAGGTCTCTCACCGTCGAGGTATGCAACACCTGAAAGGAAACGGTCTACACGGTTACAAGGCTCGATTCTCGGAAGTGCATAATCTGCCCACATAAGTCCGTCATCTTCACGGCCGTATTTGAAACGGATTGTTTCGATTTCTTCACCGTCACCGCTAAACATTGTAAGATACTCAGGTCCTTCATAAATAAAACCTTCAAAATTACGGAGCTCGTTACGAGGGCTTCTGCCCGGAGCAAATACATCTAAGAAATAATCTACAAGCTCCTTAGCATCTGCTTCGCAAAGCGGATATGTATACTTAGGCTCAATTTCAAAACACTCTTCAAGAGTCTTCGGCCATGTGCCAGAGGCTACCATCGGATGCTTATCCCATGCCATAAATTCTTTAACAAGGTGATTATAATAGTCCTCTGCGCTGCAACGGTAATCGTCGTCATGGCTGTAGCCTGCATCGATGTCTTCTTTAAGCATTGTGATATACTTCTCATCCTTGATGCTTCCGTCCTTGTTGTAACGGATCATCTTGGTACCGGGAGCTGTCTTAACTGCCATCTCAGCCTTACCGTCATTATCAAAGTCATATACCATAAACTGTGTATAGTGAGCACCCGCACGGATATTAAGACCCATATCAAGTCTCCAAAGAAGTGTTCCGTCAAGCTTGTAGCAATCTACAAAACATTTACCTGTATAACCTTTTTGTGAAACGTCCTTCGCATTGGAAGCGTCCCATTTTACAAAGTATTCGTACTCGCCGTCGCCGTCGATATCACCAACACTCATATCGTTAACATTATAGTGGAATTCTTCACCAACAGGAGTTACACCCGGTGCCGGAATCTGCATGGGAATCTCGATATAGTTGCTCTCGCTTGTCCAAGCCTTAACGCCTTCGCACTTCTCTGATTCAACGCCGTCTGCGATTGCAGCTACCTGGTAAACATCCTCCATAGTACCCGCTTCATCAAGATAGTTAGTACTGTCTGTTACTGTAGCAAGCTTCTCACCGTTCTTATATACAACGAAGTCAGTACCTGTAAGACCTGTCTCGCTGTAGCCCTTAACTTCATCAAGCATCATTCTCCAACCAAGGAAAATACCCTTGTCAGCTTTAACTGCAATAAGACCTCTTGTCAATTTCTCAAGCTGCTCGTTAAATACCTTCTTAACGTCTGTCTTAAGCACTGCAGAACACTCCTGCTCCTTGCCGCCCACAACTGCCGCAACCTTAAGATAGTGCGGAACATGGCTTGCCTTCTTAAGTGTATATTCGCACTCTTTAACCTCTGCCATACACTTATAAACCATAGTAGCAATGTCCTTGTCAGCCCAGTATACCTTGTAAGAATCAGCTCCTGCCACTGCTTCCCAGCCGATTGTTACATATGCATCCTCTAAAGCCAAAACCTTTAAATTCTGTACCATAATGTACTCCTTTCATATAAAAAATGATAAATCTCTTTCTCATTGTATTCAGTATAACATAACGCTATTTACAGGCAAATGTATTTTTACAAATTTTTTCGGTACTATCTTATATTTTATTAATTGAAAACCTGCTTTTTAGAATCTTATGCCCGTAACTTGTCATCGCGGTCATATTCACTTTCTCGCTCGTAAAAGACAACCTTAATCGCTCTGACTTTCGCTGCTCCGCTTCTGTTACTTCATGTTTATCGCCGTATCTTGACTTGTGATACAACTCGCTTACCTCAAAAAGAAGCTTTGCCTTTCCCGGGAAAAAGCCTGCCACGCGTCTGATATATGCCTTTAAAGTCTCCTCTTTTTTAATGATGTAACCTTCTCTGTTAAGCATCCATATTACCAAAAGCAAATCGATACGCAGACGTTCACTGTAGGTTGCCTCCTCGTAGCTTTCCCAAAATGCACTCTGTCTTATCTTCATATACAAAATCACACCCAAAACAAGCAAAACCACACCTGCAAGAATGAATCCTCTAAACTTTGCTTCTTTAACTTTCTCTTCCCGTCCATCCTCATATTCATCCTCAGGTATAATCTCAAAATAATTATCCGGAGACTTTTCTATGTAGCCTTCAGAGCCCGTATTACCGGGTAACGTGTCCACGCCTTCGCCGGACGCGTCTTCATTCCCGATGTTTCCACCTTTATTATCCTCCTTATCCCCGATATACGACGGTACTCCCCAGTCCTTATAAAGAAGCTCGCTGCTTCCGGGAGTCGCATCAAAGGTAAGCCAGCCCACACCCTCAAGATAGCACTCAATCCATGCATGAGCCTGGTTTTCATTAACATTATATCTGCCATGCTGACCGATACGCTCCACATCCAGAAGATACCCTTGCACAAATCTTGTAGGAATACCCACGCATCTGCCGAGTATCGCTGCCGCCGAAGCAAAATGCATACAATAGCCCTCTTTAGATTCAAAAAGAAAATACTCTACAACATCCGCTCCCGAAGGTACGTCTCCCGGTGTTGTTGTATACTCATAATCCGACAGATACTTAACTATTTTCTCCATTTTATCATAATCGTTACCGCAACCTGCCGTTATTTTTTTCGCCAGATCATATGTCTTTTCTGTTATGCCATTTGAGACACCAAGATATGTTGCCCTTATATAAGCCGCTCTTCCCGCAAGCTCCTTTTCAAAATCCTCCGTATCCGGCAGACCCATTGTACGGTACTCAAGATTGACCACTCTTCGGAAATTCTCATACTCTGACGCCGGCATCGTAGTGTATCTGTACTTACTCTGCTCCTTTAGCAGGTCGGTTGCCACACCCGTACCACGATTAACCGAAAAATATTTTAACGTGTAATTGGTGTCAACATCCTGCTTTTTGCTAAAGCTTATATCTTCTTTTCTGTCGAGTATATCGCCGTCATACTTTTTCGTATTAATTCTCATGGTTTTAGAAGGCCTGAACAGCGATGACGTCCTCATACCGTCATATTCTATGGTAACCTCCCTAAGTCTTAAATACCATGTACTCTTTCCTCCCTCATCGGCAGGTGTCGTCCCATCTATAATGCCGGCCCTGTACATGGCATACAAAAATTCCACCGCATCAAATTCATACTCCGTATAATTGCCTTTATACGCCGTATTCTTCGGGTTTCCAATCCACCCGTTACCTGTATATTCGCTCTTTATATTGCCGACAAGATATACATGCTCCCTGTTATCAAGCATTGTAAGCTTAAGAGTCTCCCTGTCCACTTCAATCTTATGTCCGTGAAGAGTGGCCGACTCACTGTAGCCCGCAAAACCGACACCTGAAGCATCATCCTCTGTGGTATCAAATCTTTCTAACTGCTCCCTTGCCCACTCATAAGCCGTCTCCCAATCAATCGGCTCCGTACTGTACGGAAGCACGGAAAGCACAAGCATAACCACAAGTACAACAGGTGTTAAAAAAAACATTTTTCTATGTTGCGTTTCCTTCTTTTCACGCTTGCCTCCGAACCTGCCGTTAACTATCTCCATAACTACCAAAACAAGCTCTGCCGCAAGGCAAAACATTACCTGCCGCACCGGAAAAAGATTAATTGAGATAAGAAAAAGCATCGCGCCCCAATAACCCACGCACACAATAATTCTCAATACAAAAAACTGCTGCGAAATATAAAGAACAATTCCCACAAGTGCAATAAGGCCGAATATCCAAATCCGCTTATCGCTTTTGACAAACAAAAGAACATCTTTTTTACAACACCAGGCAATAAATGCTCCCACAAGTACCAGAATAACCGACACTATGCAAAATTCCGGAATTTTACTGAAGTAATCCACTAAAAATACTACTGTAATTATTAACAGTGTGGCAAGCAGAATATCCGGAATATTAATCTCCACACCGAATACCATATTTACCTGTATATATGCCGCTATAAGTACAAGCCCCGCAAGAACGGCAGGATATGCCCGCTTATTAATTTTTTCTTTCAAGGACATCTTCTACCTCCTGCTCCGGGGAAACCCACGTAATATTAATACTGCCGACAGCCTCCTCATTCGGATTCTTATCACCTATATATACATACTCAACACGACTTCCTTTTGCCGCAAGTTCATCCGCTACCGCAACGTTCTTCTCAGAAAGCTCGTGCGTAATGATGATTATCTGAGTGTATCCTCTTAACATACTTTGCATAAGAAGCTTGGCACAATCGACACCCGCATCAAACTTCACACTCGAACATGCCGCATAAAAGCTGTCAAGTTCCGCTCTTGAGCGGATATTTATCATCTGTGCCGTCCTGTCATAAAACAGCGTATTAACCTTTATATTTTTTCGGTACAAATAATCCGCGATTCCGAGCGCGGCTTCTATTATCTTATCCTCCGCAATTATCCTCTCGGCACCGACAAGCCCGGTAGGAGAAAAATCTGCAACCAAAAGAACTCCCGCATTCGTCTCATCAACGTACTTTCTCGAAAATAGTTCGCCGCTTTTGGCGCTTGCCTTCCAGTTAATCACCCTTGCGCTGTCGCCTGAAACGTATTTACGGAGCTCCACATCCGGATATAGCGCTTCCTGCCCAAAGCTCATAACCTGAATATTCTCATAATATTCATCTACATCAAACACAAGATTATCAAAATGCGGAACTATTGGAGAAACCTGCACTTTAATCGGGTTTTTATATGTACGCGTCAGCTTAAAAAGCTTGAAAAAATCCATAATCTCCACTTTTTCCACACCGACATTATATTCGCCCCTATAATTTACCCTGAGCGCAGTCTCAACTTCATACTTCTGACCCGGAACTATACTTAAACTTTCTGCTGACACAGTATCCTTAAACTCTGATAACCGGCCAAAAAAGACCGGCCTTACTCCCGTGCAGGTAAGTAAGCTCCTATTTTTCAAACCAAAAACATACTTAACCTTCTCGCCCTTGGTAAGTAAAGTTTTCTCCACGCTTTGACTAATCTTAAGACTAATATAAACATACAAAAGGTAGAGTCCGGATAATATCGGGGCTCCCCATGTTATATAAAACAATGTATAGCTTACCGTTCCTCCTCGCACACTTGCAAGTACGAGGGTTACAAGCATAAGCGCAGCCAAAATAATTCTATTCTTACGCATAATGTCCCCTATCTGCTTCAAATACTTTTATTTAGAGTCATTTACAATCTCTCTCAGGCATTGTATCGCCATAGCATTTTCTTTTACTGACTTATCCATAAAGGAAAGTCTAAGTCTCTGTGCCATACGACGCTCCTCCATGGTTGCCTCATAACGCTCATTATATCGAAGATTTATGTATACATCATTTACGTTGGTAAAAACGACCGCTTTATCAGGATAAACCTTTTTCATTCTTTCCACATAATTATTTAATGTTTCTTCATTTTCTATGGGATACCCTGCATTCTCCATTATCCAAAGAACCATTTTCATATCCATTCGGATTTTTTCTTTAACAGGAGCTTTTAGATAAATACTCCAGAATCTGCGTTCATTTATCTTAAGATATACAAAATATACCACTATTACCAATAGTGCTGTTATTGCCGTATATTTTAAAACCTCCGGAAATATGCCACCTTCCTTTTTTTCAGACAAATCATCACCGTTATCAGGCAACGGAGCTGTCTCTTCCGGAATCTCTTCCGGAATTTCTTCAGGCTCATCTTCAAATTCATTCTCAGGCATATCCGGTTCCGTAGGCACTTCCGGCTTAAGATTCGGACGCACTTCAATCCCTTCATTGTCAGGAATTACATCGCCAAAAATCTCAGCATACGTTATATAATCAGGTGTATCCCACCTTTGATAAAGAAATTTGAAATTACCGGGAGTCGGTTCAAATGTAAGCCATCCCACACCTTCAATATAACTTTCAATCCATACATGGGCCTGGTCTTCTTTTACACTGTAACTACCATAATTACCCATACGGTCTACATTCAATAAATACCCCTGAACATACCTCGTCGGTATTCCCACGCATCTTCCAAGTATTGCTGCTACAGTTGCAAAATACGTACAATAACCCTGTTTTGATTCAAAAAGGAAATACTCCACTACATCCTTCCCTTTCGGAATGCTTCCGGGCGTAGTCGTATAAACATAATCTGATAAAAAATCTACTATTGCCACCATCTTATCATAGTCTGTAGTACAATCCTGTGTTATCTCTTCGGCAAGTTTATAAGTCCTGTCGGTAATAATCTCCGGTATATTCATATAAGTGTTTCTTATGTATTCCGCCCGCTCCTTCAGTTCTTTTTCGAAGTCACTTGTCTGTGGCAACATAACCGCAACATTTTTTGAATTAATTTCCCTCTTAAACGAATTATAATCATTTGTTGATAATGAATTGTAACTATAACCGCTTTGACTTCTAATTGCATTTATCATTTGGTCAGACGCCCTATTAACCGAAAAATACCAAAGTGAATACTTTGTATCTTTATTCTGATTCTTACTAAAAGTTACATTATCTTTGTCGGCAAGAATCTCCCCTTTATGATTATCCTTTGTGATTATTATTGTATTAGACGGTCTGAACAAAGATGCCGTATAAACCCCGTCATACTCAACCACAAGATTTCTGGATTTTAAATACCATATACTATTCTTCTCTGTAACATTTGCCCTGTACATTGCATACAAAAACTCTGCCGTATCAAGTTCATATGCTTCATATATTCCTGCGTATTCTTTATTCTTAGGATTACCCACCCATGCATTACCTACATAATCGCTCTTTATATTACCCACAAGATATATATGCTCCTCATTTCCTACCATCGTAAGATCAAGTGCATCCCCATCAAAATCGACCTTGTCCCCGGTAATATCTCCTGACTCGCTGTAGCCTATAAAGCTTACGCCAAACTCTGAAACATCAGATCCAAAATGTGCCACAAAATCAATTACTTCTTCAAATGTCTCTCGAACAAATTTAATTACTTTTTTTGTCCCCTTCCACTCAAAAGGCTCTGGTTTGTACGGAAGCTGTGCAATCATTATCACAAACAACAGTACAAGTGGAAACAGAAAAAACATTTTCTTATTTCTTTTCTCTTCTTCTTTAAAAAGAAGTCTGTCTTTAACCTCCGTAATTACCATAATAAGTTGTCCGACAAGTGCAAACATTACTGTCTTTACCGGAAAAAGATTTTTATATATTAAAAAGAGCATTGCGCCCCAATATCCGACACACACTATAACACGCAATACAAAAAACTGCTGGGAAATATAAAGTAATATTCCCACAACAAAAATCATGCCAAGTACTCTGATATTGATATCCGTCTTAAAAGTTTCCTTGATTACTTCAAAATTACGCCATATTGCAAATGCTCCGACTACAAGCGTTACACCAAACGCTATATACAACCCCGGTCTATTACTAAAATAATCTACAAAAAAGAAACCTATCATCATTGCAATTACAATTAACAAAAGATATCTTGTATCAATAGTTCCTCCAAAGTAAATCTTAATCTGTATGGCGGCAGCCATAAGCACCAGCCCGGCAAGAAAAGCCGGATACGCCCTCTTCTCAAACTTTTCTGTCAAGGACATCTCCCACCTCCTGTTCCGATAAAATATGGGTAATTCTAACTCCTGTATTATCCTCCCACATTCTATCTGTCAGACTGTCATCACCTATATGTACAATATTAATAAGTCTTCCCTTGGATGCAATCCCTACCGCAACCTTCATCAGCTCCTCGGAAATCTTATGTGTAACAATAATTACCTGGACATATGCCCCACGACCTCTTTCATAAAGAAGCTCCGGCGCACCTAGCCTTGCATTAAAACTATTTTTGGCACATATATTATAAAAATTGTCCATTCCTGCTTTTGAATATATAGGTAAAACTTTTATTTCATCATCACAAAATAATGTATCAATCGTTACGTTTTTGCGATACAGATAGTCCGCAATTCCGAGATTAGCCTCAATAAGTTTATCTTCAATTAAAATCTTATCCTCTCCGTTAAGACCCGTCGACGAAAAATCCGCCAACAAAAGTACCGCCGGATTAGTCTCATCTATGTATTTTCTTGTAAAAAGTTCGCGGCCTCTTGCACTGGCTTTCCAATTAACCGCCCTTATACTATCACCCGTAATGTACTTTCGAAGTTCCACATCCGGATAACTCTCCTCATGCCTTGCGCTATTGACATTAATATTTTCTGCGTACTCTTCCACTGCCACCGCAAGATTCTCATAGTGCGGAATTATCGGCAATACTGTTACCATGATTGACTTCGGGTATCTGTAGGTCATCTTAAAAAGGTGCAGAAAGTCCATTATCTCGGCCCTGTCAACACCGACACTGTATTCTCCTCTGTATTTAACACAAATTATTGTTTCTTTTTTGTAAGATTGTCCGGGTGTAAAGCTATAATTCTTATTCTGCTCAATGCCCTCTATCCCGGATAATCTGTCAAAAAACCGAACTCTTACACTTGTATATGTTATTATATCATGATTAGAAAGCTGAAATGTATACGGGACCTTCTCTCCCTTGACAAGTGTTCTTCTCTCAATATCCTGATATATTCTGAATCTTACATACACATACAATAAATAAAGACCTGATAATATAGGTGCTCCCCATACAAAATAAAACAATGTATAGGTTATGGTTCCTCCGCGTATACTGGTAAGCACGGCTGTCACTACCATAAGCACTATCAGCAAAATTTGATTCCTACGCATCAGACCACTTTACCTATCTGGGCACTTTAATACTCTTCTTAATAGAGGCCAGTATTTCCTCCGGTTTCTTCTTGGCAACTCTTGCCTCAACAGACAACACAAGTCTGTGTGCCGCTACAGGCAGCATAACCTTCATTATATCGTCCGGAATGACATAATCTCTTCCTTCAATATACGCTGAAGCCTGCGCTGCTCTTATCATCGCAATTGTCGCTCTGGGGCTTAAGCCCAAAGAGATATTCTCATTCTTTCTCGTAGCCTCTACTATCTCTACAATATATCTTATAAGATCCTTGTGAATCGTAACCTTCAAAACTTCCTGCTGCATGTTTATTATTTCTTCCTTAGTTGCAACAGCATCCACGTTCTCCACTGCAAGTCCCGCAAGCTTTCTCTCTATCATCTTCTCTTCTTCTTCTGCAGAAGGATACCCCAAAGAAAGCTTCATCATAAAACGGTCAAGCTGTGCCTCGGGAAGATTGTATGTACCGAGGAAATCTATCGGGTTCTGTGTAGCAATTACCATAAACGGACTCTCAAGCGGATATATTACATGGTCTACCGTAACCTGTCTCTCCTCCATCGCCTCAAGGAGACTCGCCTGGGTCTTCGGAGAAGTACGGTTAATCTCATCCGCAAGAATAATGTTGTGCATAATCGCACCCTTCATATACTCAAAGTTACCGCTCTTCATATTGTATATTGATACACCTGTAATGTCTGACGGAAGTGTGTCCGGTGTAAACTGAATTCTACCAAAATCTGCATCAATTGATTTGGCAAGCGCGTTCGCAAGCGTTGTCTTGCCGACCCCCGGAACGTCCTCAAGAAGAAGATGTCCTCCTGCGAGGAGAGTAATTATGGCAAGCTCTGCCTTGTCCTCTTTTCCTACTAAAACACTATTAATCTGTCCTAAAATCTTTGCAACTGTTGTTTGCATAATATTTCCCCCTTTTTTCATAAAAATACCTATTCTAAGTATAGCAGATATACTTGTCCACATCAATTATTTTTACACGGGGATTGCGATTTTTCCCTTATATATAATACTTTTCAAAATACAAAAATCCCTCAAAAAACTAAAAATTTTTGAGGGATTTTTATTCACTGCAGTGATTTTTCATTTTTTATTTGTCCCAAAACATATTCTTCAGTTACGTCCTGATACATACCCATTTTCTTAGGGAATATAACAGAAGCCAGAACTTCAGGATAATAGGCAAAGTTATTCTCATCACCCGATACATAAATAACAATATATCCGATTATATGAGCATCTTTTTTTATTATAATATCTACGTATCCATTATTAACGGTGACACGATTTAGGGTGGCAGATGCTTTACCGTTTTCATTATAAGACGGACACCAAAACACTGTTTCGCCGGAAGCAATACTTTGGTGCGATATTAACTCGTTATAACTAAAAGAACCTGTATCTGTTGTGCATTCGAAAACAGCATCATCTAATGTCAGCTTTATAGGTTGCCCGGGTATTGATGAATAGGTTCCGTTATAGGATTGAACAGGAAATTCAACAATTGACTTATCGTTTTTTGCGGTAATATTATTATGAGAACACACGATAAGTATCACTCCGAACAACAGTACACCAACTACTGAAAGTTTATGTTTCATGAAATCATCGCCCCTCTCAGACTATTGATATAGTCTATACTACCACAATAGTCCAAGGCTGTCAAGGAGTTTTAGAAAGGGAATATTCTATTATTCAAACTCCCTAAGATACACATCCTCAAGAGTTGCTCTCGTACCCTCAAGCACCTTGCCTTCGGGTTTCTTATCTCCGATAAGTCTCACGATAAACTTACCGTCACCGGCCGCACTGCTCCCAATATTTGCAATACGGTAATCAGTCTTATAATTCTCAAGCCCTTCCCTGTCAGATTCCACCTCAAAAACATACGGCACCACCTTGGATACAAGGCTTGCAGGCGTTCCGCTCTCAACAAGCACACCCTTCTTAAGAAGCAATATCTCCTTCGAAATAAACTCGATATCCGGCACAACGTGAGTCGCAAGAATAACCGTCTTATCCATACTGACCTCAGAGATTATATTACGTATTCTGATTCGCTCCTTCGGGTCAAGTCCCGCAGTCGGCTCGTCCATGATAAGGATCTTCGGATTACCAAGAAGTGCCTGCGCTATAAGAATTCTCTGCTTCATACCGCCCGAGTATGCTCCAAGCTTCTTATCCTCATGCCCCATAAGGTTCACCATCTTTATAAGTTTCGGTATCTGCTCGTCAGCTTCTTTCTTCTTCATTCCCTTAAGAGCTGCCATATAGTACATAAACCTAAGTCCCGAAAATGACGGGTACAGGTTCTGCTGCTGAGGCATAAAGCCGATTTGCTTAAGGTACTCCGGCCCAAGCTTTTTAATATCCTCGCCGTCAAAAGTAATCCTGCCCGATGTTGCCGCAAGATTGTCCGTTATTATATTCATCATCGTACTTTTACCGGCACCATTAGGTCCGAGAAGGCCGTAAACACCTTCTGTAAAAGTATAACTAAAATTATCAAGTGCTCTGTTAGAACCGTAGTCCTTAACAAGATTTTCTATTCTAAGCTCCATATTATTTGCCACTCCTTCTCGCCCTTACAAATATCGTAAGTATTCGCTCTGCAACAAAAAACAATCCCCAAGCCACAATGCTTACCATCGCCGCATTCTTGTTCTGCAAGAAAAGATTGCCCGCAAATGCGGAGTGCGGATATGATGCATGCACAAGTCCGTCACTGTAAAGTGCAATAAGTATCGGGAATATAAGAACGACGATTCCTGCAAGCATGGTATATACCGGGCTTTTTATCCATGTGGAAAGTCTGTATATAAGCACTGCTCCAAATATCGCAGACACTGTCCACAAAAGGTACAAGAAAAGATAATAACCGCCCACAGTTATACCGTTTCCAAAAGCCTCAAGGTGCATAAGGCTGTTTACCGGATATGTCATAACCTCCGGTTTAACCTCGTATTCATGCATTATATGGATATATGTTAATAAATGCACCATAATTACAAACAATACAGCGAGTATGCTTCCGAAAACATATCTGAGAAGCTTAAGGTTCCTTCTACCCTTTGCAGTAACCTCAATGATTCTGTACATACCATTCTGCAAATCCGGTGCAAAAAAGCCCGGCATGCAGAGTACCAGAAGAATCATAACATACACTGCCCACAAAAAGTCGTCCTTGTTACCAAACTCTGCCGTAAGCTTATTATGAGGGGCATCGTATATAAAACAGGCGCCTTCATTCGCCATAAGGTATGATAATCTTGATTTTATCCTCTTTATTGCCTTTTGTTGTGCCCGCTCCGACTCGTCGGCAGGAGTTTGGAGCCGTTCATACTCTGATTCAATAAAAGCTATCTTCTCGTCCGTAACAGGCCCCTCAAGCTTTATCAGATACTGCGCCTCACAATAATCCTCTTCACTATAATATTTTACCTCATCAGAGTTAACGTCAACAAGAATCAATGCTAACGCTATTGCGATAACGACAAGTGCACCATGATATATCAAAACACGATGTATCTCATGAAGCAGTACATTTGTATGCCTTTCAATTTTTCTTCTAAACTTCACGACAAATTTCGAAATTTTCTTAAACAGTCCCGGAACCTTGCTCTTACCTTTAATTATGTAACCGATAAAAAGCTTCACCGCAAGCATGGTAAAAACAATATATCCGACACCAAAAAGTCCCAATATACAGTACCTGTAATCCATCGGATATTCAAAAAAGTTTAGTCCCTTATACCCTTCAAAAAACATTTCTGTCTTTAATACACCAAACGGATTAAGATATTTGAAGGTCGCCCAGACAGAAATCGCAGGTATCTTATAATACATAAGACATCCGATACCACTAACCAATATAATTCCGGAAAATGCCGCTACGGAGGATTTCACAAGCAAGCACACTACGCCAAAAAGCAACACTATAAAAATATAACTGAGTGCCTTAAACAGCACATTAAGCAACAAAAACTCACCCACCGTTATCTCCCACAGAGTTGCCCTATAGTCATACACTGCGGCAAGCGGTCGCGAGAAATCCCCCATATCATACATTATACCTGCCACAAGCAAATTCGAGCCATACAATGCAAACGCCATACCAATGCACAAAAACACAAGCACAAACAGCTTGCACATTGCAAGCTTTATTCTTCCGTTCCTCGTAGTCCTTAAAAGCAGAAGCATACTCTGCTCTCTTTCCTTCAGCCATACGGTAACAGTAAAATACAAAATAAGTATCAATGCAAGAATATCCGTAACATCGGCCTGGGAAGCCATACTAATTCCTGCAGACGGTTCCGGTGTCAGCTCTTTCCTGCTAAGACTTCCGTACAAATCTTGCATCTTCAAGAGTTCCCTGTATGCATATATATCGGGTTCAGAGAAAACAGACAACATTTCATACTTCTTTACCGCCTCATCTACACTTTCGAGGTAATCATTATAACCGACTGCCCTCAAAACCTCATCCTGTATGCTTAATAAAAGCTCCCGTTTGACATAGATAGGTTCATTATTCCTCTTGGCATAATATTGGTTTTCACGGCCTATTGCTTCCCATTCGGCATTAATTTCTGACACACGTTCATCTATCCTTGCCTTTACCTTAGCACTGTCGCCGTCTGAATCACCGATATCCTTCCATACCGCATTATAAGCCTCAGCATTCCATACATTGGCTTTATTTTCAAGGTATAAAAGCTGTGCCACATTCACAAGCAACACCATAATAAAAATAATTGCTGTCTTATTAACAAAAATCTTATACAATTCCTGTTTAATCATACAACACTCACCTCGGTCTCAAACTAAACACTTTTACTCACTTACAACCTTACCGGTCGCAAGTATCTCCTCCTCAGGCACTACAAATGTACTATGAAGCACACCACATATAAATATGCCCTCATAACCATCATATGACCTTATATCAAGCTCCAACGTCTTCTCAGTTATATCCAAGGTCTCACCTGTAATCAAATCATAAAAGAAGCCTCCGGTAACCGTCATTCCGTCATCTGTTACCGTCCGATAGAATAAACCGTTACCCAATGAATCATCCGGAATTATAGAACAATCCTTATCAATAAGCACTTCTGATTCTCCGCTTTCAAAATACTTTATTCCAACTTCACCATGACCATCATAATAAAAATAATAATCATCATATATAGCCAGACTTCTGTGAGTCTTATAATCTTCAACAGATATAAAAATTTCCGGTTCACATGTATCCTTATGTACTCTTTTCATGAATAAACCGTTATTCTTGCTTGCA
Organism: Lachnospiraceae bacterium; assembly: GCA_015057505.1. Classification (GTDB taxonomy): domain Bacteria; phylum Bacillota; class Clostridia; order Lachnospirales; family Lachnospiraceae; genus SIG300. The sequence goes on from SVEG01000007.1 coordinate 63,004, forward strand.
TCCGCCATCCACAAATATACATAATCCTTTGTAACCTGCAGACCACTCAAATAATCCGTAAATCCATCCGACACAATTCGATAATCGTTGTTAAGCAAATCAAATTCCACTATATAATATGTTCCTTCCAGTTTTCCTTTTTCTTCGTTACGCACATTTTCAACAACCATATAATACATATAGTCCTCATAAAACACTACACCACTTAAAAAATCCGGCCTATACGGCAATGTCGCTATATATTCCCTTCCCGAGCCTCCAACCTTCATTTTATATAGGTCATGCTCAAATACATTATCCATTACACTATAATATATATACCCCTCATAATATGCTATATTTGTATACGCCCCGTTAAATAAAGCTCCTTTACAGGTCGGGTCGGGATTGGCATCAGTCGCCGGCTCATGTACACAGTTAGGGTCATAGCACAAAATCATATCCTCTCTTGCCGCCACGGGTCTAAAGTGCACCATATCATTACTACCCTTGTAAAATACTCCTTCTTTCGTTGCTGTACATATCTGATATGTCTCAGAATATCTTACGCCCTCTGCCACTCCGGTAAATTCCGTTTTCTCTTTACACGAAACAAGAAACACCATACTAAACATAATTAAAAAGCATACTATTTTCTTCATTCTTCTCCTCCCGGTAACAAGCTTATTTATTTCTATGACTTTCGAACTCTTCATTTATAGCGGCTATATATTCATCAATACCTGCTTCCTTCTGTATTCTTCTTATCTCGGAAACAGTACCGGTCACATCTTCATATCCACCTGCCATTAATCTTGTATAACCCTGCTCATATATCTGCCCTAAGATATTGTCGGGGTCATACATTTCCTTAAGCTCCTCTAATCTATCATACATTATTTCATATTCAAAGAAAGGACCTTTCTCACACTTTGAAAACTGTGTTTTATAAAATTCCTGTTTGGCATCAGGCTCTGTATACTGCGGATATGTAAGAGCAAGATTAACCGGTGCATAGTTCCCCATAGCCCTGTCAGTTTTTGTAGGAAGCTTTCTAACTATCCTATCCCTATATGTATAATGTTTATCCTCTATTCCATGTCTTAACAGATTTGCAAGCTCGGCTTCCGTACTTAAAAGTGTTATCAGCCTTAAAGCCTCTTCCTTATGCTTTGACCATGTTGTAACACCGTATATTTCATCCTTCATTAAATCCCTGAAACCGTAATATATTGTCCCCGGAATCACATCACATACTACTGTTGTTGACGTTCTCAGCTTATCCTCTGTTTCTCCAAACGGATACGCATCTGAGTACCCAAAACTAAATGCTGAAAACAAAGACATACCCTCCTTAGCCTTTATAGCATTTAAAGTACCTGTTTTCAGCCAGCCTTTTTCCTGATATTCGCGTAATGTCTTAAAAAGTCTAATGAATTCTTCATCTTCAACACCGTTAAATGCTATCCATTTTCCTGAATCATCTTTCCTCGCAAAGATTCCGCAACCGATATCGTAATATCCCAACATTCTGTACAGATATTCTTCATCTGTATATAACGGTATAACATCCTCTTTACTCAATCTAGAAATATCTGCATTTGCAAGTATCTCTCCTATATCATAAAAAGAGAAACCCTCTTTAACATCAAGCCCCAGGCTTGTTGCTACGTCTTTATTACAGCTTAATACATTCGTGCTTGTCGTTATAATGTCATTGTCATAACCGTATATCTTTCCTTCTCTGCTAACCGATTCCCACATCTCTTTGGGGTACTCATTATAAAGCTTTATCCCCTCATCAGTTGTTGTCAAATATTCCGTTATATCCAACAAGAAATCTTCCCTGATAAGCCTATCGTAATTGGCATCCATCGCAGCCATGGTTATATCCACTTGCTGTTCTCTGTTTTTTAAGTCTGCAAGTGTATTATAATAGTTTTTAAACATATCGATGCCCACAAAGCTTACCACAAAATCACAATTATACTTTTCTACAAGAAGCGTATTAAATTGGCTCAGAATATCTGTCCCGACGTTATATACCATTGTAATATCTGCCTGGCAAACCACTATCTTAGATACTCCTAGTCTCTTTGCATCCTCTTCTGCCGAATAGAAATGTTCTATCTTATTAACAGCTTCTGTTGTTAAATCTTCTGTTTGTTTTTCTTCTTTTATTACTACTATACCTGCCGTGTTAGGTATAATTCCCCTTTGAGGGGTTGTATCTTCCTCAATCATTGTAGTCTCTTCAATTGAAGGCGTTATAGAGGGAGCTGTGGAGGTTGTCGTCGAATCATTATCTTCTGCCTTTCCACATGCTACAATCACACTTAACATTATACCCATAATTATTAGTTTAAAAATTTTTTTCACTTTGCAACCTCCTTCTCTCTTTCGTTTAACACGGATATATACTCTGCCCGGTAATGCTTATATGAGTGTAATATCAATCAAACATTGCTGTAAGTTCTGTATCATTTGATGAAATATTCACACTTGCTTCATGATATGACTCTGCTTTATAAGGCACGTCAGCATGATTAACTTCAGCGTCGGCTAACGCTCTTGAATCATAAACAGAACTTTCCGAATGACTATCTGTTCCCAACACTTCATATCCAAGTTCTCTACCTCCGGTTACCGTAAGGCTTACATATGCATTCACATAATCATAACTTTTGTCAATATATAAGTGCGTAGATGCTGTGCTACTGTATCTATTACACCATACATCACAATACGCTGTACACGAAGGTGTAACAGGAAGGTCTGCTTCATCATACCATGCCAAAACAACATTAAAACTTCCGATTATCATTGCTACTGTTAATAACATTATTACATATTTCTTCACTTTTTTCATATGTTTTCTTCTCCTATCTTAAATTTTTTGAGTATATACACCGGGCAGAAAATATACCCCTGAATGTCTTGCACTTTTATAGCGCAAAACAATTCATTCATACTGTAACCAAAACAAATTTAGTACGTCTCAGTTGTACTTGTTACTGTCATGCTCTCGCTGTCTGCCGTAACAGTAGCAACTACACGATATGTACCTCTGGAAACCTGATATGTTTCGGATATCGTAGTGCGTCTGCTTGCATTGCTAGCCTCCCAAGTTACAACATCATCCCAACCTGATGAAGTTTCTCTCTGCAAGGTTGCCACAACAGATGTGCTTGTTACACCGACTTTTCCCATAACACTCGCTTTTACAGTTGCTGTTCCGTCACTTGCAATTGTCAGCGTAGCACTTTTTGAATATATGCTTACAGAACGCATTTCATTTGCATGCACAACTGTCATACCTGTTGACACTATCAATATGCATGTTAATATCAACAGTACGCCTAACTTTCTTACTGCTTTCATACGCTTCTCACCTCCTCTATAATTTATAACGAAATATTTTTTTATTTTGTGACAAGATTTAAAATTTTTTGAGAAAAAATAAAAAAGTCAGTTACCGACTCACAATAAGTCGATAACTGACTTTAAAAACTATTCTTATTCTATTAGTACACTTTCCAATATTTTTAATACTTCATTTTTATCTAAGCTCTCGATAGTAATATCATACCCGTACATTTCACAAGTATAAATCGCTCCCATAAAGCCTTCGTCATAACATAAAAGCACTAATTCATTACCCATAAACTCCATTTTTTCTTCATAATCATATTCCGAATCATAATACATTTGCTGTCCATCTTGAATAATATATTGGTCGTATGATAGCAACTGTCCCATATCGTTTACATATACTGCGTAACACGAAATCGCATCTATGTTCGAGTCCACACACTCATATCCTTCCGGCACATATGTCGGCAGTCTAAGCTCAAGTGTCCCAACATCCTCCACATCTACCTCTGTTTTATATTCATAGAAAAACATATCCCCAATCACAGTCTTAATCCTCTCAATAAGCGCCGCGGCTTTTGCCATTCCGCCAAACGGCAAGCTGACTCCTATCAGTATAAGCGCTATAATGGCGGCGTATTTGAGGACTTTACCTGTCTTTTCCGCGAAGCGCAGGCGTTTTTCCTTACGTACTATCTTATCCATCTTTCTCTCAAACTCATCTGAAAATGTATGATTATAATCCACCCGTTTTTCAAATGCTTTTATGAAGGCTTCTTCAGCTATAGGAATCTGCTCATACAATATTCTGTCTAAATCATCTTGTTTTTTAGGCATTATATTTAACATTGTCAAGCTCCTTTCTGATAATCTCTTTGCCTCTTTTAAGTCGCTGTCTGACAACTGCCTCAGATATACCCATAGTCTTTGCTATCTCTTTATTGGTGAATTCGTTGGAATATTTGAGTATCAATACATCCCTGTATATAGCCGCCATATCAGCAAGAATTCTTGTCATATCATGGTCGAATCCGCCTTCCGGTTCAACCTGCAAATCCTCTAACAAATCCGCTTCATCTAAGCCTGTCTCATGTTGCATCTGTTTGCTCCGCTTACGGTATATGTCAATTGCAGAATTTTCCGCAATAATAATCAAATATCGCTTTGTTGCATTCGACTCCACATCTTTAATCTTGCTCATATTCTTAGCTATCTTGATGAATGCCTCATGTGTAGCATCCTCTGCCAGGTGTTCATCCTGCAGTACCTCGAAACATTTTGACCATATAAAATGTTTGTACTGTTCATAAAGATTAAGGAATTTGACTTTATCCTCGGGTGAATCAATTAGCGTCAAATAAATCATTAGTATTTGCTCCCACTCATATATTATAACGAAATATTTTTCCGTTTTGTGACAAAAATGTTTAAAAACTATTCATAACATGCGCTAAACGCCGGTCTCATATCCTCAATTTTACCACGTGATACTCCATATTTTACGGCGAGCTTTTCCCAATTGTTTCGAACTGTTTCCGTGATTTCCTTAGCCATCCTGATGGCATCCTCCTCTTTAATTCCAAAACGATGAGCCGTTTCAATGGCGAGAGGAATAGAGATGCGATTATCATTTTCGTTTACATTCAGCGATAACTCGTCACCATAAGGCACAGGGTTCACGTCATAAAGCGGAGACAGAACCCATCCATTCTTCTTTAAAATGAACGCATGATTTCTCAAGTGGTCATCAGTGCTTGAAACCGCCATATTAAATACAATTCGTTTCCATAATTCAATTAAATCTGCACTTGGGTTTGCACCATTGGATTTAATAATGGAAACAATATCTAAATAACTCGATCCATCTGCAGCGGAAGCTCCATCCGTCTTTCCGAGCAGAGTCATCGCAGAAGCAAAATGAATACGTTTGTCTCCATTGCGATCAAACCGCTTCACAAGGAATGTACTTCCAAGTTTAGAGAATGTTTCAAGTTTGGAATCAGGAACATTCAAACCGCACATACGCGCGAGATCATGAACAATCTTTTCCCAAGCACCGATATTGTTGGTGTCATTTTTAGAAGGAAATTTCGCAATCCACAATTGCCCTTCGGTATCAACAACCGTTGCTTTCGGCCTTGCTCCACCAAGAGAAGAACCGGGTCTCAGTAATTGATTAAGCCACTTTTCATCAAGTACTGTGTCATCGTTTTCAAATTGTCTGGACGCTTCTTCTAATGTTCTGAGTGTTGCCCACGGCGGAACAGCAGTTTCGTTATCATTTGATAAAAACTCGCCATCTTCTTCTGATTTGAAACGGATGCCTCCCATTCGACATTCATCATAAACACCCATTAAGAAATCGCTTTGATTTAATCTTCTGGGCTTTCGCGCCTCTCTATCTGCAATTTTACGCTCTCTTTTGTTTAATAAAATTTGTCCCCAACGGTCAGGCGAAGCATCTGCAAACACACCAAAAATAGACTCACCGCTTGGATATTCTCTACCACCATATCCCATAAAATCAGGGTCAATAGAAACCGGATAGTTCGTTGATTTAAGCCAATTTTTGTCATATTCAAAAGAATATGTTTCTCCGCCTTTTATGATGTCTACATAAAGTTTGCCAAGCAGTATGGGCTCATCAAAAGTAAAACTATCATAAACATATATAATTTTTTCATTCTTCGGCATTATTTATCCCTCTTTCCTTGGCGCTCTTTTTCTTATAGGCAAATTCAAATCTTGCATTTTTCTACCCATGACGTCATCTTTAGCCACAAGCAAAAGATCTTTATCCATATTGTTAAGAGCATGCAAAACTGCAGCATATATTCCAATCGCAACTGACGGACTGCCTTTCTCCACATTCCAAAGTGAAGCGCGACTAATTCCGGCACGTTCAGCCACAAGTTCTACAGGTAAATTTCGACGCAATCTTGCCAATTTAATCTGTTCACCCATAGTTTTTAGTATTTCCTCTGTTGCCGGTAATATATTATATGATGCTTTTTTCATATCAATCACCTCTCCTAATGTCAATAATTATAAACTAAAAAGCATTTTTGTCAATAATTATAAACATTAAATCAAAAAAGAAGTTAAATAAGGGGCTGCTTTTGCAGCCCCTGTAAGGTTAATATTATAAACTCTTAACTGTATTAACTACGTTCTCAACCGTAAAGCCGAACTTCTTAAACAACTGATCCTGAGGACCACTAGCGCCGAAGCCCTTCATTGTAACGTATGCGCCGTCGAGACCAACGTACTTGCCCCAACCGAAATCGCTGAGTGCTTCGATTGCAACTCTCTTGCGAACTGACTTCGGAAGTACTGACTCTTTGTATTCTGCAGACTGCTCCTCGAACAAATCCATACAAGGAACGCTGACAACTCTTACATCGATGCCTTCTGCCATAAGTGCTTCCTTGGCATCCATAGCAAGTGCAACCTCTGAACCGCTTGCCATAAGGATTGCATCAGGTGTAGCCTTTGTGGAATCTGCAAGCACGTAAGCACCCTTAAGTGCATCCTTGCCTGTGTTCTGCTTCTGCTGAGGAAGTGTCTGTCTTGTAAGTACAAGTGCTGTCGGAGTCTTCTTAGAAGTCATTGCGCTGTACCAAGCAGCAGCTGTTTCCTTAGCATCTGCCGGACGGAATACATGGAAGTTAGGTAATGCACGGAGCATTGCAAGCTGCTCAATCGGCTCATGTGTAGGTCCGTCTTCGCCAACACCGATACTGTCGTGTGTAAATACGAATGTAAGCGGCAAGCCCATAAGTGATGAAAGTCTTGCCATCGGCTTGGTATAATCACTGAATACGAAGAATGTTGCAATATATGTCTTAAGACCGCCGTGTAACATCATACCGTTACCGATTGCAGTCATGGCAAACTCTCTAACACCGAAGTGAAGGTTCTTGCCTGCGTAGTTGTCCTTGGAGTAATCTCCCATATCCTTCATGTTAGTGATGTTGGACGGAGCAAGGTCTGCTGAACCACCGATTAAGTTAGGAATCATATCCTTAATACGGTTAATCATGATACCTGAAAGCTTACGTGTAGCCTCGGGCTTGTCTTCGTATGCCCAGAAATCCTCTGTATCAAGGATTGTCTCAAGGTCTGCCTCGCCGTAATATTTGTCCCAAAGTTCCTTCATCTCAGGATATTTTGCACAGTAGTCTGCAAAAAGAGCATTCCATTTCTCTTCTGCTGCAGCGCCCTTCTTAGCAAGCTCCTTGTAGTTAGCGTAAACTTCATCCGGAACAAAGAAAGGCTCCATGGAAGGCCAGCCAAGGTTCTCCTTAAGTGCAAGTACGTTATCATCTCCGAGAGGCTCGCCGTGTGCGCTTGCCTTACCCTGCTTTGCAGGACAGCCGTAACCGATTAAAGTCTTAACTGTGATAAATGAAGGTCTTGTCTTATCTGCCTTTGCAGCCTCGATTGCCTTAGCAATCTCTTCAAGATTGTTACCGTCTTCAACAGTAAGTGTCTGGAAACCGAAAGCTTCCATTCTCTTCTGAACATTCTCTGTGAAAGCGATGTCTGTGCTTCCCTCAATAGAAATGCTGTTAGAGTCATATAAAACGATCAACTTGTCAAGTCCGAGTGTTCCTGCAAGTGAAAATGCCTCTGAAGAAATACCTTCCATCATACATCCGTCTCCGCCGAGTACAAATGTATAGTGGTCAACTACCGGGTAGTTATCTTTGTTGAAAACTGAAGCAAGATGAGCCTCTGCCATAGCCATACCTACTGCCATACCCATACCTGCACCGAGAGGTCCTGTTGTTGCCTCAACACCAACTGTATGACCGTACTCGGGATGACCGGGTGTAAGTGAGTCAAGCTGTCTGAACTGCTTCAAATCGTCAACCTTCAAATCACCGTATCCGAAAAGGTGAAGAAGTGAGTATAAGAGCATTGAGCCGTGTCCGCCTGAAAGAATGAAACGGTCTCTGTTCTCCCACTTAGGATTCAACGGGTTGTGGTTCATGTGATTTGCCCATAACTCGTAAGCCATAGCTGCTGAACCAAGCGGAAGACCCGGATGTCCTGATTTTGCTTTCTGAATTCCGTCTGCTGCCAAAATACGAATGGCATTAACTGACATTGTATCGATATTGCTCATGATAAAAATTCCTTTCTATTGTCCGTAGTACGCATTTGCGCCGTGCTTTCTAAAATAATGCTTGTCCTGTAACTCCTGCGGAGCCGGCTGGATTCTTGCTTCGATTGTCTCTGCTCTGTAAGCCATCTTAGCAACCTCTTCAAGAACTACTGCATTATGTACTGCCTCGTGAGCATTCTTACCCCATGCAAAAGGTCCGTGATTCTTACAAAGAACTGCGGGAACCGCCTTCGGGTCCTTGCCCATACGCTTAAACTCATTAACAATAAGGTGTCCTGTGTTCTCCTCGTAAGCCTCGTCAATCTCTTCTTTGGTAAGGCAACGTACACAGGGAACCTCGCCGTAAATATAATCGGCATGTGTTGTTCCGTAGCACGGAATGCTTCTTCCTGCCTGCGCCCAGCTTGTCGCATATGAAGAATGTGTATGTACGATACCGCCAATCTCCGGAAAAGCCTTGTAAAGCTCAAGATGAGTAGCCGTATCTGATGAAGGCTTATACTTGCCTTCTACCTTATTACCCTCAAGGTCCATAACAACCATATCCTCGGGAGTAAGCTTATCGTATTCAACGCCGCTCGGCTTAATTACGAATAATCCCTTTTCTCTGTCGATTCCACTAACATTGCCCCATGTAAAGGTAACAAGACCATACTTTGGCAAATCCATGTTAGCTTCATAGACTGCTTTTTTAAGTTCTTCTAACATATTGTCTCCAATCTAATTTTGTGGATTGCAGAAATAATAACTTTCGAGGTGTCCGTAGATTTTTTTGCAAAACCGGATATGCCAAACATTCCAACGAGCCTTCTAAAAGCAAAAATGTTTCAGGAGAGCCTTCAACATTTTTGAAGTCTCGTTTCCATGGCATATAAAGGTTTTTCAAAATAAATCTACGGACAACCCGAAATGTTATTATTTCTGCAACAGCCAAATTATTGTAAATTTAATGTTACTGTAAGCTCTCTACGGCAGCTCTCTCAATACCGAGACCTGCGCGGTAACGCTCGATAAATGTATCGAAGCCTGCTACGTCCTTAGCGTCGGGTGCGATTGTCTCGCCGCTCTGTCCTGCGAAAATCTTATCGGTTAAGAAGTCCTCAAGGCTCTCGCCTGCAGCCTTATTAACCATGTAAGAAGCAAGAAGTGCAATACCCCATGCGCCGCCTTCGCCTGCTGTCTCCATTACGGTAACGGGTGTGTTCATGGCAGCCGCCATAACCTTCTGACCAACGCCCTTGGTCTTAAAGAGTCCGCCGTGACCCATGATGGAATCTACCTTTACGCCCTCTTCCTTAAGAAGAATATCAAGACCAACCTTAAGCGCACCAAGTGATGTGAAAAGGTGTACTCTCATGAAGTTCGCAAGGTTGAATTTGCTCTCAGGTGTACGTACGAATAACGGACGTCCTTCTTCGAAACCTGTAATATGCTCGCCTGAGAAATAGTTGTATGCGAGAAGTCCGCCACAATCTGCATCTCCCTCTAAAGCCTTATTGTACAAGGTTCCGAATAATTTATTCATGTCTACTTCCATACCGAATGCTTCCTGGAATTCCTTGAAAATATTAACCCATGCATTAAGGTCTGAAGTACAGTTGTTACAATGTACCATCGCTACAAGATTACCTGTAGGTGTTGTTACCATATCGATTGCATCGTACGGTTTCTTAAGGTCTTCCTCAAGAACAATCTGTGCAAATACGCTTGTACCTGCAGATACGTTACCTGTACGTACCGCAACACTGTTGGTACAAACCATACCTGTGCCCGCATCACCCTCGGGAGGACAAAGCGGAATACCTGCAGCAAGTTTGCCGCTCGGATCAAGAAGCTTTGCACCCTCTGCCGTAAGAACGCCTGCGCTCTCGCCTGCAAGGAGTGACTTCGGAAGAATATCCTGAAGCTTCCAGGGAAGGTTCTTCGGAGCGATAAGCTCGTTAAACTGTGCAATCATTTTCTCGTTATAATTCTTAGCCTCGATATCAATCGGGAACATACCTGATGCCTCTCCGATACCGATAACTTTCTCACCTGTCAGCTTCCAGTGAATGTAGCCTTCAAGTGTTGTGATAAAATCAATATCTGCGATATGTGACTCATTGTTAAGTATCGCCTGATAAAGATGTGCGATACTCCATCTCTGAGGAATGTTATAGTTAAAAAGCTTACTAAGCTCTGTTGATGCCTGCTCCGTAATGGTGTTACGCCATGTACGGAAAGGAACCATAAGCTCGCCTGCCTTATTAAAAGGCATATAACCGTGCATCATTGCTGAAAAACCGATTGCCTTAAGTGTTGTAAGCTCTGCACCGTATTTTGCTTTAACATCCTCTGCAAGCTTCTTGTATGCATCCTGAAGACCTGTCCAGATATCCTCTAATGAATATGTCCAGATACCATTTTCATATCTGTTCTCCCAGTCATGACTTCCGCTTGCGATAGGTGCATTAGTCTCATCAATAAGTACTGCCTTAATTCTTGTTGAACCGAATTCAATACCAAGAATTGATTTAGCTGCATCAAACCCCATTACACTGCCTCCTATCTGTAAAATACGCTGTTCCACTTAAGCTCGTTCTTGAAACCGCGAACTGTTGTGTCTTTATCGATAACTACACTCTCGATACCCATAGCATCTGCCCAGTCAACCATCTGCTCAACTGACAAATCGTATGAGAATGCTGTATGATGTGCACCGCCTGCAAGGAACCAAGCTGTAGCACCAACCTCAAGGTTAGGCTGAGGTGTCCAGAATGCTGTAGCAACAGGAAGCTTAGGCATCGGCTTCTCAACCGGCTTACAATCAACTGCATTAACGATAAGTCTGAAACGGTTACCAAGATCAACAAGTGATGTAGCTGTACCCTGACCAACCTTTGATGTAAATACAAGTCTTGCCGGATCTTCACGGTTACCCATTGAAAGAGGATTAACCTTAATTGAAATCGGGCCGTCTGCGATTGTGGGGCAAACCTCAAGCATGTGAGCCTGAAGGATTCCTTCCTTACCCGGAACAAGATTATATGTATAGTCCTCAAGGAAAGATGTACCCTTAGCATCCTTGGTATTAGCTGCCATAATCTTCATAAGACGTACCATTGCAGCTGTCTTCCAGTCACCTTCTGCACCAAAGCCGTAGCCCTTTTCCATAAGGCGCTGCATAGCAAGTCCCGGAAGCTGCTTGAGTCCGCCAAGCATTCCAAAGTGTGTAACGATTGCATGATAATCACGCTCAACAAGGAATTTCTCAAAACCGATCTCAATCTGTGCCTGAACAGCAACATGCTTGCGGAATTCCTGCTCATCTCTTCCCTCAAGAAGAATCTGATATTTGCTGTAGTACTCTTCAACAAGTGCATTAACGTCTGCTGCACTTACGGCATCTACGTATTCTACTACGTCGTTAACATTGTAGTGGTCGATTTCCCAACCGAATTTAATCTGAGCTTCAACCTTGTCGCCTTCTGTTACTGCAACGTTATTCATGTTGTCACCAACACGGCAAACACGGATATGGCTTGACTCCATAACACCGATAGCTGTTCTCATCCAGCTTCCGAGCTTCTCCTGTACATCAGGGTTAGCCCAGTGACCAACAATAATCTTTCTCTCAATACCCATGCGGCTTACAACGTGAGCGTACTCTCTGTCGCCGTGTGCTGACTGGTTCTCGTTCATGAAATCCATGTCGATTGTATCGTAAGGAATCTCTTCGTTAAACTGTGTATGTAAGTGGCAAAGGGATTTCTTAAACTCCTGTAATCCGATAATCCACATCTTAGCGGGTGAAAAAGTATGCATCCATGTGATAACACCTGCACACTCGGGATCGTTATTCGCATCATTAAAAGTCTTACGAATAGACGCCTGATCAATTAGTGTGGGCTTCCAAACTACCTCAAATGGAAGCTTGCCTGACTTGTTAAGGGCATCAACAATAATCTGTGAGTGCTCTGCTACCTTGCGAAGACACTCATCGCCATACAGATCCTGTGAACCTGTAGCAAACCAAAATTTGTACTTCTTGTTCTCTAACATGTTTTCTCCTCCTAGACAAAAAAATCTATTATTGCTAATACTTATTTTACAATAATCCCGTCAATATAACAAGTAAAATATGTCATTATTTTAACGATTTGCCGTTACAATTCGGTTCCATTTTTTTAGTTAAATACAAGCTAAAATAAAAGCGTTGATTTACATGTTTTCTCGTTTTAAAAGCATGTATATCAACTCTTTTTTTATAATTTGACTTAATTAATCTCTTCGCTTATTGTCCCAAAATGTCAATATATTATAAATGTTTTGCTGTCCTCGCGCATTGTATCGGATATAATTTTATGCTACAATAAAAAAAACATTAATTTCCATGGCGGAATCCGCCTGTTTCGAGGTAATAACATGGCAAAAATTCTACTTGTTGAAGACGACAAAAGCATCGTCACCAATTTAACCGAATTTCTTACCGGAGAAGGCTACGAGGTCAAAAGTGCGCCCGGACAATCAGGTGCGCTCTCACTACTTGCAGACAACCAATTTGACCTTGTTCTGCTTGATATATCCCTATCCGACGGCAACGGCTTTACCGTCTGCTCCGCAATCAAAAAAGAATACGGCATCCCCGTTATTTTCCTTACGGCATCGGGAGACGAATACAGCACCGTCACAGGCTTCGAGCTTGGTGCGGACGACTATATCGCCAAGCCCTTCAGACCAAGAGAGCTTGTAACAAGAATCAAGAATATACTGCGTCTTACGGGAAGCACGGGCTCAGTGATACGTCTCGGAGACGTGCTTGTGGATACCGTAAAAGGTACTGCAAGCAAGAATGGCAGGGATCTGTATCTGTCGGCTCTCGAATATCGCCTGCTCCTTGTTTTCATAAACAACCGTGGCGCAATTCTTTCAAGAACCAAGCTTCTTGAATCCATCTGGGATATCGCGGGAGAATTTGTAAACGACAACACTTTAACTGTATACATTAAGCGATTACGTGAAAAAATTGAAGATGACCCGCAGAATCCGACCATTATTAAAACAGTTCGCGGACTCGGGTATAAGGTAGATGCATGATGAAATTATTTAGAAATCCGGAGGTCGCAAAGAGCCTCTTAACATACGGTTTACTTACAATAGTTGCAACAGGCGCCTCGGCACTTTTTATGCATGATGCCCGATTTGTGCTGTTCACTTTTATCCTGTGCGTGCTTGCTACGTTGGTACATTTTATCTTTACCTACGCAAGATACAGACGTATTGCGGAGCTCTCCTCCGACGTTAACAGGATTTTACACGGTGACAGCCACATTTCTCTTGATAAATATTCAGAGGGCGAGCTTGCCATTTTACAAAGTGAGATTTACAAAATGACTGTACGGTTACGCGAACAACAACAACGCTTACAGAACGATAAAATATATCTTGCCGACTCCATCGCGGATATTTCGCATCAGATAAAGACGCCGCTTACATCCATCAATCTGCTTGTATCGTTTCTGTCGGAGCCGGATATATCTGACGAGCGCAGGCACAAGCTTATCCGCGAGCTGTATGAGCTTCTTTCGCGGATTGAATGGCTGATTACCGCCCTTCTTAAAATATCAAAGCTTGACGCGGGAACAGTACAATTCAGTACAGAGACTCTGTCCATGGACGAGCTTATCAAAAAAGCAACTTCTCCGCTTCTCGTTCCGATGGAGCTTCGCGAGCAGGAGCTTCTTGTCACGACAGAGGGCAATTTTAACGGGGATATTTCTTGGACCTGCGAGGCACTTACCAACATAATCAAGAACTGCATGGAGCACACGCCCACAGGCGGCAGAATTACAGTCAACGCATCTGAAAATGCTCTTTACTCAGAAATTACGATTTCTGACAACGGCTGCGGCATCTCCAAAGAAGATTTGCCACATGTTTTTGAGCGTTTTTATAAAGGCAAAGACTCCGGCGATAAGAGCTTCGGTATAGGACTTGCTCTTGCCCGAATGATAATTACCTCTCAAAACGGCACCGTCAAAGCAGAGAACGTCTCTCCCACAGGTGCCCGCTTCACCATCCGCTTTTATAAGGGAACCGTCTGATTAAACTACTTGTCTTTTAGCCTCAATTAATGGCCAAACGAATATAAGTGTATACTAAAAGTGCAAAACATGCATATATTCGTCGCAAAAAATGTAGCGCTATCACAAAAATTCATTGCAATTTTTGTTATCGTGTATTATACTGTACTTGCATTATAATAACGGAGGTGCCTATATGTACCGAATTGCTATTGAAAAATTATTAAAATGGAAAGACAGCAAACACCGTAAGCCTTTAATTATCGAAGGTGCACGACAGGTCGGCAAGACTTGGCTTATGAAAGAGTTCGGTAAACAAGCGTATTCCGACACCATATATATTAATTTTGATTCTAATTCCAGAATGGCCGCATTGTTTGCTTCTGATTTGGATACAGAGCGCTTAATTATGGGATTAGAACTGTATGTAGGCCATAAAATCACTCCGAACAACACTCTGCTGATTTTTGACGAAGTACAGGAAGTTCCAAGAGCCTTGGCTTCTCTAAAATACTTCTATGAAAATGCACCGGAGTATCATATTGTATGTGCAGGCTCTTTGCTTGGTATTGCTTTACACCAAGGTACATCCTTTCCGGTAGGTAAGGTAGATTTCTTAAAGCTTTATCCTCTTTCATTTCGGGAGTTTTTGATAGCAACAGACAAGACTCGTTTTGCAGAACTTCTTGATAAGCAAGACTTCCAAATGATTACAAGTTTTAAGCAGACATACATTGATGCATTGAAACACTACTACTTTGTAGGCGGTATGCCTGAGGCAGTGCAAAGCTTTGCAGAAAATAAAGATTTTAATGAAGTCCGTGAAATTCAAAAGAGAATCCTTGCCGCTTACGAGCAAGATTTCTCTAAGCATGCTCCAAATGAGATTGTTCCGAGACTTCGTATGTTATGGAACAGCATTCCTTCTCAGCTGGCTAAAGAAAACAAAAAGTTTATCTACGGTCTTATTCGTGAAGGTGCCCGTGCAAAAGAATATGAAACCGCTATTATGTGGCTTGCCGATTGTGGTCTCGTTCATAAGGTTAGTCGCGTGAATTCACCGGATATCCCCTTAAAGGCTTATGAAGACTTAAAAGCATTTAAATTGTTTTTAGTGGATGTTGGATTACTTGGCTGTATGACAGGACTCCGCCAGCGAACTTTGCTTGACAGAAACGACCTTTTTGTTGAGTTCAAAGGGGCTCTTACAGAACAGTACGTCTGTCAGCAACTAAAAACCATTGAAGATTTAGGTGTTTATTATTACACCAATGACAGAGGTTCTTGTGAAGTTGATTTTGTTGTTGATACAGGCGAACAAATCATTCCTGTTGAAGTAAAGGCAGAGGTAAATCTTAAAGCCAAAAGCCTAAAAACCTATCAGGAAAAATTCTCTCCTGCAGTTTCTGTCCGCACTTCAATGGCAGATTATAAAAAAGAAGAATGGCTTGTTAATCTGCCCCTTTTTGCGATAGATCAGCTTAAGGCTGTAACAGATATCTAAAATTCAAAGCCGATCAACCGAAGGAGTTGGTCGGTTTTGGTTTTAAAGCTAAAGTGACGTTTTTGTTATTTTAAAGTCACGCACCTGTCACTTGCGTCTGATATAGTATGCCTGTAAAACACAAAAAAGGAGATTTCGGATTTATGGAAATATTAAGAGTTGAGAATCTTTGCAAAACCTACGGCAAGGATGAGAATAAGGTAAAGGCATTAGACAATGTATCCTTCTCTGTAAATAAAGGGGAATTTGTAGCCATTATCGGTCCTTCGGGCTCCGGCAAATCCACGCTTTTACACATACTCGGCGGTGTTGACAAGCCTACAAGCGGCAAGGTATACATGGACGGCAAGGATGTTTATGCGCAGGATGATGAGCAGCTTGCCATATTCCGTCGCCGTCAGGTCGGACTTATTTATCAGTTTTATAATTTGATTCCGGTACTTAACGTTACGGAAAACATAACTCTTCCCGTGCTTATGGACGGCAGAAAAGTAAACAAAGAAAGATTAAATGAGCTTCTTGTAACATTAAAGCTTACAGGAAGAGAGAATCATCTGCCGAACCAGCTCTCGGGCGGTCAGCAGCAGAGAGTTTCTATCGGAAGGGCTCTTATGAATGCTCCCGCGGTTGTACTCGCCGACGAGCCCACAGGTAACCTTGACAGCAAAAACAGTCATGAAATCGTGGACCTTCTTAAGCTGTCCAACTTAAAATACGACCAGACTCTGATTGTAATAACACATGATGAAAATATTGCTCTACAGGCAGACCGTATTATTGCCATCGAGGACGGTAAAATCACCCGCGACGAGGTGATTCGCCGATGAATATTTTTAACAAAGTAACTTTTGAATCCCTTAAGAAAAACAGAACTCGTACAATCGTAACGATTATCGGAATTATACTTTCGGCAGCCATGATTTGTGCCGTTACAAGCTTTACAAGCAGTTTTATAAACTACTTGCAACAGGGTACCATTTATAGCACCGGTGACTGGCACGGAAGCGAGCTTGATACTTATTATTCGCTTTATGAGGATATTGCAGGCTCCGTTGAGATAGAGCATGCCGTTTATATGCAACAGCTCGGATATGCCAAACTCGAAAACTGCCGCAACGAATACAAACCCTATATTTTCGTTCTGGGCGGTTCTGAGAAAGCAGAAGATGTAATGCCTATTCATATCACGAAGGGCAACTATCCGACCTCAGAGAATGAAATCCTTTTGCCGAACCACTTGTCCGAAAACGGTGGCGTGATATACAAGCTCGGCGACACTTTAACCCTGGAGCTTGGCAATCGTATGTTTGAGGGCTGGCCCATGACGCAGAACAATCCCTGCTATATATACGAGGGAAGCAAAGCTGTTCTGCTTGATGAGACAATAGAGGTGCGTGAAACACGAACCTACACGGTAGTCGGCTTTTATGAACGTCCGTCCTTTGAAAACCGCACCGCACCCGGCTACACGGCAATCACAGTTGCTGACAGTAAGCCTAAAGAAGACTGTCTTTACAACATTTACTATAAAATGAAAAACCCCCATAACATTTATAAGTTTATGGAGGGACGTAACCTGTCCAGCAATGATAATAGAGATTTGCTGCTTTACTCGGGAGTATCAAAATATGATAACTTTACAACGATGCTTTACGGACTTGCCGGAATTGTAATCGGACTTATCATGTTCGGCTCGGTATCGTTAATCTACAATGCATTTTCAATATCGGTATCGGAGCGAACCAAACAATTCGGTCTGCTCTCCTCCATAGGCGCAACCAAGAGCCAGCTTAGACGCTCTGTAATATTTGAGGCACTCGCGGTAAGCGTTATCGGCATTCCGCTCGGTATTATTTCGGGAATTGTCGGAATCGGCATAACTCTTTATTTTGTCGGCAACAAATTCATGATACTTGGATTTCCGGCTAAAATGGAGTTAAGTGTTTCCTTAGCGTCAATCATAATTGCTGCAGTTGTCGCGCTTATAACTGTGCTTATTTCGGCATGGATTCCGTCAAAAAGGGCCACCAATGTTTCGGCAGTGGAAGCAATCCGCCAGAACCTTGATGTTCATGCGCAAAGCAAGCCTGTCAAGACTTCAAAGCTTATGTACAAGCTGTTCGGTCTTCCCGGAGTGCTTGCGAACAAGCATTACAAGCGCAGTAAGAAAAAGTATCGCGCAACCATCGTAAGTCTTTTTATGAGTATTGTGCTGTTTGTGTCGGCTTCTGCTTTTACGGACTATCTTATGGAATCGGTAACAGGCGGATTTGCGACATATGGCTACGATCTTTACTATTTTAGTCATGCAGACGCTCATTCCGTAATTTCGGCAAAAAAATTACTTGAGCTTTTTAGGGAAGATGCGAATCTTACGGACAGCGCATATACGTATACCCGCTACCTGACAGCCGAAATGAACAAAGAATATTTGTCAAAAGAAGCAGTTTTACGAAGTGGTTCTCTGAATCACATTGAAACGAAAGACGACTCTTTTGCACCTGTAAGCATTGTCTTACGCTTTGTAAATGATGATACTTTTGAAGCTCTCCTTGAACAAAACGGTCTTGACAAAAATGTTTTTATGAATCCCGAGGAACCGCTTGCAGTTGCTATTGACGGAAGCCGTTACTTTGACTACGACAAGGGAAAATACGTTTATTTGAGTATGCTTGGAAGTGACTACAGCGAGGCCAATTTATCACTTCTTAAGGATTACGACGGGTATACTCATCACGGTATGGAAACTGACAGCGAGGGTAATGAATATATTCTTTACGAAAGCCTTGACAACCCCGAAGAAATTCTTCGCATTCCTGAGGCAGAGGCCTACGAGCCCTTTATGCTAAAGTCAGGTAAAACCATATATGACTGGCCGTTTTTTGCAACTCAGGGTAATGGTCTGACCTTTATTTATCCTGAAAGCATGCGCGATATTATGTTCCCGACCGTAGATTCTTCAAGATATGAAATCAAATTTATGTTTTGTTCAGACAACCACAGTGCAAGCTATACCACACTAAAACAGACTCTTTCCGAGAACGGCTTTGAGGCCGGCTCGCTTAGCGACTATGCCGCTTCCGTAGAAGACGAAAGAAATCTTGTAACAATTATTAAGGTTTTTTCGTACGGTTTTATTGCACTGATTTCACTTATTGCCGCGGCCAATGTATTTAACACAATTTCTACGAACATCGGTCTGCGCCGTCGTGAATTTGCCATGCTAAAATCCGTCGGCATGAGTGCAAAAAGTTTTAATAAAATGATGAACTTTGAATGTCTCTTATACGGCTCAAGAGCCTTACTTTACGGACTTCCCGTGTCCGTCTTCATCACCTGGCTCATATATCTTGCGGTTTCTGAAGGTTACTCCACGGGCTTCCATCTGCCGTGGACGGCGATAGGGATTGCGGTGCTTAGTGTGTTTATTGTTGTGGGTGCGACGATGATGTACTCTATGAGCAAAATTAAAAAAGATAACCCGATAGATGCCCTCAAAAATGAGAATCTGTAGGAGGGCGATCAGAATATGAAGAAAAAGAAAAAAAGAAGAATTACGCTTTTTGGCCTTCTCGTTCCTGTTTTGGCAGTAGTGCTTTTTCTAACTTTATGTCCTCAGTACAGATATGTTCTGGCAGAAAAGCTTGGTATTAATTGTGATGAAATTAAAATGACCAAGGTCAAACCCGGCGATTTGTCTCAGTTTACGTTGGAAGAATTGAAAGCTGATGAAAAAGTCCTTTTTAACCAGAGTATGATGTTAATAAATACCGAGTACCTGTTGCAGGACGATTATGTGGCAGACCTGTCCTGTTACAATAACACTGATTTACAGATGAACTGTTGCATACACGATGCCTATAAGGAATTATCCTTGGCAGTAAACAGCGAAACCGGAAGCAAGCTTTATGTATCCAGTGCTTATCGGACATATGAAGAACAACTTGAGCAGTACGAAAAAGATTCCGAAACGGCAACTGTCGCAGGTGCAAGCGAGCATCAAACAGGGCTAGCACTTGATGTCTATGTCGCATATAATGCAGGCTTTAACTTTTTAAAGACAGAAGCCGGCCGCTTTGTTAACTCAAATTGTTGGGAATATGGATTCATTATCCGTTATCCTTCCTACGGTCAGGATGAAACAGGCATTAAATACGAGCCTTGGCATATCCGCTATGTCGGCGCCCCTCATGCCGAAATAATATACAACAATCAACTGACACTTGAGGAGTATATACTTTCCTTAAAGGACAATGTCTGGTATGAAATCGACGGCTATTTAATATCAAGGCAAATTCCCGGGGATAATGCTTCTCTCACATTGCCCAACAAATATTCAAGCGCCGTAATTTCTCCCGATAATACGGGCAGTTATATTATAACAATCAAAAAATAATTAAAGGGGTTGTTGCATACTTGCACGCCCCTGTTCTTGTATCTGACCTCAGTTTATGCAATAAAACAGCTCATATTATATATTTAGTTTTCGCAGGCAACATAGGTTTTTTAGAAGAACTTATGCTTTTTAAGCTTTCCGCCTTATTGTGCCGCGTAACGTTGTTTGAAGAGAATTGTCAGAAATTCAATAACTTCAGGAAAACGCTCTTTAATATATAAAGTTTATAAGGCACGCTTTCGCTACGAAAAAAACCTAACGCTACTAAGTGTGCAGAGTGAAATCGCCAAATATTTATAATTTTTAGGCATAGAGATTTCACTCTGCGCACTAAGTGGCGAGGTTTTTTAAGTGCCTTTAAACTTTATATATTAAAGAGCGTTTTCCTGAAGTTATATGAAATTCGACAATTCTTTAGTTTAAGTGAAGCGGCACAAAATCATAGGGCGGAAAGCAAAAAGCATTAGCTTCTTCTTAAAACCGTAAACGTTGCAAGAAAACTAAATATATAATATAAGCTGAGGCTGGACATAAAAACAGGGGCGCGCAAGTATGCAACAGCCCCTTTAATTATCAATCCTTACGTTCGTTGCCCCAGAAAGATAATGTTACCGCGCCTGCACCCGCATAACCTGCCGTTGCGGCTTCCATGCGGTTAATGACAACTCTTCCGTTTAACTTGGGGAAGGTTTTTTCAATTACATCGGCAACTGCTTTTGCTGCCTTATAACAGGATGAATATGAAATATAACATTTTCCCGAGTAATCATGTCCGTTATCTGCAAGAAGCTCCATTTTCTTAACAATTTCTTTGATAACGTTATTCTTGCCTTTTATTTTAATTCTGGGAATAATCTGACCTGCATAGTTCATGTTAACAACGGGACATACCTTAAGAAACTTTTCTTTAAGTGCCGCAAGCTTTGAGATACGGCCTTTCTTTACGAAGGTTTTCACATCTGTGAAAAAGCCCCAATGCTGAACCTTAAGCTTGTTGGTCTTAAGCCATGCGGCAAGTTCTTCGAAACCTGCGCCTTCATCTCTCTTATCGGCAAGTGTCTCCATTATAAGACCATAACCTGCGCTCGCACCGAGTGAATCGATAACATAGATTTTTCTCTTGGGATACTTTTTCTTAAGCTCCTCTTTTGCTATGTCAGCTGCATTACAAAAGCTTGAAAGTCCGCTTGACGCTGCTACATGTAAAATATCATATCCGTCTTCAAGAAAAGGTGTAAAATATTCTGCGATGTCCTTTGCATTTACATTACTTGCTATCTCTATATGTTTAATATTTCTCGCCTTGTATTGTTCTGCCGTCAAATCCGCGATTGAACTGCAACTTAATATGTACTTTTCCATAAAAAACCTCTCCTTCACACTATATCGTCCGGCACCTCCATGCCTCTGTTACAATTAATATAACTGCATCGGAGAATAATTGCTATCTACCCTTACATTTTTGGCGTCTACCGTAAATTTAAGGCCTGTAGAGTTCAAAAAAAGCCACTCTACTCTCGGTAGAATGGCTTAAAAAATGCTGTATTTATGCGCGTTTGCGAACTCTATTAATTCTAAAACTTAAGTATATAATTATCTGCGCCGGAATTCCTAAAAGGAATATCATCCACACATTATACTTAAGAAGTGCGACATACAAAACAAGCAAAATGCTCCATACGAGTGCCGACACAATATATAAATTATTCCTTCGGTTACCCCAAGTTGAGTTAAACACAAGCCAGGTTATAAAGAACACCGGGAGTGTATAGATAAATACCTGCCATGCATTAAAGCCCTGAGTCCAAAATATCAGAAACAGCACTAAGCTAATCGTCCAAATTCCGATAAGCGAAATCACGGTTATCAGACGGTGTGCGGGTGTATATTTTCTCGGTCCCTGCTCCACAACCTGCTTCTCCTGTACAAAACCCTTCGCCGCTCTCTCTTCCTCCGTAGACATAAGATAATCCACCGTCACACCGAACATATCCGCAATCTGCTTAATCACAACAATATCCGGCAGACCCTCGGCACGCTCCCACTTAGACACTGCCTTGTCAGAATAGTTAAGTCTCTCCGCCATCTCAAGCTGTGTCATCTTATTGGCAGTTCGTAATGTATATATATTTTTCGCGATTACACTCTTGATATCTTCCATAGAATTCCCACCTCAAAAAAACTTAAGGACAGTGTAACATATTTTTGTAAAGTATGCAATGCGGCTGTTAATCTTCTTTTTTGTTATCTGTATTTCTATCCCTTGTTTTTCAACATTTTTCGCACTATAATATTACTATAAGGAGGTTTTGGCCTATGGTAAGAATGGAAATCGCTTGTTTTATAGTAATAGCATTTATGTCAGCAATATATTTTTCGTCAAAAAGAGAGAATACCAAGCTTCATAAGACGTTTTCTATATTTTTGATTGTATCGATGATTCACCTTATATTTGACGGAATTACAATATATACCGTTAATCATATGGACATTGTTTCTTCATGGTTTAATGATATAAGTCATCGCATATTTATCAGCACAATGGTCGTTATCTTTTACTTAGGATACCGATACATCGCAACTCTGATAGAAGAAGATACCGGTAAAGACTCACACTCATTTACCGCTAGTACGATTATTTTAACAGTTTCATTTGCAGGAACCCTCTTTCTGCCTCTCATATATATTGAAACCCCGCAGGGAAACTACTCCTACGGTCCCGCTGTATTTACGCTTTACATCAGTGTTGCCACATATCTCATAATGGTATTTATTGTTTTATGCAAATATTGGAAACAGATTAACGCCAAGAAGAAAAAAGTTATCGGCATCGCAATGGCCTCAGAGCTGTTTGTTTTAATATATCAGTCAATTTATCCCACTGCGCTCATCAGCGGTATGGGCCTCATGCTTATCAGTCTGTCCTTCTATCTCACTATGGAAAATCCCGATATTTTGCTTGTAAAACAGGTACAGGAAGAAAAGCAGAAGGCGGAAGAGGCCAATGCCGCCAAATCTCTATTCCTCTCGCATATGTCGCACGAAATAAGAACCCCGATGAATGCAGTTGTCGGAATGACCGAGATTTTGTTAAGGACCCCTCTTACGGAAGAACAGCACGACTATCTCATAAACATAAAGAGCTCCGGCAATGCCCTCGTATCGATTATAAATGATATTCTCGATATTTCAAAAATAGAAGCAGGCAAAATGGAGCTTATAAACGAAGTATACGAAATTCGTTCTTTGCTTGATGAAATTCACATGATTATATCGAATCGTATCGGCGAAAAACCGGTAGAACTTATATACGAAATAGATGAAACTCTTCCCCGTGCTCTTTTCGGTGACGGTTTGCGTCTCAGACAGATAATCATTAATCTGCTTAATAATGCAGTTAAATTTACGGATACCGGCCATGTTAAATTAATTGTAAAAGTCGAATCCCAAACCAATGAGACCTGTCTCGTACATATCGCTGTAGAAGATACCGGCCAGGGCATAAAAGAAGAGGATTTCCAAAGATTATTTGCCGCATTTGAGCAGGTTAATACCTCGCAAAACAGAGGAAAAGTAGGAACCGGTCTCGGACTCACCATTTCCAATCAGTTAATCGGAATGATGAACGGAAAATTAGAGTTTCAAAGTGAATATGGTGTGGGAAGCCGCTTTTTCTTCACTATTCCTCAACAAATAGTCTCCGAGGATTTACTTGCCAAAGAAGATGCCGAAAACGATTCCATGAATTTTATGGCTCCCGAAGCCAAAATTCTTATCGTAGACGACAACGAAATGAACTGTAAGGTTGCTCTCGGCCTTCTTGCACCCTTCCAGATGCAGATGGATACCGCGGATAACGGCAAAACTGCACTGGAAATGATACAACAGAAAGAATACCATATTGTTTTTATGGATCACATGATGCCGATTATGGACGGTATAGAGGCAACAGAAGCCTTAAGAAAAATGGATGGCAACTATTATAAAAATGTGCCCGTCATTGCCCTTACCGCCAATGCCATGAAGGAATCAGAAAAGCTTTTCTATCAGGCAGGAATGAACGGTTTTATTGCAAAACCCATCGATATTAGGGAAATGTGCAAGGTCATCAAAAAATACCTGCCCGAGCACTTGCTTATAAAAACCGAATATATTTCTGACAATAATGTCGAAATAGCCAATTTGCCCGTAATAGAAGGCATTGACTCTGCGGCAGGTGTCAGGTATTCCGGCAGCACAGAACTTTTTATAAGTCTCCTCAGTGACTTTTATAAGGTCATAGATGCAAAAACCGATAAAATCAATGAGTATATAGCAGATAATGCAATCAGAGCTTACACCATTGAGGTTCACGCCTTAAAAAGTGCTGCCAAAATGATAGGTGCCACTGAACTGTCCGAGCAATTTTTACACTTGGAGCAGCTTGGTAATGCAAATAATGTAGATGCTATCAAGGCTGAAACACCCAAGGTTCTTGAGAATTACCAATGCTATAAAGATTACCTTAAGCAATTTGCTCCGACCACGCCTTCAGATTTGCATAGCGCAACGGCCGACGAGATAATCAATATTCTTAAGAGAATTCAATCTGCTATTGAAGATTTTGACATTGATGCTACAGACAGTGCCATGAAGGAGCTTGAAAAATGCAAACTACCGGAAGATTGTTTGCCGCTTTTTGAAAAACTTTGTCCACTGGTTGTGGATTTGGCACAGGAGGATGTTCTTAAGGTTACCTCGGAAATGATTGAGCGTTTATCTGATTAATAACTGCAAGGAATTGTTCTAAAATAGAAAATGCGTAACTCTGTCGGGTTTACCCTGTAGAGCTACGCATTTTTTGCTTTGCCTATTCTCCAAAAAGTGCCGTGGACATATACCTCGCACCTGTATCCGGCAAAATAACAACTATATTTTTACCTTCGTTCTCATCTCTCTTTGCAACCTCAACCGCTGCCCAAAGCGCCGCACCGGCAGAGATTCCGACAGACACTCCGTCAGTTCTTACCACTTCTCTTCCGAGCACAAATGAATCTTCATTTTCTACGGCAATTACTTCGTCCATAATGTCTCTGTCAAGAATTACGGGAACAAAGCCCGCACCAATTCCCTGAATTGCATGTGCACCGCTCTCGCCTTTTGTAAGAACGGGGGAAGAAGCCGGCTCAACACCGATTATCTTAACATCGGGATTCTGCTCCTTAAGGAATTTGCCGATACCTGTTATGGTACCGCCTGTTCCGACTCCGGCAATAACCATATCTACCTTGCCGTCCGTGTCCTTCCAAATCTCGGGGCCTGTTGTATCATAATGTGCCTTCGGGTTTGCAGGATTCGTAAACTGTCCGGCGATAATTCCACCCGGAATTTCTTTTACAAGCTCCTCTGCCTTTGCAATCGCACCGTTCATTCCAAGCTTGCCGTCCGTAAGCACAAGCTCTGCGCCGTATGCCTTAATAAGGTTACGACGCTCCACGCTCATCGTGTCGGGCATAACGATTATTGTGCGATAGCCCTTGGCGCTTCCGACTGCCGCAAGACCGATTCCCGTATTACCGCTTGTCGGCTCAATTATTACGGAGCCTTCTTTCAAAAGACCCTTCTCCTCGGCATCTGCTATCATCGTGTATGCAACTCTGTCCTTTATGCTTCCCGCGGGATTGAGATACTCAAGCTTTGCATATACATTCGCCTTAAATCCGTATTTCTCCTTGAGTCCCGCAAGCTCCAGAAGCGGCGTGTTGCCGATTAACTCTGTAATTGATTTATAAATTCTCATAATATCACCTTTTACTTTCCTTTACATTTTTAAAATAGTATGCATCATCCTCGCACGAAACAACCGTAACACCTTTCATACAAAGACCTTCTATATTCATTGCCTTCATCCCACGTTTACCCTTGGCGGTAACATTATCAAGCGTAATGTTAATAAGCGGACTCTCGGGAAGTCCGGCAAGATAAATCGCATTGCCTCCGACCGTCTCAAGTTCGATATCCTTGAAAGTTATGTCACGGATTATCGCCGTTCCCTCGTCCACGGGCTCCGCCGCATCTACATCAAACGTCTCGTGACTGTAAAACTGGTCAACGTATATCGCGCCCCTGAACCAACGGCAATCCTTATGGTCGGTGCTGAAATTTTTGTGAGTAACGTTCTCGTAGGTAATGTTTTCGATAACGTTACCTCTGCCACGCGGAGCCTTAACAGTTCCGATGCTAAAGGTATCATTAAACTCACAATCCCTTACAAGCACGTTCCTTACACCACCCGACATCTCACTTCCGATTGCAACGCCGAAACCGCTGTTAAAAATACAGTCGGTAATTCTGACATTTTCACAGGGAATTCCTACAGCACGTCCTTCTTCATCTCTTCCCGACTTAATCGCGATACAGTCATCCTGACTTGCAATCAATGAATTAAAAATATACACATTACTGCAGGAATCCGGATCGATTCCGTCGCCGTTAAATATATCCTTGTATCTCACACCGTTCTCGTCATACTTCGTATAAATCTGCACATTATTGATGCTCACATTATTACAGTATATGAGGTGCACACACCATGCAGGCGACTGTCTTACCGTAACATCCTGTAAATAAAGGTTGTCCACATTGCGGATACAAATTGCTCTTCCGCGGATACCCGACTTTTCGTCCATCTCTGCCCTAAAAAGCTTCTCACCGTTGGCATTTATCATTCCCGGACCTGCTATCGTAATATTTTCATGTCTCTCTGCCTGTGTCTTTGTATTAACAAGGCTTGCATAGCAAAGCTGTTCTCTTCCCTCAAAACGATATTCCATAAGAGGATAATCCTTGATATCGGGACTTCCGAGAAGTACTGCACCCTCCGCAAGGAAAAATGTCATATTGCTCTTTAAGAAAATCGCACCACTTAAAAATATACCCTTCGGAACCACGACCTTACCGTCCTTGGGACACTCGTCTATAGCTTGCTGTATCGCCATAGTATTAAGCGTCACACCATCACCGACCGCACCAAAATCCGTAATGTCAATAAGTTCTGACTTCGGCTTGGTTGTAACAAAAACCGGCTCGCTTTTACCGGAAAGCTCTCTATCTATAGTTATCGCCCTGACAGTAATTGTGTACGAAACATTACTATCCAAACCACGAATCGTATATCCTGTCTTCTCTGTTGTGCCAACAATACCGTTATCCACATAAATCTCATATTCGCGGATAGTTTTCCACAATTCCGGTTTATCCCACACAACGGCAACTGTATCTTCTGTTATCGCCGCAGGCGGACATATTACATTTACCGGAATTAAATTTATATCATTATTTTCTCTAAGCATAATTCTGCCTTTCTTCTGTTTACTTCATTCTTTCAAAAGAGAATTTCACCGAAAACTCTTTTGGAAAAGGAATCTCCCTTACACAAGCAATATACTCGCCACAACTCCCGCAAAGGTCGCAACAAGCGCACCTGCGAGCGTCCATCTCGTCTTTTTGACCTTCGCTGCCATATAATACACGGACATTGTATAAAAAATTGTCTCCGTGCAACTCATCATTATCGAGGTCATCCGTCCGACCACAGAATCCGGCCCGTAAGTCTTGAAAATATCAAGCACAAGTCCCGTCGCCGCAGAGGATGAGAACATACGCACAAGAATTACCGGAACAAGCGGTGCGGGAAGATCTACCAGCCCGGTCACTTTTCCGAGCCACTCCGACACGAAACCAAGAAACCCTGACGCACGAAGTACTCCGACTCCTACCATGAGCCCTATAAGCGTCGGCATTATTCCGACCACCGTTTTGAGACCGTCCTTTGCACCCTCAATAAACACATCATAAACATTGACCTTATTCATAAGTCCGTGCAACACAATATAAAAAATCACGAACGGAATCACAAACGCAGAAATATATATAAGAAACTGCATATGTTTAGTCACCATTATAACATAATTACTTTAACATATGCAGTCGGTTATATCAATTATTCGTGGAAATTTTTCCTACATTTAATCTTACAAAAAACAATCCCCGCCACCGTGCTTATTGTCGTCGCAATCAGTGCAGGCACAACTATTGCCGCAGGATTTACCGAACCGTACTGGCTTCGATAGGCAATCATATTTACCGGAATAAGCTGCAGCGATGAAATGTTTATAACAAGAAAGGTGCACATTTCATCACTGGCAATACCCGATAATTTGCCCCCGCTTCTTTCCTCATCAAGTTCTTTAAGACTCTCCATCGCCTTAAGTCCGGCAGGTGTCGCTGCCCAACCAAGTCCCAGAAAATTGGCAATCATATTAGTCGCAATATGCTCCTTTGCCGGATGCCTATCGGGAATATTCGGAAAAAGAAACCTGATAAGCGGCGATAACCTTTTTGCCGCCGCGTCCACAAGCCCGGATTTTTCTCCGATGTGCATAATCCCCGTCCACATCGCAATAATTCCAAGCATCTTCATACACAGTGTAACAGCCTCTACCGCCGAGTCAAGAATTCCGTTCGAGACTGCCTCTATATTTCCGGTTACCGCACCGTACACGATTCCGATTAGCATCATAAACGCCCATAAATAATTAAGCATAGTTCACCTGCTGTAATCTCTTACTATCATAATATTTGGGGAAATCAATAATTATGTACAAAACCGCAAATAAGCCGGAGCTTTGGGAGAGGCAGATATATAGCTGTTTAATACCCTATAAGAACGTCGGCACTTAGCGAGAGAATTCATTCTCGAGCTTAGTACCGTTACGTTGTTATCGGAGCGAGAGCGTGTATTAAACTGCTATATATCTGCCTCTCCCAAAGCTCCGGCTTATTTGCGGTTTTGTATATAAATAAAGATGATTTTTGCAAAATTATGTAGTATAATAAATCCATAGTAACGCGGAGGACAACTATGCAGATTCACTTGATAAGACACGGACGTACGGACTGGAATGATTTAAACCACATACAGGGAAAGAGCGATATTCCGCTTAACTCAACAGGCATTGCCCAGGCAGAGGAACTTGGTAAAAGGTTAAAAGAGCAGGATTTTAAGGCTACACATATTTACACAAGTTTTCTTAAAAGGGCAAAGCAGACTGCTGATATAATTAGTGATATTCTTGAAATTCCCTGCGATATCCTGGAGGGACTTGAAGAAGTGGACCTCGGCGATTGGGAAGGTTTAAGCTGGGATGAAGTAAAGCTTCGTTTTCCGGAAAGATACGGTGCATTCCGCAATAACCGCCGCTACACCAAAGCTTCCGGCGGTGAATCTTATGATGAAATGCTTTCAAGGGTTCTTCCTGCTTTACAAAAGCTTGCAATGACCTGCTCTGAAGATGTTATAGTTGTTACACACAGTGCAGTAATTATGGCGCTGTTGTGCTACCTTAATGACACTCCTTTTGAAAAAATGATAACTTATAAGGTTAAGAATGTTTCGGTTATCTCGATTGACAGAGAAAGATTTCTTTAGAAAATAATTTACAAAAACCAAGGGATGTCCTTCAAAACGGGCATCCCTTTTCTAACAAACAACTTACATTTTTGCTCCAAGTACTATAGCATCAATCCTTGCTTTTTCGCTCTCGACTTTTCTCTCCGCAGTACTTCTCATTCCTTCAAGACGACTAATCATATTCTCTACCTTCCGCTTAACGCTTTCTACCTCGCTTTGCGCCTGGCTGATTTTATCCATAACCGTCCAGTCGGCGATTAATCCATCAAAAAAGTAATCGGCAAATCGCAGGAATCCGTCAATACTTATATGTACATCCGCACTAATCTTAACATCTGCAAGCTCCGTCTTAAAACGTCTAAGTTGAATCTGTAGTTCTTCTATCTTCTTCTGTGCTTCATCAAGATGACTGTGTTTAGCAAGATCCGTAAGCAGACCTCCACCAAGCATATCCCAGGTTCCCCAGCCTTCCGCATCACTCAAATGTTTTTCGATACCCTCAATAATACTACGAGCACGCATACCTGCACTGATTGCTTCTTTTATCTCTTTTTGTTGGATGTTCAAGCCTGCAATATTCTCCTCTATGGCAAGAAGCTCTGCCGCTTCTGATGTTCCCGCCTGTTTTAACGCCTCTTGTTTTTGCTCAAGAAGCCTCTTATACTCGAACTCACAATTACGAAGCTCATACAACTGAATTCCGAATTTCTTAATATCTGTTTCTACTGCATTAAGCTCGCTCACTGCAGAATCATGCTTTATCGCGGCCGCATATGCTTCTTCACGCTCTTTCGTAAGCTTCTCATCCATTTTCCCGATAACATAATAGAAAAATGCCGTAAGGCTTCTGCCCTCAAGCTTGGCCACATCATCTTGCTCATTAAGCATTATCGTCCTTAACTCAGAAACCTTCGCCTCAAGCTCCTTTTTCTGTGTCTCTAATTCTTTACGCTTCGCCTCTATACTTTTCTTCTGAGAAAGCTTTTCGTGAAGTTCCTGTAATTGTCCGTCAAAAATTGCCATGACCTCTCCCCCTATTATAAAATATACTTTAGTTACATTCTAACAATTTTCAGGCAGTTTTTCAATAACTAAGCACCTTGTCATTACCAACACTCAAATTAATCCTCATTAACCCAACAAAAAATCCGGGCAGCCTGCGCCACCCGGACAATCTTAATACATTCTATTCTTCTGCTTCGCCTTTAGTACGAATCTTCATTACAACTACAAATACTGCAAATACTACCGCAACAACTGCCCATGTAAGTGCAAGATTCTTGCAAAGACCTGCAACTATGTAACCTACAAAGGAAATAGCCGCAACTGATAATGCGTAAGGTAGCTGTGTAGACACATGGTTGATATGATTACACTGGCCGCCTGTTGACGCCATGATTGTTGTATCTGAAATAGGTGAACAGTGGTCACCGCAAACAGCACCTGCAAGACATGCAGAGGTTGCAATCATCATGAAATCTGTATCCAAGCCTAACTTAAGAACAATAGGAAGGAGAATAGTAAATGTTCCCCATGATGTACCTGTTGAGAAAGCAAGGAATAATGCCACAACAAATACGATTGCCGGAAGTGCCCACTTAAGGCCTGCTGCTTTTCCGTTGAACAACTCACTTACAAACACATCCGCTCCGAGTAAGCCTGTCATTGAGCTGAGTGTCCATGCAAATACAAGGATAAGAATAGCCGGAACCATTGACTTAAAGCCCTCGGGAATAGCCTCCATACACTCCTTAAAAGTAAGTGATTTTCTTACAAGGTAGAAAATAACGATAACCACTAACGCAAGTATTGATCCTAATGATAAACCGAGTGCCGCATCACAATCAGCAAATGCATTAATAATATTAGCGCCTTCAAAGATTCCGCCTGTCCAAATCATACCGAAAATACAAAGCACAATAAGAACAATAATCGGTAAAATCAAATCCATAATCTTGCTGTTCGGCTTCGTAACAGTCTCTTCAACATTAGCATAAGGACGATCCGGTGTTGTATACAAATCACCTTTCTTTGCGTTATCTTCATGTTTCTTCATTGAACCGAAATCAAGACCAACAAGAGTAATAACAATAACCATTGCAATCGTAAGCAACGAATATAAGTTATAAGGAATAGCTCTTAAGAACATCTCAAAACCTGACATTCCCATCTCAAGACCTTCATCTTCAATAACGCTCGTAATTGCAGCCGCCCATGAAGAAATCGGGGCAATCATACATATCGGAGCTGCAGTAGCATCGATAATATATGACAACTTTGCTCTTGAAACCTTGTTCTTATCAGTAACGGGACGCATAACGCTTCCTACCGTAAGACAGTTAAAATAATCATCTACGAAAATAAGTGCGCCAAGTGCTGAAGTTGCAAGGATTGCTCCCTTTCTTGTCTTAATCTTCTTCGCTGCCCATGCACCATATGCCTGTGAACCTCCCGCTCTGTTCATAAGAACAACTATAACACCGAGCACAACAAGGAAAATAAGAATACCTGCATTCCATTCGCTGGCTACAGATGATACGAAACCATCCTTAACCATCGTCTGATAAGCCATACCGGGATTAAAATTCGCATAGAATAATGCACCTGTTACAATTCCGACAAACAATGAACTGTATA
This sequence comes from Lachnospiraceae bacterium, assembly GCA_015057505.1. GTDB lineage: Bacteria > Bacillota > Clostridia > Lachnospirales > Lachnospiraceae > SIG300. Next base: position 95,536 of record SVEG01000007.1, read on the forward strand.
CTTCTTTGGTAATCAATGCAAGAATAATAGCTACAAGCGGCGGAACAAGCGCCCATGCTGTTCCATACATGTTACATACAAATTCTGCTTCCGCTTCTGCCGCAAACCCCGTCACCGCAAACATTGAAAACAAAGTAAGTACTGCTACAAACAAATAAAAATACTTCCTTCTCTTCATAACTTTCTCCCTTCGGATTAATAATTTCCTTTTAATTATACCTTAATATGCTTATAATGTAAAAGATTTTCTACAAAAAATTACAAAAAAATGCTTCTTCGTTTGACAATTTTTTACACGTATGATATTCTGCTTTTAGAAATCAAATTATTAAGGAGGTCTTTTTATGAAGGACACAGGAATTGTAAGAAATGTAGATGATTTAGGACGTTTTGTACTTCCCATGGAATTACGTAAAAAACTTAACATTAATATAGGTGATCCGCTTGAGGTTTTCGTTGACGGCGATACAATCCTTCTCAGAAAATATACACCTACAGATATTTTCAACGGCAGCAGCGAGGATTTAATTGAGTACTGCGGCAAGAAGGTTTCAAGAGAGTCTATTATTGAGCTCGCTAAGCTTGCAGGCTACAATATTGGTTAATTCTTGATAGTATTTGAATATTTATAAAAAGTAAAAAGAGGATTTCCATAATCGGAAATCCTCTTTTTTATATTCCTGTCGCTATATATTGCAAATCCATCTTAGCTATCCGTCTTACCAAGCAACTTATAAAGAATTCGATAAAGAGTAAGTGCCTCCTCCGCCTCAAGCTTGGAACATTGTGCCATCTTAGCAGGTACATTTACCGCCTGTTCTTTAAGCTGCTCACCCTCCTCAGTAATCGTAACGTTGAGATTACGCTCATCCTCCGCCGAACGCGCACGTGTAAGAAGCCCCTTGGACTCCAATTTCTTAAGAAGCGGTGTTAATGTGCCTGAGTCCAAATAAAGGAACTCACCCATTTCCTTTACTGTCAGCGACTTCTTCTCCCACAAAATCAGCATTGCAATATACTGAGTATAAGTAAGATCTATCTCATCAAGAAAAGGTTTATATTGCTTTATAATCTCACGTGAAGCAGCATAAAGAGGAAAACAAATCTGATTCTCCAACTTTAAACTGTCATATTTTGAATTGCTCATAGTTACCTCCAAAACGTGTCTATCTTAAGTTCTTCGTTTCGCCAACATTATAACACATCTTTATCAAACACTCAATATTTAGGCCGTCTTCTCCGCGTCATAAGCTTTTCTCACGGCAATTGCAAGCTGGTCAGTACAAGAAGTAGGACGTCTTCCGCAGGTATTGCCAAGAAGCTTCTTTTCAATCTCTTCCACAGTCGCACCTTCAAGCAACTTGGAAATCGCTTTTAAGTTACCGTTACACCCGCCATAAAACTCAATATTGCTGACTACATTACCGGCAAGCTCAAAACTGATAAGCTGCGAGCAGGTATTTTCAGTTTTATATTCGTGTCTCATTATAAAACCTCCCTGATTTTTTCCTTTACCTTCTTCATGGATGTTGTCGGCTCAAATCTTGCCACACACTGTCCGTCTCTGCTTATAAGGAATTTTGTAAAGTTCCATTTAATTGAACTGTTATTTTTATAGTCCTTATCCATCTTCTTTAAAACCTGTGACATCATAAGTCCCATCGGATTCTTATCAAAGCCTTCAAATGTGCTGTTCTTAGCAAGCCACTTATAAAGCGGTATTGCATTCTCGCCGTTAACATCAATCTTGGCAAACTGCGGAAAAGTAATACCGTATCGTCCCGTACAGAAAGAATGTATCTCTTCATCGTCTCCGGGTGCCTGCTCGCCAAACTGGTTACAGGGAAAATCAAGAATCTCAAGACCGTCCTTCTTAAACTCCTCATAAATATCCTGCAACTCATCATACTGCGGTGTAAAACCACAACCTGTCGCCGTATTAACAATAAGTAAAACCTTTCCCTTGTAATCTGCAAGCGCTACATCGCTACCGTCCTGTGCTTTTACACTAAAATCATAAATACTCATATTGTACCTCCTATACTTATTTTGTATTTTATTCAATTTGATTGAACTCAATTAAATTATATCATCGAATTTCGTTTTGTCAACATCTTTTTTTCACACAACTGTATAAGACCCGATTTCCAGCTATTATACTCAAAAATAAAAACAGCAGGAATTTCTTCCTGCCGTTCTCGTTAATTAGTATTCTGCGCAATCCAGTCTATAAGCTCTTGTGTTGCTTTATGATAACCCTGTAAATATCCCAACTTTGGATAATAAGTAAATCGTAACTCTTCGTTATCACCTGAAATCAACACTATCTCCACGCTGTTATCAAAGGCTGTCGTTCCTCTGTAAGCGGGCACATATGTTGCGCCTTCTGCATTTGTCTGCGGCTCGTCACCGCCGGATTCTATCCATGCCTTCTGGTCTGCCTTAACAATCGGGTCTAATGTAGCATTATATCCTTCTTTATCAAGAACAAGCCCGATAAGAATATTGTAAAGAGCTTCTTTTTCTGCCACATCAGTAATGTCTTTTTCGCTCTGATAATCACCTATTCCACCATTGGCCCTATCATATTTTACTGTTACAGCCTGTATATCCTCTGCCGCAAGAATCCCGCAAACCTTAAGTTCTTCGAGCATATCCGGCGTATACAACCACTCGTGAAGTTGGAATAACAAAAGCTCTCCTTCATTCTCAACAAGGATTTGTCTCGTGCCCTTTCGTCCCTCTATGCTGTATATCGGACAACCTTTATAGATGCTCTCGCCGTACTGCTTGCTGTCCTCAACTTTCCCAAGCAATTTGCCCTTCTTTAAAATAGTCTCTTCTATAGTCTGATCCGTTACACTGCTACCGTTCAAATATGTTCTGTACATATGTCCGCCAAAATAAACCAGTTCGTCAGTTCTATACCATATAAGTCCGGTTTCATTCTCTGTTGAAAGTTCGATTCCATCCGGGACAGTATCCTGTGCTACATAAATAGCTTTTCCGGTCTCCCTGTTACCCGCACTGAAATCTATCTTGCTTATTCCCCAGCCGACACACACCATAAGACATGCCGCTGCCGCAACTCCCGCAATCCTGAAAATATTATTCTTTGTAAAAAACTTCTTTTCCTGTGACTTCTGCTCTCCGCTATCTGCTTTTTTGGTCGCACCCATGAAATCACCTGCCTCTTCTATTAAGTTGTCATCTATGTTGTTCATTTCTTTAAACAAATCCTTTGATGTCATATCGCAATTCCCTCCTTTTTAAGATGCTCTTTAAGCTGTCCTCTGAGTCTGAAAAGCATTGACTTAACCTTGCTCTCGCCAAGACCAAATTTATCTGCAATCTCGCCTATCGAATCCCCGAACCAGTATCTCCTTAAGAAAATAATTCTTTTCTCCTTTTTGAGGCCGTACAGAAATGAATCCAGGGCATCACGCAATATTCCTGCCTCAAGCTCCTTTTCCACTGTATCGCCTGCGCTCAAACATTCCTCAAGCTCTGAAAGGATTACATCAAATGAACTGTTCCGCTTCTCTGCCGAGATATAATCATACTTGTTAAATGCTGTATATCTGGCTATTTTGGCGACAAATGCGCGAAACATTGCCGGACTCTCCGGCGGAATCCTGTTCCACACAGCCATGTAAGTATCATTGAGACACTCCTCGACATCTTCCTTTCGGCTTAAAATTCCGCTTATAACCTTTTTAAGATATGCACTGTATTTTTGGTCCGTTGCTTTAAGAGCTTCCTCTTTCCGCTCAAAATATAAGTCAATTATTGCTTTATCTTCCATGACAGCTGTCCTCCTTTGCAGCTTGCAGTCCACTAATATCCTTCAAGCCGCAAACATTATTTTTAAGGCCTTCACCTATATAGTAGGAAAATAAATCGGGCAGGTTTCACTGCCCGACTAATAAAATATATATAAAATATTTTTTTTTACTTATTTTTCAACTCAGTCATGTAAGCATAAATGTCCCTCTTACTTACGCCTCTGTCCTTTGCGACCTGCTTCATGGCTTCCTTGGAATCCATGCCCTCTGCCTCGTAATGTGCCATGTGCTCCTCTATCGGAACACCAAGCCAGTCGTCCTGTTGCTGTTTAACAAGCTCGCTGTGCGGCACACCCGCAATGACAAGCACAAACTCGCCCTTGGGCTCATTCTCTTCAAAATGTGCAATCGCATCCTTAAGTGTCGTAGGAATTGCTTCCTCATATCTCTTGGTAAGTTCACGAAGAACCGTTATTTTACGGTCTGCTCCGAGCGTCTCCGCAAGTTCCGCTAAAGTCTTTAAAAGCCTGTGCGGTGCCTCGTATATAATAATTGTTCGCGTCTCCGTCTTAAGCTCTTCTAAGATAGTGGCACGTTCTTTTTTATCAGCCGGCAAAAAAGCTTCAAAACAAAAACGTCTCGTCTCCCGACCCGACATCGTAAGTGCGGTAATACATGCAGCAGGCCCCGGAAGCGACGTAACCTCAATACCTGCCTCATAACACTGACGCACAAGTTCTTCACCGGGGTCCGATATACCGGGTGTTCCCGCATCGGTAACAAGCGCAATATTAACGCCTGCCTGCATCTGCTCGACAAGATATTTTGCCTTGTCTATCTTATTAAATTCATGATAACTCGTCATCGGTGTCTTAATCTCAAAATGATTAAGCAGCTTGATACTGTGTCGTGTATCCTCTGCCGCAATCAAATCCACTTCCTTAAGCGTACGAAGCACACGAAAGGTTATGTCCTCCATATTACCGATTGGGGTTGCACATAAAAATAATTTGCCTGCCATGATTCCTCCATTAATATCCGTAAATATCGTAAATCTCCTCGGTATACACGCCCTCTTCCTTATACACAATAAGGGGCTTCTCCATCTTAAGAAGCGGTTTACCGCCACGCACGGCCTCAATAAGTACCATGTTGGCTTCCTTATCTGCCATCGGGTACACCGGCTTGATTCTCTTGGTCTCAAGCTTATACTTTGACAGTGTATTGATAATTTCTATAAGTCTCCTAGGACGATGTACCATATAAAAACGTCCGCCGGGTTTAAGTACGTACGAGGCTTCTCTCACGATATCCTCAAGTGTACAGTATATCTCGTGTCTTGCTATAGCTTTGGGCATATCGGGATTGGTAAGTCCGTGATTCTCATTCATGTACGGCGGATTCGTCGTTACCACGTCAAACACAGCTTTGCCGAAAAGCTTCGAGCTCTCACAGATATCTCCGCACACAATATCAATCTTATCTTCAAGATTATTAAGCTTAACACTGCGTCTTGCCATATCTGCGCTACGCTTTTGCAGTTCAAGCCCCGTAAAATGCTCTCCCGGCGTCTTGGCCTCAAGAAGAATCGGAATAATTCCCGTACCGGTGCCCATATCAAGAACCTTTTCGTTCTCCTTAACAACCGCAAAACCCGACAACAAAACTGCATCCATACCAAAACAGAACCCTTCCGGGTTCTGTATGATTTTATAGCCGTTTCTGTGCAATTCATCTATTCTTTCGTTAGGTTCTAAATTAATTGTCATCCAGCTTTGACTTTCCTTCCTTACGCTCTAACATCTCAAGTGCCTTAAGCTCTTCATCAGAAATATTGTTATTATAATCCCTGCGTTTCTTCGGTTTAAAGCGAAGCTGATCTACGCGGTATTCTTTGATTTCCTTCTCATCATCAACGGTAACGATAACCTTTACAAGCTGACGAAGCACGTTAACACTCTGAACTTCACCCTTAAGACCGTCAAACGCCGTTACAAAATCGCCTACGTTCGGAAGCTTACTGTTAAGGTCTTCGTATGTCTCTTCTTCATTCTTAAGGCAGCACATAAGTCTTCCACAAACGCCTGATATCTTCGTAGGATTAAGTGAAAGATTCTGCTCCTTCGCCATCTTGATGGAAACAGGAATAAACTCTGACAAATATGAATGACAGCAAAGCGGTCTTCCGCAAATGCCGACACCTCCGAGAATCTTAGTCTCGTCACGCACACCTATCTGGCGAAGTTCGATTCTTGTCTTAAATACCGCCGCAAGATCCTTAACGAGCTCTCTGAAATCGATTCTTCCATCCGCCGTAAAGTAAAAAAGCAATTTGTTATTATCAAAAGTATATTCCGCATCAATAAGCTTCATCTCGAGCTCATGCTTTTTGATCTTCTCAAGACAAATCTTAAATGCTTCCTTTTCTTTCTCTGTATTGGCCTTCGCAGTCTCGATGTCCTGCTCTGTCGCGATTCTTGTAACTGCCTTAAGTGGCTGAATTACCTTGTCATCCTCAACCTCTCTAATACCCAGTACAACTGACCCAAACTCCATTCCTCTTGCAGTCTCCACAACTACTTTCTGACCCGCTTCAATCTCAAAACCGTTCGGATCAAAAAAATATATCTTACCTGCCGTTCTAAAACGTACACCTATTACCTTAATCATTCTGATTCTCCTTTATTTTTGAAAACATTAACTCTGTTACGATCTCTTCATTTACATTGGCGTTAATACGCACCTTAGACGTCTCAATCGCCCGTACAATCTCCTCTATTCCTTCATAAGAGGTTCCCCCGGCTACTGCCTGTATGGCCGCAACTTCTTCGCGAAAAACAAGTCCCTCCACCGAATGTGTCGCTTTATAAAATAATACGTCACGGTACCAAATTAGGATAAGGTCAAGATAATCTTCAAGACCAAAACCTTCCGAGCCAGCATCGCTTATTGTCTGAAGTATCTCCGAATATTCGACATTATCTATATTTTTAATAAGCCTGATAAACCTTGTTTTAACCGCATCAAATTCCGCAGACTTCGCAAGCTGTATTGCCTTACCCATATTCCCCTGTGAAAAAGCAACACACACATCTGCCTTGTAATCCGGGACCTTAAGCTCCTCCATCAGGTAAGTTTTAACAAGCCCTGAGGCAAGCGGATACAAATTCAAATTGACACAACGTGAAACTATCGTCGGAAGAAACATCTCTACATTAGTTGTCAGGAATATTATTATACCATAAGCCGGCGGTTCTTCAATAGTTTTAAGTAAAGCATTTTGCGCCTGCACAGTAAGCTTCTCTGCTTCATCAACAATATATATCTTATATCTGCTCGAATAAGGCTTAATCATTATATCCCCCACAAGCTGATCCCTGACATCATCCACACCGATGCTTCCGGGTTTCTCGTGAGTAACCCATATAATATCCGGTTGATTACCCGATTCACTCTGCTTACACGAACGACATTCCCCACATGGTTCCACCCCCTGCGCCTCACACTGAAGCGTCTTGGCAAAAAGACCTGTAAGCAACTTTTTACCGCTTCCCTTTTCACCAGTAATTATATAGGAATGAGCCAATTTATCCTGGGCAATAGCCTTTTGAAAATAACTTATAACCTGCGTATGGCCTATTACCTTATCAAATTCGCTCAAACTACCTTACCTTCTTTCTCTGTTTTAAAGAGTTTGCAAAGCAAACTTTTGGAGGACGCAGTTCTCATTAGATAAATATATCAAGTAACAAGCCCTGTATCTCGTCCACCAGACGAAGAATCTCTATACCGTCCTGCTCATCCGCTATAAGCTCTGCGGCAAGCTTGTCCATGGTCTCATCCACAAGTCTTATTATTCCATATACTCTGTGACGTCCTCTTCTGTCAAGAAAATTCTCTCTCGTAAACTCATGGGATCTGTTAACAACCTCGTTAAGAAAACTCTTAATAAGCTCTCTGTAACGGCGCATATCGCTGATATTACGGCGCTTCTTGATACTGTTGCCCTGTTCCACAATCTGTCCCATCATCGCAGACAGCTTCTCCTGAAGTTCACTTTCAGCAATACGACTGATAAGCGTAAACTTAAAATTCTCGCTCTGCTGAATCTGCTGCTTATTGTCTATAGGCGATGTAAGTGCGGCCTGTATATCGTTGATTTTAAAATTGTCCATACAAACCTCCTATCCTGCTACTGAACAAACTGCTACATAATACAGTATAACACAAAAACAAAATGACCGCAACAAGCTATAATAACTGTTGCGGCCGTTATTTTACTTAAATGATTTACTGTTAAGAATCAATGCACTATAAAGGAAAAGTGTATCTTTGCCCTCAAAATCAATAAACTTATCAAGCATTGTGGGTGATACATATCTGATATCCACAAGATAAATACTCTTATAACCCTCTACGAGAAGAGGCGTAATGCTTGAACCGTAGGAATCACGGAAAATGATAAGCTCCTCATCCGTTGTAGCGTTGGGATTGTCAATACGAAGAAGTGACTTCGTACCTGAGAGGAAGAAATCATATCCGTCTTTTCCTTCAAACTTCTCAAAATCATAGATTGAAGAGGTTTTACCTGTCTCATAATCATACACGGTACATGCATCAAGAATTGCATTTGTAAGGTATACGAGTGTATCAGGCTTGGGTTTAAGTGCACTCTGTCCGTAATATACACCGTAGAACGGATAAAGCTCGTTCTTTGTGTAATTGCCTGTAAGACGGTCCGAAACACCAAGTGCCGTAGCAAGCTTGTTAACTACTGCATCAATCTTATCCTGGCTCCAGTGTGTATCTGTTCTGTAGTAATCCTCAAGTTCCAACTCTCCGAAAATATCAATATACTCCATACCACTAAGAGCTGTCTTTACATCCTCAACAAGCTTATTGTAATCCGGTGACGGATATCCGTACTCTTTACCGAGGAAATAGTTTTTGTCGGGAATAAGTGCAATATACTTGTCACCACCGTTATCTTTAAGGTATGTCTCATAAACATACTGAAGACGACCGATTGAATATTCAACCAACTCCTTTGTAAAATCCTGCTCTATCTTGGCAATATAACCATCCTGTACCGCAAGACCGTTGTTTTCCTTTAACTGAAGCACATTAAGCTGGAAGTTAGCCTTAAGCGCACGGAAAAACTCCCTAAACGGAAACTGGTCAACCGAATAATCTTCAAAATCATCAATAACTGTCTTATCGATAACACCTTCCCAGGTAATCTTATCCGGGAACTGTGCAAGCGGTCTTCTCTCACTCTCAGAAGTAGCAACAGGATTAAAATAACGGACTATACACATTATTGAAAAAAATGCAATAAAAAATGTAAAACTAAGTGTAACTGCAAGGTTTTTAACTTTATCTGACATTATAATAATCCTCCTTCCTTAGAATCTGAAATACAAGAACGGACTGAATGAACCGTCTACAAAGTATGCTGTAACGATAAGAAGCATTGCTACTACAAATATCGGCTCAAGAATGTTACATACAAGATTACCTGTCTTGGTAGCCTTAATCTTAAGCACAACACTCTTTACAAGCGGTGTTGCTCCGATAATTGCAATAATAAGCACTACTGCAAAACTTGCGAGATAGTATGCCGTATCCTTTGACCAAAGCGGAAGTCCGCCCGCACCAAACATGCTACCGATATCGGCAATCGCACCGCCTATTCCGTTAGCGCTGAAAACTACAAAGCTTACAAGAATAACAATCGTTACATATATGTGAGAGAAAACTCTCGGTATTTTTGCAAAAAACTTATTGAGGGCAAACTTCTCTGCCATAAGGAAAAACGCAAAGTAAAGACCCCATACGATAAATGTCCAGTCGGCACCGTGCCAGAAACCTGTAAGGAACCATACAACGAGTGTATTGAAAAGCCAACGAAGCTTCGGTACACGATTACCGCCGAGCGGAATATATACATAATCTCTGAACCAGGTTCCGAGAGACATATGCCATCTTCTCCAGAACTCCGCAATACTCTTAGAAATAAAGGGATAATTAAAGTTCTCAAGGAAATGGAAACCAAATATTCTTCCGAGACCGATTGCCATATCCGAATAACCCGAGAAGTCAAAGTAAAGCTGTAATGAAATCGCTATTGCGTATACCCAATAAGACACAACCGACGGATTCTCAAGTGCATATAAGGTTCTAGCCAAAGTTCCAAGTGTATCGGCAATCAAAACCTTCTTTGAAAGACCGATTATAAAACGTGTTGCTCCATAGGAGAAATTCTCAAAAGAATGTTTTCTGTCGGAAAGCTCCGCTTCGACCGTTGTATAACGAACAATCGGTCCTGCAATGAGCTGAGGAAAAAGTGATACATACGTCGCAAGGCGCACAAAATTCTTCTGTACCTTTGCCTCCCCACGATATACGTCAATCGTATAGCTGAGGGTCTGGAAGGTATAAAAACTGATACCAATCGGAAGAGCTATCTTAAGCAAACCGATTTCAGAATTAAATATTGAATTAACATTGCTTATAAAGAAATCCGAATACTTGAAAAATCCAAGAACTCCGACACTTGTTATAACACTTGACCATAAGAATACCTTTGACCAGACTTTACCACGGAATTTATCAATCAATATACCGTGAATGTAACTTGACAACGTCGTTGCAAGCATAAGTATCGTGTAAATCGGCTCTCCGTAAAAATAGAAGAACAAACTCGCGATAAGTAATACAAGATTCTTAAACTTGAACGGTACAATAAAATATATTAAAAGTACTGCCGCCAAAAAGTAGTAAATAAAACTTATTGTTGAGAATAACATTAGAATCACTCCCCGTCATTTTTGTATTTATAAAGGCACCTCGGCGTAATACCAAAGTGCCTTTATCGTGCTTAATATTAGGCTAATTTATATTTATATTAAAGTTCGTCGCCCATGCCCATACCTGTGTCTCCTTCATTCGAAAAAGGACACATAAGGAAGAATACATAATCGTTATATGCACCGATTACTGTCTGATCTGCAGTTACGCAAATGTTCCAACGGGGATCACTCTTCTCTGCAAGGTTAGCCATGAATGCGTTGATATCAGCGCCTTCTTCCATCTCAAATACATAACCCACAAACGGAATAGAACCAATCATCGGCATAAATACAGCACCGCTCTTAAAACCTGTCATATCTTCGCTGAAACCTGCAAGGTAACCGGGAACGATTTCCATTGCACCACCCATGAAAGGAATTGACTCATGCATAACTACTGTGTTGGCAACCTCTGCTACAGACATCTCGGGATTAGCAATCATAGCTTCCTCAAATGCTTCCCAAAGTGTCTCGCCCCATGTATTCTCTGCTACATCGGGATAAATAACTGATGCAGCACCGCCCTCACCCTGAGCGTTATCAAGATCTGCGGGATACATAAGGAAATATACCTTGTTCTCATATGCACCAACCTGTGTGTAATCTGCTGATACACAGATGTTCCAACGAGGATTGCTCTGCTCTTTAAGCTTAGCGATGAATGCATTAACGTCTGCATCCTCTGCAAGCTCGAATACATAACCAACAAATGCGATTGAACCCATCATCGGTGCGAATGTTGCACCTTTCTCAAAACCGCCAATTTCTTCATTGAAGCCTGCAAGGAAGCCGGGCTCTACAGCAAATGCACCACCCATAAAAGGAATTATCGGGTTAGAAATAAGTGTATTGGCAATATCTTCAACTGATGCTGACTCATTCTCCTTAACTGTGCTAAGGAATGCGTTCCAAAGTGTCTCGCCTGCTGTTCCCTCTGTGAACTCAGGTGTAATAACTGACTCTGTTGCTGCAGGAGTTGTTGTCTCCTCGTTATTGTTCTTCTTACCACATGCTGTTAAACCAAATACCATGGTTACTGCAAGTATAGCTGCTAAAATTCTCTTCATAATAATCTTCTTTCTCGCTTTCTTTTTTAGTTTATTGTTAGGGGTTTGTCCGTCCCCCTCTGTTTATAATACAAACCAGTTTCAAAAAGGTGACTGGATTTTAAAAATTTTTTAAAAAATTTTATTCGGATTTTTCAAGTGAAAAATCGGTCACTTTCCAAACTGCCTCTCCGTCTTTCTCTTCAGGAACTATACTAAAGTACATTTCCTCCGCCATCAGGCCCACAAGTGTATTAATCTCTTCCTTGCTGGCAAAATAAATCTTCGCACTGATTGATGTTCCGCTTGCTCCTTCAAGTGCCACGTAACCGGCCCCATCTTCCACATTACTAACCGCAATCTCAAGTGCTCCGCTTGCTACACTGCCGTCTGCTGCTTCTTCATCCGTCACAACCGACAGGAAACATGCCTTAAGCTTGCCTTTAACCACAGCCGCCGATTCATGCTCATAATCATCAAGCGTAAATGCTACCATATTGATGCCTGTATCACTCGTTACGCCTGTGTTGTCCGCATTCCTGCCGTGAACATTGGATGGGTTCTTACCGTTACCGAAAATCCCAACTCCGACAACAATCACAAGCGCCAAAGCACAAAACGCACCGGCGTATCTGTAAACAGGTGATGCCATAAATGAACTTATGAAAGAAAAAAGGGAGTTCTTTTCTTTCTGCTTCTGTTCCTGCATCTTAAGGAGCGTCGCCTGTATAAGTTCTTCACTCGGCTCTATCTTACCAAGTGCGGATTTTATATCATCCTTCTTCATAAAAATAAGGTCTTCCTTTCTTTCCGTATCAGACTAGAAATCCCCTGAGTCTTCAAGTTCCAATTTCAGCTTCTGTCTTGCACGCGACAATCTCTTCTTTATGTTCGCTTCGGAAGTTTGCAAGATCTGTGAAATCTCACGAATGGACATGTCCTCATAATAAAAGAGTAAAATTACCTCCTTCATATCCTTCGGTAGCTTAAGTATCTGCGCATACACATCGGACTCACCGTGATTATACTCATCTTCGGTAGCTCCCGCAATCTGCGACAGCATCACATCATCCATGGATGTAACGTTCTTACGCCACGGAGCAACAAAGTGCGAATTGCAACAATTAATCGTAACCTTAATTATCCATGCCTTTCTGTGCTCCTCGGAATCAAAGGGCTTTTCATTGGCGACAAGCTTTAAGAAAACCTCCTGGAAAATATCCTCCGCGTCACCCGTCGACTGCGTTCTCGTAAGAGCTATACGATACACCATCGGCGAATAGTAGCGAACTACTTCTTCCGTGATTTCCCTCGGAAGCTCCGGTAAATTACCCGTCCCTGCATTGTCGTCCTCAAAATCCCTGTCGATATTCAATTCATCATTTTCTTCAAAATTCCCGAATGAATCCTTGTGTTCCATATCGTGTCCTTCACTAATAATACTGAAATTTTTTAAAAAGGTGACCAAAAACTAAAAAATTTTTATTTCTTTTCAACATCTCCTATTATGACAAAGATGTGTTGTAATGGCAAGTAGTTTTTGTGATATATGATAGGAAGTTTTGTTGAAAAAAATTGAATTCTGCAAGTAAATGAGTTACACTATATGTATGTTTTAATAATAAGATTAATTTAATACAACAATATAAATTTAGAAGATTGGAACTTACCATGGAAAACCTGATTATATCCTTTAATGTAGTATTGCCATTATTTCTTTGTATAGCACTTGGATATTTCTTAAAGCGCATACATATGCTTGACGGCGATGTCCTTAAGAAAATGAACAAGCTTTGTTTTAAGGTATTTTTGCCTATTTACCTTTTTAACAGCGTGTATAAAACGGATTTATCTGCGGCCTTTAATGCCAAACTGATTCTGTACGGAATTATCGCTCTTACGATATTCTTTATTGTGTTGATGCTTGTTATTCCGAGAATCGAGAAAGATGACAAGAAACGCGGCGTTATGATTCAAGCGATTTTCAGAAGTAACTTCGCGCTGTTCGGACTCCCCGTTGCAACTTCTCTCTGCGGCGAAGCCAACCTTGGTCCGACTTCACTTTTGCTTGGAATAACCGTACCTTTCTTCAATGTGTATGCTGTAATCGCACTGGAAACCTTCCGCGGTGGCAAGCCCAGCATCCGCAAAATGATAAAAGGAATTGTAACCAATCCCCTGATTATTTCGTGTGTACTTGGTGTTATCTTCTATCTTCTTAAAATTGAACTTCCGTATGCCGTGGACAAAACAGTCGTTGACCTCGGCAGGGTTGCGACCCCGCTCTCCCTTGTGGTACTCGGTGGTGAATTCGCTTTCTCCAATGTACGCAAGTACGCAAAGCAGCTCCCGATTACGGTAATCGGCCGCCTTGTTGTAAGTCCGCTCATATTCGTGACACTCGGTGTCCTCATGGGCTTCCGCGACGAGATGCTCGTGCCTATACTTATTATGTTCGGCGCACCTACTGCAGTATCATCATTTACGATGGCCCAACAGATGGACGGCGACAGCGAGCTTGCCGGACAGATTGTGGTGTTTACGTCGGCGGGCGCGATATTTACGATATTTGTGTGGATATTTGTGTTGAAGCAGTTAGGATTTATGTAGGATACAACTCGGAATTTTCATAGTGGGTATTATAGGTCTCGTAGTCGAGATATGTTATACACATAAAAAATAACCGCCCCTGTCTGGTAAACTTTGGCGGTTATTTTTGACTTCTGATATTACCGAGGGGTACAACCTAGTACCTCTGCCTAATTTGATTGTAACATACCCCTTATATTTTGTAAATACACGAAATACTGTTACTCTCATTTTTTACCAATCTTAACACATCGGAGGTATAACCATGGACAATGAACAATTAGTAACTCAGAATATACAACAGGAGCCACCCAAGCACTCACCTATAGCAGAGAATGTGGCAGAGGGTGCTCTTGATGTGGGCGTTAATGTAGCAGGCGAGGTCATTGGAGAGGCTCTTGAGAATGCCGATGATTTACCTGCTATTGCCATCATAGGAATCATCGCCGGCGTGATTGCGGTCATTGGCGGAATTGTTTTTGCGATATATAAACTTATTAAGGCTTGCAAGAAGAAATAACATTTTCAATTAATATTCAAAAACAAGCCCTTGTGCAGTTTCATACTGTACAAGGGCTCTTTTATTGCCAAAAGACCTATTAAATTATCCCAAATATATTAAGCAACAACACTGTAAGTGTTCCTACTGAAGTAAGGAACGACACTACACCAAAGAATATTGCTGCAGAAAGCTTCTTCTTCATCTTCTGTGCCTTATACTCTTCCTCAGATGCTGATATGCGGATTGCTTTCTCTGTTGATACCTGTGTTGCCTCCACACGTTTAAGTGCTTCCTCTATGGACACCTGTAACTTCTCAAATTCTCCGGATACAACTTCCGGATTATACTGAATAAGTGCCTTAAGCTCCTTAAGTGCTTCCGCCTCCGACTCTCTCTGTTTCTTAATCTCTTCAAGGCCGCTGCAGGTCTGTTCCAAAAGCGCTCTGTCACTGGCTGTAAGTCTTACCTGATCCGGTGCATCAAGTTTTCTCTTTACCATGTCAAGAAAATTATTTGCCATATTAATTCTCCTCTCTTTTGTGTAAATCCGTCCGCATAAATTCTTCTATAATTATTATAACTACTAATAAATCAGAGTTCAATATATTTTTTGTTATTACGACAAAAACAGAACATTTTTATATATTAACATGTTTCTAAATATGGGGTTTTGTGGTATACTCATATCAAACAAGCAAAGGAGTCCCTCATGAAAAGTATATTAATCAAAGACACCACCAAACAAGAACGAATCGAAATCATCAGGGAATGGCTTCCTATTGAAGACGGCCTTGAGGACTGCGAGATTGATTTGTGGGAGATGTATCGCGACTACATCGACGGCAAACGCGAAGTGGCTGAGATTAACGCATCTTTTCAGGCAGACTTCTACACAGAATAAGATAAGGAGGAGACAATATGATACATCATATCGTTATGTGGAATTTCAAACCCGAAATTACGAAGGAAGAGAAGCCGGAGCTCATAAGGAAAATGAGCAAACGTCTTTGTGCACTTGTAGACAAAGTACCCGGGCTTGTTACCGCTGTCTTCGTAGAAAGGCCCCTGTCTTCAAGCACACATGATATTGCTCTTGTAACAACCTTTAAAAGTGTAGATGACCTTGCCGCATACGCTACTCATCCCGACCATGTTTATGTTGCGGATAAGTATGTCCGCCCTTATGTTACAGACAGAGCATGTCTTGATTATTAATTGACATTTCACAATACCAATGTTAATATAACTAAAATACGTAAACTGCCACCGGGTAGTAGAATGCACAAGCATTCGTGAACATATCGTTAGGTCTTAGAAGATATGTTTGCGGATGCTTTTTTTGGAGGTCCTATGATAAAAAATAATTTACCTAAAAAATATTTCTCAAAGACAGAAGCTTTGCTTTGGTGTTTCTCTGTCGCACTGATTATCCTGTCGTTTTGTTTTTTCGACCGCACTAACTACCTGACTCTCACTGCTTCATTGATAGGTGTTACCTCACTTATCTTTAATGCCAAAGGCAATCCTTTCGGACAGCTTCTGATGATTGTCTTCAGTCTGCTTTACGGAATTATTTCCTTTACGTTTTCCTATTACGGCGAGATGATAACGTATCTCGGAATGACCATGCCTATGGCAGTATTTGCACTGATTTCGTGGCTTAAAAATCCCTATAACGGAAACAAATCAGAAGTCAGGGTAAACCGCATCGGAAAAACTGAAACTTTTCTTATGTGGCTGCTTACGGTCATTGTAACGGTTATCTTTTATTTTATACTTAGTGTATTTAACACCGCCAACATTATACCGAGTACGCTCTCGGTTACGACAAGCTTCCTTGCCGTTTACCTGACATTCAGAAGATGCCCGACATATGCCATCGCATACGCCGCAAATGATATTATTCTTATCATACTCTGGATTCTGGCAAGCATGTACGACATTAAATATATTTCGGTTGTTGTTTGCTTCGTCGCTTTTTTATTCAATGATATTTACGGTTATGTAAGCTGGCGCAAAATGGAAAAACGTCAATCAAAATAGCTTTAATATGTTTACCTTTTGTGATATAATTTTGTATAGATGCGGGAACTCTGATTAATAAAAGATTTCTTTGCTGACACTACAGAATCAATGTAGAAAGGAGCTTCTAAAATGAATGCAATGCATACTAATTATGTTGAAGAAATTGTAAGTCTTATTAAGTCCTCACAGGACTCCGGTATTTTTCTTGAAATATACGAAACGTACCACGACAACGACATTGCGGAAGCTCTGGAATTTTTGACTTCTGACGAGCGTACCGCCCTTTATGATGCACTTGGAGCAGAGCGTACCTCCGAGATTTTTGCGTACCTTGAGGATGCTACGCCTTACTTTGAAGAGATAAAACTTGAAGATGCCGCGGAAATCATCGAAAACATGGACTCCGATGATGCCGTTGATATTCTCGAAAATATTGATGAAGAAATCGGTGAAAAGTTAGTTGATTTGCTCGATGAAGAAGCAAGTCGTGATATCCGCCTGATTCAGTCCTACGACGAGGATGAAATCGGAAGTAAGATGACAACCAACTTCATTTCTATAAAAAAAGGCCTGACCATAAGACAGGCAATGAAAGCTATGATTACGCAGGCCGAAGAGAATGATAATATTTACACGGTATATGTGTGTAACGAAGATGATTCCCTTTACGGTGCAATGGATCTTAAGGACTTGATTGTTGCCAGAGAGCATGTTGACTTAGAGGATTTGATAAGCCACGCATACCCTCATGTATATGACCACGAGAAGGTATCCGATTGTCTTGAGAAGATTAGGGATTACGCGGAGGATTCCATTCCTGTTCTTGACGACAAAAATCGTATTCTCGGTGTCATCACTTCCCAAGACATCATTGAAGTTGTGGATGATGAGATGAGCGAAGACTACGCCATGCTCGCAGGTTTGACTGCCGGAGAGGATCTTGATGAATCCCTTACCGACAGTATGAAAAAACGTTTGCCCTGGCTAATCATCCTTCTCGGCCTCGGAATCGGTGTTTCCGCGGTTGTCGGCATGTTTGAAGCAGTCGTTGACCAAATTGCCGTGATTGTCTGCTTCCAGTCTTTGATACTCGGCATGGCCGGTAATGTCGGCACCCAGTCACTCGCCGTAACAATCCGAGTGCTTATGGACGAGAATTTAAAAACTTCGCAAAAACTGCAACTTATATTTAAGGAAATGCGCGTGGGCCTGTGCAACGGCCTTTTACTCGGAATTGTATCATTCGTATTTATCGGATTATACGTATGGATATTCAAAAAATATGAATTGATGTTTTCATTTGCGGTGTCCGGATGTGTCGGAATTGCCCTGCTTATCGCGATGGTAATCTCCAGTCTTGTCGGCACACTCATTCCGATTTTCTTCAACAAACTGAAAATCGACCCTGCGGTCGCTTCCGGTCCCCTTATTACAACCATCAATGATTTGGTTGCCGTTATTTCATACTACGGGCTCGCATGGTTATTATTAATACAGATAATGCAGCTGGGATAACCGTCCCGGCTGTTTTTACATAATGTAAAAGCTTTTTGACAGGTATTTCCCTTAGATGTAAAGGACTTTTGATAGAAAAAATTTTTTTGTTTTGTTACGCTTAAATACGAAGGAGGCAAACCATGGAAATTAAAGATATGATTAAAAAAGCCAGAACAGAAAAAGATTTTACACAGGAGCATGCCGCAGAAGCCCTGCTTGTTTCCAGACAGACTATCTCTAACTGGGAAACCGGTAAATCCTTACCCGACATTGTAAGCGTAATTAAAATGAGTGAACTGTATCAAACAAGTCTTGATGAATTATTGAAAGGAGATCCTGCTATGTTACAAAAAATTGAAAAGGATGCGAAACTCGTAAAAGCTCACAAGAGCCTTATTAAATATGCTTTTATTTCTATTATAATAGGTATAATAATTCTTGTCCTCGGAGAAATCTTCAACAACAACCCTATAATTGATTTCCTCAGCGGTGCCGCTCCATGGGTACTTTTGGGACTGAGCTTTTTGTTTGGATCTTTGTATTTGGATAAACAAGAGGAATAACCTGCACTATAAAAACTCCGTATGCTTGCATTCATACGGAGTTTTTTAATCATGTATTATTATAATCGTCTTACAATATGCCCTCTAAAACAAATACTGATACTTTTGCCTCTGATAACGCAAAAGCTCTATAATTCGTTCTTTAATTTCTGTGGGGTAATACGGTTCCTTGTCTAATAATCTTTCAAGATCCCTGATTGTAAATCTAAACTTTACATGCTGACCATAAAGTTGCTCCGCCACATCCAACTGTTCATCAAAGTTTGTAGAAAATGTTTTTGCTTTCACATCCCTCATCAAATTCAACACATCTTCACCTATAGGATAATCCATGGTAGTATCAGAAAGCAATGCTGCTCCGTTATCAAAAAACGGACAGTATCTGTAAGCACCCTTCTCATCCAGCAAAACAGCTATATTGTGTGTATGACGGTCTTCATTTAGAAAAAAAGCATCCAACGTCAGCATTTTACTCATATATGCTCCAAAATCCTTAAGTCCAGTAATCCGAACAGTCTGTTCCACAAGAAAACGTAATCTCTGCCCTACGTCGCTTATTTTATATATACTATTATTAAGGCTTTCATTATAAACATTTTTAAAAAGTCTTTCTAAAGTTATTAACTGCCAGCCTTTCGGAAGAAAATCCTTACTGTAACAACCAAGATATTTGCTACGATGATACATCATTTCTTCTGTCTCATACAAAATATATTCCTCCTCTGCTAAAGAAGAGTCCTTTAACAAATGCGATATCACATATTCTGCAAGACCTTCATATCCCGTATAATCTGCCTTATACCAGTTTCTGCTGTTAGACCATTTCAACTGATTTCCTTTAGAGGACTGACGATCGATAGTTTTAACGTCCTGCTCAAACAATTCAATCATATTACTCACCTCTCAATTCGGATCCAAAAATTATCTTCTGCCATCCGACCTTGTGTCTTCTCTATAATCATTAACGGTTCATAAAAAGGCAAATCCAACTCTTTGAGAATGAGCTTCATCTTATCTCTGGTTCTCGGAAAACACCGAGATTCCAAAAACTCCTCATATTGTTCAAAAGTCGGCTTTTCTTCCCGACCAAAAGCACGAAGCATATAATGCTTTGTATAATTAAAAATACGTACTTTTCTGGAGGGTTCATCAACATCAATAATTGTACATATATCTTCATTACACATATACCACAATCTCATAGCATATGTCTTAGGTGGAATTTTCAAATCATCGCTACTTTGCGGATATTCATTAAGAAGTTTTACCAACGTAACTATCGGTCCTGTTATCTCCTTATCTGAAACAGATGACTCCCACCGCTCAATGGTTTTCTTTGAAACATTAACCAGCTCTGCAAACTCTGTCTGTGATAAATTAAGCTTTTTTCTTATATTTTTAATATCTGTTGCACACAGGCTCTCTGATATTGCAAATTTTTTCTCAGTCATAGGTTAAAACCTCCAATCCGGGATATATTTATTATAATAATATGCTCACTAATAATAGAGTTCTCATTTTTTACATAATTATACCCTCAAAATAAGGGTGTGTCAAGATTATTTTGCCCTTATCTTGAGGGTTTTGTGTATTTTACTACCTACTTCTTACATGAGCCATGCCGACAGACTCGCGAGCAAGCTCGCTGCTTACGCGCAAAGAAAAAGCACCGACCCCGTGGCCCTTATGTCCACAAAACCGATACTTCCAAAGTGCGCCTCCAGGGGCTCGAACCCTGGACACCCTGATTAAGAGCCGAACAGAAGTCTCGACGACTCTTAATTTTAGCAAAATATCCTAGCGACGATGTCCTTATCAAAGGCCTTATTTCAGAGTTTTATGTAGTTTTAGCTGACCGCCAACTCGACCGCCAAGTGTCAAAACAATAATTTTTCTTGGCGGTCGGGTGTAATTTTATCTATCAATACAGATATATAATTTGCAAGCGTTATCGTTAGTAGCAATAGCTTTATTTCATTATTTATGATTTTTCATTTAGGCTCTGATCTTGTTAGCTTTTTTTATCATATCATCGAAATTATATATGCGCAGAAACATCACGACTTGTATTAAATAGTAAAATGCAAGCCAAAGCTAGCTCCAAAGAATAGTTGGAAACTTTTTATCTATACTCTTTAATATATAATAGACGGATGACATAATTAATCATCCGCCTTTACACATTAAATTTCTATAACTACCATTTATATAACATAATTTTTAATCAAATTACACTTTATTCACTCAACAATTCCGAAGCACTTTCAGAAACAATTATTGGTGGTAAACCATCTGCATCTTTTTTCTCAGCCAAAGCATTAAATTTTGGAATAAAGTTATCAATAAATGTCGCAACTTTATCTGAATTTTTATCACACCAATATTGAAATAAAATGTTTTGCTCCCCCAATACACTTTCTGTCTGTTTAAACCAAGCTTTATACTCTGCTGTGTTATATTGAGTTGCATCTAATGGCCAATTACTAAAACAAATATCATATGTCAATGCAGATACATGTGAATAATCTCGGCTAAATTCTCCAAAATGTTCATAGTCTTTTAATAAAACAAATAAATCCTTTTCTATAACTAATGGCAAAATCATTATATTACTAGAGGCTTCGACTAGACGAGATTTGTTTCTATATTCTCTCCTCTCAGGCACATCCCCATCCAAAACAATAACATTGTTTATAAATTCTGGAACCTTTTTTTCATACAATTGAATATAATTTGTCCATCCTAAATTTATGTCAATAAAATCCATGTACAAGTCTAAATTAACATGTTGAGAATTCGATAAAATATATCGCAAAAAATCAATGGCTTTCTTGTCTTCACAATAAATATTAACTTTATTTCCTCCTCCTGGAGCAACTAAATTAATATCATTTAATACTCTATTGAGTTCACTACTCGACAAAATATTCTTAGGCATAATAGTTCTTGTTCCCACCCTATCATACTGCGGTTCTAAATATACTACAGAACTATTATACGCATAGACTGGTAATTCAATACCTCTTTCCTGAAATTCCTTTCGTTGCAACTTATTTACACACCTTAGTATAATTGGTGAATGTGTAGTAAACACAATCTGTATTTTGTACTCCTTTGCTGCTTCTAGCAAGTACTCAACTAACTTCATTTGTGAAAACCCGTACAATGTAGCATCTAATTCATCAATAAGTAACAAACCGCCTTTATAATCTCTTCCATACTGCTCCTTCAATCGCTTAAAAGATAATACTGCCAATAAAATACGTGTAATATTACCTTCACCTGCAGAGTTAGAAAAAATATCATGAACATCATCACTAATGCCTGCAAAAGTTTTGGAGGCAGTTCCCTTTTCTAGTCCAACCGAAACCTCTCCGTTTATGCTTTGAATGGATAATATCTTTCTATAATTTATAACACAATAATCCAATTCTTCTTCGGTTAAATCAATCTGCACTTCATTAGTCTTTCCCGATTCTCCTATAGGAAACAATCTACTTAAACTTAAAAAATATACCGGAAGTTGTATATAGCCAGCTCCACTTGCTCTACTTTCAGAGTTCCAAAATCTTAATGTTGGTTCTCTATCTCTCTGCCTTCTAGCTATACTTTCTACCGAATAATATTCTTTATTATATACACCTTGATGCAAGTTTAATTTCCATTTATGCCGACCTATAATATCATGTTCTGGTGAGATTTTAAATTTTTCTTTAAACTGTGAGCGGAAATTGTAGCCATCAATTGTTTTGCATCCATACATAGCATGTCCCTTAGATATTGTAAATGGCTGACCTAGCATTCCCAATACAGTCGTTTTTTGAGTCGCATTACGTCCTGAGATAGCAGTTATATATCGTCCAAGACCAAACGACACATTCTCAAATGCCCTAAACTGTTCTATCTCTATTTCTTTGATAATCATTCTCTATGCCTCCTATTCAGCAATCAAATAATTAACTAATGTTAATAAGCCTCTTTTAGGAAGCTCGACTAAAGTTATTGTATCAAGCTGAAACTCCGCCGGACGATGAACCACCCAATTAAGCGGATCAACTTTCTTTTCATAATCATCAAACAAAGCAGTAAAATACTTCCGCATTTCTGTATTTGTAATATAATTCGGCAGATTCCTGTTATAATTCTCTATAATTTTACTTAATTTAGATATACTTCTTATATTTTCCCAAATCAGCTTGTTCTGCCCCTGAATACAATGTTTCTTCGAATAATATATTATAGCTTGCTCAATTGCAGAGCGAATCAAAAACACAGCAGCAATAGGCAATTTATCCACCAATTTCTTTTCAGAAAAATATCTTAATTCACTACATACTTCTGCAATTCCGTGAGTATCTACATCATTTGGATTCAAATGCGAATAATTTATTCCCAAAAAGAAATATGGTAAATTTTTTATGCTACCAGCACTAGTTTGTTGTAAAATATCATTTTTGACACTATTTGTATAAATTTCATCTGACGTATTTACCAACTTTTCGCTATTTTGTTCATTGCTAATTTCTTTCTTATTACCTTCTTCTTTTACAGTCTCTGTTTGTTTTCTTTCTTGTTCTTCTGCTTGCTCGTACTTACCATCTTGAGTTTGTGTTATTCTATCATTAATATAATCTTCAATTAAAGGAAGAACTTTATCTTCTATTTGCCTTGCACGATTAAATAATCTAGTTACAGATACTCCTTCATTTTTGGCACTCTCTTCTATCTCTCTTGCAACATTGACAATCAACTTCATTTTATGTTCAGTAAAAGTATTCTCATCAGCTAAATCTAAACCAATATTTTCTTTTATTTCTTTATTACCAAATATTCTCTGAATTGTTGTATATGGCATTATTGATGTTATGTCAAAATTGTCACAATGCTTTTTTACATAATAATCTATTAAATATGCTACAGACTTCTGGTCACTTTGACGAACCTTAAAAGCTTCTTTTTCTCTAGCATTCCACGCCTTTACTCCTCTTCCCTTATCTTCTCCCGAATGGAGTCTCTCCATTATAAAGAATGCTTCCTTCTCATCTGTGACATAGCACAACACTTCTTGAATCGGATTAATTAACTGATTTGATATTTTCTCTGCCTTATCACGTGTTGCTTTGTCTAAAAAATCAAAATAAGTTGGATTTATTAATAATTTAATTGCTGCAACTCTTCTATTTCCTTCATATACTATATATTTTTTAATTTCATCAAAATATACTACTACTAATTGTTGATTTCCTAATAACCCATAGTTTTTAATGTCCTCTGCCAAATTCAGCATATATTGATTACCTACAGATTCAAACAATTTTTTCAGTGTATCTTTCTCACCCATTGCAATTGCATGCCGTGGATTCTCATTATAATTCACTATTTCTTTGATATTTATCCTACGTAATTCCCCTGCCATATAGCTCTCCTATAAAATAGTTATTAATTCATTTTCCTTCTTCGGTCTTTGAATATTTTTAGAAAAGAACATTACTTCACTTGCATTCTTCTTTTCCTGCAAAGTATATTGTAATTCGAACTCAACCCTATCGACTTGAGCATACATATTCTTAATTTCATTTACATTGTCATATGTAACAATCCATTTACGTCTTTTCATTTTATCAATAATATGATTTGCCAAATTAGCATGATCACCATGGACATAAAAATTAGTATATAATCCTGGTCCTTTGCTATAATATGGAGGATCAAAAAAAGTAAATGCTTTTCGCGTCTTCAAAACCACTTGGTCAATAAAATCAAGAGCTTCCATATTATATAACTGTATTCTTTCTCTATATGACGCAATTTTCTTTATTTGTTCAATCAATTTTTCCTTATTAAAGCGACAATTTATACTATAATTTCCAGTCTGGTCTTTTCCTCCAATTGGCCCTGCTTTGTCAATAATTCCAGAACGATTTGTGCGATTTAAGAAAAAAGTAGAGAAACCTATTTCTAATGTGTTATGTAGTTCAAGATTATTTCGTATTTCTTTTTGTTGCTCCCATTCTTGAATGGTCACATCTGTATTCTGAATTAATTTTATAAAATCTTCTGTTCGATTTAGTACGCTATCCCAAAAGCAAAAAATGGTATAATCAAAATCATTAATAATCACTTTTTTGACAACATTGTTAATCAACAGTTCTAAGGCAATTGCCGTCCCACCACAAAAAGGCTCTATATACATGGTACAACCATTTTCTTTCACTAGAGCTTCTACATACCTATATAATTTATACTTTCCACCTGGGTATCTTAGCGGAGACGGATTCATACAATCACCTTCCAAAACAATATTTTCCCAATTTTCATTATAAACTATCGCTCAAAAACTGTCTATCTTTTTCACATCCTATTGTGAACTTCATATATATTACTACTACATATATTTTAACACACTAATCTTACAATTCCCTTACAATATAAACATTAATTCGACATTTTTTTCTTTTTTGCTATTTTTTCTACGGCGACCGTTGTTATATGAATCACCTTGTTATTTAACGTATAACAAAGCTTAATAACTACTTCTTTATGCATATGTTATTTTTTTCAAAAATAACGGCGATATATGCAATGCAGATAACGCCGTCATAATCTATATATGTACTTTATTTACTCTTCCTCAAAGAGTTCTGATTCTTCTTCCTCTAACCCTCCTTCCTCTGATTCTTCTTCGCTTTCTTCAAGCAGTTCCTCGTCCGCCTCTTCGTTCAGCTCCGCATCCAATTCTTCGCCTTCGTCGATGTCGACAGACAAAATATCGTCCTCTTCCGCAGTAGCTCTCATCTGAACAAGGAAGACATCTTCACACAGCTCTCCATCATAGAAGGAACACGTGCTATGTTTTGTGAGATCAATATCAAATTGCTCAATAATAGCTTTCGTTAAAGCTGTGCAGTAAATCATATATGTCTTATTACGAATAGAGACTTTATAACCAGCACCATGTCCATCACTAAAAACTAAATATTCATCTGTATAACTTACATTAACATAATCTGGACTTCCTAAAGCTAAAAAAAGCTTTTTTGATAAAGAAACTCTCTTTCCCGCCTTATGCCATGTAATAGTAATCAATGCAGTCTTTCCTGCTTGTCTTTTATAATCTACTAATCTCGCATTGTGCGTAACATCGAACTTCTTAACTGATGCTTTAATAACATCTAATTTATCTTTTTTTATCATTTTAAATGACCTCCTTCATTTATGGTTGCATAATCTTTGTTTTCTTAACTTTCTTTCTTTTCTCTACTAATGCTAAATATTCATCAGACTGCTTATATTTAGTCTCATTTAAAACATAACTTCCATCATTATAAAAAGTGATCTCTTTATAGTATCCGTTATTAATTTTGTCATATGTAATACCAACAGCTTTTAAATCAGCAGTAATATTACCAATTCTTCTAATTAGAGCTGACGGACTTTGAGGCATAGCTGCAACACCTTTACAAATTGTTTCAAACAATTCTGTTGCACTATAAGTTTTCTTATCAAACCTTTCCATTATACGCATAATTTCTTGTGCAACAGGATTTTCTTCTACTACTCGACAATTAATATCATGCTTATTTTGTTTAAATGCCTCTTCTACTTCATTTTGACTCCAACCAAAAGCTATAGCAAATTTAATTGCAATTTCTTCAAAATCTAGTAACCTGATTTGGTGCTTTATAGGTGCGATATTTATATTAAAAACATCTTTTACAGCATTAAACAAGGCTCCAAGTATTTTGGGTTTTGCCGCATCAAAAGAATCTCGCAATTCCTTATCTGTTTTTCGTTCATTGCCTTCTATGCGCTCAAGATTAATAATAATGACTCTATCAAGTAAATCCTCCTTGTGTGTAAGTAAATTCAGTCCATTCAACACAAGTATAGTTTTTAAGTTACGCCTAACAGTTTCATTATTTGTATATAATTTTCTTTCTACCGAAGTGCCACCAGTAGCCGCCTGACACAACAAATCTCCAATACTGTTCTTAATTCCACCCATATTGTCGAATGCCATAAACAATTCTTTGCTAAGAACAATGCTTATGTCTCGTTCATTAGTTGGAAACCTACAAAGTCCTGTATGCTTTGGGCTCACCAAACTTTGAAGCCATTTGGTCGCTGTACTTTTTGCAGCGCCTTTCTCGCCGCCTATATATAAAATAGGATGAGAAACAGTCATCCCCATAAAGCAACTTCCCAAAAAGCCTAGCAACAATATCCAGTCTCGCTCCTCTTTAATATTAAAAAAAGGGGTTATCAATGCTCTCATTGAATTTGGCTGAGCCGTCAAGTCCGGCATTATTTGTACAGCATCACTGTCACCATCTAAAAATACCTTACTCGGACAATCTACAATTTCTACTGCTTCATGTGTTACTTTTACAATCTGACCATCACCTAAATTATAAAGAACCTTTTCATCTGTTGCGAAAATTCTGTGGCTAAGAAAAACAGCATCATTTTCTTGAGCTTCATCCAACATCATATTTCTAGCAGCATCAACAACCTCCTGTGGAATATAACTCATTCCTGTGCACCTTCGAAGCCACTTTCTGATAGCACTTTCACATAAAATACTATTGATATCATATATCTTACTTGATGTATTCAACCGTTCTTGTGCATATAAATTGTCATATTGATCACGAAAAACGTCAAAAAATTTCACCGATTCTTCACATACAGCATTAAAATCAAATTTTAGTTTTCCCTTGCTATCAAAATAAACAAGATTTGTTGCATAACCATATTTATCAATATATTCTGCAACTAACTTCCACGAATTTTTCTGACTAAAATCGAACTCGTCTATAACATCAGCATACCTATAAGGAAGACTATCCGTAGCTATACCCTTTGTCGATAATGTACCTGGTACCTTGAATATACGAGCTGGGTTAATAGTTTTACTATCAATATGTAAACCATTCTTAGCGAACTCATTATTTAATATGTAAATAAAATAACCTATTATGTCATCTAAATCCTCTGTAGTTTTTCTGTTCTTCATCGGTAATATAACATAAGCTCCATTACCCGAATTAGCTACACCTATATTTATAAAACCTGCATTTTCTAAGCAAGTTTTTATTTCCTTGGCAAGATTAAGTGCAGAAATATTTTCTTCTGTAGTAGCCAGCATCTTACCATCTGCATCTTTGCTTTCTTTATTTTTAGACGCAACATCTATATCGAGAACAATATATCTCAGTTT
The DNA here is from genome assembly GCA_015057505.1 of Lachnospiraceae bacterium. Lineage (GTDB taxonomy): Bacteria > Bacillota > Clostridia > Lachnospirales > Lachnospiraceae > SIG300. The sequence goes on from SVEG01000007.1 coordinate 123,614, forward strand.
TTCAATATTTTCATCTTTGAGACCCTTGCCTTTTTCAATTTTTTTAAACTGATTATGTGGAAATGTCTTTTTACTGTTGTCATCAATAATCTGTGCATTGAAGTAAAGCGTTATGTCATCAGATAAATTATTTAAACTATTTTCTAACTTGTCTCGATCATCGAAAAAACCATGAACATTCGCATTTGTTTTTAAAGTTCGAATATACATCATATGACCGACACTATCAAAGAATTTAAGTATGTCTTCTCTTTTCATAGAACCTATACCTCCTTACTAAATTAATATTGTTTTTATAACTGCATTTAAGTTTTATATTTTTTAATTGACACATATCTAATTCACCTCCTTTCTCTTTCTTTACTAATATTGTAAGGGATACTAATTCACATTGGAATTGTGGCTGAAATAAGGGAGATAAAGACTCTTTATATTATCAGAACAGCTAAGAAACGCAATTTAATGTAATGACACTATTTAACACAAATGGCGTCTATGAATTTCACAAAAATAATTTTAAATAAAAATGCCGACAATACCGTCAGCTATTTTTGTCATATTTACGGCATTGTCGACATTTTTCAAACAAGTTTTTTGTGTGAAGCTCTACCTCATAATGTAACATAGAAAAAGAATAAATTTTTTCATTCTTATACTTTAGTCACATATTACTAAAGGTTCATATACATTGTTTCGTTTTAAATATTGATAAACATACTCTGCATATTTACAACTTCTCTTTATGCAAACTTTCTTAATTTTATTTTCACTTTCCAAAGTCGTTTTTAATATATAACTTATAGTATTTACCCATTGGTCTAACAAATAACAATCACTTTCTAATAAAACTTCCTCATAAGGTGCTATGGGTGCACCATATACCCTCAATGTAAAACTATATTTTGGAAGCACACCTTTATACAAGCTCTTATTTAGTCCGAGTTTCTTTGAAAATTCCCATTCTAAAACTATATTACCTTTTTTGTTTCCTTTTGAATGTATTACGCTAAAATCAAAATTATTAAACTCGGCTAAAACTGGTCTGACTGTATTTTCGGTACATTCATATCCCCACCATTCTTTCAGTCTTTTTTGTAAATTTCCTACAGTCCACATCTCTGTGTGTTTGACAGTTTTTGCACCCTCTTTAATGTTTTCTTTAAGACTTTGTCTATCATACTTGGGATATGGATGATAATACAAAAATAACTTTACGATTTCTCTTTTTGATAATATTATCTCCAAATTATAACTGTTTTTGTATTTCTCATAATAGTCTCTTAACGTTCGTCCCTGTACTTTATTGTATACCTCTGTTCTACTATTTATATAGGCACAAAACTTCTCTGGAGACTTGCTAATATCTGCTCTAACCTCTCTCGGAATATCAATATACTTTGTATCATATTCCTCTTGTGGCTGTGTCTTTAAAAATATGTAAACATAAAGCAATAAAGCTTTGGAGCAATCAACATATCCATGTAGCTCCATCAAAGCATCTAAATCGTCTTTTAATCCTTTTAACTTATCATTAAAATTATCATACTGTCTTTTTTCAAACATAACTATTCCCCTTTCTATAATTTAAAAATGCTTAAAATCACGTTTTTCTTATATTACTTTACTGCAATATAATTGTACTATATATATTTCTAAGACTCTATTCGCAAAACACCTAAAAATTAACATAATCAGATAATTCTAAATCTAAGTCACTTGGCGACCATGTCGTCGCCAAAAGTGCTTCTAGTGCCTTCAAGCCACTTAGCGATATTACACAAAAAAATATTAATCAACTAATACTTGCAAAATACATCTGGAAGTAAGAAGTTCGTTACAGAACTTCTTACCCCGGTGCATTAAATAAAACTAAATGTTAACTGCCTTGTCTAAGATTGCTGACATAATATCTACTGTAGCTTGTTCCATAGCCTTAGTTGTATGAGTATAAATATTAGACGTTATCTGTGTATCTGAATGACCAGCTCTTGTACTTACTGCTTTTACATTTGCACCTGCTTCAATCTGCAAACTTATTCCTGTATGACGTAGTGCATGAAGTGATATATCAGGTAATCCTGCATCAGACAGAGTCCTCTTGAATTTTCTATAGAAACTCTTAGGTAACCACGGTTTCCCATTATCCATAAAAATAACCCTGTTGGAATTTTCAAAGTCAGGTGTTTTGAACTTACACTCTTTATACCTAGCTTTTTCCCTCCTAAGAAGTTTCATCGTCTTTTCAGTCAACTTAATTGCCCGTATGCTAGAATAACTTTTGGGTGTAGTTAACTCAAGCTTCTCATAACCCTCAACCCAATTCTTTCGAATCTTGATAATAGAGTTTTCAAAGTCAACATCATCCCATGTAAGCCCTAAAGCTTCACCTCGTCTTAGCGTACCGTCTATTATCAATGAATACCAACACTCCTGTGGTGTACCTTTAACATACTTTAATAACTTTTGTACTTCTTCCCTTGACAAAATAACTGTCTTTTCTTCATCTAGGTTTTTTCTTGGTCTTGGTATTTTTGTTCCATCTACAGGATTACTTGTTATGTATTTTAACTCTACTGCCTTTCTCATAAAAATACTTAAGTCTCGCCTAATATCAACAATAGTTCTGTGACTCAACGGTCTTTCACTAAGAGAACTTTTTACTACAAGGTCATTTATAAACTCCTGAATCATTGTTGTCGTAACAACATGAAGTTTATACTTTCCTAACACTTTGCAAATATATTTGCTAGTCATTATATAATCCTTATATGTAGTTGCTTTCACATGTGGCTTACAATATTTAGGAAGATATTCTTCATATATAAAATTTTCTAATGTCATCTGACTGGGCGGCACAAAGGTTCCTAACACAAATTCTGCCAAGGACTTCTGCAACAGATCTTCTGCTTCTTCCCTTGTGTCCGCCCTTAGAAAAATCTCTTTCTTTTTATTCTTGTAATCTCGTCCCAAATATAAGATTACCTGATAAAAAGCTACTTCTCCTTTTGAATTATATCGTTCTCTTATTCTTCCTGTCGGTTGCTTATCCATATACAATACCTCCTTTCTTTTTTATACTTATATTTTGCATTTTTCGTATCAATCTGTATATTTCTGTTATCAGGAGCCATTTATCGAGGATATGTTTGACAAAAAACTCCCTTATCCTCAAAATTATGTAATACATACTTATTCCTTACAAAAAAAAGAGAGAAAAACATAAGTTTTTCTCTCTCCTCACAATGTCTAAAGCTTCACTGCCGATGTGCTTTTTAAGTTTTTCCCTGTTTTACAAATTGAATATACAGTAATGCTTGCTATCGTTCCTGTAATAAATGATTGCATTGTTGTTCCTGCAACAGCTGTCGCTATAGCTGTAAATAACATATCTTATAATCTCCTTCCTATTAGCTAAATAATGTTTCACATACACAAATGAGACCTACACCAAAAGCAGCCCCTAAGATAAATGGTGTATACTCCATGTTATATTCCTCCTTCCTTTATTGGATAAATAACAACTATCTGAAAGTCTGTCATAATAAAAAGCTTGCTAATCCACTCAGTTTTTTTATGCTCCTCGTCTTGGTAGGAACATAGAATCTCTCTGCTTTCATACTCTTCTGAGTCTATGTTATAGTAATCTAACAGTTCTTTCAGATAGGTATTGTCGGGTTTTACTTCATGGTCGAAGAATACTACAAAGCCTCCTCTATAATCAGGATTGTGATTTCCTTTATAACATCTTTCTAATGTATCTACTGCAAAAGAAACTGCCTTTACTACTGGTCTTAGCTTTTCAAGTATTTTCTCCCCTTGAGATTCTAACAACCAGCAATAAAGGCATCGCAAATCTACGGCATTTGAAATTTTATAGTACATAATAATTTAACCCTTTCCCTCCATATTATCTTTTGTATTCTCTGTTTCTTTAATATTCGCCTCCTCATCAGATTTCTTCTTTCCGGATATTTTCTTCTGTTGAGCTTTCATGGCATTTTCGCTCTCCGGCTTTCCGAATGATGTGGGCGGAGCATATTCTGCCAGCTTCCAACGTGTCTGTGCATTTCTGATACCAAGATAGAGCGGATGAACCGCATCAATATTATCAAAAGCCAAGTAATCACTTGTTATCTGATAAAGCCTGCTATTTGGATGATATTCACGAAACATCTTTATTATCCTCTCTTTTGTTTGATTAGCTGCCTTTGAAGTAGCCATACTTGAACCCCATGCCACAATAAAAATATATGACTCAAAATCTTTCTCTTTCATGACACCTTCAATATATTTTAGATTCTCTTCATCTACAGTCAAATTTCTACAACTCAATTTTGCTCCCTTAACTATCTTGGAGAATAAGTTTATAATTCTCACGCTTGATAAGTTAAGGTCTTTCATATGATTGAGCAAATGTAAAGTAGTGGTATCCAACTTAAATATGTCTGCACCTGAAAATGAAGGGTAAAGGGTCAATAATAGAGCCTTATCCCCTCTAACATTTTGTAGCGTCCTTACTACCTCATAATTGTATAGTCCATCATCAGAATTAACCATAGTAGTAACTAATGTGCTTGTAAACTTTTTCATATATCCTCCTTTAACATCTCCACAATGCCGATCTTATCAGTTTCTACATCATAAAAATAAAGACTGTCATCGCTAAGAACTTCTTCTTCCGCAACAACAGTCTCATTAACTTCTCTTACCATTTCCTTTAAAAACTTTATACTTTCTTCGTCATCTGGGTACGGCATAGCAATTACCTCTTGAATACTACTGGGCAATATCAATAGTTTCTTACTATCAGGATAATATTTTTCCAATGCATTCTTAAATATATCTGTAAAAAGTAATACTGATGCCCCTCCCTGTCTACTATCTGAAGAAAGCACTATAAAATTTTTATCTGATGTATCTTTAGATGCTTCATACAATCTGGCTTCTTCTTCCGTATGTACACCATTATGACTTAATATATCATAACATAATTCCATAATCGGCACTGCAGAAAATTCATCTTTTTTTCTAGCATTCTCTATTGCCTTTTTATACAATTCCTCCTCAGTAACACACCACTGCTCCAACTCAAAATTTGGTATTGTCAAAACTCCTCTTACACCATCATCAACATCAAAAGCAATCTTATAGACAACTGCTAAATCTAAGAACCTTCTGTGAACTACCTTTTTTAAATACTCCTGATTCTTTTCATAGTTAATAATTGCCGGCAATATATACTTTGATGCTTCCTTATAGTCGTCCATCTTAGCAACTATTTCTTTTACGCTCTCGGGTACATTTGAAACAATTAGCATAATGTCTTCTATGATTTCATGTATTGCTTTACCACTTTTAAAAGCTTCATAGAAATCGTGAATATATGCAACTGGTGCTATATTCATGCCTTCCAAAACAACAGCATCTAACATAGTGTTGTTGTTTTTAGTTACCTTCATAACAGATAGTCCTCTTTCCGAGGACTTCTCTATTTCAGAAGATAATATTTTTACATAATCTTCGTACGAAATATTATTACTCATAATATCTACCTCCTAAAATTTATTTGATATATTTCAGGATAATAATATATGTTTATAAAAGGTAATATTACAGATTTATATTTTGCTATATATAATCATGACAAAAAAGATACCTTTGATTATATAACTACTCAAAGGTATCTTTCCCATTAACTAAATTTGCTACTTTTAATCAACAATATGACTTTCAAGTACACTAACATATTCTTTTACTTCATTCTCACTTAATACACTATTACCTTGATAATCAGAAAGAAAACTTCTTAATTCTGCAATGGGTAAAGTTACAAAATCTTCACATTTATTATCTTCAATTGTACATTCTGGATGAGCAAAGCAAAGAATATCTATTATAGGTACATCATTTCCAACTATACTCTCGATTAAACTATGATGCCGTTCTATTTGAAAACCTATGTCAATTTTCATACTTTCACTATTCTTCTTTTCTTGTAACAATACACCTGATTTTGCAAGAGATACTCTTCCCTTGAAATTTTTAGTTTCAATTAAGAAAATACCTTTTTCTCCTACTATAATATGATCAATTTCCTGAGACTCATTGATAAAATCTTTATTATACAATCTTGCAGGTTTTCCTTTATTAATCATAACATAGTGATTTTTCCCACAAAACCATTTTAAATAATAATTTACAACAGATTCTCCCATCTTTCCATAATTAGATGCATCATTTTTATTATTCGTACCAAGTATAAAAGTATTATCAATGCCGGAATACCTAACAAGTTTTGAAATAAAATCTATATCTCTTTCTTCATGAGAAGAAGTATCACTAATTACCGTTAATGTTCTATCTAACAACTCCATGTCATTATTAAACTCTTGTTCCAACATAAACATCGATTTTTCAACACAAAAATCAAAAAATGCTCCAAAAAAATCTGCTCGCTCTAATAACTCTCTTATATTTTTAAAAGAAGATATTGTTATACCATGATAATCTTCCCCAGGATAATAATCTTTAATGAGTGAATTAATTTTTTGTTCATCATTATACAAAACTTTATATTTTTCTATTCTAATAATATATTTATATAATTCTTGGCAACGTTGAAGCAAATCCCCAAAACCAACAAATAATTTTTTTTGTTCATCCTCAAATTCTAACTTACTAACACCATTTGCAACATTATTTTTTATTTGCTTTTCTACCATACTAAATATATTTTTTAGGAAGAATACATCATCCATAATACAATTGTTGATACAAAACAAAATACGTTCATAGGTAATGTTAATAATATCTGCATAATTTGGGAATTCAAAAATGAGCTTATCTCTATATTCTTTCTGCTTTCTCTGGCTCTTATCTTTTTCCTGTCGCTCTTTTTCTTTTCTGCGTCGCTCTTCTTCTCTTTCCTGTTGCTCTTTTTCCTTTCTGCGTTGTGCTTCTTCTTTTATACGTTGTGCTTCTTCCCTTTCCTTCTGCTCACGTTCTAATATATATCTTTCTTGTCGCTCAAGCATTTCTTTAAGCTCTTTCTTATATTGTGTAGCTTGTCTTTCATACATTTGCTTTAATTCAGGATCAGAAGTATGTGATGCCTTTGCTTTTGCCACACTCATTTCAAATTCCTTAGATCGTAAACTACTTCCCATTAAAAAATCTAAATCATCATACATATTAGTTCTTTTACCTCCTCAACAAATATCTTTTTATAGTTTTATTATAGCATTATAATTCGAGCTTTTCTTATGCTATCAGCGCAACTCAATCGCATAACTATAGTTAATACTTATTATAAGAATTATAGTATGTTGTGAAAATCCTGTCAATCAAATAATATAACTATGGTGATAATTATGAATAATAACTTTAATATAGGAAAACGAATTCATGAATTAAGACTAGAACACGGACTAAGTCAAGAGCAATTGGCACTACAATCAGAAATTACTCCTACGTATCTCGGACAGATTGAACGCAACTTAAAAAATCCAACTGTTCACATTGTAGAAAAAATCTGCTCTTCTATGAATGTATCTCTTGCTGATTTCTTTAGTCCGGCAACTGAAATAAAAGAGATTGATTTACTTTCTAAGCAAATACTCTCTCAAATTACGAATCGTACAGACGATGAGAAAAAAATAATTTTAAATATAATCAAACAAATATTTCAACTATATGATTTTACAAAATAGCATTTATACAAAAAAAGAGAATCTGTTTAAGGATTCTCTTTTCTACTTTACCTAGCTATGACTTTTCTATGTTACAACCTAAATACTAATCTGACCGCCACTTGACCGCCATTTCGCACAACAACCCTTTTGCCAAGCCTCGACTTGCCATATCACACACCAATTGTTCCCCTGTCGCCAAAAATCTAAGAAAATGGCAAGAAAAAAGCACCGACCCCGTGGCCCTTATGTCCACAAAACCGATACTTCCAAAGTGCGCCTCCAGGGGCTCGAACCCTGGACACCCTGATTAAGAGTCAGGTGCTCTACCAACTGAGCTAGAGGCGCATACCTTATTTAATTTGCATCACTTTCGCAACGCAAGAGTTATTATATATCAGGTTTTTAAAAAAAGCAAGCACTTTTTTAAAAAATTTTTAATTTATTTTAAAATCCCTTGTTTTTCCTTTATATTACAGATATAATTGGTATATAAGTTGTAATAAAGGGGGTTGGGGAATGCCAAAGAAGTTTTCATCCAAACATAAATCATATTTTACTATATCTCTTTACGTACTCGGCGTTGTTGCGATAAGCACATTGATTATCAAGTCAATAGTTAACTGGGCTTCGACCAAGGCTTTTTTATCTTCGGTTATATCGTTGCTTGCGCCGTTTTTTCTTGGTATATTTTTAGCTTTCCTTATTCATCCTCTCGTGAAACGTTTTGAAAAGAATCTCTTTCATGATAAATGCCACATTAAGTCACAGAAGCTTCGCCAGTTCCTTGCTATACTTATTTCTTATATAATTGTACTGGGGGCAACAACGCTGTTTCTTATAATTGTAATTCCACAGATTACCTCCAGTTTGGCAGATGTACTTGATATTTTGAAATCCTGGTATGGAGTCGCAAGTGAATTTGTTCTAAACCTTGAAAGTCACTACCCGGAGTTCGATTTTGCGTTTATCGATGAGACTTTGGACCAGTTTTTCCCATCAATTGTTAACTACCTGTCCAACATGTTAACCAACACTATTCCGATGCTTTTTTCTGCATCGGTATCAGTTCTTACATGGATATTTAATATACTTATTGCTCTTGCTGTGTCTTGCTATATTTTAGCTGACCGCAAGACCATCAAGAACAATTTTAAAAGATTTCTTTATGCGGTCTTTTCTACAAAGAATGCAGACGGATTAATTGCCACATTTAAGAGCTGTAATGACATATTCAGTGGATTTATTGTTGGTAAGTTTATAGATTCTTTGATAATTGGTATCCTTTGTGCCATATTGTTAATGATTTTCAAAATGCCGTTCGTTGCACTTATAAGTGTTATCGTAGGTGTTACCAACATGATTCCTTATTTTGGTCCTATTATCGGCGCCGTGCCCGGATTCCTTATTATAGTTATTACTGACTTTAAACAGGCTGTTATATATTTATTATTAATACTTGCACTACAACAGTTTGACGGTAATATTTTAGGGCCCAAGATTCTCGGTGATTCCACCGGTCTTAAGCCCCTATGGATTATTTTTGCAATTACGGTAGGCGGATGGCTTTGGGGACCCGTCGGTATGTTTTTGGGAGTTCCCCTTCTTGCGGTTATTTCCTTCTTAACCAATCGCTGGATTGAGCAAAGACTTGCCCGCAAGGAAATCAAACTTACAGACTATACAAAACCACAAGTCGAAGATACTTCCGATGAAGAAGATACGACAAACGTAAATGAAGAGAATTAATTTATTTTTTCTTCTTTGTGTTTTTATCCAGAAAATCAGAAACCGCATCCATTGATTTTTTCAGTTCGATTGCGTTTTTTTGGAGTTTGCCGTTTAAGTACATTATTTGAATAAGTTTATCCTTCATTTTTCTTCTTTTTTTCATAAAAATATGATATTACAAAAGCGTTTACTTAAATTTATGTAAGTAAACGCTTTTATATTCTACGGTTTTGCAATAAGTTTACAAATGGGGTTACCCATACCGGAGAATCGCTCTTCGTACTCCGTCATTATATTGCCCTCAACAAACTCACTATTATGAAGGTCAAAAGTATGCATAACAAGCTTCCATCCGGCTTCTCTAATCTGCTCCAGCGAAAAATCAAATAACGGTCTGTTGTCCGTCTTGAATTCCACATGCGCATCTTTTGTAAGAATTGCCTTGTATCTTTTAAGGAACTGTACCGATGTCAGACGACGCTTGGCATGACGGTCCTTCGGCCACGGATCCGAAAAATTCAAATACACCCTTGCAATCTCTTCCTCATCAAAAAACTCTCCGAGACGCTCCGCATCCTCCCTAAGAAAAAACAGGTTCGGAAGTTCAAGTTGCTCCTGCTTCTCGATTGCACGGATAAGCACACTCGAATACTTCTCAATTCCAATATAATTAATGTTCGGATTCTGCTGTGCATTGGTAGTAATAAACTTACCCTTACCCATTCCGACTTCTATATATATCGGGTTCTCATTCCCGAAAAATTCCTTCCACTTACCTTTGTACTGTGCAGGCTGCTGTACCACAAAACGATTTACGAGCATTTCCTCTCTGGCACCTTTAACATTTCTAAGTCTCATAATATGTCCCTCCTTGCCACTTATAAAATAATATCATTGAATTTTAATGTTTGCAAGAAGAATAAGTTGTTTTAGATTGTGAAATATTTTATAATGATACTTGTATAATATACTATATAATTAAACAATAATTTAGGAATCATAATAATATGAGAAAAACACATAAACTCAGTACCATAATATTTTTTATAGTTTTTAATATCGCCGTGACCACCGCATTTTCACCGATACATGCCACTAATGCTGCGACAGCAACCAATGAATCAGTAACTACAACCTCTGACAGCTTCCTTAATGTCACGAATTGGCCCGTTGCACCAGATATTATCGGAGAAGCGGCGCTTCTTATCGAGGCAAAAAGCGGTGTTGTTTTATATGAAAAAAACAGCAAAGCAACCATGTATCCTGCAAGTATAACCAAGCTTATAACCGCCTTACTTGTTCTGGAAAATTGTGAACTTAATGAGATGGTTCCGTTTTCTGCTAAAGCAGTTTTCAGCCTTCCCGCGGGCGCAAGTCACATTGCAATCAATCCGGGTGAGGAACTTTCTGTAGAACACTGTCTTTACGGACTATTGCTTGCCTCAGCCAATGAAGTGGCCAATGCACTTGCAGAATATGTCGGCGGCTCCATGGATGATTTTTCTGTTCTCATGAACAACCGTATGAAAGAGCTCGGTGCAGAAAATACCAATTTTGTCAATCCGAGTGGTCTTCATGAGGATGAGCATTATACAACCTGCCATGATATGGCATTACTTTGTCGGGAACTGATAAAAAACAAGACATTCCTTAAAATTAACGGAACTACATCTTATATAATTCCGCCTACCAATCTTCAGCCTCTAAAACGCCCCATTAATACCACCCACAAACTTTTACGTAAGGGCTCAATCAATTATTCCGGGGCTTTCGGCGGTAAAACCGGTCACACAGATATTGCAGGCAACACACTTATTACTTTTGCTGAGCGTAATGATATGACTCTTATTTGTGTTGTCATGAAGTCCGATTCAACTCATGTTTATAGCGATACTACCGCATTACTTGACTATGGTTTCTCATATTTTAAGGAAGTTGATATTGCTGCATCAGAAAACTCCTTTGATTTTACACAAAACCTGATAAGTAATAGCGATTATACGTTGTTTTCCAATCCAAATCCTACACTTTCCCTGTCGAACAACAGTTATGTATATATTCCTGTCAACGCAGAATTTGAAGATTTGGAATATACACTCACTTCTGAAAACGACACTGACGGTGTTTTCTCAAGGATTACTTACACCTTTAATGGTCATTTTGTTGGAGAGGCTTATTTACTGGCATCGGCTTCCGATATTCCGGACACCTCAGAACGTGACCTTTCTTCGGAAGAAGAAATCCCACTAAAAATAATTGAAATCCTACCCATACACATAATAATACTTGTTTCTGTGATAGTCCTCATTATTGCACTTATAATATATTTTAAACTTACCAGAGTCACCAGACTCAGACGTAAAAGAATCAGACGACAAAAACGACAACAACGCCAAAAATTACGTTAAAATCAACACTTACTCCACAAATAAAAACACCCGGGACACCAATTTTGGCATCCCGGGTATTTTTTATTCCATCTTTTTCTCCGGTTTAATATAAAACATTTCCATTTTTCCTGATTTAAGAAGCATCATCATTCCTGCAAATTCACGCCCTAGCATTTCTGCAATCTCTTCTTCCGTAAACTTACAAACCTTAAGAGCACACATTACGGAAATACCATATGTCGCTGTCCATAAATGCATAAACATCATTTTGGCCTCTTCATTAGTCAGATTGTAATCCTTCGCAATGATATCACGACATCTGTCCGAAATCTCACCCATCCCGTCAATAATATTTTCAACGTTTTCAGCCTGCTCATGTTCTCTCATAAACAATAACTTAAAAAGTTCCGGCTCAACCTGTGCAAAACGAATCATCTGCATTCCGTATCTTTTAAATACAGGTTTATAATCAGCTGCCTCATCCAAAATATCATAGAGACATCTATGTGCCATCTTCCTAACTTCCGCTTTTACCTCATCCATATTTTTAAAAGCAGTAAAAATAGGCCTTGTTGAACATCCTATTCTAAGTCCCACTTCTCTTGAAGTAACAGCCTCGATACCCTTCTCCCTGGCAATTTCAAATGCACACTCCGCAATTTCTTCACGCGTAAATTTTACCTGTGGTGGCATATCCATCCTCCTCGCAATTATTTCTTATGTCTTCTTATTCTCCGCTTATTACGAACTTCTTCCTGACGATTACGAATCAAAGCAACTCCCGCTTCATCGGTTGCTTTAATTGTCCTTATTACAAAAAACTTATCTTCATCCGTTTTTTTCATGCGGACTTTGCCTTTCATCCAACCGTGTTCATCACAATACATTAGACTATAATATATCTTACCGTTAATTGAAAACCAACGGATTTTTTTTCTCAAATTCCTATTACATTTACAACATCTGGTCGCTGTAACAATGCTGTCCTTCATTGCCTCCTCTTTAGTATTAAACTCCTTGGAAACAAATTTAGAATAGTCATCAAATACTGCATATATTTCTTCCAGTCTGCTCTTAGGATTCTGGTACAAGTCAATTGAATAATATTTTCTAAATTGTCCGGCATCTATTGCCTTCATTACAAGTCCCGTATAATAGGCATCTGCTACTGCACGATGGAACGGCTCATCTGAATCAATCTCCAACTGCTCTACAGCCTTTTTTAGAGCTACCTTCTTTTTGGGATCCTTGCAGTATATTGCAAATAGCTTTTGAACATCATAAAACATAAGCGGCTTTGCAAAAGTTGCATTAACATTAAAATATTTATAATTTCGCTGTAACTCGGTTAGATCCATATTTCCCCAAGTACAAAAAACATAATCCTTACCGCACCACTTTGAAAAAGCTTCTGCTGCCGTCTTAAAATCAATACCCTTTTTAAGTTCTGCATCCGTAACCGGTACCACCTTTTTAACATAATAGTTAAGCTGCGTATACAAAACAGGATTGATTACACAATGAAAGGTATCTACTATTTCATACTTCTCATTAAGCTTCTGTGCTCCAATTTCAACAATTTCAAACGGAAGCTGTTTTATTTCTTTTTCTTTCTCAAACGGGTTCTGGTTCCATTCCAGATCCAATACTATATAATGTATATTTATCACACCTTTTTGTCCATAAAAAATATCCTTGGACCGATTTTGCTTGACTTTAGATTATTAAATTCATATAATTATATATGCTGATGTGCTTCCGTAGTTAAATGGATATAACAGCCCCCTCCTAAGGGGCCGTTGTGGGTTCGATTCCCGCCGGGAGCATTTTTATTGCCCAAAATTCACAATTCCCTGAAGCCATACACTTCCTTTAAAGCGTCTTCCTACCATGGGTTCTCCCATAAGATCTTCATCATTTATCGCAACTTTCATCTCTATATCATTACAATCCAACGAAAGATAATATATTTTTTCTCCGGAAAACTCATTCCTAATTTCTTTGATATCAAGAATATCACCTATTATCATGTAATGATCACACTCTACACCATAAGGCATAAATGTATTATCCACTATAGTGAATACATCCTCCTTGCGGATTCTCTTGGATATCTGCGAATACAAATCCAAATCCTCTATTGTGAGATTTTCAATTGCACTTTCATCACCTTGCTTTGCCGCACTGATTAAATTCATACGGTTTTTACTGGCGATTTTTGATTTGTGAATCTGTTTCGCACTTTTATTTACCGGCAAAAGTATGGTACCGGAACCCGCAAGACCAACTAGTGATAAAGGAGCACGGATAACCGAATGTTTTTCATCCAGCAGATAATTTATAAAATCCACTCCGTTCTGGAGATAAAATATAAGCGAAACGCCTACTCGTGCATCCTCGCATATCCCTGCAAAAGAAGTTTTTCCTATATGTCTGTTAAGAGTAATCTCAAACTTTTCCTTACTGTTCCCACCGTCAATAAAAGGAAAATAATATTCCCTGACAAATTCGTTATCTTCATTATAATATCCATGAACAGTTATGCCAATATTTTCTCCGAGATATTTGCGAAATTCTACAATATTTTCTCCCTCTGAACTTACAGAAACAAGTTTTTGCTCTGTTGCCGTTTCAATTGCTTCTTCAAGTACTTCTTCAAGTGCCCTTTTTGTGGAAATATATTTTAAACCCACTGCACGCATCAACCCATGCATCCTTATCACCTCTTTTCATGTCGAAATTTTATGTTGGTTTACATAACTTTAATTTTTGGCTACTTCAATTTTAGTTTTTCCACCCATGTACGGCTGCAATGCCACAGGGATATTTACAGAACCGTCTTCATTTAAATTATTCTCCAAAAATGCAATTAACATTCTCGGCGGAGCAACAACCGTATTATTAAGCGTATGCGCAAGATACTTACCATTCTCACCATTTACACGAATCTTCAAACGTCTTGCCTGTGCATCTCCAAGATTTGAACAGCTTCCCACCTCAAAATACTTCTTCTGTCGGGGTGACCATGCTTCAACGTCAATTGATTTTACCTTAAGATCTGCAAGATCCCCTGAACAACATTCTAAAGTACGTACCGGAATATCAAGGGTTCTGAATAAATCTACCGTATTCTGCCATAATTTGTCAAACCACATCATACTGTCTTCAGGCTTACAGATAACAATCATTTCCTGCTTCTCAAACTGATGAATACGATAAACACCTCTTTCCTCTATACCGTGAGCGCCTTTTTCCTTACGGAAACATGGTGAATAGCTTGTAAGCGTATGAGGAAGTGTATCCTCCTGAACGATTGTATCAATATATTTACCGATCATTGAATGCTCACTTGTACCGATAAGATAGAGATCCTCACCCTCAATCTTATACATCATTGCATCCATCTCTGCAAAACTCATAACACCTGTAACAACTTCACTTCTGATCATAAACGGAGGTATACAATAAGTAAATCCTCTGTCAATCATAAAATCTCTTGCATAGCTGATAACTGCTGAATGAAGTCTCGCAACGTCACCCATAAGATAATAAAAACCGTTACCTGCTACCTTTCTTGCACTATCCAAATCAATACCTGCAAGTCTCTCCATAATATCTGTGTGATAAGGAATCTCAAAATCCGGAACTACGGGTTCGCCATACTTCTGGACTTCAACATTCTCGCTGTCGTCCTTTCCAATCGGTACGCTCGGGTCGATGATATTGGGAATAATCATCATGATATTCTTGATTTTCTCTTCAAGCTCTGCTTCTTTCACTTCAAGCTCAGCAAGCCTTGCAGAATTGGCAGTTACTTTCTTTTTAGCTTCCTCAGCCTCTTCCTTCTTACCCTGTGCCATAAGCGCACCAATCTGCTTGGAAATAGCATTACGGTCAGCACGAAGTCCGTCTGCCTCAGTCTTGCAATCACGGCTTTCTTCTGACAACTTAATTACCTCATCAACAAGCTCAAGTTTTGAATCTTGGAACTTATTGCGGATATTCTGCTTAACTATCTCCGGGTTTTCTCTTACAAATCTTAAATCTAACATTTCTCTTCCTCCTTTAGATATTTGTTTTGTAGTATTATTATCATAGGGTGCTTGCTCTTATTTTAATCAAAAGAAAAACCTTCCTTCCCACTTATATGGGACGAAAGGTTCCGCGTTGCCACCCAAATTATTCTTCCTCCATTGTTCTTGTCGGAAGTAATCTCTCAAAGTATTATAAAGGATACTACCCTTTCGGCTCCTCACCGACTGTGCGTCCGGTATCAAAATATTCAATACCCAACAGAAAAGCGGACGGACTTCTTATCTTCTCCGGCTTTCACCAAACGCCGGCTCTCTGCGCAAGCTTCAGAAATCTTATTTTTCCTATCACTTTTACACTATTCAATAATGGATTATTATATAACATTATTTATATTTTTTCAATTCTTTTTTTCAAATGTAAAATTATTCCATTTATGGATTGCGTTTTGACACATATATATTATACCATCTCAAAATTATCCATATTCTTGGCCATATCGACTGCTTTCTTTTCTTCGTCACCAAGAGCAATAAATGCTTCACCTTTAATTACTTCCTTAATATAAGTATAACAACCCTCTCTGCTATGCATTGCATTAATTACAAAACCGGTATTGTTCTTGTCAAGCATTGCAAGCGCAAAACTCAGTTTACCTCCCATCTCCTTAAAAGCATCGTATTTTACAATTCCTACTTTCTGTACCGCAATCTGCAAATTATCATTCAGCTCCTGTATCTCAACACCTTTTTTGGCATCAGCTGCAAGCAATCTGTCTATCTCTTTAAATTTTTTAAGAATTGCACCTTCCATTGACTTTGCATCTGATCCTTTGACAAATGCATTATATTTCTTAGTAAGCTTACTCTGCTTTACCAATACTATAACAAGCAAAACAATTGTCGTTATAAAAAGAGCAGCAATCACACCAAGTATAATGTATACATACATCTTATCCATATCAAGATTTATTGATGTAACTGTGTTAGTGATGGCAATAATTTCTCCCATAATTAGTTCCTCTCTCCTCTTACTGATTCAAGTAATTCAATAATTCTTTCCAGTTCTTCACTTGAATAGTATTCAATTTCTAATTTGCCTTTGTCCTTTGTTTTTCTCTGAATAGAAACTTTTGTCCCAAATATTTCCTTTAAATTTTCTTCTATATTTTGATAAACAATCTGTTCACTCTCTGAAATACTATTTTCTTTCTTTTTCGGAACTTTAGGATTATTATATGCCTGTACCATTTTTTCGGTCTCACGGACGCTGATTTTCTCATCAAAAATTCTCATTGCCATGTTATACTGTTCTTCTTTATCCGTGATGGCAAGAAGCGCTCTGGCATGACCCGTAGAAATCATATCCTCGATAAGTAATCCCTGTACTCTCTCATCAAGCTTCAAAAGTCTCATGGAATTGGTAATTGCCACACGACTCTTTGAAACTCTCTCCGCAACCTCATCCTGCTTTAACCGAAATTCTTCAGAAAGCTTCTTATATGCCATCGCTTCCTCAATAGGATTTAGATCTTCACGTTGAATATTTTCAATAAGAGAAATCTCAACTATCTGCTGTTCTGTATAATCTTTAATAATTACCGGGACTTCCTTAAGGCCTGCTTTCTTTGCAGCACGCCATCTTCTTTCACCTGCAATAATTTTATAATAATCCTTTTCTTTCTGAACAAGAAGTGGCTGAATTATTCCATGCTCCTTTATTGATTCCGAAAGTTCCTCAAGGGCATCCTCGTTAAAAACCTTACGTGGCTGCTCTCTATTCGGCTCAATGTCGTTTATTTTTAAAATTGTTTCTCCGGTCTTATTAATCTCCTGCGGAGTAATCGTCTCTAATACTTCATCATTAGCCTGGATTAAAACATCAAGTCCTTTTCCCAAGCCTTTACCTAATCCACCTTTTTTTGCTGCCATCTCTATTCTCCTCTATGTAATACTTCTTCTGCTAACAATCTGTAACTCTCAGCGCCTGCTGACTTTGAATCATATAAATTAATTGGGAGTCCATGACTCGGTGCCTCGGCAAGTCGTACGTTTCTTGGAATGATTGTCTTATATACAGCCTGTTTTAAATTCTTCTTCACGTTTTCTACTACCTGCAAAGACAAGTTGGTTCTTGCATCATACATTGTAAAGACTACACCTTCAACATCAAGGTTAGGATTAAGACGCTTCTTTACAAGACCAATTGTATGTAAGAGCTGTGACAAACCTTCCAAAGCATAATATTCACACTGAATAGGTACAAGCACTGTATCAGCTGTTGTCATGGCATTTACTGTAAGCATACTGAGTGACGGGGGGCAATCAATAAGAATAAAATCATACTGATCTCGGATTTTTCTTATCTTTTCCCTGATAATATATTCTTTTCTCTTTATACCTATTAACTCAATCTCTGCTCCGGCAAGATTAACATTTGACGGAATTATTGATAAATTATCAATTACATTTCTTATTATACATTCATCAAGACTACATTCTCCAATTAACACTTCGTATACAGTGTTAATTAACATCTCTTTTTCGACACCAAAACCACTTGTACAGTTACCCTGAGGGTCCATATCTATTACAAGGACTTTCTGATTGAGTTCTGCAAGACATGCTGCAAGATTTATTGTAGTGGTTGTTTTACCAACTCCACCTTTCTGATTTGCTACTGCAATTATACGTCCCATTTATAGCCTTCTTTCTTTTTTATTACTGTTACAGATTCGCAAACCCACACTCCGTGTTTATTGTCTTCTTCCCAGACTGTTTGCTCATTTAATGTACAAGAAAAATAAGTGTTGATTTTACTGTTTTTCTTATACACTTCTCAGTATACCACATTCTCTATCTTTTATCCATAGTAAATCTTTGTTGATCATAAAATGTTTCACGTGAAACATCCACCAAATGATATATTTAAAAAATGTTTCACGTGAAACATTCTATATCTTTGTTTCACGTGAAACATTTATACTTGTTATAATTTTACTAAATTATTTTTAATTGCAAATACAGCCGCTTGAGTACGATCTGAAACATTAATTTTCTTAAAAATATTGGATATGTGATTCTTTACAGTTCGCTCACTAATATCAAGCTTATATGCTATTTCCTTATTAAACAAACCTTCTGACAAAAGAACAAGTACTTCTATTTCTCTCTTTGTCAATTTCTCCAACTGTTCGTCTTCCTGCTCTTTCTTTATCAATCGAGCATTCAATACAGGAATTAAGTCAGGTTGGATAAATGACTCTCCTGAATATACCGTATATATAGCCTTCTTAAGCATATTAGAATCAGAATCTTTAAGTACATAACCTAAACACCCAATATCAACAGCTTTTAAAATATATTCTCCTTCATTATGTATTGTAAGCATAATTACTTTTACTTTTGAACGTCTTTCACGAAGTTCTTGCAAAACTTCAATTCCATTCATATTAGGCATATTAATATCAAGCAATAACACATCCGGATTAAACTCAGGTATTTTTTTAATACAATCAGCCCCATCCTTTGCAAAACCAACAACATCTAGATTCTCATCCAACTCCAACAAATTCATAATTCCTTCGCGTACCATTGAATGATCATCTGCTATCATCACTCTAATTCTACTCATTTTGTGTTCCCTCCGTATCTTCTCTAATTGGGATTTCAACAAATACTCTTGTTCCCTTACCAACTTCAGATTGTATGTCTATATCTCCTTTAAGAAGATATACTCTCTCTCTCATAATAGATAAACCAAATCCACCCTTGCCTTTGCCTTCAGTAATTTCAAACCCCTTACCATCATCCTTTACATCAAGACTAATTTTATTATCTCTATATTCAAGTACAACTTTTATATTATCAGCTTCCGCATGTTTTTTTGCATTATTACATGCTTCCTGCATAAGTCTCATAATTGTTAACTCGATAATCGGGGCTATACGAACAACATCACCTTTAACCTCATATGATATAATCGCATCAGTATTCTTCTGGATTTTGTCTATGGCTCTACTCAGTGTCTCTGCAAATCCTATGTCATCAAATGTCATTGGCCTTAAATCATAAATAATGTTTCTCATGCCATCAATAGATTCTTTAATAACAGAACTCATAAAACTAAGTTCATTTTTTACACGTTCTTTATCCTTATCAAGAAGCATTGTACAAAATTCCATCTTATGAATAAGGCCTGTAAGAGTCTGAACTGTTGTATCGTGAAGTTCTCTCGCGATTCGTTGCCTCTCTGCTTCTTGTTGTTCAAGAATCTTAACACCGTATAATTCTTCAAAGTCTTTCGCTTCAAATTCATCATTCGGATCTAACTGATACAGAGCACCTTTCAAAGTGTCCTGTTTCTTCTTAAGCTTTGATTTTTCCTTTTCAAGACCTAAAATAAGTGATTTCCTCTGAGCAATCAATTGCTTAAATCTATCTATCTCATCCTGCTCAAAAGTCTTCCTAGGTTTTATCGGAGAAAACGCTTCAAATGAAAAATCTATATTTTGTTCAAGGACTTTTTGTTTCCTTTCCATTTCGATAATTTCACTTTTGTAGAGGTCTATCTCTTTTTCAACCGATTGAATCTCTATTCCAACATCCTGAAGAGAATCACATAAAAAGCCTTTTAGTTTGTTTCCATATTTTTCCATACCGTATCATCCGATTATTCTTAGAATATCAAACTTATATATCTTTTTTCCTACTTTATAGTATATCACAATATAATCAATATTAGCAAACTTTTTTATGAATTATTGAATATATTTCTAATTTTATATATAATATATATGAAAATATATGTTTTAGGTAATAATATTACTATAAGTATTTATCACTTTACAAAAGGAGATAAAATTCATGAAAAAGCTAATAACCAAGGTAATTACTTTTATTTCTTTCATACTTATTGCTATAGAAACCTTTAACCGCATTGTTCTCTACCTTGCAAAAAAAGAAATTAAAGTAAATCCTATTGTAGACAAAACTTACAACTGGCGTTTTGGTGATATTAGATATATGGTAAAAGGTAAAGGCGAATCTCTTTTACTTATACATGATATGACTCCCGGAAGTAGTTCTTTGGAGTGGAAAAATATAATTAATAAGCTATCAAAAAATTATAGTGTCTACGCTCTTGATCTTCCGGGATTTGGAATATCTGATAAACAAATAAAAACATATACTAATTACTTGTATACTTCCGCTATATATGATTTTATTTCTGATGTAATTAAAGATAAGGTAACCATAATTACAAGTAATGAGTCAGCAAATATTGCTGTCCTTTCAGCATATCAACATAAAGACTTATTTGATAAAATCATTTTTGTTAATCCGAGTTCAATAGAAAACTATAACAAGATACCCGATAAGATGTGCAGGAATTATAAAAATCTTATCTCCCTTCCGATTATAGGTACATTTATGTATCTCATAAACCTAATTAGTGACAAGAATTTAAATAATGAACAATTCTTTGCGGCACAATATGATGGTAAAAATGCGAGACATTATTATGGTAGCTATATCGGTAACTATGTAAATTTTCCCATTCACCACAGAATCAATGATATTGATATTCCGATACTTCTGATTATAGGTGAAAAGTTTGATAAAATGTATGACATCTCATCTGAGTATATTGATTATGTAGATAACAGCACTACAATAGAAAATGCTTCACAGTTCCCTCATAGAGATAAACCGGAAGCATTCTGTAAAGCATTTGATACAATGTTGCAATACGACTATAATGATAAATAATTTATAAAGGTTCCTTGGAAGGCAAACCTGCCTTCCGAGGATATTTTTTTGCCATATTCTTTGTCTTCTTAATAAAAACAAAACTTCTTCCTATATCTGTATCCGGAAGCATGAAGGTCTCAACTTTTTCAAGTTCAGCACCAAGTATGCGTAAAGCATTCTTAGAACTTAAGAGTTCTTCCTCAACATTACCTGACTTATATGAAATAAAGTAACCGCCCACTTTTACAAAAGGCAAACAATATTCTGATAATGTAGATAAATTCGCAACTGCTCGTGAAACACAAATATTATATTTTTCACGATAATTTACATTAACTCCAAAATCTTCTGCACGACCATGAATCAACTCAACATTCTGAAGCCCAAGTTCTTCACATACTTCTGCAAGAAACTTAACTCTTTTATTGAGAGAATCAAGAAGGATAATCTTCAAATTCGGATATGCTATCTTAAGAGGAATTCCCGGAAAGCCTGCACCGGTACCGACATCAATCAAAGTACCTGCCTTCTCCATATCATAATACTTGCCAATTGAAATACTATCCAGAAAATGTTTAACCACAACTTCTTCAAACTCAGTAATTGCCGTAAGATTCATTACTTTATTTTTTTCAACAAGCATTTCGTAATATTTCAAAAATTGATTTATCTGTTCTTCACTTAATGAAATCCCAAGTTTCTCAAGACCATTGTAAAATACAGAAGTATTAAGTTCCATAAAACTTTCCTCCGTAAAATCAATTAATATTCAGATGTATAAGCAATACTGTAATATCAGCCGGTGAAACACCTGAAATTCTTGAAGCCTGGCCAACCGACATAGGTTTGTAAGCATTGAGCTTCTGTTTAGCTTCTTTTCTGAGACCTTCGATTGTATTGTAATCAAAATTCGGATCAAGCTTTTTACTCTCAAGTTTCTTAAAATGCTCAACCTGCTTCAGTTGGCGTTTAATATATCCGTCATACTTAATATTAATATTAATCTGCTCAATTACATCATCATCAAGAACCGGTCTGTCCGGGTCAAGCTCTGCAACCGCCTCATAAGAAAGTTCCGGTCTTCTTATAAGTTCTGCAAGTGTCGTTCCGGTCTTAAGAGGTGTGCTTTCATATTTTGCAAGAAGAGTTTGAACCTTCTCATTGGCACCGACAAGAACTGACTCAAGACGTTCTATTTCCTTATTGATAGCTTCCTGTTTATTCTTTACCTTAATATATCTTTCTTCAGGTAGAAGACCAATCTTATAACCGATTTCACTTAAACGCAAATCAGCATTATCCTGTCTTAGGATAAGTCTGTACTCAGCTCTCGATGTCATCATTCTGTAAGGTTCATGATTTTCCTTTGTAACAAGGTCATCAATCAGAACACCAATATATGCCTGTGAACGATCAAGAATAATCTGCTCTTTACCAAGAATCTTAAGTGAAGCATTAATACCTGCAATAAGACCTTGCGCTGCAGCTTCCTCATAACCTGAGCTCCCGTTAAACTGACCACCGCTAAACAACCCTTCAATACTGTTAAACTCTAAAGTCGGTTTTAACTGGCGCGGATTAATACAATCATATTCAATTGCATATGCATTACGAACAATTTTAACATTTTCAAGACCCGGAACTGTTTTGTACATTGCGTATTGAACATCCTCGGGAAGTGAGCTTGACATACCGCCAAGATACATTTCATTGGTATACAAGCCTTCCGGTTCAACAAATACCTGATGTCTTTCTTTGTCCGCAAACTTTACTACTTTATCTTCTATCGAAGGACAGTATCTCGGACCTGTCCCCTCAATGGTTCCTGAAAAAAGTGGAGAGCGGTCAAGATTATCCCTTATAATCTTATGAGTCTCTTCATTAGTGTAAGTAAGCCAACAAGATACCTGTTCCTTCTGAATTGATTCAGGGTTTGTTTCAAATGAGAACGGAACAACTCTTTCGTCACCAAATTGTTCTTCCATTTTTGAAAAATCAATACTTCTCTTATCTACACGCGCAGGAGTACCTGTCTTAAAACGGAACATCTCAATACCGTGTGCTTTAAGAGAATCCGTAAGATGATTGGCTGCCTGCAAACCGTTGGGTCCTGTATAATTACTTACATCACCGTAGATGCATCTTGCTCTTAAGTATGTTCCGGTAGTAAGAACGACTGCTTTACTAAGGTAAGTTGCACCTGAAAAAGTCTTAACACCTTTAATTACTCCGTCTTCAACAATAATTTCACTTACTTCTGCCTGTCTTATTGTTAAATTATCAGTACTCTCAAGTACGTTTCTCATCTCACGTGTGTAAGACTGCTTATCAGCCTGAGCACGTAAGGAATGTACAGCCGGACCTTTGGAACGATTAAGCATCTTTGACTGAATAAATGTTTTATCTATATTTTTACCCATTTCTCCGCCAAGTGCATCTATTTCTCTTACAAGATGACCTTTAGAGCTTCCACCAATATTCGGATTACAAGGCATAAGTGCAATACTGTCAACACTTACAGTAAACATTATTGTTTCAAGGCCAAGTCTTGCACAAGCAAGAGCCGCTTCACAACCTGCATGACCTGCACCTACAATTACAACATCATATTTTTCTTCTAAGTAAGGCATTATATTTCCTCTTTTCTAAGCGTAAATTATTTACCCATACAAAACTTACTAAAAATTTCATTTACTAAATCGTCGTTTACAGCTTCTCCGATAATATTACCGAGCTGCTCATAAGCATTCATCAAATCAATAGTGAAAAAATCTTCAGGCATCTCATCCATGATACTCTGATGAACCATCTTAATACTGTTATACGCTTCAATTATTGCTTCTTTATGTCGAAGATTAGTTATAAACACTTCATCATTATAATTAATCTCACCTGACAAAAACATAGTTTTTATCAAATCGGTAAATTCATCAATTCCTGTATTTTCTTTCGCAGAAATAGGAATAACTTTTTTACCTGCTTTATTCTCTAGTTCTTCCTGAGATAAAACATTTTCCAAATCTGTCTTATTTAATAAAACAATTGCTTTTTTATCTTTAATTAAATCAATTATTTCTTCATCATCCTGATTGAGCTCTTTTGAGGCATCGGCAACATATATAATCAAGTCTGCATCATTTAAATGAGTCTTTGCACGTTCAACACCTATTTTCTCAACAATATCGTCAGTTTCTCTGATTCCTGCAGTATCAACAAGTATCAAATCAAGACCATCAAGATGAATCTTCTCCTCTAAAATATCTCTGGTTGTTCCCGCAATATCGGTAACTATAGCTTTTTCTTCGCCAAGCAGAAGATTAAGAAGAGAGGACTTACCTGCATTCGGCTTTCCTACAATAACAGTTTTGATACCTTCTGTCAATACTTTACCGTTATCGGCATTTTTTAACAAAGTATCAAGTTCTGCTTCAATATTCTCAATTATCGGCAAAAGCTTCTCACTGTAATTATCAAGAGAAATATGCTCCGGGTCATCAAGTGCCGACTCAATAAAAGCAATATTGTAAATAATATCTCCTCTGAGTTCTTTTATTTTTTCCGACACCTTACCATTTAATTGCTTAACAGACGCTTTCAGCGCAAAATCATTACTTGAATTAATAATATCGATTACTGCTTCCGCCTGGGACAAATCAATTCTTCCGTTTAAAAATGCACGTTTTGTAAATTCCCCGGGTTCAGCAGCTCTTGCTCCGTTCTTAAGAACTGTCTCAAGAACCTTCATTGTAACAAAATGACCGCCATGACAATCTATCTCTACAGTGTTTTCTCTTGTATAAGTATTGGGTGCCTTTAAAATAAGCACCATAACTTCATCAACAATATCATCACCATCATAAATATATCCGTAATGAACTGTATGACTCTGTGCTTCAGATATTTTTTTATCCGAGGACTTGGCACGATAAATTCTGTCAATAACTAAAAACGCATCATCACCGCTGATTCTTACAATACCTATTCCTGCATTAGTCATACCTGTCGCAATTGCAGCAATTGTGTCATTATCTCTCATTTAATCATCTCCAAGATATTTTACAAAAAGGCTGTTACATAATAACATTTTAAAAGCTATTATGTAACAGCCTCTTAAAATTCTGTTACCGGTTATTCCTAATTTCTGTTATAATCTTTATCTCTCTTAAGCATTACAACAACATGTCTGAAAGGTTCTTCTCCATCACTCTTTGTGCAAACATATCTGTCATTCTGAAGTGCTGAGTGAATAATTCTTCTCTCATACGGATTCATAGGTTCAAGTGAAACATTTTTCTTGGTTCTCTTAACTCTGTAAGCAATATTCTTTGCAAGATTCTCAAGAGTCTCTTTTCTTCTTTCACGATAGTTTTCTGTATCAAGCTTAACTCTGATGTATGATTCTTCTTTATTCTTGTTGGCAACAAGACTTGCTAAGTACTGAAGTGAATCTAATGTCTGACCTCTCTTACCAATTAAAACGCCCATCTCCGGTCCTTTAAGATTAATATTCATTAAATTCTCTTCTTTATTATATTCTAAATCAATTTCAACTTCCAAAGACATTGTCTTAAACACATCACTTAAAAAATCTTTAACATTATCTTCTAAAGTTGCTTTTTTTCTAATCTTAATTACTGCCGGCTTACTTCCGATACCAAAAATACCTGCGCTACCTTTTTCGATAACTTCATATTCAACTTTATCAGTAGTTGCTTCAAGCTTAATTAAAGCATTAGTTAACGCATCATCAACTGTCTTTCCGGAAACCTCAATATATTCCATCATCCTACCTCCGTATATTATTTTTTATTGTTTCTTTCATTATACTTCTGTACCATCTGTGCTTTAGCTGCAAGACTACCGGGCTTTACTTCTCCGCTGTTATAAAACTCTGTAGCCTTCTTGATTGCTTCAGCTTTTCTCTCCTGATCTGCTTTCTGCTTATCCTTATCAACAGGAACTGATGTACTGATATTACGTGTATTAATATTAGCTGCTGTTGCTACCTGCTTGGGCGGAAGACCCTTTCTTGCACGCTTCTTATTATTCTTCTCAACATTCTTGGCAATCAAATCCTGTAACTCTATTCTATCATAATAGAAGTTAATAGCAAGCTGTATAGCAATTCTTGTAAGTGAACTTACAATCCAATACAAACCAAGACCACAAGCCATTGTAAGACAGATAAAAGCTGAGAAGAAAGGCATAAATGTGTTCATTGCCTTCATACTGCTTGCCATTTGGTTATCAGCACTTGCCTGTCTGTTAGAATTTCTCTGCTCTGTAAGTTTAAAGCTTAGCCACTGAAGTAAACCTGAAACCACAGGAATTAAAATAGCAATGGTTTTCCATTTCTCCATAGGTGTATCTGACCAATAGATATCACCGATGAATCTGTTCATATCCATTAATTTATCGGAAGCTTCCAATATAGCTTCCTTAACATTAGGGAAAATCTCTGTAAGTTTTACCCAATTGTCGTTAGTAAACTGATAAAGCATGTCCACAACAAAATTCTTCTGAGTTACTGCATCAGTACTTGTCTGAAGAACACGAATCTCTGCATCTGCAAGTGTCTCAACATAGTTTGGATAAGCTGTTGCAATCTTATCAATTATTGCATAATAAGCATCTTTAATTGAACTTACATATGCAGGAATATTACTGATAACTCTCCAAAGTGCAAAGAAAATTGGCATTGAAATAAGTAACTGGAGACATCCGCCTGTCTGGCTTACGCCGTATCTTGCATATACATCGTCCATCTCTGCACGCATCTGCATTAAAGATTCATTATCTTTCTTATCTTTATACTTTTTCTGAATTGCCTGAATCTCAGGATTCATAACCGCTGAAATTCTTGTAAACTTCTGCTGTTTAATTGTAAGCGGAAGCATAAGTAAATTAACGATAATTGTAAATAAAGCAATGGCAAAACCAAAATTCTGAATGCCAAATAACTTCGTAAAACTAAAAATCCACTCCATGATATAACCTAATAATTTGGCTATATCACCAATCAAAAATGTATCATTTTGTGTTAATAACAATTCAAACACTTTATTTCCTCCTTAACTCTAGGGAACAGGATCATATCCACCTTTTGCAAAAGGATGACACCTTAATATTCTCTTTAATGCCAAAAATGAACCCTTAAAAGGTCCGTACTTCTCAATTGCCTCAATCGCATACTGTGAACAGGTAGGAATATAAATACAATGCGTATTTCTTTTAAGCGGTGATAAAAACTTTCTGTAAAATCTGATTAAAGACAATAAAAACTTTTTTAATATATTCTTCAAATTCAAATCATCTCTTCTTTTTCTATGCCATGAATCTTAAGCAAATGAAAAAATGCCTTCTCCATATCGTGATATGATATGTCTTTTGCACTCATCCTTGCTACAACAACAATATCTTTTCCTATCTGTATCTTCTGTTCATTTAATCTGTATATTTCCCTGATTAACCTGGTTAATCTGTGTCGGACCACGCTGTTACCGACCTTCTTACTCACTGATATTCCGATACGGGTCTTATCTGTATTATTATCAAGTACATACATTACCAAATACCGGTTTGCCAGAGATTTGCCGCTATTATATACCTTCCGGTACTCACTGTTCTTTTTTATGGACTCTTTCTTCATTAAATACACCCAATTCATTTTCAATAAAGGAAAACCTTATTTTTTCAAAAGGGAAACTTCGTTTCCAAACGAATTTACTTCGTAAATTCATTTTCGCATAGAAGAAAAGGCCACAATCTGCGGCCTTATGCTGATAATTTTTTTCTTCCTTTTGCTCTTCTGGCAGCTAAAACTTTTCTTCCATTTGCTGTACTCATTCTTGCTCTGAAACCATGAACTTTTGATCTTGATCTCTTCTTAGGCTGAAATGTCATTTTCATCTTAAAAACACCTCCTTACGATGTAACCAAATATATATAATATAAGGTAATTAGATTTTTCCAATTTTTAAAGACCATTTCTAATTATACGGAAAAACACTATAATAGTCAAGTTATTTTTTTTGTTTCTACATTATAAAAAGTTATCCACATTTGATGCTATAATATTATGTAAATCATTCTTAATTAACATAAGTTATCCACATAATGTAGGTAACTTGTGGATAACTTTTTATTTTTTTTATTTTTACCTATAAAATAGTACTTCTCACACAGTTGATATTGTGGACAATCAAATAAACAAAATTTACTCATAATACTTTATGTAAATTATTAATTATACTTTTATGGTAACTAAAATAATTGTTATCCACTTTATACACAATTTTACCATATCCTTTAACTCTTCCTTGAAATAAAATCAATTTTGTTATACAATAGTATATATGTACACTCTAAATTTTAAGGTGTTATTTATATAAGAAATGGGAGATAGTTATGCTTAATATTTTAAAGGAAAAATGGAACGCAATACTTGAACATGTTAAATTTGAATATGACATTTCAGATATATCTTTTACTACTTGGATTTTACCTTTGCAGGTATATTCAGTAGAAGATAATCTTGTTACAATACTTGTTCCGGATAAGAATTTCACATCATATATAGAAAAAAAATATGCTACTCCTTTAAAAGTAAGCATAATTG
This sequence comes from Lachnospiraceae bacterium, assembly GCA_015057505.1. Taxonomy (GTDB): domain Bacteria; phylum Bacillota; class Clostridia; order Lachnospirales; family Lachnospiraceae; genus SIG300. The sequence goes on from SVEG01000007.1 coordinate 152,826, forward strand.
AAATTACAGGAACTCCTTTTGACGTAAGATATATTACCGAAGATGACCTTAAGAATATTAAAAGACAGCAGGCCAAAGCTTCAGAAAACTCTAATCCTGCCGCTCTTGCTAATAATCTTAATCCGCGATATACATTTGATACATTTGTCGTTGGTAATAATAATAAGATGGCTCATGCCGCATGTCTTGCAGTTGCAGAATCTCCTGCTGAAATGTATAATCCATTATTTATATACGGCGGTGTAGGACTTGGTAAGACACATCTCATGCATTCAATTGCAAATTTTGTCCTTGATAATAATCCGGATGCCAAGATTTTATATGTGACTTCAGAGAAATTTACCAATGATCTTATTGATGCAATCCGTAACAAGAACAATACAACAGATTTTAAAGAGAAATACCGCAATAATGATATCCTTCTTATTGACGATATTCAATTTATTATAGGAAAAGAGAGTACTCAAGAGGAATTTTTCCATACATTTAATGAACTCCATGAATCTAAGAAACAGATAATCATTTCATCGGACAAGCCTCCTAAAGATATTGAGACTCTTGAAGAGAGATTACGTTCAAGATTTGAATGGGGCTTAACAGTTGATTTGCAGTCTCCTGATTATGAGACTCGTATGGCAATCCTTCGTAAAAAGAATGAACTTAAAGGTTACAATATCAATAATGAAGTAATCGAATATATTGCAAGTAATATTACTTCAAATATTCGAGAGCTTGAAGGAGCACTTAATAAGCTTATTGCTTTTTCTTCACTCGAAAAGAAAGAGATTACAATTGAACTTGCCGAAGAAGCTCTTAAAGATCTTATTTCACCTAATACTGTACGTCAAATAACACCCGATCTTATTATGGATATTGTTGCAGAACACTACAATATTTCAATTGCTGATTTAACTTCAAGCAGACGTAATCAAAAGATTGCTTTTCCAAGACAGGTTGTAATGTACTTATGTAGAAACTATACTGAGAAATCTCTTAAAGAAATTGGTGATTATCTTGGTAAAAAAGATCACTCTACAATAATAAGCGGATGTAATAGGGTAGAAAGTGAAATGGAAAAAAACGAAAACATACGTAATACAATAGAAGTATTAAAGAAAAAGATTAATCCTTCTTAATTATAAAAGTAAAGTTTTCCACATTTTTATGTTTATAAAATGTTATTATGTTGTTGGTAATTATTAATGTTTTTTCTTTTAAATTTAAGGTGTTTATAACTTGAGACTTGTCCACTTTAATTCTTAAAGTTTTCTACATAGTTATCAATATGTATTTTAATTGAATTTAAAGCGTTTTTTATACTTACCAACATACCAACACCACCTATAACTAATACATCTTAATTCATTTATAAAATATATGTTTAAGCATGTTTTAATCAACGAAAGGAGTTTTCCACATCATGAAATTAATTTGCAGCAAATCCAACCTTCTTCACTCAGTTAACATTGCTTTAAAAGCAATTCCTTCAAAGACAACAATGCCTATACTTGAATGTATTCTTATTGATGCTTCTTCAGGAACAGAGATTAAGTTAATAGCTAATGATATGGAGCTTGGTATTGAAACAATTCTTGAAGGTGAGATTATTGAGAAGGGTATTATTGCAATAAATGCCAAGATTTTCTCAGAGATAGTCCGTAAACTTCCGGAGAATGATGTTGTTATTGAAACTAACAGTAATTATATGACAACAATTACATGCGAAAAATCTAAGTTTAATATAGCAGGTAAATCAGGTGAAGATTTTTCATATCTTCCTTCAATTGTTAAAGAGCAGTTTATTACACTTTCACAGTTTACTCTTAAAGAAATTATCAGACAGACTATTTTTTCAATTGCAGATAATAACAGCAATAAGATGATGACAGGTGAACTTTTTGAAGTTAAGGATAATGAGCTTAAGGTTGTATCACTTGATGGTCATAGAATTTCAATCAGAAAAGTTCAGCTTAACAGATATTATGACAATATGAAGGTTGTTGTACAGGGTAAGACTTTGTCAGAAGTAAGTAAGATTTTATCAGGTGAGAAGGAAGATGAGGTAAGAATTTTCTTTACTTCTAACCATATTGTATTCGAATTTGACAATACTGTTGTTGTTTCAAGACTTATTGAAGGCGAATATTTCAGAATTGATCAAATGTTATCTTCTGATTATGAAACTAAGTTTACAATTAACAAAAGAGAATTTTTAAATTGTATCGACCGTTCTACTTTACTTGTTAAAGAAGGAGATAAGAAGCCTATCATTATCAATGTAGGTGACGGAGAACTTGAGCTTAAGATTAATTCAACTCTCGGTTCAATGAATGAGACAATTGATATTCGTAAGGAAGGAAAGGATATTTTGATTGGTTTCAATCCTAAGTTTCTTATTGATGCTTTACGTGTAATTGATGATGAAGAAATTGATATTTATCTTGTTAATTCAAAAGCACCCTGCTTTATCAGAGATAAAGAAGAAAGTTATATTTATTTAATTCTTCCGGTTAATTTCAGTTCAGCAGCTAATTAAGGAGATTTTATTATGCATGAGATTACTTTAAGAGAAGAATATATTAAACTTGGACAGGCACTTAAGGCTGCAGGTCTTGTAGGTTCGGGAATCGAAGCTAAGATTGTAATACAAGAAGGCAGTGTTAAAGTAAATGGTGAAGTTGAATATCAGAGAGGTAAGAAGCTTCACGGTGGAGATATTGTAAGTTTTAACGGAGAAGAAATCAAGATAAATGATAATTGAATCTGTTGAATTAAAGAATTTTCGTAATTATAAAAGTCTTCAGATGGATTTTGATTGCGGTACCAATATTTTGTACGGTGATAATGCGCAGGGTAAAACTAACATTTTGGAATCACTGTATTTATCTGCCACTACCAAGTCACATAAGGGAAGTAAGGATAAGGAGCTTATTAATTTTGAGGCTGATGAGGCACATATCAAGACTATAATAAGTAAAAAAGATATTCCTTACCGAATAGATATTCATCTAAAGAAGAATAGTCCCAAGGGAATTGCAATTAACGGTATGCCGATTAAAAGAGCAAGTGAGTTATTCGGTATTTTGAATGTTGTGTTTTTTTCACCGGAGGATTTGAATCTTATTAAGAATGGTCCGGCAGAAAGAAGAAGATTTCTTGATTTAGAATTGTGTCAGTTGGATAAAATATATGTATATAATATGGTAAATTATAACAAAGTATTAAACCAACGTAATCAATTACTTAAATCTTTGGATTTTAATACAAGTCTTATTGATACTCTCGATATTTGGGACATGCAGTTAATTGAATATGGTCAGAAGATTATAAGCAGGCGTCGGGAATTTATTGATTCCCTCAATGGTATAGTATATGACATTCACAGAAATTTATCCGGTAACAGGGAAGAATTAAAGCTTAAATATCTCCCGGATGTAAGTGAGGAAAGATTTTATGATGAGTTAATTCGTGGCAGAGACAGGGACAGGAAACTTAAAACTACTTCAACCGGTCCGCACAGAGATGATTTTGCGTTTTATATAGGCGAGAATGATATACGCAAGTTTGGTTCTCAGGGTCAGCAAAGAACTGCGGCACTGTCACTTAAGCTTGCGGAGATAAAACTTGTTGCAAAAGTTATTAATGATAATCCGGTACTTTTACTTGATGATGTTTTATCAGAGCTTGATGCTAACAGACAGAATCAGTTACTTAACAGTATAGGTGATATTCAGACTATGATTACCTGTACGGGACTTGATGATTTCATAGAAAACAGATTCGAAATTAATAAATTATACCATATTGAAAATGGAAATATTGTCTAATTGTATAACAGACAAGGAGGAAAAGAATGAGCACTGAATACGGAGCGAATCAAATACAAATTTTGGAGGGACTTGAAGCCGTAAGAAAAAGACCCGGTATGTATATCGGAAGCACTTCTTCGAAAGGCTTACATCATCTCGTATATGAAATTGTTGATAATGCCGTAGATGAAGCTTTAGCAGGTTTTTGTACGACAATTGACGTTACTGTTAACAAAGATAATTCAATAACCGTTCTTGATAACGGACGTGGTATTCCGGTAGGAATTCATCCAAAGGCAGGTATTCCTGCAGTTGAGGTTGTATATACGATATTACATGCAGGCGGCAAATTTGGTGGTGGAGGATACAAGGTTTCAGGTGGTCTCCACGGCGTTGGTGCGTCTGTAGTTAATGCTTTGTCCGAGTTTTTGGAGGTAAAGGTATACCAGGACGGTAAGATCCATCAGCAAAGATACGAGAGAGGTAAAGTTATGTACCCTCTTCGTGTTATAGGTGAATGTCCGATCGACAAGACAGGAACAGAAGTAACTTTTCTTCCTGATAAAGAGATTTTTGAAGAGACAATATATGATTATAATGTTTTAAAAGTGAGACTCAGAGAGACGGCTTTTCTTACCAAAGGTCTTAGAATTGTTCTTCGTGATAACAGAGAAGAAGAGCAGGTAGTTAAAGAATTCTGTTATGAAGGCGGTATTAAAGAATTCGTTACTTATCTTAACCATAGTGAGACAGAATTATATGAGAATGTTATTTACTGTGAAGGAACAAGAAATAATGTATATGTTGAAGTAGCCTTACAGCACAATGATTCTTTTAATGAAAAATGCTATAGCTTCGTTAATAATATTATTACACCCGAAGGTGGTACACATCTTGTAGGTTTCCGTAATGCGCTTACAAAGACTTTTAATGACTATGCCCGCAGTAGCAAATTATTAAAAGACAGTGATGCTAATTTGACAGGTGAAGATATAAGGGAAGGTCTTACTGCTATTATAAGTATTAAAATTGAAGATCCTCAGTTTGAAGGTCAGACTAAGCAAAAGCTTGGTAACAGTGAGGCCAGAGGTGCAGTAGACAGTATAGTAAGTGAACAGCTTACTTATTTCCTTGAGCAGAATCCTTCTGTTGCCAAGATGATTTGTGAAAAGTCAATTTTGGCGCAGAGAGCAAGAGATGCTGCAAGAAAGGCAAGAGATTTAACAAGAAGAAAGACTGCTCTTGAAACAGCTGCACTTCCCGGTAAGCTTGCGGATTGTTCTGATAAGAATCCTGAGAATTGTGAAATTTTCATCGTAGAGGGTGATTCTGCGGGTGGTTCGGCTAAGTCTGCACGTTCTCGTAATACACAGGCTATTTTACCTCTTCGCGGTAAGATTCTTAACGTTGAGAAGGCAAGACTTGATAAGATACTTGTTAATGCCGAAATCAGAGCCATGATTACAGCATTCGGTACAGGTATTCATGATGATTTTGATATATCAAAGCTTAGATATCACAAGATTATTATTATGACTGATGCCGATGTTGACGGTGCACATATCAGTACATTAATGTTAACATTTTTGTATCGTTTTATGCCTGAACTTATCAAGCAGGGTTATGTATATCTTGCACAGCCTCCGTTATATAAGCTTGAGAAGAATAAGAAGGTTTGGTATGCATACAGTGATGAAGAACTTAATGCTATTCTTACAGAAGTAGGAAGAGACAATAATAATAAGATTCAGCGTTATAAAGGTCTTGGTGAGATGGATGCCGAACAGCTTTGGGAAACAACCATGGATCCTGAGAAGAGAATTCTTCTCCGTGTTAATATGGATGAAGATGCTGCATCAGAGGTAGATTTAACATTTACCACACTCATGGGTGATAAAGTTGAACCCAGACGTGAATTTATTGAAGCTAATGCAAAATATGCAGAGAATCTGGATATTTAATGTAGGAGGAATTAAGAATGGATGAGAATATTTTTGATAAAATTCACGAAGTGGATTTGAAAAAAACCATGGAAACCTCCTATATTCAGTATGCGATGAGCGTTATTGCTTCACGTGCATTACCTGATGTAAGAGATGGTTTAAAGCCTGTACAAAGAAGAATTTTATTCTCAATGATAGAACTTAATAATGGTCCTGACAAGCCACATCGTAAATGTGCGCGTATTGTCGGTGATACAATGGGTAAGTACCACCCTCACGGTGACAGTTCTATTTATGGTGCTCTTGTTAATATGGCACAGGACTGGTCAACACGTTATCCGCTTGTTGACGGTCACGGTAACTTTGGTTCTGTCGATGGTGACGGCGCTGCTGCCATGCGTTATACAGAGGCGAGACTCAGCAAGATTTCTATGGAGATGCTTGCTGACATCAATAAAAATACTGTAGATTTTATGCCTAACTTCGACGAGACGGAGAAGGAGCCGGTAGTTCTTCCTTCACGTTATCCAAACCTATTGGTTAACGGTACTACAGGTATCGCTGTAGGTATGGCAACCAATATTCCGCCTCACAATCTTCGTGAGACGATAGATGCCGTAGTTAAGATTATTGACAACAGAATTGTTGAAGACAGAGATACAGAGATTGAAGAAGTACTTGATATTGTAAAAGGTCCTGATTTTCCGACAGGTGCAGAGATTCTCGGTACTTCTGGAATTAATGAGGCATATCGTACGGGACGTGGTAAGATAAGAGTACGTGCGGTTACCAATATTGAGACGATGGCTAACGGTAAGAGCAGAATTATCGTAACAGAGCTTCCTTATATGGTTAATAAGGCTAAGTTAATCGAGAAAATTGCAGAGCTTGTTAAGGATAAGAAAGTAGACGGAATCACTGATTTACGAGATGAATCAGACCGTTCGGGTATGAGAATCTGTATTGAACTTCGTCGTGATGCTAATGCGAACGTTATCTTGAATCAGTTGTATAAGCACACACAGCTTCAAGATACTTTCGGCGTTATTATGCTTGCACTTGTAGATAATGAGCCGAAGGTACTTAATCTTCTTGATATGCTCAAATTTTACTTAAAGCATCAGGAGGATGTTGTTACAAGACGTTCCCAGTATGAACTTAACAAAGCAGAAGAGAGAGCTCATCTTGTAGAGGGCTTGCTTATTGCTCTTGATAATATTGATGAAGTTATTAAGATTGCAAGAAGTTCCAAAACTACACAGGAGGCTAAGGAAAGACTTATCGAACGTTTCGGCCTTACCGATGTTCAGGCTCAGGCAATCGTAGATATGCGTATCAGGGCTTTGACAGGTTTGGAAAGAGAGAAGCTTGAAGAAGAGTACGCAGAACTCCAGGCAAGAATTGCAGAATTAAAAGCAATTCTCGGTGATGAGAAAAAGCTTCTTGCTGTAATCAAAGAAGAGATAAGTATTATCGGTACTAAGTACGGTGATGACAGAAGAACAAAGATCGGCTTTGATGAGTTTGATATTTCTATGGAAGATATGATTCCTGTAGAGGATGTTGTTATTGCAATGACTAACCTCGGTTATATCAAGCGTATGACAAGTGACAACTTCAAGAGTCAGAATCGCGGCGGTAAGGGTATTAAGGGTATGCAGACTATTGAAGAGGACTATATAGAAGAGATGTTTATGACATCAACACATCACTATATTATGTTCTTTACCAATACAGGTCGTGTATACAGACTTAAAGCATATGAGATTCCCGAAGCAGGAAGAACTGCAAGAGGAACAGCTATTATCAATCTTTTGCAGTTACAGCCCGGTGAGAAGATAACGGCAGTTATACCTATTAAGCAGTACGAAGAAGGTAAATTTATGTTCTTTGCAACCAAGAAAGGTCTTGTTAAAAAGACACCTATTCTTGATTATGCCAATATTCGTAAGACAGGTATACAGGCAATTACTCTTCGTGATGATGATGAACTTATTGAAGTTAAGTTTACAGATAACCAAAGAGATATATTTATCGTAACAAAACAGGGACAGTGTATACGTTTTAATGAGAATGATGTCCGTCAGACAGGACGTAGTTCTATGGGTGTACGAGGAATCAACCTTTATGCTGATGATGAAGTAATCGGTATGCAGATGGATTCACAGGGTGAAGCACTTCTTATTGCTTCCGAGAATGGTATGGGTAAGAGAACCCTGCTTGAAGAATTTTCTGTGCAGAAACGTGGCGGTAAAGGTGTACGTTGCTATAAGATTAACGATAAGACCGGCGATGTTGTAGGTGTTAAGGCAGTTAATGAAGAGCATGAGATTATGATTATTACCACTCAGGGAATTATTATAAGAACTCCTGTTAACAGTATAAGTAAGCTCGGAAGAAATACCTCAGGTGTTAAGCTTATCAATATGGCCGAGGATATCATGGTTGCTAGTATCGCTAAGGTACGTGAAACAGAGAAGAAATCAGATGAGATGATTGAAGAGATTACTGAAGAAACAGCAGAACCTGAAACTACGGAAGAATAATATTACAATCGGCAAGCCTGCAGAAAGGATGATACAATGATCCGATTTAAAGGTAAAATTGCAATATGGTTTTGGATAGTTATTGCTCTTTGCGAGGTCGTGTGTATATATGCATGTTTTGACAAAGAAGCAAACGGCGGAATTGTTGCCGGAATTATTGGTTTATTGATTTGTAACCTTATATTTCTTCCAATGGTAATAAGGAATTATGTTGAAGTGCAGGAAGATAAGCTTATTATTGCTTTCGGATTCAGTACAGAGACAGTTAATATATCAGATATTACTGAGATGTACGAGTCGTGTAATCCGCTTGCTTCAACGGCTGCAAGTCTTGACAGGGTAATTATTAAGGCAGGTAGTAGAATGCTTATGTGTTCTGTAAAAGAAAAGACAGAATTATTTGAGAGCGTGAAAGAAAAAAATCCTAATCTCAAAACAAGATAATAAAATTAAAATGGCTGTGCAATTGTGATTGATATGCACAGCCATTTTTTTGACCCTTATTAAATAGTTTACTCCAAATTAAGCTTCTTTGAAATTACAAAGTGATTCAAGAAATAGAATATTGTGCTGCAAATGAGTGATAATCCGCCGGAAAAAATCATCATTAAGTTCACGAAATTAAATACTTCAATTGAAAAATCTTCAACTTCTGCTATATCATATAAAATAGGTGTTTCAATACCAACAAACATTAATATCATGCTGATTAACTGAATTACAAAGTAAATAACAAAATAAGAAAATATTGCGCCGATAATCTTATGTTTGTTAAACAGGCTTCCTAAAGATATTGAGCAGTACATCATAAGTAAGCTGTAAAGTAATGAAATAAGCATCGTAATTGCAAAGATAATCAATGTAACTATAAGATTATCCATAAGTCCGGCTTCTTTAAGAAACTCCCCAATTTCAGTAAAGACATCCGCGACTTCTGTAAATAATCCTGTGCCTGCGAATAAGATAAAAAGTGAAATAATCTGCATAAAAAAGCTTGATACAGTCCAGATGCATCCACTTAAAATCTTGCAGTTAAGCTGTGCACTCGGTTTTACAGGTAATGTATGTGTTAAATATCCCTCATCAGTGTACAAATTCTTATAGAACCGTACAATAAGTAAAATCATTGTTACAACAGTTGTAAAAATTATTACAAGTACATAAAAAACAATTAATAATCCTTTAAGTAAGTTAAAAACAAGTAAATCCGGTAATTCAATTACCATAGTAAGCTTATTTAATAAAGTTAAAGCGATTAAAGCAATGTATAAAGGTAAAAACCATCTGGCAGTTGCTTTAAGCTCGTATTTTAAAAGTTTACTTAACATCTGAATACCTCCCTGAACAATTGATCAACAGACATACCGTTCTTATCGCGGATTTCATCAACAGATGTGGACTGAAGGATTTTACCCTGCTTAATCAAAACAATGTCATCAAGAATCTGCTCAATATCTGAAATAAGGTGTGTTGAAATAAGAATTGTGCCGGTCTCATTATAATTACTTAAAATAGTGTTAAGAATATAATCTCTTGCAGCGGGGTCAACACCGCCAATCGGCTCATCAAGTACATAAAGCTTAGCATTACGGCTCATAACAAGGATGAGCTGTACCTTTTCTTTAGTTCCCTTTGACAATGTGCGAAGTCTCATGGAAGGATCAATATTAAGGCGTTTAAGCATTTCATAAGCCTTATTCTTGTCGAAATCCTCATAGAAATCATTAAAATAATCAATGATGTCGCAAACCTTCATCCAGTTATTGAGGTATGTTCTTTCCGGAAGATAAGAAACAATCTTCTTAGTGTCTACGCCGACAGGCTTTCCGTCGATAAGGATAGTTCCTGCATTCGGAGTAAGTATTCCGTTAATTAATTTAATAAGTGTGGACTTACCACTTCCGTTGGGACCAAGTAATCCGACGATTCTTCCGGGTTCCAGTGTCAAATCGATATTTGACAATGCTTCCAGAGAACCGTACTTTTTAGTAAGCCCCTTACATTCTAAAATTGGGTTCATTATTTATTCTCCTTTATTGAATTTTGTATTAATGCAACAATTTCTTCTTTTTTAAAACCTAACAATTCCATTTTTTCAAAAAACTCTTTGATATGATTTTGCGCAAAGCTTTTTTTCAACTCTTCAATCATTGTTGTATCCTCCGTGATAAACCTTCCGGCAGTTCTCTGAGTGTATACAAGACCTATTCTTTCAAGCTCTGTAAGTGCCTTTTGCATAGTGTTGGGATTAACAGAAGCTTCCATCGCGAGGTCGCGTACGGAAGGTAGCTTATCTCCCGGTGCATACTTGCCGGAAATAATCTGCAACTGGATATATTCCAAAAGCTGAAGGTAAATCGGTCTGTCAGATTGTAAGTCCCACGGCATATAAATCCTCCCTTCTCGAATTGTATTATTGTAATACTGTATTAAGTACTTAATACAAGAATACAGCTACCCTTATCATTTGTCAACACTTTTTTTATTATTTTTTTAAAAAAGATTTAGATTAGCAAGATTATCTGATATAATAGCAACTGACGATGTGCCTATTATAATAAGTAGGCAGAGGCGAAGGAGACTATTTTATGAGAGAGATAAATATATCAGAGATTATAAGTAATATAAAAGAAATGTGTATCGAGGCCAATCACTTTCTGTCACCGGATATGAAAGAAGCTTTATATAATTCCTGCAATGTTGAAAAGTCAACACTCGGGAAGCAAGTACTTGAGCAATTAAAAGAAAACCTTAAGATTGCCGGCGAGGATATGATTCCAATTTGTCAGGACACCGGAATGGCAGTGGTTTTTATAAAGGTCGGGCAGGATGTGCATATTACCGGCGGAAGTCTAGAAGCTGCAATTAATGAAGGTGTAAGACAGGGATATACAGAGGGCTTTCTTAGAAAGTCAGTTGTAAAAGACCCTATATATAGAGAGAATACAAAGGATAATACACCGGCTGTTATTCACTATGAGATTGTCGAAGGTGATAAAGTGGAGATAACTCTTGCACCTAAGGGTTTTGGAAGCGAGAATATGAGCAGGGTATTTATGTTAAAGCCCTCGGACGGAATCGAAGGAGTTAAAGAAGCGGTTCTTAGGGCTGTAAAGGATGCCGGTCCCAATGCCTGTCCGCCAATGGTGGTAGGAGTAGGAATCGGTGGTACTTTTGAGAAATGTGCATTACTTGCCAAGAAGGCTCTTACAAGGGATTTTAATGATAAACCAAAGGAACAGTATGTGGCAGAATTAGAGGAAGAGCTTCTTGAAAAAATCAATAAATCAGGAATCGGTCCGGGAGGCCTTGGAGGAACACAGACAGCTTTCAAGGTTAATGTCGAGACTTATCCCACGCACATCGCGGGACTTCCGGTTGCAATAAATATATGCTGTCATGTTAACAGACATGTAACGAGAATAATATAAGGAGAAGATATCATGAATAAGAACAAATTTGCAAAGACACCGCCCATGGGTTGGAATAGTTACGATTATTATGATACTACAGTTAATGAGGAACAGATTAAGGCCAATGCTGATTATATGGCAAAGAACCTTAAAAAATATGGTTGGGAATATATCGTTGTGGATATTCAGTGGTACGCACACGGTGCGGGAACACAGAGAGATAAGTTTCAGTACATACCTTTTTCAAAGCTGGAGATGGATGAATATTCGAGACTTTTACCGGACCCGAACCGTTTTTCGTCATCTGCAGATGGCAAAGGTTTTGGACCGCTTGCAGAGTATGTACATAACTTGGGCTTAAAATTCGGTATTCATATTATGAGAGGAATTCCGCGAATTGCGGCACATAATCATTGTAAAGTTAAAGGACTTGAGGGTATTACTGCAGCGGATATTGCCAACCCGAGTTCAATCTGTGGTTGGAATCCTGACATGTACGGTGTAACCAACACACCTGAAGGACAGGCATATTATGATTCAATAATTGACCTTTATGCATCCTGGGGTGTTGATTTTATCAAGTGTGATGATATTTGCAACACCAATATGTATCATCAGAATTTTTACTCAGGTAAGCATGAGATAGAGATGCTTGCAAAAGCAATTAAGAAAAGCGGCAGAGAGATTGTACTTTCATTGTCTCCGGGACCGGCGCTTATTGATAAGGCATGGCATTATGAGACATATGCCAATATGTGGAGAATTACGGATGACTTCTGGGACAATTGGAGACTTTTAAAAGATATGTTCCATCGTTGCGAATTGTGGCAGAGTCATGTGGCAGAGGGATGCTATCCTGATTGCGACATGCTTCCGCTCGGATATCTCGGCAAAGGCTTCGGTCATGAGAGAACCACCAATTTTACAAAAGATGAGCAACGTACTATGATGACTCTGTGGTGTCTGTTTGGTTCACCGCTTATGCTAGGTGCAGAGATGACCAAGATGGATGATTGGACATTGTCACTTCTTACTAATGAAGAAGTTCTTAAGATGCTTACACCCGATTGCCGTCCGAGACAGATTTGTCTTGACGATAAAAAAGCAATCTGGACAGGTATCAACGATAAGACCGGCGACGCATATGTGGCACTTTTTAACCTTAGCGACGAGGAAGCAGAGATTTCAGTTAAGGCAAAGGACTTACATATTAATAAAAATATCGGACAGCTTGTTGAACTTTGGAACAAAGATATGCAGAAGGCAGAGGAAGTTATAAGCAAGAAGCTTCCTGCACACGGCTGTGTTGTATATAAGTTAATGTAATTTACGGCAAACAGGAGATTATTATGGAAAAACATATAACAGCGCCTTTTTCGGCAGAGGTTGCGAAAACCCTGCAGGCAGGTGATTATGTATACATAACTGGAACTATTTACACGGCAAGAGACGCCGCACACAAAAGAATGTATGAGGCACTTGAGAGGGGAGAGCCACTTCCTATATCAATGGAAAATACGGTGATATATTATATGGGACCTTCACCTGCCAGGGATGGACGCCCTATAGGCTCGGCCGGACCGACAACCAGCAGCCGTATGGATAAGTACGCACCTGCACTTCTGGACTTAGGTCTGAGAGGAATGATTGGCAAGGGAAAAAGAAATGCAGCCGTAGTTGATGCCATGAAAAAAAATACCGCAGTTTATTTTGCGGCGGTAGGCGGAGCGGGCGCACTTCTTTCAAAGTGTATTGTCTCATCAGAAGTAGTGGCATATGATGATTTAGGAACTGAAGCGATACGCAGACTCGAAGTAAAAGACTTTCCTGTTATCGTTGTTATAGACAGTGAAGGCAGAGATTTATATGCTGAAGTAAAAAATATTTTTTAATATTATATATAATATAGAAGAAACAGCTTCAAAGTTGGATATACTACATATATGAGGTATAAAAAACGTACACTAATATATATTGTGGTAGACCTGGTTTTATAGACTGTTTCTTCTTTATTATTGTTAAGGAAAAAAGAAAATCCGTATAAAAACAGCAAAAAAAAGTTTGATTTTAATATTGACAATTGTACACAAATTTAGTACAATACTTTTTGCCCTCATTTGTTTGAGGGCAAGAATTTCATAAAGAATCAGCGAAATTCAGTCTTTTGGAGAAATACTCAAGAGGCCGAAGAGGCGCCCCTGCTAAGGGTGTAGGTCGTTCACGCGGCGCGAGGGTTCGAATCCCTCTTTCTCCGTTAGTCGATTACTTTTGGCAGAAATTATTTAGTAAATAGTTATTGACATCTCAGATGTTTAATGCTATACTGAATTCCCACTCGCGAATTGGACAAATTCAAGAGTTGAAAAATTTTTAAAAAAAGTATTGACAATAGCAATAACTTATGTTATTCTATCAAAGTTGCCGCTGAAAATAGCGCGGCACAATGAACCTTGATAATTGAACAGTATATAAACCAACCCGAAAGTTCTAAAGATACAAAGTACTCAAGTTTGGAGAGTGCTTTGGCAGAACGAATAACCAAACAGTAAATTCCGTGCAAACGGAAAAA
>SVEG01000030.1 GCA_015057505.1 Lachnospiraceae bacterium
AGACGACACAGGGTATGTTGACAATTAAGGGTAAGGAACTTCACGTTAAACGACTTACACTTGAAAAAGGAGAGGTTGAGCTTGACGGTACAATAGACAGCCTGACATATTCCGATGCGGCAGCATATGCGAGAAAGGGAGAGTCTTTTTTTAAGAGACTTTTTCAGTAAGAGCCATGAATGATTTAATAATGTGGGAACTTGAATATATGGGACAATGTCTGCTTCTTGGAGCAGGGCTTATGTTCTTATACGATATATTAAGAATTCTCAGGATTGTGATACCGCATTCGATAATGGTAATTTCAATAGAGGACGTGCTGTATTGGATTGTTGCGGGAATCCTTATGTTCATACTTCTTTATAAGGAGGATGAAGGAAACATAAGGTGGTTTGCGATAGCATTTACGACGGTCGGCATGCTTGGTTATAATTTTGGAATCAGCCGTTTTATTGTTCCTTTTATAGGTAAATGTATAAGATGGCCGATTTTAAAGGTTATGGGAGCGGTTAAGGTAGTTACATCAAAGGTTAAGGCCACTGGTAAATTGGTAACAGAGTTATTGAAAAAGCATTTTAAAAAGGATAGAATAGAAAAAAGAATGAAAAAGTCTGTCCGGGAAAAGGTGGATTAGTAATGGCAGGTAGGGTATTTGAACGTAAGAAAAGATATAGGAGTGGAATGATAGCAGTATTTCTTGTTGTGCTGCTTCTTTTTGCTGTGGTAATGCTTGAAGGTAAGAGACTTGAAGCTAAAGATGCTGCTTATGCGAAGAAGGAACAACAGCTTCAGGCGCAGATTGATAAGCAGTATGAGTTTAGAGAGTCTTTAAATTCCTACAGCCAGTATACCAAGACTAAGAAATATATTGAAGAGATTGCCAGAGAAAAGTTCGGACTCGTATACCCTGATGAGATAGTTTTTAAAGCAGTTGACTAAAGGTTGTTAAGGAAGCAGAGCTCCCTATAAATGCCAAAAAGGCACATAGGGGCTCTTTTTTTGTCTGTTATTTTAGAAAAAGTGTTACTTAAACTGACAAAATATATCGTCACGTCCTATTATAATTCCAAATTGCCCCTACCCTAAGGGGAAAGGAAAGAGGAGGAGTACGATGAAAAGGGAAAAGATTAAAAAAATTTTTGTACAAGTGATAGGAGCAGTAGCGGCGGTGTGTTGTCCGGTATACGGTTATTTCCCGATAGCCATGGCCTTTTTTGCAGCGGCATACAGATGTATAAGTACACGGTTTGTAATACCGTTTGTAATGTTTGGCGCGTTCTTTGTAAGGACAGATGTTGAAACTGAGGTAAAATACGGTATATGTATGCTTGTGTCGGCAATAATATATGAACTGATAATCAGAAAAAAGGGAAAATTGAGAAATGCGGTTGCATCTTTTGTTATGGCATGTGTTTTATGGCTTGTGGAGGCGGCAGGAGGCTTTATGACGGCAGAGCCGTTTTGGTATGTAGTGCTTGGCGGATTTGAGGCGGCAGTGGTTATTGGACTTTCGGGAATTTTACACATGGCGTTATCCTCCAAAATTCTTACGGGGACAGGCCTGAAGGATAGCGTGTATATGCCTGCGGGCACGGAGATGGTTGCAACGGGAATTTTTGTGGCTATGCTCGTATATGCGCTTGATAATATAGCTATAGGTCCGGTATCGGCGGCAGAGGTTGTAATTTACCTTCTGATACTCATTTATTCGTACCGTTACGGTGCCGGAATGGGTGGAGTGATAGGAACAGCCTGTGGAACGGTTATGACGTTTATAAGCGAAAATACGGCGTATTTGGGCATGTTCTGTCTTCTTGGAGTTGTTGTAGGTTTTTTTAATTACATAGGGAAATTTGCAAGCATGCTTGCTTATTTTGCCTGTCTGTGGATTCTTGCACTTTTGTATGCGCCATTTATTCTTGAAGTTGGGCATTTGCAGGGACTTATTGCGGCAGCGGGAATATTTTTGGCGCTCCCGATGAAATTTAGTTTTTCTTATAAGCAGGCAGATTTTGAAGCGCCCGATGTTGAACGGATAAAATACGGTACAAGCAGGATGCTTGAGACGGCATCGGTTTTCAGGAGACTTGCGGACAGTGTAAGGCGAATAAATAAAGAGGATGACGGAGTTTTTGCAACGGAGCTGCAGCTGAAGGTTGCGGCGGGAACTTTGGAGGAGATATCGCGTTCGATGCTTGCGGGAGATACTGAAGATGAACAGGCACCGATATGTGAAGCAGTCCGCAAAGCGTTTGCAGGAAAAGGATATAATGTTAAACGGTTGGATTTTAAAAAGGGAAGTAAGGATGAAGGGATAATAAGGATGACTCTTCGCACCGAAAGAGGAAATGTGGAGACTGTAAAGGAGGCTGCAGGAATTATTTCGGGGGTGTTAAAGAAGTCCTACAAACCGACGGAGGGGTGCAGGACAATAATTAACGGTGATTATGCAGGATATACATTTACGGAGGAACCGGCATTCATGATGCTTCATGGAAATGCCGCAATTACAAAAAACGGTGAGGATGTATCCGGTGACAATTTTACATTTACCGAGCTTGGGACAGGAGAAGTGCTTATCGGAATCGTGGACGGAATGGGCTCGGGAGTTGCGGCAGGTGAGGACAGTGAGATAGTAATCGAACTTCTGGAGGAGCTTCTTAAGGCGGGATTTGACGAGGAGGCGGCACTTGCGCTTATTAATTCCGTGCTGCTGACCAGGAAAGAGGAGCAGAGTCTTGCAGCCATAGACATGGCGGTAGGCGATTTGTATACGGGACGCTTTAATTTTGTAAAGCTCGGGGCAGCGGCTACTTTTATTAAACGAAACCGATGGGTGGAGGTACTGCAGTCAACCAATTATCCGATAGGAATTCTTAAAGAGGTCGATTATGAAAGTACGGTAAAGAAGCTATATGACGGCGATTATATAGTAATGGTGTCGGATGGTATTTTGGATGCTGTGGCAAAAAGTGAAAAGGAGGAACTTTTATCGGAGTGGATATCCGAGTATGATAAAAAGAATCCCAAAGAGTTTGCTAAGTATATTTTAAACAAAGCTATTGCAGAAGCGAAGGGAAGCGTGTGTGATGATATGACCGTACTTGTTGCGGGAATTTGGACGAAACACTCTTGATTTTACCCGAATATTCCATTATAGTTGTGTATATGGAATTGGTTCGGAGGCACATATGAAGTTGATTGAACAAAAAATCAAAGATTATGTAATTAATAATGATATTATAGAGCGTGGGGACAGGATTGTTGTCGGTGTATCGGGAGGAGCGGATTCTGTCTGCCTTCTTGTGTGGCTTAATTCCGTAAAAAAGGATTTTGGGTTGTATATACATGCAGTGCATATTCATCACGGAATACGTGGCGAAGAAGCCGACAGGGATATGTGTTTTACAAAGGAGCTTTGTGAGAGTTTTGGTATACCCTGTGAGGTCAGGAAGTATGATGTGTTAGCGTATGCTGATGAGAATGCCATGACTGCAGAGGAAGCGGGAAGGAAACTTAGGTATCTTGCGTTTGAGGAGATAAGGGCAGAGCATGATTGTAATAAAATAGCAGTTGCACATCATAAAGATGATAGCGTTGAGACGATTCTTTTTAATTTAGTCAGGGGAACAGGAGCAAAAGGACTTAGGGGAATTGCGCCGGTCTCAGACATGGTTGTAAGGCCGCTTCTTGTACTTTCGAGAACAGAGATAGAAGAATATCTTATTGACCATAATGTTTCATGGTGTACGGATTCTACCAATCTGGAAGAGGAATATTCAAGAAATAAAATAAGACATACGGTTATTCCTGCGCTAAAAGAGATTAATGAACGTGCTGTAGAGCATATATTAGAGAGTGGGGTTATTATCGGAGATTTGTTCCGATATGTTCTTTCGGAAGCCAATAAATGTTTTTTTGATATAGCAAAAGTAAGTGGTAACGAGGTGCTTTTACCGGTTAAAGAGTTGCTTTTAGAGGAACCGGTAATAAGGCGTGAGGTAATACGTCTTGCGATAGAAACTCTTGTTCATACGCTTAAGGATATAACGGCAAGGCACATTTATAACATAGAATTGTTGCTTTTCGGACAGTCAGGGCGTTTCCAGATGCTCCCGTACGGAATTATGGTTGTGAGAGAACAGGCGCATTTGAAAATATATCCGGAGCAGCATATGTCAGAGACGGACTGCGTAAACCAAACACAGGATGTCGAAATCGATGTTACACAAGAGGGTGTTTATGAGCTGCCTTTTGGAATGGGGCGGTTTTCTGTAGCTCTTTTGCCGGAAAGTGCAGAGGTTTTTGATGAAAATACTCTAAAAAATATGGAAAATATGTATACGAAACGTATGGATTGTGATAAAATAAAAGGTGCTTTGTTGCTTAGAACAAGGAGAAGCGGCGATTATCTGACGGTTAATTCGGGACAGTCGCACAAGAAGCTTAAGGAATATTTTATCGAACAGAAGATTCCGGTTACGCAGAGGGATAAGGTTTTGCTTCTTGCGGACGGAAGTCATGTTTTGTGGGTTCTTGGTTACAGGATGAGTGATGGTTGTAAGATTACGTCTGAGACGACAAGACAGATTGAATTCAGATGGATAAAGGATTTTACGGAGGAACAGTAATGAGCGAGAAGATCAGAGTAATGTTAAGTGAAGAAGATGTTGATAAGCGAATCAAGGAATTGGGAGAGCAGATAAGCAAGGATTACGAAGGCAAGAGTGTTCACTTGATTTGTATATTAAAAGGCGGAGTATTTTTTATGTGTGAACTTGCCAAGAGAATCACTGTTCCGGTGAGCATGGATTTTATGGCGGTATCAAGTTACGGCGGAGGTACGGCATCAAGCGGAATCGTTAAGATTATCAAGGATCTTGATGAAGCAATAGAAGGTAGGGACGTTATTATAGTAGAAGATATTATTGATTCAGGAAGGACCTTAAGCCATCTTATTGATTTGCTCGGACAGCGTAAGCCCAATTCAATCAGACTGTGTACGCTTCTTGATAAGCCGGACAGAAGAGTTGTGGATGTAAAGGTTGAGTATGTAGGATATTCAATTCCTGATGAATTTGTGGTTGGATATGGTCTTGATTATGATCAGAAATATCGTAACCTGCCGTATATCGGAGTTGTTGAATTATAATTATTAATAGGAGGACAATATAGTTGAAAACCAAAGGAATTGGTGTGTATTTTATAATATTGGCACTCGTGCTTCTGGCAATGTGGTGGATGACGACAGGCAATGATTACGATAACACATACAATTATACTAATTTTATTGAAGATTTAAATGCCGGCAAGATTAAGGATTTGGAGATTTCACAGAATGCGGAGGTTCCTACCGGCGAACTTAAGTTTATTTTGTATGAAGGCGACGAGAAAGAACTCGTGAGCATCTATGTTCCGGATGTTAAAGATGTTCTTAAGGATTTGGAGGAAATAGGCTACACCAAGTATGTGCTTGATGATGTTCAGCGCGACAGCTTTTTCTTAACGACCATACTTCCGTTTTTAATCGCGATTATTGTTATTATAGTGTTTATGACACTTATGAATAATCAGGCGGCAGGAGGAAGCAACAGCAAAGTACTTAATTTCGGTAAGAGCCGTGCGAAGCTTATGACTGACGCACAGAAGAAGGTTACCTTCAAGAATGTTGCAGGTCTTGGTGAAGAGAAAGAGGAGCTTGCAGAGATAGTTGATTTCCTTAAGTCACCGAAAAAGTATACACAGGTGGGAGCAAGAATTCCCAAGGGTGTTATTCTTGTGGGACCTCCCGGAACAGGTAAGACATTGCTTGCTAAGGCAGTTGCAGGAGAAGCGGGTGTTCCTTTCTTCAGTATTTCAGGTTCTGACTTTGTTGAGATGTTTGTCGGTGTCGGTGCATCACGTGTAAGAGATTTGTTTGAGGATGCAAAGAAGAATTCACCGTGTATTGTATTTATTGATGAGATTGATGCCGTTGCAAGACGCAGAGGTACAGGTATGGGCGGCGGCCACGACGAGAGAGAGCAGACACTTAATCAGTTGCTCGTAGAGATGGATGGTTTCGGTGTTAACGAGGGAATTATAGTTATGGCGGCGACCAACCGTGTGGATATACTTGATCCCGCTATTCTTCGTCCGGGACGTTTTGACCGTAAGGTTATGGTTGGAAGGCCTGATGTCAGAGGAAGAGAGGCAATTCTTGCCGTTCATGCCAAGAATAAGCCCCTCGGAGATGATGTGTCACTTGAGGATGTTGCAAGAACGACAGCAGGCTTTACAGGTGCGGATCTTGAGAATCTTCTTAACGAGGCAGCAATACTTACCGCTAAAGAAGGAAGAGCATTTGTTACACAGGCAGATATTAATTCAGCCTTTGTAAAGGTTGGTATTGGTGTAGAGAAGAAAAGCCGTGTTATCAACGAAAAAGAGAAGAAAATTACAGCATACCACGAGGCAGGTCATGCTATTTTGTTCCATGTGCTTCCTGATGTGGGACCGGTTTATACAGTTTCCATTATTCCTACGGGAGTTGGCGCTGCAGGCTATACGATGCCCCTTCCCGAGAAGGATGAGATGTTCAATACCAAGGGCAAGATGCTTCAGGATATTATGGTTGGTCTTGGCGGACGTATCGCCGAGGAGATGATTTTTGACGATATAACAACGGGCGCAAGCCAGGATATCAAGCAGGCGACATCACTTGCACGTGCAATGATTACCAAGTACGGTATGTCAGAGAAGCTCGGTATGATTAACTACGGCAGTGACGAGGATGAAGTATTTATCGGAAGAGACTGGGGACATACCAAGAATTATGCCGAATCTACAGCGGGCATAATCGATGCTGAAATAAAGGCGATTATCGATGACTGCTATGACAAGGCGAAGAAGATACTCAAGGATAACGAGAATATTCTTCATAGCTGTGCAGAACTTCTCCTTGAAAAAGAGAAAATCACCAGAGAAGAATTCGAAGCCCTGTTTGACAGTGCAGATTGTATATAATTACAATGACTTTTTTTGGAGGGTTTTGCAACATATGGCAAAGTGCACAAAAAAACTCCAAACTTTTTGTGAAGTTTGTGCACACTTATTGTGGACGTGGTGCTATAATCAGTATTGTAAAACCCCCCCCAATACATTATATAGTTTTTGCTACACTCATAAGAAAACGAAATACCTTCTCCTAAAAGACAGCTTTGTAGCGGCTGTCTTTTTTACTGTCTAAAAATATTGAGTGCAAGCAAATTCCCGTAATTTAAATATCCAATTTCCTCTGACACGCTCTCGCTACGATAAAAACGTAGCACTACTAAGCTCGCGAGATGAAACCATAAGAATATAATCATGATGATGGTATTGAGTTTCATCCCGCTTGCTAAGTAGTGACGTTTTTATAGTGTCATGGAAATTGGATATTTAAATTACGGGAATTTGCTTTGCAATTAATTGTTATTTTAAACGCTATTTACAGACCTTCTTGATATTGGTGCGGCCGAGGATGTAGTCGGTGGAGACGTTGTAGTAGTCAGCCAGTGTGAGTAAATGTTCTATGGGAATGGTTTGGAAGCCGCGTTCGTATCGGGAGTATACTGTTTGTTTGATTTGCAGTAAGTCTGCTATTTGTGTCTGGTTCAAATCAAGGTCTTCTCTTAAGTCTCGTAGTCGTTGGAAATACATAAAAACTCCTTGTAAATTAGGTTTAGAACTTTTTGATACTATTGACTTTAACTTAAAAGGGGGATATAATGACGATATTAGTACCGATAAGTACTAAAAGATATTGCGAGATATTTCTGTATATTCCTAAAATGATTAATTTATTAAAAAGTAGTATAAGGAGGAGAAGGAAATGAAGAAGCTTGCAAAAATATTATCGTTATCATTATTGGCAATATTACTTACGGCATGCACAGGAAAAATGTCAGAGGTTATAAAAGACGGTGCTGATATAGCTGGAGAAGAAATAGGGGATATTGTAGGAGATTTAATAGAAGACGTAGACGAAGTGATGCATCCGACATTACCTTCCGAGACGGAAACAACGCCTGAGCTGGAAACGACACCTGAACCCACAACAACTCCCGAACCTACTACAACTCCTGAGCCGACAACTACACCCGAACCTACAACAACTCCTGAGCCGACTACAACAGTGGAACCCGAAACAACTCTATCGACATCAGGAAAGGATTATACCTATAAAGATGGTGTGGTTATTGTTAACGGGGTGGTGCTTCAGTTCCCTTCAACATATGAAAAGTTTTGCGAACTAAGCGAAGGACGGGTAATTACTGAAGATTTATACGAGGATGCAAAGGCAAACAGGGTAAAAGGTTTAGGATTTAATACTGATAAAGAGGCAATCCCTGAAGGATATCTGTACTTCTACAATAATATGTCAATGG
>SVEG01000008.1 GCA_015057505.1 Lachnospiraceae bacterium
AGTCTCAATAACATATTTACTTTCATCAAATACTAATTCACACATATTATTCCTCCTACCCGTATACCTTGTATCTTTACTCATATTATATCACCTCATATAATAGAGTACAACGCTCGGTTCCTTTTACATTTTTTACCATTTCTTTATTGTGTATCTAATATTTTTATGATATAATTATACTGTATAATTGAATAGAAAGTGGATGCGAATTTCCGTTTATGCCCCTAGTTTTTGAAAGGGGTGATGCCCAATGATTAACTTGAGCGATGTACTTACACTCTTACTGGTTATATTCACGGCATTGTCATACATAGACAATCATAAAAAGAAATAAGCATCTATCCCCTACCAAAGTTTAGATGCTTATTTCTTAATAACATTCAAATTTTACTGGGGCATCGGATATTTCAACTCCGATACCTTTCTAATCAGATTATACACTAGGAGACTTGAGAAATCAAGTCTCCTTTTTGATTAACTCCTTACATCACACAATACTGTCAATCCATTCAAACAACTCTTCCAAATCATAATCATCGGCATGCCACATGTCCCATGGAAATAAAAGCTTACTGTCAACCCCTGCCTCGCAAAGCAGTGCATTAAACATAGCAGGAATTGCGAGAGATGTATCTCTGTCTATCGCACCGTGACAAATACGATAATGCTTAGCCTTTACCGCTTTATCATCTCTTATATAACACATCGGATTTGCCATTTTGATTTGCTTTTCTTCTGCCATTGCAGCGCCACATCCGCTATGCTTATAACTAAATTCCGTAAAATGTCGCGCCTCTTTATCCGCAGTACCAAACAGCATATTCAAAGAAGTTCTCAAAACAAGGTCATCAAATGCCGGTACAGGTTTTCTCCTTGTGCGGTATCTTACACATCCGTCAAAATCAATATCCGCCACTCTTCCATTCTCCCAAACAAGCCAGTCAACTCCTGACAAATCTGCTCCTTTTTTCAATTCCTTATTGGCGGAGTTTATAATAAATGCCTTTACATATTCTTTTAACGGACCATCTCCGTTATCATCAAGTGTGAGTGGCTGACCTAACTCGTTTTTAAGCGCAAGACTGTTTACATACACAGGGAACATTTTTGCAAGCTCTGCCGAAAACGCAATCCGCTCCTCCGTCAGTCTGTCAATTTCATGTCTGAACTCCCACTCATACGCTGTGTCAGAATTCTCAATATTTATAATCGGGCAATAACACGATGCCGCAAAAATATCATCTCGCTCATCTGCAGCACCGATTGCTTTCAGATACGGCTCATAGTCGGGATGATTGCCTGTCGCACCCATAATTGAAGACAATGCACCGCCCGCACTTGTACCATTGGTGATAATTTTTTCCGTATCTCCGGGAACTTTGTCCGCATTATGTCGAAGGAAACGAACTGCCGCCTTCATATCGCACACAACCGCCGGTGCAACACCAATGTACTTACCAGCTTTATTTGTCATACCTCTGCCGCGTACTCCCGCCACAGCAACAACATATCCGTGCAAAAGTGCCTTAAATATCGTATTAGCCTTATCCTGCCAGTCAACTCCTGGTCTCACAAGTCGTCCCGGCATATATCCGCCCACGGTATTCGGCATAAAAATCGGAGCATTACCCAGTGAGTATTTACCTATACTTCCACCCTCGTAATAAACCTCCGGCACAAAAATATTTATACGCTGCAATTCTGCCGCCACAGGATTAGTCACATAAGGAATGTTCTCAAATGCCCTGAATTTAAGTTCTTCTCCGTCTATTATAAGTGTCTCCGTGACATATTCGCTGTCATCAAATACTAATTCACACATACTATTCCTCCTGCTCATATACCTTGTGTCTTTGCTCATATTATAACACCTCATATGATAGAGTACAACATTCGATCGCTTTTACATTTTTTACCATTTCTTTATTGTGTATCTAATATTTTTATGATATAATTATACTGTATAATTGAATAGAAAGTGGATGCGAATTTCCGTTTATGCCCCTAGTTTTTGAAAGGGGTGATGCCCAATAATTAACTTGAGCGATGTACTTACACTCTTACTGGTTATATTCACGGCATTGTCATACATAGACAGTCATAAAAAGAAATAAGCATCTATCCCCTACCAAAGTTTAGATGCTTATTTCTTATAAGTAATAAATTTACTGGGGCATCGGATATTTCACTTCCGATAACCTTTCTAAGCAAATTATACACTAGGAGACTTGAGAAATCAAGTCTCCTTTTCTAAATTAATCGCTCTATTATTTCACAAGTCCGATACACTCATTAATATCTTTAAATCCCTGCACTTCAAGATACTTCTCAATACCCTCTGCAATCTCAACCGTCGCATAAGGATTAACAAAATTCGCTGTACCGACAGACACTGCTGTCGCACCTGCAAGAATGAATTCCATGGCATCCTCTGCCGTCATAATTCCACCCATGCCGACAATCGGAACCTTAACTGCATTGGCCACCTGGTATACCATTCTTACCGCAACAGGCTTAATTGCAGGGCCAGAAAGCCCGCCGGTCTTGTTGGCAAGCGCAAATGTCTTACGATTGATATCAATCTTCATACCTGTAAGTGTATTGATAAGTGACAATACATCTGCACCGCCTGCCTCTGCCGCCTTCGCCATCTCTACGATGTTGGTTACATTAGGGCTAAGCTTCATGATAATAGGTTTCTTTGCTCTTTTCTTAAGCTCTGCAGTAATTGCCTCAACAGCCTTAGCGTCCTGACCGAAAGCGATACCACCCTCTTTAACGTTAGGGCATGAGATATTAATCTCCATCATATCTATAGGCTCATCGTTAAGTCTCTCAACCACTTCACAGTAGTCTTCTGTAGACTTACCACATACATTTACGATAATCTTCGTATCATACTGCTGCAAAAATGGAATATCCCTCTGCACAAAAACATCAATTCCGGGATTCTGCAAACCTATGGCATTAAGCATGCCTCCGTATGTCTCTGCGATTCTCGGAGTCGGATTACCCGGCCACGGAATATTGGCAACACCTTTGGTAACTACCGCACCAAGTCTGTTCAAATCAACAAACTCGCTGTATTCCTTGCCTGAACCGAAGGTTCCCGAAGCTGTCATGACAGGGTTCTTAAGTTCAACACCTGCTAAATTAACCTTTGTACTAACCATTACAGCTCCACCTCCCTTGCATCAAATACCGGGCCGTCCTTGCAGATACGCTTGTTATTAACATTCGTATGCTCGTCCTTGTCTTTGGACTTGCATACACATGCAAGACAAGCTCCGATTCCGCAAGCCATTCTTTCTTCCATCGAAATCTGGGCTTCGATGCCACTCTCGATTGCATATTCTTTGATTGCTCTAAGCATCGGTATAGGACCACATGCATAGATAATATCAGCCTTAATATCGTTAGCCTTTATAGCATCAATAACCGTCCCTTTGGTTCCGACACTTCCGTCGTCAGTGGCCACATAGAAGTTACCAAGCTTCTCAAATTCTTCATTAAGGAACAACTCATCTCTGTAACCTGCAACCATAGCAAATTCACAATCAAGTGACTTTGCAAGTTCAAGCATCGGTGGAACACCGATTCCTCCGCCGATAAGAAGTGCCTTCTTACTTTTAAGTGTAAAGCCATTGCCGAGAGGTCCCATTATCGCAAGAGTATCTCCTGCAACACACTTTGAAAACTCATCTGTGCCTTTACCGACAACTCTGTAAACAATACGGAGTCTTCCGTTCTCTTTATCAATCTCACAAATACTTATAGGTCTCGGAAGCAAATTAGCTCCGTCCTTTGAATAAACCGAAATAAATTGTCCCGGTACCGCTTCTTTGGCAATGGGTTCTGCATCAAGCCACATACTGTAAATACCTGTAGCAATCTTCTCCTGACTTGCAACCACTGCATTTATCTTAGTCTTTGACATGTCAATTCTCCCTATCTATTCTGCATTGCATGACTGATATCCTCAATCATATCAAGTGTAGCCTGTCTTGATGCCTCTGCGTAATTCTCAGCGCCAAACTTAGCATAAGCTTCCTGCTTGTAAGCAGCGATAATTCCTCTTGAAGAATTGATAATTGCTCCAAGTCCGTCTTCATTGAAGAAATGTACAAGATCTTTGCCTTTACCGCCCTGTGCACCATAGCCGGGTACAAGAATAAATGTCTTAGGCATCTGCTTACGGAGAATCTTACCCATCTCCGGATATGTAGCACCTACTACTGCACCGATATAGCTGTATTCCTTACCCATGTGATCTGCGCCCCATTCGGCAACCTTCTCACCTACCCACTCATAAAGCGGACGACCGTCGATGATTCTGTCCTGGAACTCTCCACTTGAAGGATTAGAAGTCTTTACAAGAATGAAAAGACCTTTTTTCTCCTCTTTACATACATCAACAAAAGGCTTAACACCGTCTGTTCCGAGATAAGGATTAACTGTTACAAAATCCTCATCAAAAGCTGAAAATGTATTGCTACCAACCTTAACCTTGCCGAGATGGCCTGTTGCATATGCTGCTGATGTAGAACCGATATCACCACGCTTAATGTCACCGATTACAACAAGGTCTTTCTCTTTAGCATATTCACATGTACGCTTAAATGCCTTAAGACCTTCAATACCAAACTGCTCGTACATTGCAATCTGCGGCTTAACTGCAGGAATCAAATCATAAGTTGCATCAATAATGCCCTTGTTGTACTGCCATACTGCTTCTGCGGCACCCTCAAGTGTCTCGCCGTACTCAGCGAACGCCTTCTTAATGATGTGCTCCGGAATATAATTCATCATAGGGTCAAGACCTACAACGATCGGTGCATTTGTTTTTCTGATTTTGTCTACAAGCTTATTAATCATTTTGTCCTCCTTAGTCAGCAAATACAACTTTGCCTGACACTATTGTATATTTTACTTTACCTCTCACGGTCTTACCGTGGAAAGGTGTATTTTTACCCTTGGATACGAATGTGTTCTTATCGATTACATATTCCTCTGTCGGGTTAATTATTGTGATATCCGCAATCTTACCGGGCTGCAAGGTACCCTTGTCAATGCCGAGTATCTTCGCCGGATTGGTACTCATCTTTGCAGCCATCTGGAGAGGTGTAAGATAACCTGTCTCCAAAAGATGTGTCACTGTAAGCGCAACCGCTGTCTCCGAACCAACAATACCAAACGGTGCCTCTGCAATGCCTTTAGCCTTCTCGTCTGCATGATGCGGTGCATGGTCCGTTGAAATCACGTCCATTATATCATCACGGAGTGCCTCTTTAAGAGCCTGTACATCCTTAGCCGAACGAAGCGGCGGATTCATCTTAAAGTTAGCATCGTCGCTTGTAATCTCATCCTCCGTCATAGCAAAATGGTGCGGACACACTTCACCGGTCACGGCAATGCCCTCTGCCTTGGCATCTCTTAAAAGAACTACACTTCCTGCTGTTGAGCAATGACAAAGATGAAGCTTTGCGCCGGTCTCGGCCGCAAGCACAATATCTCTTGCCACAATAACATCTTCAACGGAATTAGTAATACCCTGTATTCCAAGCCTATCCGCAACTACGCCTGCATTAAGTGCACCCTTACCGACAAGATTCTTATCCTCACAATGCGCCATTATAAGCACATCATTCTTAGCAGCAATATCCATGGCCTCACGGTATATCTTTGCATTCATTACAGACTTACCGTCTTCACTGATTGCAAGAGCACCCTTCGCCTTCATTCCGACAATATCTGTAGTCTCATCTCCCGCCTGTCCGAGTGTAACAGCGCCAACGGGAACAATATTAATCGGTGAAACCTCTGCCGCCTTATTAATAACCCATTCAACCATCTCAGGCGAATCTGTGGAAGGCTTGGTATTGGGCATCGGACAAATCGTTGTAAATCCGCCTGCCGCCGCTGCCTTTGAGCCTGTCTCTATAGTCTCCTTGTGCTCAAATCCCGGTTCCCTTAAATGTACATGCAAATCAATAAGTCCCGGCATAACAAAGCAGCCTTCTGCATCAATAACCTCGTCATACGCTACCACACTGCCCGCATCAGCAATATCTGCAACAACTCCGTCTTCAACAAGAACATCGCAGACCTTATCAAGATTTACCGACGGGTCCAAAACCCTGCCGTTTTTAATTAAAAGTTTCATAATCTTAGTCCTCTTTTATATTATAAATTCCAAATTGCATACATCGGTATTGTAAGTACACCTGCTTCTCTTCCCATCTCATCAAGAGAAATCCTTATACCTAACGGTACATTATATTTCTTTGCAAAAACCGAAAGATTATTGCTCTTTTTCTTACCGGGCTTGGCAATCTCAATGGGTATCATCCTGTTATCGTCGTGGAAAAGAAACTCTGCTTTCGCAGGCGGATTCTGTCCCGTCCAATACACAAGCGACGATATGTTAGGATTACATTTAAGTTCCTGATATACAAACTGCTCCGTAAGCGCACCCTTACCTGCAGCGAATACTTCCTTAGACATAAAAGCCTTTGTTTCAAAGTCATACAAATACGACAGCAAACCTATATCTGTCGGATACAGTTTAAAACTCTTCTCATCAATATACTGCTCCGGTGGCCAATTACCATCGTTTACACGCCACAGTTCACAAATAAGACCGGTATTCTTAAGAAGCTGTAGTGTCGCTTCATAATCCTTGGTCTTACTCTTCTCACCGAGCACACTGTAAACAAACTTCTTGTTGTCCTTCCTAAGTGCCTCTGCCGCCCCACAAAGAAGCTTAAATGCCTTCTCGACAGTCTCTGCATCAGTTGTTCTCTCAAGCACCTCACGGACCGTCTTAAATATAGCCGCATGAGCTTCCCTTACACGCAAAAGCTCACCTGTTCCAACCCATTCCACTACGGCCTTCGGCATACCTCCGACAAGAAAATACATCTCAAGCTGCGTTATAATTCTAAAAAGCTCTGCGCCGTCTTCCACTGCACCATGCTCTTCAATTATCTCAATAAGATCCTCGTTGCGTGTTGCGCACAAAAACTCCTTAAAATCCATCGGGAACAGTTCTATAATCTGCGGTGGTGCTACTTTATCCTCCACCGTCGGGAACTCATCTCCAACATTATTGCCGGTCATACATATGTGATACTCAGGGAGCTCTCCTGCAAGCCAAAGAAGCATTTTAACAAGACCGCTTACCGCCTCCACATTGTCAAACACAAGTAAAGTCTCACTCGGTACAATCTCATCCCCATGATAAGTAGAGAGCCTTGACATAATCCTCTCAGGTGCAAGCTCTCCCTCAACAAGATATGAAATATAATTTGCCTTACGGCAATCAACATAAAGAACATCCTGATAAAAAAGATTACCAAACTCGTTAAGCACCCATGTCTTACCGGTCTGGATTCCCCCTTTTAAAAACAACGGGCCTCTGTTTTTGCTTTCCTTCCATGCTTTAAGCTCCGACAAAACGGCTCTGTACATCTTTCGGACTCCTTTCCGACAATAAAAGACAGGCGGTACATGAGGCGTTACACACCTCATGTACCGCCTGTCTTACAATTACACATAATCATATAACATTATAGCACATAACATATGTTAAATTCAAGATTACTTATCAATATTCGCGTCAGTCTTAACTGTATATTTCCACAAAAGTATTGCTAGTCCGCACACAGCTGCTGCCATGGCTGCATTGATAAAAATAAGAGTTGTATATTCCAGCCCAATCTTTCCAAGATACACATCTATCGTTGTAAGTCCTGCATGAAGCACAAGTGCCACAAGAAACATTATAATCTTTTTCCTATGCTTAAAGCCATATACAATAAGCATGGAATACCCTACATGATAAAAGAGATATACAATTCTTTCAATTCCGGCAAGCAAAGCCCTGGTCGCCCAAATATCATCAAGCCCTCTCTCACCGTCATTCCCTATCAAATAAGAAAACGCCATCACACCGAGAATTGACACAGATTCCATCCATCCACTTCCAAAACCATACACCGATGCAGTCGTCATTGATTTACTCTTATCTTTAAGCAACTTAAATACAATAAAGAATACTGCAAATCTGAACAATTCCTGCAATACCGCAATTGTCACTCCAGAAAAAGCACTGAAATATAAAGTGCTGTTCGTTACGCCGTTCTCGAATATGTAATAATACCAGAGCGAATCGGAAAACCTCGGCACTATAACCTTAAGGAGCAAAAACTCTCTTAATAGCAGTTCTGAAAGAGCATACATTAAACTTCCAAGCGCAAATACTATTACAAACTTCTTACCCGGAATATTCTCGGTATTCCCTTTTGCAAAAGCAAAAGCTAAAAGCACCGGCATTATAAAACTCGCCGCAACAGCAAACAATAACGAATTTAAAACCATCTTGAATTTCTCCTGTTCGTTAACTATGATATTACATTTTCATCAGCCTCTTTGCCCGCAGCCATCTCGAGCTGTGCGGTAACAAGACCGTAATAAATACCCTTCTTCTCAAGAAGTTCATTGTGTGTTCCTATTTCTGCGATTTTGTGACCGTCGATTACGATAAGCCTATCGGCATTACGAAGTGTAGAAAGCCTGTGCGCAATCGCAAATGTAGTCTTTCCTGCAGTAAGTCGCTCAAGTGCCTGCTGAATAAGAAACTCACTCTCTGTATCAAGTGCGGAAGTCGCCTCATCAAGAATCAAAAGTCTCGGATTGTTAAGAATCGCTCTCGCAATAGCGATACGCTGACGCTCTCCGCCCGACAAATTATAACCATGCTCACCGACATATGTATTGTAGCCGTCCGGCATTTTACAAATAAAGTCATGTGCATTGGCCGCCTTGCAGGCTCTTATTATCTCTTCGTTAGTCGCGTCCGCCTTAACAAATCTTAAATTGTTAAGAATCGTTCCCGAGAACAAAAATGTCTCCTGAAGTACTACACCAAGCTGTGAATGAAGACTCGTCTGCTCAATATCCCTTATGTCAATCCCGTCAATTGAAATACTTCCGCGGTTAACATCGTAAAGTCGCATAATAAGATTAATAATCGTGGACTTACCTGTACCGGAAGCTCCAACAAGGCCTATCATCTCTCCGGCTTTTACATCAAAGCTTATATGCTCAAGCACAGGCTCATAAGAATTGTATCCAAAGCTGACATCATTAAACTTAATATCACCCTTAATCTCGATGGCTTTTGCTTCCTCGCCGTCCTTAAGTTCCGGCTCCTCATCAAGAACATCATAAATTCGGTTAAGACTGGTAATCATCTGTACAACACTTCTCGGAAGATGTGTCATCCATGCAAGCGGTCCGAACAGATATCCCGTATATGTAACGAACTGCATAAGTTCACCGACACTCATTCCGCCCTCAAGCACCTCAAGTCCGCCGAAGTAAATTGCAATATATGAACCTGCACTCATGATAAACATGAGAATCGGGAAAAACACAGCCCAGAACGTCTCATTTTTAACCTGCATTCTTGCAAAATTTTGCGAAAGTCTCTCAAACTTAGCCGACTCTTCCTCTTCCTTACCGAATGCCTTAACAACTCTCATACCTGAGATAACGTCCTGAAGTCCGCTTCTCATCTCATCATCCCTAAGCCACTGCTTATGGAATATCTTATGAATATTTCGCCAAAACAATCTGGTAATAACAATAGCACAAATTATCATCGCTGTCGAGTAAAAAGTCATCTTCACATCAAGCGTAAGCATCATGATAAGCGATGCGATCATTGTAACTATCGTCGAAATCATGCTTCCGAATATTTCTTCCATGAATCTTCTAATCTGTGCCGTATCTCGCGAAACTCTGTTCATGAGTTCGCCGGGTTTTCTTTTGTTTATAAAAGAAATCGATAAAATCTGAATCTTCTGATAAAGCATTTCTCTAAGGTCCATACTGAGCATCGCACCAAGCGATACGCACCACCAGTTTCTTACGACATTGATAATAATTAATGCAGCCGTAAGTCCAAGCATGGTAAGTACAAATTTTACAATATCGGTATAATCTCCCGCCTTGGTCAGAAGAATATTATCAATGAAATTCTGCTGAATATCCGGCATAAGAATACTGATACCTGAAGCAATCACCATAAAGCATGATATTGCGAGAAGCTTCCACTGATAACCCTTGCACAGCTTCCAGAACTTCTTAAGTACAACTGCTTTTCCGTCGCAATATGGACATTTGCTTGTGCCCGGCATTGCTCTGCCGCATTTCTCACAGTAAGTTTCGTATTCGTGACTTTCTATACGCTCATTAAGTCCCTGCACCAAAACATCCGCACCTCGTGCCACATATGCCACACGAGTGATATGTCTAAGTGAAAAACGTGCCGCCATATGCTTGCCTTCATCATCGGTAACCACAACCACACCGCAATGCACCTGGGTTTCACATTTTATTTCTTTACATTCAGAAAGAACGAATTCCTTTAAAACCGTGGTGCCGCAAAGTACCATCATTCGGTACTCAGTCACCACAAGATAAGCCTCTCCGTCCGTGTACTCCTCCTTCGCAAGTCTTTCCGAAAAATCATACACAAGGTCAAAGGGTACACAGTACCATATTGTCTCGTTCTCCTTTAGGCAGAGGGCTTTTTTACATTCGTCTTTTAAATCGTATAATAACTTCAAAGTTATCCCTCCAAACGACTAGATAAAC
This sequence comes from Lachnospiraceae bacterium, assembly GCA_015057505.1. Classification (GTDB taxonomy): domain Bacteria; phylum Bacillota; class Clostridia; order Lachnospirales; family Lachnospiraceae; genus SIG300. The sequence goes on from SVEG01000008.1 coordinate 10,666, forward strand.
AAATCCAGTTTCTTTCTCTCGTTTACGGAAAGCTTATACAAATCAACTATTTCGTATCTGTTGCCGTCAAGGTCTGTTATCTGGTATCTGCAGTCGCTAAGCGCAATAACTGCATCACCACCCATTCTTGTTGTAAAACGGCATACTCCGTAATTGGTCTTCACCTGAAAATAAGCGTAACCGTACTCTTCCTTTACATCAATTACTTTTTCGATTACAGGCATGTAATATCTGATTCTAAGCTGCTCACGAAGCATATCAGCCTGATCCTTTGAAAGATTAGACAGTGCCTCTACCATGCCGATTTCTCTCGCCTTTTCGTCCGCCTCGCGAATTGAGATATACTCCTCCGGCTCAGTTATGGGGAAGGTTCTGTACACTCCGACTCTGTCATATTTTTTGCCTGCATATTCAAGGGACACGAAGCCGCCCTTTGTTCTTTCAAAAACAGCATTGTCCTTTGTAAGATAACGAAGTTCCAAAAGGTCATCTGATTCTGCCCTCATCTGTTCTTCGTTAAAATCTTCGTCTATGTTTAAATCATTTAAATCTACCATAATTCCTCCTACCTACTACTCAAGCCCTCTCATTGCAAGCGCCTTAGTCTGTAGCTCCATAAGCTTATAAAATGTTCCCTTTTTCGCAATCAACTCTTCATGCGTACCGCTCTCGGTAATCTCCTTATTGTCGATTACGATTAACCTGTCGGCATTACGAAGTGTTGAAAGTCTGTGTGCAATCGAAAGCGTCGTTCTTCCCACTACAAGCTTCTCGAGTGACTCCTGAATCGCAAGCTCCGTCTCCGTATCAACGGCAGAGGTTGCCTCATCAAGTATGAGAATTCTGGGGTTAGCAAGAATTGCTCTCGCTATCGAAATACGCTGTTTCTCACCGCCCGAAAGTGAACGTCCCGAAGAACCAAGCATCGTATCGTAGCCTTCCGGCATCTTACATATAAAATCATGTGCACTTGCCTGGATTGCTGCTTCGATGATTTCCTTTCTGGTTGCATCAGGTCTTGCATATGCGATATTCTCCGCAACGGTGCCCATGAAAATATATGTCTCCTGTGAAACCATAGCTATGCTTCTTCTAAGTTCCTTAAAGCCAAGGTCTTTTACATTAATTCCGTCAATGTAAATACTCCCTTCATCAGCATCGTAAAGTCTTGAAATCAGGTTAACAAGCGTCGACTTGCCTGCGCCCGAACGTCCTACGATACCAAGCATCTCCCCCGCCTTTATCTCGAAGTTTATATTTTTAAGTACAGGCTTATGCGGTTCATATCCGAAAGTAACATTTTCAAGTTTTAAATCTCCTCGTATGTAATCAGGTCTTATCGGATTCTCGCTCTCCCTAACCTGCGGCACAGCATCTACAATCTCAAAGATACGCTGTGCACAGTTAAGACAATTCGTAACCCATCTGAAAAGATACGACATAAAATCAAGAGGGCCGTTAAGCTGACCTACATATCCCGCAAATGTAATAAGCACACCAAGTTCAAGGCCGCTGCCGTTAAGAATAAGCACGGCACCGAGTCCCCATACCATAAATGCAGATATATTTTCCACAGCAGAATAAAGCGCATAGTATTTGTTGTCATACACTGCTACCGAAATCTCGGCATCACGAACACCGCTGTTGCGCTTACCGAAACGCTTTATCTCCATATCCTCCTGTCCAAAGGCCTTAACAACTCTCGCACCTGTAAAGTTATCATTCATCTGGCTGTTAAGTCTTCTGTTGGCTCTGTGACGTCTGCCGTAAAAGCTCCAAAGTCTGGGCATCATCTTGTAGCTGATTATCGTAAGGAACGGAAGCAAGACAAGCGATACTATTGCCATAAGCGGATGAATCGAAAACATAATAATACAGGTACTTATTATCGTAAATACATTTATAAAAACATATGGAACACCGTCGATACAGAAGCTTGTAACCTCCTCTGCGTCTCCAAGTACTCTTGTCATCAGACTTCCCGTCTGCCTACTGTTATAAAAGCTTATGGAGAGTTTACCCATCGACGTAAATACCTGCTCCTTGATTCTGGCAACAATCTTCGGAACTATTCTCGCCGTAAGCACTTTTTGTAAAATCTCAATTGCAAGAAGTGTAAGCTTTGCAGAAAGCATGCCGAGCACAAGTACTCCGAGAAGCAAAGTAAACTTACCTGCCGGAAGATTCAAAAACTCCATAAGACTTTCATCCTTAGCAAGCACTCTGTCATAAAGCACCGTACCGCTCAAATACGGCCATACAAGATTAAGTGCCGCTGTCGCAAAATAACACAAAAACATTATGATTATCTGCGGAATATAAGGCTTGTAATAGCCAAGTACTCTAAGCATTATTGATTTTTTGTCCATACATTTGGGACAAATTTTACGTTCCTGATCAGGATAAAGAAGGCCGCACTTCGGACAGCATTCCATCTTATTCTTACCCTCAATATCTTCTTTGGTAAGTTCTTCACCCTTCTTCACCTTATCAAATGCACCGATAAATCTCTGAACCTCACCCATTCTCGAATTGGTAAAACGACCGATTCTTATATCGCCCTCTTTTGTCTCAGCATACAAGGCACCACCGCTTATCTCACGGATTACCGCAAGCTTTTCGATATTCTCAAGTTCATAGATTCTTATTGCAGGCATATCTGTCTGCTCTTCATTAAGCTCCGTACGTGAATAACCTCCGAATTGATGCACATGACCGGGCTTACGCTCTTCGTACGCAGCAAGCACAAGACGATCCGCAGTCAGCACAAGATATGTATCCGAAAACCCAAAATTCTCGTTTACATCAAGCACCGCACTTATACGTATGTCGTCCGAAGCAATATCATATTTTTCAAGATATTGTTTTAAACTCTTAGTTAATTTTGTCAAAGTAATACCTTCTTTCTTTGAAAACCGCTCTTACCACATCAATGCGACTTCGTTGCAAGCTTCTCTGTGCCACATTTCACAAAACAAAAAACCGTATCCAAGCCATGCTTAAATACGGTTATCACTTCATAAAACTATATCAAATCGGAAATCCCATGATAATTATCGCAGATTAATCTGCCACCGTCACGCACTTTCGCCAAGAGCCTCAACCCCTTGTTCTGCATGACAGTCCAAGAAATTGATGAGTTATTTAATTGTGTTACCTCTACCATTTCTTATCTTTATAATCATCACGTTCTCTCCTTTCTTAATTTTTGATTGGTAATTGTTAACATCGTTAGTGTAACACACTATTTACCAAATAACAAGTACTGTTTGAATAATTTAAGTTTTTTGTAATAATTAGACTATTCCCAAATTTTTGTTCCATCGAATAATACACCCGCATTAATCGCATCATCAACACTTCTGAAACCGTATCCTTTGGCTCTCTCATCATCCGTGCTTCTCTCGCCTGCCCAGCAGAGTGCCTCGTAATTAATAACCTTGGCCTTGCCTGTAGCATGCATAATAATCTTGACAATAAGGATAATCGGTGCAATTACACCACATACAAGCTGAATGAATGTAACAAAGACAACTCTGCCAAAATTAGCAAGTCTCTGATTTCTTAAAATATTGGCAAGTATCAAGCCGACCAACGCAAAAATAGCAAACGGCTTGCTCTTCGGATATAAAATAATCGGCAAAGCATAAGTTGCAATCATAATAACAAGACTGAAAAAACTGAATACATCATAGCCTGTTCTTATCGCAAATTTCTGAAAAAACTTTATCATGTGTCAAATCTCCTCTTCTAAAAAGTTTCTTTTAGAAGTATACCAAATTTTTATTTTGGGGGCAATATGTGAAAGTGTACAGATTATCACTCCAAATCTGTACATTTTGCCAAACCTAATAACGTTTGCTCACTACATCCCAGTCAATTATATCAAGCCAGTTATTAACATAGTCCTTGCGCACATTGCGATAATCAAGATAATACGCATGCTCCCACACATCAAGTGCCAAAAGCGGTATAAAACCTTTCGTAATAGGATTATCCTGATTGGCCATCATTACAATAACAAGACTCCCCTCAACATCCTTACAAAGCCACGCATAACCCGAACCAAATACTTTGATAGCAGCATCTGCAAGCTTATCAAGCATATTTTCTATGCTACCGTACTCATCTGTGACTGCTCTGTAAAATTCTTTACTTATTTTGTTTATACTGTTTCTTTTAGGCGTCATATTCTCAAAATACAACTGATGATTATATACTCCACCCGCATTATTATAAATATTACGATAATGTTCCAAATCCCTCGCCGTATATAAAATTAATTCTTCAAGTGTCATCTCCCGCATTTTCTTAGGTGCTTTTTCAAGCGCCGCATTCAAATTGTCAACATATGTTTTATAATGTCTGCCGTGATGATAATGTAAAGTCTCACTGCTGATTACCGGCTCCAATGCAGAATGCTCATACGGAAGCGCCAAATAACTAAACGGATATTTCTGATTCATAAAAGACTCCTTTTTTGATTTAATATATGCAATATGACAATTTTAATTCAAAGACACTTTTATTCACTGTACAGACAATCGAATTATCCCCCCTAATTTATGATACAAAATTTTTTAAAATATTTTTTTAAAAAGTGGTTGACAAATAAAAAACCTTATAGTATACTTCCATATGTGCTCAGGAACAGCACAAAACAAAATAGCTTGCACGAGTGGCTCAGTGGTGGAGTATCGCCTTGCCAAGGCGAGGGTCGCGGGTTCGAATCCCGTCTCGTGCTCTCTCAATTTAAGCGGAAAACCTTGTAAATCAAGGCTTTCCGTTTTCTTTTTGTGTGTCTAAAAATTGTACCCAGTTGTAGACAGTATCTACAATGCCTTACTTATCATTTCATAAGTATCTTTTTCGGGCAATGGATTGTAAATGTAACCCATCTTGCATTTTATGAGCAGTAATATATAATATTATTTAGTATTACTTTTAAGGAGGATAATTATGAAAAAGAAACTTTTAGTAATTTTTGCAACTGTAGCAGTTTTTGCATTAGCAGGTTGTCAGAGTACAGAACAAACAAATGATGCGCTTCCGACATCTACAAATACTCCAACTAATGTAACTGAACCTACATTGGAACCTACAAATACTCCAACTAATGTAACTGAACCTACATTGGAGCCTACAACTGCGCCATCTTCGGAGCTTGCACCTACCTCTACACCAGCGCCCACTGTAACAGAGGTGCCTACAGAAGCGCCTACATCTACACCAAAGCCAACGGCAACACCGACACCAACTCCAGAACCAACGGCAACACCAACGCCAGAATCTACTTATACACCAACTCCAACACCGGAACCAACAGCAACTCCAATTCCAGAAACAGATGCAAGTGCTTTTAAGTGGAGTGAAAAAGAAGATGGTACTGTGTGCATTGATAAGTATATTGGGGATAAGTCAGTAACGCAAATTGTAATTCCTGCACAGATTGATGGTAAGACGGTAACTGAGATTGGGTCTAAGGCGTTTTGGATGTATGTTAAACTAGAAGAGGTTATTTTTTCTGATAGTGTAACAAAGATTGGAGACAAGGCATTCGAAGGGTGTGTCAAATTAACAACCGTAAGCTTCCCTAGAAACTTAATCTCTATAGAAAGACTGGCTTTTAGTGAATGCCAACGCTTGAACAATATTGTAATCCCTAACGGCACGTCAACCATTGGCGAGCATGCTTTTGTATACTGTTTTGGTTTAAGTAATCTTACAATTCCTGCATCTGTAACCAGTATTGGCGAGGGTGCATTTGGCGATTGTATGGATTTGCACAGCGTTACTGTAGAAGCTGGTTCTTATGCAGAACAATGGGCAAAAGCCAATGGGGATGCTGTAAAATATTATACACCAGAAGATTAAAAAAACATTTTAGAACAAATATTCTGAAACTGGGGGAAAGGCGAGCTGTCATATGTTGTATATAATCTGTATACACAAGTGGACAACGTGCTTTTCCTCCTTTATTTATGCGTATTTGCGAAAGGCGGTGTACTTCGAGTCCCGTCTCGCGCTCTTAGTAAAAGAAGCGGAAACTGCTTAAACAGCGGTCTCCGCTATTTTTTGTGTATACAGCCATTATACAGATTACTTGATGCAAAAGACGGCTGATTTCGAATCCCGTCTCGTGCTCTTAACTTCCAAGAGATTTCTTGGAAGTTTTTTTATACACAAACAAAAGGACTGAGTCCCGTTCAACACGGAATTCAGTCCTTTTTAATTGATATTTTACTACATCTATTTCTACGCTTCTATTCCTCTGCCCATTCATCTTCCCACGGTCGCAAAGTATAATTATCATCCAACAAAAACTGTTTGATAAATTCGCCTGCCTCCGTCTCCATATCATAGGTTTCAATATCAATAGATACAAAATCCTCTAAACCTATATCCTGAAGTATATAAAATACTCTCAGTTCATCCCAACAATTTGTTTCAACATAGAACACCTGCTTACCATTTACAGTAATCGAAACAATATCTTCTACCTTCTTTTCACGTGCGTACTCACTTAACAAAAGATTAATTACATCCTTAGTGGGCTCTGCTTCACCATTATACTCTTGCTTATATATTGTGTTATACATAACCTCATGTGCCGGTCCGCTTTTTGAAATATTGTCATCCTTTACAGCAAGCTCGCATTGTCCAATATTATGAAAAAACCAATTTTCCTTTCTGTCTATAACCAATGTGTAATTGTTATAATTCCCTGCCTCATCCGGCTGTGTTATAAAAAGTTCTCCTGCCTTGTCATAATAATCTTCGTATTGCCAGCCCCATTCCTCGGGTATTGATGCCTTGATAGCCAACACTTCTTCATCAATAGTTATATCAAAAAGCTCCATATAACGCTTCATGAGACTTTCAAAATCGGTGGCATCAAGATAAGGATAATCCTCAGCTTTCATGTCCGCTATAGCATATATACCGTCCCAGCCGACTACATCCACAAAATCCCGCATAAATATAGGGTGATACACATCATCATAATACTTAAGAGTGTCCCATGTATCAATATCCTGGTCAGCTACTTCTATTCCCATTTCACTGGATTTTGTAACGACATTTCCATCTTTGTCTACAAGATAAGTGCCGCTATTCTCATTATGAGCTACCGTATAGCCAAGATCTTCTATCGGAACCTCATATCTATTTTCCAAAATGTAATAATAAGCACCATTATCATCCTGCCCCAAAGATTGGTACCAGCCATTCTCATCATAACAATAATAGTTTCCCCATTCATCACACTTTACAGCTTCAGATTCTACATATATAGTTTCTTCACTGATTTCATAAATAAAATATTCTCCGGTCGGTTGCCAGTTATCATCATACTTTTCCTCCGGACTAACCGGTGAGATAACTGTTGTAATTCTTACGTGATTAGGATCTTCCCATACTTCATTACCATTTTTAACATATATAAGATCTTCAATTGTACACGGTACTACAGTCACGGCACTCTCAGGGTCAACAACATATGTGTAAGAAGTCCATCCGAATTCATTCTCTTCTTCAATAGTTTTAGACCCCGCTTTATATATCTTTACACCCCACGGGTCTGTCTCACCCGTAGAAAGGTCTGTGATCGTCATAAGATATGTTTCTCCTGTAATTATCTCGGTATCAGACATATAAATACCAATACATGCACTTAATACATCCTTGTTAAAAGAGGGATAATGCACTCGTGAATTCGGCGCAATATTTCCTATATACTCACCTGTTTCTATGTCGTATGTATCAATAAAGTCGATATATGCTCCATTAACCTGTGTAATTAGGTCAAAATTATCTACCTCTTCTACTTTATATTTTGTCTTATCCAAATTTTCAATATATGCTTTTCGCTCTTCATATGTCGTAAAAGTATGTAATTCTTTTAGCATCGTGCCAAATTCTGAAACTGTTTCAACAGATTCTGTTGTAGGCTCCGTGGTTGCTTCCGGTTCTTCTGTCGTCGGCGCCTCTGTCATCGGTTCCGCGATAGTTGTGGTAGGTTCTTCCGTGGTAGGTTCTTCCGTGGTAGGTTCTTCCGTGGTAGGCGCTTCTGTAGTGGGTTCTTCTGTGGTGGGTTTTTCTGTGGTGGGTTCTTCTGTCTTGTCTGTAATTTCTTCGAAATTATCTGACCGGGTTGTCGATTCCACTGTCGGCTCCTCAGTTTTATCAACTACACTACTTCCGTTAGTCGTTGCCTCTGTTGTTACTTCGTTACCACCACACGCTGTCATTGTTATGGTAAGTATAGCTATAAACACAAGCATTAATAATTTCTTCTTCATAAAACAATCTCCGTTTCTTAAGTATATTCTTTGAGTTGAACAAGGCCTTACAAAAGAATATCAGCAAATCGATATTATCTATATTATACCTCCAATTGCACAGAAACACAATTATTTTCTCACAATTGCTACAATACACCGCACAAATGCACGACAGTTTTCTACCACACAAACGGTATCATCCTATATTTAACCTTTTTCTTATACTCACTATATCCCTGAAGTCCTTTCTCAAGCACCTCTTCTTCATTCTTAATTCGTTTTACCAAAAGCACCGGATATATCAAGAAAATAACAAAACCTATGTAAGAACCAAGAACAAGTGGTATTGAAAGGAACAAAAGCATGGTTACCGAATACATCGGATGCCTTACAATTCCGTAAAGTCCCGTATCTATTACTTTTTGGTTCTCCTGCACCTCCACAGTTCTCGAAAGGTATGCGTTCTCACGCATCACCTCCGCATATCCTGCATATGATACAAGAAGCACAATTGCCGCTATTATCACGACTGCAAGAGGCATATCCGACCAGCCGAAGCGATAATCAAGTGCTGACACTATAAATCCACCCAGAAACATAATTAACGAAAGACCTATTACCGACTTCTGCTCCGACTCCTTTTCATTGCTGTTAAGTCGCTTTTCAAGCAGTGCGGGTGCCTTAAATAAAAGCACCGCACCAAGTACTAGCATCGGAATAAACAGGAGCCCGATAAACAGCCAAGCATTCATATACTCAAGCGTTCCCGCCGGAATAAACAAAATTGCCATAACCATTGCTAAGCCTACAAAATATTTCACAAGTGCATTAATTAATAATTTGCCGTTCATCGTTCTCCTCCTATATCACAAAAATCAAGCTATTCTTACACATCAAGTTCTTCAAGTTGTGCAACTAAATCCTCAAAAACCTTAATTGCATCCCTAACCGGCTGCGGTGAAGTCATGTCAACTCCCGCAAGCTTCAAAAGATCTATCGGGTATTTTGAGCCGCCGCCTGTAAGAAACTTCATATAATCGTCAACACCCTCTGCCCCAAGTTCGCGAATTCTCTTAGAAAGCGCAATCGCCGCCGAAAAGCCCGTTGCATACTGATACACATAGAACGGTGTATAAAAATGCGGAATACGCGCCCACTCAAGATCTATTTCATCATCAAGAATCATATCCGGTCCAAAATACTGCTCGTTAAGGCCTCTGTAAAGTTCGTTAAGCATATCGACATTCAAGGACTCTCCTGCCTCAACAAGCTCGTGTGTCTTTTTCTCAAACTCCGCAAACATCGTTTGTCTGAACAAGGTTCCCTTGAACTGTTCAAGGAAATAGTTGATAAGATATGCTTTTTCCTTCTTATCCGTTGTCTTCTCAAGGAGATAATGAATCAAAAGCGCCTCATTACAGGTAGATGCAACCTCTGCCACAAAAATACTGTAGCCTGCATTATGATAAGACTGGTTTGCATCCGAATAATACGAATGAAGCGCATGCCCCATCTCGTGAGCAAGCGTAAACACATGATTAAGTGTTCCGTTATAATTCATCAGCACATAGGGATGTGTACCGTATGCACCCCATGAATATGCTCCGCTTCTCTTACCTTCATTCTCATATACATCAATCCATTTATTGTTAAAGCCTTCTTCAAGAGCCTTAATATAATCTGCGCCCATCGGTGCCAAGCCTTCTTTAACCATTTTCTTTGCCTTGTCATAATCCACCTTCATATCCACCTCTGACACCAACGGTGCATACACATCATACATATGAAGCTCATCCACGCCAAGTCTCTTTTTCCTGAGGGCAACATAACGGTAGAAGGCGGGAAGGCTCTCATGCACGGCCTCTATGAGATTCTCATACACGGACACAGGTATATAGTTTGCATCAAGTTTCGCCTCAAGTGTCGAACCATACTTACGTGTCTTCGCATAAAAAGCATCCTTTTTAACGCTTGCATTATAAATTGCCGCAAGTGTATTTTTGTACTTATCGTAGGTATGATAAAGACCTTCAAAAGCCTCTTTTCTTACACGACGGTCCTCTGATTCCATGAGCATGGAATATCGGCCATGCGTAATCGTAATATCCTCACCATTCTCGTCCTTAATCGCAGGAAACTTGATATCGGCATTGTTAAACATTGAAAAAATATCCTCTGCCGCGCCTGCAAACTCGCCAATTTCCGAAAGGAGTTCTTCCATCTCAGCTGTAAGAATATGTTCCCTGCTTCTGTCAAGGTCGCTGAGCATATGACGATAGTCCTTAAGGATTTCGCTGTCAATAAACTGCTTAAGAAGTACAGGCTCACAAGCAAGAATCTCCGGCTCAACAAATGCCGCCGCACTCTCTGATTTTACCGCTAAGGTCTGCGCCTTACCTGCCATAGCCTGACTCTTGGTATCAGCCGTATTCTCATGAAGCTTCTGATTAGCATACACATAAAGCTTCTCAATGATATTGTTAAGCTTAGAGCTATACTCTAAAGTCGCAAGCAGATTTTCTGCACAGTCGCAGATTTTCCCTTGGAACTTTTCCGCAAATTCTGTTGACATTGTCTCGGCGAGTTCATAATCCGCCTTCCATGCCGTCTCATCTTTATACATGTCTTCTATCGCCCATTTGTACTCCCGGGCAATCTCTTCTCTCTTTGGTAATGCACTTTTTTTGCTCATATTACTTCTCCATTCTTACATATTCAATATTTCATTAAGTATAATCCGTAACAACAATCTGAATGCTTCTAATACCATTATACTCATTAATCTCGGGATAATACAGAATCGGAATCACAGGTGCACCCGTCTTAATTCTTTCTTCAAATCTCTGCACATCCCCGAAGCTTATTGCATCAAGCGGTGTTCCGTATTCGTCCTTAAGAGACATCCTAAGGACATTTCTGTTAGTACCAATTATTCTATAACTTGAAACAGTTACCTTCGCCGCAAAAACAGGCTTTTCGTTACCGTTACCAAACGGCTCAAGCTTCTTTAATTCACTTATAAAACTATCGTTTATATATCCAAACGGCATCGCCACATCTATCCAAACCTTCTCCACAAAGTCTGCCTCTGTAAGATTTGTCTGCTTATTGAGCCTTTGCCTAAACTCCGTAAGCTTTTCCTTCTTAAGTGACATTCCTGCAGCCATAGGATGCCCACCGAATTTATCAAGGAGGTCACGCACCTTCACAAGTTCCTCAAACATATTATAAGCCTCTATAGAACGTCCCGAACCTTTAAGTCCTTCCTCCCCATTCGTAAGCACAATCGTAGGCTTACTGTAAGCCTCCCTCACGCGTCCTGCCACAATTCCTGCAAGACTCTCATGACATTCAGGGAGATACACTACAAGCACCTTATCATCAATGAGCTCTGTTGACTCTATCATATTAAGTGCACTAAGCTCCGCTTCCTTTGTAAGCTCTTTACGGCTGTCATTCAGCGCCTTTAACTCGCCCGCTCTACTCTCAGCCTCCGCCTTACTCTCAGACATCAAAAGCTCCAGTGCCATATATGCTGTCTCAAGCCGACCGCTTGCATTAAGACACGGCCCGATAACAAACCCGATGTGATATGAGGATATCGCAAGAGGATTAAGGTTATTGGCAGCAATAAGCGCTTTCAAACCAAGATTTTTAGTATTGGGAATTCGCTTAAGTCCCTCTTTCACAAGAATTCTGTTCTCATCCTGTAATAAAACTATATCTCCTACCGTCGCAATCGCGACCATCTCAAGAAACTCTTCTAGCTCGGTAATCGGAACGCCCGTCTTCTCATATAATGCACAAAGAAGCTTCCAGGCTACAGCTGCTCCGCAAAGAAGTTTAAAAGGATATCCACAATCTTCCTGCTTAGGATCTATTACAGCAGCCGCCTTAGGTATTATGTAATGTCTTCCGTCTTCATCATCCCGATAAGGAATATCATGATGATCAGTAATAATAACAGTCATTCCTAGACTTTTCGCATATTCGATTTGCTCTGCAGCAGCGATACCATTGTCACAGGTAATAATCGTATCTACACCGTCTTCATGTGCATCCTTAATAAGCGACTCATTAATACCGTAACCATCCTTTACTCTGTGCGGTATCCTTCCGTCCACAAAGGCTCCGCAACGCCTAAGTCCCTTTATAAGCACATAAATTGCCATTATGCCGTCTATATCGTAATCTCCGATTACGCGGACCTTCTTGCCCTGACTAATCTTCTCTGTAATAATCGCAACTGCCTTGTCCACATCCTTCATAAGTGACGCAGAATACAAAGCTTTAAGGCCACCGTTAAGATATCTGTTAATGGCCTCATCACTCTCCACATCACGGTTACGCATAATTCTTGCCATAACCGGTGTGATATTGTATTTTTCGGCTATTGCGTTAAAATCCGCTTTCTTAGTATATACAAACCACTTCTTCATAATATCCCTTACTTTCCCTAAAAAGCTTCCATAATCTACAACATCCCTTACCCTAAACTCATAATAGGATAAGGGATGCCATCTATTGATTCAACGCTGAATCCATAAGTTTAATCATCTCTAATGTACTGTTAAAGTTCTGTCTTATTCCTTTCTCAAGCCAGCAAATCTCTCCCTGCCAATCAGCATTCATTCTGAACTTGACATGAATCGAAAAGTTTGCAATTCCTTCCTCGCAAGCAATCTCTTCATATATTTTATCAATTTCTTTGTTCTTCTTCGCACGCTTAACAAGTCTCTTCACACCAAAACTTCTTGTCTCCATAAACTTCTGCGGAAATGAAAGCGAATTATACAAACTTTCAAGACCGTTAATAAGTTCCGTTGTACTGATGAAAGAAATCTTTTTCTCATAATAATCATTGTATATGGTTCCCTGTATCTCTCCTTCAGAATATGAAGTCACACACACCATAACCTTTGATGCCATTGATGTAACCATCTTCTCGTCTCGCATATAAACCTCCTACACCAACTTTTTCGCCATTGCGTCTTGATTTGTTGCATAAAACAACGCATTTTCCTTTGAAATAATGCCTTCCTTATATAATCTAAGCAAATCTGTATCCATAGTAATCATGCCCTCATCCATACTCGAATAAATAACATTATCCATCTGGTGCACCTTACCGTCACGGATAAGACTTCTGATTGCACTGTTAACAAGCATTATCTCAAATGCAGGTGTAAGCTTGCCATCTACTGTCGGAATTAACTGCTGTGATACAACTGCCTGCAAAACCATCGAAAGTTGTATACGAATCTGCTGTTGCTGATTCGCAGGAAAAACATCCACGATTCTGTCAACCGTCTTGGCCGCGCCAACCGTATGTAATGATGAGAATACAAGTTGTCCCGTCTCTGCTGCGGTAAGTGCAGTCTGAATCGTCTCAAAATCTCTCATTTCACCAAGAAGTATTACATTGGGAGACTGACGAAGTGCCGCCCTTAATGCCTGCTCGTAACCTTCCGTATCAAGCATAATCTCTCGCTGGCTCACAATACTCTGCTTATGCGGATGAATATACTCAATAGGATCTTCTATCGTAATGATATGCTTTCTGCAATTGCGATTAATCTCGTCTATAATACATGCCAAGGTCGTTGTTTTACCGCTTCCTGCCGGTCCTGTCACAAGTACAAGGCCCTTCTGACGCTGATAAAGTTCCGTAACAACCTCAGGAATATTCATCTCCTTTGCATTGGGGAGTTCAAAACGAACCACACGGAGCACAGCAGCAAGAGAACCTCTCTGCTTATAAGCATTGCAACGAAAACGCCCCATACCGCTGAGTGAAAAAGAAAAGTCATCATCACCCTTGGAAAGCAATGTCTGAATATTGCCGTTCTCATACAAATTATAAATATTCTCCAAAAGGATCTGCGTATCCTTATAATTCATCTTCTCATCATTAATCGGGACAATATTGCCACCCTTTTTAAATGATACCGGAAAACCTGATACTATAAATACGTCCGATACTTTTTCGTCCAATGCCTTCTGTAATATTTCTTTAATATCTAACACGTTTTCCTCCTAATTTCCCTGCCACCAGCCGGCACTTTCATCTTCAAACTCTATTCCCGAATCTGAAACCTGCTGTGTCACACTGTATTTTGTAATTGAATACCTGTTCTTAGAACCGGCTTCATTAACCTTAAGCCATACATTAAGATATTGCTTTTCATTAACAGGTACCTTGTATTTTAAAAGCAATTTGCCGTCATTATCTGTTTCAATGCTAATATCTTTGCCAAGTGCTACAACCTTGCCTGCCAAATCATAATTCGCAGACGCACTGTTTTTCTCAGCGATAATCGCATCTAATGATGCTATTATCGTCTGTGCTTCCTTATCAGCATTATAATAATCCATTATATATTTGCAGTTCTTCTCTGTCAATTTGTAATCCGCCCTTGCAGACGTAAAAGACAGCACCGCAAAGGTCGTAAGGGCGAGCACAACAAATATCATTAGAATTGACGGAACTCCTGTGCCGATAGAAAATTTTTTCTTCATAGCTACGCCTTACCTCCTTCCATCACGGAACGGTAAATCGTAACCGGAAGTTCACAAAGCGGCTCATCTGCATTTTTTGCTTCAACAACAACCACAACATCCATAAGCTCGCCTGCTACTGTCTTCTCCGCAACGACCTTCAATGACAAGACAAATTCCGCTTCTGCTTCACCACATGTCACCCAGTCTTTATCGTACCAACACCCTTTTTTATTGAGCAACTCTTCCAAAGATTCATCCACGTCCACTGATTTAATTGCCTCAGCAGTCTGCTCTGCCACCATATATGCCATCGTAAGATTTCTGCTCTGCTCACTTTTATCATTTGCCTTCAAAAACAACTGCAGGGCAATAACTGCTGACAGTGAGAAAAATAATATTACAAGAACAAACTCAGTTAAGAATGCTCTTACTTTTCCAATGTTTTTCATTTAATATCACCACTCCTGTATGTGATTTCCATGGACTGCTGTGTTCCTCTTGCACCCGCGACCGTAAATGATACCACATCCCTTTCGGGATTTGTCTCAATCCAGAAACCGGTCACTCCCTCAACAAGCAATTCACCAAACTCCGGTGAAAAAGTATATCCCTTTTGAATCATAACTTCTCTGAGTGCGCCATCATAATAATAGACAAGATTCTGGTAAGTATAGCCTGCAACATCTTCTTCAAAAACAAGAACCTCAACATCCGACATTCTGTCCACATACACTTTATATTCTTCCGAATCGTATGCTCTCATCTTATTGGCAAGATACGAAACTGACGTACGAATTTTACTGTTATCATCCGAATTCTTAACAATCTTGGTATAAACATCCGAACCTATTATCACCAAAAACAACGACATCACAGCAAATAATCCGAATAACAGCAGAGGAAAAATAATCTCCATGGCATGGGATTTTGATTTAGAATTAATACTACTCATCCTTAACGCCTCCTGCTTCAAGCACTATTACATTGATTGCCGGTCTGATATTTACACCAAAACTGCCGTATTCCACATAAAAAGCCTCATGATCATATGTAAGTCCGTAATGTTCCTCAAGATACTCTATACTGTCCGGATAACAGCCTTCAACTGCATAACAGCTTACCACCGCGTTGTCTATAGCTTTATGAAGTGCTTCTTTCTGCTGTGAATCTATGCCGTCAGACATATTGTTAAGTGCCGTAAAAAAGTACACGACAACACCCAAAAAGAGCACTACCGATATCAATATTCCAAAGTCTGCAATAGACTTGTTTTTCCTATACAAATGCATATTCCTGCACTCCTTTTATCAACCGATTGACGACATAATGCTTGCAAGCGGCAACATAATCGAAATAAGTATACCTCCGATAATTACAGACAAAAAGGCTACCATTGTCGGTTCAATAAATGATACAACCTTTGCTATCTCATCATTCACTTCATCCTCGTAAAGCTTGGAAAGACGCTTCATAACCCCATCAAGTTGCCCTGCTTTAAAGCCCACATTAATCATTCTGGTATGTAATGCCGGGAAAACCTTTATCTTGGTAATTGCCTCTACAAAGGATGTTCCCTCCTGCACCATCACAGAACAATCCTTAAGCTTTTGTTTTGTAAGTCTGTCACTTACAACGCCCGGTGCAAGTTCAAGTGCTTTTTCAAGTTCCAAACCACTTGAAAGCATCATTGCAAGCACAGATGAAAGTCTGGCTGATGTTATCGTCTTATTAAGCTTTTTTAAAAACGGAAGTTTCTGTACCACCTCTCGAACCTTATGTCCATTTCCCGTAAAAGCAACTATAAGATAGATTAAAAGCGCTATAACAAGAACCGCCACAATAACTATCAGAGTTATTTTTCCAAAATTAATTCCAAAACCCATAATCATCTTGCCTGTTCCCGACATCTCTGTTCCGAGATTCTTAAATATCTCCTCAAACAAGGGCATAACTCTTGTAATAAGCACTGTAAGAACCACCGCCATCATACATACAAGAAGTATTGGATACGAAATCGCCGTATATATTGACTTCTTAATAGTATTCTCGTTTTCATAATAAAGCGACAACGACTCCATTACTTCTTCAAGCTTACCGGCCTCTTCTCCGATGAGTACCATATTAACCATGTACTCCGGAAAAATCCCCACGGTCTCAAGTCCTTTATGTAACGAACCGGTCTCTGATACAACCTCACTTACCTCTGAAAAAATCTTCTTTGCCTTCTCATCTTCTATTCCTTCGCAAAGTGTATCCATCCCATCATGTAACTGAATTCCTGATTTTAAGATTAAAGCAACCTGCTCGCAAAACATTGAAATCTCATCCGGCGGCAGTGTCTTTTTAAGTTTGAAAAAATTAGCCATAATATATTCCCTCCACTTTACAGGTTAGTATCGTTTCACTTCAACATAATTCTGTCCGGTCGCTCCTCCCGCTGCGAATGTAGCGTCAAAAAGAGTCCATTTACCATTATAATATACCTTGTTCCATGCATGCCATGATGCACCTTTTGCCGAACCATATATTACCTGCGTCGGTATACCCTGTGCCCTAAGCATCGCAGCCATAAGTACCGCATAATCAAGACATATACCTTTTTTCGTACTGAGAGTAACATCCGGCGACGAAACATAATTGGTGCCCACATTGGCAGCTTTATCGTAATCATACTTTACATTTGCCACAATAAATTCGTAAACTGCATTTACCTTCTGCTCGTCGGTTGTCTTTCCTGAACACAACTCAAATGACTTCTTAACAGCGTCCGATTCCTTTGTATATTCAACTCGCTGAGTCGGTATCAAATATGGATTATTCTCGTTCGTCATTGATGCTTTTATCGTTGTAGCATGTACCTGAAAATATCTGCCCTGACCGTTATTCTGATAAACCCCGACAGTATATGAACCACTACCCGATTGAAGCGAATACACCTCATATGTACCATTCATATTCAAATTATAGTCGTAAGTTGTTCCGTCCTGATATATTATACGAATCTTAAGATTAGAATTGGCACCTTCCATCTTAATCATAATATATCCGTCATTTGCATTACTATAATCTATCGTAGCACCATTCTGTGAGCTTACCTTTATCCCCGATGCTTTCGCTTCCTTTATATCTCCCACAATCACCTTAGGCGGTTCCGGCTCAACCACGGGTGGATTTGTGCTCGTTGTCGGCTCCTCAGTAGTAGTCGGCTCCGGAGTACTCGTCGGCTCCGGGGTACTTGTCGGCTCCGGAGTACTCGTCGGCTCCGGGGTACTTGTCGGCTCCGGGGTACTCGTCGGTTCCGGGGTACTTGTCGGTTCCGGGGTACTTGTCGGTTCCGGAGTACTCGTCGGCTCCGGGGTACTCGTCGGTTCCGGAGTACTCGTCGGCTCCGGGGTACTCGTCGGTTCCGGGGTACTTGTCGGTTCCTCTGTACTTGTCTGTTTCTCAGTACTTGTCGACTCCTCCACATTTGTTGAAAAATCTGAAGAAGTTTCCGTTGTCGATTCTGATGCAGTTGTATTATCCGGGCTACTGCTTTGTTTTTCACCACTTCCATCTTCCGTCTCATATGTAGAGGCTGTAGAAGTGTCTGTATCACCACTGTCAGGCGTTTTACTACACGCCACAGGAAAGTTCAGTAGCAGAATTCCCGCTATGCACAAAGCGGCAAAGCGGCGTAATATTCTACTATTCAAAAAAGTCCCTCCATTCAAATTTCTACAGGTTCAATCGCCTGTAATCTGGATACGAGTTTTATTTTGAAATTTTTATTTTTACTTCTAAACCGTTCTTCAATCCTCGCGCAAACCTTTTGACCGTTTTCATATGATGTATACGGCAAAAGCGCGACAAGCTGAAGCGTACTGTATTTTGAAACAACATCACTCATACGCAGACTGTCAACCATAATATTCTTAAGAAGCATTATTGAACGCTTGATTACTTCCTTATCAGGCATTCCTCCACCGATATCAGAAATCGTAAACAACGCAAAATACACTGATGCACCATTTCTCTGTAGCATTCTTGACTGCAACCTGTATATATTCTTGAATATGTCATAATCACAGAAAAATGCTCCTCGTCCCAAAACAGCTTCAATCAAATCTGTCTGTATATTACGAATATCATATTCAACATTATGTACACTCTTTGTAAGTTCACGGTAAAACTTTACCGTTTCCTCTGAAAGCCCTACACCAAATTCCTCAAAAAACAGCTCCTCAATATGCTGATAATGTTCTGTCACCTTCTGCAAACGCGATGTTTTAGCATATGCCTCAAGAAGCATTACATGTACATCTTCGTCATAAGCATAAAAACAATTATATTTCTCGCATACCGTAACTATATCTCCGAATCTGCCGTCCTCACGCAGCATTTTAAGCAAAAGCTTCGTATTTTTGGTATAAAGCGAGTGATAATATGCATTTAAATGTATTACCCACTCATAAAAAGAGGATTTAGGCAAAAATTCACCCTTATACAGATTAAATATTTTGTTTAATTTCTCTATTTTATCTGACCGCTCAATCTGCCCGTGCTCTACTTCTTCTGACAAAAGCTCCATTTCTTCTGTATCAACAACGCATTCCACAGCATTATTCCAGACATATGTATTACCTTCATACTTTATCAGATCTACTGATTGCTCATCATCTGCCCATAAACTCTTAAGTACATTCCTTGCTCTGTATGCCATATTCTTAAGCGTATTGAGCGGATTGTCAAACTCCTCTCCATCCCAGACCGACTCAACAAGTTTCTCCTGTGAAACCGTAACATTGCGATTGGCGACAAGAAATTCTATCAAATTCATAACCTTCTTGGAACGGCTGGACTCACCATTAAGAGTTCTGTCTCCTCTTCGGATAGAGAACTCTCCAAGCATCTGTATATAAAGCCGATTATTATCATTCTCCATACACTAAATCCCCCTTGTAATTTTTCAACCTTATAATTACCCTATTATATTAAACATAATACCACATTTTTTTACATCTAACAACAAAAAAAGAGTGCCATAAAAGGCACTCTAATTATTTTCTGGGATGTGCTTTAACATAAACATCTCTCAATCTGCTGTTCATATTAAGGTATATCTGTGTAGTTGATATGTCCGAATGCCCCATCATCTCCTGCACTGCACGTAAATCTGCTCCATTCTCAACCATATGCGCTGCAAATGAATGTCGAAGTGTATGCGGTGTAAGCTCTGATTTAATCCCTGCTTTTTCTCCATAGTATTTTATAAGTTTCCAAAAACCCTGACGACTCATCTCTTTACCTGAACAATTAGTGAACATAAATTCACTCTCATTATCATGTAAAAGTTCCGCTCTTGCCGTCTTAAGATATGCCGTCAATGCCGATTTAGCTTTAGTTCCAAAAGGAATTACCCTCTCTTTATCTCCAGCACTGCAAACAATATACCCGAGTTTGACATTCACATCGGAAATCTTCAAGCCGATAAGCTCCGAAACCCTTATTCCCGTGGCATATAAAAGTTCAAGCATCGCTTTATCACGAAGGCCCTTGGCAGTCTTGGAATCAGGCTGTTCCAAGAGTGTATCTGTCTCCTGTATTGTCAAAATCTCCGGAAACTTCTTCTCTATCTTGGGTGCCTTAAGTCTGAGTGCCGGATTGTCATTTATAAGTCTGCTCTGAAAAAGGTATCCGAAAAAGGCTTTTATTGACGCAATATTTCTCGAAATAGAAGACGGCGCACTACCGTTCTTCTCTAAGAACAACATATACGAATTAAGCGTGGTATCAGTAACCCTTACCGCATCTGTTATACCCTGCTTTTCAAGGTATTCACAAAGTTTCTGCAAATCCCTTTTATAAGACAATATTGTATTTTTAGAAGCTCCTTTTTCCTCTTCCAGATATGTAATAAATGACTGTACTTCCATTTCCGTATCCACCCCAATAATTCCACGAAATTTTATCATTATGTTAACGTCCAAGAACCATTATATATGTATTTTTCAATAAAATCAAATGCTTTTTTCTTGATTTTTCGGCCTTTTCTGCTTGTTTACATAAAAAAATACAAGATGTCGATTATAGGCCAAATGTACCATACAACATCTTGTGAAAATTTTTATAAAAATTTTTTTAATATCCAAACATTAAATACACTTTCACATATAATACCAATAAATAAAAGCATCAATGCCATTAATAAAATCCTTACGATATCCAACATTGTCTCTTTGTTTAAGTTCCCTTGCGAATTTTTTGCACTACACATTTTGAACCATGCCAAAACATAAAAAATATAGTGCGGTGTTAGCGTAGCAAAAAAAAACACAAGACCTTTAAGTGCATACTCCTGTACATAAAATGCTTCAAGAACAGCACATGAAAAACCACACACTCCACAATATATGTACGCAATAACACGTCTAAGAACAGTTATCTGTGTTAAAAATAATATTCCAAATTGTTTAAACCGTTCCCCTGCAACATACTTTAACAGACTTGCCGAAACAATATCATTTCTTCTAAGCTTGTCCGTCCTAAGTTCCTGATAAAGACACATTACCGGATAAATCATATCGTTTTTTAGCTGAAAAAATGTTACACCAAGTATTACTCCTATAACAAATGCTATCAGATAAATCTGCGCATCTGTTATCGTAAACTTCGCCATACGTCTGTGCATATATTATCCTCTTTTCATTCTGATAAAACAATATATGCTTTTTAGAAATTAATATGACTTATTTGTCCAAGTACTTCTCTTTATACGCAAAGATTCCCGCAATCGTCTTGGAATCGGTAATCTCACCGCTGTATATCATAGAAAGCAATTCTTCAACCGAATATGTCTCCACTTCAACAAATTCGTCCTCGTCAAGGTTCTGTTTTGAAGGTTTTAAATCCTTCGCAATAAAAACCTCTATCTTTTCATTACAAAACGCAACTGTAGTATTAAGTGTCAGCAAGTGTTCAAGGTTATCCGAGAAAAATCCCGTCTCCTCTTCCAGTTCTCTTGCTGCACAGACAATCCCTTCCTCTTCCGCCGTATCCTTGGCACCCGCAGGAAGCTCCACGGTAAATCTGTCAAGTGCATTGCGGTACTGTCTGACCATAAGAAGCTTTCCCTCATCCGTAACCGCAACAACTGCTGCTGCACCCTTATGTCCGAGGAAATCATAATATACTACCTTACCGTCCTGTGTCTCAATCTTGTCTTCATAAAAATTCAGAATCCTGCCTGTAAAAACAAGCTTTCTGTCAAGTCTGTTTTGCGGTTTCATTTTTAACCTCATTTCTACGATATAATTTGCATGTCTTACGCTTACTTAAGCTCTTCTGCTCTTGCATAGCATTTGTCCGTTGCCTTAAATATTGCATTTCTAAAACCGTATTCTTCAAGTGCTGCAACTGCCGCTATTGTTGTGCCGCCGGGTGAACAAACCCTATCTTTAAGTACCGATGGATTCTCTCCTGTTTCAAGCACCATCTTTGCCGCACCGAGTACTGTCTGTGCCGCCATCTCATATGCCGCATCTCTGGGAATACCGTATTTTACAACGCTGTCGGCAAGTGCCTCAATAAACATGTACACATATGCGGGAGAACTTCCACTTGCGCAGGTAACCGCACTCATCATGGCCTCTGTAACAATCTTCACTCTTCCGCATGCTTCAAGAATTCCAAGCACGGTATTTTTCTCTTCTGCAGTATATTCAGACGCATCAAAACATACACCGCTCATTCCAGCCTCGACAAGCGCCGGAGTGTTTGGCATGACTCTTATCACTCTTGCATTTCCGCCAAGAGACTCATTAATGGTATCAATTGTCAATCCCGCCATAATAGAAACGATAACCTTGTCCTTAGTTACATAAGCTTTAATCTCATCCGCTACTTCTTTAAAATACTGTGGTTTTACAGCGAGAAAAATATACTTTGCAGTCTTCACACAGGAAATGTTATCATCCGCTCTTTCTACACCTATGGACTGAGCCACTTCATCAGTAACATATTTATCAGAAAAAACAAAATTGTCTGCACTGTTACTTTTAAGCGCTCCTTTAAGAAGAGCTTTCCCCATATTACCCATTCCGATAAAACCTATCTTATTCATACTTTATTCCTCCACATTCTGCTTTATAGAATTTCATTCCGTCAATTACGTATATTATACATTTTATCACTAAATTGTACAATGTACATCTGTTATTTTACAAAAACTTATTAATCTTTTTATATAGAATTTCATAAAAAAACTGCTGTGCCTAATTCATAAATTAATGTGTCCGGGATTCCGGATACATATCATAATAGCACAACAGCTTTTATTTTTATTTATTCGCAATTAACTTATCAACACTTACAAGCTTAACGGCAAGCACAAACACTTCTGCCGCCTGCTCAAGGTCGCTCATCGTCGGGAACGAAGGCGCAATACGTATATTGCTGTCCTTGGGGTCGTTACCATAGGGATATGTTGCACCTGCTCCCGTAAGAACAACTCCAAGTTCCTTACACTTTGCAACAATGGCCTTTGCACAACCTTCAAGTGCATCAAAGGAAATAAAGTATCCGCCAAGAGGTCTTGACCATGTAGCAATTCCAAGTCCGTCAAGCTCTTTATCAAGAATCTCAAGCACCTTATCAAACTTAGGTCGCATAATAGCTGCATGCTTCTCCATATGTCTGTTCATACCGTCAATATCTTTAAAATAAAGAACATGTCTAAGCTGATTAACCTTGTCATGACTGATTGTCTGAATTGTCATCTGCTTCTTAATTGCCGCAATATTGGCAGGTGAAGCCGCCATAGCCGCTACACCGCTTCCCGCAAAACTTACCTTCGAAGTTGAACCGAAGATATAATAAATATCTTCATTGCCCGCTTTCTCACACTCTTTTGCAAGATTTAAAAGTGTATCCTTCTTTTCATATAAATGATGGATGCAGTATGCATTATCCCAAAAGATTCTAAAATCCTTGGCAGCAGGTTTAAGTGCCGCAAATCTTCTTACAACCTCATCTGAGAAAGTAATTCCTGTCGGATTTGAATACATCGGAACACACCAGATACCCTTAACAGAATCATCGTTATTAACATAGTTCTCCACAATATCCATATCCGGACCATCTGCATTCATGGGAATGGTAATCATTTCAATGCCGAAATATTCAGTAATGGCAAAATGTCTGTCATACCCCGGAGCCGGACATAAAAATTTAACCTTATCAAGCTTACACCAAGGTGTACTTCCAAGCACACCATGTGTGTATGATCTTGAAACTGTATCATACATTATATTAAGACTGGAGTTACCATATACGATTACATTCTCAGGCTCAGCACCGAGCATATCTCCCATAAGCTTCTTAGCGGCACCGATTCCATCCATAATACCGTAATTTCTGCAATCCATTCCACCATCAGCCTTCATATTGGTATCGGCATTGATAACCCCAAGCATATCCATAGCAATATCAAGCTGTGCTGTCTCAGGCTTGCCTCTTGACATATCTAATGACAAATTCTTAAGCTTTGCTGACTTCTCCTGCTCAAGTAAACTTTTTCTCTCTTCAATTAACTGCTCTTTAGTCATTGCCTCATATAACCGCATTGTATCCTCCAAAATATATAAAATGAATTTTTCTTTTCCAAAACTTGCAAATTCCTTGCACACATTTCTATATTTTATATAAAACATCTTTTCTTGTCAATATAAGATTTCATAAAAAGATTTTGGTATGCAAATGCTTTTAGAATCAAAATTTCCGCAAAATAAAAAAAACGGTTGAAGTCATAAGACTTCAACCGTAATTTTCAAATAGTTATCGGTAAAGCAAATTATCTTGCATAATCTACTACTCTTGATTCTCTGATAACACTAACCTTAATCTGACCCGGATATTCCAACTCATCCTCAATCTGCTTTGAAATATCTCTTGCTAAAAGTATCATATTATCATCATTAATCTGTTCCGGAATAACCATTACACGAATCTCTCTACCTGCCTGGATTGCAAAAGATTTATCCACACCCTTGAAATTATTAGTAATCTCTTCTAATTGTTTCAAACGATTAGTATATGTTTCCAATGTCTCTCTTCTTGCGCCCGGTCTTGCAGCCGAAATTGTATCTGCAGCCTGTACAATACAAGAAATAATTGATGTAGCCTCAACATCTCCGTGATGTGATTCTACCGCGTTGATAACAGTCGCTGATTCTTTGTACTTCTTACATAAGTCAGCACCAATCTGCACGTGTGTACCTTCAATCTCGTGATCAACTGACTTACCGATATCATGTAACAAACCTGCTCTCTTAGCCATTCTTACGTCCACACCAAGCTCACCCGCAAGCAAACCGGAAAGCTGTGCAACTTCTATTGAATGCTTAAGTGCATTCTGACCATAACTCGTTCTGAACTTCATCTTACCGAGAAGTCTTACAAGCTCTGAATGAATACCATGTACACCAACCTCAAGAAGTGCTGCTTCACCCTCTTCACGAATCATGGTGTCAACTTCCTTCTGAGCCTTCTCAACCATCTCTTCGATTCTTGCCGGATGGATACGACCATCAACAATCAATTTCTCGAGAGCAATTCTTGCCACTTCCCTACGAATTGGATCAAATCCTGATAAAACAACTGCTTCAGGTGTATCGTCGATTATCAAATCAACACCTGTCATTGTCTCTAATGTACGGATATTACGTCCTTCTCTACCGATAATTCTTCCCTTCATCTCATCATTGGGAAGCTGTACTACTGAAATCGTTGTCTCGGCAACATGATCTGCTGCGCATTTCTGAATAGCGTTAACAACATATTCCTTAGCCTTCTTACCGGCTTCTTCTCTTGCACGACTGTCTAATTCCTTGATTAACTTAGCCGTATCATGCTTAACTTCGTCTTCAACTGTTTTCAACAAATGTTCTTTTGCCTGTTCGGAGGTAAACCCTGAGATTCGTTCTAACTCTTGCACTCTCTGCTTGTTCAGTTCTTCTACCGCCAAACTTCTCTGATTCAAACTTTCTTCTCTTGCTACTAAATTACTCTCTCTCTTCTCGAGTAATTCCGATTTCTTGTCGAGCGCCTCTTCTTTTGATAAAACTCGTCTCTCATACTTCTGAAGTTCTGCACGTCTCTCACGTGTTTCCTTCTCAAGCTCATTACGAGTACGATGTGTTTCTTCCTTTATCTCTAAAGAAGCTTCTCGCTTTTTGGTTTCAGCAACCTTCAATGCTTCGTCTATGATTTCTCTTGATCTCTCTTCCGCACTTCCTATCTTCTTCTTATCAGACTTCTTCTGACAGGAAACGGCGATACACCAAGTTATAGGAGCAACTATGATTAATGTAACTGCTGCTACAATAATATATAATAGTATATCCTCCACAGGAGCACCTCCTTATTTAATTTTCATTGTACAAAATACAACATATAAATTTTATATTGTTTTAAGAATTATGTCAAGTGTTCTTATGTCCCATTTTCATATAATTTATCCGTTTCATGCAAATATGAGACAATATTATCGTATGAAAAACCTTTTCTCAAAAAGAAATTAAGCAGTCTTTGCTTATCCTTCTCCTCAAGCTCCGCATAATTAACATTCTTCTTCCTGTACAAATTAAAAAATGCCTGCCGTTCTGCATCCTCGTCCGATGCTTCAAAAAACTCGGACATAACCTGTCTGATAATATCTCTCGGAACAAGCTTCTCGGTAAGCTTATATTCAAGCTCTCTTCTGCTCATCATACCGGCCTTATTCCGTACAAAGCTCTCAGCATAATTATAGTCATTCACATATCCGTAAGCCTTCATCTTCTCCACAGATGCAATAACCGCGTCCTCCGAATATCCCGACTCCTTAAGCTTATTCCTAAGTCTGCCTTCCGTATAATCCCTGTCCTTAAGAAGATATACCGCCCTATTCTGTGCCCTCTTATGAAGCACCCCGGAGATTGCTTCAAAAACCTCCGGGGTAAGTTCTTCGTTTTCTTCAAGTCCAAAGCGGGCACATTCACTCTTATACAAAACAAATGCAAATTCTCCGTCCAGATAAACCTTTACCTTGCGCTTATCTATCGGAACCATTCCGCTAACAAGACTCATTATTCTTCTGCACCTTCTGTCGCCACGACATCACCTATTCCATAGTGTGCTCTGACTTTATCTTCTATCTCTTTCAAAATCTCAGGATTCTCCTTAAGGAATGCCTTGGCATTCTCTCGACCCTGACCAATCTTGGAATCGTTATAAGCATACCATGCACCACTCTTAACAACAATGTTAACCTGTGCCGCAAGATCAAGAATATCTCCCTCAACGGAAATACCCTGTCCGAACATGATATCAAACT
This sequence comes from Lachnospiraceae bacterium, assembly GCA_015057505.1. Lineage (GTDB taxonomy): Bacteria > Bacillota > Clostridia > Lachnospirales > Lachnospiraceae > SIG300. Next base: position 37,801 of record SVEG01000008.1, read on the forward strand.
CTGCTTCCTTAAAAGGCGGGGCAATCTTGTTCTTAACAACCTTGATACGCGTTCTGTTACCTACAACTTCTCCGCCCTGCTTAAGTGATTCAATTCTTCTTACATCCATACGGATTGATGAATAGAACTTAAGAGCTCTACCTCCTGTAGTCGTCTCAGGATTACCAAACATAATACCGACCTTCTCACGAAGCTGATTGATAAAAATAACGATACAGTTGGACTTGCTGATAACTGCAGTAAGCTTACGGAGTGCCTGTGACATAAGTCTCGCCTGAAGACCAACATGTGAATCTCCCATATCTCCGTCAATCTCAGCCTTCGGTACAAGTGCTGCAACTGAGTCTACAATAATAATATCAATCGCACCTGAACGGACCATAGTCTCTGTAATCTCAAGTGCCTGCTCTCCGTTATCTGGCTGTGATATGTACAAATTATCGATATCTACACCGATATTCTTCGCATAAACGGGGTCAAGTGCATGCTCTGCATCTATAAATCCGGCAATACCGCCTCTCTTCTGAACTTCTGCGACCATATGAAGTGCAACTGTAGTCTTACCACTTGATTCCGGTCCGTAAATCTCTACAATTCTTCCCTTCGGAACACCACCTAGTCCCAAAGCAATATCAAGACTTAATGAGCCTGTCGGGACTGTCTCAATATTCATATTGGCTCCGGAATCTCCAAGCTTCATAACTGAGCCCTTACCGTACTGTCTCTCTATCTGTGCAAGTGCCGCGTCAAGTGCGCGTAATCTGTCATCTTTAACCATAATTATTCTCCTTCTCCTATACGAACTTATGTTCGTTTCTGTAGTTATAATAATATATTTCTTTTGGATTGTCAATAGCATTATACAAATAAATAAGATGAAAAATTGTTCCGAAGCGGAACTAAAGAATTATGAAAACTTATTCCCGGCCGGGGCAAATACCCCGACCGTTAAATAAGCATTAGATTTTATTAAAGTCTTGAAAAATCAAGTGTTGCGAAATAATCAGCCGGTGTTTCTGCTCTTCTGATCATCTCTACACTTCCGTTTTCTTTTAACAGAAGCTCTGCCGAACGAAGCTTACCGTTATAATTATAACCCATTGCAAAACCGTGAGCACCCGTATCGTGAATTACAACATAATCGCCGATTTCAACCTCCGGAAGCATACGGTCGATTGCAAATTTATCATTATTCTCACACAAGCCGCCTGTAACGTCGTATTTGAAATTACAAGGCTCATTCTCCTTGCCGAGTACTGTAATGTGATGATATGCGCCGTAGATTGCGGGTCTCATAAGGTTAGCTGCACATGCATCAAGACCAACGTACTCTTTGTGTGTATGTTTCTGATGAAGAACCTTTGCAACAAGACAGCCATAAGGTGCAAGCACAAAACGTCCAAGTTCTGTATAAATAGCCACATCATCCATTCCTTCGGGAACGAGAATCTCTTCGTAAGCCTTTCTTACGCCTTCACCGATTGCCATGATATCATTGGGCTCCTGCTCGGGACGGTACGGAATTCCAACACCGCCGGAAAGATTGATAAATGCAATGTGTACGCCTGTTTCCTTCTGAAGTTCAACTGCTGTCTTAAAAAGAATTCTTGCAAGTGCGGGATAATACTCGTTAGTTACGGTATTACTTGCAAGGAAAGCGTGAATTCCGAAGTGCTTAACGCCTTTTTCCTTAAGCTTAAGGAAAGCTTCCGTCATCTGAGGTCTTGTAAGACCGTATTTTGCATCCTGCGGTGTGTCCATAATCTGGCTCTGAATCTTAAAATCTCCGCCGGGATTGTAACGACAGCTCATTGTCTCCTGGAAAGGTGCTACCTTCTCATAAAAATCAATATGTGTAATATCGTCAAAGTTAACAATTGCACCAAGCTTTGCAGCAAGTGCAAAATCCTCTGCCGGTGTTACATTGGACGAGAACATAATGTCATGACCGCCAAGACCTACCTTATCAGATAACATAAGTTCTGTAAGAGATGAACAGTCAGCTCCGATACCCTCTTCCTTAAGCACCTTCATAATATAAGGATTGGGAGTAGCCTTTACAGCAAAATACTCCTTATAGCCCTTATTCCATGCAAAAGCCGCCTTAAGTTTTCTTGCGTTCTCTCTGATACCCTTCTCATCATATAAATGAAACGGTGTAGGATAGTCATTAACGATTGACTCAACCTGTTCCAACGTTACAAATGGTTTCTTTTCCATGTTCAAAAATCTCCTCGTTTTTACATTTGTATAATGCTTTTTCCAAAATAACATATATTAAAATCAATGTCAACCTGCCATGTTGTTAAGCAAGTTTCTGCAAAGCAGGAAGCTTAAAAGTGCCCAAAGCACGCAAAGCAGGATATACGGAAGCAGGCAGATACAAACAAGTGCTTCCGGTAAAAGTATCGCTGCAACAACACTTGCCGCAACACCGGGGCCTATCATTACAAGGAATATTCCTATTCCGATAAACGCCGATAAAACCTTGTTCGGCTGTCCGCCAAGAAGCTTCTGACTGATAATTGTAAAGCTTACAAAAATCATTCCGCTCGCTCCATACGCAAGCATCTGGAAGAACGACTCAACAATTCCACCCTGTCTTATTATCGCCATAACACCGAAAATTATTATTCCATCCACAAAAGGCTTCACAATGCTCGTCATACTTGCATAGATAAGCTTTTTAAGAGGTGACTGCGGAATAAGATAAATATACGGTCTTATAAGCTCCACCGACAATTTACCCATTGCAACCAGGAAAAATTGGATATACACAAGAATTCCGAGTACCACATACCCCATCTCGACACTATTATCCATATATGCCATAATCCCTGCTCCAACTGCAGCAATTACCGTGTACATACCGACAAAAGGAATTTTGCTTGAGCGCTTCATTTCAAGCAAATGTCTGAAAAACAGTACACTTGCACCGTCACCGCGCCTGATTCCCGTATCCTTTTCTTTGATATTCATCTTCTTGGTATTAATAACGCCGACATGTTGTCCGTCCTTAGCCTTCTGCATTGTTGAAAATGCAACTTCTGTGGAAAGAAGAACATCCTCATAATAATCAGCAGTACCTGCAGTCATTATTATAACCACAACCGCGGCAACAAGAACAAACAGAACGATGGATACAATGTACATCATAATATTAACTTCAACACCGGCCTTAATAAACATGGTTGCCCATCCGATTATCGGAACAAAGCCAAATGCCGCAGAATCAATCACATTAAAGAGTGCTTCAAAAACTTTACCCTCGCTCTTGTATTCAATAAATACCCATACGGCAAGCGCTACAAGCGCACCATACATAATACATTTCACAAGCTTCTTGCGACTTTCGTTACCATTAGAATAAATATAAACTGCCATTGAAATAAGCTGTGAGAAAAACACAACAAGTGCATAGGCAATAAACAGGTTTACAATGGTCCAATTGTTCATATCGAAATTCATCTTAAGATTCGGAATCTGGAAAAAGATGAATACAGTAGTAAGCATCGTTGCACCCATCTGCTTGATAAGGCCGTAAATAAGAACTCTCTTCGTGGACACGGGAGCAACAAAAAGAAGCGTTACATCCGACATAGTAAAAAGTGTTCCGCCGGTCGACAAACCGGATGCTATTCCTATGTACGTAAACAGCATAGCAAGTCCCGCGACAACTGTATATATTACCCTGATATCTGCAAACTTCTGAGCTTCTGTCGGCTCAATAAAAGAATACATAACAAGCAGTCCGGCAACACATGCAATACAAATTATATAAAATATTAACATCACCGGCTTTTTCTTTAACGCAAGCAGGCGGTTTTTAAGTGAAGTAAGTAATAAGTAGGCGGTAGCTTTCATTTAAACTTCCTCCCCGCTCTCACTCTTTGCACCCTCGGTAATTGAGAAGAATAACTGTTCAAGGTCTTCTCCGCTTGCCTCAACTTCCTTACGTGTACGTCTTGCTGCAAACTTACCGTCCATCATGATATTGGTCGCATCCCAGAACTCATTAACGCTGTCAAGCATGTGTGTACTGATGAGAATTGCCGCACCTTTTGCACGGTATTCCACAAACATTGCCTTAAGTTCCTTAATTGCATGCGGGTCAAGACCTACAAGCGGCTCATCAAAAAGAAGCACCTTGGGATTAGGCAAAAGGCCACAGCAAATATTAAGCTTTTGCTGCATACCTTTTGAAAGCTCATTGCCAAGTTTATCCTTTTTATCCCATAGTTCAAATCTCTCAAAAAGAGCCTGTGCCTCTTCCTTCCAGTTCTTAAGCGAATATGCTCTGCCGATAAACTCCATGTGCTCCCATGCTGTCATCATCTCGTACGGAGCCGGCATTTCTGAAATATAGCCCAGATAACGCTTAGCTTCCACTGACTTATTCGGATGTCCGTCGATTGTAATATCGCCATCAAACTTAAGAAGTCCTGCGATACACTTAATAAGTGTGGACTTTCCCGCACCGTTCGGTCCGAGAAGAATTGCAATCTCACCCGGCATTACATCAAAACTGATGTCATTGTTTGCAACAACCTTACCATACTTTTTTGTTACATTTTTTACTGATAACATATTTATTCCCCTTTAATATTTATATTTACCCGATATTTTATCGGATAGCTTTTGTAAAAAAATCTCTAACGGAGTCTTGTTGTCTCAAATCTTGCACGTGTCTGCAGACAATTTTCAAGATCCTTTATCCTCTCATCTATATCCTTTTCTTCAATAACTATGTCGAGTGCCGCCGCAATGTCACTGATAGTCTTATTATCTATCGTCTTGCGCATTCTGTGTAAAACCTCAAGTCTTTCTACGCTGCTTTCCGCGTCAAGAAATTCAAGTAAAAACGGATTAATACCATCTACAACCGGCATATCAGTTGTATCTTTTTTCTTTATTTCTTCTTCCACATTTTTCACTTCTTTCTTTACTTCCTGCGGTTTATTAAAAGCATCTGCTTTTGCCGCTGCTTTACATGCTGTATCGTCTATGCCTGCCCAACTACTTTCCTTCGCAAAACGCGGTACCATATTGCCGTCTGCATTCTTCACCGTCTCAAAAAACATCTTATGCGGTCTTGCAAAAACTTTATAATCACCGTAAAGTGCCTGATATACTACCATATCCTCTTCGGTCTCCGTATGCATTGCAACGGCAACAATCTGATAAAGCTTTCCTTTATAATGTCTGTAACGCTCTCCGGCGTATAATCTCTGTTCGTCCATAAAAACCTCCCATTTTACTTTTTAGACAACTTTTCTACTTCCTCAGGCGAAAGTCTTCTTGCCACAACAACAAGTCTTCCGTTGTCCTGTGAATATTCGCAAGTTGAAAGAGCAATAAGCTCATCTCCGTACTCCGGTATTATTCCTGTCTCATAAAGAGAAAGCGTCTTAACAGCTGCAACATAAGTGTCAAACGCCTCCTCGGTCGCAGCATCTATAAAGTTATAATATTTAAATACCTTATCATCCTTGTTATATATCTTTGATAAAAACACCGCAAATATCTCATAGGTGCCTTCCTCATAAATAGTATCAAACTGAATATATTTGTGCTTGTTATAATATGACTCCTTCTGATATCTTCTGAGACTTCCGAACATCGTTCCGTCTGCCATATGGTGTCCGTGAAAAATCAAATTAGTGCTTGGAGTTTCAAAATCACATCTGGAATCAAGTATAATCTGTCCGTACTTACTCTTCTCATTGTAAAAATTATGTTCCAAATAATAATCATTATCCCCTTCAAGCCACAGCACCGGATAGTCAATAACAGTCCCGTTAATCCTGATCCATCCAATCATATTATTGTTAAGCTTATATAGTTTTGCGTATTTTTTAAGAACAGTCTTAGGTTCCTGTACTGTTTCTTCAGGTGTGGTTATTATCTCTGATGTACTTTCTTTTTCTTCAGAAGATTCTGTTGAAGTTTCTTTTTCTGACAAAGCAGGTGTTGTTGAAGTTTCTGTTTCAGATGAAATCAAATTTGTTGAAGTCTCCTCATCCGTTTCAGCGGGAGCAGTTGTACTCTCCGGTGTCATCTGCTCTTCGTCGATAAGCGCACGCAAATCCTCAAAATTGCTTTTGGATTTCAAGCTTCCGTAAAACTCAACTACGATTACCCCGACAGATACAAAAAAAACTGCTATTGCACACCAAAATATTATATTCCTCTTATTAACTTTTTTCTTCAATCGGAAACCTCCTCTCCTATATAATTATTCATCACCCACAAGACAGTATATCAAAAACATTTTATAATTTCTACATTTTTAGCTAATTTATAAAAAATACTTACTTGTAATAATTTTCGAATATGATAAACTAGTATAAGGTATTTAATACATATTGGGAGGCTAATTTTATGGAAGCACTTTTAATAAATAAAATTGATATAAACAAAGCCGGAAAAAACTGTAAAATATTACTTGGGGACATCAACAGTGACGGCCGCATGGAGCTTGTTTGTATACAGCCCGACGGAGGTATTGACGACAGATACGTACCTCACCAGATTACATGTATTACAGCCTTTGCACTCACAGGTGAGATGCTTTGGCAATATGGTACTCCTGTGGAAGAACCCGGTGGTTTCGGCTCAGATTTTCCTGCACAGGTTTATGATATTGATGCTGACGGCAAGTTAGAAGTACTTGCAGTTATCGACAAAAAATTCTGCATTATTTCCGGCAGTGACGGCACTCTTAAAAAGCAGTATGATTTACCCGATGAGATGGCGCATGACTGTATAATTATTGCCAACCTTTCAGGCAATCCTACTCCGCAGGACATTATCCTCAAGAACAGATACCACAAAATGTGGGCTTTGGATAAAGATTTTAATTTACTCTGGATTCACGAAGGTAATGTTGGACATTTCCCGCTTGCCTGCGATGTTAACGGCGACGGTCTTGAGGAAGTAATGGCAGGCTATGATTTACTTGCACCCGACGGTAAGCTTCTCTGGTCATGTAAGGATCTTGACGACCATGCAGACTGTTTGTGGGCAGGCGACGTTAACGGCGACGGCAAGCCCGAGATTTGTGTAGGCGGCAGTGTTACATGCCTCTATGATGCAGACGGCAACGAATTGTGGCGTTATGACGGTTCAATTGAATCCCAACATGTTGCACTCGGCAAATATATTCCCGATGCTCCCGGTCTTCAGGTAGCAGGTCTTGACAGAATACAGCGCGGTGACGGCTACAAGGGACAATGGGACGGCAAGGACGGTATGTTCCTTCTCGACTGCAACGGCAAAGAAATCTGGAAGGAAGACCGCAAAACAAAAGGATGGCTTACAATCGTTAACACTTTCCATAACTGGAACGGCGACGGACTTGATTATATCCTCGCATACCGCAGAGGAGGCGGCGTTAACCCTACTCTTTATAACGGTGATATGGAGGCTGTACTTACCTTCCCCGAAGACGGTTATGTTCTGTCGGCAGATTTATTCGGACGTGGTTGCGAAGACGCTGTTATTTATGCAAAAGGAACTGCATTTATTTACTCCGGCAAGCCTTACGATTTGAGTCAGACTCCTTCCTGCAAGCAACTTCCCCAGCCTAAGAAGCTTTATCAGTCCACTCTTTATCCCGGTTGTGTATACAACGACTAATTTTGGAGGAATTTATGGCAGACGGACGCTATGATATTACCAACTACGACTTAAATCCAACGATGCTTTTCGTCAGCAAAAAAAAGATGACAAGAACGTCATCCTATCACAGTCATGATTTTGCAGAAATTACTTACATACTCTCCGGCAAAGGCCAGTATTTTGTTGAAGGCAAGGTATATGATGTCCAGCCCGGCGACCTCATTATGTGCAGTCCCGGTGTAAAGCATCATAACATCGTCACAAGCGAAACAGAACCTACTGTAGAATGTTTTATCGGTTTTACTGATTTTGCATTCCACGATATGCCCGAGAACTCCATTATGCTTAAAGGCGATCCTTATGTGCTCCGCCCTTCCGTTGAGCTTAAGCAACAACTTTCCAAGCTTTGCTACGCCATGCTCGCAGAGAACGATACCAATCAGGTCGGTAAATACTTTATGCTAAAATCACACCTGATTCAGATTATGCTCCTTCTCATGCGCCAAATTGTTGAACCTGAACCGACACAGGAAGGCTGTAACTTTGAATCACATTATAAGAACTATGCAGTTAACCAGATAATCAATTATCTTGACGAGCATTGCAGTGAACGAATCTCTCTCGACCGTATCGCCAAGAACATGTATCTTAGTCCCGTGTATATTTCAAAGATTTTCAAGGAAGAAACAGGCGAATCACCTATCAATTACCTGATAAAAATTCGCCTTGAAAAAGCTAAAGTCATGCTGGAAGCCCCCGGACCTGTCAGCATCAAGAAGATTGCCACGAGTGTGGGCTATGATGATGCTTACCACTTCAGCAAGCTTTTTAAGAAGTATTACAGTGTATCACCGCTTAATTATCGCAAGCAGGCGATTGGTGCGGAATAAAGTATAACATGAAGGTGCTATTGCAAATGTAATTTACAATAGCACCTTTTTTACATCTTAATATTTTTATTAAATAAAAAAACATTTGAAACCATATGCTTCTAATGCCATTTTAACTATAATATTCAAGACAGACTTCTCTCATCAATGCACACCTTACTCCCCCACACCAACGTTTTAGTAGGATATCTGAATAAATTCAAAGTTTCCAAAATATCAAACAATGAACCTTCAAAATTAATTATTGCAAGAGTCCCCAAAATCCATAAACGTATATCCGTGCTATCCTTTGTATTCCAAAAATATACAAACAAAATCAACGGAACAACCGTCAGGCACACAAATGGCGCAATATGTATAATCTGCATTTTCCATCGCACTACTTTAGCATTAAAACTGATTGCAAATACCCTTATACCTGACTTTTTATACTTAAAAACAAACTCAACTTTGGTCGTTGGTGAAAGTATTTTTACACAGGCCGCATGACATAACTCATGAATTATTAAACCACCTATAAAAATAAGCATACACACAACAATAATCTCTACTCCCGAATTCCATTGTGGGCGGCAATTTTTTGCAATCACACCCATAAGAAATAATCCGCCCACAAGAAATATCATATGAAAAATTTGTGCCCACATTTTGTTTTCAATCAGCTTAAATTTCTTTATGTTTATCCATTTTTCATTTTTATCTTCGTACATCTTGATAATCCCCTGCATCATATTTGTAAATTACACCCTACTATATTATCACATTTATATAATTATTGACAATAAAAAAACGGCCTTACAGCCGTTTTCACAGGAAACTTTGTTTCCAAAAAAAATTTGCTTTGCAAATTTTTTTATACTTGAGCAATCCATAAGCCGGGTTATGTCTCGCAGTAATCTGCTTAATGGTCATCTATCTACTCCAATTGTCGCCAACCGGCTCTAGCAACCTACCCGAAAGCACGACGGGCAGCCGTATCGCTTTCTGTTCGGTCTTGCTTCGGATGGGGTTTACATGTGCCCTCTCTGTTACCAGCGAGGCGGTAGTCTCTTACACTGCCTTTCCACCCTTACCGCTTGCGCGGCGGTTTATTTCTGTTGCACTTTCCTTAGAGTCACCTCTACCGGACGTTATCCGGCATCCTGCCCTGTGAAGCCCGGACTTTCCTCACCTGCAGCCTTTCGGCATTCGCAGCCGCGACCATCTGTCTTACTCAAGCAAACAAAATTATAGCACACCTTATTTTTGTTGTAAAGACAACTATGCCTCACTATTTTTCCCTTTTTCTTTTATGTATGTAGTAATTTTACTTAAAACAAAACCCAAACATGTTCCGAATATCATAGACGGCATTTTACCCTCTGTACGAATATCCGGTAAAAACAATGATACCAAATATGCTCCCAACGTTGCACCTGCAACCATAAGGATAAATTGCAATATATAGCGTAATATTCTTTTAGTAATTTCTTTCATCAATTACCACCCCGTCTCTTATTGTAGCACACACTATTTTTAAACTCAATCAAAAAGATTAACTTGTCCTTTTTCCCATATGCACTGCATTTCTAGTATCGTGTTTCTATTGTTTCTTCACTAATTTTTCCAAAAGATACTTTCACTTTATCGCTAAATGCATTATAACAATCTCCGTCAACATTAATATCATTAGCTTTGTTTCCGGTCGATGGTTTAATAACTGTATTTTCCTCACTCAAAAAATATATAGTCCCCATCTCATCCCCTATAGCAATAAATTCTTTACCTTGATTAACCATCAAATAATCAGTATAAATCCCACCCACGTCTTCTGTATACAACTCTATTGAATACCCAACTTTTCCATCATGCTCAAAAAAAAGCAAATCTCCTACAATCCTGTCATTAACAAAAAGGAAGTGATATATCGCCGAAACAGCATTGCTGTTCAAATATATAACAGGCATACAATTCTTTGATATGCAAATCTTTCCTGCATTCGCAATTAAAAAATCAGACGTCACATCTCCTGCCACAATTTCAATTCCTTGAACTATTTCTTCATAATTCACTTCTTTTTTTAAATATGTTTCCACTGTCTCTAAAAGAGAATAATCTGCCCCCTTTATCACTTCTGCATCCAACATAATTTTACCATTTTCGTCTCTTTTACCTATAATAACATCCAAAACACCTCCCATTTCCACATTTAAAAGCCGCCTCCAATATACTCCTTCACCCTTAACTGCTCCTATTATTACCACACTCACAAAAACAAAAATTATGCATACCGCAACTACCGCCGGTACTCCGATTTTATTGAAATTACCCGCTCTTTTTTTCAAAGAGCCCGTAGTATTTTCCTTTAAAACGGATTGCAATTCCTCAATTAAATCTTCATCTATGTAAGTGATTCCGTCATAAATTTTTATTGCTTCCTTATGCTCTGTATTCATCAATCATTCCTTCCTCCTCTAATACCTTTTTTAGTTGATTCCTTAAAACAAATAATTTTTTAGATATTTTCTCGGCTTTTTCCTGTTCGATTTTGGCTATTTCACGCACTTTTTTCCCTTCAAAATATCTCTGCAAAAAAATACGCCTCTCTTCCTTACTGACAGTTCTCAACCAAGTGCTTATAATCTTTCCCAGTTCCTCTGCATTATTATCAACCCGCATTGAAGACGGTACACATTCCTCCAATTCCGATAATTGAATTTCAATACCGGCATAACGCTTTTTTGCATGATTCTTCTTCCACTGATTAATTGAAATATTTCGCACAACTCTTGCCAACCATATCCTTAAGTTCGCAGGTACCAGTGGAGGTATAGAAGTCCACGCTTTATAAAAGCTCTCATTTACGCATTCTTCTGCATCTTCTTTTTTACGGAGAATATTCCAAGAAACCGAATAGCAATATGCGCCATATTTTTCTTCAAGCTCACTAATAGCCTGCTCATTCCGTTCAAAAAACAAATTGATTATTTTCGAATCATCCAAAATCCGCACCCCCCAATAATCGCATAGCAAACAACTCTAAAGTCCTTACAATTATGTAGACAAAATTTTTCTCAAAATATTCCACATTTCACTAATAATTATTATAATTTTTTTCTTCCTTGTCAATCCAAAATACAATGATACTCTTGTCCTTTTTTCCATAATCTTATATAATTATAAAAGACTATAAAAAAGGAGTATGATAATACAATGAAAAACCTTACAATCAATGATTTCTTAACTGAATTATCTTCCAAGGCTCCCGTTCCGGGCGGTGGCGGGGCTTCCGCACTTGTAGGTGCGGCAGGATGCTCACTCGGAACCATGGTAGGTAACCTTACACTCGGCAAGAAAAAATATGCCGATGTGCAGGAAGACATTCAGGAATTAATTATAAAGTCCGAGAAGCTTAAAGAAGAACTTCTTGAGCTCATCAACGAAGACGCGAAAGCTTTTGAGCCGCTTTCCAAGGCATACGGTCTCCCTAAAGAAACTCCCGAGGAAATTGCATACAAGGATGAGGTTATGGAGAAAGCGCTTTATGAAGCTTCCATCGTCCCGCTTAACATCATGAAGAAAATCTACGAAATGATTCTTTTCCATGATGAATATGCTGCAAAGGGCACACGAATCGCTATCAGTGACGTTGCCGTAGGTGTTGTTTTCTGCAAAAGTGCATTACTTGGTGCATCCATGAACGTATTTATCAATACAAAATCAATGAAGAACCGCGACACGGCAGACAAGCTTAATGCCGAGGCCAACAAGCTTATCGCTGACGGCAGTGCTATCGCCGACAGAATTTTCAATCAGATTTCACAGTCATTCCAGGAGGTATAATAATGAATTTATTAAAAGGCGCTGATGTTGTTAACGCAATGAATCAGCAGATGAAAGACGAACTTGCGACTATGTCACGCATTCCGAGACTTGCAATCATCCGTGTAGGCGAGAAGCCCGACGATATTTCTTATGAGCGCGGTGCCATGAAGCGTATGGAAACCATCGGTCTTAGATGCACAACACATACATATCCCGAAGACATCACCAACGAGGATTTCCAGAAAGAATTCAGCATTATTAATTCAGACGAGGACGTGGACGGTATTCTTCTTCTCTGCCCTCTACCCAAGCACATCGACCAGAATGCAATTGAGCAGATGATTGACCCCGCCAAAGATATGGACGGTATTTCTCCCGTTAACATGGCAAAGGTTTATGCCGGAGACAAGACAGGCTATGCTCCCTGTACAGCCGAGGCAGTTATGGAAATGCTTGATTTTGCCAATATCGACCTTACAGGCAAAAGAGTTACCATCGTCGGCAGAAGCCTTGTTGTAGGTAAGCCCCTTTCCATGCTTATGATTGGCAAGAACGCTACTATCACTGTTTGCCACACAAGAACCAAGAACATGCCTGAGACCTGCAAAAATGCTGAGGTACTTGTTGCAGCCGCAGGTCGTGCCAAGATGCTTAATGCAGACTACGTAGGCAAAGATGCAATCGTAATCGATGTCGGCATCAATATGGACGAGAACTTCAAGCTTTGCGGTGACGTTGACATCGACACAATTACAGATGTTGCTTCTCTTGCAACTCCTGTTCCGGGTGGTGTCGGCACAGTTACCACATCAGTTCTTGCAAAGCATGTTATGCGTGCCGCAAAAGCAAAGATGTAATTCCAAGCAAAAAAAATATTGACAAGATTTAAGATTGTTTATATAATGCAAATAACAATAGAGAGCCGGGGAGCTTGCTGTGAGCAGGCTGAGAGGAGATATCGATATCTCGACCCGTTAACCTGATACGGATAATGCCGTCGTAGGAAGTTAGTCAAAGTATGCCTATTAGCCGTATCCGTGTGATACGGCTTTTTGAATTGCTGCAGAAATTCAATTGCCGCATATAATGTGTCCGGTAATGCCCTCTTTTGTAATCATTCGGCCTTGCACATCTCTTCTGTGCCTTGGCAAGCGGTATATAAGTTATTTTTATTGCAATGTATACCCTTTTAGACGAACTTACTTTGCAAAAGCTTCGATGAAGCACGCCTCTGTAGGTTGTCATCGTAAAATCATAAAGTAAATTCTAAGTTTTGTGAGTTCACGAAAGAGGCGTGCAATCAAACATCGAAGCTTGCAAAGTTTAGTTCGACTTAAAGGTGTATGAAAAGTTGCAATAAAAATAACTTATATACCGCTTGCCAAGGCACAGAAGAGATGTGCAATCGCCCGGAAATATGCTAACACAAAGGAGTTTATTATGAAACAAAATTATTTGAGAGAGATTGTTTTTTCTGCAATCGCTATTGCACTTGCCACGGTAGTATCTGTGGTTCTTAAGCTTCCGTCATTACCTTTTGGCGGTTCCGTAACACTTTTTAGTATGCTTATTATATGTCTGCCCGGATACTGGTTTGGTTTCAGGACCGGTATTATTGCTGCACTTGCTTATGGTACGCTTCAGTTATTGTTTGACCCGTACATTGTGCATCCGCTTCAGCTTCTTTTAGACTATCCGCTTGCCTTCGGTGCACTCGGACTTTCCGGCTTGTTCCACAAGTCTAAAAATGGCTTACTTATAGGCTACATCGTAGGTGTGGCAGGCCGTTTTGTCATGCACATGATTTCAGGATTAATTTATTTCACAGAATATGTACCTGACTTAAAAGGCAATATAGCAGCAGTTTGGGGTTCAACATTATACAATATGAGCTACATAGTGCCCGAGCTTGTAATAACATGTATTCTGCTTGCTCTTCCGCCCGTGGCAGCTCTTATGAAACAGCTTAAAACAATGGCCGCAAAATAAAACAATTAAGGGTTGTTGCAAAATCTATTTCGCAACAACCCTTTCATATTTTATGTTAACAACATCTCCGACTTCAACAAACCAAAAATTATCCTACATGTCTCTCAAATCTTTCAAAGCCAAGTATCTTCTCAATTTCATTAAGTGCATCCTGCGGAATCACAAAACCACTGGCTACAATGTTATTTTTAAGCTGTTCCGGTTTGCTTGCGCCTGTGATAACGCTACTGATAATGTCTTTTCTCAAAATCCATGCAAGAGCAAGCACTGACAAATTTGTACCAAGCTCTTCCGCAATCTTTGAAAGCTTTTCAACCTTATCAAGATTATCATCCGTAAGCAAATTGTTAACCTGCTTATCTCTCTGATGAGTAGCTCTGGAACCTTCAGGATACGGTTCACCCTTCTTGTATTTACCGGTAAGAAGGCCCTGTGCAAGCGGTGAAAAAGGCGTAATACCGATTCCGTATCTCTCACAAACATCTATGATTTCATGTTCTATATACCTATCCATCATATGATACTGCGGCTGAATTACAGTCATTGGATAAAGATTGTATCGCTCAATAATCTTCTGTGCTTCCATAAGTCTTGCAGCGCCCCACTCTTCACTGACACCATAATACAAAATTTTGCCCTGTGATACCAAATCACTAAGTGCACGAAGAGTTTCCTCCATAGGTGTCGTGGAATCAAAACGATGGCAATAATACAAATCAATATAGTCCATATTAAGATTCTTAAGACTACGGTCAATATTGTTAAAGATATGCTTTCTTGACAAACCACCGCCATTTACACTTGCTCCCGTTTTGAAAAACACCTTACTCGAAACAACGATATTTTCTCTGTCATACTCACTGAGAGCATCCGCAAAAAAGCGCTCTGCTGCACCGTTACCGTAAGCGTCCGCACAATCAAAGAAATTTACACCTTCGTCATACGCAAGCTTCACTGTCTGCTTTGCAATCTCGTACTTTTCGCTACCTTTTAAATCCGTCATCCAACTTCCGAGCGAAACTTCACTAACTTTCAATCCCGACTTTCCAACATTACGATATTTCATAAACTTCTCCTTTTCTTTGCAATATTTTACCGGATAATGCATCAAACAGTACATCATCCGGTAACAACTTTCTTACATACGCTCAGGTGCCTCAAAACCTAATAAATCGATACATGTAAGCAATATATTCTTCGTCAGCTTAAGAAGCTCAATCCAGCCTGCCTGACGTGTCTTGTCCTCTTCCGCAATAATCTTGGTTTCATGATAGAATTTATTAAATGCATCGGACAATTCATAGCAGTACTGACAAACCTTATGAGGTGCAATTTCCTCGTATGCATTCTCAAGCATCTCGTTAAGTCTTGTAATCTGAAGCATAAGACCCTTCTCGCTGTCACTTAAAACTGACTCTGCAGCTCCGATAGTCTTAACGCTTTCCAAATCACCACCGTTCTCAACATATTTGTTAAGAATAGACTTAATACGCACGATTGTATACAAAATATAAGGTCCAGTATTTCCTTCAAAAGATGTAAAACGGTCTACATCAAAAACATAGTCCTTGGATGCCTGATTAGACAAATCACCGTACTTAAGGGCTGCAAGGCCGATAATCTTAGCATTCTCTCTGGCTTCTGCTTCGTCAACCTCACGGTTCTCAATGATTCTGTTATATACAGCCTCGTTAATATCCTTAACAAGTGCTTCAAGTCTTAAAACACCGCCGTCTCTTGTCTTGAAAGGCTTGCCGTCTTTTCCGTTCATTGTACCAAAGCCTAAGAAATCAAGCTTATGCTCAGGACTTACAAGTCCTGCCTTCCTTGCTGCTCTGAACACCTGTATAAAATGCAAATCCTGACGTTTATCAACTACGTAAATCTCCTGATCAGGATTATATAACTTAACTCGCTCAATAATTGTTGCAAGATCGGTTGTCTCATAAAGATATGCGCCGTCTGATTTTCTTACAATACAAGGAGGTAACTCCTTCTTGTCTGTGGGCTCTGCGATATCAACTACAAGCGCTCCCTGGCTCTCGTAAGCAACACCTTTAGCGATCATATCGTTAATCATGTCCTCGATATAGGGCTGTGCATCGCTTTCGCCCTTCCACAAATCAAAGAATACCTGAAGCGAATCATAATTTTTCTTAAGATCTGCCTTTGAAACATTCATAATATGTTTCCACAATGCAGTATAAGCCGGGTCATAATTCTGAAGTTTAAATGTTGCCTCATGCGCACGTGCTTTAAAAGCTTCGTCTACCTTACACTTAGCACTTGCAGCAGGATAAATCTCTTCAAGTTCAGATATCGTAAAAGGTGCCTCTGTCGGATACTCCCCCTTAAAATCAGGATTAAAGTACGGGAGGTTGGGCTGACGATCTTTTGTTTCCTCAATAACCTGTCCCATCGGAAGACCCCAGTCACCAAGATGTGCATCACCGATTACGTTATGTCCCACATATTTACAAATTCGCTTAACACTCTCACCAATGATAGCCGGACGAAGATGTCCAACATGAAGAGGCTTCGCAACATTGGCTCCGCCGTAATCAACCATAATCGTAAGCGGATTTTCAGGCATTTCAAGACCAAACTTATCCTCGTTCACCATTTTATTAAGGTAATCGCAAAGAAAATCCTTGCTTATCTTGATATTGATAAATCCCGGTGCTATTGCAACTATCTCTTCAAACAAATCATTATCCTTAAGACTGTCCACAACCTCTGTTGCAATGGCAATCGGTGCCTTTTTATATGCTTTAGCTGCAGCCATAGCACCGTTACACTGATATTCACACAAGTCAGGTCTGTTAGAAATAGTTACTCTTCCGTAGCCGGCTTCATATCCGCATGTAACAAATGCATTACTTACAACTTCTCCTATTTGCTCTAAAATCTTCTTCATTCTGCTCTCCAATCACGCTGATTATATTGTTCATTGAGCCATTCCGTCACTGAATTCATGCCATCTTTAGAATACTCAAACTCCTCTGAAGTCTTCTCATCATCCTCCGTGGCATCATATGCATACGGTTCAGGCCAAACGGTGGCTTTAAGTTTAAAATCCGGTTTCTCACCCTGAAGCTCAACCCTGTACCTCATACCTTTGAAACTCCCGGTAAACTTCTCTCTTTTATAAAAATCCAAAGCTAGTAAATCTTCACGCCGAATCATTAAACTGTCGCCTCCTTTACCATTTAACCATTCTAACAAGAAACCGCAAATAATTCAAGACCTTTTACTTTGTACTGTAATATGATATTCCTATAGATTCTATGCCCGAATTGCATGCGCTTGTAAAAGAAGCCTTTTGCATAATGACTCTCTCAAATGGAATACACTTCAGAACCTCTTCCTTTATCCATTCCTGCTGTTTTACACTACAGCCTACATGAGTAATAACGACAACATCAGCACTTATTTTTCGTTTATCTTTAAGATGCCAGTGTATTCCCTGTCTCCATGCGTGCTCTACACTTCCTCCGAGAAGTCCCACACAGACTGCTCTTCCCTGTTTCATTCTTACCATGGGATGCAACTTAAATATACTGCATGCCTTGGCCACAACACCTCTCATACGACCACCGCGACTGAATATTTCCGCGCCCGGCAAAACAAATCTTGTCTGAATCCTTTTTTTGATTTTTTCAATAGAAGCAATAATTTCATCCGCATCCTTGCCCTCTGATGCAAGTCTTGCCGCATATAATGCAATAAGTCCCTGTCCGCATGATATTTGTCCCGAATCCACTATACGCACATGATCAAAGCCTTTCGCTGCAGCAACAGCCGTATTGTAACTGACCCCCGCATTGGCAGACAATGATATATGTATAACGCTTTCCGCCTGTATAAGTGTCTCAGCAAAGAAATCCTCATATTCTTCTATTGTAACGCCATCGGCATATGCCTTACTGCTTACAGAAGAAATATACTGTCCCAAACTATCAGAATCAATCTCTTTAGTATCGGCAAATCTACCATGCGGTGTTTTAACATACAAATACATAAGTCGCATATCATATTTATCAATCAGTTCAGCCGGAAGATCGCAGGTACAATCTGTAGTAATATATATCTTCCGGCGTTTTTTGCCGGAACGCTCCTGCATTCTGCCAAGCTCTGTTGTTTCCGTATATTCCGACTCCCTGTATTCCACAAGTTCCTCGGGCATAAATTTTAAAACCTCTGCCTCAAGTACCCTTCCCTTGATAGGCTTTTCAACGTATCCATCAAAACCGTGCTTAAAGAATTCTTCTCTTGCTTCTACCATCGCATTGGCAGTAACAACAATTACCGGTGTCTCCCTGCAAAGGCCGTTTTCCTGTACGCGAAGCTCCTTAAGAGTATCCACACCACTCATACCGGGCATAAGGTAATCCATTAAAATGACGTTATAGTACTTTTTCTTTGTCATTTCCAGACACTTACTGCCACTATTGGCAATATCCACCTGAACCTTGGTTCCCTGCAAAAGCCTGCTAAGCAAAAGTGAATTCATTGTATTGTCGTCAACAACAAGCACTCTGGCCTCAGGTGCTTCAAATAACGGCTTGTATTGTTCACCGTCAAGTGCCTTCCTGTTGAAAAGATTAACTTCTCCTATCGGTGTTCTATCAACAATCTCCTGCTTAAACCTTACTGTAAATGTACTTCCCTTAGTATATATACTATCTACTGTAATCTCTCCGTCAATCAAATCAACAAGGTGTTTGGTAATAGCAAGACCCAAGCCACTTCCGCCGATTCTTCTGTGCGCACTCTCGTCAGCTCTGTTGAAATAATCATAAATATGGCCTACATCTTCTTTACGAATTCCTATTCCCGTATCAGTAACCATAACGCTTAACATGATTTCATTTCCGCTACACTTTTCGCCATGCACGGACAAGGTAACAGAACCCTCCTCAGTGTATTTTACGGCATTATCAAGAATATTTAAAAATATCTGTTTTAAGCGTTTTTCATCACCCAGCAATGAAGTAGGAAGATTTTTATCTATGTCAAGATAAAGCATAAGCTTTTTCTTTTCCATCCTTGCACGAATCATTTCCACTAAATCACCGAACAAATCCACCATCTTATATTCCAGCGGAAGAATTCGCATCATCTTCATCTCCATCTGCGACAAATCAAGGATATCATTAACCTGATTAAGAAGCATCGTACTTGCAAGCTGGATATCATGAGCGCATTCCTTAGTCTGTGCATCTGCATCTGAACGAAGAATCATCTCGTTAAGACCTATAATCGTATTAATGGGTGTTCTGATTTCGTGACTCATATTTGCAAAAAAAATGTTTTTTGCATTACTTGTCTGCTCAAGTTCTTCCTTTTGGCTGATATTAAGCTTGTGCTCTTCCTCAAAAGCAAGCAAATGTAACTTCAATATGATTCCGCCAACGAGCCCCGCAACAACAAGTGAAAAATACGAATCTATATAGATAGCCTTCTGCGACGGCATGGTTGCAACAGTCTCAGGAAAAACATAAGCCAAAATATACGTTGCCGCATAAGACAAAAGGCATATAGCCAGATAAAACCAAAGCTTTTTACCGGAAAACATTACAAAAATATACATTATTCCCAAAGTCAACCATATCGAAGCTCCACTTACAGCTCCACCTTTTGCGTAGAATAATTCCGGGAACACTATAACAATAACAACAATCCCCAAAAGTCCCGCAGCCAAATCATACTTATGATATTTAAATGCCGCAAACTGACATACTATCATCGTAATAAGCATCAGAATAATAAACGGAAGTATATCCTTTGCCGCATGCATAACCACAAATATCTCTACAATACCGACAATCGCTGCCAGACCGCCCACAAGAACAATCGTTCTAAGCATTCTTTCGCGAAGATCGCAATCCTCTCCGCGCACCAATCGGACTATTTTTTTCCACATACACTATCTCTCCCTGCCTGACAGTTTATTCTTAATCCGTACCACATTCTCAACCGCCGAAATATAATCCGACATTTCTATCTTCCTATATATCGGCTCAAGCAATTCCTTAAGTTCTTTTCCTCCGTACTGATACTTTTGGAGTTCCTTAATATAGCCGGCAAGCTTTTCACCGTCCAACAAATACATTACCTGTTCCATCTCTGAAACAATTCTTTCAAATTCACTTTCCTCAAGCACAGGCAGCTTAGACATTTCCTCCCGTCTGTCGCAGGTACTTTCTGCATTCGGATTTATGATTTTACTCTCACGAAGTTTCTCGAAGAAATCGTTATAAGCTTTCATAAAAGCTTCATGATTTTCCAAAATATATTCGATGAGTTCTTTTTTACCTGCCTGCTCAAGAAGTGCCGCGCGTTCCGATATTACATCAGCACCGATGCTTCTCATTGCCCCCTTTATTCCATGAACTGCTATCGTATAATTCTTCCAATCCTGTTTTTCAAAAGACTGCTCGGCAAATTTACCTATTTCATCACCATCTGCACAATAGCCCTTCAATACGTTAAAAAAGTTCTCTTCACCGTTACAATAAAAAATTCCCTTTGAGACATCTATTCCGAGTGCAGCAAACGATTCATCCTCCTTTGCGACATTACCATCTTCTTTCTTACTGTCATCAATTTTATCCTCACCGCAAATAATTCTCTCCGGTATAATATGCCTTTTTAAAACTCTTTCAAGAACCGATCTTTCTATGGGCTTCTCCAAGAAATCATCAAAACCCTCGTTAATCATCATCTCTCTGGTTCCTGCAACTGCATTGGCCGTAAGTGCAATAATCGGCACTCTCTGATAATATGTGCCCGGTATTCTTCTGATACGGTGCATCGTCTCCACACCGTCCATTTCCGGCATCATATGATCCATAAATACAAAATCATAATCTGTCGCCATAATCTTCTCAAGAGCCTCTGCCCCACTCATTGCAGAAGTCACATTTATCTTATAATTAGAAAGAAGTCCCTCTATTACTCTGAGATTCATCCTATTATCATCTACAACAAGAACATGCACACCTTTTGTTACAAATCGTCCTGACTTTTCATTTTTCATCTTACCCGGTGTGTCATAAAGACCGTTAAGTACTCTTACAATTGTCTGGATATAAAAAGGCTTAACAATCTTTAATATATTCTTGTTATCTACATCTTTTTCCTCAAAACGGTCAAGTATAACTACAAGCTTTGTCCTGTCGGACAACTCATCAAAATACTGTTTTTCAGCGCTGTATTCTGCCATACTGATGAAAACATGTGAAAAATCGTCAATCTTTTCTCTTCGCTGTAATTCTGCAAAATTCTTGCATATATGGCACTTTCCTCTAAGCTGGTCAACCATATTCATAATACTGTTGGAATATTCATCCCTGATTGCCACCATATCAAACTGTTCCATATCGATATATACGGCAACATTAACTTCTGCCTTATTATCAATTGCCGCTATGGGAGTTTCATCAAGTACCTTCTGCGGTACTACAAATTTGATTGTGGTTCCTCGTCCCGTTCTGCTCTTAACAGTTATAACACCACCCATTTTATGTACAAGAGCATGCGAAATTGCAAGTCCGAGTCCAAGACCACCCTCCTGGCGTTTTCTGCTGGCATCAACCTGATTGAAGCTTACAAACAACTGCTCAAGTCCGCTTTCATCCATACCGATTCCTGAATCCTTAACAGAAACCATAAGGTTTATTCCATAAGCTTCTTTTCTGTAACCTACTGAAATACTTACAAAACCAGAATCTGTAAACTTGATGGCATTGTCCACAAAATTCATTATTACTCTTCTGATTTTCTTCTCATCACCTTGCAATACGCTCGGAAGAGTTGCATCACAGTCTACAATAAGTTCTAGCTGCTTATCATTTTTTCTTGCGGTAGCCATATTAATAACATCATTTATGGTTGAAGTAATGTTATACGCCTCTTCCTCAAGTGCAATATTCCCCGACTGCAATTCGGAAAAGTCCAAAATATCACTTACCGCCGTCGTAAGATTACGTCCCGCAAGCTGAATATTTACTATATCTTCTCTTATATGAGCCGGCAAATCTTCCTTCAAAATTATCTCACTGATTCCGCATATAGTATTAATCGGCGTTCTGATTTCATGATTTACATTCGCAAGAAAATCATCTTTCCTGTTTTCTACTTCTTTTAATTCTTCAATTGCTCTCAAAAGACTTTTACTACCGTCACTGTTTCTTTTTACCCATACATACATTACATATTCAAGCAAAAACAAATTACCGATTTGTGATAAAAACAACAAAATATCATCCGTCGTAGCAAGCGGTACGTCCTTAAGAATAAAACCATGTACAAAAAAAATTATCACAGTTGAAAATACAGTGTAATAGATAACCGTACTTTCTCCATACAATCCTACAAACACAACAAATGCCGCAAATACAGGAAGTACCAATGAAATCCCATCCGAACAAAGAGTATATACTACGACTCCCATCTGCATAATCGCAACAGATACCTTGACTCTGAACAAATAATCTCTGCATTTGCTTACACATATAAGCCATGCAAAAAAAAGACCTGCTATCAACACATACTGAACCCAGCTGTCCCAGCCACGTCTTACGGCTGCCATAATCATATAAATCGCATATATCGAATATATGAACATCAGGAAAACCTCTGTTTTTCTTCTGTTGTCATTATCGTAAATAAGTTTTTCCATACAAAAAACCTCCTGCCATTTGCATAAAAAGCATACCGGGGGCAAACCGGTATGCTTTTTGTTTATATCCCTTAAAGAGTTTCTTCTTTCTCAAGCTTAAACATTGAAATAAGATTACTTACTCTTGCTGCCTGATTTGTAAGTTCAACGCTTGCTGCCGCACACTCTTCACTTGTTGCTGAGTTAGTCTGTACAACCTGTGACACCTGCTCAACAGCCTGATCAATCTGTGCTATTGCACTTGCCTGATAATTTGATGCCTCAGCAATTTCCGTAATGAGTTTTTCACTCTGTTCAACAGCCTTTGTAATCTCTTCCAGAGCCTTTGCAGTTTCGCCTGCAATTATACCGCCGGAAACAACCTTACGAATAGAATCCTCTATCATCTCTTCTGTCTCAGATGCAGCCGAAGCACTCTTTGCCGCAAGATTTCTTACTTCATCAGCTACAACCGCAAAACCTTTACCTGCTTCTCCCGCTCTTGCCGCTTCAACTGCAGCGTTAAGTGCAAGAATATTAGTCTGGAATGCAATATCATCAATAACTTTTATAATCTTGGAAATTCTCTCGGATGAATTATTGATATCATCCATCGCAACGATCATCTCCTGCATTTCCTTATTACCTTCTTTTACTGTTTCAATTGCTTTGCCAACCAAATCAGCGGCCGCATTAGCCTGTATGGCGTTATTTCTTGTTTTCTCTGCAACATCCACAATAGATGCCGTAATCTGCTGAATTGCACTTGCCTGCTCTGTAGAGCCTTCTGCCAAAGCTTCGCTGGCATTGGAAACCTGACTTGCACCTACAGAAACCTGATGTGCAGCATCTTTTACATTACTAATAGCATTGCTGTTACGCTCCACCAATAATTTAAGAGCATTACCTAATGTATCATCCTCTGACTTAGGCTCAACAACCACTGTCATATCACCGTCTGCAACTTCCTGTACAACCTTTGCCTGTTCATCAATATTATCAACGATTGCCTGAATATCATTGATAAGCTTTCCAAATTCATTGCTACCCATTTTCTTAAGAGTAATATCTGTTTTACCCAACGCCAATGCACTTGATGCCTTATTAATCTCAGCAAAAGCTTTTTTGATTGTACCGAGTAGTGTAATTGCAATTCCGCTTGTACAAATTATCATAAGAATAAAGAAAAGTGCCGTTGTATATGCATATTTACTTAAATAAGCTTCCGGATCTGCCACTATAAGCATTTTACTTGCCGACTTATAGCCAACATACAAAGACATAATCATTACTATATCAATTACAATAAAGCCAATTAACAACTGCGTTGTTATTTTCATACTTTTTGAAACAATTTTCATAACCTTTTATTCTCCTTCTTCTGCATTCTCTTCATTTGTCTGCTCTGCAACGGATAAATCTTCATCCTTAAGCAATTTGTCCGGATCAAGTAACAATTTGACACTGTCTCCGACCTTACCGATACCATACACATATCTGCTCTGTGTCTTATCTTCGTTGCCGAGTGTCGGAGGGTCTAAAATATCCTCCTGAGTAATCTTTACAACCTCAGCCACTTTGTCAACTATAAGTCCCGCTACCGTTCCCTTTACATTAACAATAACAATGCAAGTTCTGTCCGTATATTCCTTTGGCTCCTGCTTGAAGCGGATTCTTACATCCATTACCGGTATAATTTTACCTCTAAGGTTAATCAAACCTTTTATGTAATCTTCGCTCTCGGGGATCTGAGTTATTTCCTGATATACAATAATCTCATTCACATATTTAATCTCAAGTGCAAAACACTCATTTCCCGAATAAAAGGTTACATATGTATCCTGCTGTGTTTCTGCCTGCACGCTCATATATACCTTTTCCTTTCTGTTTTATGATTTGTATTCCACAAGTCCGTTTGCATCCAAAATAAGAGCAATGCTTCCGTCTCCAAGCTGCGTACAGCCTGATAGACCTTTTATCTTCTTGATATATTCGGGAATCGGTTTTACAACGATTTCCTGCTTGCCCACAAGTTCATCCACAAAAAGACATAATTTCTTATCTTCCACGCTAACTACAATCAACATGCCTTCCTCGGCTTCCGGATTATATCCGTCAATCTGATAAAGCTCTCCGACACGAACTACCGGATATGCTTCCCCTCGTATCATAACGAACTCTTCTCCGCCCGGATTCTTAATAAAGACATCCTCTTTAACTCCGATAAACTCCTGCACTGCATTTGTCTCAATAACAAATGAGGATTTACCGACAGACATTACAATTCCGTCAATTATCGCAAGCGTAAGCGGTATCTTCATAATCATGGCACTTCCCTGACCGGGAGTACTTTCTATCTCAAGTGTTCCGCCGATTGCTTTGATATTGGACACTACAACATCCATGCCTACGCCACGTCCCGAATATTCCGTAACCTGTTCTTTGGTAGAAAAACCGGGAAGCGTAATAAACTGGTATACTTCCTTATCCGTATACGCACTGTCAGGCTTGTAATAATCAAGAAGTCCCTGCTTTCTTGCCTTGGCAATAATAGCATCCCGATTAAGACCTTTGCCGTTATCCTGCACACTAATCCAAACCTTACCGGACTCTGTCTTGGCCTTTAATGTAACCTTACCCTTCTCGGTCTTACCCTTTGCCGCACGTTCATCAGGCATCTCTATTCCGTGGTCAACAGAATTCCTTACAAGATGCATAAGCGGGTCTGCTATATGCTCTATTACATTCTTATCAACCTCGGTCGTGTCTCCAATCATCTCAAATTCAATATCCTTACCAAGCTTTCTTGATACATCAAACACAATACGATTCATCTTCTGGAACGTATTCGTGAGTGCCATCATTCGCATACTCATGATTGCATTCTGAAGCTCCGTGGATATCTTTGACATCTGTCTTGCTGACTTATTAAAATTCTCAAGTGAAAGTCCCGGGACCTTAAGATCCGAGCTCTGAAGCACCATGGATTCCGCTATAACAAGCTCTCCGATCAAATCCATAAGTACATCCATCTTTTGAACATCAACACTGATAAATGTAGCTTTTTCCTGCTTTTTAGGCTTATCCTTTGCAAGCTTCTTGCCCTTACCGACTTCCTTAGACTCAATGACAAAATCACCGGGAGCCATAGGTTTTTGCGCCTGTTTTTGGATAATCGCCTGTTCTTCCGGTGTTTTTTCAGTCTGATTACCTTCCGGCTGTTCGCCTGCAATTCTTATCTCCGTACCAAAACTGTCAAATCCCTTCTGGAACTCACTTGCGCTACACTCGTAAATATCAACCTTTTGAAGTTCATAACCTACTTGGATGAGCTCATGAAGCTTGTCCTCACTGCATTGAGCCTGTAATAAAATCTTAAAACCGTTGTCTAAGATTTCTTTCTCACTGTTCACATCCGAAACAATGTCTTCCGGATAATGAAGCAAATCCTCGGCAATTTCCTTAAGTGAATATACAATCTTATATGCATGTATATTCGCAAGCTGAACATCAGGATTAAAAGTCAGATAAATCTTAAAGAAATGACTTGCACTTGTTGCCATTGGCGCAATATAAAATTGCTGCGGTGCAACATACACATTCTCCTTGATATTCTTTTCCTGCTCACCGTCACCGCTCTTTATCTTTGTCAGGAATGCATCAACTGCTGCAACAATCTCACCCGCATCACCATCAGGTGTTCCGCCGTCCTGAATCTTCATCATCTCAGACGTAATAAAATCAGCTACCTGCAAAACATGCTCAACAAGTTCAAGATGAGGCACATTTGTTGGTTTAGACTCCCTGAGATAATAAAATACATCTTCAAGCTTATGTGATGCCTTTGTGATTTCGTCAAACATCATAACTCCCGAAGAGCCCTTTATCGTATGCATCGTACGGAATATCTCGTTAATAGCATCCTCATCAAAACACTCTTCGTCCTTCTGTTCCAGCACAATGTCCTGAAGCCTTTCAAGCAGCTGACTGTTTTCAAACAGGTATACGTCAAGCATTCCCTGCATATCAAAATCTCCTGCCATTTATTGCTCCTTTCTCTATACCAGACCGAATTTTTTTAATGCCTGTTCAAATCTTTCCTGGTCAATAGGCTTGCCCGAATAAACCGTACATCCGAGTTCAAATGCCATCTTGACATTTTGTTCATCATTAAGTGCTGTGGTCATAATCACCTTGACCGCTTTCTCCTGCGGAATATTACGTTCCTTCTCCAAATTACGAATACCCACAAGTGCCTGATATCCGTCCATAACCGGCATCATGATATCAAGACATACAAGGTCATACGGCTCGTCATCCTCAAGTGCCATCATAAACGCATCCACTGCTTCCATTCCGTCCACAGTGACATCACACTCACCATATTTTGATAAAAACCCCGCCATAAATTTTCTCGTTACAAAATCATCTTCTGCTAATAAAATCTTCATAAGTCTTTCCTCTCCACCATCTACATTTTACTTAATATCGCATATGTCCGTTTAGCAACATCGGACAATTTTTCCTGGAACTCCACTGCACCGGCATCATATGCCACCTTCGGCATACCGTATACAACACAAGTCGATTCATCCTGTCCGATAGTCCTTGCTCCTGCCTTCTTCATGGTCAGAAGCCCTTTGGCTCCATCTCCTCCCATACCTGTTAATATAATACCTATTGCTTTATCTTTAGCTACTTCAGCAACCGAAGTAAATAAAACATCTACTGACGGTATATGCCCGCTGACTCTTTCACCTTTTTTAATAACAACCTGCATAACACCATTCACATTAACAAGTTGCATGTGAGCATCACCTGCAGGAGCAAGAAGTGCCTGTCCCGGTATCACAATATCACCGTTTTTTGCCTCTTTTACCCTGATTTTACAACGCTTATCGAGTCTCTGAGCATACATATCCGTAAATCCGGGAGGCATGTGCTGAACCATGACAATTCCAGGAATCTCCGTCCCAAATTCATTAAGTACCGCCGCAATCGCTTCCGGACCTCCTGTGGAAGCTCCAATGGCAATTACGACTTCTTTTGCCTTACCTGTAAGCGACTGCTTTGCAAACTCTATAACATTACGCTTAATTCTGCCTACTTTTGCAACAGAAGCAATTTTAATCTTTATCGGAAGTTCATTTTTAACAAATGCTTCAAGCTGTGCTACCCCTACACCAACGGGTTTCGCCACAAAATCAACAGCACCCGCATTAAGTGCATCAAATACCCTGTTACTTAAAGTACTTATAACTATTACGGGAAGCGGATGCTGTGGCATAAGCATTTTCAAAAACTCAATACCATCCATCTTTGGCAATTCTATATCTAAAGTCATGACATCCGGCTGATATTTTAGAATTGCATCCCTTGCTTCAAAAGGATCCTTTGCCAGAGCCACTACCTCAATCAATGGATCCTCACTCAAGCCCTGCACCAAAAGCTTCCCAAATACCATTGAATCTTCAACAACCAAAACTTTTATTCGTCGCATGTACTTTCGTCCTTCCATCTTAAAAGTTGTTGTTTAACGAAGCTGTTTTACTATCTTTTTCATAATTGAAAATATATCCGGATTAAATTTTTTACCGGAATCCATCTCCATAATCTTCATTGCATCTTCCATACCAAACGCGGCTCTGTACGTTCTGTCCGAAGTCAACGCACAATACGCACCTGCCACGGCAACAATCTGCGCCGAAATAGGAATCTCATCTGCTTTTTTGCCTTCCGGATAACCGCTTCCGTCCCAGTTCTCATGATGATAATTGGCTATTTCCATAGACATATTAACGAAACTGTTGTAATTGCCGAGTTCCGCAACATCCTTCATTATTCTCGCACCTATAACAGTATGCTTCTGCATAGCAGCACTTTCTTCTTCTGTTAAACTACCTTTTTTCTGCAATATATCCGTAGGAACTGCAAGGTTTCCCAAATCACAAAGCGGTGCGGCAAGTTCTATCATATCAATATAGTTGTCAGAAATTACCGAACCGTACTTGGACGACAGTTGCATCGCCTCTGCCAACATCCTACTGTTATAGCAAAGTCTCTCCATATATTCTTCATCATAATTGGCATTCTCTCTGGCGACACGAATAAGTGCATACAAAACACTTTTTCTTACCGCCTCCATCTGCTTCATCTGCTCACTGATTGATATCTGAAGCTGGCGGTTTGATTCAGCCATACTTCTGTTAGACTCATATAAGCGAAGATGCATCCCGACTCTTGCCTTTACAACCTCCGGAATAAAAGGTTTGGTAACATAATCGGCACCTCCGAATTCAAAGCCCTTTACAATATCTTCAGCATCATCATATGCCGAAATAAAAATAATCGGGATATCTCTAAGTTCTGCATCCTCCTTTATCTTCTTACACACTTCATAACCGTCCATTTCAGGCATCGCTATATCAAGAATTATCAGGTGTGGTTTTATATACTGCATCATCTTTAAGGCCTGCATACCATTCTCGGTAAGCACAGGCTGATAACCCATGTCCTCTATTATACCGCGCAAAACAAATCTGTTTGCTTCCACATCATCTACAATTAAAATACGAGAGACATCCTTGTAAGCACTGCTGTCTGCCATATGTACCTCCACTATATCTGTTGCAACGAGTTTTTAAATAATTCAAAAGCTGCAACCGCTTTCTCATAGTCCCCTTTTTGCACTGCCATCTTAAGTCTTAATGCAGCACTTTTTATCTCCCTCGGTGCTTCCTCTGCCAGCTCTTTTATTGATTCAGCAAACATTTCAGCTTTTTCCCAGTTGTCCATCTCCATACTAAGAATAAGCTTTGTCAGCTTCTTTTCCAATTCTTCAAGATTTGCCGGCTCCCCAAATATCTTTATCCCGTCCCCCGAATCATTGTTCATCAGGTTTTGTAATTTATTAATAATGGTCTGACGTTCATCCGGTTCCGTGACATATTCCTTTAATCCGTCATGTAATTCCCTTCCTTGTATCAGATAATCTTCTTCAGGGATCTCAACCCAAATATTAAAAGAAAATACCGTCCCTTTACCGACTTCGCTGTTGACATGAATTCCTCCACCCATAAGTTCAACAAGTTCCTTGCAAATACTAAGCCCCAGTCCCGTACCTCCGTACTTTCTGGATATGGATGCATCCACCTGTGAAAAACTTTTAAAAAGCTTATCCTGATCAGCCTTGGCTATGCCAATTCCGGTATCTATTACAACAAAAAACAGTTCTGTCTTGGCGTCCATCTGCGCCGTCTTTACAATTTCAACATGTATCTCTCCCACCGAAGTAAATTTATATGCATTGGATATCATATTATTCAGTATCTGAACAATTCTAAGCTCATCTCCAACAACAAACTTCGGTACTTCGGGCGAAACCGTTATCGAAAACTCCAACCCTTTTTCCGTAATTCTGTTAATATGATTACTCTTAACATAATCAATCATATTACGAAATTCAAATTTGCGTTCCTCCAAAATAAACTTGCCCGCTTCCAATTTGGAAAAATCAAGGATATTGTTAATAATTGCATTCATATCCCTACAGCCACGCTCCACAAGTGCCAGTAGTTTTAATTTATCTTCATCTGATTCACGACTTATAAGTTCTCTAGTATTACCGAGTATTCCGTTAACGGGTGTTCTAAGTTCATGCGTTACATTAGCAACAAATTCCGACTTAACCTTAAGGGCTTCCTTAGCTTCCTGTTCCGCCAAAACGAGTTTCTTCTCCAGCGAAATTCTTTTTGAGGTATCACGCGCAACACATATATATTGCATATCATACTCAAGAACCTTCACTCTCGTCTGAAAACACGTCTTATTCTTACGGTAAGCCATGCTATCATATATTTCACCAAGTGTAACATCTGAATCTTTAATGCGGACACCTTTGGAGAAAAGTCCGGGATAAACATCCGAAACCAAAGTTCCGCACAAATCTTCCTCGAATTCCGTAAGTTCCTTAGCCCTTTTATTGGCATAAACAATCATCCCGAAATCATTAAAAACCATTATCATCTCCAGAGAATTGTCTGCAGCAAATTGAAACAAATTAGCTAGTTCCATGTTTTTCCCTCCAAAACACCCATGTTAAAATTATATAAAATTTACCGCGAATTTACAAGATGTTTTTAATAAAATAGTAGTATTTTCTTATTTTTACTCATTTTTCGTAACATTTTGCAAATATTTAGAATAGCAAAAAAAAAGATGTTTTTTTTCGTGCTACAAATAGATTGCGACGCAAAAAAACATCTTTTTTTAATTATTCCTATAATTTTTCTATTTTATCCACCAGTTTATCAAGCACTTCTATATAAACCGGATATTCTTTTAAAATAAATTCCTTATTACACTCTTTACCGGCAAACTCGTGTTTCTTGGACAGAGCCGAGAACTCAACTGCTCCTATATTAAGTGCATTTCCTTTAAGCGCATGTGCAACAATTGCATATTGCTCCCAATCTTCTTTTTCAAAAAACATTTCAAGCTGTGGCATATATTCTCTTACCTGCTCACAAAAAGCCTGCAACATATCTTTATATAGGTCTTCTGATTCCATGCAATATGAAAGACCTGTTTCCCTGTTAATGTCAAGAAGTTCTTTAGGCCATGCCAAAGCAAACTCATCCTTTCTATTTTGTTCTCCATCCATATGCACAAGATTTCTCGGAAGATACTGTAAAAGCAGTGCATCCAACTTGTCAGCCTGAATGGGCTTAGAAACATAATCATTAAATCCAAATCCGAGGTACATCTCCTTGCAACCTGCAATTGCATTGGCAGTCAGGGCAATAACCTTCGTTTCCTTATTCGGATTATCCGAATCCGAACGCAACATATTAAGTGTCTCGATACCATCAAGTTCAGGCATCATATGATCCATTAAGATAATGTTATAAAGTTTGGTTCTCGTCAATTCCAAACATTCTCTTCCACTTGATGCAAGATCTACATTAATCTGCGTACGTTTTAATAGATTTTTCATCAACGAGAGATTCATCGAATTATCATCGACAACAAGTATATTGGCATTCGGTGCCGTAAACAATTTATCTAAAGACTTCATCGCCTTTCTTCTCTGCTTAAGAGATGTCTCAAAATTACCTATAGGCTCTTCGTCAACAACTTTCTGCGGAATCGACACAGTAAAAGTACTTCCCTTACCATATTCACTGTCAACGGCAACATCTCCTCCCATCAAATCTGTCAGTTTCTTTACTATATTAAGCCCAAGTCCCGTACCTTCGACATTTCGGTTTCTTTCAACTTCAAGACGCATAAAACTGTCGAACAGCCTTGACAAATCCTCTTTCTTAATACCCATACCTGTATCAATTATCGAAAAACATAATGCTATTTTTTCGTCATCAATCCAGTTGTAAAATACTCTTATTGTAATATTTCCTTCTTTTGTGTATTTAACAGCGTTGGAAATAAGGTTGGTAAGAATCTGTTTAATACGAAGCTCATCTCCGTAAAGTCTTACAGGAATTCCCGGATCCACAACCATTTTAGTCGCAATGGTTTTACCCTTCGCTCTTGCATTAAGCATAAGCATCTCATCTTTAAGAAGCGACGCAAGATCGTATGTATCCTCTACAAGTTCCAACTGTCCCGACTCGATTTTGGAAAAATCAAGAACATCATTTACAAGTCCGAGAAGCATATTACTTGCATTCTGAATGTTATGCGCATAATCCTTAATGGACTCCTTCTCTGCCTCTCTTAAAATCATCTCATTCATACCCACAACAACATTGATAGGAGTACGAATCTCATGTGACATATTGGCAAGGAATTGTGCCTGCGCCTCCTTAGCCATAACGGCCTTCTGCTTAGCACGTTCCGTTCTCGCCAAATCCTGTCCCGTCTTAATAATAGCCATAACAAGCAGGAACAACAAACCGATTGCCAGCACTGTACCTAGAGACAGGCTTGTTCCGATATAATACAAAATAATTTCAAGAATGGCCGTAAACAATAATCCGTAAATACCGATACCTACCGCCACATAATCTTTAATCCTTTTTTTAAAGACGTCAACAGTTATCGTTCCTATAAGGACAGCAAGCGAAACAAATGTACTCGCATGAATAAACGGAAGTTGTGTTACAAATTGTACCACATCAAACACCTGTAATATCGTACCAACAACAAAAATCCCCATAGAATAAGCCATAGGAATACTGTACAGCTTAGCATAACGGCCGTCCTGTATTTCATTCATATAAGACAGCAACGGTATGGAAATTATCATCAATGACCAATATGTGTAGTTGGTCAACACTGATACGTTCCTAAACAGAATCTGTCTGAATTCAATCTCTGACAACATCCATAATGCACAGAAAAATATCGTCCATGCAAGATATCTGAGCGGCAGGTTCTTCTTATAAACATACTTAAGAATTGCACACACAACAATACAAAACAAACTCATCAACATAAGGAATACAGCTATTCCGGTTCTGAGTCCTGCTTCTCTTACAAGATTAATCAATATCGCGGTTCTGTTTCCCCGTCTTACCATTCGCGTTGCACCGGCATATTTTGAATCACTTGAAAACTTATATGTAAGTTCCTTACCTGCATCGGACTCATCAAGTTCAAGAAAAATATAACGAAAAGCACTATTCGTACCATATAATCTTGAATCCTTAGTGTTATAGCTCTCTCTCAAAACACCGTCAATATATATATCAACATCCTGCCAAACCGAACGGAAACACAGGCACTCTCCAGAATACACGTCTGCCGGCAATACAGTCACAAAGGTAACAACTTCTCCTCTCTCAGCTTCAACCTTACCCGGGACTTCAACAGGAACCTTCTCACCGTTATCCTTAAGCTGATACCACTGCGCATCAAACTCCATATAATCCGAAGAAACCGCATCACGCTCATCCGGCAACAGGTATTGTCCGCCTATAAAAAATACAAACATTAAAAAGGCAATAACGCAAAAATACGTCCAACTGCCCTTCATATATTTTGAAAGTATATGGTTCTTTTTTTCTTCAGTCATCATTATGCCTCCGCTTTAGTAGCTGTATGTACAAAAGTCTTACCCATATTTTATATTACCATCAAAAATTATAACACACACAAAATTTACTTGCAACTCTATTGCAAATTGCTTTTTTGTTATTTTTTTTGTATAATATAGAATATTACTTATTTTTAGGAGGTACACATATGGCGTGGTATGACGAAGCCGTATTTTATCATATTTATCCGCTCGGACTCACGGACGCTCCGAAAGAGAATTCTTACAGTGAACCTGTACACCGATTGAACACTTTAGTTCCGTGGATTTCACACATTAAAGGTATCGGATGTAACGCAATTTACATCGGACCGCTTTTTGAATCGGTCGGACACGGTTATGAAACCACCAATTACAAGAAGCTTGACAGTCGTCTCGGAACAAACGATGACCTTACTAATTTTGTAAAAGAGTGTCATGCTCAAGGAATCAGGGTTATTTTAGACGGTGTATTTAATCATGTAGGCCGTGACTTCTTCGCTTTTAAGGATGTAAAACAGAACCGCGAGCAGTCACGATACACCGGTTGGTTCTGCAATGTGAATTTTTGGGGTAACAATGAATATAACGACGGTTTTTCATATAATAATTGGGGTGGCTATAATTTGCTTGTTAAGCTGAACCAGAAAAATCCCGAAGTTCGTGATTATATCTGTGATGTAATCCGTTTTTGGGTAAAAGAATTTGACATAGACGGCATTCGTCTTGATGCTGCAGATGTGCTTGATTTTGATTATATGAAGTCACTTCGCCACGTTGCCAATGAAGTAAAGTCTGATTTTTGGCTTATGGGCGAAGTAATTCACGGCGACTATATACGTTGGGCAAACGAGAATACTTTGCACTCCGTAACCAACTATCATTTACACAAAGCGCTCTATTCCGGGCATAATGACCACAATTATTTCGAAATTGCGCATACGGTAAAACGACTCTATGAAATGGGCGGCAACCGTCCCGACGGTCTGAAGCTTTATAACTTTGTTGACAATCATGATGTCGAGCGCATTTATACCAAGCTAAATAACAAAGCGCATTTTATGCCTGTACATATCTTGATGTATACCCTGCCCGGAATTCCGTCCGTTTATTACGGTTCGGAGTTTGGAATTGAAGGCAGGAAGGAACGCGGTTCGGATGCGTCGTTAAGACCGGCTATTGCTCTTTGCGACTACAAGGATGCAACTTCCAATAACCCTTGCACCAAATTAATTACTGCACTCGGGGCTGCCCGTCAGAAAATAAAGGC
The DNA here is from genome assembly GCA_015057505.1 of Lachnospiraceae bacterium. Taxonomy (GTDB): domain Bacteria; phylum Bacillota; class Clostridia; order Lachnospirales; family Lachnospiraceae; genus SIG300. The sequence continues at coordinate 73,074 of SVEG01000008.1, forward strand.
TCTCTCCTACGGTGAATACAAAGAGCTTATGCTTACCACAAGACAATACGCCTTTGCAAGAAATCTTGGCGGACAGTCTGTTGTAGTGACTGTTAATAATGATGATAATAGCTTTACAATGACACTTCCTGTTCAGAATGCCGCAGAATATATCGGCGTGCTGTCCGGCGAAAAGGTTGCCGTAAATAACGGTTGTATCACTGTAACTGTTAAGGAAAATTCCGGTGAGATTTGGGTGCCTGAAGGCATTTGTGAAAAAGAAGAATTCGAGGTTGTTGATGAGGCTGTAAATGTTATGCCGGAGGTTGTAAATATTGTGCCGGAGGTTGTTGTTCCCGAGACACCTGTTCTGTCACAAACAAATACAGACAACAAGCCTTACGAAGATATGAGTGTCGAAGAACTCCAACAAGCAATCATTGAACGCATGGCAAAAAATGGTCCTGTCACAGACCGTATGCGACAGGACGTTATAGAAAACATATATCATAATTCTTTAGTTACCTGGATTAAGAGTTTTAATTAAGACTCAATAATCCCAAACGCTGCAAGCGTTGCAATAAGAATAATAACAAAACCAAATCCTATAAAGAAATAATTGCCGAATTGCGAAGAACCTTTTTCTTCGTTAAGATACTTTTTCTCATCCATGATTTTGAAATAGTATCTGGGTTTACTTTCTTCCCAATCCTTGTTTAACAATGCTTCCGTCATTGTATCCATGATGCCGTCAAGAAGCTTGTTATCAGGGATTGGTTTATAGGCAACTACAAGTTCTTCTCCATCCTCACACGTTGAGTCCTGATAAAATCTATCCCAGCTTCTCGCTCTGTACTTAACACCGTCTATTAAAATCTCCGCTTCATAGCAGTAGCCTTCATAATCCGAACTTCTTCCCATGGAAATTGTTCCTGTAATAGTTGCGGTCGTATGCGGAAGCACCGCCCACTCTTTAATCTCTTTTCTTTTCCAATCCTTGCTTCTTATCAAACGAATTCCGATTATTACAAAAAGTATGCCAAGTATGTATCCGACAATTATTCCGGGTGCCATAAGATTGTCTCCTTGTTATCTCTCTTTTTCTCTCATTATGCCACCCCACTACGAAAATAGCAAGAATAAAAACAATACGTCAAAATGCAATCTATTCGCGTATAAACGCAAGTTATTCCGTTTTGTTGCAAATAAATTTTCATTGTGTTATCGTTTACATGACAAATCGAAAAGGGGCGTAGTTAATTGAAAATAAAGTTAGAAGTAAGCACTGAAAAGTATAATGAAATAAAAGAACATCTGACAATGCTCGGTTTTGAAATAAGTGATGATTCTGAATTTGTATTCGCAGAAAGAAATATTTATCCCGAATACATAAGCTGCAAAAAAGATGAAGAGTCCTGTCATTTACCCGTAAACGACATTATATACATTGAAAGCATGGGGCATAACATTATTGTTCATACCTTACATGGAGAATACAAATGTACCGACAGATTATGGCAGTTCGAAAAATCTTTGAATCCGGCAGAGTTTTTGCGCATCAGCAACTCCGTGATTATTCACAAGAAAAAAATCAAGCGCATAAAATCAGCATTATCGCAAAAATTTATGGTTACTATGGCAGATGAAAGCATCGTCGATGTAACAAGAAGTTATTATTACTTGTTTAAAAATGAATTTGGAATATAGGAGGTATTTTTATGAAAAATTTAGTCGCAGTACCTAAAATAGTTGCAATGATTTTTTTCATTTTATTGATTATACTTGCCAGTCTTATAATTTATAAAATTTTATATAACATTAAAATCAACAAACAATTGCAAAGCGGAAACACAAACGGAAAACAGTGGCCTGCGCCAAAGACTATCGTCACAACCGTTGCATTGATATTTCTAAGCATTTTTTGTATTACTCTCTACTCAAATAATAACAAAAGTTCTATAACTTACAATGCTAATCAATATACAGATTACAGGAGTTATACATCAGAAGAAATAATCGGAACTGTATATGAACAATATACACATGCGTTTGAAACAGGCGAATTACCCGGATATGAGAAGTTCGAAAAAACAGAATCCGATGTCCATTACATGTATTTTAAAAGCAAAAAAAGCTATGACATTTTACACCCGTCATTTATTATATTCGTGGAATATGTCGGTGACCAAAATATTGTTTCATACTCTGATGAAAGCAGAATTTATTACAACCAGGACAATTCTTTCGGCAGTGCAGGCGGCGGCAATGCTACAAATTTCTACTGTGTAGTTGGGAATATGGATTTAAACAAATATATGGGATTTAATTACAATATAGCCTTTTATTGCAATATGGAGGATTTATTTAACTTAAAAAACGAGGGGTTTTCAAGCAACGATAATGCCGTAGCACGCGCAGAAATATGGATTAATTAATGTCAAAAACTAAGAGAGAGTTTTGCGACTCTCTCTTCTTCAAAGTTCTACTAAGCTTTACTCTTCACACTATCAATTTTTATACTGCTTTCCTGTATGATCCATATGAAATTCCCCTGTATGTATAAGCTTTGAAATCGGTACAAGTTCATACCCCTGTGTCTGCAAACCTACAATCACCTGCTCAAGTGCATCCTTTGTATACTTCGCGCCATTGTGCATTAGAATGATTGCGCCGTTACCTAAATTCTTGTGATTAAGCACGGTTTTTACGATACTGTCAGCACCATAATCCTTCCAGTCCAAACTGTCCACAGACCACTGCACGGTATAATATTTACAGGCAGTTGCCGTTGTAATTACATCATTATCATAATCACCGTAAGGCGGTCTGAAAAGACACATCTCAATTCCCAGAAGCTCCTTTATCGTCTGGTGCGGTTTAAGAAGCTCTGACTGGATATCAGAAGTGTTAAGCTGGCTCATATTTTTGTGATTCTCGCCGTGATTGGCAATATCATGCCCGGCTTCGTAAATCTTTTTTACATCATCGGGATACTTCTTCATCCACTCTCCTGTCATAAAAAATGTAACCCTTACGTTGTGCTTGGCGAGGATATCAAGAATTTGCTGCGTGTCTTCATTCCCCCAAGCCGCATCAAAACTAAGTGCCACCTTTTTCTCCGTAGTATCCACGCAATATATCGGCAGTTCCCTATTTCCCACTCTCGTATTTGTCTGCACGATGCTCGGTGCATAAAGCAGGCAACCTACAATCAGCACAAGAACTGCGCCGAGCACGACCCCTCGCTTTTTCAGAATAAATATAATATCGTCCTTAATATTCCTTTTGTTTTCATTATTCTCGTTCATATTTTCACCTAAAACCGTTATTGATATATTATATTAAAAATGTGTACAAAAAAGACCCATGCCGTAGCATGAGCCTTTGAAATCATATTAACTACTGCGGATTATTAACGCATCCTGCAAAAAGAGGTATATTGCCATTTGCAATCACAAAAAGGAATGGTCTGTCCAAAACAAAATCTATAATCTCTTCCGGCGGTGGTGCCTCTCCCGCAGCAGGAAGCTCAATATAAGTTGCTGCCTTTACTCCTTCTTCGTCAATCTCCACACGAACAGACTGATTTACTGCTGTCAAAAAAACAGGTTCGTATGTCGTAACATTAGAAAAGTCTGCGTTGTACTCAAATATATCTGTTACACCCAAATGCTCAAGTCCTTCTCTTAAATTCAATGTCGATGACACATCGAATTTGGGAACGGACAAATTTACCTTCAAATACTTACGGTTTTGCCATTCGTTAGAGCTTGACCAATCGTCAGTAAGCACCATCTCCATATAAGTTCCGTCTTCAAGAACATCCTTTGTTGTCTTACCCTCATCCGGCAAAACAAACCACATTCTACATCCATTTTTCAGATACAAACATACGGCGCCATAATTTTCTCCCCAATAGTAATTCATTTTTTTCTGTTTTTTATTCATATAGGTGACCTGTTTTTCACCGGTCGGCATATAAAATACATCTTCCGTATTCGCATTGCTTGAAAATTGGTCAGTCCACTTCGACTGAAAATATAAGGTAGAATATAGTGCCATAACAATATCCTGACTTAATTTAATATTGGCGGTACTATCCTTTAAAAAATTCCCGGTATTATCATTTATCCAGTTGGCAATATCCTTATTAATCTTATCGCTTCCCAAGTCACCCCGATAAACAGATGCATAATAATGATAACTCAAAGCATCCATTACATTCTGATTGTACTCTATGCCGTTCTCCCACCATAAAGAATTGGCAAGTACGCAAATCTCATGCTCATCTTTCTGATATACACTTTCCCACACGGCACTTACCTGTCTGCGCAAGGCCTCTGTATCCGGTGCATTTAACAAATCAAGAATCTGTTTGCGGGTATTACCTTCCGTTAATTCCGTCAGCATCGCAAGCCCTATATAAGCATTAACCGGCGACCATAATTTATTATCATTATCATCCGTTACAAGAAACTGTTTTGTTCCCTTCGTAAAAAAAAGACTCAAGGCTGAAACCGCCTGCTTTGATACCTCTGTGCGCTGTTTGCTTTCTGCTCTTGCTAAATCTACTGCTTCTAAATATTCTTCCCTACTGTTATAGTCATCATAATCCGACATTTTTGTAATACGGGCCTCACTCGGCAGAGCAACTGCATAAGCACGAATCCTCATCGGCCCTGCTAATATGCCTATACCAATCGCAATAACCAGCATTGCTGCCACGGCACTCATCCAAAGTGCTCTCTTCTTTCTTTTAGGCGACTTACCTGCCTCCCCAATATGCTTATCACTGATTTCTTCTAACGCAGTTAAAATGTGTTCACGCTTCATAATTATATCCCTCCTTCTGCAAATGGTCCTTCAGACTTTTTCGGAGTCGGTTTAATCGAACGGAAACTGCATTCTCCTGCATATTGAGTGCATCTGCAATATCCTTAACAGAATCACCAAACCAGTAACGCCTTAAAAAGATATAACGATTCTCCTTAGAATTGCCGGATAAAAACCTGTCGATAGCACGTCCTAATTCTTTCGCATCTATCAACTGTTCCAAATCATCTCCCGGCAAGCATTCATTTAACTCATCCAAAGACAAATCGTATCTTCCGTTTCTCTTCTTAGCCATATTAATTTCCAATTTTTTAAGTGCAATGTTACGTCCTGTGCGATATACATACGGAGCCAACGGGTCAGGTGATGCAGGCGGAATAGCATTCCACAGAGCCAGATAAGTATCATTTGTACACTCTTCGGCATCAGACAGATTTCCCAAAATATTATAGGCGATTCGAGATAATTGCTTGCCAAATCGTATACTAAGTTCATTGATAGCATGCTCGACTCTGGAAAAAAGCAGCCCGATAATCTTCTTATCTTCCACTCTATAACCTCCTCTCACCTATATACTCCGTTTTTTTATATCCAATCTTACAAATAAAATAAAATTTCTTTTAATCTTTTAATCTTTTTAGTCTAAATACTTGCGAAGCACCGCTCTTACAGCACCCTCGCCCACGATAAGTTCTTCAAACAGACCGATTATCTTGTCTGCAAGACCAATCTCGTTAAGATCCACTGCAAACACATCCTTGCGTCCGAGGAATTTAACCACATTCTCTCTCTGAACATCACTAAGTTTGCCCTGTCCGAGCTTGACATCTGCAACATACTCCTGAAGTTCTGTAAGAAGCGGATCGGGACTAGGTGTAAATGCTTCGCCGTTATCTCTCACGCCCATAAGGTATCTGAAGTAACCTGCGATAACAAGCGGAACTGCGATAAGCTCCGACACATCCATACCTTTTTCAATATAGGACTTGAGTGTCTCACCAAAACGAATCGGAAGCTTCTGAGATGTATCCGTAGCAATTCGCTCCGGCGCATCCGGCATAAAAGGATTCGGAAGACGTTTGTACACAACTTCGTCTATAAAAGTCTTCGGGCTTATGATTCCCGGGTCAGTTACAACCGGCATTCCCTCGATATACCCGAGACGATTAACGAGCTTTGCAAGCTCCTCATCCTTCATTTCGTCGCAGATAAGCTTGTGTCCGAGAAGACAACCGTAAATTGCAAGTGAGGTATGCAAAGGATTAAGGCATGTACAAACCTTCATTTTTTCAACTTTGTCAACAGTCTCTCTATCCGCAAAATAAATTCCGCCTTCTTCAAGCGGCGGTCTGCCGTTCGGGAAGCTGTCCTCGATTACAAGATACTGAACCTCCTCCGCATTAACAAATGCTGAAGTGTATGTGTTCTTGGAAGTAATTATCAAATCATTGTCTTCAAAACCGTCTGCAGCAAGCATCTCCTGCACCTTTGCATCAGGTCTGGGAGTGATTTTATCAATCATGCTCCACGGGAAAGATACCTTCTTGGAATCTGAAAGATAATCAAGGAATTCAGGCTCTGCACTGCCTTCTTCTACCCACTGCTTCGCATAACCGAGCACAACTGATTTTAACTTGTCACCGTTATGTGAGCAGTTGTCCATGCTCACCATTGCAATCGGGTAAGCACCTGCCTTGAAGCGCTCGTACAAAAGCTTCGCCGTCTTCTCCATGATACCGTTCTTGAAGAAACCATAGCCCTTCTCAGTAATTGTATAACTCACCATCTGGAGTGACGGCTCCCTAAACAATCTACAAAACTCCTGCCACTCTGCCGAAGTCTCATCATCGCTTACAACGTGCGCATCAACCACACTTGCGATAATCTCTTTATCAATCGTTCCGTCAGCCTTAAGTGTAACCAAAAGACTAAGTGAATCGTAAGGCTTGTATGCCTTTTCTATAATCTCATAGTCAAAGCCCTCGCCGACAATAATACCTTTATCGTAAATTCCCTTATCAAGAAGCTTCTGAAGCACTGCCGCCGGAAAAGCCCTAAATATATTACCCGCACCAAAATGAATCCATGTAGGCTCTCTAAGAGTATTTTCCTTCACTTTGCTTCTATCAAACTGCGGAAGCTTATAGCCCTTCGCCTCAAAAGCTTCTCTCATCTCTTTTACTTCATAATCTCTTATTTTCATGACGTCACCCTTTCATATTTGCATTATATAGTTCCAATCTAAACCAAGTATAACATACATTTTTTATTATTAAAATGTCCATTATTACCCTAAATCATGCAAAAATTGCTTTCCGGTGTTATTCTGACTGAATTACGCCATCTGCCCTGCATATTTTAGCAATATAGTCTGTGTTTGGGGAATTGGGGAGTATGGTTTTTTCTTGCAACCTTTTACGTTTTTAAGAATAACTAATGCTTTTTGCTTTCCACCGTTTGATTTTGTGCCGCTCCGTTAAACTCGTTGGAATTGAAGAAGTTCAAGCGATTTGGAAAATATGTAGATTTTATATGCAAGGGTTAAAGGCACTTAAAAAACCTCGCTCCTTGGCTCGTGAGACGAAACTAAAATATCTTATATTGCAAATAAATTAATGTTTCGTCTCGCAAGCCTAGTAGCGCTAGGTTTTTTTCGTAGCGAGAGCGTGCCTTATAACCCTTGCATATAAAATCTACATATTTTCCAAACCGCAGAACTTCTAATCAATTCCACTCAGACAACTCTGCGCGGCACAATTTGGTGGAAAGCTTAAAAAGCAAAGTTATTCTAAAAACCTTTGGTTGTCTGCGAAAAAACCATACTCCCCCAATTCCCTAAACACAGACTATATTGCTAAAATATGCAGGGCAGATGGCGTAATTCGGGTGTAAAAACACCCCGGACTAAGCACCGACATTGCAGTGATAATCCGGGGTATATTGTTATGATTAGAGTGTTACGCCATCCTTGAAAATAGCGATTTCGTGGTAACCATTCTTCTCATTGTTGGTCTGCTTGCCGCTTGCAACCTCACAGATATATTTAAAGAACTCATCTGCAAGTGAAACGCCCTCAATCATCGGGCCTGCGTTGAAATCAATCCAGTTGGATTTTCTCTCTGCAATACCTGAGTTAGAAGCAACCTTAACAGTCGGAACAGGTGCACCGAGCGGTGTACCGCGGCCTGTTGTGAAAAGAACCATATGACAGCCTGCTGCCACGAGGTTAGTAATGGCAACCATATCGTTACCCGGTCCGTTAAGAAGGTTAAGACCGTTCTTTTTAACAGCGTCGCCGTATGTAAGTACGTCAACAACCGGACCCTTACCGCCCTTCTGAGTACATCCGAGAGATTTCTCCTCAAGAGTGGTAATACCACCCTCCTTGTTACCCGGTGAAGGATTCTCGTAAATAACCTGATTGTGTGCAACAAAGTATGCCTTGAAATTGTTGATAAGGTCAACAGTCTTATTGAAAATACTCTCATCAACACATCTGTTCATAAGGATTGTCTCTGCGCCGAACATCTCCGGAACCTCAGTAAGAACAGTGCTGCCGCCTGCTGAGATAAGTCTGTCGGAGAACTGTCCGAGAAGCGGGTTAGCGGTAATTCCTGAGAAACCGTCTGAACCGCCGCACTTAAGACCAACGCGAAGCTTAGACACAGGGAAGGTCTGCTTCTTAAATGTATCTCTGTATGCTTCAAGCTCTTTGATAAGCTTAACGCCTTCTTCAATCTCGTCCTCACACTTCTGAACAACGAGGAACTTAACTCTTTTCTCGTTGATATCGCCGAGAAGCGCCTTAAAACTGTCAAGTGTGTTATTCTCACAGCCGAGTGCAAGTACAAGTACACCTGCAGCATTCGGGTGATTAACAAGACCTTTAAGAATCTTCTGTGTGGTTGTATGGTCATCGCCAAGCTGTGAACATCCGTAAGGATGAGGGAAGCACTTAGCGCCTGTAAGTCTTGAAAGTCTCTCTGCAAGCGCGTTAACACAACCTACAGTATTAACAATCCATATTTCATTACGGATACCGACATCGCCGTTTTCACGAAGATAGCCTTCAAATGTAGCGTCCTTAACCTCGTCAAACTTAAGCTCTGTAAGGTTCGGCTCGTATGTATATACATTGCCCTCCTTAAGTCCTGTCTTAAGATTGTGACTGTGAACGTGGTCGCCTGCCTTGATATCCTCTGTCGCATTACCGATGCTGTAACCGTACTTGATTACTGCCTCGCCCTTAGCGATATCCTTTATTGCTCTTTTATGTCCCGTCTGAACACTTACTTCAACATTGTCATCGGGATGAATTTTTATCCATTCCATATAAGTCACCTCATATCAAATAAAAATTATGCAAGAACTGCTTCGTAAGCCTTAGCCATACCGTCATTCTGAATGCTGTTGTAGTATGCCTCAACAGTATCCTTCATGAATGACAAATCCTGTCCCCAGTACTCATTCTTAGCAAGAATGTCCGCAACTGAAGCAGTCTTCATGTATTCCATAATCTCCGGCAAATCGTTAGCTGCATCTGTTCTGTAGAAAGCAATAAGTGCAGCAAGTGAGAATGTAAGGCAAGCCGGAAGCTTCTTGTTCTGCTCATAGTACTCGATGATTGTCGGAAGAACTCTCGCTGTAAATTTGCTTACTGAGTTAAGAGCGATTGACAAAAGTCTGTGCTTAACAAAAGGATTAGCAAATCTCTCAACAACGTCCTTACCGAACTGGATATCAACGTCTGAGTTACCGAGTGTCGGGATAATCTCGTCAAATAATGTCTTATGTAAAAACTTGCCTACTACCGGGTCAGCCACACACTCACCAACAGTCTCAAGACCGTAAAGGTGTGCTGCAAGAACCATGGAAGTATGACCACCGTTAAGAATTCTAACTTTACGCTTCTTGTAAGGTGTTACGTCGTCTGTCCAAACTACGTTAAAGCCTGCCTTCTGGAAAGGAAGCTCATCCTCGAAGTTACCCTCGATTACCCATAAGTGGAAAATCTCAGCTGTGTTAACAAGGTTATCAACCTTACCAATCTTAGCTGTGAAAGCTTCGATGTCGTCTCTGGGGTATCCTGTACAGATACGGTCAACCAAAGTACTGCAGAAATGGTTCTCGTTCATGATGAAGTTCTTGAACTCATCACCAAGCTGCCATAAATCACAATATTTCAAAACGCACTCTTTTAATACGTCACCGTTCTTATCAATAAGCTCACATGATAAAATAATAAATCCCGGAAGACCTGCCTTAAAACGCTCGTAAAGAAGCGCAGTAAGCTTCGCAGGGAAAGACTTCGGCGGTGCATCGTCAAGCTTCTCTGTTCCGAGATAAACGATACCTGCCTCTGTTGTATTGGAAACGATTACTCTCGCATCAGGATTGTGAGCAAGCTTAAGATACTCTGCATAATCCTTGTAAGGGTCAACGCCTCTTGAGATTACAGTAATCTTGGTCATCTCCTCTACCGGCTGACCATCCTTAATTCCTCTTAAAAACTGGTGATATTCACCGTTCTGCTCATTGAGCACCGGGATAAGACCCTGCTCGATAGGCTGTACTACAACAACCTTACCGTCATACAAACCCTTCTCATTCAAACCATGAAAAAAGTAATCAACAAAACTTCTTAAAAAAGCACCCTCGCCAAACTGAATTACAGTTTCCTTCATCTTGTCACCTCATAAAAAATAATATTTTGATTGCATTAAGCATTATACTACTTTTTTAATTCTACCACGCAATTATTGTGATAACAAGCCTAATATTGCCTTAAACCGCAAAAAAACATTTAAATATTGCTATTATTTTTAAGAATTGTTATACTATGTTTATAAATGATAAATTCAGGCGCAAAAAAGGACTTCCGGGAGGGTTAATATGCAGCAGACTTCGTTCTATCCGATAGACAAATTTTTCATCGAATTTATTCAGAATAAAGAAAAATACAACATGAAATTCCAGCATTATCATAATGCCTACGAGATTTATCTGCACGTCTACGGCGAGCGTTATTTTTTCTTAGACGACATCTGCCACGTGCTGCAGCCCGGCGACTTATATATACTTCCGCCGTTTGCCGTTCACTATACCGAAAGCCGCGAGGTTAATTACTACGAGCGTTATGTTATCAATTTTTCACTGGATGCGCTCTCCTTTTTCCTGTCAGAAAATGAACTCAAGCTCCTCGCCGAAAAAATCAATTCGGCAATCATCAGACTCACGCCCGAGCTCATGGAATCGATTTTTAATGATTTCAAGCGTATCGACGAACTTTCCAAAAAAGGCGGTTTCCTCGCTGAAAAGCAGCTCTTTACTGCTGTGTTCCAGCTTCTCATGCGCGTAAAAGAATTGGCCGACACCACCAAACCGGTCATCAGCCAAAATGTCCAATCTGAAATTGCGGACGCAATCCGTTATATCAATAAACATTACCGCGAGCAAATTACTCTTGACGAAGTTGCTGAGCTTGTACACTTAAGCAAGTACCACTTCTGCCGCCTTTTCCATGCGGCCACGGGTGCAACCTTCCTCGAGTACCTGCACAATATCCGCCTCGCCGAGGTTCACAAGATGCTTATCGGCACCGACCTGCCGCTTAGTGAAATTGCTTCAAAAACGGGATTTACTTCGACCGCCCAGCTTACGAGAGTGTTTAAGCAGGTGTACGATGTGGCGCCGAGGGATTTTAGGAAGAGGAATGGGGAGTAAAGGGGTGCTTGTTGTGCTTTGCCGCCCGCTTTCTCGGTTGCAGATTCTGCACTTTATATTGTTTTTTCCCATCTTCATCCAAAGCTATCAATTCTAAGTCCTTATCCATGCCAAGTGCAAAAAGAACCGCCGCATAGGCACCGACAGAAACCGTAGGCACTCCTCTCTCTATCGCCGAAAGTGTACCTTTGCTGATACCAGCTCTCTCCGCAAGCAACTCCACACTTATATTCCTACGTAATCTTGCTCGTTTTATCTGTGCACCCATTTTCTCTAATGAGTGTTCCGTGCCAGGCATTAGAACAACTTTTTTTCTAACCATAAGATAACCTCTTTTCAACTTTTTTCCGTAACACACAATATATTGAGAGTTGTAAAAAATACTTCTTGACTAATTATTTGTAATTTAATATTATGGACTCAAGAAACGGGTTTTGTTACTGAGTAAAGTCTTCGGACTCGAAAAGATTTCTCGTTTCTTTTTTTATTTTAATGACATCATATAGGTACAATCTATCATCTTCTGCGTGTCTTACTAACATAATTGCACGAAATACATTATATCTTTCTATGTCTCCCTTTTCGCCATACACCGGCAATGCAAATCTTGTTACATATGAATACCAACCATATCTTGCATCCCTAGAATGCTTTTCTTTTCAATTTTCCTCATACTCTTTTTCATTAGCAATCACAAGCATCTCCGGTATACCTTGTGCCGCATTTGCCTTTGCTTTTGCATTTGCACCTTTAAGAATATACGTGTAGTTTGAATGCGTATACTCATCAGGTAAATCAGCCCCGATATAGACCATATCATTTGTACTCTCAATAATATGAGATTCTCCTACATACTGCTTCAAATATTCTTCAACATCCGCCCATTCTATTGACCTTTTCCCTTTGAACCTAATGTCATGAATAACTACAATCTTGTTCCCATCAAGGTCTTCTACTACATTTACTTTTCTTTCCATAAAAATAACCTCCTACAAAATTTATAATTTAATTCTGTAGGAGGTTTCGCTTTTTGTCATTGAACTTGTAGCATAATTTTGTTACGCCGCAATCACATTATTCAATTTTTTATAATACATATACAATCTTCTGTGGTTTTGGTTTTCTGTATGCACAACCAACTCCGGTATTATCGCTTTTCTGCTTCCACACACCAGAGCATCTATCGGCAACTGAAACAGCGCACTTAATGCGTATAAATTATCAATAGTCGGCATAGTAAGACCATTCAGCCAATGATATATACTTTGTACGCTGCTAAGTCCAAGATATCTTTGCACATCTTTTACAGTGATGCCACGCTTATCCATAATTCGTCGTAAATTAATACCGGTTTCCCTAAGATTAATTACAGGAAACATAGAACACGTCCTTCCTTACTCCGCCTTCGCAAGCGCTACCGCCGTCTCAAGCGCAATCTCCATCATCTGCGTAAATGTCTCCTGGCGCTCCTGTGCAGTCGTCGCCTCGCCCGTTAGGATGTGGTCGGACACGGTAAACATAGCGAGTGCATTTTTGTTGCAACGCGCAGCATTCATATAAAGTGCCGCCGCTTCCATCTCTATGCACATAACGCCCATCTTCGCCCATTTCTCAGTGGCATCCTTGTCGTCATTGTAAAAAGTATCCGAGGACAACACGTTACCTACATGATAGGTCGCACCAAGCTTCTCCGCCTCAGAAATCGCCGTCTTAAGAAGCTTGTAGCTTGCAATCGGCGCATATGTTCCCGGCAACTCATACTGCGATGCGTACGCAGAATTCGTAGACGCACCCATACCGAAAACGATATCTCTAACCTTTACGTCCATATTAATCGAGCCCGTCGAGCCGATTCGGATAATATTGTCCACGTCAAAGAAATTAAAAAGCTCATAGCTGTAAATACCGATGGACGGCATGCCCATGCCGCTCGCCATCACCGAAACCTTCGTACCCTTGTACGTTCCGGTATAGCCTTGAATTCCTCTTACGTTATTAACAAGCACGGGATTCTCAAGATACGTCTCCGCAATAAATTTGGCGCGGAGCGGATCACCCGGCATAAGTACTGTTTTCGCAAAATCCGCGGGTGTTGCGTTGATGTGGGGGGTGGGGTAATTGGTCATGGTGGGGGCCTCCTTTAAATATTCTAAAATTAGTATTTTGTTAAAGTTCCGTATACTTTAAATTCTTTCCTTTAATTTTTTCAACTGGGTACTTTTTTGCATTTTTCCGCAACTTATCTTCAATACATTTCTCCAAGTTAATATTATTCATCTGCGCAAATCGTAATACAAAAAATAGAACATCTGCAACTTCCTCTTCAATATGCGTCCTTATTGACTCCTCTTGAAACTGCGCCTTCATCTCTTCTTCTGATTTAAAGCGAAAAATATCTAACAGTTCATTTGCTTCTGTTGATATCCCTATAGCTAAATCTTTAGGATTGTGAAACTGATCCCAGTCTCGTTCCTCACAAAATTTTTTAATAGTTTCCTGTAAATCATTTATACTCATTGTCTTATCCATTTCAACGCACTCTCTCTTTGAAATATTCACCCAGCTTTTTATCCACACAATAAACATAACAACCTTTCATTCCTCTAGTCATTAATGTTCTGTATGTATTCTTAATAATTTCCTCAGCAATTTCATTAGCCTTAATTGGATTCTCTTTATAAAGTGTTTTTATACCCTTCATAGACTGATCTGTTTTTGCTCTTTTCGTAAAATCTGTAATGATTTTACCATTCTCATATCTCATATCTTCGCCAATAATAACTCCTACGTAATCAAACTCCAATCCTTGCGAAGTATGTATGCATCCAATTTCATTTATTGATGTATCATCAATTGCATATGTTGTAGAATTTCCCAAATTCCAACTCATTTCAAAATCGCCAATTTTAATATCATGTACAGACGTATCATTTTTACCTTCTTTAATCCAATCCCAACAATAACCCGCCAATAATCTAGCATGGTTTGGTATCGAATTTCTTTCACAAATAATATCTCTCACCTCATTAGGACTATCGCAAATACGAATATCATAATCAATATCATTTAAATCATAATTCGCTGTTTCACGTATTTCTAACACATCATCCAACCATGCTAAATATCCATCCGAACCATTGCATCTAAATTGTGATTTCAACTCCATATATATAACTTCAGAATTCTCATACTTAGCCCATTTTTCAATTTCTGCAACACTTCCAATGTCACTTGTTGTTACACGTTGACTTTCATCAATAAAAAATACACTACATTTCGCGGCATGAATAATCTCTTTAATTTGATTTTCCCCCATATTCTGAAACATTCCGGATTTAGCATTTAATCTGTGTGCTTCATCCACAAGTATTGTATGTACAACATTTATATCTGTTTCAGTATATATACCAGTTCCCTTAAACATATTATCAACACTACTTTTCTTAATAGATCCTTTCAACTTTTTAAGATATACATTTCTAGGTGCACTATTCTTTGATACATACTGAACAAATTGCTTCTGCTTAGTCAACTCTGCCAATAAGTTTATAGCCACAACTGTCTTTCCTGTTCCCGGCCCTCCCTGTACTATAATTGTCCTCTTATTCTCATCTTGCATACATTTCTTTGAAGTCGCTATAATTTCTTCATAAACCACTTTCTGTTCATCAATCATAACAAACTCTTTATTTCCTTTTAGCATACTTGCTATAGAATTTTGTATGCTCTTTGAAGGACGAATTTTTCCATTATCAATTATATATAATAATTCTTTATTATCACCAAGTACCACACTTTTCTTAATGAAATCACGAAGTTTTATTGCCTCTCCTCTTGTAAATGCTGGTGCTTCATCTATATATACTAAATATTGTTCTTTATCTAACGGATCATTCTCTCTTCTCCGATAATTATGCAAATAAGCACACGGGAAAAGTGAAATATCACCTTCTTGAACAGCTTGATTATAATCCCTTATAAGCATAGAATATGACCATGCTTGATAAGAAGGATGAACCACCTTACGTTCTGCATTTCCAGTATATGTTTCGACCAGAGCATCCTCTCCTAAAACTTCTTTTACTTGATCCCATTGCTTTAATTCTATAATTACAACATTAGGTTCTTTTTTCTCTCCATATCCGGAAATTATAAAATCTACTCTTTTAGATGTTTGCGGAATATTATATTCAATTGCTATTCCGGCATCATTTGGAATAGTAACATCATTAAGAACTTTATACATGTATTCCAAGGAATTTTCCCATGATCTAAATTCATTTTTTGCAGTATTTCTATGCATTTTAGCATATATATTATTTTCTATTTCTACTGCTATCGTATCATTTTCAACACTGGTTAAAAAATCTTTTTTTGTTCCATCATATACAATCATCTTATTATCCCCTTAATACACAATTCATATAATAATTATAACAAATTTAGCACTTATTTTCAACAAATACTCTTATTTGTCCACACCCATACTCTTAAAACAACACCTGAATAAGAGAAGCAGTCACACCGCTTCCCTTACCCGTTCCTACTCCACCTCTATCCTAATCTTCCCCTTCTTTTCCCCCATTGTCGCATACTCCAAAAACACATCCTTATTCACTGCTGCAAAGTAACATTCCCTATCAAATTCCTCCGCATACTCTGCCTCAATAAGCTCAAGATTTTTCTCAAGCTGCAACATCACAGCCACCTCGTGCTTGCAGGTATAGCCGCAATAACAACTGCAGGTCAGGTTGCTGATTTTGCCCTGCTCATATACAAAATCCACCTCATAATATTTACTGCCTTTTACAATCGCGTAGCCGCGATTACCGTCAAGGCACAGATACATAATGCGCCCAATCTTCTGATATCTTTTACCTCTTTCGATTATGTCCTCCGAAGCGTTCATACCCTTTAAGTCGCCAAGCTCGAAGCTCGTGCCGTCGCTACCGGAAGCATAGTCCTCTTCCTTTGCCGGAGGGAAGAACCACGTTGCAATCTTTTGGCGCGGCAGGGCATTCTTTTCAAATGTGATGTACTGTGCGCCCTCCATATTGAAATTACCTTTTACCGAAGTGTCCGCCACTGCGATAACTCTTTTGTACTCCGACAGCTTGATTTTGAAATTGTAGTTGACTTCCTCGACTACGCCCTGCTTGCCCTCAAGTTTTCCTTCCACATATACCAAATCCCCCACCTTCAAATCAAACTGATCGTTGTAGTACGATAAATCATTATAACTTTCCTTAAAACTCACCTGTACAACTGAATTACGTGCCATAATATTATCCTCCTTGCTTTACTTTGCAATTTTTTCTGATATCCTGATATAAATATAAAACAGCAGGTGTCCAATAAACACACCTGCTATTTCGTACATCTGTTCTGTTATTCTGTTTTTCCTACGCCACAACCTGTTCCCCAACTTTTTTCACTGCCAAATCAAGTTCCAAATCATGTAATCCGTTATATGCCGCACGAATAAAATCAAGCGGCACCAATTCAAGCACTTTTTTACTTGTCATATTGTAATACCACTGAAAATACGCGTAAAAACGACCAATCCAATCCGCAGAGAAACCACCGATTGCCTCACCTTTCTTGAGTTCATACTTATCATTTTTACAAAAATATATCCACAACTCTTTTGCATCAAGCGTACAGACATAAGCCTGTCCGTTATCGATAAACTCTCTTGTTCTGCTAGCCATATATTTTTTTATGAAATCTTCTACATCTATTCCCTTCTCATAGTCTGCGACCTCATCAAACAATTTGCCCTGTGTCTCAACTACTTCTTGTAAGTATGCTTCGCTATATGGATGCATGCCATTCACCTCTGATTCTTAAATTAACGTACTGAATACATTGGTTACCTTATTCTTGTCGGAATCAATCAATGCCTTCATATTCTCACGAGCAGCTATATCTCTTATATTATACTTTTGATTAAACTCTTGATAATTTACAGAAATTAAGCTGTTTTCTATCTCTCGCAACTTCGAATATGCCTTTTCCGTCTTTATACAATACTGAATTCCAAGACCGCCAAGTGACATCAGTTCTTCGAAAATCTCTATATCTATTTCGTCTCTTACAAATGCTTTTGCAATATAAAAGTAAGAAGCATTTGCACGCCAACCTTTTATAACATCATATGACGATGTATCCACTCCATACTTGTTTATAAACCGCTCCGACAGGACTCTATATCTCTTTGAATCATCTGCTTGTCTATGCTTCATAAGCTCAGCCAACCATGACAGAATATTTTCCCCTGAAAAGTCTAACACTGATAATTCTGTTGTATCTAATTCATATTTATGCACCCATCCGCTAACTTCTACCGGATTGCACACAGCCCACTCTCTCGCCAGTTCAATATCTTCAGTCAAATAAAAACCTCTGCCATAATCGTGTCTGTCTTCGCCTAATCCGTATGTAGGTGTAATTTTATCATTTGGACTTCCGTGATATAAAATAATTTTGCTGTTCATCTTTACCTCCGAACAAACATTGCTTTTACAACATTTCTGTTAATATTATATCACAAATCAACAGTCACGCAAGGTTTCACTTAAAACATATAACCGCCTCTTTTGCAACTAAATCCGTACTCCGAGCGTACGAAGCATATGCCTTGCAACTTCTTCGCGAGCTTCATTTATTATTTGTTCTAAATAATTTGCTTCTACACTATCGTTTCTTTCATTTCCTGCTCCGTGCCAAACACCGTCCGGAAACATCTCTGCAAGTTTCTTTGCCACCAGTTCATATACAGCCTTATCAAGCTCATCTGCCTCACTCGCAAGATTTCTGCCATCATTTATAACCTTAAGACATCTTCCGTTCATAAGCTCGTACTCCGTTACACCGTTTTCCCGGATTTCTTTTTCGATGTAAGTCTCTTCAAGATACACAGTATCTATTGCGCAATCCGCACCCACGTTACAGAGAACTGCACCATCCTTCATAACCATAAAAGCCTGCTCGCTTATCACCTTTGCCGCATCCGTCGCCGTCACAAAAATATCCCCGTATCTTGCCGCCTCGTCCATCGCAGACACATCAAATCCGTCCATAACTGCCTCAAGTGCTTTCACTACATTACTCTCCGCAACCGTCACTCTAGCTCCAAATGCTCTTGCCGTCCCGGCGATATCCTTGCCCTTCGCACCATAGCCTGCGACAACTACGTTTTTGCCCGCAAGCATAAGTCCTGTAAGATTTGTAACAAACGTCCATACAGCCTGCCCAATGCCGTAACATTTATCCTCAAAAAGTCTGCATTTGTCAGCATCAAATGCCACTGACATTTTTTCTCTTTCCGCTTCTTTTTGTTTATCCGTCAACATTTTTTCTCCTTTATCAAATGTCTGTGTCAGTCATTCCCTGTATCCTGCGCCATTGTATCTTTTACCATAAGCACAGTTGCAAGCAGCATAATCAGAAAAGCTACATAGAACTGAACATTAGGCCGTTCTCCCAACAAAATCATACTAAATGCCACTCCCAAAAAGGGTGCGACAGAATAAAAAGCACTCGTTTTTGCGGCGCCCAAATCCTTTTGCGCCATTATATAAAAATTAATGCTGAGTCCATATGCCACAAAACCAAGTAAAAGAATGCCAATAAGGTATTTTATCTCAGGAAACTGTTCGCCTAAAATAAGCGCAATTATAAGGCTTCCCAAACCTGAAAAACATCCCTTTATAATAACAATCTCCACTGAGCTTTTACTGCTTATCTTCTTAGTGCAGTTATTTTCAAAGCCCCAGCAAACACACGCACCGAGCACAAATAATGAGCCTAAATTAAACGAAAAGCTTCCTGCACCCTCAAACCCCAGAATAATGCTTGCCAATGTAACCATAAAAATCGCAGCAAACAACCGCTTTGAAATTATTTCTTTAAAGATAAACAGCGCAATCAGCGACGTTGCAACAATTTCAAAATTGTTAAGGAGCGACACGTTCGCAGAGTCCGTACACGCAATACCCAACATAAGAAAAATAGGTGCAGCAATATCTAATACCACCATCGCAATCGTATACGGAAGCTCCTTTTTGGTAAGAGGCTCCTTAATCGTAACCTTTCCAAATGCTTTCCCGATACCGCTGTATATCAACAACCCAAAACCTGCACCCAGATACAAAAAAGCCGCCATCATGGTAGGTCCTGCATTTTCTAAAAGCAATTTTGACAGCGGCACGTTAATCGCATAAAGTGCCGCCGCAAGTATTGCATAAATAATTGCAAGTTTCTTTGTCTTCAATTCTGATACTCCATATATTTTATAATATATTAATCTCCTATAATCCTACCACATATCCGCAACTTCCGCGCACATTATAAGAAATGCGCCCACACCGTGTAAATCATTGGTCGAAACAGGTCTGTTTACATAGTACTCATAATTGCCAACTCCCGTACCAACGCAGACCTCACCCACAAGCAAATCCTCGCCGTCATATTTAAGCGAATTAATCACTGCCTCGTAGCCTCGTTTTGCATTCTCCAAATATTCTTTTCCGAGGATACCTTTTCTCACTGCCTTGCACATAGCTGCCACATACAAACAACTGCAAGAGTTCTCAAGCCAGTTATCCGCTCTGTCGCCCTTGTCTACAACCTGATACCAGCGTCCCTCTGCGGACTGGAACTTAGCAAGCGCCGTAAGCAAATCCTTTACCATTCTGCAAAGTTCGTTGTACTTAGGATGTGTCTCAGGAATAAAGTCAAGATCATCAAGCACTGCCACCGGAACCCAACCAATAGAACGTCCCCAGAACTCGGGCGCGTGACCTGTCACTTTATCTGCCCAGAAAATACTTCTCTTGTAATCGTAGGCATGATACAAAAGTCCTGTCTTCTCGTCCTTCGTATTTTTCTCCATAAGAAGCGCCTGAAAAGCCACTTCGTCAAACAAGTCCGCCCTGTCAAAACGCGCACCGTACTCCGCAAGAATCGGACCACCCATATAAAGACCATCAAGCCACATTTCGTTCGGATGCCATTCCTTATGGAAAAAACCGCCCTCTTCAGTCTTCGGATAATTGTCCATATCATTTATAAGTCTGTCGAGTGCTTTTTTGTACTTGGCATCGCCTGTCTTCTCGTATAACGGGAACAGCAAAATTCCCGGCTGGATATCGTCCATCTGCCCTTTATTGTAATCAAAAATATTGCCGTCCTCGTCCATCATTGCATCCACATATGTCTTTATGTAATTAAAATATTCCTCGTTGCCGGACAAAAGATAATTCTTATAAACTCCCGATAAAAACACTCCCTGGTGATAGTGAAAACGTCCCTTCGGCGGAAGCTCTTCTGCCTTGTGATGCCTCATCATTGTTTCGATTGATTGTTTTGCATACTTGTTAATCATGGGTGTCCCCTCCGTTTTCATATATTCTGTTATAAGTATAGCACAAAATCCTCCGCAAAGCACTCTGATTTGTCATTATTTTCACAAATTTTACGCCACACCCTTTTTTAATATTGTTTTTACGCGAATTTCATTGTATAATGTAGCATTGATGACAAAGATAATAATATATGGAGGCATAAATCTATGGATAAGAAAGTTTTACTCGTAGTTATGGACGGTATCGGATTCAGCAAAACAGGTATCGGCGATGCTGTATCTGCTGCTAACACACCTGTCCTTGACAAATTACTTAAAGAGTGCCCTAACACCAGACTTAATGCTCACGGCTGTGCCGTAGGTCTTCCTTCTGATGATGATATGGGTAACAGCGAGGTTGGTCACAACGCTCTCGGCTGCGGTCAGATTTATTCACAGGGCGCAAAGCTTGTTAATGAATCTATCGAAAGCGGCAAAATGTACGCTTCACAGGCTTGGAACGAGGTAGTTGACAACTGTACAGCTAACAACTCAACATTACATTTTATCGGTCTTCTTTCAGACGGTAATGTTCATTCCAATATTTCTCACTTAATCGAGATGATTAAGAAAGCAAAAGCAAGCGGTGTTAAATCAGTTCGCATCCACGCTTTGCTTGACGGTCGTGATGTTCCCGCTACAAGCGCACACGTTTATATTGAGCAGCTTGAAAATGTTCTTGCGGAGCTTAACGGTGCAGACTTCGACGCTAAGATTGCAAGCGGCGGCGGACGTATGAAGATTACTATGGACCGTTACGAGGCTGACTGGAACATGGTTAAGCTTGGTTGGGAGACACATGTACTTGGTCTCGGACGCCAGTTTGCTACTGCCCTTGAAGCAATCGAAACATACCGTAACGAGCTTGGTGTAATCGATCAGGATCTTCCTGCTTTCGTTATCGCAAAAGACGGCAAGCCTGTTGGTACAATCGTTGACAATGACAGCGTTGTTCTTTTCAACTTCCGTGGCGACCGTGCATTAGAGCTTTCACAGGCATTTGATTATGATGAGTTCAATCATTTTGACCGTGTAAGACGTCCCAACGTTGTTTATGCAGGTATGCTTCAGTACGACGGAGATTTGAATCTTCCTAAGCGTTACCTTGTAAATCCTCCTGAGATTCATGACACATTGTCAGAACTCCTTGTTGCTAACAAGCTTAATCAGTACGCAGTTTCCGAGACACAGAAATTTGGTCACGTTACATATTTCTGGAACGGAAATAAGAGTGAGAAATTCAGCGAAGAATTAGAGACATTCAAAGAGATTCCTTCGGACAAGGTTTCTTTCGACGAGCGTCCTTGGATGAAATCTGCAGAGATTACAGATGACTTAATCGAAGCTATCAAGACAGAGAAATACGACTTTATCCGCTGTAACTTCCCTAACGGTGACATGGTTGGTCACACAGGTAACATGGACGCAGTTATCACATCAGTTGAGGCTGTTGACCTTGCACTTGCAAGACTTCTTAAGGTTGCTGAAGAATACAACGTTACTGTTCTTATCACAGCTGACCACGGTAACGCTGATGAGATGTTCGAGAAGAATAAGAAGGGTGAATTACAGGTTCGTACTGCTCATTCACTTAATCAGGTACCTTTTATCATCGTTGATAAGAATACTACCTATACAATCAAAGATGGCGTATACGGCCTTGCAAATGTTGCTCCGACCGTTGCTTCTATCTTCGGACTTACTGCTCCCAAGTCATGGGAAGACAGCATGATTTAATAACTTAAACACAAAAGGTTGTCGCGAATCACGACAACCTTTTTATTTTGCTAAGTTCATTTTCTGTAACAACTGTAATTCCGTGTTTCTTAAGTAATTCTGTAGTAACGCCATCGCCATCTGTAAGTGTTCCGGTGAATGTACCATCATATATCTTGCCACAACCACAGGATGGACTTTTAGCCTTAAAGATTGCATATTTGCAGTCAAAAGTCTGTGCCATACGAAGAGCCTCTTCTGCGCCACGCACAAAATTCTCTGTGACATCTATACCTTCTTTATTTACAACCTTATCTCCGAGTCTCTCTGACGGTACTCTGGGCGTTGTAAGACCACCATACACCTCCGGACAGAACGGCACAAGATTGTGTTTATCGGCAAGTTCTTTTAATTCTTCTCTCAGATTATTTCCACCGTCGTATTTACAATTAACGCCAAGAAGGCATGCGCTGACAAGTATATTCATCGTTTCCTCCGACCAAGTAACCAAATATTTTTTAATGTCTAATTTAACACTGTGCTTTATGCTTCTTTATTTTCAGCACGTACAGAATCCTCAGCATCTTCCTTACTTTCCACCAAAGTCTTCGATTCCTCGTTATCAGCAACCTCAACACGCTGACCGTCTGCCTCCGTAGCCGCAACTGCCACTGCCGCCGCTTTCTTTTTATCAAGTCTGTCATCAATCGCTTCCTTGAACAATGTATAAAGCACTGAACAAAGCGGTACGCTAACTAAGATTCCAACAACGCTGAACAAATTGCCACCGACAATTACTGCAATAATTACAAGAAGTCCCGGAAGGCCAATGGATTTACCTACTACCTTCGGGTAAATAAGGTTACCCTCAAGCTGCTGGAGCACAACGATGAAAATTAAGAACAAAAGCGCTTTCATCGGGTCAACCATCACAATAAGTATCGCGGAAATTCCGCCGCCAATCCACGCGCCGAACATCGGAATAAGTGCAGTCACGCCTACAAGCACGGATACAACCGATGCGTACGGAAAACCGAATATAAGCATACCTACAAAACAAAGTCCACCGAGAATACATGCCTCAAGAAGCTGCCCTGTTATGAAGCTTGCAAAAGACTGTCTTGAAAGTCTTGCCACTTCCATAACTTTTTCATAATGTGCTTCTTTAAGAAAAGCTCTCGCCGCTTTTTCACAAATATCTGCAATTCGTTCCTTCTGAAGCAATACATATATCGCAATAATAATTGCAACGATAAGATCAAAAAGTGTTGAAAATATAGATCCGGACAGAGATGTTGCAATACTTATCGCGGACTGCGAACCAATCTTTAACCACTTAAATGCGGTTTCCTGTATTTCATCCCAGTTAACCTGTAATTCCTTAAGGTTATCGACAGAGAGATTAAGATTGTCCATTATTACAATCACTTCTTCAATAAGCATCTCAACAAATGCGGGCACCGCTACTGCAATCATCCTCATGGTCTCGCCAATCTGAGGGATAATTATCCACAAAAACAGTGTTATCGCTCCGAATACAGTAATAATTGTAAGGATAAGACTGAGCGGTCTTTTAAGCTTTCTTATTCCTGCCTTCTTGCTTTTGCCAAGTCCTTTTAATATTTTCTCATCAAAGAACGCCATAAAAATATTAAGTACAAACGCAAGACAAAGTCCAAGGATTACCGGTGAAATAATTCCTGTAAACCAACCCCAAAAAGCACCTATTACCTCAGGATTCTGAGCAACCGTATACAAAAGAATCGCAAATGTTATAAGAAAAATCCATTTCTTCATATTACCCTTCTTTAAATCCATTCCTTCTCCTCCTTAATTAACAATATTGTTAAGCCATACACCTTTCTTAACCAATATGAAACCAATTACGCATTTTATGATATCAATACCCTGACAAAGAGCAAATATAGGTAAAATTGTAAGCGGTGTACATTCCGTAAGGAAAAATGCAAACGGTATGACAATACACCATACATATGCACTATCAAACAAAAATGTTATAAAAGTCTTACCGCCCGAACGAAGTGTAAAATAACTGGCGTGAATAAATGCACACAACGGCATAAAACATGCCATAATCTTTATCATGGATGTCGCAAGTGCTTTAACCACATCCGGTGCCTCATAAAGTTCCGGAAACAGGGGCGCCACAAAAATCATTGCCGTACCCATGATAAGACAGGTAAACACCGAAAACGCAAGTATCTGTGTATTCTGTTCCTTTGCTTCCTTCATCTTACCTGCACCGAGAAGCTGTCCGATTATAATTGAAACCGCACTTCCGAGCGAAATAAACACTACATTGAATACATTGTTAAGTACTGATGAAATATTAACCGCCGCAATAATATCTATACCTTTTGTCGAATATCTCTGATTAAGCACTGACATACCGAGTGCCCAGAGAACTTCGTTTGCCATAAGTGGCATGCCTCTTTTTATAATATCTTTTACAAGCTCACCCGGTATATAAAACGAACGGTACGCTCCTACAATAAATGGATTCTCATCTGTTCTAAAATGCGTCCAGATAAGCAGCATAAATAGCTCGACAAATCTTGAAATAACGGTTGCTACTGCGGCACCGTATACACCGAGCTTCGGAAAACCACATACACCAAAAATAAGGAGAATATTAAACAAAAAATTAACTACAACAGCCGTAGCACCCGAAAGCATCGGTACAAGTGTCTGTCCCGTCTCCCTAAGAGTACTTGCATATACCTGCGCTATGGTATACGGAAGCAACCCTATTACCATTATCTTGATATAATTCTTACCGTACATGAGGACCTTGGTAATATCGCCTGACTCTGCCGTATCACCCTCATGCAGGAAAAGATTGATAAGCGGCTCTGAAAAGAACATAAATATAACACATCCGATTATTACCGCTATCAAACATATGATAAGCTTAAATCTGAAGGCATGCTTTACACCCTCATTATCGCCTTTTCCAAAAAACTGCGTACCGAAAATTCCGGCACCTGATATTGCTCCGAATACACAAATGTTATATACAAAAATGAACTGATTGACAATCGCAACACCGGACATTTCCTCGGTACCGAGTCGTCCGACCATGATATTATCCAGCAAACTTACAAAGTTCGTTATACCGTTCTGGATTATTATCGGAATTGTAATCATCAGTACCATTTTGTAAAACTGTCGTGTACCGATTAATTTCTTTAACATAATACTTTTTCCTATCGCTAATTATTTTCTATTAAAAGTTGCTTAAGAAGTTCATAAGGTATCTCCTTGTCAGCCTGATACAACTGTCCTTCAAGATTAACCGTATAAGCATCTACAAGCTCAATATAAAATACTTCTTTTGATACATTTCTTATATACACAGATATTGACTCCGCCGCCTCTTCTTCTGTTGCTTTTCTAAGATGCGTATAATTCGCAAAGTTAAGGCCTTCAATAATCTCGTCCATAAGTTCAATATTGGTCATTTTAATTGTACGTTCTTCACCGTCAACACAATACATCTGAATAGGCTCTGTCGTAAGACCGAGAGTTGCCGTCTCCGGCGCCTTAAAATACTCATCATAGTTCTTAAAATTGTTCGGGAAAATATGATATTCCTCACCCGTTATATAAGTATTGTTATAACCAAGCTTTACATTCCACTCTATCTTGCAATATGTAAGTGCGCGGTAAATAATCGTACCGCCGTCAGGATACTGCTTCTGTATCGGAATAACAAGTATCAGAATTATTGCTATCACAACAACCGGAATTATTATATATTTTTTCTTCATAACCAAATCCTCTTTCTTAAGTACTTATTTTATAAAAAAGCCCGCAATAAACACCACTAACGGTATCGTAGCAACGCTTATCAGAGTTGTAAGTGTAAATACATATGAACCCTGCTTTTCATCTCCGCCGAAACGGTTTGCAAAAAGCATCGTATTGGCGGCCGTCGGACATGACATACATATAAGCATTGACATCCTAAGTGTATAGTCAAGCGGAAGCGGTATAATACACAGCATATAAATAAGCGGGATAATCAAACATTTTATAAAAGTGAGAAAATATACCCTAAGCTTCTTAAATGCCGCCAGAATATCGCTCTGTGCAATATAAATACCCGATACAATCATCGCAAGCGGAGTATTCATGGATGCGATATAATCAACCGTCGTGTTGATTGTTTTCGGAAGCTTTATTCCCGAAAAATACATCACAAGACCTGCTATTATCGCAAAAATCGTTGTCGTGCAAAGCGGTTTAATTCTCTCTGCAAGTGTCTTCTTGCGTTTCTCTTTGTTGCTGTCCATAAGCATAATGCCGTAGGTCCAACAGAAAAGATTAAACATCGTAACATATGTTGTGCAGTAAAGCACGCCAATCTCCGCAAACACTGAATTAATGAGCGGTATGCCCATAAAGCCGCAATTTGAAAAAGTCATCGCAAAACGCTCTGTCGCAAGTGATTCTTTTTTCGCCTTAATTCTTACTATATTGGCTACAATAATCGATAAAGTAATACCGGTAGCTGACATTATAAGCCCAAGCACGATGTTTTTTGCAGTCTCGCTGTCATAATCCATCTGATATGTGCTGATGATAAGGCACGGTGTTACAACATACAATACAATATTGGTAATCTGCTTTTTACCGTCGTCGCTTACGATTTTTTTCTTATATAGAACAAAACCCGTAAGCAACAAAAGAAACATTACAATAACCTGTTTGCACAGTAAAATACTAAGTCCCATCTCTCACCTCTAGAAACGCTCTTTACGTCTGAGTTTTCTTAAATCATTACGTTTAACAGCAGCATTCCACTCTTCTTTTTCCTCATCGGTTGTAATAAGAAGCGGTGGAACCTGTGTCGGATTCTCGTTTTCATCAAGCGCAACCATCACGATATACGCCGTATTAATCTCATGCCTTTTACCATCAAGACTCTCAACATATGTCTTAACGCAAACCTCCATGGAAGTTCGACCCGTATAAGTCATATATCCTTCAAGTACGACCATATCATTGCCGTATGCGGGATTAATAAACTGCAGTGTATCAACTACCGCCGTCGTAATATTGCAGCCTGAATGGCGTCTTGCCACTACCGCCGCAACAATATCAATCCACTGCATGAGCTGACCGCCAAACAGACGCTTGGTTCCGTTAAGCGTACTCTGTGTAAGTATCTGCACCTGCTCTGTTCTCGACTCATCAACCGTCTTCGGTTTTAAAGTATTTTCTGTCTTCATATACTAACCTCCGCTATATTATGCGAAATTATATAATTCTGCGTAAAATCCGCCTTTTGCCATGAGTTCTTCATGATTACCCTGCTCGATAATATTACCGTCACGCATTACAAGAATAACATCGGATTCCTTTATCGTAGAAAGACGATGTGCAACTATAAAGCTTGTTCTGCCCTCCATCATCTTCGCAAAAGCCTTCTGAATCTTTATCTCGGTACGCGTATCAATTGAAGAAGTCGCCTCATCTAAGATAAGCATCGGCGGCAGACAAAGCATAACTCGTGCAATACAAAGAAGCTGCTTCTGTCCCTGTGAAAGTCCGCCTCCGTCCTCCTGAATTACGGTATCGTAACCCTTCGGAAGTCTCTTTATAAAGCTATGTGCATAGGACGCTTTTGCTGCTTGGATAACTTCTTCTCTCGTCGCATCGGGACGTCCCATTTTAATATTATCCTCAATAGTTCCCGTTTTTAACCATGTTTCCTGCAAAACCATACCGTAGGAGGTTCTAAGACTGTGTCTTGTAAGATTGCGCACATCATTGCCGTCTACGACAATCGCGCCTTCATCCACATCGTAAAATCTCATAAGGAGATTAATAACTGTCGTCTTGCCGCAACCTGTAGGGCCTACAATCGCAATTCTCTGACCCGGCTTAACCGCAAGATTAAAGTCTCGAATGAGCGGTTTCTCCGGCACATATGAAAATGATACATCTTTAAGTTCTACACTTCCCGAAGGCTCTGTAAGAACCACTGACGTCTCCGCATCCGGAATCTGCTCTTCTGTATCAAATATAAGTTCAAAAATTCTTGCCGCGCATGCAAAAGCATTCTGAAGTTCTGTAATAACGCCCGAAATCTCGTTAAAAGGCTTCGTATACTGATTAGCATAGCTTAAAAAGCTTGTAAGCTGACCAACACTGAACGCACCTGCCGGACCAAGTGAAAGAACCGTAAGTGCACCTGTAAGACCAACGCCCGTGTATACAAGGCTGTTTACGAATCTTGTTGAAGGATTCGTGATTGACGAGAAAAAGATTGCTCTAAGTGACGCCTTACCAAGTCTCTCATTTATTTCGTCAAAACGCTCAATTACATTGTCTTCTTGACCGAAAGCCTGAACAACTTTCTGATTGCCGATCATTTCGTCAATAAGTGCAGTCTGCTCGCCTCTTGTCTCAGACTGAAGCTTGAACATATCATATGTTTTCTTGGCAATAAAGCTTGCCACAAAAAGTGAAACAGGTGTTATACACACTACCACAATCGTAATCTTAATATTGAGCCAAAGCATAAACGCAAGTGTTCCGAGTATAGTAACAACACCGGAAAACAACTGCGTAAAGCCCATGAGCAAACCGTCCGCAAACTGGTCAACATCCGTGATTATACGGCTCACTGTCTGACCGTGTGCATGTGAATCAATATAAGAAAGAGGCAATCTCTCAAGCTTATGGAACGCGTCAAGTCTTATATCACGCACCACATTATAGGTTATCTTGTTATTGATAAGGTTCATAAACCACTGTGCAACTGCCGTAATAAGCATCGCTATCACAATCATCAAAAGATTGTGTTTAACGCCGTCCCAGTCTATACCTCTGTCTGTAATGCAGTCCACCGCTTCACCGATAAGAATCGGCACATACAGTGTAAGAAGCACCGACACAAGTGAAAAAAGTAATGACAAAAACACAAGAAAACCATATTTCTTTATATATCCGAAAATTCTTTTAATAGTTAATTTATTACTCATTTGACTTCACCTCGCTCTGCCCGCCGCGAAATTGTGAATCATATATTTCTTTATAAATCTCACAGGTCTTAAGAAGCTCTTCGTGTGTTCCGATACCTGCGATACTTCCTTCTTCAAGTACTACAATCTTGTCTGCCTCCATAATTGAAGCAGTACGCTGTGAAACTATAATAACTGTCTTGTCCTCTGCCTGAATGCTCTTGATTGCCGCACGAAGTTTTGCATCCGTCGCATAATCAAGTGCCGATGCACTGTCATCAAGAATAAGTATCTCGGGGTCTCTCACCAATGCTCTTGCAATCGTAAGACGCTGACGCTGGCCGCCCGATAAGTTCTTGCCACCTTGCGCAATCTCCTTGTCAAAGCCTTCTTCCCATTTATCCGTAAATTCTTTTGCCTGCGCAAGTTCCAAGGCTCTTATCATCTCTTCTTCGGTCGCATTCTCATTACCCCAGCGAAGATTGTCACGAAGCGTTCCCTTAAATAAAACTGCCTTCTGCAAAACAACACCGACCTTGTCACGAAGCACGTTAAGTTCATAGTCTCTTACATCGATTCCGTCAACAAGAACTCTTCCCGATGACACATCATAAAATCTCGGGATAAGGTTAACAAGTGATGTTTTACCCGAACCTGTACCGCCGATAATACCGATAGTTTCACCCTTTTTGATGCAAAAATTAATATTCTCAAGCGAATCCTCTGCCGCATTTTTATAGCGCATATTAACATTTTCAAAGCAAATTTTGCAGTCTGTCTGCTCCGTTGCAAGAAACAGATTCTTCTTAACTTCAATCGAAGACTTCATGTCAAATACAGCCTCAATTCTGTGTGCACAAGCAAAAGACTTGGTAATCGTAATGATAAGATTAGCCAGCTTCACAAGCTCTACAAGAATCTGTGACATGTAATTTACAAGTGCAACAACTGCACCCTGTGTAATGAACCCCGCCTCAACTCTGAGCGCACCTGACCAGATAAGCACAACAATACCGCCGTTTACGATTATGTAAGTAAGCGGATTCATAAGTGCGGAAATTCTTCCTACAAAAATCTGAAATCTGTTAAGGAGACTGTTGCTCTCCTCAAAGGACTCTATCTCACTCTCCTGCATTCCGAAAGCTCTGATAACTCTGACACCTGACAGGTTCTGTCTTGTGATTCCGAGCACCTTATCAAGCGCACCCTGTACCTTTTTAAACAAAGGCATCGTAATAAGCATTATTCCGAATACAACAATTGACAAAAGCGGAATTACCACAACAAAAGTAAGTGCCGACTTAACATCAATCGTAAAAGCCATAATCATTGCACCGAACACGATAAACGGTGAACGAAGAAACAGACGAAGCACAAGATTAACACCTGTCTGCACCTGGTTGATATCACCTGTCATACGTGTAATCATCGTAGATGTTCCGAGCGTGTCAAACTCCGTATACGACAAGCTCTGTATATGCGCAAACAAAGCGTGGCGAAGTTTTGTACCAAAGCCTACTGCCGCCTTTGCCGCAAAAAACTGCGCCGTTATTGCGCACACCATTCCGATAAGGCCGAGCACAACCATTATGCCGCACATTTTGTATATATATCCCTTATCGCCGTTAGCAATTCCCGTATCGATTATTGCCGCCATTACAAGCGGAATAAGAAGCTCAAAGGATGCCTCAAGAAGCTTAAATAACGGACCAAGGATACTTTCCTTCTTATAATCCTTCATGTATCTGAGTATCATCTTCATAGTTACATTTGTCCTTTAATATAATTTTCCAAAATAGCCGCCGCTGTTCCGATAATCTGCGGACACGGTCTTTTCTTATAGTAGCTGTCGGTACGTTTCTCGGGAACCGGTGAATCCTTACCTTCACCAAGTCCAAGCATCGTACGGCATACTATTGAACCGTTAGTCGCCGTAAAATCTGCCGCAAGTGCCTGGATTCTTGCATAATGCTCTGACTTTGCATCAAATGCCTTAGGGTCATCATAACCGTAAAGCATGCCTGCCACCATAAACATTCCGCTCACGGCACCGCAGACTTCTCTGAGCCTCCCATACCGCCGCCAAAAGATGAACTGAGTTTAAGCGCCGTCTTTTCATCAATCTCGCACAAATCCGCAAATGTCAGCATAATTGCCTGCGAGCAATTATAGCCCTCTTTAAAAAGCGCCATCGCCTTCTGCGCTCTTTCGCTGTTATTAAGTATTTCATCATCAACCACAAAATTGTTGTCCATAATATTCTCCGTGTTACACTATAATGTCCTTAAAATTAAACTTACGGATGCCCTGCGCATAATCCGCCACAATATGTCCGTCTCCGAAAAGCTTGTATTTGTATGTAACAAGTCCGTCAAGACCTACCGGTCCTCTTGCGTGAAGCTTAACCGTACTTACACCGACCTCTGCACCAAAACCGTATCTGAAACCATCCGCAAATCTTGTGGAGCAGTTCTGATATACGCCCGCGGAATCTACAAGCTGCATAAACTGCTCTGCAGTCTCTCTATTCTCAGTAACAATACAGTCAGTGTGATGTGACCCGAACTTGTTGATATGCCAAACTGCTTCTTCAAATCCGTCAACAGTCTTTGCAGACAGTATATAATCAAGATATTCCGTTGAAAAATCCTCGTCTGTCGCAGGAACGCAGTCAACGATATCCTGAATCTCTTTTGTTCCTCGAAGCTCAACGTTTTTCGCATCAAAAGCAGCCTTAAGCTTCGGCATAAGTGCTGCCGCAATATCCTTATGAACAAGAAGATTCTCAACAGCGTTACATACAGCAACATACTGCGTCTTTGCATCAACGATAATACGTACCGCCTTATCAACATCCGCCTCTTTATCAACGTAAATATGACAGATACCGTCTGCGTGACCCATTACCGGAATCTTCGTGTTATTCATAATATACTGAACAAATGCGTTGGAACCGCGCGGAATAAGAAGGTCAATCGCATCATGGCAGCCAAGAAGTGTATTAATATCCTCTCTCGCCTCAATCTGGAGCATTGAGTTTTCCGGCATTCCAGCCTCTATCGCTGCATTATGTATTGTCTCAAATAAAATCCTGTTAGTATGAAGTGCCTCGCTTCCGCCCTTTAAAATAGCACAATTACCGCTCTTTAAACAAAGTGACGAAATCTGCACCATCGCATCGGGACGTGACTCAAAAATTACACCGATAACACCGATGGGACATGTCGTGCGGAAAAGTTTAAGTCCCTCATCAAGCTCACGCTCGAGCTGAAT
The DNA here is from genome assembly GCA_015057505.1 of Lachnospiraceae bacterium. Classification (GTDB taxonomy): domain Bacteria; phylum Bacillota; class Clostridia; order Lachnospirales; family Lachnospiraceae; genus SIG300. Next base: position 105,996 of record SVEG01000008.1, read on the forward strand.
TTTCCCAAGCGGATCTCTAAGCTTAATAAGCTCCCTGATTCCTGCCGTAACTTCGTTAAGCTTGTTCTTATCAAAACGAAGTCTCTTAAGCACAGGTGCCGCTATTCCTGCCTCCTCTGCCGCCTTCATATCTTTATCGTTAGCTTCGAGAATCTTATCTTCTGCCACAAGCAAAGCCTGAGCAATCATCTCCAAAGCATTATTTCTTTCCTGCTCTGATTTTGCCGCCAACTTCATACTGTCAAACTTCATCTGTTTAGCTTTTTCTTGTAAATTCATGTTATCTCCTCCGCATATAATACTCCAATCTATTATTATACTATATTGTTGTGGTATTTTCCATATAGAATTTAATAAAATAATATGCAAAAAGGCGGGGAATTTCCCCGCCCAACTAGGTTGAACCCGAATTCTTCGACCGACCCGATTTATTTATCTTTATCCGCTATCTTCTTCCTCGTCTGCTCATCAATTACTTCCTTAAGCCTTGTCATATACTCCGAGAACTTAACCTCTTTACTGCCATATGTAAGATTCATCTCGTACTCAAGCGGAAGCCATGTTGCAATATCTGCCTCGTTATGTTGAATAAGCGTCTCCATCTTATCAAGTGCCTTGTAAAGCTTTGCCTCAGGTGTTGCAAGCGCATTCATCTCTTCAAAAAGAGCAACCGTCTCGCACCTAAGCGGCTCCGGCAAAGTATTAAGAAGCTCCCGTAAAACCTGCTCCTCCTTAACCTCGTCAGTTGTGCTTTTATAAAATGCAGGTATGTCTCCCGTTATTGCCTCACCCATATCATGCCAGATACACATTCTTATAACCTTATCCATATCAAGCTCCGAAAACTCATCCTTAACAAGATACGCCATAAGACTGAGTCTCCAGCTATGCTCAGCTACACTCTCATGTCTGCCGTCAGAAGTCCATGAGTGTCTTGTATTGCATTTTAACTTTTCTGCTATGGCTAGGAATTGTATTAGTTCTGTGGGTTTCATGTTCGGAGTCTCCTTTTCAGCATTTTAATATATATATTGTAAATTATGGTGAAGGTCATTGTAAATCGGCTAATGTAACTATTTCAAAAGACAAAAAACTCCGGCAAATCACCGAAGTTTCCTGTTATTTAAGCTGCTGACGGGAATCGAACCCGTGACCTCCGCACTACCAATGCGACGCACTACCGACTGTGCTACAGCAGCATTTATACATTTGCGCGAAGCTTGTGAAGCTTGGTTCGTATACGCTGGATTGCATTGTCTATGGACTTAGGTGTCTTATCAAGCTTACCTGCAATCTCTACATATCCCATACCCTCAAGGTACATCTGCAAAACCTGCTTTTCGAATGTGCTCAAACATCGCTCAATTTCGTATTCTACCATATGCTTTGCTTCCTTGTCAAGGACTAATTCCTCAGGGTTGGCAGTACCCGGAAACCCGCTGAATGCCGCCACAAAACTCTGCTTTAATCCGTCCTCGTCAGGCTCCTTACTAAGCGACACATAATCCTTAAGCGGTGAATGCTTCTTGCGGTTGGACGCAGTTATCGCACTGTAAATATGCCTGGATATGCACATCTCCGCAAAATTATGAAAAGCCATCTCTTTCTCGGGATTAAAGTCCTTAATCGCCTTAAAAAGCCCAATCATACCCTCCTGAATAACATCCTCAGGCTCGCCTCCGATAAGAAAAAGCTTCCTGGATACTTTTCTTACCAGCGACTTATACTTTTCAAGCATGTATTCCATGATTTCGTTCTCACCCGACTGCAAACGCACAATCAATTCTTCATCTGAGCAATTAGAATACTTATTCTCCACCGTTTACCCCTATCCTTTTATCTTAAAACTGTTTGAATAGTATCAGGGAACTTGTCAATCCCCGCATTTACAAAAGTATCGTAACAAGTATACCACACTATTCAAATATTTTCCACATAGATTATGTGACAAATGTAATGCAAATTATGTGTGCAATCACTATACATTTTAATTTTCACGTTGTATAATGATGCTATCATAAACAACAGGAGGAAACACAAATGGATAACGAAACTAAGAAATTATACAGATTGAGACTTGATAGAAAGATTGCCGGAGTATGCGGAGGAATCGGAAAATACATTAACGTTGATTCTAACCTAATAAGATTACTTTGGATTTTATTCTGCTTCGCAGGCGGTTCAGGACTTATCGTTTATATTGCGGCTGCAATTCTTATGCCGGAAGAGCCGCTTATGTAATGGTAGCAACACAATAATCAGCAGACAAATAATTTGAGGGTGTCATCATTGACACCCTCTCTTTCTATTATATCCTATAATTCATATACACTTCACCGTCTAAATTCTTCCACACAAACTGATAATCTTCAAAAATCATATATGAATGCTCAGAATTCTCCTTCGGAATCGAGACCGACCCGGGATTGAGATAGAGAAAATTATCCTTCATCTCGCATGCCGGTACATGCGTGTGACCGTTAAGTAAAATATCTCCTGCTTTAAGCACCGGAGGCTTCGACGGATTAAAATTATGACCGTGCGTTGCAAAAATAATATTTTTCCTGATTGGCAGAATTGCATACTCTGCCATAACAGGGAATTCAAGCACCATCTGGTCTACCTCTGCCTCACAGTTACCGCGCACGCAGATAAGTTCGTCTTTCTTGGCATTAAGCATCTCTATGACCTTCTTAGGCGCATAGTCCTTCGGCAAATCATTACGCGGACCGTGATAAAGCAAATCACCGAGAAGCAAAAGTCTGTCCGCGCCTTCCCTGTCATATGCCTCAAGTAATTTTTCACAGTAATATGCCGAACCGTGTATATCCGAAGCTATCATGTATTTCATATAAACTACCTCAACTTTCCAATGCCGGACACTTCCGGCTCATCCGCAGATTCTTAGCAAACTGTTCTGCACAATCTAGCTCATACGTTGTCTTACAATCTCGTACGCAAGCACACCTGCCGCTACAGACGCATTAAGTGAATCAATATTACCCTTCATCGGGATTGATGCGATAAAGTCGCATTTTTCGCTGACAAGGCGGCTCACACCGTCGCCCTCGTTACCGATTACAAGACCGATCGGCCCTTTAAGGTCAAGATTGTACATAACCTCTCCGCCCATATCCGCGCAGACAAACCACATGCCGCGCTCTTTAAGCTCCTCGATAGTCTTGGAAATATTAGTTACCTTTGCAACAGGTGTATAATTAAGCGCACCTGCCGAAGTTCTTGCAACCGTCGCCGTAAGTCCCACTGCTCTTCTCTTGGGGATAATTACACCGTGTGCTCCTGCAAGATTCGCCGTACGGATAATCGCACCGAGGTTGTGCGGGTCTTCTATATTGTCAAGCAGGAAGATAAAAGGTGCTTCGCCTCTCTCCTCCGCAAGCTTAAACATATCATCAATTTCTGCATAATCATATGCCGCTGTATACGCAATAACGCCCTGATGCTTGCCTGTCTCCGACATCTGGTCAAGACGCTCCTTGGACACATACTGGATAAGTGTGTCGCCCTTTTTAGCCTCACGCACGATGCTCTGAATCGGGCCGTCCTGACAACCTGTCAGAATAAATAATTTATCTACTGTCTTCCCTGAGCGGAATGCTTCAAGCACGGCATTTCTGCCTTCTACCGTAAATTCCTGATATCTCATTTAATCTCTCCTAACTTTGTAAAACCTAATTTTACAAGTTCAATTATTCTGTCCGTCTTTCCTGTAAGATACAGATAACCCATCACTGCCTCAAAACCCGTAGCCGCAAGGTATTCACCCATAGAAGCATTCTTTGCCTTAGTGTTAGGCTTAGAATTGCTTCCTCTCTTAAGCGCAACCTTCTCTTCCTCCGTAAAATCCTCAAAAAGGAGTTCTGAAAGCTTCGCCTGTGTGGCTGCTTTTACAAGGTTACTGCTTATGCCGTGGAGCTTGTTGGCAGGCATATTCCCCTTCAAAACCACATGGGTCCTTACAAGCACCTCATATACGGCATCGCCGATATACGCAAGTGTAAGCGGGGAATATGTCCTTATATCTACATCTTTTTCGTTAAATGCTTGCTGAATTATACCGCACAAATCTATTGTACTTTCGTCCATTCTACGCCCTCTCTTGTATCTTTAAGGATAATTCCCTGTGCTGCAAGCTCGTCTCTGATTGCATCTGCCTTTGCAAAATCCTTCTGCTTCTTAGCTTCCTTACGCTCTTCGATTTTAGCAAGTACGTATGCCTCGAGCTCGGGATCAACTGATGAATCCTCTGCCTTTTTCTCGTCTGCCACTGTAAGATTAAGTGAAAGAACTTCATCAAAGCTCTTTGCAAGTGCAAACTTGGTAGCATCATTCATATCTGCCTTAAGCATGTCATATACAACTGTAATTGCTGAAGATGTGTTGATATCGTTTGCAAGAGCATCCTCGAATTTGGTTCTGAATTCTGCAAATTTATCCTGCTCGATTTCTCCGTCTTTCTTAAGCTCGAGAATTCTCTTTTTAAGCTTAATGTAAGCAGCCTCCACGTTAGCAAGAACCTCATAAGAGAATTCAAGCGGTTTTCTGTAGTGTGACTGAAGGCAGAACATACGGTAAACAAGAGGATTGATGTTCTTGCTCTCAAGAAGTGATACTGTAAGGAATTCGCCCTTTGACTTACTCATCTTACCTGATTTGTCATTCAAATGATGAATGTGGAACCAGTAATTACACCACTTGTGTCCGAGATATGCCTCACTCTGTGCAACCTCATTTGTGTGGTGCGGGAAAATGTTATCTACACCGCCGCAGTGAATATCCATGTACTCACCGAGGTGCTTGATGCTGATGCCTGAGCACTCTATATGCCAACCCGGATATCCTACGCCCCAAGGGCTATCCCATTTAAGCGCCTGATCTTCGAACTTAGACTTTGTGAACCAAAGCACGAAATCGTTCTTATTTTTCTTATTGGTATCCTCTTCAACATCATCACGAACACCTACAAAAAGCTCATCCTCGCTCTGATTTGAGAAAATATAATACTCTTTTAACTTGGAAGTATCGAAGTAAACGTTCTCTCCTGAAAGGTATGCATATCCTTTCTCGATGAGCACCTCAACCATGTGAATGAACTCGTCAATACAATTAGTCGCCGGCTCAACCACGTCGGGACGCTTGATATTAAGCTTCTCGCAGTCTGAGAAAAATGCATCCGTATAAAACTTAGCAATCTCCATTACCGTCTTATTCTCACGCTTTGCGCCTTTAAGCATCTTGTCTTCGCCTGTATCTGCGTCACTTGCAAGATGTCCTACGTCCGTGATGTTCATTACACGCTTTACATCATAACCCACATAACGAAGTGTCTTCTCAAGAACGTCCTCCATGATGTAGCTTCTCAAATTACCGATGTGTGCAAAATGATATACTGTAGGTCCGCAGGTGTACATATTAACCTTACCGTCCACATTGGGTACAAACTTCTCTACTTTTTTCGTAAGTGTGTTAAAAATTTTTACTTTGTTTTCCATGATATTCTCCTTAATGCTTATTCTTATTTGTTAATCGTCGCCGCAAGTGCTTCGACAGTCTTCTTAAGTTCCTCGTTATCCGCCTTAAGTTGCTGGATTTCGTTTAAAATCGGGTCGGGCAAATGTACCTGGTCCATATCGCTTCGCGGAATCTTGACATTGTCTCTCTTAACCACACGTCCCGGGATTCCGACAACCGTACAGTTAGGCGGAACCTCGTTTACAACTACGGAACCAGCACCAATCTTGGAATTCTCTCCGACCGTAAAGGAACCGAGCACCTTTGCTCCCGCACTAATCATAACGTTATCCTCAATCGTGGGATGTCGCTTACCCTTTTCCTTACCGGTACCTCCAAGCGTCACACCCTGATAAAGCGTAACGTTGTCGCCGATAATTGCCGTCTCTCCTATTATAACACCATGTCCGTGGTCAATAAAGAGTCCTTTTCCTATTGTTGCACCGGGATGGATTTCAATACCTGTCTTGTGTGCGGTTCTCTGCGAAATCCATCTCGCAAGAAAATAATGCTTTTTCAAATATAATTTGTGCGCAAGTCTGTATCTTAACATGGCCTTGAAGCTCGGATAGAGGAAAACCTCCATCGTGGAGCGAAGAGCCGGGTCACGTTCTTTTATTATCTGAATTTCTTCGTTTATAAATTTGATGAAGCCCATAACATTCCCCTTTCTTGGAAAATATAATATACTTATAAAACCTCTATTTTATTTAATATACTAACACACATATCCAAATGTGTCCCTGAATAATTATTCTCTCGCTCAACCATAGTCACTGCCTTATTCAAATCAACCCACATCAGACTGTCGACTTCATTGGAACTGCCGAACTCACTCGCATTGACATAAGCAATAAAACCTGTCATAATCAGATTTTTTGGAGCAAAATAATAGCTCTGCACATACTCGCAGGAAATAACTTGCTGTCCTGTTTCTTCAAATACCTCTCGAGCAACGGTTTCTTCAAGAGTATCACCCTTTTTCAGATAACCTGAACAAAGCGTATAATTTTTCGTAGAAATATAATTCTGTTTCAGCAGAAGAACCTGCTTATTTTCGTTGATAATTGCCACAAGTACACAGCTTGCAGGATTATCAAAATAAAACTTATTGCAATTAGAGCAGTATTTCTGTTCGCCTTCATCACCGATTACTTTGTGTGTAAGTGATTTACCACATTGTGTGCAAAAATTAAGTTCCATTATTTCAGCTCCTTGTAAAATAAAAAAGCACCCTGCCTCACAAAGAGACGGGATGCCCGCGGTTCCACTCTAATTAGGACTATAAAGTCCTCACTCATATACGTAACGTGTATCAACGTACCACACTAACCAACAACACAGCTCATGCGGTCTGCTCCCGAATGCACTTCACTCATCCCTTCACAAGAAATGCTTTCAGCCGATGACATTTCCTCTCTGCTGCTACCTGATAAGCTACTTTTTCGTTCTTAGCATTTGAAAATATATATCTATAGAATATGCAATAAAGGTCGATTTGTCAATAAGGGATTTTATTTTTGCAAATACCTTACAATATATACAACCATTGGTTGATAAACATAAAATACAATTCCATTGCACGCTTCTTTACTCTAAAATAAAATAACCTTAGAAAGCTTTCAAAAACAGAAAGAGGAGTACTATATGAATCATAAATTATGCGAAACAATAAAAAATCTGCGAACCAGTAGAAACATAAGTCAAGAACTGTTTGCTAATGCATTAGACATTTCAGCACAAGCAGTAAGCAAATGGGAAAACAAAAAGGCATTGCCGGATATTTCTCTGCTTCCTAAAATTGCCGATTTTTTTGGCGTCACCATTGATACTTTATTTAAAGGTTTTATTCAGGAGGACGATATTTTATCAGATAATATCAGCACTTCATTAGAACAGAACAAAAAAAGTTGGGATAAAATAGCTTCTAAAGATTGGTTAGGAACTTCTCTCCCCGCATGGGGCGTACTTATGGCAAATGAAGAAAAACTCAACCTCCTATACGACCTAACCGGTAAAAAAGTTCTTGAAATTGCATGCGGAGATGGTAAGTCGCTTATATACTGTGGCAAAAATCAAGCAAAAGAACTTTTTGGAATAGATATCTCTGAAAAGCAACTGGCTAAGGCTCGTCAAAATTTGCTGACTGAAAATATAGATGCAAAGCTATTTCTTTCGCCTATGGAGGTCAACCCCGGAATACCTGAACATTATTTTGATTTGGTTTATTCCGTTTATGGCATAGGTTGGACACAGGATTTAGATAAAACAATTTCTCTAATAGGAAAATATTTAAAAACTAACGGGACTTTTATATTTTCGTGGGATAATCCGATACTGCCTTGTATCGAAAACATAAATGAAGAATATGTGTTGAAACATTCTTACCTTGATGAACTTCTTGTGCAAGTACGAATGCGTGAAGAAATGGTTGTTAGAACAAATTGGAAACTTTCAACTTACATAAACACGCTTGCCAAAAATGGCTTTAAGGTAGAATATCTAATAGAAAACTCCGCAAAACCCGAAAATGCTGTTTACTCAAAAAAATATTATTCCGAACATAAAGCACAGTATATTAATCATAGTTTCGTTTTAAAAGCAAGAAAACTCTGATATAACAAAGGAAGGGACAAGTTACAAAAGTCCCTTCCTTTCTATTATTCTACAAAATATCTATTAACACTTCCCACTTACCTTTTTTCTTACTGTCAATTCGGCGAATATATCCTTTTTCCTTTAATGCTGCCATCTCTCGTTTAATGGAACGAAGCGATTTTTCTGTAATTTCTGCTAATTCAAGCTGTGTAATCTCCGGCTTATTTACAATATATCTTAATATCGCAAGTTCATTTAATGTGATTTTTAAAGTGCCATTTAAAGTGCCATTTTGGCACTTTAAATCATCAAATTTGACACTTTGGGATTTTTCATTATCATCTTCCCCCACATAATCCACATGCATATATCTGTTCTTAAGCTCATAATCCGTTCCCATAAGCAAGTTACTAAAAAACATCTCCAAGAACTTTATCGTGGCATGCACACCATTTTTCAAATTATTATAATTGGCCCTGACTAAAGCATTTCTGAAATACCAAGAATGTTTCTCAAACGCATCATTATTAACATCAAAACCAAAGGATTTCATGTACTTAATCATAAAAACTGCGGTCGCTCTTGTATTTCCCTCGCAAAACGGATGAATCTGCCAAATGCCTGAAGTAAATTTTGCAAGATGCTTTACGGCTTCTGCTAATGACAAGCCCTCGTAAGAGAACTGCTTTTCTATATTAAAATCATAATCCAGGGTTTCTTTGATACTATTACATGACGAATAAATAACTGTTTCGCCCTTCAATACCCATTCTTTCTTGGTTATGTTATATGTTCTAATCTGTCCGGCATGTTCGAATACACCTTCAAAAAGGCGACGATGAATTGATAACCATTCTGCCGGTGAAAACTGAAATGTCTTCTCGCCAAGAAGCTTCGCTATTCTTGCAGATACAATATCTGCTTCTCTGGTTTCCTCTTCTGAATCCGCACGGTCACTACGCTCCTCATAATAACTCTGGATTCTTTTCTGAGCTTCATCAATACCTATTTCGCCCTCAATATGCTTCTTCGCAGTATCAAGCAAATATGCCGATGTCTTTAAACCGTCTACCGCCTGTAATCCGATAGCCGTCTGCCATGCTTCACTTTTCTCAATCTTTTCGGGCTCACCCTGTCGTATATATTCTTCAAGTTCAAACTGCCATCTTTTTTCTTCTGACATGTTCGCTCGTCCTTTCATACTACATCTCTATCCTTAGTGCTATTCCCGCTTCCCACAGCATCCGCCGCACTGCGCTCCGCATGCTCCGTCATCCAAACTTCCGTAACGGTAATTATCAACGGTCTCAAGAAGTGCAATCGACTGTGCCGCGATTCCTTCTTCTCTTCCTGTAAAGCCGAGACCTTCCTCCGTCGTTGCCTTGATACTCACCTTGTCTGCCGGAATTTTAAGAGCCTTCGCAATATTCTCTCGCATCTCTTCGCGGTAAGGTCCCACCTTCGGACGCTGTGCAATAATCGTCGCATCAATGTTGCCGATAAGGTACAAATTCTCCTCCAAAAGTCTGCCGACGTGCTCGAGAAGCTTTATACTGGAAATTCCCTTGTAAGCAGGATCAGTATCCGGAAAATGCTTGCCGATATCACCAAGTGCCGCCGCACCCAAAAGAGAATCCATAATGGCATGGGTCAGAACATCCGCATCCGAGTGTCCGAGAAGCCCCTTTTCAAAAGGTATCTCCACTCCTCCGAGTATCATTTTTCGTCCTTCTACAAGTCTGTGAACATCGTAGCCCATTCCTATTCTCATTATGCCGTCTCCTTTTCTCAAATGTAAATCTTCTCTAGTTATTATAGTCTTGATATCCGGCTCTGTCAAAAGATTTTATCTCCGACTTGATTTATCAGCCAAGTCTCCGTACACCGGTGTTGCAAGCCCAAAACCACCCGATACGGTCGTAATCTGCCCCGTCGTATATGCCGATTCATCACTCGCAAAATATACAACCGCTGAAGCAATTTCCTCAGGAAGCCCCATCCTTTTAAGCGGAATATGACGAAGGAACAATTTTTTGAAATCCTCGGTTAGATTTTTTTCAACCGCATCAGTCGCTGTCATTCCCGGCAAAACTGCATTACAGCGTATTTTATGACCTGCTTCATGTACTGCAATCAGCTTGGTAAGATAATTAATCGCCGCTTTGCTTGTCCCGTATGCAATCTGCGAAATATCAGGCACAAGTCCGCCTATCGACGATATATTAATAATACTGCCGCCGTTGTCTGACATATACTTTATGACTGCCTGACTGCCCATAAAGACACTTCGCAAATTGATATTAACCGTATCAAGAAAAACATCAACGTCAGTATGTGCAAAATCCAAATCTTTTCCGGGATTTGATGTACCGAAATTATTTACAAGCACATCAATGTGTCCCTCATTCTTTACAACCTCATCTGCCATACTTGCAAAAGATTCCTTAACAGAGGCATCATTGTACACATATTTCACCCTGCCTCCTTCGGCATTAAGCTTCTCTGCTTCTTTCTCGGCGACCTCTCTATTTCTCGCCGCCATATATACAATTGCACCCTCTTTTGCACAAGCCTTGACTATCGCAAGACCGATTCCTCTTGTAGAGGCAGTAACTATTACAACTTTATCTTTTAACCTCATAATCAAACTCCTTTTTACTATATACTTTCATGTTTTTTGTGAATCTTCGGAAGCATAAGAACGACAACAATTCCGACGACTACGCAAAGTATTTCCACCACGCTTAGCATCTTCACTGCACTTACCGCCGCTGTCGCTCCCGCGTAAGCCTCGCCGTTTTTTGCCACACTTTCTTCGGCAATACGCGCAGTAATACTATTTGTAAACATCGGTACAAAAACAGCAACGCCAAACGGCGCCGAAATGTCTCTGAACAAGCCGTAGATTCCCGTGCCTGCCCCCGCTGCTCCTGCCGGTATACCTGATAGTGCAACCTTCATAAATATTGTTCCGTTTCCGCCAAGCCCAAAGCCCAGAATACCCAGCGAACCTGCCAAAAGAAGCACAGACGAATTTTCCGTAAAAAGAAGCATTAACGCACAACCGATTCCCGTAAGTATCAAAGAACCTGTAAGGACTGTTTTAGGCTCATACTTGTCCGCAAGCGGTCCGAGAATAATTGCTCCGAGCGACATACCTATATACATCACAGAAATAGCGTAGCTTGAAATAAGCGTATTATCCGGCTGCGTGTAATTGACGAAAACAATCGTATTGGTCATGTTTGCCTGCATCAGTCCTTGCGTAAGAAAAAGTGCAATTACAGTCAGTACAAATTCCTTTCTCTTCATAAAGCTACCCTGCAAAATAGGGTTTGATGCCCTTTTTTCCACAAAAACAAGTCCTGTCAGCGTAAGGATTGCCGCAATCGTCACACTTAGAAAAGCACTTGAATTCCAGCCAAAGTTCTGACCAAAAGACGGAACACACAACACCAGGCTAAAAAATACCAATACAAAGACGGCACCTATACCGTCAAAGCCTGTAAGAGACTTTCTTTTAAAGCTACTCTTTTCTCTGATAAGCAAACAAGCAATAAAAACCGCAACACATATCGCAACACACACCCATATCATTATTCGCCAATTCGATGCCTGAATAATCAGTCCGCCGAGAGTCGGTCCGAATATAACCGCTCCGCTTGAAATCAGCATATAAAGCGAAAACCCCTTCGCCATTGTCGTAGGCGGAAATTCAGTAACTATATAGGATATTACTACCGGTGCTATTGCTGCAGTTCCGACTCCTACAACAAAACGGGCAACCAGCATAAAAATCAAGTTCGGTGCAATTGCCACAAGTATGTTTCCAACCGTAAAAACGGCAATCCCAAGAAGCAGTGTATTCCTTCGCCCTATCACATCTCCGAGCTTACCCAGAATCGGTGCACATGCCGCAGTGGAAATCGCCGTTGCAAGTGCCGTCCATGTTGTGTTGTTGTAGGCGATACCGATATCCTTTACAAAAGCCGGACCGAGCACGGTAGAAAAGCCTCCCACAATGCCTACCAGAAAAGCCGCAAGGCCATATGGCACAAAACCTGCCATGTAATTTTTTTGATTATTTTCCATAAGTAAACTCCCATTGCAAAAATCTTTTTATTTTCTTAAAAATCGAATTTTACAAATATTCACATTTTCTTTTAGTATGTCCTCATAAATTTACAAATATGTGCTCTTTAATAAATCATGAGTATTTTTAGCTGCTTAAGGACACACTTTATGTAAAGACAGGATTATGCTTAATAAAAATCATCCTGCAAATAAAAGAAAAAGGAGTAACTATTATGTCAATGATTAACAAGGAAATCTCAGATTTCAGAGCCTACGCATTTCACGAAAATGATTTCAAAATCGTAACCAAAGAGGATATTCTCGGTAAATGGAATGTTTTCTTCTTCTATCCCGCTGACTTCACTTTTGTTTGCCCCACTGAGCTTGAAGACCTTGCAAACAAATACGAGGAATTCCGTTCTGTAGGCTGCGAAATCTATGCTGTATCTACGGACACCCATTTTGTACACAAGGCATGGCATGACGCTTCCGAACGTATCAAAAAAATCAACTATCCCATGCTTGCTGACCCTACACACACAATTTCAAAAGATTTTGAAGTGCTCATTGAGTCCGATGGTCTTGCGGAACGAGGCACTTTTATCATCAATCCTGACGGCAAAATTGTCGGTTATGAAGTAACTGCCGGCAACGTAGGTCGTAACGCAGAAGAACTTTTCCGTAAAGTTCAGGCATGCCAGTTCGTTCACGCTCATGGTGACCAGGTGTGCCCTGCCAACTGGAAGCCCGGTGCAGAAACACTTAAACCCAGTCTCGACCTTGTCGGTCAATTATAATGGGTGCCCCTGATATTCCCGGCAACGATAATCTATATGACGTCATTGTGGTCGGCGGTGGTCCTGCGGGACTTACTGCCGCCATTTATCTGGCGCGTGCAAGATATCGTGTGCTGGTCCTCGAAAAAGAACAGTTTGGCGGTCAGATTACTATTACTCACGAAGTTGTTAACTATCCCGGCATCGGAAAGGTAAGCGGTAAGGCACTTACCGACACCATGCATCGTCAGGCAGAAAGCTTTGGCGCCGAATTTTTACTGGCTGAAGCAGAAAATCTTGAGCTTACAGGAGATATAAAAACTGTCCATACAAGCCGCGGAACCTTCAAATGCTTTGGAATTCTATTGGCTACCGGTGCGCATCCCCGTACAGTAGGATTTACCGGTGAAGAAGAACACAAGGGGCGTGGTGTTGCATATTGTGCAACCTGTGACGGAGAATTTTTTACCGGAAAAGATGTGTATGTAGTAGGTGGCGGATATGCTGCCGCAGAAGAAAGCGTATTTTTAACTAAGTTTGCCCGCCATGTAACCATTCTCATCCGTGGTGAAGATTTTACATGTGCCGCTTCCGTCGCAGACGAAGCCAGAAATCATCCCAAAATCAGCATTCTCACAAATACGGTAATTGAGGAAGTGTCCGGCGAGAACGGTCTGAATTATATCAAATACAAAAATACCGCTACCAATGAGGTAACGGAATTCCGCGCAAAAGATGATGAAACCTTCGGTGTCTTCGTATTTGTCGGGTATGCTCCCGAAACTAAACTCGTAAAAAATATTGCCCATTTAAACGAACATGGTTATATTATTACCGATGCATCACAAAAAACCAATATAAACGGCCTGTACGCCGCAGGCGATGTATGTATTAAGCCCTTAAGACAGGTGGTTACCGCCACAGGTGACGGTGCCTTAGCCGCTACCGAGCTTGAAAAATACGTTGCTGCCATGCAACAGAAAACCGGATTGCAACCCAAAGCTCCAACCCCTGTAAAGCAGGATTCATTTGGCGATACTTCCCAAAACAACATGACAATATCACACGCCGGAACACCGTCAGAAAGCACTGATGACTCCGGTGAACTGTTTACAGCCGAGATGAAATCTCAATTAGATGCCGTCTTCAAGCGAATGGCTCGTCCGCTTACGCTTATGCTCTACTTGGACAATCGCCCCATTTCAAATGAATTAGAGCATTATATGAACACACTTGCATCACTTACCGATAAACTGACAGTTAATGTCGCTGACAGAAGTTCTTCTTCAGATATCGCTCCCTGTGTCAGAATCTGCACAGATGATGGCACTGAGACAGGACTAGCCTTTCACGGAGTTCCCGGAGGCCATGAGTTTACCTCTTTTGTACTTGGACTTTTCAATGCCGCAGGTCCGGGTCAAGCCATAGACAATGATATTCGCAAGGATATCTCTGCCATTAACAAATCGATTGACATAAAAATAGTGGTGACACTCTCCTGCAACATGTGTCCCGATTTGGTGGTTGCCGCACAGCGCATTGCCGCAGAGAGCCCTAATATAACTGCCGAAGTCTATGACATAAATCATTTTGAAGAACTGAAAAAGCGTTACAACGTAATGAGTGTACCTTGCTTCGTAATTAATGATGATAAAGTTTTCTTTGGCAAAAAGAATATCAGTCAGTTGTTGGATATTATAAACAACATTTAATAATGTTAGGTTTTCATTTATTTACAACAAGATATTATTGAAAAAGACACAAGAACGAGAAGATTATATATCCGCTCGTTCCTGTGTCTTTTCGTATATCTTTATTATTACTTATTATTCTTTTTACCTTTTCGCATAATACCGATTAGAATAAGCACCATACCTACTGCTACTCCTGCAATAAGCATAAGCCACTTAGTATTGCCGTCTACAGTATCAATGTTCCATATAGTTAAATTAAGCTTTGGCCACGGATAATAATCTCCGATAAAATAGTTAATTACATTATTGGCAGAAAATAAAACTGCGCCACTAATGATACTTGCAAATCCGGCACGAATACATTTACTCACCTTAAGATATCTGCAAACAAGAAATACTAACCACACAACGCCCACAAAAAATAATGTTATAGGTGATGCTATTCTCCAATATTCGTCACTTTCAACAAAAATACCGATGCAAAACATCATAACAAACAAAAGAATTGTGGTCGTCCCCAAAATAAACAAGCCTTTATTGCGCTTCCAAAATGCATTCAATGGAGTTTTATATGCAATATACGGTATGAAAATTATCGAGAGACCAAACAATACCGATGATGTTACAACATAGAACCAATCGCCATTTGAATAAATGGCGCAGGTCATTAAAAGCAATATAAGACTGACCGTAAAACAAAACATTGTATATATAGCCGCATGTTTTTCTGCCACAAGCGGAACAACCACAAGCGAAGCACATACCATTAACGAGGTTAATACAATGAAAAACCAATCAAGCGCATGACCTACTGCAAGATTAACAATCAGACAGACTACAAGCGGTATACACAAAACACCGGCAATACATATACCCACCTTAAGAGTTTTCTTTTTTTGGGATTTTACATGATGTTTTATAACATTCTCTGCTTCTTCTTTCAGGGAATTTTCACAAACATCCTTTTTCAAATTATTATATACTTCCGTACATTCCGCACATTCCGGCAAATGTTCTTCCACCAGCTGCGCGCTTGACTGACTGCATACATTATCTACATATAACGGAAGCAAATCCTGTACTATTTCACACTGTTTATTCATAATCATCCATCCTTTCCTGAATTTTTAGGCGGGCACGGTGATAAGTAACACGGGCCCAACTTTCTGTTTTATCAAATATCGAAGCAATCTGGCTAAACGACAGTTCCCCGAACACTCTAAGCTGAAAAACCTCTTTATACGGTTCCTCAAGCTTATGAAGGATTAAATGTATCCTATATGCCGCATCCGAATCGACAATAGTACTTTCAACATCATCTTCCGCCAAAAGCTCGTCATTCGGTGGCATATCTGCAATACGCTGTTTTTTTCTGACTTCATCATAAAAAAGATTTTTAGCAATCGAACAAAGCCACGTCAGTTCATTAGATTTTTCTTTAAACCGGGACTTAGAAGTCATCGCCTTATAAAAAGTATTTTGCGTTATTTCTTCTGCCATGTCCTTATTCTTTGCCAGAACCATTATGTAAGAATACACCTGCATATAATAAGCACTATACAGTTTTTCATAATCCATGCTACTAAATCGCACCTCCTTTCGCTTTCATTGATTAGACGTACCATTCTTAATTATGTTACAAAAAATTTTAATATTTTTCAGTACAAAACAAAAAACCGTAATCCCGATACATTCGTATCAAAACTACGGTTATAATTAGTAGCGGAAGAGGGATTTGAACCCACGACACCACGGGTATGAACCGTGTGCTCTAGCCAACTGAGCTATTCCGCCATATTCATTTAAATGGGGCCTACAGGGCTCGAACCTGTGACCCTCTGCTTGTAAGGCAGATGCTCTCCCAGCTGAGCTAAGACCCCTTGATTGCCATCAACAAATGTCTTCTGCAAACTTACTTTGACAAGTATAATATCAAAATGCAAAAATGTCAACCACTTTTTTCAAAAATATTTTATTTAAGAAAACTTGACATTTTTACTTTCTAAGAGGCTTCTTGGTATTGTCAGTACCTCTTGTTCTTTTAAGCTCTTCACGTTGCCTATCAGACACAAATTTCTGAATTGCAGGGTTCTCCTCTTCGAACCTGCAACCATACAGATAGTGGGTATCATCTATCTCTACCCTACGTACAATTCTTCCCATAATATTAATGCTAAGCTCTGATTCATTAACAAGTAAAACTACAAGTGGATTCTTATCGTATTCAATCTCTTGGTGATATATAAGCGCAAATCCCTTCTGACTTATATCCTTAACAACCACCTCATATACTTCCTGCTTATTACCGAATCTTGCTTTGCCCGGAAGCCCTGCATATACACGAAAATATTCTCTTCGATTCGTTGCTTTCACATCAAGAGGTGACGCAATCATATGATACTTACGTCCACCGTTAACAATATTACGAATTATACAATTCTCCCAAATATATAACTTACCGCCGCCTTCATCAATAGCGATAAGATTAACCTTAACCTGCTGTGTATCAAACTTAAGAACATGATTATTATGGGTTACAGTATCCGTAAGGACACAACCCTCTATAGTTCTTACAACTTCTGTCTTAAACTCCATCTTATGGTCACCTCTGCATACTTCCAAGGTAACCTGACTTCCTATTTCAATTTCTTCGATTCTCACGTAGTGTCCCCCGATACTAACACATATATATTGATTATATCAAAATGCCCTTATAAATGCAACCATTTAAAAATATTGTACTTTTCTTTACAATGTGGTATACTACTATGGAGTGTGGCTTAAAAAGCACAAAGGAGGCCGATATTCATGTTTTACTTTATTGTGAATCCTCATTCACGTTCCGGCAAAGCACTTAACATCTGGAACGAACTTGAGCAAACTTTAAAAAACAATAATATTGAATATACAAGCTTTTTTACTGATTATATCGGTCACGCCATTAAGATTGCAGAGGATATTACGTGCAGAGCATCTTCCGACAATCACATAAAGCTTGTGATTCTCGGTGGTGACGGCACTGTTAACGAGGCCTATAACGGTATACGCAATCATAAATATGTTACTATAGGATATATTCCCACCGGCTCCGGTAACGATTTTGCACGCGGTCTCAAACTTCCCACAAAACCTCCGGCAGCACTTAAAAACATCCTTAATTCAACGAAAACCATTCAGCTTGAAAGCGGGATTATGTCGACCGGTGATATATCTCGCAGATTTGCGGTAAGTTGCGGTATTGGTTATGATGCTTCAATCACGCATCGTGTAATGACATCAAAACTTAAGAAAGTATTAAATAAAATTGGTCTCGGCAAATTAGTGTATGCTTTTTTTGGAGTTATAAATGTATTTAAAAAACCACAGACATCTGCTGAAATATACATTGATGGCGAGCTTGCTTTACAACAAAAAAAGTTTTATTTTGCTTCAATTCATATACTTAAATACGAAGGCGGCGGTTTCCCTTTTGCACCACATGCCAATCCTTCGGACAGCCTGCTTGCCGTGACTGTTTTCCACAGCACAACAAGACTTGGTTTTGCCCTCAATCTTATTGCTTCAATGTTCACAAAGCATGTAGGACGCAAGGGTGTTACCACTTTTCAATGTAAAGCATGCACCGTTAAAACAAGCAAAGGAAACTATATGCACACTGACGGTGAGGGTTGGGGACTTGTTTCAGAACTTACTACATCAATATGTTCTGATGACGAATTTATTAATATAATTATATAGAGGCGAAAAATGAAAAAATTTATTGATTTACTTAAAAAGTATAAACACGCTACTTTGCTTTTGTATGTCTTCATATACTTTCCATGGTTTCTTTTACTTGAAGAACATGTAACTCACTACACTCCGATAAAAATATGGCTTGACGATTATATTCCGTTCTGCGAATATTTCATCGTTCCATACCTTTTATGGTTTGCCTATATTGCTGTTGTGGTATTGTATTTTCTCTTTACATCAAAAAGGGACTACTACTACTTATGTGCCAACCTTTTCATTGGTATGACCATTTTCTTAATCATATCGACGGTATGGCCCAACGGTCAGAATTTACGTCCTGCCTTCTTCCCTCGCGACAATATCTTTACTGATTTGGTTCGCACCTTATATGCAGGTGATACATGTACCAACGTATTTCCAAGTTTGCATGTATATAACTCAGTCGTAATACACATAGGTGTTGCAAAGAGTGAAAAACTCCGCAAGTACAGATGGATTCAAATTTCTTCATTTGTACTCATGGTAAGTATCTGTCTCGCAACAGTGTTCTTAAAGCAACACTCTTGCATGGACGTATTCGGAGCTCTTGCACTTAACTATTTGATTTACGGACTTGTATACAAATTAGATCATTCATATTTAATTTCGACATTTAATAAAGAGGAGTATTAAACTCCTCTTTATTTTTTGCTATTTAATTAAATCCAAAAATCTTCTGCGTTATTCCATAACAGAACACTCCGAATTTTCTTCCTGCCTTACCCGGAAGATTCATTACTGTTCCCATAATTCCGTGTCTGAGTTTCTTGTATAATCGCTCATCCTTTTTCTTAATATCTTCCCAAAGAAGACGCTTCTTCTCAAGATTCTCTTCCGTTCCGGACTTAAGTGCCAAAACTGACGAAATAATCGTAATAATCTCTAAATAGTTATACATGTATTTTCTAAGCTTTTTCGCAGAAATAATCTTTTCATCAAGCAAATCATACTGTTCAAGCATAATCCTGTTAACCCTAAGCTGTTGGTCAATTCGCGAAATCATCACTTTTTCGTTTACAGACTGATCCTCTCGTCCGATATAGTACCAATATAGGTTGGTATTGATATAATACATCTTTTTAACGTACGGAAACGGCTGATATGCAAAAATATTATCTACATAAAAGGTATGCTTCGGAAGCTGCAATCCGCTCTCTCTAAGCACCTCTGTACGATAAATAAGAGAATGCATGAGAAGATAATGACCTTTTATGACATATCTTACATCCTCCCAGCCTATAACTTTATTCTGCGGAATCATACCCGTATACTTCATAACCTTTTTGTGTTTTGCACCATCCTTGTCATACACATAGTTGGCAATAACCATATCAAGCATAGTATCAGGTGTCGAATGCTCTTCCAGTACCCTAAGCACTTCAAGAAGCGAATCTTTATCAACTTTATCGTCACTGTCAACGACTTTAAAATACAAACCTTCCGCATTGGCGAGTCCGAAATTGACTGCATCTCCGTGTCCGCCGTTTTCCTTGTTAACAAGCTTAACGATTCCGGGATACTTCTTTACAAGTTCCTCACCTATCTCCCGTGTACGATCTTTTGAACCATCATTAACAATAATTATCTCTAACCTATCCCCACCGGGCAAAAGACTCTCAACACATTTCTCTACATATGCTTCCGAATTATAGCTCGGTATAGCAACAGATAATAGCTTCATAAGTGCCTCCTTACTTCACACGACCGAGCAGGCTATCTGCAAGTTCGAGTGCTTTATCAACAATTCCGTCAATATTATAATATTTATATTCTGCAAGTCTTCCAAGCAGATAGAAGTTCGGATAATTCTCAAGCAAATTCTTATACTTCGAATAAAGTGCATTATTCTCATCGTTCATTATGGCATAATACGGTATCTGTGTCGAGCTGTTTTCATAAGGCACGGAATACTCTCTCATCACCGTAGTTCCCGCAACCTTCTGTCCCGTAAGCTTCTTAAACTCAGTGATTCTTGTATAATCCTCCGATACTGTATAATTGATTACGGCATTTTGCTGGAAGCTGTCCTGTTCAAAATATCCCCATTCAAAATTAAGCGAACGGTATGGAAGTCTTCCGAATCTGCAATCAAAAAATTCATCAACAGGTCCTGTAAAAATAACCTTCCCGTCAAATGGCTTGTCGTTAAAATATATCTTTTCGTCCTTAAGCTCTATTGCCGTTTTGGCATCTGCGTTAAGTCGAATCTTTATATTGTCATGCTTGAGAAGTTTCTCAAAAAGTGGTGTGAAACCATACTCCGGCATTCCCTGATATACATCCTGAAAATATCTGTTATCTCTTGATAAAACAACCGGGACTCTGGCAGTTACGGAAGGATCCACTTCTTCGGGACGCTGTCCCCATTGCTTCATTGTATATTTAAGAAAGATATTCTCGTAAACAAACTGTCCAACCTTCTTAACCGATTCGTCTTCGCTTTGCATAAGTTCAAGAATCGGAACTCTCTTACCATCTCCGTACTTTTCAAGAAGCTTTGCTTCAAGTATCTTAGCTTCATCTTCAGGAAAGACCTCATAAAGAGTATTAATATTAAACGGAACCGGCACAATTCTGCCACCTATATTGGCACCAACCTCATGCGAATAATTATACCATGTGGTATATTTTGAAAGATAATCATACACTCTCTTGGAATTCGTATGGAAAATATGTGGACCGTAATTATGAATCAATACACCGTGTCCGTCATATGAATCATAGCAGTTACCGCCTATATGAGCTCTTTTCTCCAGAATAAGCACCTTTTCATTGCCGTATTCTGCGAGCTCCCTTGCCACAACAGCACCCGCAAAACCCGCACCGATAATGATTGTGTCATACTTTTCTTCGACCACGGATACTTTTACCGTCTTTGCAATAGTAACAAACATAGCAGCTGCCACAACAAGTCCCACAATACACATAATAATATACTGCACATCCGTAAGCTTGTTAAAAGTCTCCGAATATGTCAATACCACTGAAATCGCATTAGCCGAAACATGAAAAACAACCGGAGCCAAAATAGTCTTATAACGGTAATAAACCCAAGCCATAAGTACACCAAGCACAAAAGCATATATACCCTGTGGAACATTCATGTGATATATTGCAAAATAAACCGCAGAAACAAGAATTGCCGGGACAACTCCCGCATAATACTTCATCCTGTTATATATAAGTCCCCTGAACATAAGCTCCTCTACAACAGGTATTACGAACACTACACCAATCACGGTCCAAAACATTCCTCCGCCGTAAATAGCCTCTGCCGTATCTTCAAATCCACCGCCCCAGTTAATAATTCCCGTTATACTTATAAAAAGATTCATACCAATACATGCAAAAACTCCCATAACCGCAATAAAAAGAAACTTCCAAGGCTCAACTTTAGTATATTCTGCATGTTTTTCCTCGCGTATGCTTCGTCTCCTGTCTCCAAACATAAGCAATATAAAAATCGGCAGGGCAACAACACCTGCAATTACGGTTAACATAACTGCATGACTCATAATCCATTCTGTAGTCGTATTGACAAGAAAATTCACATTGCCCGCCATTGCAGGATTATCTGCCGCAAGCAAAATCATATATCCGAGCATAACTACAAATTCAATAATAATACTGATTGTAAGAAATAAAAGCGGCGGATATATCACTCTCCAAAATTTTTTTATTAATCCTTCGTTTTTCATAACTGCCTCCATCGTTAAAGCAGAAACTCCCCTGCCAAAAATAATTAACTTACTGAAAATACAATAAATATTTTACCACATTCCCTAAAAAAACACCATAGTTTTAAGTTAATTCAGCAATTCTTGTAACTCCTACATATAACTGCGAAATCTTATACCATGTCCTAAAGTCCACAATTCCCGTCTGCGGCAATCCGAAAATAGACTGAAATTCTCTTACCGCTGCCTGCGTATTTTCTCCAAAAACTCCGTCTGCAGCAATCCTTGGAATAGCTGTGTACACCTCGGCTATCCTGTCAAGCTGCTCCTGAAGTTGGCGAACCTTGTCACCTGTCACCCCTATATCAAGATTATATCCCGGCCAGGAAGACGGAATTCCCGCTATCTGTTCTGCTGTATTGATGTATATGGACTCCCCATAAAAATGTCTCAGAATTTCTATCGGACTATATCCCTGGTCTCCCAGACTTTTTGAGCCCCATTGTGTCATCCAGTTCGGGCATGTTACCTTTCTTCCGTCACAATACTGTGTAAGGATAGGCTGTTTTACATCCGGTCTTGAAAGATACTGGTCGAATATTTCATCTACAAGAAGTGATATGTTCTCAAAAATTGTCTGTCCGTATATCCATTTATGATCATACGCCGTTGAAGAAGTAATCGTGAAATCAAAGCCTCTGTTACGATACCACTCCGTATACACCCTATTAAGTGTAAATGACATTATTGCAAGAATGTTTGCTACAAGAGTTGACTCCGGCCATGTTGCATATACCTCACAGGAAGCCACATTTTTTATATAATCACGATACGGCACATAATAATTGGTTGCCGTTGTGTCATTCGGCGAACCGTCATGTACAATTACTGTCTCCGGCACCACAACCCTGCTAAGTACGATTTCCCCGCTCTCTCCAAGCGGTTTTATTTCAGGCTCTGCTATTTTAGCCGGATAATTACCATATAAAGTATTCGGCAATATCACTATGTCGCTTCCCTGAGATATTGCCGACGAAACAAGATTTGCATTCTGTACAGAACGTGTATTAGGAAGAATCTCGGTACCGACAATCTCAAGCGGTGCAAAGTCTTCTGCGGTAATCCTTAAAGTATATTCCGAATACGGCTGTTCAATCCCCGGATTCAAACTATACTCAAGCGGAGGTGTAAGAAGATTTATCGGCTCTGTTCTTCCCGATGAATTAGTAACCAACTCTTCAAGTACATTACTCGGCTCTCCCGTATATGAAATCTGTACTCTCGCATTCTCGACAGGCCTGTTATTTTCCGACAAAACAACTACCTGCAAACTTCCTCTCGATTCACTTCCTCCCTGCTGTAACATTTTAACCGTATTTTTGCTCATAAATCCTCGCATATTTTTTTGATACAGTATATGACGTATAATAATAAAACTTTCCTTTTGAAACTTTTTCTTTTCACTTGCAAAAATTACTTTTAAGTTACATTTTATTCAAAAACAACTGGACATTAACTAAAAAATTCATTACAATAACAAGTAGATAATTATAACTTTTTTAACGAATCGAGGACTACTATGAGCGAACAGGTTGTTTACGTTAATATGCTTGGTGAATTTGCTATACGCGTCGGAGACAAGATTATAAGCGATCAGGCCAATCATTCTAAAAAGATGTGGAATATACTGGAGTACTTAATTGCATTCCGTAAAAAAGAGATTTCACAAAATGACTTAATAGATTTACTTTGGGAGGATGAAGGCAGCACCAATCCCAACGGTGCACTTAAGACTTTAATGCATCGTGTTCGTAATCTTCTTAAAGCACTTGAGGCTGACGATATGAATTTTATCGTTCAGAGTCGCAGAACCTATGCATGGAACAATTCTCTTCCATGCATTGTTGATGCAGATGAATTTGAGATGCTTTACAAGGAAGGGCTCGCAATTACTGATAATGATGATTTGCGTCTTGCCAAATTCCGCAAAGCCATTTCCATATATAAAGGTGATTTTCTTCCTAAAACAAGCCATGAAACATGGGTAGTTCCGCTTGCAGCTTACTACCATACAATGTATCTTAAGCTTGTTAAAGATACTATTGAGTTGCTCACCAAAAAGCAGGAATTTGAAGATATCGCCAATATATGCTGGCAGGCAATAACCATTGACCAATTTGACGAAGATTTACATTATCAGTTGATTTATGCTTTATATCGTTCCAATAACCAGCACGCTGCTCTTAAGCAATACTCTACCACTACGGATTTGTTCTTTGAGAAGTTTGGTATTACACCTTCAGAGAAGCTGCAATCCCTTTACAAAGAAATTGTTAAGACAAGCAAGGATATTGAAACTGACCTCAACACCATTAAGGACAATCTTCGTGAGCAGCAGAAAAAGACAGGTGCTTTTTACTGTGAATATGAATTCTTCAAGGATATTTACCGTCTTGAAGCGCGTTCTGCAGAAAGAACCGGAAATTCAATTTATTTATGCCTTATGACTATTACCACTCCATCCGGCAACCAACCGCCGCTTAACAATCTTAAAAAGGCGATGGACAAGCTCAAATCCTGCATATTTAATTCGCTTCGTTCAAGTGATATCTTTTCAAGGTACAGTGTATCACAATACATACTTATGTTACCGACTACATCCTATGAATCAGGCGAGCGCGTTCTTAAGCGTATCGCAGGTGAATTCCAGAAATCTAACAGCAATGACCGTATTATTCTTCAATACAAATTACAGCCATTGGAACCCGTTAGTAAGACCGAATAATTATTAAAGGGGTCTCTCGGAAGTTTCCGCGAGACCCCTTATTTTACATTTTGAGGTGATATATCCTATGAAAAACTTACGATTTTTTAGAGAACCGTTGCTTATATGCGCAGGCACAATATGTCTTTTTATTATTTCTGACATAAAAGATGTACTCTTATGTATTTTAGTGGCTGTTGTGTTTGGAATAATTTTCTTTTTACTTCGCAAGTTCTTTAATCAGAAAATAAATAAGCTTATCCGAAGGCTCCTGCCCGAAAAGGAACTCTCTCCCGGCGACACCATAATACTCAATCCTTCCGAGATTCTTCCGGCAGATAGTGTACTTCTTGACTCTTGTGCACTTTTTTCGCCGGTATTTACAACTCCGGGGACGACTCCTACAGAATTTTTGCAGGGCGACGATATTCCAAGCGGTTACCGCCTTCTATCAGAAGAACCCGTCACCTTAAATGTAACAACTCACTACGATAATAGTACCTTTACCAAATACATACATGCTTTTAAAGCTAATTCAGGTAAATCAACAGACAATTTGTTTGCACTGTTCTTTGATAAATTACAGCTTTATTCCTTACAAAAGGGAGTCCTTATTTCAGACAATCTCAAAAAGATTGCCAAAACAAAAGCTTTTTATGTTGCTAAATCAGCAATTATCAAATCTTCCGAATACAATATAACTGCGGTTTGTCCTGCTAAATCCAAGATAAATAAAGACAGCCTTCTCCGTTACGCTGCACAAGCCGAGATTCCTTATGCCCATACCGGCATAGGCAATATTCTGATTAAAGCATGCAATTCCGAAGTTCTTCTGTCTGCTGTTGAACATACAGAAAAATATCCCGAACTTGGCATTGTAACCAAATACAAAAAAGACACAATCCACGCAGGTTGCAAGGAATTCTTTACAACTTCAGGAATCAACAAACTTCCGAAATTTGATGATATTGAAGCAACATCAGGTGTAAACGACACATTTATTTATATAGCACTCAACAATTCTTATATTGGCTATATTGTTCTAAATGCACCACTTAAAAATTCATATAATGACTTTCTCAATTATATAACCAAGAAAAAATTATTTATGAAGGTTGTTTCTCACAACTCACCCGACGAAGCAGATTCACTTGTTGCCACAAGAAGCCGTCTGCAAAAAAAATGCCGGACATCCTATGTAGCATATATCGATTCCAAACCGACCGATTCTACACTCCAAAGATTGTCCGACTATAATGTTTTTCTTGGTCCCGGCAGCTATTGTCCGGAGAATGATTTTTGTGATGTTACAATTATTCCTAACAGTTTCAAAACGTTGCTTAGAACAATCACTCTCGCCAAAAAAGTATGTTTTACGGCTAACTTCTATACCATACTTCTACCACTTATAAAGTTTGGTTTCATAACCGCCGGCTTTTTGCTTCCGGGCATACAAATATGGCACGCTGTTTTGGCGGCAGGCATTATTAACACCACACTAATTAAAGTATACGATTTCTTCTTTAGGCTGTTCACAAGATTCAACTGATTTAGCGCTAAAGACAGGCAACATACGTTTTTCACGTGGATCAAATTCGCAGTTAACCACAGCTTCGATTTTGATCCACTGTTTTTTCTTAAGGCGATTAACAAGGATTACATCGCCGCGACACGGAATTCCAATAAAAGCAATATCGTCCGCGCAACAAGTCATAGCAAAACGTCCCGGTACAAACACTCCACTCGGAAGCTGCTCTGACTTATAAACCTGTGCCGTAAAAGCTACAGTCTTACCGTCGTACTTCTCTGCATCATCCATTATGTCTACATAGAAAATTCCGAAATCCTCATCTTCTATCTCGATAACATCCGCATCAAGCTCGTACGGAAGACTCTCATCCGGCTGTACCGGTGAACCGTCAGCATTTTCAAAATATACTTCACATCTCGGGTTAATAGCCTTAACACTTCTTCTGTAAGATGCCTTGGGTGTATCCGGAAGACAGCGATTGAAAATAACCATATCCGCGTCAGAGAACTGCTCCATAACCTGTGAACGCATATTGTTAAGATACAGTGAAAATGTAGCCGCACAAACTGTTGTGATAATCTGCACAACCTCCCACTTTCTCGGCATCGTCATGTTATAAAGCTTCTCCATTCTCCACATTCCGTTATATTCGATAATTACTCGCTCCGGCTTGTATTTCTTATTGCACTCCGCAAGAAACTCACCCGTAAAAGCTTCCTCGTCTTCAACCGGCACAATTACTGTATTAACTTTTGCAAGTTCTGCCTCGTCATACTCCTCGATGCCTTCCTCGCAAAGGAAAAGTAAAGTCTTCTTACCGTTGGAAAATCCGGGATCTGAAAGTGTATCATTCATAAATAAAGTCTTACCGCTCTCCAAAAAGCCCGCGATAACAAATACAGGTATTCCCATAATTTTTCTCCTCTATCATTTGATAAAGGCTGTCAGCCTAAAGCAAAACAGCCCAATTATACATAAAATTAAAGTTGGAACAACTCAACCAAAGCGTCTTCCTTTAAGTTAGCTCCGATTACACAAAGTCTTCCAGTGTAATCAGCCTGTCCTTCTCTTATCTCGTACTCGCCTGGAACAAGGTCAAAATAGAACCACTTTCCGTCTGTTGACGGCACGATACCTTTTGCTCTTAAAATTGTACCGAATTCATCTGTCTCAGCAAGCTTCTTAAGAATATCCTCAAGAACTGCTCCGTCAAACTTGTGAGGTGTCTCCTTGCCCCAGCTCGTAAACACTTCATCTGCATGATGATGGTGATGATGACCGTGATGGTCATGGTCGTGACAGCCGCATTCGCAGTGTTCATCATGCTCGTGATGGTGGTGCTCGTGCTCATGATGATGCTCATGGTCGTGGCAACCGCAATCACAATGCTCATCATGCTCGTGGTGATGACGCTCGTGCTCATGATGATGTTCGTGATCGTGGCATCCGCATTCGCAATGTTCATCATGCTCATGGTGATGATGGTCGTGGTCATGATGATGCTCATGGTCGTGGTCATGGCAGCCGCAATCGCAATGTTCGTCATGCTCGTGATCATGGTGCTCGTGATGGTGATGTTCGTGATGATGCTCATGAACTTCACTGAGAAGCTCTTCTGCGAAAGAATTCTTACCGCTCATAGCATTTAAAATCTGCTCGCCCTTAAGCTCGTCCCACGGTGTAGTAATAATTGTTGCCGCAGCATTCTTTTCCTGCAAAAGCTTAACGCTCTCTTCGAGCTTATTCTCTGCAATATTCTGAGTTCTGCTGAGCACGATTACGTCTGCATGCTCAATCTGATTATTATAAAATTCACCAAAATTCTTCATGTACATTTTGCACTTGGTTACGTCTGCAACAACAATTGATTTGGCAAGCTCGATATTTGCATCATCAATGTCTGTTACAGCCTTTGTAACATCTGAAAGCTTACCTACACCTGACGGCTCGATAAGAATTCTGTCCGGTGAAAAACGCTCTAAAACTTCCTTAAGTGCTGTTCCGAAATCACCAACCAAAGAACAGCAGATACAACCTGAATTCATCTCTGTAATCTCGATTCCGGCATCCTTAAGAAAACCGCCGTCAATTCCGATTTCACCAAATTCGTTCTCTATAAGCACAAGCTTTTCACCCTTAAAAACCTCATCAATAAGCTTCTTAATCAAGGTCGTCTTACCTGCGCCGAGGAAACCTGATACTATATTTATTGTTGTCATGTTAATTCCTTCTTTCTTTGCTTTTCTTTTAACTTGCGGGAAACTTCGTTTCCAAAAAGTTTGCTCCGCAAACTCTTTTAACTCCATTGTGGTATAGTATAACACTGCATGGAAAAAAAATCAAACGATAAACCTTAAATATCTGCATACAGCTTTTCTTTTAATTTTATAATGTAATCCAAACCTTCTGAAACATCAACTGCTTCATTTACAGCCTTATCTCTTGTAGATATTTCAAGCTTATTCTCCTTAAGATTTCTAGGACTCACAACGACACGAATCGGAACTCCTAACAAATCTGCATCCGCAAACATCTGTCCTGCTCTTACTTCGTCTCTGTCGTCATAAATAACTTCAACATTGTTCTTTTTAAGTTTTTCATATAAATCATCCGCTACACGTTTTGTTTCTTCGTCGTCCGGGCGAATACAGCACAAATGCACCTCCCAAGGAGCAATTGATATCGGCCATATCGGACCATATTCATCATGCTTTGCCTCACATACTGAAGCCGCAAGACGACCGATTCCGATTCCGTAACATCCCATAATCGGATTATGCATAGATCCGTCTTTATCAACATATTGCATGTTCATATTCTTTGTATACTTCGTACCCAGCTGAAATATATTACCAACCTCAATGCCTCGCTTAATTGTAAGCGTAGGTTTTCCACAACAGGGACATATACTATTTTCTTTTACTTTTGCAATATCTACATACTCTATATTTTCAATATCTCTTTCAAGGTTAAGTCCGTTATAATGAAAACCTTCTTTATTGGCTCCCGCTATAAGACTGTCAATTCCTTTTAAAGACAAATCACAATAATAACTAACTTGACGTGAAATATTGTACGGGCCTATATAGCCTGCCACCAGTGGAGAATCTTCCGTGATTTCCGCAGGATGAATATCCCCGCCCACCAGATTGCGGAGCTTTGTTTCATTTACTTCATAATCGCCACGCACAAATGCAACCACATAGGCATCATCAGCATTTTTCTGATATACGACAGCTTTACATGAGGCAGTCACATCACTTTTTAAGAAGCAACAAACATCTTCAATAGTCTTACAACCGGGTGTTTCTATACATTCAAGTGCTGATAGTTTGTTTTCAGAAACATTCTCTACAATATTCTCAGCAGCCTCCATATTAGCTCTGTAGTCACACTCGGTACATAATACTATGGAATCCTCCCCGACCTCATTAAGAAGCATATACTCGTGCGATATGTTACCGCCCATCATTCCCGAATCGGATGCAACTGTTACAACCTCAGGAATTCCCACACGTTTAAAAATTCGATTATAGGCATCATAACACTTCTGATAATATTGCTCTAAATCTTCCTGTGACGTATGAAAGGAGTACGCATCTTTCATCGTAAATTCCCTAACTCTAATCATACCTGCTCTCGGTCTTGCTTCATCTCTGAATTTTCTCTGAATCTGATAAATCATAAAAGGATACTGCTGATATGATTGACCATATTCCCTTACCAAATGAACCGCCGCCTCTTCATGTGTCATTCCAAGCACAAGTTTCGACTTGCCTCTATCCTGAAAACGCACCAGTTCACTGCCGATGCTGTCATATCGTCCGGATTCCTGCCAAAGTTCTGCCGGCATTATAACAGGAAACAGGACCTCTTGTCCGTCAATCGCATTCATTTCTTCTCTTATGATACTTTCTATCTTTGCAGTAATTCTGTGTAAAACAGGAAACTCCGAGAATATCCCGTTACCGACATATTTCATATATCCGCCACGTATCATCAATGCATGACTGTCGATTGCACAATCCGCCGGTCTTTCTTTAAACCTCAAACTCACTAAATTTTTTAACTTCATTTCTATTGCTCCTTTCCGCGCACAAAAATAATTGTATGTGAGATGCATCTCATCGCTCATGCATAAAAAAAGTCCTAAGTATACAAATACTTAGGACGAATAAAATCCGCGTTACCACCTAAATTCAGATATTATCTGCACTCACTGCAAGCTATCACTCACATGTCTCTGATAACGGTGACCTCCGGCAGAAGTTTCTGATAATCTATCAGCTTTCTCTTCTGCTGCTCCCAGACTGGTTCAATATTCTAAATTCCAAAGTCTCGCACCAACCGACTTTTCTCTTATGGCTTTGAATATTTACTGTTTCTGTTCAATGCATTTAGGTTAGTCTAGCATGATATTTACAAATTGTCCAGTATTTTCTTATTTGCAACTTAAATAATTGACATTCCTTCAATTCATTGAGATAATATATTACAAAAATATTACCAATACAAGGAGCAACTATAATGCCAAAAAAGACAGCCTACCTTCGAGCATACACTATGGACTGGAACACTCCGGAATCGGACAGCCTCCATTTAGAATACAGCTACAAAAATGACAATGAATACTGGTTCGCACTTAACGGCGGCAACGGTGTTTTCTTTCCGACCGTTGGTTCAGGACAGCTTGACAATCCCCGCATCAGCAAAAATGCTGACGGTACGTTTACAATTCTCGGAGAAGACCGCAAGGACGCAACTTTGTTTATGGAATTTAAGACCAAGGATTTTATTACATACTATGACGAACGTCTGATTAAAGCGCCTTCTATCTCAAGCGTTGATAAGAAATTGGGTGCCAATGAACCTGTTGAGATTTCTCTTGATATATTGGAAGAACTTAAGAAAAAATGGGGCGCACCGGAACCGGTAACACCACTCTCTGAGATGAGTCTGACACTTGCAAAAGGCAGTATTCTTCCCACCCAGCTTGAAGTACCGCTTACCAATGGCGGAACCGCCCTTTTTAAGATGGACTGGGGTACTTTTGCAAATAAGGAAATCACGGAAAATACCGAAGTTTTAGCACATGCGATAGAGCATCGCTATTGCAATCCGCTTATTTACAACCATGCGGACCCGTTTATTTACAAGCACACGGACGGATACTACTATTTTACAGCGTCACATACTGACCCTACGCATAACCTTGAAGGTAAATATCAGTACAGAAAAATTATTCTTCGAAGGGCAACTTCTCTTGACAATCTTGCCGATAATTCCGGCAAATATGAAGAGATTACGGTTTTGGAACGCGAACCGCTTTCAAACGGCGCAAGCCCCCACATATGGGCACCAGAGATTCATTTCATCCGTGGCAAATGGTATATCTATTACACTGTTACCACCTCGGACAACACACCGTGGGACATCCGTCCGCACGCTCTTGAATGCGCCGATGCAGCCCCTATGACCGGCACATGGAAGGATCTCGGAAGAATAAGGAAGACTGACCCGAATTCTCCTGCTTTTACAGGATTTTCTTTGGACCATACTGTATTTGAGCATAAAGGCGAACTGTATCTTGTATGGGCACAGAACCATCCCAAGAATTCCTGCCTTTTGCTCTCCAAAATGAGTAATCCCTGGACAATAGACGGTCCTACCGTGGTAATCGCAGAACCTGAATACAACTGGGAAACACACGGTTTTAAAGTGTGCGAAGGTCCGAGTATTTTAAAACGTAACGGTCGAATTTTCCTTGTGTACTCGGCAAGCGGAACCGATGCACTCTATTGTCTCGGAATGCTTACGGCAGATGAAAACGCTGACTTACTTGATCCTAACGTTTGGGTAAAGACTCCTTATCCCGTACTCCAGTCATGCCGCGAAAACGGTCAGTTCGGTCCCGGACACAACAGCTTTACTACTGACGAGTACGGCAACGATATAATCGCTTTCCACGCAAGACAGGAAGAAAGATACCTTGCACAGCCTAAGTACCAACCGCTTTATGACGCAGGCCGCAATACTTCAATTATGCGTTTCTTTTGGAACCCGGACGGGACTCCGAATTTTGCGATTCCAAGACCCAGCGGACCGCAGTCTGATAGTTATACGCAGATTAACGTTAATATTACTGTAAAATAAAAAAATACAAGAAGTTATATCAGGTGTTCGCATGATATAACTTCTTGTATTTTTATTTTACGGTTTAAACAATCTTAAAATTTCCCGCCGTACTTCTTCTTATCTTCTTTCAAACGCCTGCTATGCTTTGCAACCTCTTTGTGCCACATCTGTTTATCTCTAAGATATGCATTCTTATCGTCAGAATATTTTGCTTCTTTTTTAAGATTACAATAACTCTCAAAACGTTCCTGCGACAGTTCTCCGTTTGCAATCGCCGCTTTTATAGCGCACCCCGGCTCGCTAAGATGCTTGCAATCACTGAACTTACACTTACCCAAATACTGTTCAACATCGGCAAAAGCCTCATATAGTCCGCTCGAAACATCCCACATTCCGATCCCTCGCATGCCGGGTGTATCAATAATCATCGTGCCGCATTTAAGCATTATAAGTTGTCTGTGAGTTGTAGTATGGCGACCCTTGCTGTCATCCTCACGAATTCCGTTAACAGCCATAATCTCCTCACCTGCAAGAGCATTTACAAGGCTTGATTTACCGACACCCGAAGACCCCAAAAACACAATAGTTTTCTGCGGTTTCAAATAATCTTCCAACACATCTAAACCGACACCTGTTTTTGCACTCACCACATGTACGTCTACACCTGCCGCAACCCTCTCAACCGCACTAATGTATCCATCGTATTCGTCAACAAGGTCTGCTTTTGTAAGCACTATTATCGGCGTAGCTCCCGATTGCCATGCCAATGTCATATATCTTTCGAGACGCTTCTCATTAAAATCATGATTAAATGACTGCATAATGAATACATAGTCAAAATTTGCCGCTACTGCCTGCTCCCCACGACCGGGAGTCGGATCCTTTCGCGAAAAGAAAGTTTTCCTCGGTAAAGTCGCGATAATTTGACTATCACCGTTTTCTATATAATTAATTAAAACAAAATCTCCTGTCGTTGGGAACTCCTCAAAACCACCATAATATTCTTTAGTTTTTAAACGCGCATGAATTTCCCCATGTTCACAAACAAGTTCATAACGCTCCTTATGTACAGCCGTTACTCTTGCCGGAATACCTGTAGTTTCTTCCGGCATCATATTTGGCATAAAGCCATAGTTTTCTAAATTCATTTTTTATTTCCTCCATAATATTTATCATTGTTTCTGTGTTTTTAATATTAAATACTTTCATAAACAAACATCTCCTTTCCTAAAATTCAACTGAAAAAGGGTACAAAAAAAACACACCCTCAGAGTGTGCTATAACCGAAAGTTATAGTATTCACGAAAGGTTACTTAAGACGGCACAACAATAAAGAGGTTCCAACCTCACTACTGCTCGTACCCTTATTCAGTTATACTGCAATTACCTCGCCATAAACAGTCATCTTATTTTTCTCCTTTCTCAATCTGCTTGCGCAGTTATTTTCTTCAGTATAACACTATACGAGGTTGCTGTCAATGTAGCAACCTCGTAGTTATCTCTTATTAATTCACCTTATTCTTCGGCTTACCCGAATTAAACGAGCGAATATTCTCCATAACAATCTCCATGAGACGCTCTCTCGTCTCAATAGGTGCCCATGCCACATGCGGTGTAAACGTGATATTCTTTGCGCCAAAAAGCTTGCAATCCTTACTCATGGGCTCGCTTGCAAGTACATCAACAGCCGCACCGGAAAGCTTGCCGCACTCAAGCGCCCACACAAGGTCTTCATCCACAACCACACCGCCTCGTGCTGTATTTACAAAATATGCACCATCCTTGCATTTGGCAAATGCCTCACGGTTAAACATTCCTGCACTCTCTTCGTTAAGCGGGCAATGCACCGTTACCACGTCGGCTTCACGAAGAAGTTTCTCAAGTTGCTCTTTGCCCGATTTTCTCGTATATGTGATAATGTTCATACGGAATGCTTCTGCGATTCTTGCAACTTCCTTACCGATAGCACCATAACCCACAATACCGATGGTCTTGCCCATAAGCTCGTTAAGCGGAAATGCAAACGCCGTGAAGGTATCGCTGTTCATCCATTCTCCGTCAGCCACATATTTTTCGTACTTGCTTATGCTACTGTAATGATTAAGTATAAGCGCAAATGTATGCTGTGCAACCGCTTCCGTAGAATAGCTTCCGGCATTGGCTACCACTATACCCCTCTTTGCACAATATGCAATGTCTATGTTGTTATAGCCTGTCGCAAAAAGTCCGATAAACTTAAGTTTGTCAGCGTCTTTGAGATTGCTCTCATTAAGAACAACCTTATTGCACAAAATATATTCCGCGTCATGAACTCTCTCTGCCACAAGCTCCGGCGGTGTCAAATCATACACCACGAGCTCGCCAAGTTCTGAAAACATGGATAAATCCACGTCTCCTTTTGATACGGTCTTTCCGTCTAAAATTACAATCTTACCCATTTCTGTTTCTCCATTATTTCAACAGTTTTTATACCGTTATTTAACTTGCCTTTTATTTTACAATAAGCTCATCAATACTTCTCTTAGGCACATAATGCACTGTATTCTCGTCACGATAATATGTTGTCTTACCACTTTCGGGTACATCTACAATTCTTATATCCTCATTCGGCTTACCAAGTGCGATAACAAGATCAATGCTGTATTTCTCCGGATCGATATTAAACTTCTCTGCAATCTCGGTTCTCTTGATGTTACCGAGCATACAACCGCCGAGACCCTTTTCTACCGCACCAAGTAAAATTGTCTGCGCAACGATCCCGACATCTGTCTGCTTATTCTTACCGATTGCCAAATCGCAAAGCACAATTATATATGCAGCAGGACGCTCGCCCTCTACAGGACCGTCCCAATCCGGAAGTGCACCTGCCCAACCGATTGTAGGGAACATTTTTGCGTTGTCCTCTTCGGTATTAACAAGCATAAATTTAAGTGCCTGCGCATTGGCACCTGACGGTACAAGACGTGCAAGCTCGATAAGCTCTGTCAATGTCTCTGTGCTGATTTTCTCCGCCTCAACAAAACGACGGTAAGAACGGTTTTTGGCTACAATATCTTTAAATAACATTATTCTGTCTCCTTTTTCTATATACTATTTCAGATGGCAAAACCGGCTGCTCCGCTTTTCAAAGCTTTGCCATGTATAAACACGGTTTACCTTCCAAATCACTTGTAAATATAACATTTTTGCTGTCTTTAGTAAAGAACGGATGCGGGTGTGTATCCTGCGAATTACCGTATATTGCTCTCCATGAGCTTCCGTGATAGCAAAGCTTGATTTCTTTTCTTGCGACAACATCCACAATATAAATAAAATCATTCTTCACCTCGCCGGAACGGTCTTTCTCTTTGGTATGGTCGAGCATATGTATCGGTACATCATGCCCTTGCGAATCTCCTACCATATATCTGCCGTCGGGCGATACATTAAAATGTGCATA
Organism: Lachnospiraceae bacterium; assembly: GCA_015057505.1. Taxonomy (GTDB): domain Bacteria; phylum Bacillota; class Clostridia; order Lachnospirales; family Lachnospiraceae; genus SIG300. Next base: position 141,990 of record SVEG01000008.1, read on the forward strand.
TGGCGAACAGTTCATAAATACTTCTTCCTGCATCGTATTCATCGGTATCATGCGGATATTCTCTTCTTTTTTACCGGTGGTCTCCTTATAAACATAAGCGATACTCTCACCATCGGGCATCCAGATTTCGTGAGTAATTATAAGGTCTGAGGGCTGTTCTCTAAGACATGTAAGTCCTGTGCCGTCAATATTAATACACCAAAGTCTCGCATCAATCAAATCGTACGGACCTTCATGGCAGAACAAAATCTTGTCCCCGTAAACAGGTCTTATCTGAGTATGTCCGAGCCAGCATCTCTCCTCATGAATTACCTTACTTGTACCTTTTTCCATGTCGATATACACAATTCTGCAAAGAGGCTTTGCAAGGCAATTTTCTGCAAAAGCATCCCAGTTACTGCCAACCTTGCGCTTTGCCGTAGTGTCCTTCCTTGTCTCAACTATCGACATGTATTTGTAATCACTGCTCGGGCCCAAATCTCCGCCTGCAGACCAGCCTTCTGCCGTTTCATAAAAGCACTCTTCCTCGCCCGTGGCAAGATTCTGCTTCAAAAATTTCTCGCCCTGTCTGTAGATAAGATACTTATCGTCGGCAGTAATCATACCACTGTAATCACCAATCCCGGGCCCCTCCGTCATCTGAACGGCATCACCTGTCGTGGTGTCCATAAGATAAAGCTGACGTTCACCGTTATTCTCAATACAACACAGAAGCTTTTTGCCGTCGCTTGTCATCATATTATTATAAAAATACATATGATGGCTCACATGATCCGGCTCTGTAAGTCGTATAACCTTCGCACCCGTATGCGCATCAGTATAAGTATAAAACTTATTCTTGATTATATCTCCTTTTGCCATGAAACTAACCCTCCAACTTCCTCAAGCAATAATTATAAAGTTTCGGACAATACCTTCTCTATTGTATCAACAAGCTTATTCTGCTCTATTGGTTTAAGCAGATATCCTGACGGCTTCAGCTTCAAAACCGCCTCGATATGTGCCCTATCCGATACTGCCGTTAAAAATACCACCGGAATATCCTTGAGTTCTTCATCCTTCTGTATCTCTTCAAATGTTCTCTTACCATCCCACTCGGGCATCTCATAATCTAAAAGTATCAAATCCGGAAGTGCCTTTTTTGCCTGCTTAATTGCCTGCGGTCCCGACATGGCAACTGCCACATCGTATTGCTTATCAAGCATAGCTTTTACACTTCTAAGTAAAATACCGCTGTCATCCACTGCAAGAATCTGTCTTCTGTCCTCTGCAGATTTTACGGCATCTGCTTCTGCCTCTGTCTTATCATAAGCCATTCTAAGCAGCTTATAACACTTTTGCATAATAGCTGACAAGGTAATCGGCCTCATTGCAAAATCAAACTGCTCACCCTCGTAACTTTCCTGATAATATCTGCATTCCTCTTTTGTACCGATAATAAGCACCGGAAGATTTGAATATTTTTCTTTGAAAAGCTCCAAAATATTTATATCCAACTCGCCAATACCCACAAGACAGATTAACACAAGATCCGGATCAAACACCTTAATCATGCCCTTTACAAGATCAAGCGTATCCTTACATATCTGTGTCTGAAATTTTGTTGACAAATGCTTATTTACACTGCTGACCGTCTGATTAAGTTCTCCTACCAAAAGCACTTTTTTCATTCTGCCATCTCCGTTTCTATATTATTTGTATTTTATCCATAAGCTGTTCTATAAGAATCCCCGCCTGTCCACTGTCCATATTAGTTACATACACGCTAAGACGTTCAATAACAGACTGCACATCCTCTGAATATTTAAAACTCTCCAGCTTCGCCATTGCTTCATCCATAGCATCTATGTCAAGCTCCTCCATGGCAACCCTAAGCATCTCCAAGTATGCAAGTATTACAGAATAATCCTCTATTTCTTCTTTTTGTATCTCTTCATCTACATTAATACATTCCTTTAATTTGTCCTTATAACCTCTCCATTCCTTAAGGAATATATCATGTAAGGCGTCTATTAGCTCTATGTTGCCGTCGCGTGCGGCATTCTCAAGTACCTTAGCCATTCCTCCGAGTACGATTGCTCCGATTAGATTGGCAGAGCTCTTCATTGCATGAACCTTTATACGATACTGTGTAAGCATATCCTCACCGGTTCTTATATCGTTATAAAAGGCTTCAAGCGCGTCTGCCTCAACCTCAATAGCCTTATAAAAATCCTCCACGGTCTCCAAAAGAAGTTCCTTACCGGGCAGATGCATAAGTCCGTAGCTCCAGTCTATACCATCTATCATCGGAAGCACTTCTGCATCATCCAAGTTTCCTGCCATTTCTGTAGATCGCACATCCTCTGCAAATACAATCTCCTCCTCCGGCTCTTCTGCATCGAATTTCAAAAGTTCTCGAGGAAGAAGTCTTAGAAGCATCTGTTCAAGCTTATCGGGATTAATCGGCTTCGGAAGAAATGCATCGAAGCCCTCTGCCAAATACATCTCCTTGGCACCTGTTATTGCATTTGCAGTAAGTGCAACTATAGGTGTTCGTTCACACTTGTTATTTACCATTTCCTTCATATGATGTAACGTCTCTATACCATCCATCTCCGGCATCATATGGTCAAGGAAAATAATATCATAGTAATTTGACTCTATCATTTCAAGACAGGTCTTTCCACTGTCTGCAACATCTATTTTAACCTTTGTTCCTTTAAGTAAATTAACAAAAACTTTAAGATTGGTCGCGTTGTCATCTACAACCAGAACCTTTGCATCCGGTGCGGTAAAAGTAGCAATATAAGACTGCTCCTTCGTCTGATTCTTAATACGTCCTTCTAAATTACCTATCGGCGTGGAATCTACAATCTGCTGCTCAAGCGTAAAGAAGAACCTTGAACCTTTACCATATTCACTTTCCACATTAAGCTTACTACCCATTAGCGACAAAAGCTGAACTGTAATATTAAGCCCAAGTCCCGTCCCTTCGACATTTCTGTTGCGTTTTTCTTCTATTCTTTCGAATTCTCTAAAAAGCTTCTCTATGTCCTCTTCCTTAATTCCGATACCGGTATCCTCAACGACAAAATCAAAAATTACTTTCCTACCGTCTATCCTACCGTCTGCCTTTAGAGTTACTTTTCCCTGATTCGTATATTTTACAGCATTATTTAATAAATTAACGAGTACCTGTCTTATGCGTACATCATCACCTAACAGCTTGGACGGAAGATTCTCATTTACCTTAATATCAAGTTCCAGACTCTTGGCTTCTGCCTTAGCCTTAATCATGTTTGATATATCGTATATAAGACTGCTTAAATCATATTCCACGTTAATAATCTCAAGCTTACCGGACTCAATCTTTGAAAAATCAAGAATATCGTTAATAAGTGCCAAAAGACTGTGTCCCGCATTCTGAATATCAAGTGCATATTCCTTAATGTGTGGCTCCTTACTTTCTCTTAAAATCATGGTATCCATACCAAGCACTGCATTAATCGGTGTACGGATTTCATGCGACATATGAGCAAGGAATTTGCCCTTTGCGGTGTTAGCGGCTATAGCCTCACTTCTTGCTTCCTCCGCCTGTTCATTTGCAAGTCGGAGCTGTTCATTTTTCTTCTCAATAAGCTCCATCTCATTCTGAAGAAGTCTTGCATTCTCTTCTATGTTATGCGAATAACCTTTTATCATCTGACTGAAATGCTGATACAACATAATAATTGCAAAAAATGTACTTCCGATACGACTGAATTTACCCATATCTCCTACAGCCACAACATACATTCGCACAATATCAATGCTTCCGCCGATTCCCATAAAAAGTAATGCCAACATTCCAAGTTTAACACTCTTATCATTTCGCTCTTTTCTTATGTCAAAATATGACTTCGCAACTATAAGCACGGTAAGCATAATAAGTCCGTGTGAAAAAAATGCCATATTCATAAAATCCACAAGATTGGTAAGCTGCAATATCATCTGGACGAGTATGTTGGTACAAATAAGTCCCAATAACAACTTCCAGCGAAGCCTGTATTCACTAAAAATTCCGTTGGCGTAATATAGTGCGATGAAGAACGGTATCATCATAATACACAGGAATACAAGAACTGAATAAAAGGTCTGATTGCCGTAGAAAATATGTAATATCTTTGTCTCCACACAGTAATACAGCGCTGCAACCACACAATAGCCACACAAATATTGTACTCCGTCCGTATCCTGCTTCGAAACCTTATGAATTACAGACAACATAAGAAAAATTATACCACAGACAACTATTATCAAATTGCATGCAATATTAAACATATTGTCCTTAAGAAGTGTCAATATAAGTACATCTCTTTCTCCGACCGTAACAGCCGTAACTCTCGCTGCATAATCAGGATACGGTGAGGCCATCTCCATACTTATTTTACCTTCTGTAAGGTTCTCCGGTATATCAATAAAATTCACTACACTTCCCGGTGTATGTCCGAAGCTTCTCTCATCCTCCACACCGAACGTATATATAAGTTCTCCGTCAATCCAAACCTTAAGTGTCTTGTCTGCCGACAAAAAGGACATCGTTTTCCCTGAATATTCCTTCGGAATAACGTTCTCAAAAACTATAATCTCACCCGGCTTACTTTTCCCCAAATAAGGAAGCTCTTCTATCTCATAAACTGTCCCATCCGGCCATTTAAGCGTCCAGTTTGTATTAAATTCATGTATTTCGCCCTTAGACAGTGTCATATCGTCCACTTTGAACTTCACTGCCACAAACAGCAATAAAGCCAAATTGAACAACACTATAATCCAGACGGTTTTTTTAGAATACTTCATATGCATGTACAATACACCTCACTGTATTTTGTTAAAGGATATACCACATATTGTTACTTCTGTTCTTCGCTACATATAATGCTTTATCGGCATTGCTGTAAAGTCTTTCAAAATTTCTGTCCGTTGCTTCTATAATTCTCGCAATACCAAATGATACACTTGTAATTCCTTCGTATTTTTCTCCTGCCATACTTTTTTCAAATTCTGAAGTAATCTTGATTGCAAGGCTTTCCAGCTCCTTTGTCTCAATAGCGTCCTTATAAAAAAGACAAAACTCGTCTCCGCCCATACGGCATGCTATTGTATCCTCTCCCTGTGCAAGGAGTACTTCTCCAAATTTCGCCAGAATATCATCGCCTACCTGATGACCAAACTTGTCATTTATCCTACCAAAACTGTTCAAGTCCATCATAAACAAGCTTCCCATGCCACCATCTTTAAAATATTCTTCAAGCAGTGACACAAAATAATTTCTGTTGTATACTCCCGTAAGTGAATCCTTATGTGCAAGGTCACTTATCTTTAAGAGCATATTGTGATGCTCCGTAATATCAAGCATCCAAAGCATATACCCTTGAGTGTATCCGCCCTCACTAAGCGGCTCAACTCTCATTTCATACATCTTGCCTTCAATTTCCAAATTCTTAAGCTTACCATCAAAAACATCGGCAAGAGTTTTATTCTTATATGCATCATGTTTAAGCTTCAGTTGCCCGAACATCTCTTCCATTCGTTTGTTATAGTAGGTAATAATGTGATGATTATCAATTACCATAATACCTTCCTGTCCATGACTTAAGGCATTCTCTCCCGCAAGGGCAATCGAATCAAAATATCCGTATTTTATAAGTGCCATACCAACCAAAATTGCAGCACCTGCAATTCCCAGACACGGCACCTCATAACCACCGGTAATTCCTGTAGCTCTGATAAAATTAGGTATCCACGGACAGGATATGGCTATCATCGTACAAAGAATCCTTTTTCTCTCTACTCCCTTGGATCTCAAAATACTTACTATACCAACAGCAATACATGCTGCACATATTATTGCAAGATATATTACAAACACAGTAAATCCCCAACCATATTCGAGAACAAGTCTTGGGAACGGTCCTTCTTCATTTATTCCGATATATGTATAAAAAAACTGTTTTTCTCTCGTCGTAAGAAGCATCCACATTATAAAGAGTCCGCAAAGTATCTCCAGTGCATACACAAATGCCGGCACCTCTCTGTGACACATCTCCGCAACAAACATAGTAAATCCAATCATAAGCATGCACTCTCCGAAATACTGTATAAGAGTTGCCGCATAAAATCCCCCAACATTACCGGAAGTAATCTCGACAAGGAATCCAAAAGTATATATACATCCGGACAGCACAAGTAAAAGTGTTCCTATCTGCCCTCTTGAAGGCTTAGCCCAAAGAACAATAAAAAGAATGGCAATACACACCAAAAGTGAAATCACATGCACAGCCACATATATCTCATACGCCGTAACTCCACCCAAAACTGCTTTAATACCCGCAAGAACAAGAAAATGTGCCGGGTAAAATATATAAAAGAAATACTTACCGATAATATTCTTACCTTTCTCACCGTTATAAAACTTGAGTAAAAACAACGGAAGCATAAAGCCCAGGAAATAGAGCTTATCATACCACGGCCAGTCATATTTTGAAAAATGAAGTATGCGGTTTAACTCTACCGCCACAATCAGAAATACCTCAAGTGTCACCGTAAGACCGCATACCCATGCTGCCTGCTTCTTAAAATCTTTAACATAGTAAAATACAAGTATGTAAAGCATAGGCATAATAACCCAACCGCCTACGGTTGCCGATATAATAAACAGACCTGCCGCAAGAACAACCTTTTGCCAAAGCTTAAATCGCTTATTCTCAAGTACGGTCAATAGCAAAAGCCCCAACAGTAAATCAAAAATTATATTCTGCCTATATTCATATAATTCACCGAAAAAGATATAAAACGGCAAAACAGCAACTATCCAAAACAATGTCATTCTTTTAATGTAGCCCTTAATGCTCGAAGTATGCCTAAACCCCTCCGCAACAAAAAAGCACATAATGGGTATCGTAAGACGACCAATAACATGCATAACCTGACCGAGTGGGCTCATAAACTCCACAAAGCCCCAAGCAATATGGTCACACACCATGGCACAGATAGCAATAAATTTTAATTGTGTGCGGTTTAATCCTTTCATATTGGGTACCTCCCAAGCAGCAATTTTTGTTACTCGTACATTGATTTTATATTACCTCTATTATACCGAAAAAGAGCGACTTATTCAACATTAAACACCTGTTTTCGCAATAAACATGTGCTTTGCCAAGCATTTCATCGTTCCATTGTCATACTCGTACGATACTCTCTCGGTGTACACCCGACAAAGCGTCTGAATACCTTTGAAAAATAACTAAAACTGTTAAACCCGCACTGTGTTGCAACCTCTCCGATTGTCAGATTATCATCCAAAAGCATCCTGCAACTGTTCTCTATCCTTACTCTCAAAAGATACTCAAACGGTGTCATATGCATAAGTTCCGAAAACCGTCTGCAAAAATACTCCCTACTCATATTTACCTTGGATGCCATATCTTCAAGACTAAGCGGGCTTGCATATTCATTCTGAATATACAAAAAAACCTTCTTCATATCTTCAATCGTCCGACCCTGATTACCGTTTTCCTGCTCCTGTTCTCCGTGCACAAAGCATATCTGCCAAATTTGCATAAGCAAACTCTTTATTTTCAGTTCAAATCCGACTTCCGCCAAGCTGTATGCCACATGAATTTCATCCAATAATCCAAGTACGCCATCCTGCCACTCCACACCACTGCAATACATCCGCGGAAGCGTCTTTCTTTTGTTCAGCACAGGCAGAACATACTTATTCATTATCTCATCATCTCCGAAGTTCCCGAACATCTCCGGTGCAAACACAACAGCAAAAAATTCAGCCTCTTCTTCATCAACATTAATACCCACATGAAGTTCTTCAGAATTAATAAATATTGCATCTCCTACTTTTATATTGCATTCTGCCCCGTCAATATACATTTTTCCTGTACCCTTTTTCATAACAAGGAACTCAAATTCCCTGTGAATATGCGGATAAAGATAGAATCCTTTTTCACAGATTGTATCATGAATTCCTATGGGGAAGCCTCCTGTTCCGTGGTTTAGATTTTCATAATAGTTCATGGCATGCACCTCATGTCAATATAATTATAATTTTCATCAAAATACTTACAGTATAGAATACTTTTACATGATATAATTCTAATATAATTATATAACATATTGGCAAAAAAACAAGCGAGGAGGAACTCCATTATGAGTAAAATAACTGCACTTGACAATAAAATTTTATTCCAGATGCGCGATGAAACTATTCTTATAGAAGCCTACGGCGACAACTGCATCCGTGTCCGTGCTTCCAAGAACACAATTCTTTCTGATGAAGCATGGACTCTTTTACCGCCTACTGAATCTAATCCCACCATTATCCCCACAGATGACGGACTATATATGCTTCAAAACGGCATGCTCTCCGTAAAAATCAGCCGCATATGGCAGGCTTGTAAGATTACATTTTATAAAAACGGTCAGAAAATCCTTGAAACGCGTGAGGAAGGTGATTCTGTCCGCAAATACCGTCACACAGAAGGCAGCCACTATACAATCAAAGCACTTTTTGAAGCTAATCCCGGCGAGCACATATACGGGCTAGGACAGGAACAATGCAGTTACTTCGACAAAAAAGGCTGTTCTTCCGAGCTGATACACTACAATACCAAATCAGCCATGCCGGTTATTTACTCTTCACTCGGCTACGGATTTTTCTGGAACAATCCGGGAACCGGGCGCTGTGAATTCACGAACAACCATACCTTATGGCTTGCAGACAGTGCATATCAGGCAGACTATCTTATTTTCACAGGCGATACTCCTGCAGACATCATGCACAAATACTGCACTCTCACAGGTTTTTCACCTGACATGCCTTCTTGGGCGGCAGGTTTCTGGCAGTGCAAACTCCGTTACGAAAGTCAGGACGATTTAATGGAGGTTGCAAGAGAATATAAGAAACGTGGCATTCCGATTGATGCAATCGTTATAGACTATTTCCATTGGACTGAGCAGGGCAACTGGGAATTTGATCCTGAGCTTTGGCCCGAGCCCGAGAAGATGTGCAAAGAGCTTGAAGAAATGAATATTCACCCCATCGTTTCTATCTGGCCGACAATCAATCCTAACAGCAAGAATTATGCCACCATGAATGACGAGAACATGCTTGTCCGCACGGAGAACGGACAGTACGGTATCTTTGACTTTTATGGTCTTCAGACCTTTATTGACCCGACTAATCCCGAGACACGTGACTATGTTTGGGAGCAAGTTAAGAAAACTTACTACTCTTACGGTATAAAGACTTTCTGGCTTGATGAAGCAGAGCCCGAGATTCATCCTCAACAGTTTGAAAACTTACGTTTCCACATAGGTAACGGTGCTCAAACTGCACTTTTATATCCTTATTACTATGCCAAAACTTTTTATGACGGTTTGAAAAAGGAAGGTGAAAAGGACATCATTTCGCTCACCCGTGCAAGCTACCCGGGCAGCCAGAAATTCGGTGCAATTGTGTGGAACGGAGATATTCCTTCTACCTTCGAAGCATTGTTCCAGAGTATAGTATCCGGACTTTCTATGTCGATGTGCGGAATTCCCTGGTGGAACAGCGATATTGGTGGATTTCATCAAGGTGATATCACAAGTGATTACTTCAGAGAGCTTATTGTACGCTGGTTCCAGTTCGGGCTTTTCTGCCCTGTCATGAGACTTCACGGTGCAAGAAAAAGGCTTCCGAATCAAATCGACCGTCATCCCGGTGTAAAAGAACGAAGCGGCGCCGACAACGAAATCTGGAGCTTCGGCGAACGCAATTATCCTATTCTCAAGGATTTGATACTGCTTCGTGACAGGCTTCGTCCTTACATTCTTAAATACACAAAGCTTGCATCAGAAACGGGTGCACCTATCATGCGTCCGATGTTCTTCGACTTTTACGACGACGAAATCTGCTATACTCTTGATGACCAGTATATGTTCGGTGAAGATATATTATTTGCCCCGATTTATAAACAGGGTGCGACCGACAGACAAGTCTATCTTCCGAAGGGTAATTGGGTGAGAACAAGTGATAAGACCGAATATGAAGGCGGACAGTTTGTGACCTGCCACGCAGAGATTGATGAGTTTATTGCTTTTGTAAAGAAGGATGCAGATATTCTTAGAGTTTTTTAAAATATTACTGTTCAGAGCCAAGTAAATTCATGCAAGAATGTACTTGGCTCTAAACAATTATCAATTGAGTGACTTGCCTCTGCCGACATGCTATAATTAGCTCATAAAAGCAAAGGAGACTTCACTCATGACTATACACGAAATAATCAAAGAAAACCGAATCAGTCGCAGTCTTACGCAAGAAACACTTGCAGAACAAATTAATGTTACCCCGCAGGCAGTATCACGCTGGGAAACAGGAGGTTCCCTTAGTTAAAGATACTACACTACAACCCACGCTTACACAATATTTCACGAAAACAATTTATGGATAAAAACAAAGAAGCACTGTCAACATCCCCTTTGA
>SVEG01000009.1 GCA_015057505.1 Lachnospiraceae bacterium
ATAGACAAGCGCCTGGTTTTTCTTAAATCGCAGAGGCAAAATTCTTAAGCCCTTTTTACCAAGTTTACGATTGAGTCTGCGAAGAGTATCCCTCATTTCCGTAACATCCAAGAATCGGCAAGTAAACATATTACCGGTTTTTAATCCGGCAAGTGTGGGTGAACAATGTCTTACGATCATATCTTCTGACATTTGTATTCCTCCTTACTTTATGCTGTATGCTCTTCTAAAATGCTCTTGAGCGCTGCCATCGAACTTGTATGGCAACGTACAACTTTAGTATTCCCACCCTTAGCTTCACTTAACGCACTTCGAACCATCTTGTGCGATACAGTATTTGTAAAAAGCACCAATAAATCCGGTGTTCCCATATTTCTTAAACCTGTTGTCATCTTGGCAAAAACCTTCGCCTTACATTTATACTCCTTACATAAATCCATGTATTGGCGCACCATACATTCATTGCCGCCTACGATTACTACGCTCATTTTTCTACCTCTGCCCTAGTTAGCGCCTGCTAACTCGTTTTTTTAAAATATGGTTAGCTCGCGCTAACTCACTGATATATTACACTTATTTTTCCATGTTGTCAAGAAAAATATTCCTCTATCAAAAAGGGAACACCGCACTTTGACGGTATTCCCTCATTTTTTTGTATACTATTATGCCTTCAATACGAAAGATTCGCAATCTGTACACTCTTTGTCACTGGGGTTAGCCTCATGTGTACCAACCTTAATCTTGTCAAGAGTACAGTAGTTTACTGCCTGAGCATGATGTTTGCAGCTTACGATTGAACATTCAATACAATTATTTGCTTCCATAACAGACTCCTTTCAAAACAATAAAATTATTTACAAGCCTTATTATGCGCAAATATTTATTAGTTATTCTTGTTCAAGCACTTTATTTTTACGCTGTTCGATGTAAAACAAGGTAAATATCAAAGCAAATCCTGCAACTAAAAGCGGAATACAAACGAATGAAAATTCACCCGGATTAATATGTGAAAGAAGCTCTACAACTGAACCGCCTACAAATCCTAAAATAACCAAATATGTTTGTTTTTTGAATTTTTTCATAAGAAATTCCATAACACCGGAAGTAAAAACAACACCCATCACAACACCTATACCAAACGGTATAAGCGGTAATACATCAAATGAAGATACACTTGTCATTATCCACGTATACAGACCCAAAACATACAGCATATGTGAAACACTTATTCCCGGAAGTACAAGCGCTGCTGCTGTTATAAATCCACCAAGTACCTGTAAAAGTATACCACCGATTCCCGCATCTTCCGAAGCAGTAAAAAGTCCCTCGGGGAGCATGGATAAACCAACCGTTATCGCAATACCAACTGCAAGATAAAGCACATCAAATATTTTTATTTTGACATCCTTTATCTCATACAAAATAACAGGAACTCCGCCTGCTACCGCACCTGCAAAGAAAAATACCATAGGAGTGGAAAACATGTTCATAAGCGAAACAACCATTCCCGATAACGCTATTATTCCAAGTATCGCACCGATACCAAAAGTACATAAAAACTTAAATGCTCCCTTCTTGCCTCCGCCTTTCTTGAGAAAAGCATTAACAGACAGGATAAGCTTCTCATAAACTCCGAGTATCATAGCCATTGAACCGCCGCTGACTCCCGGAACTGTAAGCGTTCCGCCGACCCATGCGCCTTTTAATGCAGTAAATAATAATTCTTTCATATCTCCCTCCAAATAACTACACCAATATAATTGTATGTCTTCGTTAACAGCTCTTATTCACAATCTCCTAACAAAATGACTGCCGCAAAACAGGTAACTTACCTATTATGCGACAGTCCGTCTTTTGTTATTTTACAACGATATTATAAATTCTGCCTTTTACAAAAATCTCTTTAACAATCGTCTTACCTTCAAGACCTGCCTTTACGGCATCTAGAGCCATAACCTTCTCTCTTACGGAAGCCTGCTCCTCGTCCTTGCCGATGTTAAGTGTAGCTCTTACCTTGCCGTTAAACTGAACAGCGATTTCAATCTCATCATCAACTGTAAGTGCTTCTTCATATGTCGGCCAAGGCTCGTATGCAAGTGTATTGTCGTGTCCGAGAATCTGCCATAACTCCTCACCAACGAACGGGCAAACACAGGAGAACATCTTAACGAAGCCTTCTGCATATTCCTTAGGGCATGAGCCTACTTTGTATATGTGATTAATGAAAATCATCATCTGGCTGATGGCTGTATTAAAGCCGAGTACCTCAAAGTCACTTGTAACTTTCTTAACTGTCTGATGATATACCTTAGTAATCTCATCCTTCTTAGCGTCAGAAATATTGGCTGCCTCTGTAAGGAAATTCCATACACGAACAATAAACTTTCTTGCGCCGACAACACCGTTCTGGCTCCAAGGCTTGGAAACCTCAATCGGTCCCATGAACATCTCGTAAAGTCTAAGTGTATCTGCACCGAAATCTCTTACGATGTCACTGGGGTTAACAACGAATTCCGGGAATCTCTTACCCATCTTGATACCATTGGCACCAAGAATCATACCCTGATGTACAAGCTTCTTAAAAGGCTCTTTAACAGGTGATAAGCCCTTATCGTAAAGATATCTGTTCCATATTCTTGAATACATAAGGTGTCCTACTGCATGCTCAGGTCCACCAACATATAAATCAACCGGCATCCAGTGCTTAAGGAGTTCCTGGTTAGCGAATTCCTTATCATTATCAGGGTCAATGTATCTTAAGAAATACCAGCTTGAACCGGCACTTCCGGGCATCGTGGAAGTCTCTCTCTTACCTGTGATACCGTTATTGTTATACTTAGTCCATTCTACAGCATTCTCAAGCGGGGCCTTACCACCTTTACCCTTGTAATCTTCAAGCTCAGGCAAGATAAGCGGAAGCTCTTCATCTGCAAGTACATGGATGCTGCCATCCTCAAGATATACAACCGGAACGGGCTCGCCCCAGTATCTCTGTCTTGCAAAAATCCACTCACGAAAATGATAGTTAACTTTTCTTCTCGCAATTCCCATTCCCTCGAGCTTATGTGTAATGGCTTCTTTAGCTTCTTCTACAGTAAGTCCCGTAAACTCTTCTGAATTGATAAGCTTGCAACCCTTGCCAAGATAGTCACCCTTCTCAAATGCGCACTCACTTACATCCCTTCCGTCGATTACCTGAATCATCGGAATGTTATGAACGGTTGCATATTCGAAGTCTCTCTGATCATGTGAAGGAACAGCCATAACTGCACCTGTACCGTAGCTTGCAAGTACAAAATCACCGATAAATACGGGAACCTCTTTACCATTAACGGGGTTAACTGCATAGATACCTTTAAGTACACAGCCCGACTTAGTCTTGTTAAGCTCTGTACGGTCCATATCATTTTTCTTAAGAGTCTCTGCAATATATGCTTCAACTTCTTCTTTATTCTCAATTCTCGGCATAAGATCTTTTACAAGCTGTCCGTCGGGAGCAAGTACCATAAAAGTAATACCGTAAATTGTCTCGATACATGTTGTATAGATTGAGAACTTACCGCCGCCTACGATGTTAAAGTCAACCTCAACACCTGTAGAACGTCCGATCCAGTGTCTCTGGATATCCTTGGTAGACTCGGGCCAATCAATATCCTCAAGTCCTTCAAGCAACTTCTCCGCAAATGCAACCTGGTCGATTACCCACTGCTTCATGTTCTTACGAACAACAGGATAGCCGCCACGCTCAGACTTACCGTCAATAACCTCGTCATTGGACAAAACCGTACCGAGCTCCTCACACCAGTTAACAGGCATATCTACAAGCTTAGCATATCCATCAAGATATAACTGTTTGAAAATCCACTGTGTCCACTTATAGAACTTGGGATCACTTGTAGCAAGCACTTTGCTCCAGTCATAATCAAAACCGAGACCCTTAAGCTGCTCTGAAAATGTCTCTATATTCTTCTCTGTAAATCCGTTCGGATGATTACCTGTGCTTACAGCATACTGTTCTGCAGGAAGACCGAATGAATCATATCCCATGGGATGAAGTACATTATAGCCCTGCATTCTCTTCATTCTGGACATAATGTCTGTAGCTGTGTAGCCTTCGGGATGACCTGCATGAAGACCTACACCCGAAGGATACGGAAACATATCAAGCGCATAATACTTGGGCTTGGAAAAATCCCACACATCTGTCTTAAAAGTATTGTTCTCTTCCCAATACTTACGCCACTTGGCCTCAATATCCTTGTGTGAATATTCGTTATACATATCTATTGCTCCTTTATCATAAATTGCATCATTATAACCTATCTTCGTAATATAGCACATTTATTATCCGAGGTCAATCGGACTGTTTAATCCTTTCAAATGTTTTCTCAAAAAATCACAGAATTCATCCTCCGGCATCGGTTTTGCAAAATAAAATCCTTGAATATACTGAATGCCGAGTCTCTCAGATTCCGCAAGCTGATCCTCTGTCTCCACACCTTCAAAGACAATCTCCATATTCATTCCCTGTGCCATTTTTATCGTTGCATCCATTACATAATGTGTTTTCTCATCTTCAAAATATGATTTTGTCATGCCCATATCAAACTTAAGAATATCAACCGGCATATCCGCTATATAATTTAAATTGGAATTACCTGTTCCGAAATCATCTAACGAAAACTTAACTCCATTCTCTCTGAGAATCCTCATATTTTCAAGCAAAATCATCTTAGCGCCGGCACTTGCCGTCTCTGTAATCTCCAGATTAATTCTTGAAGGATCAACGTTATACTCGTTCATTATAAAAACATAGTCAACTGCCAAACTTCGCTGCACACACTGCGCTATCGAAAGATTAATCTCAATATGTCTAAGACCTAAAGTACTAAACTTAGGGGCACTGACAAATCGACAAACCTTTTCAAACACCATCTCGCCAAGCTTTAATATCATTCCGTTCTTCTCTGCTATATCAATAAATCTGCCCGGCAAAATAATCTCTTCATTTTCATCACGAATTCTAACCAATGCTTCTGCCGATAAAAATCTCTTTTCCACCGTTGAATATATCGGTTGATAAAAAACTTCTATCTTATCTTCTGCCATAGCTTTTTCAAGAAGCTTTGTTATTCTCGTTCCCCTATACATTCCATCTGCCATAGTCTGATCAATAACGGTAATGTCTGAATTCGTCTTATCCTTAACATTATGATGTGCATACTTAACAATATTGAAGAAATCCTTGCTTACAACCGCAACACTTGAATCAGGCATGTAATACCAATACGGTTTCATAATGATGTTATTATCTTTACCGAATCCCTTTTCAAACCGTTCGGTAATAAGAGTTTTCTCTTTTAGAACATCCCTATCACTCTCAAACAGCATCATAACATTATTAGTAGAATATCTGAAAGATTTGGCTCCCTTAATTGCAAGTAAAAACTCACATATTTCCTGCGCCGCACTATCCATTCCGCTCTCAACAACAAGTTCAAGCGCCGCAAATCTCTTACCTTCATTATAAAGTTGCGGTACATATTGAAGTAATGCTATCTGATTAAACACACCCGTATTCCTGTCAAGATTCATCTCCGGATTCTCAAGGAACAAATATACAATAACTATTCCAAGTGAGGCAGCAAACGAGAAAAGAAGCAATCCCTTTATGAAAAACTGTAAAATCGTTGCAACAATCCATATAATTAACCACACAGCAATTGCATTCCTTCTGCGCGGATGCATTCTATTACTTTTGAAAACAATATGATATATAAGCGCAAATAAGAAAATAAACCCTAATA
Organism: Lachnospiraceae bacterium; assembly: GCA_015057505.1. Taxonomy (GTDB): domain Bacteria; phylum Bacillota; class Clostridia; order Lachnospirales; family Lachnospiraceae; genus SIG300. The sequence continues at coordinate 5,808 of SVEG01000009.1, forward strand.
TATATCCGGTATAAACACTGGCTCCTGCCGTATATACCAATCCGTCTTCCGGATAATAATGGTATTCCATCGGCAATGCCATTATGCATATAAAAGACACTGCCAATATTATGCCAAATACTATACTGACTCTTCGATATATTTTTGCATCCGAATATATATCGACACAAACATATTTGAGCGCGGCGTATACCGCCATCATAACTGACATTACATATAACTTGCAAAAAACTTCTCTAATAATCGGGGTAATCATATCTACATGTACAATTCCCCAAATCGATATGATATCAAGACATACACTTGAAAAAACAGCTATTAAAAAGCCAAAAAAGGCCCGTTCTGTCTTCATATTAACTTTCTTATGATAAAAATAGAAATACAAAATAACAAGTAATATTGCAAGGCCGCAACATTGGGTTTTAATATTCATAGACAACCCTCCTTTCCTATATTCTACCATACAAAAAGAGAGTTTTTCAACAAAATAAAGCAAATAAGAAGCATATTTTGCCACTTATTTGCCTTATTTTACACAATCCGCTATGCCAGATAGTTTAATGACTGCTTTCTGAACATTTCAGCATACTTTCCGTTAAGTTCCATAAGCTCCCTGTGACTTCCCTGCTCGATTATCTCACCTTTTTCAAACATATATATCCTGTCTGCCATAACAGTGGTTGACAATCTATGCGAGATAAATATAACTGTTCTGTCCTCTGAGATCTCCGCCATATTCTGGTTAAGCTTATACTCAGCTATCGGATCAAGCGCACTTGAAGGCTCATCCATAACCGCATAATGAGAGTCCCTGTAAAATGCTCTGGCGATTGCAACCTTCTGCTTTTCACCACCGGATAAATCAACTCCCGATTTCTCAAATTCCTTCGTAAGAGGAGTATCAAGTCCAAGCGGAAGTTCGCTGTATTTATCTTCAAAATTGCTATGGAAAAGTGCATCTGTTATTTTAGCTCTATCTTTTCCTGCAATATCATCCATGACAACATTTTCACCGAGAGTTGCGGCAAATATCTGATAATCCTGAAAAACTGCCGCAAATTCCTTACGATATTCGTCAGTATCAAATTCCTTAATGTTCTTATCGCCTATTAATATCTCACCCTCGGTCGGGTCGTAAAGTCTCATAAGAAGTTTGATAAGTGTAGTCTTGCCGGCGCCGTTATAACCTACAATTGCGACCTTCTCATAAGGGTTAATTGTCATATTGACGTTCTTAAGACTCGGTGTTGTCTCGCCGTTATATGTAAAAGACACATTTTTAAGCACAAGCGGCTTTAGTTCCTTCTCAGGGATAGCTCCCGTATGTTTTTCAATCTTTGGCTCATACTCCATGAACCTTCTGAACTTGTCCATATAAAGACTGAGTTCCGCAAAATTAAGCGCAACATTCAACACCTGTCTCAAACGATTGGAGAAACGTCCCGTTGACTGTGACAATGCGCCGAAATCGCCAAAAGACAACCTTCCCGATACCATAACTTCATATGCCAGATATCCGTACATTCCGACCGTTCCGAAAAGTTCCAAAAGTGTTTCACTGATTAAAGACAAACGAAAATGCTTTTTACCCGCTTTCCACTGGATATCACAAAGCCTGTTATTCGCATCTACGAAATTATCATGTATAACCTCATGGATTTTTGAAAGTCTTATCTCTTTTGCGTAGTCGCTCAGATAAAATACTCTCTTGGCATAATCTCTTTCACGTTCCACAGGCTTGGATTCGTTGTTTGCGTCATAACGAATCTTAATGTGCTTACGCTGTGCAACAAAACTTATTATTGCCATCGCAACCGCAAATATAAGCAGCACAGGATTAATTACAACAAGTACACCACCCATGAATATCGTCTCCGAAAGCCTTGCCACAAGCACCGAAAACTGTGCCTGAATTTGTGCCACCTGTGAAGTCGCCTGTTGTGCCGCCCACACATAATCCGTATAGAACTGCGGTGTCTCATAGTATTCCAAATCAAGCTTTGAAGCTTTTTCGTGAAGCTCTTTAAGAAGTTTCTCCTGGACTCTCGTGTTGGAAATAGTCTCCAGATACTCAACTATATAGCAGGCAAATACATGCCTGATAATTACAAGCAGCGTTATTATCACAAGGAAAATAATTACTTCCTTTATCGGCTTACCTTCTGCAAGCGCATCCAAAATGTATTTGGTCGTAATCGGTCCCTGTATCGTCCATATTGCAGACACAAAAATTGTAAAAACAATCTGTCCGTAAAAGAAAAGCGGCACATATTTTCTGTAATAACCGATTGCAAGAAGTATATTGGATATAATGTTTTTAAGCTTCATATGCCAATTCCTCCTTGTACTTTCTAGCCTGCATATTATACATTTCGGCATATTTACCGTTCTGCTTCATAAGTTCTTCATGGCTTCCTTGTTCTATTATCCTGCCTTCCTCCAGCATATATATCTTGTCCGCCATAACCGTCGAGGACAGACGATGCGAAATAAATATAACGGTCTTACCCTCACAGGCCTTTAACATATTCTCAAAAATCTCATACTCACTCATCGGGTCAAGTGCACTTGATGGCTCATCAAGTATACATATTTCACTATTCTTAGCAAACACTCTGGCAATCGCAAGCTTCTGCAGTTCTCCACCCGACATCATTACACCGTCTTTTGCAAATTCTTTAGTAAGCTGACTCTCCATTTTGTTAGATAAGGAGTCAACCTTGTCATAAATACCGCTGGCTTTAAGAGCCTCCTCCGCTCTCCTTTTATCTTCCTCTGTCACATTACCGTGCAAAAGCACGTTATTAGTAATCGTTGTTGCAAATATCTTGAAGTCCTGAAAAATCGTTCCAAATATATCTCTGTATTCGCTCAGCCTGTACTCCTTAATATCCGTCCCACCAACTTCTATCGAGCCTTCGGTCGTGTCATAAAGCCTCATAAGAAGCTTTACAAAGGTTGATTTGCCTGCGCCGTTATGACCCACAATTGCAATACGCTGACCTTTTTTAATAGTCATGTTGATGTCTTTAAGAACCGGTGTATCACTTCCCTCATATGTAAAACCGACATTTTTAAACTCGATATCCGTATTATTCACATTTACGCTCTTACCGTTCTCGTTCTCCGGCATCTTCGTCTCATAAGCCATAAAGGTCCTAAAATTCTCTATAAACATACCGCATTGGTAAATATCATTACGCGCCCATGAAAACGAACCTATAAGACTTGAAAATTCGCTTGCAGCATTGAGAAGCGTCGTAAGCTCCGCAAAGGAATATGCCGAATTAGCGAGATACTGATACACGATAAGACTCTGAACTCCAAGATACACAAAAAGCTCCGAAACTATCGTTCTGAAGAAACGCACAATACCTATCTTTATACCGTACTCCTTTGAAGTCTTTATCATACTATCAATGGCCTTCTCAAAGCTTTTTATTATCGGTGTAAAAATACTTGTAAGCCTGATGTCCTTGGCATAATCCTGTAAATACACGGTTCTGTTAACGTACTCTACCTGCCGACGCTCATATGTCGTGTCCCTATCTCTGTTAAACTTTAACTCCGTATACTTTTTAACGAGCGTCTGCTCAATAACTACCGGTATTACAACAATAAAAATAATAAGTGGCTCGCTCACTGCAATTGCATAAACCGATATAACCATACTCACAACTATTCCGATAACATGAGTCGCCAGATACAATGCCCTGTGCGCATATCTTGTAATCTGCTCATTTGCCTTTGTATAGCTGTCATAAAACTTAGGATTCTCGTAACAGCTTAAATCAACACTTATAGCCTGACCATAAAGCATCTCCATAAGAAGTGCTGAAGTCTTAACACTTGCTATACGCTCAACCACATGATATCCAATACTATCCAAAATGGAAGCCACTAGCTTTATCGCAAACATTCCGAGAATCAAAACAAAAGCCTCTCTGTAAGACTTGTTCCCCTGTACAGCTTCCACTATATATCTCATGAAATACAGTGCTATAAGCGTATTTATAACGTGGTTCAGTACGTCCGCAAGAACCTTCAAACACACGCACAGAGGAGCAGCCTTAAAGCAAAGCCTTAAAATATAGAGATTGTTCTTAAGTATCTTCATCCTTTATCCCCCATTTATAACCTTTCAAGAATTCTTATCACATTATAACATAAGTTAATAACCCATTCTTGACTTTTTGAGTAAAACAGCATCCGTAAACAGGATATTATATTTTATGAGACAATTCAATAACTTATTGGTTTAAAAAAAATCTTGGACCTTTATTTAAATATTACTGTCTCATCCCTTGCTTCTATTTTTATCACAACATACGGAAATGTCTCAACTTCGCTGACCGCTTCATCTTTCTTCGGACCAAGAAGCGCAGTTTTTACATAAATTGAATTTTCTCCAAGATAGACATCCTCAACCTGAATACTGTATCCGCTTGTATTCTGCTTCCCGTACCCCACCACAAGATATGTATAAGGTCCGCTTGTTTTGGTAAACTGAAACGCCTCATACTTTTTTCCCTCAATCATATCAAGAATATCCTGCGGTATCTCCTTATCCTTAAGCACCGTAAAATCCAAATCCTGCACCTTTTTATCTTCTTGATTTTCGATTTTACAACCCTGCAATGCCACACACAGACCTACCAAAGCAACAATACAAAGTATACTATGAAGCATTTGTCTTACCGTGCATTTAAAAATTTTATTTTTCATAATATTCTCCCAAAATAACTTTTCCCTACATCGTATGAAAAGCATTTTTCATTTAGAACAAATGTTATCAGCAAGCTTGAAGCCGCATATATATGTTCAAGGACAACATTGAAATTGTCAATAAAACATTTATAAGGAGAAAATATACGTGTTTGAACAAAAAACAATTGCTGAAACAATACAAGCTTTTAATACCGACCACGAAACCGGCTTGAGCGAGCAGACTGCCTACGACCGCCTGCAAAAAAACGGTTCCAACATACTCGAACAGGAAAAACCCAAAAGTAATACTGTCATGTTTTTAGAACAACTTAACGACCCGCTAATCTATATTCTTATAGTAGCAGCCATTATCTCTGCAGTTCTTGGCGAACTTAGTGATACCGTAATAATCATAAGTGTTGTGCTCATTAACGCTGTTGTCGGTGTAATTCAGGAAGGTAAAGCCATAAAAGCTCTCGATGCCCTAAAAAAACTTACCAGCCCTACGGCTCTTGTAAAACGGGACGGTGTCATTCATGAAATTGCTGCTGAGAACCTTGTCCCGGGTGACCTGGTATGTCTTGAATCCGGAAGACAGGTCCCTGCGGATTTAAGACTGGTTCAAAGCTCAAGTTTGAAAATTGAAGAATCTTCTTTAACGGGCGAATCTCTTGCTGTAGAAAAAAATGCTGCTTTTACCGCAAAAAGAGCTTTGGCTGTCGGCGACTGTATTAACATGGCCTTCATGTCAACCAACGTAATTTATGGGCGCGGCGAAGGTATTGTTACTGCTACGGGAATGCAGACCGAAATCGGTAAAATAGCACATTCAATAAGCAAAGCCGGAAACGAACCTACTCCTCTGCAACGTCGTCTTGCAGATTTAGGTAAGTTACTCAGCGTTCTTGCCATTATTTTATGTGTTGCGCTTTTCGGACTCGCCGTTTTACAAAAGCGAGACGTATTTGAAATGCTTCTTACCGCAATTTCGCTTGCTGTAGCTGCAGTTCCCGAGGGACTGCCTGCCGTAGTTACAATTGTTCTTGCCTTAAGCGTTTCGCGAATGGTCAAAATTAACACCATCATCCGAAGACTTCCTTCAGTCGAAACCCTCGGATGTGTTAATATCGTCTGTTCTGACAAAACGGGTACTCTTACCCAAAACAAAATGACTGTTGTCAGGTGCTTTGCTGACAATCAGGCATTCCCTGTCAGCAGTCTCTCACCCGATATACATAAACAATTTATAGAAGGCTTTGTACTCTGTAATGATGCAACAAGTGAAATTGGCGACCCTACAGAGGTTGCTTTAATTGACATGGGCATAATGCAAAATGTACTAAAAGAATCGCTTGAAACCTCATACCCACGAATTAACGAAATTCCTTTTGACTCCGACAGAAAATGCATGTCCACGCTCCATCGCAATCGTTCTTCAACAATACAATATACAAAAGGCTCTGTTGAGCAATTGCTTAAATGCTGTACTCATATTCATATTAACAGCAATGTAACCACCTTAACAACAGAGCACCGCAAAACCATCGAAACCGCAGTCTCCGACATGTCTTTACAGGCGCTCAGAACCCTGGGACTCGCCTACAAAACAAATCTTTCCTCGCCCAAAGAAGCCGGTCTTGTCTTTCTAGGGTTTGTAGGAATGATAGATCCGATTCGTCCCGAGGCCAAGGACGCAATACAGACATTTAAAAAATCCGGCGTAAAGACAGTCATGATAACCGGCGACCACCAAAATACTGCTTTTGCAATTGCAAAGCAGCTTGAAATTGCAAAAAAACCAACCGATTGCCTAAGCGGTGAAGATTTGTCTGCAATGTCCGATGAAGAACTGAAAAGATGTATTACCAATATATCTGTATTCTCACGTGTTTCACCTGAACACAAAACCCGCATAGTCCGTGCGCTTAAAGCTAACGGAAATATTGTTGCAATGACGGGTGACGGTGTAAACGACGCACCCTCCTTAAAGGCTGCGGACATAGGCATTGCCATGGGTAAATGCGGAACCGACGTTGCAAAAAACGCCGCAGACATCGTCCTTGCCGATGACAACTTTGCCACAATCAAAAAAGCCATTGAAGAAGGACGTGGAATATATGCCAACATCAAAAAATCCGTACTATTTTTACTTTCATCAAATTTCGGTGAAATCATCACAATGTTTTTGTCCGTGCTTTTATTCCTGCCGACACCGTTAAAACCAAGTCATATCCTGTGGATAAATCTTATTACCGATACGCTTCCCGCATTGGCTCTGGGCACTGATAAAAACGACCCGGCCCAAATGATGAAACAACAACCCCGACCCGCAAAAGAAAGCCTTTTCACCCATGGAGGAATGTTTTTAACTCTGTTTTACGGAAGCCTAATTGCCACCATAAGCTTACTTGCATTTTTAACACTACCGATTTGCATCATAAACCGTACTCCCGGACTATCACTTTCTCTTGATACATTAAAAAAGCTTTTAACGGTCCCACCGATTCTTACCAAATGCCAAACCTATGCATTTACTGTACTCGGAATGTCACAGTTATTCCATGCAATCGGTATCCGGAATACTGAAAAATCAATCTTTTTTAATACTCAGGATAAAAATCCACTACTTTTGATTTCGTTAATTATAGGCTTTATTCTTCAACTTATCATAACAGAAGTTCCGTATCTTTGCAGGCTGTTCGGAACCTCCTTATTAAGTATAAGTGAGTGGTTTGGGCTTCTCTGTCTATCCACTGTTCCTTTACTTGCGCATGAGATGCTCATCATACTTAAAAATGCTAAACAGTTGCATTAAAACTGTCGACTATTGCGGGTATAAATTTAGTGACAAAAAAAGAGCTGTGCAATTTTCATTTGCAACAGCTCTGATTTTACAATATATTAATAAGCACCTTTACGACGAATCAAACATAATACCGTCATAAACATAATCTTAAAATCAAACCAAATGCTCCATCTGTCAATATAAATAGTATCAAGTTCAACTATCTGATCAAAGTCTTTAATCTCACTACGGCCACTAACCTGCCACATTCCCGTGATTCCCGGCTTGATACTCATACGCCTCCACTGGACTCTGGAATATAATGCAACTTCATCCATTGTCGGCGGTCTTGTTCCCACAAGGCTCATGTTACCGATTAGCACATTAAAAAACTGCGGCAGTTCATCAATGCTTGTCTTACGAATAAACTTACCAACCCTTGTAATACGTGGGTCATCCTTCATCTTAAACATAAGTCCGCCTTCGACTTCGTTATGTTCCATAAGCTTGGCTTTCAATTCTTCTGCGTTAGTACACATACTTCTAAACTTGTACATCTTGAAGTGCTGACCATTAAGTCCTACTCTTTCCTGTTTAAAAATAACCGGACCCTTTGAGTCAAGCTTAATAGCAATTGCCGTTATAAGCATAATCGGAGAAAAAACTATTATTCCGACAAGACTTCCGAAAATATCTATTACACGCTTAATAGCCTTTGATGAACCATTCAAACATACTCTGTGATATGTAATAACCGGATATGTACCGATACTGCTTACATAGCTTTGGGCATTACGTGCCTTAAAAATATTCATAATAATACGAACAGATACACCCATATCCATACAGATATCTATATATTCTTGTATATCAACAAGGTCCGTCTTGCGATGCATTATGTAAACCTCACCGATACCGTTTTCAAGTACGAGCTTTTCAAGTTCTGAAACATGTCCTATGTATCGTTCATCATCCTCATCATCCATATTAACATATCCCACTACTTTAACAATAGTATTGCTCTTATGAAGAAATTTCTCAAACTTTTCAAATCGGTCTATATCACCTACAAGTAATACCCTCGGCGCACTAAGCTTGGAATGAGTAGCAATGTATCTCATAAGAAATGTACTGCCAAGCATAAGCAAATGCGTTGCAACAGCATATGTAGTATAAAATCTTGCGTCTGCTTCGTTCTCACCAATGTAAAAATAAATAAGCAACGCAGAAATGCCTACTGCAACCAAAAATGATCTTGTAACATATGATATGATTCTGTCCACATAAAAGAATGTTGTTATATTATAAATACGCGCATCCTTATTAGCCAACATAAATACCAACATAAATGCCAAACAAATCGGCGCATAAATCTGTAAAGACTCTATGAATGAAATTCCTGCAACTATTGTCGCAATAATAAAAGAAACTATCATGAAGCAGAAATCGCTTACCATGTGCAAGAAATTTGTACTTGCACCTCTATTAAACTTTCCCACATCAATTCCCCCTATGTAAAACTGAGACATTCTTAAAACATTTTTGTCCTTATATTATAACATTTGATAACAAGAATGTAAATACCACCTACATTTTTAAAAAAAAACATTTCATACTACCATTTTAGTAAATTTTGTTATATACTATACACAGATTGAGAGGTTTTCCAAAATAATTTCAAAGGAGATTTTTATGAAAGGAATAATTCTTGCCGGAGGCTCCGGCACTCGTTTATACCCATTAACAATGGTTACTTCCAAGCAGCTTTTGCCTGTTTATGACAAGCCTATGATTTATTATCCGCTGTCAACTTTGATGCTTGCAGGTATCCGAGATATACTTATTATTTCCACACCGACAGACCTTCCTAAGTTTGAGGCACTTCTCGGTGACGGAAGCCAGTATGGAATTAAGCTTTCCTACAAGGTTCAGCCCAGTCCCGACGGACTTGCGCAGGCCTTTCTTCTCGGCGAAGAATTCATCGGTGATGATTCCTGCGCGATGGTTCTCGGTGATAATATCTTTTACGGCAACGGCTTCAGCAAGCTTCTTAAAGAAGCTGTTGAAAACGGTGAAAACGGTATGGCAACCATCTTTGGCTACTATGTTCACGACCCCGAGCGTTTCGGAATTGTAGAATTCGATGAGAACGGCAAAGTTATCTCTGTAGAAGAAAAGCCTAAGAATCCCAAGTCCAACTACTGTATCACAGGCCTTTATTTCTACGACAAACGCGTAGTTGAATATGCAAAACAGGTTAAACCTTCCGCAAGAGGTGAGCTTGAAATCACAGACCTCAACAGAATCTACCTTGAAGACGGCACATTAAATGTTAAGCTTCTCGGACGCGGATTCGCATGGCTTGATACCGGCACGATGGACAGCCTCGTTGATGCTTCCGATTTCGTGCGTATGGTTCAAAACCGCCAAAGCATAGTTATCTCCGCTCCCGAAGAAATCGCCTTCATCAACAAATGGATCGACTCCGAAAAACTCATGGAGTCTGCCTCCAAATACGGCAAATCCCCTTATGGCGAGCACCTTAAACGCGTTGCCGAAGGTAAAATTAAATACTAACCCCCACGAGACAGTTGCATTAGCGTGCGCTGTCTCTGTTTTTTTGGGGAGCTGTTGCAGTTTACCGACTGCCATACAGTACAGCTTTAGGGCGGGGATTGCTTTCGCTCGCAACACTTAAGGTTTTAAGAAGTGCTAACGCTTTTGCTTTCCACCGTATGATTTTGTGCCGCTCCGAGAAACTCGTTGGAATTGAAGAAGTTCATGTAGTTTGGGAAATATGCAAATTATATATGTAAGGTTTAAAGGCACTTAAAAAACCTCGCTCCTTAGGTCCTGCGCGAAATCTCAAGCAATTAGCTTGATTAAGTCTTACAGATTTCGCAGCAGGGCCTTAGTAGCGCTAGGTTTTTTTCGTAGCGAGAGCGTGCCTTATAAACCTTACATATATAATTTGCATATTTCCCAACCTACTGAACTTCTAATCAATTCCACTCAGACAACTCTGCGCGGCACAATTTGGTGGAAAGCTTAAAAGCGTAAGTACTTCTAGAAAACCTTTGTTGCCTTCGGAAAACAAATCCCCGCCCTAAAGCTGTACTGTATGGCAGTCGGTAAACTGCAACAGCTCCCCAAAAAAACAGAGACAGCGCACGCTAATGCAACTGTCTCGTGGGGGTTATTTTAATAATTCTTCGACAATGAGTTTAATCTCGTCGGCGAATTTCTTGGCTTTTTCGTCGGCGTCGGAAAGGGAAGTTCCCTTGATACCGAAGTAGAATTTGATCTTGGGCTCTGTTCCTGAAGGTCTTACGCAGAACCATGCATTGTCCTCGAGTTCATAGTAAAGAACGTTGGAAGCGTCGAAATCGATGACTTCTTCTGCGCCGGTAGCCATGTCCTTGATAATCTTCTTCTGATAGTCGCGTGCCTTAAGGACTTTGTAGCCCGCAATGTTCTCGAATGTAGTGTTACGCATGTTGGACATAATCTTCTTAATCTGCTCAAGGCCTTCGATACCCTTAAAGGTCATGGAAGTAACTTCGTCCTTATAATATCCGTATTTCTCGTACATATCAATCATTGCATCCCAAAGTGTCTTGCCCTGGGTCTTATAGTATGCCGCAGCCTCGCAAAGTGCCATAGTAGCAACAATTGCATCTTTATCTCTTGCATGTGTTCCGATAAGACAACCATAGCTCTCCTCAAAACCGAACAAGTATGTGCCTTTGCCCGTTGTCTCGAACTTAAGCATCTGCTGTCCGATGTACTTAAAACCTGTGAGAACCTCTATGAGCTTAACGCCGTAGTAATCAGCAATTGCATCTGCCATATTACTTGAAACGATAGACTTAATAAGTGCTCCGTCTGAAGGAAGACCTGACTGCTCTTTTACACTGTTAATCTCATACTCTGCAAGAAGACAGCCTGACATATTACCCGTAAGTGTATGATATTCACCTGTCTTAGAGTCTCTCACGTATACACCGAGACGGTCTGCATCGGGGTCTGTTGCAAGAACAAGCTCTGCATCCTTTTCTTTGGCAAGCTTAAGTGCAAGCTCAAAAGCCTCTGCCGCTTCGGGGTTCGGGTAGCTTACTGTCGGGAATTCACCGTCCGGAAGCTCCTGTTCGGGAACAACGTATACATTCTCAAAACCAAGTTCTTTTAAAACTCTACGCGCAGGAATGTTACCTGTTCCGTGCAAAGGAGTATAAACAATTCTTAAATCCTTCTGAACTGCATCAATGCATTCCTGATGCTTAACAAGTTTTTTAAGCTCTGCGATATATGCATCATCAACCTCTGCACCGATTGTCTCAAAAAGTCCTGCTGCTACTGCATCTGACTTACTCATGGTCTTAACAATAGTGTAGTCTGTAATTGCCTTAACCTCTGCCATGATTCCGCTGTCATGAGGCGGTGTAATCTGTGCGCCGTCCTCCCAGTAAACCTTGTAACCGTTGTACTCCGGCGGGTTATGGCTGGCTGTAATATTGATTCCGGCCACGCATCCGAGTTTTCTTACTGCATAAGATAATTCGGGTGTGGGGCGAAGACTCTCAAATACATAAGCCTTAATACCGTTAGCCGCAAGGCAAAGTGCTGATTCCTCTGCAAATTCAGGTGACATACGTCTGGAATCGTATGCAATCGCAACGCCCTGTGTTGCCTTTCCTGATTTTAAAATATAATTGGCAAGACCCTGTGTAGCTTTTCTTACCGTGTAAATATTCATTCTGTTGGTTCCTGCTCCGATAACACCTCTAAGCCCCGCTGTACCAAATTCAAGTTCTGCATAAAATCTCTCTTTGATCTCCTTGTCATCATCCTTAATGCCAAGTAATTCTTTCTTGGTTGCCTCGTCAAAATACGGGTTATCAAGCCAATTCTGATAAATCTCTCTGTAGTCCATGTTAGTTCCTCCTATTATTGTTCAGTCTTCTCTAAGGGAAGAAAACTGTAATGCTCGTCACATGCTTCCTGTGATATCTCCAGCACATAAGCTTTCATCTGATAGCCGTCACGCTTAAAGATAATCGTATGCAATCCACTCTGCTTTTCAAACTCAAGCGGTGCAATTCCAACATATTCACTGTCAAAATACACTTCGGCGCCAATCGGTGATTCAACATATATCCGGTACTTGGAAATATCCTTGTCTCCCGTATGGATAACCGTGGTCTCCTCTTCAGGAGGTCCTTCCGGTATGTCCGGGGCTGTTTCCTCTTCGGTACCGCCTGAGGAAGTCTCTTCTTCGGTGCTTGTAGTTTCCTCAGTCCCTGATGTACTCTCCGGCTGAGTTGTTTCCGGCTCCACCACTTCAGTAGACTTTTCTTCAAGTCCGAGTGAAATATTTCTCCGGATAAAAGTATCTCCGACAACCAAATCTCCCATATACGGCACGTAACCTACCGCCTCTACCGCAATCCTGTAGGTTCCAAACGGCAATTCCACAAGGTCCTCATGGTTTTGCACCTTACCGTCTATAATAAGCTTAGCATTCTCCGGTGAAATCGTAAAATAAACACTTCCGTGCATAACCGCTTCACCCTGTAAGGCCCCAACATCCACAAATATCTCTTTGCCACGCTGAACATTTACCTCAACAGCTCCACCTACACCATTCTTAGTTACGGAAAGAATATGCTTGCCCTCCTCGGCCATTACTAGCATACCCTCGGTAATTTCAAGGCCAACCTCATTACCGACAGTCACAATTCCTCCTATGAAAAAATCTTCATTCTGAAGACTTATATATCCGTGACCTTTTAAAACATTTATCGAATATACGGTATTCTCATAGCCTCTCACAATAAGCTCATCTATAGATGCGAGCTCCCTTATATCAATAATCCTGCCGTCTTGCGCAACGATACAATGATCATATAGTGAATACGACTGTGTACCTATTCTGATTCGTCTGGCATCAGCATCATACGACCAATTATGTACCCTAAGATTACTCCATGCCTTAGAGGAAATCAATAAAGTCTTGAGCAAACTGTCATCAACATAATACGTACCCTCAACCATATCCCCCGGCTGAAGTACACCCGCCGCCATTATCTCGCCGTATTTGTCACGTATATCCGAATACCCCGTATAAAAATATGCAAGAAGTGCATTCGTCTCTATATCTCTAATGGTAATAACCTTATTTTCCAAATCAACCTTTGCAACGACTCCAAAAATCTCTCCTTCAAGTCTGGGTGTCTCAGTCGTTGTCTCTTCGGTAGGTGCCGTCGTCGTCGGCTTCCTATGAGAATCCTGATATTCCTCATACATCTTAATAATGCATCCGTTAAGAAAAAGCATCGGTATTATCAATAATAAAATCAAGCATTTTCTAGGCTTCAATCAATCACGCCCTTTCCTTGCCTTATAGAAACCGTGTTTCCAAAAAAACCAAGTAGCAAACTCTTATTTTATTATATAATACGATGCTTAAAAAAGATAGTCTGAATTTTTCATAAAACGCTCTAAAATTAATGCTCCGACAAGTCCGATAATCGCTCCCGCAACCGTACCGCTTACCAAAAGCGCCGGAAGGTACCAAATGAGTTCCGGTGTCTCAAGCACACATATCGCAACACCAATCTGCGCTATATTATGCGAAACACCGCCCACGATGCTTACACCTACTTTGCTGAAAGCCTTGCTTTTTTTACAAAGTACCATAAGAAGCAGACTTAACATTCCTCCTGCTATACTGTATATAAGCGAAAATGTATTGCCAAACGTAAGCGACACAAGCACAATTCTGGCCACCGATACAAAAAGAGCATTCTTGGTACTTGTAATATAAAGTGCCGCAAACACCGCCAGATTGGCAAGGCCTAACTTAACTCCCGGAATGCCGAGTGAAAGCGGCAACAGACTCTCTATATAGCTTAACAAAAAGGCTATCGCAACCAAAAGCCCTGTATATGCTGTTCTTTTTGCCATACTTCCTCCTACTCCGCGATAATATCCGGTCCTTTACTATCACTCTCGATTACTTTTATCACAAGTTCATGCGGCAGACATATTATCGTATCATTCTCACGGTAAACCTCTCCTTTATTGATACAATGCTTATCGGGGCAGTCTGCTTCCGTCACCGACACCTTGCCGTCTTTAATCACCATGACATTATAACTTCCGTCATCGTATTCAAACCGCTCCGTCCTATCCTCATAAAGCGAATATGTCCCAACTGTCTCGCCATTAATTCTGACCTCTACGCTTCCCGCAGGTTCTCCACCCATGACAAAGCTTCTAATCAGCAAAAAGCACAAAGCAATTATGAGAATACCTATTATCAAAAACCAATCATTACGCTTCATCAGGTGGCTCCTTTTTGTCGTTCATATTATCTTATACTCGCAAACCCGCACTTCGTGTTTGCTATAAGTAGTATACACTAAACAAATATAATATATCAAACACATTCTGGCGGATTATGTATCATTTTTTAACTGTGTATGTTTTCATTGCCATATGCGCATAATTATGCTATAATTATGTGCATAGAAAGGAGTGTATATCATGCCACTTATAATGCCTATCAAGGATTTACGCAATACAACTGAGATTTCCAATATTGCACATAAAATGCAGGAGCCCATTTTTATTACCAAGAACGGATATAGTGATTTAGTTGTAATGAGTAGTGAATTATACGATAAATTTGCAAGAATGAACCGTATCGACCAGGCGATTTACGAATCCGAGCAGGAAATCGCAAATGGAGCCGAAGCGGTCGATGCTGAGATAGTTTTTGCAGAATTGGAGAAAAAACATTTTGGATAAATACAAAGTAAAAATCAACCCCAAAGCAATACGTGAATTAGATAGTATTTATGAATACATCGCAAATGAAAAACTGGCCCCCGAAAATGCAATGAGACAAATTAACAGAATCAAAAAAGCTATCTTATCTTTAGATAGCTTTCCTCAATCACATCAAGAACGTAATGAAGGCAGATACGCCGGAAAGAATTACAGACAATTGCTGATTGATAACTATATCGCTATATTCCGCATTGATGAACTGAATAAAACTGTGTATGTAGTAACGATACAGTATCAGGGGCGAAATCTGTAGAACTCCTTTCTAATGCCTCTCTCAAGTATGCAATCACACATTTGCATTTATTTCTTTCATTATTTCAACCACTTCAATCTCCCCATCAACAAGCACCTCCACTATCGGCTCGTGACCATCTTCGTTGGGTCCGTTTAACCAATAAATTTCTGCCTGTCTAAGGTTTTCTTCTTCTGAAACGGTTCCATCAAAGCACTTGTAAGCATCTCCATGGTAGAATCTGCCATCCACTTCTATCTTGGCTACAGAATAAGTGGGACGTCCAAGACGAGCAAAATAATCCGCCCACCGCTCAGCTTCCTCATAGGTCTTTGAGACATACAATGCAGCCATGCGTGACGGATACTGCGGATACTTTTCTTTTCTCACCTTTTCCAATGCCAACTCTCGAAGTGCCACGTCTACACTATGACTCAATTCTGTCCCTTCATATTTTTCCGGATTCTTATAAATATCATCAACAATTCCCATCTGTTCCTGCACACGCTCATACACCCCATTGGGATGCTCCTCATCCACTTTAAAACATTGCCCCACAAACTTAGGTTTATCTGAAACCACATGATAAAAAATCATTTCTCTCACTCTCCTTTTAACACTACAAGTTTTATAATATGTATATCAATGCATGATTGCAACCTTATTCTTATTTATAAGCAAACATGTTCTCCGTAAACTTCAAAATTTATTTCCAAGGTCTTATTTTCCCCGTCCACCCTTTTGCCTTCCAATATTCAGCATCACGAGGATTAAAACCATTCTTCTGCATCAAATGCATAATCCAAAACATCCCCTTTGTTTTGATTCCGGGTTTAATGTTTCTAGAATTACTTATGATTCTCTTTGCAATACTTGATGTAGCCTTCTCAATTGCTTTCTTTTTCTTTCCACTTACACCATTCCAATCAACAGTTGCAACACCTACACCGTACTTATATCTTTTTGCCACTCCCCAGAAAAACAAACTATCCATCATATCTTTGTTAGTCGATTTCATACCTGCGCCTGCAGCTGTAGATATGCATACTCCTTGCTTTTTAAACATAGATTCTTCTGGACTGTGCACCATCCATCTGTATCCGTAATGGTCTAAAAAAGCTTTCATAGCTCCAGTCGTATGATATACATAAACCGGACTGGCTAAAATAATAACACTCGCCTCATCCATTGCGTCAGTTAATGGCTTTAGTTTTTCAAAATGAGGGCACTTCTTCTCTGACTCAGTAAAACACTTTGTACACCCAACACAAAATTCTCCAAAATCTCTTGGAAGAAAAAACTCTTTTATATCTTCACTTATTTTTTCTGCCAACATATGAGCAATGTGATAAGTTGAGCCTTTATGACTTTGACCATGTATAATTGCTACCTTCATATTATCTCCATTCACTTAGTAAAATTCAAAATTATCAACTCTCTTACATCTCCAACCGCCAGCCATGGTCACCATGATAAACCATCAGCTTTGTTTGCCCGCATTCAATCAGATATCAACTTCATACTTATCATCAATCAGCACATAATTGACCTTATGCTTCCTTGCAAGCTCCAACACCTTCGCATTATCCTCTAATACGCTCTCCAAAGTACAGTCTTCATCATCCATGCGGTTCTCAATTACACTTGCATATCTTTTTATATCTGCAAAGTGATTTTTTATATAGTTCTCGCTCATCACAAGGCAATAATACCTGATATCCTCAAGATATTCTGCGTCAAAATCTTTCTCCCAGTCAAACGGAATATAACAACCCTCAACAATCAGATTCTGGTCGTTTTCAATGGCTGTTTTAATCATTTCCCGAACAATAGGCCACAAATATGCTGTTAAATCGTCATCGTCACTCATCGGAGTAAGCTCCGTGTTGCCACTGCGGATTAAACCCATTTTCAAATGATCTATTGACAAATACGGATATTTATATTTTTCAAGCAGTTGTTGGGCAAGGGCTGTCTTCCCCACATGCGACGCACCTGTAATTAAAATAATCATTGTTTTATCCTCACCTAAATCATTAGTTATATTTGCTTTGAAATAAAATGCACAATCCCGTTTGCCGGCTCAAGGATATGCGGAATCAATTCAAGCGGATATACTTTCGTTCCGTTACGCAAATCCTCCAACGGAACCCAGCAAAAGTCCAGATTTATTCTTTCATTATCCAAATCATCATACCCGTGAAAAACACCGTCAAGCGGAATACTCTCATCAAGAAGATGCACCTTATAATACAAACAAATTTGGTGGCAGGGTCTGTTGCCCCACGGAAAATATATCTCACCTATCGCCAGCAAATCGTCAACAGCTATTTTCGCATGAAGCTCCTCTTCAAATTCTCTTTTCAAGGTTTCCGCACTCGTTTCCATTCTTGCAACATGACCGCCTATTATTGCATAATCATCATTTATGGGACGCTGCAATAAAATCTTGTCATTCCGAATCAATATACCGCCAACTCTATACGAAAAAACAAAATCACTATTTTTAAACAAAATATCCATGTTGCACCTCCGTAAACTAAAATCCGACTAATTCATCAACTAATTCTCGAAATTATATTTTTTTCATTTCTCTTCGCAAACTCGCTAAGAGAATACGAGCGAATTCTCTGACTTACTATATTAGGAACTAAAAAACCATTATTAGTAAGCTTTGCACAACGATTAATAATAGTTTTATTGGTTACACCAAGCATCTTACTTACATCAATCGGCGCAAACTCTAACAATCTATTTTTCAAAAGAAAAACCAGCAATTCCTTTTCTTTTGTATTCAAATAAGACAAACTTCCGGCTAAATCGTCCATCTGTGCTCCCTTTGATAATTCGCAGACCTTTTTTGAATATAATTCCACCATACGCAAAAAATAATTTATCCAGATTTCCGGGTGTGGTGGATTTTCTCTTCCCGAATAATACAATGCCGGCAAACCCATCTGAAGCGATTCATAATACTCATCCGAGTCATAAGCAAAATATTCTTCCAACGAACCGACTCCATTAAATCCATATCCATAGAAATCTAATACATATCCTGACATAAGTCTTGCAGTCCTGCCATTTCCATCCTCAAAAGGATGTATGGTAACCAATTGATAATGAACCACTGCCGCAATAATAAGCGGATGATCATCCGTTGTATTCACATACTCTACTAATTCATCCAACAATCCAGGAATATCACTATATTCCGGCGGAATGTAGTCTGGAGTCCCTGTCACAGAATCATAAACTGCAAACAGAATTCCCGGTGGCATAGGCCCTCTGAGGCCTATTTTTTCTTTGGAAGCACCCTTTTCAACCATAGCCTGCACTTCAAGAATCATTTCTTTTGAAAAAACTTCTTTTCTTTTAAGCTTTTCTTCCAGCAAGTTTAATGCCAAAAAATAATTCCTGATTTCCTGTTCCGGTTTCAAAAAATGTTTATGCTCATCTCTCTCAAGCACCTCATCAGCCTGTTTCTCCGTAAGAGGATTTCCCTCTATTTTATTTGATGCATAAGAACTCTTTTTCTTTGAATTCTTGCGTAATCTGTTCTTAGTCATAGGCGGCAATTCAATAGTACTTAATGAAAAACGGTTTTCATCAATTGACGATATTTTCTTTAATATATCATTAGATAAAACAACTTTTATCATGGATATCACCTTTCCTTTGAGTTCTATACAAAATATTATACCCTATGAAGCAGAAAACTTCCATTATAATTTCACTATTTTTACACTATTTTCACTGAATACCTTATAGCATTTTTAAGAAATTACGTTTTTTACGTATTTGCTCATCACTTGATTACAATAAAAAAGTGCCTTTAGTTTTGTTAATATCATATAACAAAAACAAAAGGCACTCAATCTTTAAAGAATAATCTTAACCGGACACTTCTGTGCACATACACCGCAATTGGTACAAGCGTTGTAATCAATATGAGCAAGGTTATTTTCAACCGTAATCGCTCCGGCTTCACAGTTCTTCGCACATATAGAACAGCCTATACAACCTGCGCTACAGTTCTCTTTAACTGTCTTGCCCTTATCCTTGGAATTACACTGAACAAGGTGCTCTGCCTTATAAGGTACAAGCTCGATGAGCTTATTGGGACATGCCGCAATACATCTTCCGCAAGCCATACAAAGCTCCTTGTTAACCACTGCAACACCGTTTACGATATTAATCGCATCGAACGGACAAGCCTTAACACATGAACCAAGTCCCATACAACCGTAGCTACATTTCTTGTCACCGTGACCCGGTGCAACAAATGCCTTGGCACAATCGCTTACGCCAAAATAATTATACTTGGTTGCAGCCTTATCACAGGTTCCGGCACATTTTACGAATGCAACCATTTTTTCTTTTGCAACACTGTCTACGCCCATGATGTTCGCAATCTTGGTTGCGCAAGCTTCTCCTCCTACGGGACATGCATTTACATCCGCCTTACCTTCGCAAATTGCCTTGGCAAGTGCATCACAACCTGCATAACCGCAACCACCACAGTTATTACCGGGAAGTTCCTCTCTGATGGCAACTTCCTTCTCATCTACTTCAACCTTGAACTTCTCGCTTGCAACGCCAAGCAAAAGTCCTACAATAATACCTACAATTCCGACACTCGCGGCCGCTATCAATATACTTACAATATCCATATCAGCCCTCCTATACCAGTCCCGAGAAGCCTGTGAACGCAATCGCCATCAGACCTGCCGTAATCAAAACAATAGGTGAACCTTTGAGAACCTTGGGAATGTCATTATCCTCAATTCTCTCTCTGATACCCGCCAAAACAACAATCGCAATAAAGAAACCGATTGCCGTTGCAACAGCATTAATAACACTCTTTAAGGGATTGTACTCATTCTGCACATTAGTAAGTGCAACACCGAGTACCGCACAGTTGGTTGTAATAAGCGGTAAGTATACACCAAGTGCCTTATAAAGGGCGGGCATACTCTTTTTAAGTACCATCTCAACAAACTGAACGAGTGCCGCAATAACAAGGATAAATACAATTGTCTTAAGATATCCGAGTCCAAGCTTCTCTAATACAAACTCATACAAAAGACTTGTGCAAAGTGATGATACAGCCATAACGAATAATACTGCCGCACCCATACCTGCTGCCGTCTCTACCTTCTTAGATACTCCAAGGAACGGACAGAGACCTAAGAACTGGCTTAATACAACGTTGCTTACAAGCGCTGATACAATTAAAATACTTAAATATTCCATCTATCCGATCCTCCTTACTTATTTTTACTTTCTGAAATCATTTCTTTGTTAACTACACATCTGTAACCGCTACAGCTTGCACAGTTACCACCGCAAGCAAGCTTATCCTGTGAATCAGGATTTTCTACGTTAGTTGCAGATTTAAGCTTAAACTTATTCTGTAATGCCGTAAGAAGTGCAAGAACGAAGAATGCACCTGCCGGCTGTACAAAAATCTTAATCGGCTCAACTGCGCTCGGGATAACCTGAAAGTTAAACAATGTTCCTGCACCGAGGAATTCTCTTACAAGACCGATAGCTGTAAGACCTACCGTAAAGCCGATACCCATACCGATACCGTCGAAAGCCGAAAGAAGCGGCGTATTTTTCGCTGCATAAGATTCAGCTCTACCGAGAATAATACAGTTAACAACGATAAGCGGAATATAAAGACCGAGTGTCTCAAAAATCGTATACATGTAAGCTTCAAGCAAAAGCTCAACAATTGTAACAAGTGAAGCAACGATTACAATATATCCGGGAATTCTTACCTTATTCGGAATTACCTTACCGAGAAGCGAAATAAGGAAATTCGACATAATAAGAACCGCCGTAGTCGTAAGACCCATCTGAAGACCACTCATCGCACATGTGGTTACCGCAAGTGTGGGACACATACCGAGCATCAATACAAAAGTAGGATTTTCTTTGATTATACCGTTATATAAACGTTCTAAATATTTGTTCATATCGCACCTCCTACTTAAGCAAGCCATTCATTGCAAAATACAACGCTGCATTTACCGCATTAGTAACTGCTTTGGTTGTCTTTGTTGCACCGCTTATGGCTTTAATCTCATTGTCTGCAGTCACATCACCCTTTGTATATGCAAAAGCATCAACTGTCTTGTCAACAAACTGTCCCTTAAATGCAGGTTCCACTGCACTTGCACCAAAACCTACAGTCTCATTAATGGCCGTAAACTCAAGGCCTGTCACCTTACCGCTTGCATCAACACCGAGAGATATGGTAATATCTCCGCCGTAACCCTCAGATGAGGTTGCTGAAACAATATATCCAAGCATCTGTCCGCTTGCATCTTTAGCTTCAAGGACTTCATTAATAGTTACTTTACCAAAATCTGTAGTTGCAGTTGCAAGAATGTTTTCAAAATCTGCAACCTTTACCTTAAGATCGTCATTGGTCTCAAAGCTTGCGGCAGCTGGGAAAATCGCCTGATTAGCCTGCAAAATCTGAGCATTTCTGTTAGTTTCAATCGGCTCCTTTGTAAGATTATACACGAAACCGAGTCCAAATCCCGCAATCAAAGTAATGGCAAATAAAATCAACGCATCTTTTAAAATCCTACTTTCTTTCATGTTTCTCTGCCTCCCTTCCGAATGCTTTGGGGAGAGTAACCTTCTCAATAAGAGGTACGATAAGGTTACCTAAAATAATTGCATAAGATACACCCTCTGCCGAGCTTCCGAGGATTCTGAACACACCTGTAAGCAAGCCGAGGAAAATACCGAATAACCACTGTCCTTTAATGGTAATCGGACTTGTAACATAATCGGTTGCCATAAAGAACGCACCGAGCATAAGACCGCCGCCGAAAAGGTGTGCACCAAGGAACTCAATATCAAAGCCCTTGCCGCCAAACAACAATACAAATACTGCAAATGATGCAATATATGCGAAAGGAATTCTAAGTGTAATTACACGACGAAGCAACAAATATCCCGCACCGATTAAAATTGCAAGTGCAGATACCTCACCGATTGTTCCGTTGATATTACCGATAAACATCTCCATAACATCAACGCTTCCGCCATTTTTAAGTGTTGCAAGAGGTGTTGCACCACTTACTGCATCTGCCGTCGCATTGCTTACTGCATCAACAATACCCTCAGAGAAATCATTCATATAGCTACCGAAAGAAGCTACAAGGAAGCATCTTCCGCCAAGTGCCGGATTCATAAAGTTCTGTCCGAGTCCGCCAAATACCATCTTAACAACAAGAATAGCAAATACACTTCCGATAAGTGCCATCCAAACAGGCATGGATACAGGTAAGTTATAAGCAAGAAGCATACCTGTTACAAGAGCACTGCAATCCATAATGGTAATGGTTTTCTTCATAATAAGTTCATACAAATATTCTGTCAGTACACAGCCTGCAATACATACAAGCATAAGCACCAACGCTTTAATACCGAAACGGTAAATACCAAAGGCTCCTGCAGGAACCAATGCAATAGCTACATCAAGCATTATTCTCTGAGTTGTCGCACTACTTCTTACGTGCGGTGATGTAGACACGTTATACATATCGCTCACAGTTCCTACCTCCTATTTCTTCCGGCTCGCGAGAGCTGTTCTTCTCATCTGTCTAAGTGCCTGTGTAAGATTTCTCTTAGCAGGACATACATAAGTACAGCAACCACATTCACAGCACTCAAGTCCGTCGTATTTTATAAAGTTCTCAAGATTATTACTAAGTGCACTTGCTGCCGCCTTCTGAGGAACAATATGTCCCGGGCAGACAGTTACGCAACGTCCGCATCTGATACATGCGCTCTCCGGCTTCGTCGCCTCATCATGAGTGAGACAAAGAAGAGCAGATGTAGTCTTGGCTACAGGCACATCAAGAGAGAACATTGCAACGCCCATCATGGGGCCACCGGATACAATCTTCTCTACAGGCTTAGCAAGTCCGCCAGCCTCTTCAAGAACCTCTCTGTAGCTCATACCAATCTTAACATTGTAGTTACAAGGCTCCTTAATAGCATCTCCCGTAACCGTAACAATTCTTCTCATAAGAGGAATACTGTCACTTACTGCCATTGAAATCGCAACAGTAGTATCAATATTACTTACAACACAACCTACATCTGCAGGAAGCATAGAAGAATTAACTTTTTTCTTCGTTACCGCATAGATGAGGGCACGCTCACCACCCTGCGGATACTTCGTCTTAAGAGGACATACCTGAATATTGGGTTCATTCTTAACCATATCCTCAAGCTTCTTAATAGCATCCGGCTTATTATCCTCAATAGCAATAATACCCTTCGCTCTTGTAAAAAGACTTAAAATGACCTTAAGACCGTCGATAATACGTCCCGGCTCCTCAATCATCATTCTGTAATCAGATGTAAGATAAGGCTCACATTCCGCACCATTAATAATAACATGAGAAATCACATCGTCATCCTTAGGCGTCATCTTAACATGCGTCGGAAAGCCTGCACCGCCCATTCCGACAATACCTGCACCCTTAATAATCTCTCTTATCTGCTGTTTTGTAAGTCTTCTGTAATCACGCTTATTACCAAAGCCCTCTACCGGGGTATATTCATGATCATTCTCAATTATTACTGCATTAACCATATCGCCGCTCACCGCAAGACGGGGTTCAACCGCCTTAACCGTACCTGAGACGGAGGATATAACGTTAGCAGAAATAAAAGCAGATGCCTCTCCAATAATCTGACCCATCAAAACCTTGTCACCGGGTTTTACCGTAGGGGTAGCCGGTGCACCGATGTGCTGGGACATAAGAAATACCAGTTCATCCTTGGGCAATATCGTCTTAATCGGTCTTTCTTTAGAAATATCCTTACCATCATAAGGGTGGATACCGCCTTTAAATGTTGCCAAACCCATTTTTATACCTTCCTTTCGTGCAAATTTTCCTATATATCATTGTAGATGTAAGCATCTAAAAAGTAAAGTGGAATTTTCGTATTTTTTTGACAAATTCCGTTAATTTTTTCACTATTTTGTTAATTATTTCACATTATTCCACTATAATACCATTCTTGGAAAGCAGTTCCCTTGCACTTTCGACAGAATCAACACCTGTCTTATTCTTAATCGGTGCAAATTCCTTACTACGCTCTACCTCATATGCAAGACAATTGTCCATAAGATGCACCATATCAAGTACAAGTGTCTCAAATTTATAGCCGTTCGGCTCTGTAGGTGCCACATAATTACCGTCTGCATCGATGTACGGAATCTTCTTTTCTACTATATGCAGAGGCATCTCCTTATTAGTAATCTCAATAAGCTTATTTACATTAAAAAGATAGTTAAGAATTACACCGTAATTATATAAAAGCTTGCCGTCCGCACCCTTTGCATAGGCCATCTCATCCGTAAGCTCATAATATTCAACAATCGAAGGTCTTCCGTCTTCAAGACAGAGTGCACCGACCTTTTCTGTAGGGAATGCCTTGCTTACTACCTTGGCTCCGCAAACAGTCTTGGAATCAATAACCGCACCAACAAAATACGGGTCCGCGATTTTCTGAAGCACATTATCTACCGCAAAAACATTGAGCCACTCAATCCCGAGCTCCTTAACCTTATCAAGAAGTCCTGCCTTGCCAAGTGAAATAAACCAGCCTCCGTTACCGTTGGGAGACATCGAAACCTTACCCTTATCCTCAAGGTAGAATTTGCCGTCATAATCGCAAGATGCTGCCATCGCCTGCTTAAAGAACCATACAAAACTCTTATCATATCCGAAGTAATTCATCTCTTCAAAAAAGCTTACCGTATCCTCATGATTCTTGTCGCTCGTCATTACAAAAAGCGGAACATACGCACCTGTCGCATTAACTACTTCCATAAGATTCTTAATGAGCATCTCAAATATGTAAAGAGGCTTATTGATACCGATGTTGTACATACCTTTTGCCTTATCAGAGCCGAGTCTTGTTCCCTGACCGCCTGCAAGAAGAATTGCACCAACTTTACAATTGCGGATTGCATCTGCACCTATTACAAAAAACTCATCCTTTCGTGCCTCGATATCCTCCATGGAGCACAAATCATTAATGGGCTCGATAACGCCGCGAACCTGCTCAATATTCTTTTCCTCAACGAGCTTAAGTACGGAAAAATCAATCTCTGTAATCTGTCTGAGAAGCTCCTTCTGTCCTGCCTCGTCAAGTTCATCATAGTACTTAAGCAACTGCTCCTGATTATACTTCTCAAGCAGTTCTTTAACTTCTTTAAGTTCCATATACATATCCCCTTTATAAAATAATTTTCTACCTTTTATTATACAAAAAGACTTGTCCCGGGACAAGTCTTTTGAAAAGTTAAATATTTAACTAAAATGCAATTACTCCGCTTGATGTGATAAACACATAAACCGCATATACAACTAATAAAACAACACCCTGAACTCTGGTGAACTTTTTGGTAATAAGTGTAGGTATCATAGCGATAAGACCGACTATAAGACATGCCGGAATATCAATTCTTGCAGCCAGTTCTGAAATAGGAAGTGAGCCACCGGATACAAGCGAGCAAACCGGGAGAATCATTGTAAGGTCAATGATATTGGCACCGATAATGTTACCTACTGACAAAGAAGACTGCTTCTTGGCAATCGCCGTAAGTGTTGTAATAAGCTCCGGAAGAGATGTTCCGATGGCAATAACCGTTACGGATATGATACGCTCAGGAATTCCAATCTCTGCAGCAATAAAGCTTCCCTGATCAACAAGTAAATCCGCACCGACAACAATACCTATTGTACCCACAACAAACTTCACAAGATTAATTGATATTGTCTTTTTGTCCGGCTTCTCTTTTTCCGTCTCCTCTGTTTTGCCTTCTTTCATTGCAGCCTTTGCACCCGCAACATTGTCACCGATATTAACTGCAAAGATAACAAGAAAAACAAGTCCCCAAACAAACTTTAATTCTCCGCTGACATTTCCGAAAATCATAAGTAAAAATGTTGCACCAAGCATCAAAATGCCTTTGAGCATATAATCTTTTCTCTTAATTACCGACGGCATAAAAATAAGTGATATAGCCATGATAAGACCGATATTGGCAGTAACGCTTCCTACCGCATTACCGATTGCCATATCAACCTGTCCCTTGCCTGCCGCCATCGCCGATACAAGAAGTTCGGGAAGAGTTGTCGCAAGACTTACTACGGTTGCACCTACGATAAGCTTCGGAATACCAGACACCTCTGCCATCCATGAAGCCGCGTCTACGAAGAAATCTCCGCCTTTAATAATGATTACTAGACCAACTACAAAAAGTAATACTGCAATTGCCATTTCCATTTTTGGTTCCTCCTTGGTTTTCTAAATAAAAAAGCCCATATATGGATTACTATATTATATCCATACATGAGTCTCATTATTTAAGACAAGCCATGCACAAGGCCGTGTTGTTGACTTGCCACGTATTCTCAATACGCTAATTACTCCCTCACGGGCAATATTTATTTATATAAATTTAACATAGCGGACAAATTTTGTCAACTTCGCTTGAAACATAAATGATAGCCTTTGAATAATACAAGTTTCATAACTCATATATTTTACAAACAAATTTTGACGGTAAAATCATGAATATTCTTCTCAAAATAAATTCTGCCTTATATTCCTTCTTATGGGGACCGGTAATGCTTGCCATCTTTTTAAGTGTCGGATTATATTTTCATGTAAGAACAGGCTTTTTCCCGATTACGCGAATAAAATTCTGGCTGAAAAAAACACTGTTTTCTCTGTTTGACAAAAAAACTCATTCCTCCGGCAAGAACTCGCTATCCTCCTTCGAGGCTCTTTTTGCGGCACTCGCCGGAAGCATGGGCACAGGCAACATAACAGGCGTTGCGACAGCCATAGTCGCAGGCGGCCCCGGCGCGGTTTTCTGGATGTGGATTTCTGCAGTTGTCGGTATGATGACAAAGTTTGCCGAAAACGTCCTCGGTATGCTCTACCGCAAAAGAAACCTTGACGGAAGCTTTTACGGAAGTCCTATGCTCTATATGGAAAACGGTCTTCGCTGTAAACCGCTTGCGCTAGCTTTTGCGCTTTTTTGTGTGCTTGCATCCTTCGGCCTCGGCAACATGACACAGGGCAATTCCGTCGCAACGGCGCTTTACGATTCCCTTAATATTCCGCCGTTTATCTGCGGTGTATTGCTTGCTGGTGCAGTAAGTCTTGTTACCATGGGCGGTGTTAAAAGAATCGGTAAATTTACATCTTATCTGATACCGATTGTTTCAGTGATTTATCTCGTCGGTGCATTTGCAATTCTTTTTGTAAATGCAGGCAGGCTTCCCGGTGTTTTTTCGATGATATTTAAAGAGGCTTTCCGTCCTGTCGCAATCGGTGGCGGTGTCCTCGGTTATGGCGTAAAAAAAGCCATGCAGCTTGGAATCTCCCGCGGAGTTTTTTCAAACGAAGCAGGGCTTGGCAGTTCTGTTATGGTATATTCCTCCGCTGCCGCAAATACAAAGGCATTTGATCAGGGACTTTGGGGAATCTTTGAAGTTTTCCTCGACACAATCGTGGTATGCACAATTACCGCACTTGTAATTCTGTGCTCGGGTGTTTACGACGTGAGCCTCTACGAAACTGCTCTAATCCACGGCACACCTGTCATAAACGGCTCCGTACTCGCCTCCAATGCCTTCATGACTCTGTTCGGCAAATTCGGCGCATACTTTATATCCTTCTCCATGGCGATATACGCGTTCGCAACATTACTTACATGGTCACACTACGGGGCTATGAGCTGCTCGTATCTTTTCGGGCAGAAAAGTGTAACACTTTACAAATATGCTTTTCTTGTCGTAATTGTGGTTGGCTGCATGACAAAGTTGGAACTTATATGGAGTATTTCGGATACTTTTAATTGTCTCATGGCGATACCGAATCTCATTGCACTGATGCTGCTCTCGGGCAAGGTGGTAGC
This sequence comes from Lachnospiraceae bacterium, assembly GCA_015057505.1. GTDB lineage: Bacteria > Bacillota > Clostridia > Lachnospirales > Lachnospiraceae > SIG300. Next base: position 34,362 of record SVEG01000009.1, read on the forward strand.
CATATACAAAAAAGAATTTCGCAAATAATTCCTGCGAAATTCTTTTTTTACCCAAGTTCTAGAGTTTGCACAATAATCCTCTCCCGCATAACAAGCGGCTCCTGATGCGAAACGAATATGAAGGTTCTTCCATTCCTGTGCTCACATATATACTGATTTACAGCCTCTATATTTTCTTTATCAAGGCCTGTAAACGGTTCATCGAAAATCACAATGTCTGAGTCTGCAAGCATAGCTCTAAGCACTGCAACGCGGCGCTTCATACCACCGCTAAGCTCCTTTGTCGGAAGGAAAAGAGACTCTTCTTTCGGTAAAAGCTTCAGCGCTTCTTCCAACAATTTTTCATAGGTACAATCGGGGCAGACAAGCTTTAGATTCTGAATTGTATCAAGATGCTCGCAAAGTCTGTTTTCCTGAAATACCGCCGAGAATTTTACGTCTTTATTCCTGATTATGCTTCCTTTTGTCGGCTTTTCAAGACCCATGAGAAGCCTGAGAAACGTAGTCTTCCCACAACCGGACGGCCCTGTTACCTGCCAGATTTCATTTTCACCAACAGCCCAGTCCAAACCTTCAATTACAATATTTTTATCGTATTGTTTTCCGACCTTGTCAAATTCAATCCACATGTAACATTCGCCTCCTTTTCTACTCTGAAAATCATTTTTTACCCAAATTCCGAAAATTATGTTAACCTTTTGTTTTCTTTTCAACTAACTTAAGCAACAACAATATACACTTTTCAAATGCCACGCCCAACAAAATAATTATTACCGTCCATGCAAAAAGCTCATCTGTTGCAAGGTATAATTTGGCGGCATACAACATATCTCCGACCGAATAATCAGGTCTTCCGATTATCTCTCCTGCAACGCCCGCCTTCCACGCCATACCGACGGACACCTTACAACCGCTGATTATAAACGGCAAAAGCTGTTGAAAATAAATTGCCCTAAATTTGTCAAACGGTCTGATTCTGAACACCTCTGCCATCTCAAGCAATCGCACGTCCACGTTAACAAGGCCTTCAAGCATGTTTACATAACTTATCGGAAATACAACAACGAATGAGATAAGTATTGATACATTTTTAGAAGAAATCCAGATAAGCGCAACTATGATAAATGATGCCACCGGAATTGTTTTTACAAGCTGTACTATCGGTGACAAAAGCTCCTTTAAAAACTTAAAACGGTGGCTTGCGACCGCCAGCATGGTACCGCATATGAATGCCACAAAAAATCCGACGGCAACTCTGAAAATCGAATTGCCCGCCGTGCGCCAGGTATCCGCCTGAACTACAAGTTTTAACAGACATTTAAGCACTTCAAGGGGACCCGCAAACAAGAGCCTCGGGATCCCCTTTCCGATAAGCTGCCATACAAGCAACCAAAATGCAACTATAAGCAGTTGTCTTATTCTTTTGTACTTATTTTGTGTAATAAAATTCTTCATCAGGCAGCTGTCCTCCTACTGCGCTGGGATTCTGTGAATACAATGCCTCTAAGTACTTTGAAAGTTTTTCTTTCATCTCTGTTCCCGTGATGCTTGTTACGTTACAGCCGGGGATTGCTTTCTTTGCAACGGCAGCTTTTACAATACCGTATTTCTCAACCCAAGCTGATGCCTCTTCGGGATTCTCATTAACATAAGTTGTAGATGCCGCATAATCCTCAAGAAGCTTCTTAACAAGACCTTCATGTTCCTCTAAAAACTCTTTTCTAACGATTGTAACGCCTGTAAGCATATCACTCCACTCGTCAACAAGATTGATTGCAATTCTTGCTTTCTCATTCTGTGTAAGTGCAACCGTTACAAAAGGCTGGGGAAGCAAACCGACTGCGTATGCATCCTGCGCTAAGATACTTGCAACCTCTGTGGGCTCTGACTTAAACTCGATTGTTACATCCGACTCGCTAAGACCGTTCTGTGCAAGAATATACTTAAATGCAAACTCCGGAACTGTTCCTTTACCCGTCATGTATACTGTCTTTCCCTTCAAATCCGCAATACTGTTAATCTGTGTTCCATTCTCCAAAATATACAAAACGCCGAGTGTGTTGATATTAATAACTGCAATCTGACCCTCTGTCTTCTTGTACAATGTAGAAGCGAGGTTTGCGGGAATTGCAGCCACATCGATTTCGCCCTTTGCAATAAGCGGTACAACCTCATCTGCTGCTGTATACATATTAAACTGATAATTGCTCTCCGTAAGACCCGCCTCGCTGTCCTCCATAAGCTTAACAAGACCGATCGATGTTGCGCCCTTAAGTGAGGCAACACGGATTGCTGTCTCGTCTTTTTCTTCTTTTTTGCCACAGCCGACAGCCAAAATACTCATTGCAACTACCAACGCTGTCGCCAAAATTCTTTTCATCTTTTTCATAATCATGTCCTCCAGTCTAAACATTTGAATACTGTGTTTTAACACTTGCACCCCTGACCATTCCAAGTTTTCCTGACATAGAACTGATAACCTGATTAGGCGCATCCACGACAATACTTATGACAGCGATTTTACGCTCTCTGTACGGAAGCCCCATCCTACCGATAATATACTCGCTAAAATCATGTAAAATAGCATTAATACGTTCGGTAGCTTCCATATCTTCAACAATAATTCCGATTAACGCAACTCGTTTCTCCATAGTGCTACCTCCTTTTTTTTGTGGTGGCTGAATTCTCGCGGTGTTTGCCTGAGTTTGTGTGAATTTTACTGATTTCTAAAACAGGATATGCCAAACATTTCGATGAGCCCCTTAAAACTAAAATTTTCTCAGGAGAGCCTTCGAAAATTTTTAGGTCTCATCTCCATGGCATATAAAAGTTTTAAAAAGTTCTATAATCCGTACACACAAACCTCTACCAAAACTTGCTAAGAATAAAAAAGCCTATCATCCTGAAAAACAGAATGATAGACGTAGTTCACCTAACTGTTGTAATACTTTTAGTTAACATGCTTTCCTTAATCTCAGCCGTAGCTTTAACCTTGGTGTATCGTCTATCTTTGTTCTCAGAAAAATCTTCGAATGCAGATGTTGAGGTTATTATATTAAAGAATGGGGGAAATGTCAACTTCTTTACCGCTTCCCATAACAATCCTCGCACACCTTAAACTCATACCCGAGCGGCAATGCTCTTCCGCAGTACTTACACTTCTCAATGTAATCGCTTTTTTTGCTTGTAAGGAATCGCATAATTCTGTCCTCGGTCTTCTCGCGCTCGTTGTTTAAGCGTTCTTCATCAAGAACCTTACCCATGCGCACGGAAAACTGGTGATACAAATCAAGCATCTTGTAGTAGGTCTCGTATTTGGCGAGACCGCGGTCAAAACAAAATGAAAGAGACGGGAACATAACCGACACGTCCGCCGTGTAAGTTTTACAATATTCCAGCCACAAATCAACTATATCCTTGTTTTTAACATCAATTGAGCAGGTAAGCATACGGTACAACATATGCTTGTCCTCGAAACCGTCAATTTCCTTACGGTCTTTGTACGCCCTCTCATACAAAAACAGTATGTCATCAATGTTAATCTTTTCAAAGGGCTCGTAAGCCTCAACCGACTTCCACACTGTAAGAATTGTATCAAGCGGCTCTGTCATATCAAGAAGCACATGCGGGAAGCCTAGACTTACCTTCTTAATTTCCTTCTCCGGCGCGGCATATCTGTCCCTGATAAATTCCCAAGCCTCTTCATCCATTGCTGTCACATAACCGACATCATGAATACCAAAACGGCCTGCACGCCCCGCAATTTGCCTTATCTCCGGCACCTTAAGCAAGCGCTTTTCTTTACCGTCAAACTTCATATTCTGCAAAAATACAATTCTCTTTACGGGAAGATTAAGCCCCATGCCGATTGCATCCGTGGACACAATCACGCGGTTTTCTTTCTCGTTAAAAAGGTGCATCTGCCTGCGCCTTATCTCAGGAGGAAGGCTGCCATATATAACACTTGAACGAATTCCTTCCCTCTCAAGACGGCCCGCTATATCAAGCACCGAACGCTTGTTAAATACAATCAGAGCATCTCCTTCCCTGACATCATCAGGGAACACAAAAGGCTTATCCTCGTACACAAGAGGCGTCTTACGTTCGTATTCATTTTTTACATACGTATCATTACAAAGCGAAATCAAATGCGTGATTACCTTCTCCGCAGAAGAACTCATACAGACATGAATCTCTTTTGCTTTAAGGCCTAAGATAGATCTGGTCCAAGAATGTCCCCTCTCTTCGTCAGCAATCATCTGTGCCTCATCAATTACCGCAATATCATAATTCTGTCCAATATCAAGCATCTCAATGGTCGAAGACACAATGCGGCTATTCTCCTGATAAATGCACTCCTCACCTGTAAGCATCGTACACGGAATTCCTGCATCCGTCATTTTCTCATAAACCTCAAGTGCAAGCAGACGAAGCGGACCGAGATATACACCATTCTCAGCCGTCTTAAGCCTCTCAAGTGCCTGATAAGTCTTGCCGCAGTTGGTCGGCCCCACATGCAACACAAACTTACGCTCCATCTCAAGAACTTCCGGGAACTCAGTTTCCGGACGCATCGGAACCAAATCTATAATCTGTCCACGCACACCGTCATCCGCATAGCGATAACACATATCCCTAAGAGTATGCGTACAAATTTCATAAGGCTCCTTTGACCGCATAAAATCAATCATTTTCTCAGTAAGAAGCACTCTGTCATTCTCCTGAAGACTCTCCACCTCAATCTTAACAAGCAACGGAATTATCACATCACGAAGCTTCATTATCATGAATTTATTATCCTGCCTGAAGGCATAATGCGCCACATTGTTAATCTGTCTGTGCAAATCCTCAAGTCTTGCTGATTTGACCTTAGCGGTATTGACCTGTTGAAGATCATTTACGAGAGCCTTACATCTGCCCTCGTACATTTTCCTCGTGCCGTTATATTTAATTCTGTGTTTAAAGGCATAGTCCTTATACTGCAAAAAATAGAACTGTGCCAGTTTGTCCTTTTTAATCATACTACCCTTTCTTTTGTAAATCCGGTCGTACTACTTATAATAATTCTTAATTTCCCTGTCAATTGCGTCCCAAACCTTATCCGGCACGCACTCTTTAATATGTCCGGTTACACTGTCATAAAGTCTTGAGCCAGTGCCCCAACCGCCTGAGCCGACACGCTCATCTCCGTCATAATAATACAAATAATGATTGTCTGCACCGTTCAACTTCTCGATTGTAAAATCCGCAAAATTATATTCTTTCGTATCCTTTACAACTGTCTCAAGCTCATCCTCATCTACATAAAAAGCAAAGGTCTGTTGGAATCCTTTACTCATGGACTCTGTAGGAAAAATAAGTACAACACCTACTCCCGAATGATATATTTTTATATTGTATCCATAGTTCTCACTTTCATTATGCGGCATAAAAAAATACTCACTGAACTCTTCATCTGCAGGCATATCCGGTGCTTTTAATGCGTAACCGTCACTGTTAAGATTAAGTTTCGCACCAACGCTACTATTTACATTATTCTTACCATAATCTCTGCCTGTTTCCGAGCCACCGAAATATCCGCCAAAATCTCTTGCAACCAAAAAGCCCAAAAGCAACACACCGATTACAAGAAAAACAAAACCCATTTTCTTGCCATCGTCAGAATCCTCAAGACAATATATCTCATCAGTGACATCATTAATAACAATCGTTACCTTTCTGCCTATCTGACGATACTTTCTGCCGTTACCGGCAACCTTGCCTTCAATGCTCATATCCTGATAATCATGATAAAATCCGTAAATCGGTCTGTATACATAGCTGTCGTCACTTCTTTCCCTGCGAAAATCTATAATTTTGCCCGGGACCGTGTGACAGTCGCTCATATTCTTTTTTCTCCTTGTAGGCTGAATAACCGAAATATATCCGCCCGCAATTATAAACACTATCGCTATCAGATAACTAAAAAACAGCATGAATTTATCACTGAATTCCGGCGAACGGTTTGCCATACCTGATGCAACTATAAGTGCGCAAATCATCGCGCCAAAACCTATAATCAATAACGGTCCCTTACTATCCTTGGGCGACACATTCTTCGCAAGTTCTACCTTATCAGCTTCGGCATCATAAAAAATCTCAACCGTATCACCAACATTATAGCTTTTCTCATCCTTAATGGTCTTATATGTAACCCCATAAGAAGTCGGTATTTCAAATGTTACCTCATAGCACGGAAGACTTGCAGACATAATCTGTAAGCTTGACTCCACGCAACTGCTTACCGTCGCATATGTTTTACCAAGCTTAGCCATCTTCCTCGAATGAACCATGGCAAAAATACCAAGCCCTATTATCGCAAGTCCTATAATAAAAAATAAAATCATTTTCATAACTCCCTTCTTTTGTGCGTTCACACATAATCTTACTACAACTAGAAAAATTTTACAACAAAAAATGCCCCATCGAATGACGAGGCATTTTTTTAGCGTGTACTCATATAAATATCCACAACCCCAAACACCGCATAACCCAAAAAGTATATCGCAAGTATCACAAGCGTCCTGAGAATTCCCGCAACATTAAATTCTTTCTCTATAAGAAGCCCGATTAACATCATAAACTCTGCCGTTGCCGCAAACTTTATCAGATAAGAATTAAGATGGCTGCATCTGTTTTTAATGTACATTTTTCTGTTTACCGGTGTACGACCAATAATTTTGTACACTGAAATACGCTTACCATTTTGCATAAAATAACATTTTTCCCTAATATGTCCCATTACGCAACCCCAAAGAAATGTCCAAACTATAAACGGCACTACCTTTTCATCAGTGTAAGGAACCGTAATCATAAGTGCCATTCCGAGGAATGTAAAAATCCACTTAAGAACCTTTATTCCGAGTATCTCATATGAATTTGCCTTTTTTAATTCTTCATCAAATCTTGCAAGTGCATTCATTTACTGCTCCACCTCCGAAAAAGACTTAAGGCTTCCCGCATCAAGCACCCCGATATAATCCATGTGCTTGCAGATATCCTCTTCAATATGTGTCGTCATGACAACCGTAACGGGCTCTGTCGCAATGAGCTCATGTATAACCTTAAAAAAGTCCTTGCGAAACACCGGGTCCATGCCTGCCGTAGCTTCATCAAAAACATATAACCTCGCATTATGCGCCATCGCAAATGCAAGCTGGAAACGCACTCTTTCTCCCCTTGAAAGTGCAGACATCTTTTTCCCTGCCGAAACTCCGAACTCTTTCATTCTAGCCTTGAACACTTCACCGTCCCACTCAGGATAAAAAACTGAAAGCATGGCGACATTCTGCGCAACCGTAAACTCCTCAAAAAACGCATTGTCGTCTGACACAAATCCAAGCATACCTCGAAAAGTGTCGTGATTATTTTTAATACTCTCCCCGTTAAATAGAATCTCTCCCTCATAATCTGCCTTTTCATCCTTAAGCAGATTAAGAAGTGTTGTCTTACCTGCACCATTTACACCGACAATTCCCGTTATAAAGCCTTCCTCAGCCGTAAACGATATATTTTTAAGTTCAAACTTTTTGCTTTTCTTACTTACATTCCTAAACTCTAACATAATGCTCCCCCTAATCCATAAGCGTATCAATAATATCGATGATATCCTTTTTCTTCATGCCTGCTTTTTTACAGTCCTCGACAAGCTCTTCAATCTGCTTCTCAAGATCCATATAACGTTTCTCCTTAAGGTAGTCAGAGTTGTACTCGCAGACATAAAAGCCCTTGCCAGGCACGGAGCGGATAAGCTTCTCCCTCTCAAGCTCCTCGTATGCACGCTTCGTCGTGATAACGCTGACCTCGAGACTTGCGGCAAGTGCACGAATAGAGGGCAACGCCTCACCCGCCAACAATTCGCCCGTCACGATGGCGTTTTTCATCTGATTAATTATCTGTTCATATATCGCAGCAGTTCCCTGCGGTCTGATTATTATATTCATATAGTTACCGTCCTTTTTACGCCTTTGCCTTTTCTGCCGTAATTCCTACATTATTCTCATAATAGGTTGCCTGTTTTATAACCTGCGGATAAAACTTTATAGACATCTTTTTGGAGATAAATAATTGAATCGCAACAATTATACCCACAAAAAGCAATTCATATAAACCTTCATCGTACTCAAAACTGCAAAGTATTATCGAGTCTATAAATGTAGAAATCTGCAAAAGTACATTCCACATCCAGTAATTACCTACAAGCGCATACTTTCGTTCATTCTTCTCTCTGTCAGCATATACCGGCTGACAGTAGATATTACAGGCTATCGCTACACTTAAGAAAACTCCAAAACGCAACATGAGCATCCACATAGGGATCTTATAAAATACCAAAACCAATATATTCAGAACAATAAAAAGTACCGTAGGTATCGCAACTCTTATGTGTATACCGGCCTTAGCATACATCTTTCTCTGCATTTCTGAAAGCGGACAAAGAAAAAAAGTCTTCGACATAACTCCACCGTACATTCTTGAAAGTAACAACGCTATCATAATCGGGAAAAACATTGCATAAAGCTGCAATACCAAATAATCATCTTTGCCGCCACTCCATGCCGGTGCAAGCACTATAAAGTAAAAATAAGGCGCCCAATCCGTCCAGAAAATATTTTTTAAACCGTCCTTTATGTGGTGCCTATAATCCCTCAAAACCGTCTTATACATGAGAATCCCCCTTTATAACAAAATACATGATTTCCTCTATCGTCGGCTCACTTACGGTAACCTCTCTGTCATACACTGACAAACGACTGTGTTTTACAAGTGCCTTGGAACCGTACTCTCCTTTTTCTTTATAAATAATCTTATCTTTTGCAATCAGATTAAGCTTATAATCCTCACCACTAACCAGCCTATAGGAATTACTGAGCGTCTCCCTGTCGGTAGAAATAATTACTTTCCCCTTATGAATAAAGGTGATGTAGTCGCCTATTCTATCAAGGTCGGAGGTCAGATGCGTGGCAAGAAGTATGCTTCGCTCTCCATCCTCAATAAACTCTGTGAGGCACTTCATAAACTCACTTCGAAACTCTGGATCAAAATTGGCTGTCGGCTCATCAAGAATAAGCAGCTTCGGATTATGCGACAACGCAAAAGCAAACTGAAACTTAAGCTTCTCTCCTTTGGAATGTGCTTTAAGTTTTTTATCCGGTTGCAGGTTAAAGCGTTCACAATACGCAAGAAATGCCTGTCTGTCATAATTAGAATAATACTTTCCGTATGCATCGGCATTACCAATAAGTGTTAACTGCCTGTCAAACAACTCCTCCGAAAGCACCCAACCGATATCATCCTTAACAACCTGCTCATTTTCCTTAAGGTTCTTACCGTCTATAAAAATCTCCCCTGCATCCGCCTTATAAAGCCCCAAAAGTAAATGTATAAGTGATGTCTTACCTGCGCCGTTCTCACCAATAAGTCCGCATATATAACCCTTTGGAATACTTAAATTAATGTCCGTCAATTTAAAGCTTCCAAGTTTTTTAGATACATTTTCGACCCTTATCAAAATAACCCCTTCTTTCCGCAAACCTTTGTGGGTTTACTGTGTATATTAACTGTATATATCAATATATACAGCATAGATACAGATTTGTCAATACATATTTTGAAAAAATAAAAAAGGCACGTCGATTATCCGACACGCCTTTAACTATTATACTGTCTGCCTCCAAATATAATCCTTATACGCCTTTTTAAATTCCTTCTCGGCTCTTCTGCTGAGAGGAACATGTACACGGGACGTCAATACAATCTCCTTATCAACAGACTTTACATACTTATAGTTAACAAGATACGACCGATGCGACATTCCAAAATCTTCACCAAGCTCGCCTCGATATGCCCCGATACATTTATCTGAGAGAAAATAATCACTCTCACCCGTCACATATATTTCAGAGTATCTGCCGTCCGAATGAATATACTCTATATCCTTAAGCAGAACCTTTTTTATCGTATCGGCAGTTTCAAGAATAATATACTTATCATCCTCCCGCAAACTCTCCGTAACTGCGTCCATCTTTCTGTAAAACAATTTATAATCCAGTGGCTTTTTCAAAAAACCATACACCTGTCTTCCGAAGGCTTCCGAAATAACCTCTTCATGACTTGATATAAAAATAATCTTGGTGTCCTTTTTTTGTTTGCCGAGTATATCCTTTACGCGAAGTCCGTCCAGTTCCTGCATCTGCACATCCAAAAGCAGAATATCCGCAGACGCAGACGCAAGCAAATCTTCTCCCGAAACATATTCGGTTATTTCAACTTCAAGACTATGCTCCTCACAATAACGCTTACAATATTCCAAAATCCTGTCTCTGTAAACCGCCTCATCATCACAAATTGCAATACTAATCACCTGCGCCACCTCCCTGCCTGCAACTAACATTATAGATATTCCCGTAAATAATATCAATACCGCTATTTTTGTTCCAGATATGAATTAAGCTTTAACAAAAGCACATTAAGACTTCCGTCTATAAAGTTTTTTTGATTAATGTCGTTCGAAAGGATAATTATCGCACTATCCGTTTCCGGATCAAATACACAACGCGAAACAAAACCCTGTGTTTCTCCATCCATAGAACCATAACCTGTCATTAATATGGTTCGATAATCTTCCTTATCAGCCAATACATCATCCATCATATATTGGCCCCATTTGTACAACTCAATTACATTAGAATTTGCAGTCATTACTCCTCTGACAAGATTGACAGGATAACTAAGACGCGGCTCCTCATCATAGCTTGCTACCGCAGAAGTTCCCTGATAGGCAAGGTTACTCATACGCATTCCGTGTTTTTCAAAAACATAATCCTTGATATAATCCTCAAATTCCAACCCCGATACTCTCTCTATAATGAGTGCCAGCAAATAATAATTTGTATTGCTCCTGTGAAAACCTTCTCCCGGCTCAAAAAGCAACTCTACATCTTTCAGATAGTCTATAAGGAAGTTTTCCTGTGGCTCCTCTCCGTTTTCTACAGCCAATCGTATAACATTCTTAAGTTCCTCTCCGTTTTCAAAAGCATCCTGGTCATTAAGATAATTAGGCAATCCTGAAGAGTTGTATAATAAATCTTCTACCGTTATCTTCTTATTTGTTGTTATCTCCGGGAAAAACTTTTTAATATCAGTATCAAGTTCAAGCAGACCATCCTCCACCATATCGAATACGGCATCCGCAGTAAATTGAAGCGATGCAAGACCAAGCTCATATGTCGTGTTCATGGTATTAGGTATCTCATTTAATTCGTCCGCATAACCATAACCGTTGGCAACAATAATTTCTCCGTTAATTGCAACAAGCACAGACCCCTGGAAACGGATAAAATGCTTCTCGATAAAAGCAACAAGATCAGTATACTTTTCTTCATTAAGGATACGGTCTATATTTTCGTATCCTTCCGTATATTCATACTCCGCCACATATTTTTCCGGCTCCGTGGTTGTTTCCTCTTCATTAACGGTAGTAACAGCTTCTAAATTGATCTTTGGAAAAACCGTTTCTTCTACCGGTTTCTTCCCGCACCCAAGCATCGTCATAATCACCGCAAATGTAAATACAATTTTTAGCTTTTTCCCTTTCATAGCTCTTCTCCTTCAAATCTACAAATTTTTTAAGAAAATTTACAGGCAATTTTACATCTGCGTGCAAATCCTTCTCCTTTTTATATAATATATCACTCAGATAATTCTTTCATTACCCATGTAACGAACGGTTATTTTTTGTAATAAACGGTCAGCCAAACAAAAAGGATATGCTTATTGCTTCTTAGCAATCACATATCCTTATACCGTTATTCGTGTTCAATAATCTGATACAGAAGTATTCCCACCTGAAACATTCCGTTCTCTGCCAACAGCTTCATTTCTCCCCCGTATTTGGCTATCGTCTTTTCGATATTTTGAAGTCCGTATCCGTGATTTTCTTTATTTTTCTTCGAAGTATGCCCTTTTAGCTTACTAATATCAATCTCCCATTCTATAGGATTATCGCATGTAATAACCACATTTCTTTGAATAACCTGTATTCGGAGAGTTATTCGTTTTTCCTTTTCCTTAAGCCGGTTACATGCCTCTGTACTGTTCGTTATAATATTTGAGAAAATTGTACATAAGTCAAAATCCGCCACAGGAAGTTCCTTCGGCAATACCCCTTCACAATCAAGTATTATTTCCTTGTTCTCGCTGCGCTGCATCGCCTCTGTGAGAACCGCATCCACAAGCTCATGCCCCACATGCATAATTCTGGCATTATTATAGCTTTGGTGCTCACTCATTTCCGATAAATATTTCCTTGCTTGCTCTACGTTATTATCATCAAGATAACCTTTAAGAACATTCATATGTGCCTTTATATCATGCTTAATGCCCCTGACTTCATTCACATGACTTGCCATACCGCTATAATAATTGTCAAGCATTAGCAAGTACTTATTTTTTAAGTAATTCTCACGCTTATAATGTCTGAGCCACAAAAATACAAAAAGCAATACGGCAATCAACACATATAATGCCTGCGCCATATAATACCCAAACATTAAAAGCTTAAATCTGTCAACACCAGGAACATAAAAGTTGCTACTCACATACCCCGGTAACTGCATACATAACAAATAGAAAATAAGACATATTATGTAATATGCCATAGGAGCATTCCTTATACTAAGTACCAAATCTGCCTTTTTCTTTATAAAAAATGCAATGCCTAGTATAATTATCAGCTTTGTTACAAGCATAATCCACGAACTTGCACTGTCCACCCACTTAAAACCGGGAATCAGCTTTATTCCTCCTACAATAAGCTCTGCCGCTCTCGCAAAAACTATGCCCGACAAAACGCAAAAATTCTCTTTAATACAACCCTTTATCAACCTCTCTTCAAACAAAAGCACAATGCCAAGACAGAAAATAATCTCTATAATCAGCATAACCGCTCCGGTCAAATTCTTATTTGGCCACTTGAGTCCATAATCTATAAAGAGCATATGCACACGGATACTTCCCAAAGATTCCCAATATCCTTGAATTACCGCACTCGCCAAAATTACAAGAATACCTACTACTTTGCGCAACCCGCTTTTATGAAATTTCATCTGTAAAATGCCCCAGCAAAAAGCAATTAATGTAGGACTTTCCATAATAACTCTTCTAAAGCTTGCAAGCATACTTTCTAACACCAAATGCTGAGTCAGCGTCATCTTATTTCCCTCCCAATTTATAACAAAAGAAATAGCATCCCACACAACAGTGAATGCTATTTCGTAAGTCGTTATTCACATAATTTTGAATCCGCACTCATTTCACGTACAAGATATAACGGTCTCGCCTTTATTTCAAGATACATCTTCGCAAGATACTGTCCAAAAATTCCCATAACAAGGAACTGTATTCCACTTAAAAAAGTCATAATACAGGCCAACGAAGCCCATCCCGCCACAGGATCTCCAAACAAACATTTTCTCACTATAATAAATACAACTGCTAAAAATGCAACTGCACAAAATATTATCCCCATAAAAGATGAAATAACCAACGGAACCGTCGTAAATGTTACAATTCCGCTAATCGCATACTTCAGAAGCGCAAAAAAAGTCCACTTGCTCTCCCCCGCAGCTCTGGTAACATTTTCATATTCCACCCATTTTGTACGAAATCCTACCCACGCAAACAACCCTTTAGAAAATCTATTATACTCAGAAAGACGCAATACCGCATCAGTAAATTTTCGATTCATCAATCGGTAATCTCTCGCACCATCCGCGATTTCTACACCTGTCATTTTTCTCATGATTTTATAGAAAAGACACGAGAAAAACGAACGGATTCTGGGTTCTCCTTTTCGATTTACACGTCTGGCTGCCGCCGAATCATATCCGTTTTCTTTTACTTCACGATACATGTCCGGTAGCAATTCCGGAGGATCCTGCAAATCAGCATCAATAATCACCACATAGTTCCCTTTGGCGTGCTCCATTCCTGCTTGTATTGCTGCCTCTTTGCCAAAATTCCTTGAAAAAGATATGTATCGTACTCTTTTATCTTTTTCTACAAATTCCTTAATAATCTGCAATGTTTTATCTATCGAACCATCATCAATAAACCAAAACTCTTTTTCCGTATTCGCAATTTGTTCCGTTGCTTTCTGCAATTCAATAAAGAAATTATCCAGTCCGTCTTCCTCATTGTAGCAAGGAATTATAATTGAAATTAACTCTTTTTTATTTTCCGTCATTTTGTCAACTCGCTCTGCCACAGATCTTCACTTAATTTTACAATAATAAATTCACCTTTATCAACTACGCTGCCTTCTTCCGGCCAACACGGCATATCCATTGCCTGTGTACGCGCTTTTACCATCTGTTCTTCAGTCCATACATACTGATAAGAATATCCGAGTGTATGCAAAATACCCCATATTCTTGCCGTACTGTTCAAATATTTTGGTCCTGCAGCACTGTCCCAATTAAAAACAGACGCACCTATAAGACTACCTTTAATACATGCCAGATTAAGGTTGCAATTATGTACTCCGACAAAAGCTACTTCTTTTTGTTCGTATCCTTCTATTTCCTGCAATCTCAATTCAATCTGCTCAGCAAGTCTTATATCTTCCTGCTCTCTAATCTCATCTGTATACAACAATCGCATTGTAACACTTGATTGAGTCCAAAACATGAGAAAGATTACAAATGCCATTACAATTTTAGATAATTTATTCGGTTCTGCCTTAGATAATAAGAAAATTGAATCTGCTGCAAGAACTAACGGGTACACAAGTTGTGCTCTCTCTACAGGAACCGTTCCTAAATATACTGTCATAATAAACGGAGAAATCTGCAACACTATTACTGCTAACATATACATCCATTTATAATGAGCTTTTTTAAAACGGATTATCTCTGTTACTACACACAATATGGAAAGAAGAGACAATATAGCAAAAAACACTGTATAAAAAGTACCTTGCCCTAATACAGCCGCTTTACCATGTGCCAAAATATTACTTATTCCCTGTTCAAATGTTTCGTTTTTCCATGCTATCTGATTCTTAAGATAGTAACCTCCGGCCATAAACCATTTATTTACTATAAACCAGTATATAGCAAAAGCTACTATTAACTGTAATAAAATGCCTAATGCCAATCGCCACAAATTTATTTCTGTATTTTCGCCATCCAGTTCCCACCGACTATATAACATTAAAAAGCAAGCAAAAACCATCGCAACATATATAACAATATATATCTGGTAAGTAGAAAAGCTCCACACCATTCCTATAATGGCCGGAATCGTAGCCACCACGCTCTTTCTTAACATCGCATAATAACTAAATCCAACTGCTATTGCACACAAAACATATGCCCATGCAATTCCAAATATTTGATTTGAAAAATAGAATTGTTCCACGAACAGCGGGCATGTAAACATCAACAATCCGAAAGCCGCACATCCGACAGAATTTCTTTTTCTGCTTCTGTAACACAAATATCCGAATAAAGTACCCGCAACGCACAAAAGCAGATATGCAAACAGTACATAATGACTGGGGTTAAACCATTTATAACCAAACAACCACTGTGTAAATGCCAACCCCGGTCTACCCAAAACCAAATAGTTATAATATGTATTAGGATGATTAATCATGAATTCACTATCAATTCTCAATCCTACTTTACCTAACCACGAGTAATATACGAACAAAAAAATTACATTAAATATTATAATAGCAATACTGTTATTCTTTATATATGAAAAAAACAATTGCACTTCTTCTGAAAAATTTTTTGTATTTTTATTTTGTATTTTCAGCATACATTTCTCCTTAGTAACAACAGTTTTATGTCCGATAAACACTATTTATATTCTATATTTATACAACTTTTTTGTCAACATATATTGAATTACCTATATAAGAACTTCTTTATGATTTCTGCAAATAATAATATAATCAATAAGGCACAAAATCTCGCTCTGTTTCTTACTTTGTCATAAAAAATTTTACCAGATAATAGGTCTCTTCACCTTCATTTCTAAACAGCGCATTATTGTGTTCCAAATGCCTGTATCCCGAATGTTCTATCATACACGAAACCTTAATCCCTAATATCTCAAACTCGAAGTTCTCATATTCGGGAAGGCTGTTCAAAATATTCTCAAGTTCTTCTGCATTTTTCTTATAATCCTTGTGCTCCCGGACAAATGCCTCGATTGCATATTTCATATCGTCAAGGTATGAAGCCGGCATAGCTATACCTTCCTGCTCAATTGTGAAACTTACACTCTGTATCGTAATAACCTTATCGGACGCAAACAAGCCCGAATTTTCATTTTCGACAAGCTCAAACTGATACGGCGGATATTCATATCCGTCTACATGCGTTTCAGGCGGAAGCTGGTCTGCAAACATACTTTTACTCCATCTTCCTCCTTCGCTCATCATATACATCGTACCATGATGATATCCCGCAAGTTCATTATAATTATGAGCAAACTCTCTGACAGTCACTTCCCCTGCCCTGTCAAGTCTAACGGCGGTAGGAATCAGCAACATAATCAAAGTAACCGTTAACAATACACTCACGATTACCATTGATATGCTTCGCCAAGTTTCTTCCCCACACAAGGTTATCCTTGAATCATATTCCCATTCAAGAGTCTCGCCCTCTTCACAGGCCTTAAAACACTGATATTGCGCATAAAGAGCATTAACCGGCGGCCACACACCATTTCCTCTGATACTTCTTTCAAGAGTTCTAACAAAACCTTCGGAATACGTAAGGCGTTGCCCTGTGTTATTTGTAATATGAAGCCCCAAAACCGCCTTGCCGGGTGTCGTTCCAATCAAAGCAAGAAATGCCGGCTCGAGCAAATGCATCAATATCACAGGCATAACAAAAATATGAAAAATAATTGTTGCACCATTACAATTCCACATAAACACCCCGAACTGATAAAGTACAAATACCCAAAGTACCGTATAGAAAAACATATCAAATTGCTTTGCAATATAACGCCTTATCGGACATGTTGCCAAGGGAAGCGTATCTGTCTCAAGCTCTTCAACAGGCAGTTCAAAAACCTCAGCAAGCTTATTAAGATATTTTTGAGCGTCAAAAGACTGCCAGCTTACACCGTCATCACGCATCGCCTTACATACTCTTTCTGAATTTTCAAGGTTCTTCTTATCTGCCTCAAGTTTTTGTAAATGCTCCTCCAAAGCTTTATCAAGCTCCTTTTCACCCGTGCTGAGCAATTTAATGTCATCAAGAGACATGTGTAATGTACGAAGAAGCTTTATACGTTTTAAAATCTCTATATCACTTTTTGAATAGTCCCTATATCCGTTTGAGCCTCGCTCAGGTGTTATTAATCCCTGCTCTTCATAATACCTTATATTGGCCCTGACCATCCCGGTCAAATATTCGACATCACTTATTGTCATGCTTTCTTCTCCCCTTAACGACATTTTCGTTAATATCATTATCTTTACAATGATATAGTAAGCTATAAAGTGACTTTACAGTCAAGTCCTTTTTTAAATTTTCTTCATCTTTACAAGCAGCCTTTACACCCACTATAATAAAAACATAATTTTTTTATTTTTTACCATAAAAATATACATCTCCCCTCGTATATTATGTGGAAGGGAAATTTGGCAGGGAAGCAGGACTACATATGACAGATCAGCTTTTCGAGGTACATATCAGGCAGATACTTGACGGCGACAAGACCGGTCTTTCAGCAATTTATGTCGAGTATAACCCGATGATATACTCTGTCGTTTATGAGATTCTAAAAAATCCTCAAAATGCGGAGGACGTTACCTCAGAATTTTTTATCAAGCTTTGGCAGCAGATTGCGGCTACATATCGCTTCGGCGGCAAACACAGGGCATGGCTTATTACGATAGCACATAACATGGCCATAGATTTTTTGCGCAAAAATCACCCCGCGCAGTCAGTCGAAGAGCTTGAAGAAGCAGGCGACTCCGTCACTATGTCGGTCCCGCCTTCCGATGATGATATCATCACCAGATTAACCCTTAAACAGGCACTCGGCACATTGGAAGAAGACGAGCGCCAAATCATTAATCTGAAGATAATGGGTGAACTTACCTTCCGTGAGATTTCGCACATTCTTCAAAAACCTATCGGCACGGTTACTTGGAAATACGCCAATGCGATTAAAAAATTAAGGAGGTGTCGCTATGAATGACAAAGATTTAATAAAAGCATATAAAAAACTTAAAAATAGCGAAACTCCCGATTTGTGGAGTCGCATCGAAGGAAGTATTGATACCGCATCCTCCGCCGAGAAGGTTAACGGTAGCGCACAGGAACAGCCTATTACAGCACGCCCCAACCAAATCCTTCCCCTGAAAAAATATAATAAATTCATTTTTAGTTCTGCGGCTGTTATATTGCTTGTTCTTGTTGCAACTGCCGTTATAGGATCACCGCTTCTTAATAAGTCCTTTGACCGAGTTCCCGAAAATAACTCAGGCGGTTTCAAACCGGTACCCGGTATACAAGAGGATGCCGAGTTATCACAGAATGCTGACAGCAACTATGACCCGTATTATGATTATACGGCTATGACGACACCGACCGTTATTCCCACCACAACCTTTGCGCCGTCTCATGACACATCGGACAATCAGATGAATGCAGAACAGGATGCTTCACAAAAAACAGATGCAGAGAACGATTCTCCCGGTGAAATTCGTGGCGAGACCTCGGACCAGATAGTTTCCGATATGCCTAAGCGCTATACAGAACTTAAACTTGCCGATATAGAACCCGTCAGACTCCCGACCGTAACCGTAGCTCAGTCTCCGCAGATAAGGTATTTTACTATGGACGCTTTTGCAGGTACAGAACTACTAATTCAGGCAACCGTGCAGAACATCAATTTTATCTTTAATGATGACAAGGAAGCTGTCTCTGTTGTATATACGGTTCTTACCGACAATGTGTATTACAGCGAAGGTGATTATCCTACTACCGGGCGCTTCAGCGACGGCACTGAGATTCTCACTATAACAAGTCCGATTATTAAAGCCGACGA
Source organism: Lachnospiraceae bacterium (assembly GCA_015057505.1). Lineage (GTDB taxonomy): Bacteria > Bacillota > Clostridia > Lachnospirales > Lachnospiraceae > SIG300. The sequence goes on from SVEG01000009.1 coordinate 53,481, forward strand.
TGTCTGGATGTACCCACTTTTGGTTAACCGCACTTATCTTCTTCCGCTTACGGTAACCGACACAGGCGCAATCAACCTTGTTTTTCCGTATGCGCCGCAGATAGAACTTTCACTGGATGGTTTTTGCGTGTTCCATTCAGGCTGGCAGGCACTTGTCAACGATAACACGGGATATTTACTTGTCGAATGCGTTCATCCCGAGGATTATTTTTACGACAGAATGCTGGTTCGTCCGGCAGATGGCCTCGCCAAAGATTTAATACGCATAATAAAGTCACTTAAAAATTGATTTAAGCGATTTTAAGAGGAGAGATAATGATGATAAATAATAAAAGAAAGTTTAGAAAAACATTTAATGCAATAACGGCAATATGTCTTACAGCAGCCATGATATTATCTATGGGTTGCGGCGCTGCCCCCAATGCCAAGGAGGACACCTACTACGAAACTGTCATCAGACCCACAACCACACCCGGCATCAAAGTAGAGGACGAAACTAACATTATGCCGACAATTACAGGGGCATACGAAGATTCCTCCTTAGGCGGAATGTATCCCGAGGCAGAGTTTGCAAACGGTATGTATGATGCTCCCATGGCAGACGACGACTATTTCAACACAGAGGAGTATAATTACAATAAAGAAACTGGCTTTTTAAGCACACTTACCAACCCGTTATCAACCTTCTCGGTTGATGTTGACACGGCTTCCTACACCAATATTCGTCGTATGATAAACGAAGGCTCTACGGTTGTAGGCGATGCCGTAAGACTTGAAGAATTTTTAAATTACTTTAACTATGATTATAAAGCACCGACGGGTGACGCTCCCTTTAGCATAACTACGGAAATGTCGGACTGCCCTTGGAATCCTGACAGCAAGCTTCTTCTTGTCGGGCTTCAGGCAGAAGAGATTGATTTTGAAGAAAGACCTGCCTCCAACTTTGTTTTCCTGCTCGATGTATCAGGTTCCATGAATTCCGCGAATAAGCTTCCGCTTATGCAAAAGGCATTTTCAATGCTTGCAGAGGAGCTTGACGAAAATGACCGTGTGTCCATAGTAACCTATGCCGGTAGGGAAAGGGTTATCCTTGAAGGAACCAAAGGCAGTGAATTACTTACCATCACAACTGCTATCGAAAATCTGCAGGCAGGTGGCTCCACCGCAGGTGCGGCAGGTATTAAAAAAGCTTATATGCTTGCAGAAGAATATTTTATCCCGGGTGGCAACAACAGAGTCATCCTTGCTACAGACGGTGATTTAAATGTCGGTGTATCAAGCGAAGCAGAACTTACAAAGCTCATATCAGAAAAGCGCGAATCCGGGGTTTATCTATCGGTTCTCGGTTTTGGTACAGGTAATATCAAAGACAATAAGATGGAAGCCCTTGCCGACAACGGCAACGGTAACTACAGCTATATAGACAGCATTTTTGAAGCTAAAAAGGTTCTTGTAAATGAAATGGGTGGCACACTCTATACCGTTGCCAAGGATGTAAAGCTTCAGGTTGAATTTAATCCGGCTAAGGTTTCTGAGTACCGTCTCATTGGCTACGAAAACCGCAGACTTGAGGATTATGAATTTAATGATGATACGGTAGATGCCGGAGAAATCGGCTCAGGCCACAACGTAACGGCAGTTTACGAGCTTGTTTTGTCCGATAAGGACCAAAAGCTTTCTTCATCCGAATACAAGTTAAAATATCAGACGGCAGTTCTTACGGACAGCGACGACCTTTTAACCTTGAGCATCCGTTACAAAGAACCTGACAAAGACACAAGCAAGCTTCTTGAGTATCCGATTTTACCGTCGATTTACACAGAGGCAATGCCTGACAACTTAAAGTTTGCAGCATGCGTACTTGAATTTGGTATGCTTCTTAAAAACAGCGAATACAAGGGAACAGCTACTTACGACAGTATTCTCGCAAAGCTTAACGAACTCGGAAGTTTTGTGGACAGCGACCCTTATAAAAAGGAATTTGGAGAGCTTGTTAAAACAGTAAAAAACAACGATGCACTTGTTCCCTCAGATGAACATAATCATAAACTTTCATCAGGCAACAATGTTATAGAACATGAAGTTTTCGGCTACTGCGGCAATACAATAACCACTATAACCTATAAGTATTTTGGCAAGGGCGATGACAAATCCTGGACGAAGTCATTTATGGGTGGTAATTCCGTGGCACTCACAGACCTTCTACGTCACCTTGACTACAAAGAAGGTATCTGCCGTTGCCTTCCTGAATACACCGTAGATACGGAATTCGGTAAAGGCTACGGTATAAATCTAACCGAAGGCTATGCCCGCTACAACGGATGCCAGGTAAGCCTGACCGCTGAACAGATTAAAGAAATAACGGCGATTATGGAATGGGCGGAAGCACAGCCATAAGATATGTTACAGAATAAATTATTGCAAGGAGGTCTTGCATGAAAAAAAGAATTTCTTTAGTTTTTATTTTTAGTTGTTTCATCTTCGTAATGCTTGGATGTCGCTCAATGAACGATATCGGCTATGTAAAAACCTCCACACTGACAGAACCGCCTGAGCTTACTGTAATATGTGAAGATGCAAGCATTAAGGCTCTGCTCGGAACGTATTCATGGACTTACGAGATAAGTGATGCCATCGGAAAATCAAAGTCACAAGGTGTATGTGCCGATGGCGCACATGCTTTGAACAGTAAAAAATATATGGAAGCTCCACTGCCTTTCACAACACCCGATGACTCACCGGAAGGATTACCATCCATAACGCTGCAATTCGGCCTTGCGCCCGACAGCATCACTGTTAACGGTTGGCCCACTTATTACTTTGGCGACAGTTCGGCAACAGGCGAAAACATATCGGTTATTGGCTCCTCATTTAAGATGAAGGATGAAGATTACGTTTACGAAGTAATTGCGACATGGGACAGCAATAAACATAGCTTTGGCGGAACGGCATATTACTCCTTTTACACGGTAAAACACGTTTCCGAAAACGAACCGACAACCTGTGCACCTGAAACATCGGAAGCAACCGGCAAAACGATAACCAATATCGTAGATACTTCAAAGGACAATCCCGATTTGGCTTTCGCAATGGCTCTGGAACCGATTTATGAGGATACTACTGCAGTGTACTGCTTAAGTTGTATAAAAAGCCATTATATAATTGTTTATTATACCGACGGCAGTCAAGAAGATGTTAAGACCGCTTTAAGTGCGGGAAGAGCAACGATTCCTGACCTTGACAGGTTTGGGATTGGGTATTATAAAGAGGCGAAGTAAGAATATATTTCAACATTAAAAGAAGCGCTGATTTCCATCTAAAGAAATCAGCGCTTTTTACTCACCCAATTACTTCTTAGCTTCCGCCGCAGCCGCTCTCACACGCTCTGCCAAGCCTTCCTCATAAATATCCTCGTACAAAAATCCGTCAATCTCAACCCGCGCATCCGGCTTCTTGCTCCCGTCTTCTGTTCTCGGATATTCCAAAACCATATCTATTGCATAAAACGGCACTCCACCGTCATCCATAAGCTCCTTAAACTCCAAAAGAATCTCTGCGGCTCTTTCTTCAGTTACCTCTTCATCATAAAAATAAATGACTATAAGACCCGCCTGTCTGCCAAGCTCTGCAATATCATAGAATCCGTCAAGCTCCAGTTCCTCTGTAATGATTGCATACGCAGGAACACCCTCTGCACCGGCATATGCCATCTCCACAAACTGCAAATCCCCATATCTGATATCGCTGTCAAACGGAAACATCGGACTCTCGAGGACCGTATCTACAAGCTTCCTATATTCCATATAAAGCCTGTTTGCAGTGTTCTGTTTACTTAGCACACATCCTTCATAGCCATCCCACAAAAGCTTACCCTTCATGTTTATTGCAAGCGAAAACTCCGTATCCATACTGCTCGGAGACTTTATGTCCGCATAATAATTGCAATCTTTAAAACTGTAAGATACCTCTTCAATATAATAATCCGTACCCGAATATGTTGTTTTTAGATGCTTCTTTGCCGTACTTTTTGCCATAGCCTTAGAGACAGGATTACCTACTATAGAATTTGCAAACCACCCTACACATGCTATAAGTATAACCGCAACAATAAATGCAATAACTCTACCTGTTTTATTTTTCATACCCGCTCTCCTTTCTGAATGCAAAATGTAATAAGCCTGCAATCACTACGCCTACAATAACAAATATACCGTAAATTACCGTCCACATAACAAGTGAATAAAAATCCCAATATTCCACTCTTCGGATTAAATTTAGTACAAAAATCATTATGTGCATAACAAGCATCAATGCCGGCAAAACATATAGTGCCTTCCATCTAAATACTATATATCCCAATACGCCTATAACAGGCATTATCAGACTATTGTAAAACATCTCTCTTCCGTCTGTAAGTCCCAATCCGAAAAAGAGCCCGAACATAATAAGTATTGCAAAAAACGCCTGTGCCTTACGTTTAAACTTCATAAATAGTTTTTCTGAATTAACAACCGGCACTGCTTTTACGTCATATAGCTTTGCACATGCACTACAATTCTTAATATGCTCCTCGACCAGTACTTTACTGTCTTCGCTCGCTATACCGTCCTGTACAAGCGGCAACAAATCCATACATACATCACAAGTAATATCAGTCATCTATGAAGCCCTCCTTTTTTAGAATCTGTCTTATCTTCGCCTTTGCCCGAAAATCAATAACACGGGCAGAGTTCTCCGAAATTCCGTGCGCCTTTCCAATCTCATAGAACGAATAACCGTCCATCCTCATAAGCACAATATTTTTCGTCCGTTCATTTTCCTTATCAAGTAATTCATACAAACGTTTCTTAAGTTCTTCCGCAAAAAATATATCATCAGCCTTTTCATCATTACTTTCCAAAAACTCAGAAAGCACTTCCGCCTCAGGCTGCCTGTTTTTCTTTTTTAAATAGTTAAACCACTCATGTCTGGCAATGGAAAACAGCCATGTTTTAACATCCGACTCCCCTCTAAAGCCTGCTATCGACTTTACAACCTGCAAAAATACCTCCGAGGCCAAATCCTCTGAAAGAGAAGTATCATGGCACAAACTGTACAAGTAGTTATATACATCTTTATGGTACACAGCAAATATTTCTTCTAACAGTTTTCGCATTTTACTCCTCCTTTCACAGTATTAGTGGTTTTATTTTCTTTTTTGTTACACAAAATTTTTATTTTAAAAAAACGGTGTAACCCAACCGGATTACACCGCATCTTAAAACTAAACCTCAAATATCAAATCACCATATGATGGCATAGGCCACATTGACTTATCTACAAGCATCTCAAGCTTGTCCACAGGCGCACGAAGTGCTACCATAGCGGGCATAACCTTCTCAAGATAAGTTCTTGCCCTGGTCTCCATGTCCTCAATTGTCTTAACGGTTGCTGACTCTTCCTCAAGAACCTTAAGAGCTCTTTTGGTCTCACCAAGAAGTGCAGACACCTCTTTAAGCATCTCTTCCTGCGTGCTCGAATCTAAATCAAGACCTGTTGCCTTGACACTGTTATAAGAATCTGCAAGCACCGATATGTAACGCACAACGGCAGGAATAATCTGCTTCCTCGCCATATCTATCATTGTAAGAGCTTCAATATTCGTAGCCTTAGCATATGCTTCATACTGAATCTCCGCTCTTGATTCAAGTTCTGCTCTTGTGAAAATATTAAACTTCTCAAAAAGCTTAACCGTATCCTCATAAACAAGTGCAGGAATGGCGTCTACCATTGACTTTAAATTGGGAAGGCCTCTTCTTGCCGCTTCCTCTACCCACTCTTCAGAATATCCGTTACCATTAAAAATAATTCTCTGATGTTCTGCCGCATATTGTTTAATAATGTCATGAATTGCAAGATCAATATTGTCAGCCTTCTCAAGGATATCCGCCGTCTCGCAGAATACCTCTGCCACAATTGCATTAAGTACTGTATTCGCACTTGCAACCGAATCCGAAGAACCTACCATTCTAAACTCGAACTTGTTACCCGTAAATGCAAACGGTGATGTTCTATTACGGTCTGTCGCATCCTTTGAAAATGCAGGAAGATTATTAGCAAGTCTGAGCTTACCGCCCTGCTTACTGCTGGTTGCAGAACCCGTGCTTACAAGCTGTTCAATAACGTCCTCAAGCTGCTCACCGAGGAAAATCGAAATAATCGCAGGCGGAGCCTCTGCTGCACCGAGTCTGTGCTCGTTACCAACATCCGCAGCCGACTCTCTAAGAAGTGCCGCATGTCTGTCAACAGCTCTCATAACACATGTAAGAATCAAAAGAAACTGTATATTCTCATGCGGTGTCTTACCCGGCTCCAAAAGATTAATACCATCATCCGTTGTAAGTGACCAGTTATTATGCTTACCTGAACCGTTAACTCCTGCAAAAGGCTTCTCATGGAGCAGACAAATTAAATCATGACGCTCCGCAACCTTCTTAAGCACCTCTATTACAAGCTGATTATTATCAACCGCAACATTCGCAACCGCATAAATCGGAGCAAGCTCGTGCTGTGCCGGAGCCGCCTCATTATGCTGTGTCTTCGCCGTTACACCCATCTTCCAGAGCTCAATATTGACCTCCTTCATGAATGCACCGATTCTCTCCCTTATTGCACCGAAATAATGATCTTCCATCTCCTGACCCTTGGGCGGCATGGCACCAAATAATGTTCTTCCGGTAAAAACAAGGTCTTTACGCTGTAAATATTTCTTCTTATCAACAATGAAATACTCCTGTTCAGGTCCCACGGAAGGTGTAACCCTCTTAGAAGTCATATTGCCGAAAAGTCTTAAAATTCTTAAAGATTGTTTATCAATAGCCTCCATCGAACGAAGAAGCGGTGTCTTTTTATCGAGCGCTTCTCCCGTATAGGAGCAGAATGCCGTAGGGATACAAAGTATCGCTCCTGCTGCATCCTCTTTTATAAACGCCGGAGATGTATAATCCCATGCCGTATAACCTCTCGCCTCGAAGGTCGCTCTAAGACCGCCTGACGGGAACGATGAAGCGTCGGGCTCGCCCTTAATGAGCTCCTTACCCTTAAACTCCATAATTACTTTACCGTGTGCATCCGGTGCAGATATGAAAGAATCATGCTTCTCGGCAGTTACTCCGGTAAGCGGCTGAAACCAATGAGAATAGTGTGTAACACCCTTCTCAATCGCCCATTCCTTCATTGCACTTGCCACGGCATTTGCCGTATCCTTGCTAAGGTCTGCGCCTTCATCTATACAACGCTTAAAATCAGCATATACCTGTTCCGACAAACGTTCCTTCATAACTGTATCGTTAAAAACGTTGGAACCGAATATTTCTGATACATTTACAGTCTCACGCATGAGATAATCCTCCTGATAATTAACCTTACCGATTAAGCCTTACCGATTGAACCGAAAAGTTCCATTTTTTCTTTAACTGTTGCCTTGATAGCCTCAAAGCCCGGAGCAAGAAGCTTACGAGGATCAAATCCTTTACCCTCTAAATCCTTACCTGCTTCGATATATTTTCTTGTAGCCTCAGCAAATGAAAGCTGACACTCTGTATTAACATTAATCTTAGCAACACCGAGAGAGATTGCCTTCTGAATCATCTCTGCCGGGATGCCTGTACCACCGTGAAGAACCAAAGGAAGATCGCCTGTCTTCTGCTGAACTGCATCAAGAGTCTCAAAGCTTAAGCCCTTCCAGTTCTCGGGATATTTGCCGTGGATATTACCGATACCTGCTGCAAGGAAATCTACACCAAGATCTGCAATCATCTTACACTCATTGGGATCTGCGCACTCGCCTGCACCTACAACGCCGTCTTCCTCACCGCCAATTGAGCCAACCTCTGCCTCAATTGAGATACCTTTCTCGTGGCAAAGTTTAACAAGCTCTGTAGTCTTGGCAACGTTCTCTTCGATTGCATAATGAGAACCATCAAACATTACTGATGAGAAGCCTGCTTCGATACACTTAAGACATCCATCGAAGCTACCATGGTCAAGATGAAGTGCTACGGGAACAGTAATGTTAAGGCTCTTAATCATCCCTGTAACCATTCCGACAACAGTCGGATAACCTGCCATATATTTGCCTGCACCTTCTGAAACACCTAAGATTACCGGTGAATTATTCTCCTGTGCCGTGAGAAGAATAGCCTTTGTCCACTCAAGGTTGTTGATGTTGAACTGGCCTACTGCATATTTGCCTGCTTTTGCTTTTTTAAGCATTTCTGTTGCTGAAACTAACATAATTTTACCTCCATTTTATCCTTATACACTAAAATCATTCCTATTATAGCCTATTATCTTGGAAAAATAAAGTAGTATTTTTTTAAGTCCAAGTAGCTTTTTGGTCTTTATGTGTAAATCCCTGCAACTTTGTCTTGTAACCTGATAATTTTACCTCATAATTAATTCTCTGCTTATCGCTGAGCCTTCCATCCGCCGCCATTTCATTAAACTTCACTTCAAACTCCTTAAAAGCATCCTGCGCGGCATCCTTGTAATTATTCGCCATGTTGGACTCTATCCTATATATGATTGCATCCAGCTCACCTTTTGCCCTGCTTTTCTTAAAAATATTAAACATTTTTGCTCCTTTTTACTCGTATTTTCTTATATATAATACTTATATCTATTATAAAAGCCTGCGCCTGCTTTTTCAATATCCACAATCTCAATTCATTGACTAACTTTCCGCAACCCTATATAATATCTCTTGAGGTGATAATTATGAAAACGGGAATACTTTTTGAGGGAGGCGCCTCCAGAACGATTTTTTCGTGCGGTGTTATGGATAGGCTTTTGGACGCGGATATTATGCCTGACTATGTGCTTGGCGTATCTGCAGGCATTACATATGCAACAAGTTATATCTCTAAACAAAAGGGTCGTAATCTCGAAATGCTTACAAAATACTCCAATGATTCAAGATATATGGGGTTTAGAAACCTTATTAATCCAAAAAACAAAGCATATTACGGTCTGAAGTTTGCTTATGAGCAGATTCCTAATGAACTGCTTCCGTTTGACGAAGCGACATATTCTGCGTTCAAAGGTGAAGCCAAGGCTGCTGTAACCAATATTGAGACCGGCGAAGTTGAATTTTTAAATGTGATGCCAAAAGAGACCAGAACCAAGTCTCTCATTGCAACCTGTGCCTTGCCGCTGCTTTTCCCTATAGTAAAGATAGACGGCAAATTATATATGGACGGTGGCATCGCTGATTCCGTACCCTATAAGCAGGCTTTTAAAGACGGTTGCGACCGCCTTATGATAGTTCTCACAAGAGAAGCCGGCTATCGCAAGGAATTTGAGAAAACGCTCAAACTCGCGTGCGTCCGTTATCGCAAATATCCCAAATTCTGCGATGCCATGATGACGCGTGCCGAGCGTTATAATCAGACCATGGAGGAGATTGAAGCTCTTGAACAAAAAGGAGATATCCTTGTATTCAGACCGACCGTATCCAAAGGCTTCTCAAGACTTGAAAAAGACGTAGCCAAAATCGGGACAATGTATGCCGACGGTTATGAACAGACTTCCAAAAGAATAAATGAAATAGAAAAATTCTTCCGGCAGTAAAACCGGAAGAATTCTTTTTATATATATTTTTGAATAAACTCTTCTCTTCTTATAGGCTTGGAATAATAGTAGCCCTGATAACTGTAAGCACCATACTGTTCAAGGAAATCGATAAGCTTACGCGTCTCAACACCCTCGATACAAACCTTAACACCAAGCTTACGTGCGCAAAGCGAAACAGCTTCAACAATCGCCTGATTGGACGGCCTGTCCTCGATGTCAAGCACAAACCCTCTATCAATCTTTAAAGTATCGACAGGAAGTTCACTCAGTAGATTAAGTGATGAGAATCCGGTACCAAAATCGTCTATTGCAATCTTTATGCCGATAGATTTAAAATATTCTATCTCACGCTTCAAATATTGTCTGTCGAGAACCCTACAGCGCTCGGTTAGCTCAAGGCACAGATTCTTGGCAGGATAACCTGTTCTCTTAAGTATCTGCTCAACTGCATCCCTAAATCCCTGATTCTCAAGCTGCGTATATGCGATATTAACATTAATTACAAAATCCGGATACTTCTCTAAAATAGACTTGCCCTCGGTAAGTGCCTTTTCAAGAATCCAATTGCCCAAATCATAAAAACACGCATCATTCTCAAGCCACGGAATAAACACTCCGGGAGGAACCTCGCCGAAGTTCTCATCCTTCCATCTAAGAAGTGCCTCCATACCTACAAGACACTCTTCCCTTGCGCTTACAAGTGGCTGATAACAAATATAAAAGCCCTTACAATCGTTAAGCACGCTGTGGCGTAAAGCTTCTAAAAGTTCAAGATTCTTACGGTTACTCTCAAGTGTTGAATTATCAAAAAATACAAGCTGTCCGTGACGCTGATGCTTGGACTTAGAAAGCGCATATGACACACTCGCCAAAATAGAATACCCGTCCGCATTGTCAGGTGCGATAACCGCACCACCGGAAATCGTGGTTATAAACTTATCTTTATACTGAATATTCTTTTCCTTCATCCCATTCTGAAGTTCGGTATAAAAATTCTGAATCCATTCTTCATCCTTATCGGTAAAAACAAATGCAAAACGAACCCCATCCATCCTAAACACATAACCGTTCTGCCTCGTTTTGTTAAGGAAAAACTCAGAGAATTTTCTGATAAGATAATTACCGAATTCATATCCATACTTCTCATTAATATCACCGAAGTTATTGATACTTATCTCCAGCACGGATATATTATCACTATGCTCTCTGACATTTTTCATAAATTTCCAAAAGCCATATATATTATAAAGACCTGACACAGCATCTACATCATCAATAATACCATGATTCTCGATTGTTCCGCAAAAAAGATCCGGTTGGCCGTTCTCTCCCTTGATTACACGACCTCTGCCACTGCAGATTACATATTCTCCGTCCTTATTACGAGCTCTGTATTCCATATCACAACTCATCTTCTGCCCGGAGAAAATAAGATCTAACTCCTTTGTGTACATCTCACGGTCATCAGGATGAATATTATCAAGCCACACTGCTCCTGCATTAAACATATACTCATCCGGTAAGCCAAAATACTCAATGGCATACCTCGACCATCTGGACACACCTGTCTCCATATTACACATATAAATATATCGTTTTTTTGATGTCTCGGCAAAAGCCGTAAACACCTGCGAATCTAATACGGATTTATCAAGTTCCATAACTGAATTCCCCTTTCGTCCGCAAATACGAATTTCTATCTCTCCAATATATATGGTACACCTTTTTGTCGTAAATTGCAAATTATTTTATCAAAAAAACAAAGATTTTGCAGTAAGGTCTTTCATAGATAATAATGTAAAAAAAGCTACCATGCAAAAGCATGGTAGCTTAATTGACTGGGCTACAAGGATTCGAACCTTGAAAATGACGGAGTCAGAGTCCGTTGCCTTACCGTTTGGCGATAGCCCAATGTCTAGCGACAAATGGTATTATACCGCACCATTCGAAAATATGCAAGTACTTTTTTAAAAAAAATTATTTTGTCATAAAAAGTACACCTAAAGTACGAGGACCGCAATGACAGGATATAGTGCAGCTTGCCCTCGTTACATAGATATTATCAAAAGAAGCGACCTCTTTTATTGTGTCCTTAACAAGTTCAATATATTCCTCCTCAATACCTGAATGTGTAATAAATATTTTGTCGTATCTGATATCCTCATATGCAGAGAGCTGGTCTTTAGTATATTTGCATAGAACTTTCTTAAGGTCACCTCTGTATTTTTTACCAACTCCCATCGCACCCGAAGTGTTGTCAACCATGATACACGGCTTAAGATTAAGAAGTGTTGCCGCAAAAGCAGTAATCTGAGAACATCTGCCGCCCGCCTGCATAAACTCAAGCGTATCAAGAATAAAACTTGAATGTACTTTTGAAGTCATCTCATTAAGACGCTCTGCAATCTCTTTTGCGCCAAGCCCCCGTCTGATAAGCTCACCTGCCTCAATAACGAGATGTCCCATTCCTGTAGAAAGATTACAGGAATTAACCGTATATACACCCTCTAATTCCTGTGCCGCAAGCATGGCATTCTGACAAGAACTTGTAAGTGCTCCACCAAGAGAAATATGTATAACCTCGTATCCCTCGTTTGTCCACTTTTTAAAATATTCAACGTATTCAACGACATTTATAGCAGAAGTCTTCGGAAGCAACTTTTTATCCCAATATGCCCGATAAACGTCATCCGCCGTGATATTTACATTATCCAAATATTCTTTTTCATCTAAGATAATATGATACGGGTAATAATTAACCTCGTATTCTGCCTTAAGTTCTTTACTCAAATCACATGTACTGTCCGCACTTAAAATTACTTTTCCCACAAATTTATCCTCCAAATCACTTCTGATAATATCCTCTAAGCCCCGATATGCTGTCACAAATACGTTTTGCAATCACCGGATTATTCATTGTATATAAATGAATACCTCTTACACCGTTGGAAACAAGGTCCACAATCTGGTCAACCGCATATGCAATACCGGCATCCCTCATCGCCTCGGGCGAGTCTTCAAACTTTTGCATCATCTTAACAAATTTTACAGGAAGCGATGCACCACAAAGGCTTGCCATTCGCTCAATCTGCGCCTTGTTGACAACAGGCATAATACCCGCCTCAATCGGGACATTAATTCCTGCAATCCAAGCCCTTTCCATAAAAGAATAAAAATCATTGTTATCAAAAAACAACTGTGACACAAGATGATCCACACCCATATCAACTTTATTCTTCAGATTACGAATATCCTGTATCTTATCCCTTGTCTCAGGATGCGCTTCGGGATAACACGCTCCCGAAATATTAAAATCATATCCCTGCTCCTTGATAAAACTTACAAGCTCACTCGCATATTTAAAATCCGTCTGAGGCGGAAGTTCAGGATTAATATCTCCTCTAAGTGCCAGTATATTCTCAATTCCATGCTTGTTAAGAACACCCAATGCCTTCTCAACATCCTCTTTGCTCGAATTCACACAAGTAAGATGCGCCATGGGCTCAATTCCATACTTATTCTTAATTATCGAAGCAATATCGGCTGTTATGACACTTGCATTACTGCCGCCTGCACCGTATGTAACACTTATAAAATCAGGTTTTAAATCCGACAACCCATCAAGCGTTTGATAAATCGTATCTATCGAGCTTGTCTTCTTGGGCGGAAAAACCTCAAAAGAAAATACTACTTTTTTTTCCTTAAATAGTTCTGCTATCTTCATCCTCTTACTCCAAACTACTCTTTTTTACTTTGGCGACATCGTAGTCAAGCACAAAGTCCTTCCCTCTGTAAAGTGTATAGAACCCTTGCATAATACGATCTGTTACAACCGAAATATACTGCGGCTTCGTATCAATAAGTGCAACAAGATACTGCGTACTGCTAAATCTTACACTTATATCCACTCGTCGTAAACTTGAAAAAATCGCTTCGGAAAGAATCGTCATAACCTCTTCCTGTGCAAGTGCATCCTTATAATCATCATCAAGCGGAAGCAATGTAAAAAGCACAAGCTGAAGTTCCTGCGCATTTCTCTTGGTAAAACGCGAGGCAAGCTCAAATACCTGCTCGAATTCCCTGTAACCAACTTCAAATACTCCGTTCTTCTCTCCGTACTTAATAATCATATCGGCAAAACGCTGAAGCTCCGCCTTTCTTCCGAGAGCACTTCTCTCCTTCCTCTCCTCACTGTTGGAAGTATAACAATAAAAAGAGTTACGTCCGTTCTGCTTAACAAAATACAACGCCTTGTCCGCTTTATTGTAAAGCTCATCAAAGCTTTTACCGTCAAATTGCGAAATCGCAGCACCCACTGACACCGATGACTTTTTCATATATGGATTATCTGCCTGCTTCTGCTTATAACCTGCAATCAATCTCGCCGCAAACTTACCCGCAGTTTCTATATCCGTCATACCGGGTACAAACACTCCGTACTCGTCTCCTCCGAGTCTGAATGCGATATCCCTATCCGGTGTGGCTACCTCCATAATGACATCCGCCATTATCTTAAGTACAGTATCTCCCGTCATATGACCGAAAATATCATTTATCTGTTTAAAATTATCTATATCCATGAGGAAGAAAGTTCCGTCAACTGTCTTAAGCTTCTCAGCTATAGTAAGTTCTGCATAACGTCTGTTATACAGATTAGTAAGCCAGTCCTTCTCTGTCTTCTCCCGTATATTCTCATTCTGTTTTTCCATTATTCTGGAAAGAAGAATACTGCTGTCACTCTCTTCTTCCTTCTTAATATCATCCTCAACATGGTCAAAACCACCATTATCCCAAACCCTGAAAAAGGCATTAAGAATCTCCGGATCAAACTGAGTTCCCTTACCGCTCTCAAGCTCCACCTTTATCTCATCTCTCGTAAGTGCCTTACGATAGGGACGTGGATTTTTCATTGCGTCAAAAGCATCCGCTACCGATATAAGGCGTGCAATAATCGGTATATCATTACCTTCAAGCCCTTCCGGATAGCCCTTGCCGTCAAACCTCTCATGATGATACTTAGCACCATTAGAAAGATCCTTAGCAACAAAAATGTCTCTCAGAATCTCACTTCCGGCATATACATGTTCCTTTATAAGTTCATATTCGCTGTCGGTAAGTGCCTGCTTCTTGTTAAGTATTGATTCCGGCACTCCGACACGACCTATATCATGCAGAATTGCAGCATAACGAAGCTTCTTAATATCTTCTTCGCTCCACCCAAGTTCTGTAGCCGTCTCAACCGCATATTCGGCGACACGCATTGAATGTCCTTTAGTATAATCTTCTTTTGAATCAATTACATTGGCAAATGCCGTAACAGACTGCAATGTCAGACGTTCTAACGCCTCTGCCTTACCGGCAATCTGCCTCTCAAGACTACTCTTTAAACTGCCAAACTCTATTGCACGTTCCACACGCTTTATAAGGCTTCCCTTACGAATGGGTTTAACTAAAAAATCGATCGCTCCAAATTCAAAGCTTTTAATCTCCGCATCTTCATCCATATCCTCTGTTGCCATCATAATAACCGGCACAGTGCTCCATTCCTCGCGTTCACTCACTTCATCCATGAGCTGAAAGCCGCTCATGTCAGGCATATTTACAGCCACCAAAATTAAATCGGGGAGTTCCTGCTCAAGCATAGCAAGAGCAGTTCTTCCCGAATCCGCAGTATCAACTTTATAAGTATTATTAAGCGCTTGTCTGATTTCTGTTAAATTGACTACATCTCCGTCAACTACCAGTATTTTATTCATCCTTCTTCACCTATAATCCGGTTCTGCGTTTTATGCCTATTCGGCAGCTTCCATCACTTCTTTGTATCTCTTAAGAACAATTTCCTGAACATCTTCCCTAACCTTAGCATTTATCGGATGTGCAATGTCCCTGAAAATTCCGTCGGGACTCTGGCGACTCGGCATCGCAATATAAAGATGATCATCACCTTCTATAACTTTGATGTCATGCACAACAAACGCATCATCAATCGTAATGGCCGCAATTGCCCTTAAGCGTCCTTCTTTAGTAATTCTTCTTATTCTTACATCTGTAATATTCAAATGTAAGCCCCCCTTTCTTCAGTATATTAATACTGACTCATGTAAAACATCTAACGTTAATTACATCATATATCTGTCATTCTTCTCAACAACAATCTTTATCTCATCAGGTGCACCTATATATGTTGTGTTGGCACGGATTGTAGCCCTACTCTCAACAATACAGTTCTCAATATAAACATTGTCCCCGATATAAACATCGTTAAGAATAATGGAATTCTTGATCACGCAATTACTTCCTACATAAGTCTTCTTAAACAATACTGAATTCTCAACCTTACTGTTAATGATACTTCCGCTTGAAATAAGGCTGTTCTTAACCTCTGCACCCGGATTATATTTTGCCGGAGGGAGGTCATCCACCTTGGAATAAACTTCCGGATATTCTCTGTAGAAGTAATCTCTTACATCCTTCTTAAGGAAATCCATATTCGTATTGTAGTAAGATTCTACTGTAGCGATATTCTTCCAATATGAATCAAGTTGATAAGCGTAAATTCTCTTGAGATTCTTATATCTGATGAGAACATCTGACACAAAATCATATCTTCCGTCCTGAGCACTCTTCTCAATAAGCTCAATAAGCTGTCTTCTTCTTATTACGTAGATTCCGGTTGAAACAATGTCGGAATCTGTCATAATAGGCTTCTCTTCAAAATCAGTAATTCTGCCTTCTTCATCAAACTTAACTGTTCCGTAACGGCAGGGATCGTCTCCTTCAGGAAGCTTTGCCGTAACAACTGTAATATCCGCTCTCTTGTCAATATGATACTGAAGCACCTTGTTATAATCAATCTTGCATACGCAATCACCACCGGAGATTACAACATAGGGCTCATGACTCTTCTTAAGGAAATCAATATTCTGATAAATCGCATCAGCCGTTCCCCTGTACCAAAAGTTATTATCAACGGTCATAGTGGGTGTGAATACAAACAAACCACCCTGTTTACGACCAAAATCCCACCACTTTGATGAACTTAAATGCTCATTGAGTGACTTGGAATTATACTGCGTAAGTACAGCAACCTTCTGAATATGGGAGTTTGACATGTTACTCAACGCAAAATCTATACAACGGTAGCTTCCTGCCACGGGCATTGCCGCAACTGCTCTCTTATTGGACAACTCCTGCATTCTTTTTCCGCTGCCACCTGCTAATACAATACCAATCGCTTTCACTAGAAGTCACCTGCCTTAATAATATAGTCTCCGCTTTCAAGTACTCCGTTATTGTAATCCTCGGGTAAGGTCACACCTGAAATAGCTGTATTCTTACCAACCTTTACATTATCCGGAACCTCGCTGTTCTCTCCGATTGTAACAAGATCAAAAGCATATACCTTCGGATCAAGCTTACTCTCTGCATATTCACCTATTCCAAGCTCTACACCAGTTCCAATCTTGGTATTCTCGGCAATAAGTGCCTTATCTATCTTACAGTTCTCTCCAATCACTACATCCTTCATAACGATTGAATCTCTTATAACCGTACCTGCACCGATAATTACACCGGAACCGATAACAGAATTATAAACCTCACCGTAAATCTCACTACCCTCGCCTATAATACACTTCTCAATCTTAGCATTGTCTGCGATATACTGCGGAGGAAGCTTGTCGCTCTTGGTATAAATACGCCAAAATTCTTCATAAAGATTGAAAACAGGGATAATATCGATAAGCTCCATGTTAGCTTCCCAATATGAACCGAGTGTTCCTACATCCTTCCAATATCCGTTGTACTCGTATGCAAACAATCTCTTGTTCTGTTCGAAGCAGTAAGGAATAATATGCTTGCCGAAGTCACAATTCTGCTGCTCTGAAAGCTCTAAAAGTGCTTCTTTGAGAACCTTCCAGCTAAAAATGTAAATACCCATGGAAGCAAGGTTACTTCTGGGATTAGCCGGCTTCTCTTCGAATTCCGTAATCTGCTTATTCTCATCAGCGATAAGAATACCGAAACGGCTTGCCTCCTCAATAGGAACAGGCATTGCCGCAATTGTTACGTCAGCATTGTTAGCCTTATGGAAGTCGAGCATTACCTCATAATCCATTTTATAAATATGGTCACCTGACAAAATCAAAACATATTCCGGATTATAGCTCTCCATATATTCAATATTCTGATAAATTGCATTGGCAGTACCTGTATACCACTCACTGCTCGTGCTCTTCTCGTATGGCGGTAAAATCGTAACACCACCTACATTCTTGTCGAGATCCCACGGAATACCGATACCGATATGCGTGTTCAATCTCAACGGCTGGTACTGTGTCAAAACCCCCACGGTATCAACACCGGAATTAATACAGTTACTAAGCGGAAAATCGATAATACGATATTTACCGCCAAACGCAACTGCAGGCTTAGCAACTTTCTTTGTAAGGACTCCCAAACGGCTGCCCTGTCCGCCGGCTAAGAGCATTGCTATCATTTCCTTCTTAATCACGTTATCACCTCTTGATGTCATCTTTAGGCTGACAGACTATATTTAACCTTCGCCCATAAATATATTATAACATAAACTGTTGCCATTTTGTATACCCAAGAGTATAATATTTTAATAAAAAAGCAAATTAAAGTAGGAAAATAATGAAAATAAAGGCAGGTACACCTATGTATTCTATCGATTTTACCAAAAACATGCATATTCACTTCCTCGGAATCGGAGGAATAAGCATGAGCGGCATCGCAGAGCTTCTTTTATCAAGAGGTTTTTTGGTATCGGGTTCCGATGATACACCCTCAAAAATAACCGCACATCTTGAAGAACTCGGTATAAAAGTTTACTACGGCTTAAAGGCCTCCAACATAAGTAATGAAGTTGAGGCTGTTGTATATACAGGCGCAATCAAAGCAGACAATCCCGAATATATGGAAGCCGTAAAACGAGGGCTTCCCATTCTTACCCGCGCAGAACTCCTCGGACAGATACTTCACAGCTATCCCGAGTCTATCGGAATCTCGGGCACCCACGGCAAGACCACAACTACATCCATGATATCGGAGATTCTTCTTACAAGAGGCGTGGATCCCACTATCAATGTAGGTGGTGTCTATCCGCGCATCAATGGCAACATGCACATAGGTAGCTCATCATATTTTGTCTTTGAAGCTTGCGAATATACCAATAGCTTTTTGTCATTTTATCCGAAAGTTGGCGTTATTCTCAATGTTTTTGCAGATCATCTTGACTTTTTCAAGAACCTTGACGACATAAGACACTCCTTCCGTCTTTACGCAGAGAACATTGCACCGGACGGTTGTCTTGTCATTAATTCAGCAATCGAGAATCTTTCTTACTTCACGGAAGAACTCGGGCGAAAGGTTATCACCTTCGGATTCAATGAGCAAAGTGATTTCCGTGCTGCAAACATTGAATATGATGAGTTTGGCTCCGGACATTTTGACTTACTTATATACGGTGAAAATGTCGGGCGCATATCCTTAAAGCAACCGGGCGAATACAATATCGCCAATGCACTCGCCGCAGCGGCGGCAACATATTTCCTGGGCACGCCTTTTGAGACGATTAAAGAAGGGCTTTCTTCATTTGGAGGAACCGACAGACGTTTTCAGGTAAAAGGAATCGCCTGCGGTGTGACTGTAATCGATGATTATGCCCACCACCCCGACGAGATACGAGCGGCACTTACCGCGGCAAAAAAATATCCCCACAAAAAAATCTGGTGTGTATTCCAACCGCATACTTATACACGTACCAAGGAACTTCTTTTAGAATTTGCAGAGGCTCTTACCATAGCGGATGAAGTCGTTCTTGCAAAGATTTATCCCGCACGCGAAACCGACACACTCGGTATCAGTTCTGACAATATAAGGCTTAAAATGGAGGAACTTGGTAAAAAAGCAACCTACATTCCCACCTTCGAAGAAATTTTAAAATTTTTGAAAAAAAATTGTTCTCCCGGTGATGTGTTGATAACTATGGGTGCCGGAGACGTTGTAATTGTGGGAGAAAACTACTTAAAATAAAAGTTATCCACATAATCCACATATTTGCCAACATGAAAATTTTGTCGAATATGTGGATTTTTACGTTTACATAATCTTTTATGTCGCAACCTGTCTTTTAGCTTAAATCCGCACTTTACTTTGAGCCATAAAATTATGTCCCTGATTTGTCCACATTATCCACATTTTTTCAATTTTTGTGGGTAACTCACTCCCCAGAAAAATGCCTATTCTCAAGCAAATTTTTTTGTGTTATACTGTTTTTTGCGAATTGGTTTTTTCAATTATTTTGCCGGAAACACATACGTTTCCGTAACACAAACAGGCGGTGAAAGTATGCAAAAATTATCATTAAACATTCAACATCCGAGGACTACTGTTGTCCCTAATTATTTTCTTGACGAGTTTATGCCGGAGGCTAACGGCGAATTCATCAAGGTGTTTTTGTGTCTTCTCCGCTATGCTTCGGACCCTACCGCTTCCGTGTCGGTTTCGTTCCTTGCGGACAAGCTTAACAACACGGAGAAGGATATATTAAGAGCTCTTCGTTATTGGGCGAAGGCGAACGTTCTTACGCTTACATATGATGCATCCAAGACACTTACCGGTATCGCTTTTACAGATACTGCATTCGGCCTTGATGCGGAACAACAGCCACAGGATACTTCCGGTGCAGACATTTCGGTTATTATCGATAACACCAAGGCCGCTCCCGCCGAAGAAACAGCTTATCCGGAGCATAACAAACTGACAGCTCCCGACAAAACAGCCTTCACACGTAGTGAGATAGATTTACTTACTCAATCACAGGAATTCCGTGACCTTTTATATATTGCGCAACGCTACATAGGCAAGACCTTAAGCACTTCCGACACGGATACCCTCATATACATATACTGTACTCTCAGATTCCCGTTAGACCTTACAGAATACCTCATCGAGTACTGTGTAAGCATGGGCCACAAGAGTCTTCATTATATCGAAAAGGTAGCACTTTCCTGGGCAGAACATAATATTCGTACGGTCAAGGAAGCAAAAGAGCATTGCAACTTTTTTAAGAAAGAATGTTATGCCGTTCTCAAAGCCTTTGGTTTAAGCAAACGCAATCCCGTAGAATCCGAGATTGCCATGATTCAGAAATGGAGCAATACATACGGTTTTACCGAGGATATTATTATCGAGGCCTGCAACAGGACCATGCAGTCCATTCATCAGCCAAGCTTTGAATATGCCGACTCCATTCTTACCAAATGGCACAAAGCCGGGGTAAAGCATCTTAGCGACATAGCCTCGCTTGACGCCAATCACACCAGGGTCAAATCTGCTGTCAAGGCAAATACAACAGAGAGCAAACCTGTTTCCAACAAATTTAACAACATGGTATCCAGAAGCTATGTTTATGAAGAAATGGAAAAAAAGCTTCTCAATCAATAGGAGGACATTTGTATGGCACTCAACAATTCGCAATACAACATAATCATGCGCATATATGACAGACGCCAGTCAGATAACCGCCATGACTTGGAACAAAGAGCTGTCGAAGTTTATTCTGCAGTTCCGCGCATTAAGGACATAGAAGATGCCTTATCCACTACTGCCATGGCACGTGCCAGGGAGCTTATCCTTCGCGGTGGCGAGACAGAACACTCCAAGGAGCTGTCCATTTCCATACAGTCACTTATCGACGAGAAGGCCTCTCTGTTAAAAGAAAACGGTTTTGCTCCCGACTACATGGAGCTTCGATACTCATGCGATGCCTGTAAAGACACCGGTTACATCGGAGATGAGAAATGTCAATGCTTTAAGCAGGCCGTCATAGACATGCTCTACACACAGTCCAACTTAAAGCAGGTTCTTGACAAGGAGAACTTCGATACATTTTCGTTCTCATATTACAACGATGATATCCCTAACCCCGTGAACAACCTTACGCCTTATCAGAACATCAAAAAAGTTCATCTGGCATGTAAGGATTTTATTGAGAACTTTGATACAGACTTTCAGAATATTTTATTTTACGGCGACACAGGTACAGGCAAGACATTTTTAACCAACTGCATCGCGAATGAACTACTTAAGCGCTCCAAGTCGGTTATCTACCTTACCGCCATTTCACTTTTTGATTTATTTTCAAAGCAGGCATTTAACAACGACGCAGACGATATCATTACCTCCAAGGATTTGGAGCAGTACCTTTTTGACTGCGATTTGTTAATTATCGATGACCTTGGAACAGAGTCTCCGAACTCCTTTACCAACTCTAAGCTCTTCTACTGCTTAAACGAACGCTTTTTAAGAGAAAAATCAACAATTATTTCTACCAATTTGTCTTTGGAAATGATTAACGGCTTATATTCCGAGCGAATCTACTCCCGACTTGTAAGCAATTATACATTGCTCAAATTGTTCGGTGACGACATACGCATCAAGAAAAAACTTAGTATTTAAGCCTTGACTAAAACAAAAACCAATGGTATAAAATAACTGTTGCAATAACAAACACAACATAATACGGAGGATATTTATTTTATGGCACGTGAAGAAATACTTTTAGAGAATTTGCCCGTAGGACCTTTAGGAATTATCGCTTTACCGAGTTGCAAAGAGATGGGTGAGAAAATTGACGCTCACATCGCATCTTGGCGCAAGGCAAGCACTGTAGACCATGTTGCTAACCTTCCTGCCAACGGCTACAAGAAAGATTCTTACCTGATTGATGTTAAAGTACCACGCTTTGGTTCAGGCGAAGGAAAAGGTGTTATCAGCCAGTCAGTCCGTGGTGACGACGTATACATCATTACAGATGTTACCAATCACAGCATTTCTTACTCTGTTTGTGGACACACAAACCTTATGTCCCCCGATGATCATTTTCAGGATTTAAAGCGCGTTATCGCTGCTATCGGCGGTAAGGCAAGAAGAATTAATGTTATCATGCCTTTCTTATACGAAAGCCGTCAGCACAAGCGTACAGGCCGAGAATCTCTCGACTGCGCACTTGCACTTCAGGAGCTTGCTAACATGGGCGTTGAGAACATCATTACCTTTGATGCTCACGACCCCAGAGTACAGAACGCAATCCCGTTACATGGATTCGAGACTGTAGCTCCCACATACCAATTTATCAAAGCATTATTACGCCGCGAAGAAGATCTTAAAATCGACGCTGAACACATGATGATTATCAGCCCCGATGAAGGAGGAACTTCCCGTGCGATTTACTACTCCAATGTACTTGGTGTTGACCTTGGTGTATTCTATAAACGTCGTGATTACTCTAAGATTGTTAACGGACGTAACCCCATCGTTGCACACGAATACCTCGGTGCCTCAGTAGAAGGCAAGGATTGTCTCGTAATCGACGATATGATTTCTTCAGGCGAGAGCATGCTTGATGTTGCTACAGAGCTCAAGCGCCGCAAAGCAAAAAGAGTTTTCATAGCATCATCCTTCGGCTTATTCACCAACGGCTTTGCCAAGTTCGACGAATACTACGAAAAAGGCCTTATCGACCGTATCCTTACAACCAACCTTATTTACCAGGATCCGGAGCTCCTTACAAAGCCTTACTACACCAACGTAGACATGAGCAAGTACATCGCTCTCATCATCGAGACCCTCAATCACGATGCATCCTTGAGCGAATTACTCAACCCCGTAACCAGAATCCAGAACATTCTCAAAAAATACGGCCAGATATAATTAATTAATCATATGGGCGGTTGCGCTTGTAGCGCGCCGCTCTGTTTTTATGCCCCGCAGAGTGACTGCCATACAGTAAGGGTTTAGGGTGGAGAATTGTTTTCCGAGACAACAAAGGTTTTCTAGAAGTGCTTACACTTTTAAGCTTTCCACCCAATTGTGCCGCGCAGAGTTGTCTGAGTGGAATTGACTAGAAGTTCGGAAATATCAGAATTTTATATATTTTAATTTATGATTTTTACTCGCAACTCTACGACCTTAAGCGGAACTAACACTTTATGCGCTTCGATGTTTTATTGGCACGCCCCTCCATCAACTCGTAACAAGGTGATAGCTACACTGTTTTATGCCGATAACATAGAATCACCTTGTTACTCAGACAAGGCTTGCGGGGCGTGCTTCATCGAAGCGTTCATAAAGCGAGTTCCGCTAAAGGTCTATGTTGTCTTCGCAAAATCATAAATTAAAATATATAAAATTCTGATATTCCTTGAACTTCTTCAATTCCAACGAGTTTAACGAAGCGGCACATAATCGTAGGGTGGAAAGCAAAAGTGTTAGCACTTCTTAAAACCTTAAATGTTGCGAGAGAAAACAATCCTCTACCCTAAACCCTTACTGTATGGCAGTCACTCTGCGGAACATAAAAACAGAGCGGCACACCGCAGTGTAACCGCCCATATGATTAATTTATTATATCTGATTCGTTTGAGAATGTCTGGGATGAGGATTCATCGGGGATTGTGATATCGTCTTCCCAGTCGGTGCCGGCATCCTTGAGGGTTTCGGTTTCGCCGGGAGAATCGGTGCCGGTTTCGTTCTTGGATTTGTCGGCTTCCTCACGTTGTTTTTCTTCCCAAATTGCAAGATACTCGGCAGGTGTTGTAAAACGGATATCTTCAAGGTCACTGTGAATCTCCTGCATATAAGCTTTCCAGATACGTGAAGGATATGTATAGCCGTATAAATCCTCCATTTCACGTGGCATGTCGTAACCCACCCAGACTCCGGTTGTGTAGTATGCCGTATATCCGATAAACCAGCCATCTTTGTTCTTATCTGTGGTTCCCGTTTTTCCGGCACATGTGATGCCGTCAAGAGTCGCACTTTTACCCGTACCGTATTCCATAACAGAAGTCAGAATGTCGGTCATTACGACACTGGCATATGGCGAATATATTTCCTTTTCCGTCTGTGATGCCTCGAATATTACCTTACCGTCCGAATCAGTAATTTTTGTAATGCATCCGGGATTTCTATATCTTCCTTCGTTCTCTATTGTAGCGTATGCCGCTGTCATTTCAAGCACCGATGTCCCGTAGGTAAGTCCGCCAAGCGATGCTGCCGGAACATAATCCTCGGCAACAATCTTTTCAAAATTCATGGCAAGAAGATAACTAAGGCCCTCCGCTGCAGTAAGTTCTTCAAAAAGAGACCATGCCACGGTATTTTTAGAATGAGCAACGGCTTCTCTTACCGTTATCGGCCCGGAATACCTGTTGTTGCTGTTAACCGGCCCACCCTCTCGCTTTTCATCCATAACAATCGTATCCGCCGTATATCCTTCAGCAAGCAAAGGTGTATAAGTTACAAGTGGTTTAATAGCGCTTCCGGGCTGCCTGAAACTTTGAAACGCCCTGTTAAGCGTGTACCCTTCCATCGCCTGGCTTCTGCCTCCAACAATAGCCACAACCATACCATTTGCATTATCAATGGTTACAGCTGCTCCTTGAAGCTCATAAATACCCTCTTCATTTACCTCCGTGTATATTGCCAGATTGGCATCCAAAGACATCTGAAGCTCTTTCTGCAGACTTTTGTCGATTGAGGTATATATCCCGTAACCATTAGTGTAAAGTCCTGCCAAAGCCTCCCTGCGTGTGTATCCCTTACTTTCAAGAATATCGACCGCACATTCAAAAATATATGTTTCAACAAAATTACTTTTTTCTGTCTTACTAATGTTGAGATTAATTTTCTCAACAAGTGCTTCCTTGTACTCTTCCTTTTTGATAACTCCAAGCTCGTACATTGTATCAAGCATCTGATTACGCCTTGATATTACCGCAGCCGTATTCACAAGCGGGTCATATTTTTCGGGATTGTTCGGAATAGCACAAAGGAATACAACCTCCGCCAATGAAAGTTCAGAAACATCCTTCTGAAAATATCCCATTGCCGCAGACTGTATTCCATAGTTACCGTTTGCAAAATATACATTATTTATATAAAACTCCAGTATATCTTCCTTGCTGTATTTAGTTTCAAGCGCTCTCGCCAAAAAAAGCTCAGTAATCTTTCTGTCCCAGCTTACTTCATGGGACAAATATGTATTACGACTGAGCTGTTGTGTAATCGTGCTTCCGCCCTGCGTAATCTCCTTATTGGTATAAAGAGACCATGCAGCTCTCACGATTGCAATATAATCCACTCCCTTATGCTCATAAAAACGCTTATCTTCCACAGAAACAAAAGTATCAATTACAAGCTTAGGGATTTTATCATAATCAAGATAATAAACGTCCTTTTCAGCCTTTAAGGACGTAAGGACCGTATCGTCATTATAATAGACGGTACTTGTAAGCGCAGTACAAAAATCCTCGCGTGTAGAGTTCTCGGCTATGGAAAGCGCAGAGTTTTTAAGCGACTTCCATGTGTCACCATGCTTAGAAATAAACGAAAGCACAATCACCAAAGCCGCAAGAATTGCAACAAGTACAATTATTATAAAGCTAAGTATAATTGTCTTAAGCACTCTACGCTTTCTCATAGCTCCTCCGAACCGTTATTTTAGTATATGTCACCCATTAATCCGCTTAATGAATTCATTACATCTTCCAAATCTTCAGCCAATGCCTCCCAGTCAGACTCCTTCTCTGTAAGAACATTGAACTTGTCACCCTTAGGCATTGAAACATCCGCATCACATTTAACATAGTATTCGCCTGACAAACCGATACTGAATGCATCCCAGTAATCATTATATGAAACTGTAAGAGCGTCAATTTCAACCTTTACGGATTTCTTCTTCTCTATCTCTACAGTTCCCTCTGCCGCAAACGAAAACTTCATTTCACCGTCATCAAAAATTGCGCTTGCTTCAAAATCTCCGTCTTTCTTGTCCATAACAAAAGAAGCACCGATTGTTACACCTTCAAGTGCAGCACTTGATACAGTCCACTCAACAGAATACTCATCTTTGTCTGCCTCTGATTCTTTCTCGAGCGTGAGTACCTTCATACCCATTGCCTTAACAGAAAGCTCATAATTGTCATATACGCTGTACTCTCCGCCTGTGCATTCAAGATTAAGACCAATCTTGACCTTCTCGTCACTCTCTCCTGAAGGATCTGTAATTTCGATTTTTGCATCAAGACTTACAATCTCGCCTTCATATATGTAGATTTCTGCTTCTACATCAGAAACAACTGACTTTATCGTATCAACGATTTCTTTTTTATTCTCTTTCATCTCGTCCATTGCATCATACAAGTCTTCCATATCTGCAACGCCGCCCATCTCTTCGGCCTTGGCTTCAATACTCTCGTAAAATTCTTTGGCCTCATCACTTAAGAAATAGTAATCAATAGCTGCTTCTACCAAGTTAGCAATTGACTTCTTAGTAATTACAAGTTCATAACCGTCACACTTACGGTCCTTGCCGTTAATCTCAAATTCCTCTGCATCAATCTTTTCTACTTCAATCTTATCCTTGAATTCCTCTATTTCCTCATTAAAACCAAGGAAGAATTCTACCATCTTTTCTGTATCTTTATCCTCTGCAAGCTTCTCAAAATTCTTGAAAGACTCTTCAATCATTGAAAAATCTTCATCTGTTACACCCATCATGTCATAAAGTGCTGACTTCTTGAAGTTCTTAATGATATCATCAAATTCAACAAAGAAAACCTTGTCTAAAAGTTCAGGAGCTGCAACTGCAAGCTGCTTCTCATCAATGTAAATCTGTCCGGAAAGAAGATCCGAACCGGAAACATTGGCTCCCAACGCCAAAAGTGCCTTCTTAGCTTCAGCATCACATGCGATTTCCGCCTTAATAGTGCTTGACGCAAGTATGCCGGCTACAGCCATATTGCCTCCTACCTGACTTTCATCATCAGGAATATCAAGACCTGCTTCCATGCCTATCGTAAAAGAACCTTCTCCTACTTTCTCCATAATCTCAGTAATGCCGAGTTCATCCGCAAGCCCCTTCATTGATGCACCTGATACAAGTGTTTCAAGAGCATCCATTACTGTCTCCTTCGGATTCTTGCCACATGCAACAAATCCTGTCATTGCCATAACAACAACCATCGCCAAAGCAACAATTTTCTTATAATTCTTCATAATATTCCTCCTGTATTACAGAGCATTTCACTCTGCCCCTTAAAATAGTCTACGGTTATTATAATACCATGTTTTTCGTAATAATCAAGATTCTTTTCCTACAGATATGCAGCCTTAAAAGATATGCCCTCATCATTAAGTATCTTCATTTCCCTCTCATGACAGGTAAAAATAAGTACCTGCCTGTCAAGAGCAGCAAGACTTTTTAAAATCTGCCTGAGCCTTAAATCATCAAAGTATACAAAACTTTCATCCAGTATAATCGGTATGGTTTCCATTCCGAAAATATCATCCGCAACCACAAGTCTTACAGCAAGCCTTATCTGTTCAATCGTACCTTTACTTAACTGTTCAATCGGAATTAGCTTATTGTCTTTTATTACAAAAATATTCCCATCCGTATCGAGTCTTATTTCATTGTATTCTCCACATGTAAAGACCTCCACAAGCTCTGATATCCTTTTATTAAGTCTGCCTGAAAACTCCTCCTTAAGACGGGCGCTTAACTTTTCTATTGTATCACACGCGAGTTGTATAGCCTTAGTTTCAACCTGCAGCTCCTCGTTGTATCCAAGCCTCTCCTGCAGTTTTTCAAGTTCAAGTTCCAAACCCGTTCCTTTTTCACGGCACTGCTCCAAAAGAAGCTCTTTCTTTGCGAACTGTGCACCGGCATCTTTTATTTCTTCCGCAAGTTTCTCAAAACTTCGATTATAATAACGCCATGTATCAAGCAAAACAAACGCACCAATTCCTGCCACACACGAAGCAACAAGTGCTATTACCCACGCATACCTGTTATCAATTAAAATAAGCACCGTGAACAGGACAAACATAAGAGCTCCCATAATAATTCCTTTAAGCCCCAGCCTGTTTTTCTGTCTGTTTTTAAGCGTATCATATCTTTCTTCAAGTTCTTTTATATGTCTACCCGCTTCACCAAGACTTTCAAGCAATTTACGCTCTTCGTATTTTGTGTATACCAGCTTATCTTCGGCGTTTTTAATATTTTCAAGGACATCCTCGTCCTGTTTTTTACAAACTCCTTTTTCTTATCCCTAAGACTTTTGCACGCTGCCTCCACATCAATCTCTGTACCATGTGAAAGATCCAGATTGGCAATACAGTTTTGAATCTCCTTAATAAGCTCCGCATCGTCCTCTGCTCTTGCCTGACCGACGCTTATACTGTTCAAATAACGCGACTCGCTCAAGCCTTCAAAAAAAGCCTCTATTGCCTCCGCTGAAAGTTTTTCGCCGCTATCTCTGTTTATAATACAAAAGGACTTATCCCCTTTATAAAATTTCCTCTCGAGAATATAATGCACACCACCCTTTACAAGCAGACATCTGCCTTCAAAAAATGTAGGATTATCCCACGGCTCCAATCTGATATATGCATCTGTTTTAGCCGCACGTCCTCTCTGCTTATCAATTCCGAACAAAATCCCTTTTATGAAAGAAAACAGGGTTGATTTACCACTCTCATTCTTACCGTACACAACATTAAGCCCTGTACCCAAATCAATCTCAAAATTATTAAATTTACCGAAGTTTTTAAGTAAAAGTTTTTCTATATACATAAACTTCTCCTATTCTCCCAAAAGCAGGGCTCTTACCCCGTAATCCAAGGCTTTTTTCTCAATATCACTAAGCTCCCTGCCGTCTTCAAGAAAATACTTAAGGTATCTCGAAAGCAGATTGTCTCCATTCTCTTTAATAAGCTTGTCATATTGATAGTCAGGAACACTCTTATCTTCCAGTCTTGCTATATTGCCAAGAGCCTCTATATCTTCCACGGACACCTGCATCACCTCATCATGACTACCCGTAATCAAAATCCTGTAAAGATGTTCCCTGCCGTTTCTTTCAATCTCTGCTTTAATTCTGTGCCTAAGTTCCGCAAAAGTCATATCCATATTAAGTTCAGCCTTAATCTCAATATATTTCCGTGCGGCAAAAGGTACAAACTCCGTAAAAAACTTCTTTTCCGTAATCTCTCCGCGTATAAATCCATGCTCACCCAAATCATTAATATCCAGCGGCTCCAATGCTCCACTATATTTTATACGACTGTCAGGTGCCCCGATACTTCCCGGCTTGTGTATATGTCCAAGCGCAACATAATCAAAACCGCTAAGCATAAGCATGTGTGCATTAATCGGCACATGCCTTTCATCTCCACCGTGTGCCAACAAAATATTAATATGATTCTCGTCTTTTATCTGTATATTATCGTAAATTGCTTTCGTATTCTCACGGTCATAATAGCTGGCACCATAAATTTCAGTATTAAGCTCCGGCAAATATATACTTTCTATCTCCTCGGATTTAAAGAAAAAGACATTCTCATTCCACTCAAAATTCCTGTAATAAGAATCCCTGTGTATATAATCATGGTTACCTGCTATTATAAAAACCCTGGTCTTCGGTATTCTTGTAAAAAGATAATTAATCTCTTTAAGTTCACGAAGAAGAGGCTGTCTATGAAACAAATCTCCGGCTATAAACAAAATATCCGGTTCCTCTTCCTTAACAAGATAAATTAGCTTCTCGAAAGTATCAACGATTTCCTTTTTTCTTTTCTCGGACCATGCCTTATTTTTATCCGGCACTGCACCGAGATGAACATCTGCAATATGAATAAAACGCATCGGTCATCCTACCCCTTTATCTAATCTGTCTCAATTGCAATAATACCTGCGGACACTTGCCCGCAGGTACTCAAATACTATTTTGTATATACCAGCTTCTCAAACTCATCAACAGGTAACGGTTTAGAAAAGAGGAAACCTTGAAACATATCGCAGTCAACATCTTTAAGGAACTGCTTCTGTTCCATAGTCTCAACACCTTCCGCAAGTACCTGCATATCCATCGCCTTAGCCATGCTGATAACGCTGGAAAGAATTACCCTATCCTTCTTGTTTTCGTTATAGTTACCGATTTCTTTAATGAACTCCCTATCTATCTTAAGCACCTCGACCTCAAGATTCTTAAGAAGGCTGAGCGATGAATGTCCTGTTCCGAAATCATCGATGGATGTTGCTATACCCATCTTTTTAAACCGCTCAGCAAAATTTGCCATCATAGCATATTCCTCAAGTTCCATCGTCTCGGTAAGTTCAAGTTCGATATACTTAGGATCAACATCATACTCGTTAAGCATCTTCATGACATCCTCAACAAGATTGATATTACGAAGATTCCACCTTGAAAAATTAACCGATATCTTACCTGGATCCTTGCCCTCAGAAACCCATCTCTTAATCAGCACGCATACCTGTCGCAATATTTCAAAGTCAAGTTTACAAATCGTTCCGTCCTTCTCAAGCGCCGGAATAAATGTTGCAGGTGAAATCATCTGACCTTCATGAATCCATCTTGCAAGAGCCTCTGCACCGCAAATCGTCTCATCCACAATCCTTACCTTAGGTTGGAGATAAACAACATATTCTCCCTTCTCAAGGCACTCATCAAAGTCAATAACTACCTTCTGTCCCTCTAAAATCCTCTGTGACAAATCCTTTGTATAATAAACAACATCCTGATGCAAAATACTTTTCGCAGTCTGCAAAGCCATGGATATCGGCATCATAATATCTGCCGACGTAGCAAGCGGTTCCCTTATCTCATAAACACCTGCTACCGCTCCGATAACAATAGTCTTCATTCCCCTCTCGGTATCTATGGTTATTTCTATTCCTGAGATATAATCCTGAAACGCCTTACTTCTGTCCCTACGGATAAGTGCAACATAATTATCACCGCCAAGTCTCGCAACCATCTCGCCTTCGATAAGAAAATCTCTAATCTTAGACGCATATCTCATCATAACTACATCGCCCTGCTGATATTTAACTATTCTGTTAATATATTTAAAATTCTTGGTATTTAAAAAATAAGCATCGTAGTCCGTTATTGTATTCTTCTCGTTAAGCTCAAAAGCATATCTTATAAACGTAGATAAATTAGGAATTCCCGTCGCAATATCATGCGTTATAACATGCTGAAGCAACTGACCCATTCTTGCTCTTCCTCCGAACCCATATAAGAGCAATGTCATATGGTGCAGTTCTTTCTTATTATCTTCCGTAAAGATTGTTCCCTTCTTGGAATAAAATGTATATGTCGCAGTCCCCTGCTCAGTAGTGGAATATGTTTCCGAATAACTATCCTGTGAAAAACCCGCCTCACTTTGGAAAAGAACTCTCTCATCCTTATATCCCGCGGGAAGAATCGGATTGCTGGGTATATCAAGGTTAACCTTAACCTTACCAACCATCAAGGCATCGGCAAGACCCAAAAGTGCCTTCTGCGATGTAGCAAAATAAGACTCCAAATCCATCGGTGTGTTGATAAACACCTCTAACAGTTCCTTGTAGCCCTCTTTCTCACGATTCTGTTGTTCTTCTAATTCAGCTATAAATTTCTTATCATCCATGATAATCGCCTTTCGTCCCCCCGAACAGCCAAAACGTTTTCTACTACCCCTATATAAAATAATAATACAAGTAGTCTCATTTTTCAAGAAATTTTGTAACCATATTGTAATTTATTTTCTTTTATGTTACACTACCATCGTTACAAAGCCCATAAAAACAAGGTCTAAAGGGCAATAAACCGAGTGTTCGAGACCTTCCACTCGTAAAACAAAACTAAAGGAGAATTTAATATGAAAAAAAGCTTTTATGCAACGCCGCTTGTACATGGTGCATTTATCGCTGCCCTGTACATAATCTTAACGTATCTTGCCAACGCATTTGGACTTGCAAACAACGCAATACAGATACGTTTCTCAGAGGCACTCTGTATTCTACCACTCTTTACTCCGGCCGCAATATGGGGACTTTTTGCCGGATGTCTTATCAGTAATATGCTTACGGGATGCGTAATAATTGACGTGATTTTCGGAGCACTCGCAACTCTTATCGGCGCCATAGGCACTGCACTTCTAAAAAAGAAACCTATGTTATCCGTACTGCCGCCGATAATTGCAAATGTATTAATAATTCCTCCCATACTTTCTTATGTATATAAATTCGAGGGCTCTATCTGGTATTTTGCACTTACGGTAGGAATCGGCGAGATTATCTCCTGTGGTGTGCTCGGACTATTGCTATACAAAGTACTCGCAAAATACAAAACAATTATCTTTAAATAAAAAAATGCCGTTGCAATTTTGTAGCGGCATTCTTATCGCATACAGGCTGTGATTGGGTTCTGAGCAAATCTTATATGTAAGGTTTAAAGGTACTATAAAAGCGTCGCTCCTTAGCGCGCGCAACGAAACTCAAAGAACTATATAATCAATATATTTAATGTTTCGTTGTGCAAGCTTAGTAGCGCTACGCTTTTATCGTAACGAGAGTGTGCCTTAAAACCTTACATATAAGATTTGCTCAGAACCCAATCACAGCCTGTATGCAATATAGCAAAGGCTGCCGCATAATTGCGACAGCCTTAAATTTATTTATCAGTCTTTCTTCTGATCAAGAATTGCTGTAAGGAATGCCAAAGCAAGACCCTGGCCCCAGCCCTGGATCCATTCCTTCGGAACACCACGGTAGCCTTCTCTGTCCTTCATAACAGCAGTACCGCCCGATACGTTAAGCACGCGTCCGTCTTCTGAAATATTCTCAAGAATACCCTTAAGAGCCTTCTGAACATATTTTGCATGAAGCGGGTTCTTATTCTCAATCATAGCCGCTGCGATACCGCATGATGCTGAAACTTCTTCATAAGCCTCTTCATCATCGAGAATTGTACGCCATAAACCATTCTCTGTCTGCAACAATTTGATTGCTGCAAGCTGGTCCCGTATAGCACACTCTACATCCATGCACGGCGGGTAAAGATACCAATCTGAAAGGTTCTTCTTAACCTGTGACATTGTGTAGGCAGCCCATGCATTGGCACGTCCCCAGTAAAAACCTGACATATGATCCTTATGAATATTGTTGTATCCATGATACCAAAGACTTGTCTTCTCATCCTGAAGATATTTGATGTGCCAGTAGTACTGATTAAGCGCATCATTGATAAGATCCTGATCCTTAAGCTTAGCACCTACTCTGAGCATGAAGAATGCTGCCATGAACAATGTGTCCGCCCAAGCCTGCTCCGGGAAATCATTGTTAGATGATACTGTGTGCTGTAACACGTTATCTCCGAATCTGAGCGCTCTGTTACGAAGGTAATCAATCTTACTCATTACAAGGTCTAAGTACTTCTGATCGCCTGTAGCCTCATACAACGAAAACATTGCATGACCCATTGCACATGCATTAACATTCCAGCTCGGAAGCCCCATCTCTATGTACTCGTCTGTCCACTTAATCAAAAAGTTAAGATAATCTTCGTTCTTTGTTACACGGTATGCTTCTGAAATACCGTAGTAAGCAACTCCACAAGGCCAGTCCCATGTCAAATCCATAGTCATCGTCTTACGAACTACGGCATCAATAGCCTTATTTATCTCTTTAACATCATAATCTAATTTGAGCATAATACCCTCCTAAAAAATATATGTATAGCCTATATTATAAAACATTTCACTTTTTTTGTCTACTCTCATATTCCCTAAGAATTTATATTTTGCCTCGCAGCAGTAATATCATCCCCGCAGCAGTTGCCATACAGTATATCTTTAACGTATAGTTGGTTTTCTCGCAACATTTACGGTTTTAAGAAGAACTAAGGCTTTTTGCTTTCCACCCTATGATTTTGTGCCGCTTCGTTAAACTTGCGGAATTGAAAAAGTTCAAGTAGTTTGGGAATATGCCGATTTTATATGTAATGTTTAAAGGCACTTAAAAAGCGTCGCTACTTAGCGAGCGAGACGAAACTCAAATAACTTATATAATTAATATGGGGCTTGTTTCGTCTCGCAAGCTTAGTAGCGCTACGTCTTTTTTCGTAGCGAAAGCGTGCCTTATAAACATTACATATAAAATCGGCATATTCCCAAACTACTGAACTTCTATTCAATTCCACTCAGACAACTCTACGCGGCACAATTAGGTGGAAAGCTTAAAAAGCCAAGTTCTTCTAAAAACCTTTTGTTGTCTTCGAAAACCAACTATACGTTAAAGATATACTGTATGGCAACTGCTGCGGGGATGATATTACTGCTGCGAGGCAAAATATAATTTATAGAAAACAGCAAAGAGAGAAGGGCCATGCCATACGGCACAGCCCCGATTAATATTTGATTATGTTTTATTTCTGTACAGGAAGTTTTGTTGAATTACCATCTTTGTAAGCCTGAAGTCTTTCATCGATGATCTGCTGATATCCAGCCTTTAAGTAAGCCTCTTTGAACTCTCCGTATAACTTATCGAATTCATCAGGTTTACACTTTGTTAACTTAACGCTGTACTCTTTGTACAAGCTTAACAATGTAGCTGTATACTCGCTCTCAGCTTCAATTGTAACTGAGAAGATAGGATCTGAATAAGAATGTCCTTCTGTAGCGATTTTCTTAAGCTCATAGTAGTTGTCAATCATAGCCTGTGTAAAGTCCTGAGGAAGTCCCTGAGGAGCAATAGCTGCGATAGACTGCTCGATTGTACCTGTAACCTTGCTTGCATGTACAAGACATGTCATATCGATGTTACAGTTATGGTTAAGCATCTCTTCGCCTCTGTAGTCAGCATTAACAACCGGAAGTCCCTGGTCATCAAGTGTATATGTTACATCTTTAATACCATTCTCAAGAACGTAAAGGTTATCTGCCTGAATCATCCACTCCATTAACATCCAAGCTGCTTTAAGCTGATCTTCTGTTGCTAATGAACTGAAACCAACGATCATACCGAAAGGATTGTCTGATCGCATCTGAGGATAATCAACAACGCCTTTTTCAACAACCCAATAGTTACTTGCTACTGCAAGTTCTGCACCGGGGTTATTCTCATAGAAAGATGTTAACCAGTCAACGTTAGCTGCCATGTATCCACCGTACATAAATGTTTTGCCGTTAACGAAATCTGCTTTCTTCTGTGTCTCATCAGTATCAAGATCGTACTCTGTTGAAATCCATCCCTTATTGTACTCTGCATTCTGTCTCTTGAGCATCTGATATGTAGGCTCCCAAGTAAGAGAAGCTGTACCAAGGCTTGAATGCATAGCCCATTCTTCTTCATTAACCGGATAATCTCTGAATGAGAAGTTCTGAGCATAAGCCTGTGTAGGTAAGCTGATACCGATAGGCTGATCTGTAAGACCTGCTTCAACAATCTTTGTAAGAGCATCTGTATACTCTGCATAAGATGTAGGAACGTGATCATAACCAACTTTTCTTAACCAGTCCATTCTTACAAAATTAACGAATGTATAAGTTGTATCATAGTAAGGTCTCTCTGATAATACGAAATATGTACCACCACTGATATCTGTATAACCAAGCTGATTGTTATCAATCATCTTCTGGTAATATGTAGGAGCAATCTTTGCAAACTCAACTAAGTCAATTGTCTGCATTGCACCGTCTGATGCCCACTGAGCAACCTTCGGATAATCATACTCCATCATAATTGTGGGAGTATCATCTGAAGAAATCAAAAGGTTGTAAGCATTCATAACGTCACCACGCGGAATTGCTACATACTCAACTTTAATATTCCATTTGTCACCAAACTCTGACTGAACCCATTTTGTCCAATAGTTATCAGCAACACTAGGATAGCCTTCTTTTGAACGATCATATACAGGAACTGTAATATGAACCTGCTCATCAAATTTCTTCCAGCTTTCCATTCCCCAACCAGCCTCTACTTTAGTAGGTTTTTCGGAAATCTTTCCGTTTGATCCGCCACCTTTGTTACATCCGGAAAGAGCTCCAACTGCCATAATTGCTGCTAAAGCAAGTGCGGCAACTCTTTTGAAAGTTTTTTTCATAATCCTTTCCTCCTTATATAATCTCTCTCTATAGTAATCCCCATGGGATAAACTATCAAAACAATTTAGCCTTTAACGGCTCCAATCATTACACCTTTTACAAAATACTTCTGAATAAAAGGATAAACACAAAGTATCGGAAGTGTTGCAAACATAATTGCCGCAGCCTGAATTACTTCCGGTGTATTTGCCGCCAAAGAACCATCCGCAAAACTTATTGCGTCATTTCCACTTGACAAAATCATATTACTCAAAATGTACTGAAGCGGCTGTAATGCTCGCTCTCTGAAAACGTAATACTTAGCATCCGCATATGCATTCCAACGGCCTACTGCATAGAACAATGACAATGTTGCAATAATCGGCTTAGAAAGCGGAAGCACTATCTTCCAAAGCACCTGAAAATTCGTTGCCCCGTCAAGGAACGCTGATTCCTCCAAACTGTCAGGTATCGTCGATTGCAGATAGCTCTTCATAATAAGCATATTATACGGTGAGAAAATAAGCGGCCATATAAGCGCCCACATTGTATTGAGAAGTCCAAGTTTCTTCATAATCAGGTACTCAGGAATAAGACCTGCCGAAAAATACATTGAAAGCAATAATATTACTGAGATAAATTCCCTGCCCTTAAGGCGTTTCTTTGATAACGGATATGCTGCACAGGTACACACAATCATACCGAGTATAGTAAATATAAGTGTAAGCTTAACCGTATATCCCATCGCATGCGTAAGCTGTCCGTCATTAAAAATTGTAACATAAGCATTAAAATTAATATCCTTGGGCCAGAAAAATACTTCCTTTGCTAAAACTACCGCCTTACCGCTGACAGACTTTGCCGCAATATGAATAAACGGAAGGATACAAGAGATACTTAACACTCCAAGTATTATCATAATGATAATATCGCTGATACCAATCTTGCTTACCCCTTTTGATTCAGAGCGGTTAGCCTCTGCATCACGGGCAATCTCTTTATTCTTCTTACTCATCTCAATCCCTCCTAAATCAAGCCATCTTCACCAATTAGTTTAGCAAACTTATCAGCTGCAATGACAAGTATCATACCAACTAAGGACTGAAACAAACTAACTACTGTTGCTCTACTATAATTACCACCGCTTAAGCCCTTCTCATATATGTAAATGGCAAGCTGATACTGAAAGTCCTTAACATTAACATTACCAAAAGAATCAAGTCTCTCGAAGTTACTTCCCATTATTCTACCCAGCTGCATGATAAGCAATGTAATCGTTGTTCCTTTAATACCCGGAAGTGTAATATGCCACATCTTCTGCCAACGATTCGCACCGTCAACCGTAGCCGCTTCATACAACTCACCATTGATACTTGTAATAGCTGCGAGGTAGATAATTGTACCCCAGCCCATGCCTTGCCATACACCCATGAGAAGATATGTAACTGCCCAATGCCACTTCTCTGTAAGGAACGGAATACCTTCCGAAATAACTCCCCAATCCATAAGAAGCACATTCACAAGACCTGTGGACGGCTTAAAGAATACATAACTTATACTTGCAACAATAACCCACGAAAGGAAATGTGGCAAATATAAAAGAGTCTGTGTAACCTTCTTATACTTCGGAAATCGAAGTTCGTTAAGCATAAGTGCCAAAACAATCGGCATTGGGAAGCTTATCAGTAAATCAAGAAAGTTAAAGATTATGGAATTCTTAAGTGCTCTGAAGAAGTCCGCGTCCTTAAACACCTTAAGAATCGTCTCAAAACCAACCCACTTGCTTCGATCATAACCGAGAGCCGGCTTATAATCCATAAAAATCATACGCATACCGGGGTATGCCGCAAACTTAAAAAGAATTACACATATTATTGGAAAAATCAGCAACACATAAAGCTGCCAGTCTCTTTTAAGACATTTTTTCCATTCTCTTCTATTAAGTTCTCTTCGCTCTTGCTTAGAAATAGCGATAGAGGAAGCAGCCGTAACTGCTTCCTGATTTTTTTTATTTTTTTTCATTTATTTTATCCCTTTCTTATAAAAAGGTTTCACTATATTGGTAATTTTACACTACAAATACATTATTGTCAACTTGAATTGTGTACAAAATATACATATTTGCGAATAACTGTTTTACCAATTAGTTAATATAAATGTCGTACGGGTCAATTGTTGCAGTAACTACGCCATCAGGTGTTGTAACATTAGCCTTCTGAACATCACCTGTATTATTAATAATTACAAGCTTCTTGCTGCCCGGATAATATGCACACTCTGTAAGAGGGTTATCACATATAAACTTCTCCATGTCAGCCTCTGCCTTAGCAGCGTAAAGGATTGCTCTCATAAGAAGTCTTGTGTTCATAAGACTGAATCTGTAGCCTGACATATAAATACCACGGCCGTTCTTATAATCATGTGCTGTAACGGCAGGTTTGCCGTCAACCTCTGCAAGAACGTCAACACTTCCGTCAAGTACAAATACGCCGTCACATGCAGGAAGTTCAATAATATCATTCTGTGCTGTGATAAAGTGCTTAGCCTTAACGTCATAATTGTATTTACCGAGGCACTTCTTGGTTCCGAGATCTTTATCAACACCGAGTACGTGGCTCATCTGGAAGAACTGAGTTGAAAAATCTGTAGCTGAAGGCTCGTTAACGCCGATAAATCCGCCGCCGCCTGCAACCCACTCTGTAAGGATTGCCGTTACTTCAGCATCCTTCCAGTTGTCGCCGCCGCTCCATGCACTGTTAAGAACTCCTGCGTTGATAATAACCTTAACATCTTTGCCGATACCCTCTTTCTTAATATCGTCAAAGCTCTTGAACTCAACATCAAAAGGAAGACCTGACAATGACTCAATAATGTTGATCAAATCTACTTCCGGATGCTCATGCAAATGTCCGCTGCATGTCCATGCACGGAGTGAACCCCAAGCAGTAAGAATCATTACCTTGCCGGGAATCTCATAAGGCGCTCCGGCCTCATGGAAAGTCTTAAGCAAACGGAACTCGTCTGTTACCTTCTCAATGTAATCGCAGAAATCCGGGAACGGTTCAACAAGGTGAAGATATCCGCCCATACCGATTCTGTCTACAGGTTTACGAAGAAGTGCCCTTCTTACATTCTGCCAGAACTTCTGCGCATCAAGCTTCGGATTACCGCCCGGTGCAAATGTAGGCTCTCCTGAAAGTCCTGTAGGGAAAAGATAAGGATGCAAACGAAGCTCATGTGTCTCTACTTCTGCATTGGCACAAAGTCTTGCCTCGAAACCGCTGAATACACACTTGATAAGCCCGTCAAAACCAAACTCTGTAAATCGCTCTCCGTTTGGCTCTACACCAATCCAACTGTCATCATAGAATACATATGCTTTTTTGCCGTATTTATGTACCATGTCGATGCACTTCTTACCGAAATCGATAACGAAACGGTTAATGAAATCCATCCACTCTCTGTATTTCTTTGTAGGTGCGTTCTGCGTCTGATTATACTTGCCGGCATTGATGAAATCCTCTGATGTCATCTTGTAACCTTTTTCAGCCTCGAATGCACGAAGTGCAATAGGGTTAGCTGTAAAATCATATGAACCCCAGTCTGAAAGCACGTCTCTCTTCTTAGAATCATCTGACCAGAACCATGCAAAGTTATAGAACATAGATGTAAAACGAACTACTGTTGTAGCGGGATGTGTCTCACACCACTCCTCGAGCCAGCGAAGAATCTCTTCCTGTGTCTCGGGGCACATCGGCTCTACTGCCATAAGGTGCTCTTTGTCGCCCCAATCATTGGTAATATGGTTGTACATTGAAATCTCTTCCCAAAGTCTGATTGCAAGGAAGTTAACTGTATAATTATGATATTTCTTAGCATTTCTTACTGTAACAATGCCTGTCTCTTTATTAAAATCCCAATCTGAAAGAGCAACCTCTTCACCTGATGTGCGGTCAAATACCTGCCAGAATTCCTTGGCATCATCAAAAGTATTAACCATGAACTGCTGTGTAAAATAACCCTTAATAGGATCAATCTCGACCACATCGCTCTCTGCCGTAACAGGATTGCTCATAAGGAAATTCTGCTGTAACTTGTCCATGTTCTTCTTAGCCCATGCATTAACAGAACGGATAAGACAAATTGTTGAATAAATTCCGTATCCTGAATTGATAATCTCGTCTGAAAGCTGTGTTCCGTCACTGTCACGGATTACATCTGCTCCCCACTTTTTTGCAAGTCTGAGTGTGAGCTCTTCATATCCGGATTCGCCCGGAAGTGTAAAGCTGTCTCTGATTAAATCTGCCATCTTTTTCTTTCCTTTCATTAAAAACTTTTATCAAATCCATATACACTAAGTAGTATATTAATTTTATATTATATATAGTGTTTTGTCAAAGGTTTAACGACTTATTCCCAGTAATTGGGGCACACCGAAAAAAGTCTTCTTACCACATCATAGGAGAGCTTTCTTCTGCGGAATTCATCCACGATTCCTTTGTTATTACGGATTCTCGGTCTGTTCATAAACCACTCGCGGTTAACGCGGATATCACAAAACTGCCAGATGTAAAGTCCCATACACTGCGTATATGCCATAACTTCCGTAAGCTGCTTCTCAAGAGTCTCTGCCTGATATTCCTCCGTCCACTTGTCATGGTCGTGGCTTCTGAAACCGTATATCGCACCTGCACCAATCTCAGTAATTAGGAAGGGCTTATCACCACCGTTACCTTCATCCCTTGTCCATGTATAAAGCTCGTCTATCTTTTCTGCAGCCGTTATATCTTCATACCAGTACGGATATATATTCCACGAAACAACATCAGGGAGATCCATGCAGATATCCTTTTTAAACTTACAGCTTGCAGAGCTGCAAGGTCTTGTAGAATCAAGCTTCCTGATTAGTGCATACTGCGCCTCATAGCAGGGTCTTGCCTTAGGCGAATCGCTCGCAAACTCATTCATGATTCCCCAGATATAAATACTCGGATGATTGTAGTGATATGTAATCATCTCTTCTATAACCTGCTCACACTGTCTCTCAAAATTAGGATTGTCGCAAAGGTCATCGTCGCCCGCTCTCAAATGGTGCTCCTCCCACACAAGAATTCCGAGTTCATCACACAAATCAAGGAATCTCTCATCGTTGGGATAATGCGAGGTTCTTACGGAATTACCGCCCATGTCTTTTATGAGGTTAAGGTCATATGCCATCGCTTCAAGCGGAAGCGCACAGCCATACTGCGGATGGTCCTCGTGACGGCAAAAACCTTTAATTCTTATCGCTCTTCCGTTAATAAGAATTCTGTCCTTTGTCACTTCTACTTTGCGGAAAC
Organism: Lachnospiraceae bacterium; assembly: GCA_015057505.1. GTDB lineage: Bacteria > Bacillota > Clostridia > Lachnospirales > Lachnospiraceae > SIG300. The sequence goes on from SVEG01000009.1 coordinate 95,393, forward strand.
CCGTTCTATCAATAAGATCATCCGTTGCCTCTCCGTTCTTAATAAGCCTTGCACTTATTTCATACAGATTAGGCCCCTCCATAGACCATGTCTTAACACCCTCAAAAAATACTTCGTCTGAAAAAAGTACACTCTTTCCCGGTGCCACACTGAGACCATTTTTTACAAAACCGGTATTATGAAGTACAACCTCCAAGTCAGTCACCTGTACTTCATCCGTAATATTATTAACAAAAATCTCAACCTTAGCAAGCCAACCGTTGTCCTTAGCTTCAATCGGAGTCACATGAATACCTTCAAGATAAATATCTCCTATCTCTTCAAATGCCACTCCTCTTGAAATTCCGCCATAGGACATATAGTCATTAGGCCTGTTAAGTGCATAATCCTCTTTAAAAGAGTTATCAACAACCACCTTCATGGTATGTATTCCCGGTTCCAAATCCTTTACTACGGCATCAAACGGTGTATACGCATTATAATGTTTTGCAACCTCTTTACCGTCAACATAAACCCAAGCCATATGACTTACACCCTTAAATTCAAGACGCACATTGCCTTCCGCCTCAAATTCAGTCGTATATTCCGCCTCTGCCCTGTAGTTCTCAAAGCCAGGATATGTCTCCCAGCAACTCGGAACGGCAACCTTTATCACCTGTCCGGCCCTATCTCCTTCTCTTGGTGAGAAATCCCACAACCTACCCGAAAGCTCTGTCTGTTTTCTGATTTTGTGTGTCAAAAAGGTACGAAGCATATAAAACCTCCTTTATCAAGTTATTACATCTTCATTTTAACATAAAAACAATTATACTTTAAACCTGCATTTATTAAAAATAGAGTAATTTTTCTAAATGATGTCATATATGATATTTTAGCTTTTTTTACTTTAATTTTAAAAAAGTATGGACTATAATATTTATATCATTATGTTCTAAGACAACGGAGGGTTTACATCAATGTTAAACAAAACTTTCTATTTTTATCCAACAGACGGCGAAGGACTTTACGTAAGTGCTTCAGATTTATATTCGGCAGATAAAGGATACGGCTTCGTTACGGAAGAAAACCGCAACAAAGATGAGCTTCTTAAGTTGCCTGAGCTTAATTCTGCATTTGATACCTGGTACTGGCTCGCGGGACAGACCGTTACCGAGCTTGTTGATACACCTTACGGTGTAGCTCTTAAATCAGGCGAGCAGATTCCCGTTATCTTCAAGGCCGACCTTGAAAAGCAGGGTAACTACAACGTTAAAATTACAATTAACGGTGGTGCGGAAGGCATTAATGACCTTTACATTTTCACGGGTCGCAGACGTATGATGGTCCGCGATATCAACATTGCCCCGAACGAGATATACACAGCAGAATATACAATTAATATTTGCGACATTGTTCCGCGTGGTAAGACCGAAATTTATGAGGATACAACTCTTGATATCGCCATTATTGCGGACAAGCCCTCTATCGCTTCCGTCGAAGTCAGTGTAGCAGATGTTCCCACGATTTTTATCGCAGGCGACTCCACCGTTACCGACCAGAGCGGTACATATCCTTACGATCCCGGCTGCTGTTACTCCGGTTGGGCACAGGTTTTCCCGATGCTTTTTAAGAAGGGTATCGCAATTTCCAACCATGCACATTCCGGTCTTACAACCGAATCCTTCCGCGGTGAAGGTCACTATGCAATTGTTGAGAAATATATCAAACCCGGCGACTACTATTTTATGCAGTTTGCTCACAATGACCAGAAACTTCCGCACCTCAATGCTTTCGGTGGCTATGCGGAGAATCTCAGAAGATACGTTGCAGAAATCCGCGCCAAGGGTGCCATTCCCGTTATTGTTACACCGATTGCACGAAACACATGGAAGGCTGACGGGACATATAACGATTTACTTTTGGAACATTCCAACGCCTGCAAGGCAGTTGCCGAAGAACTTAACGTCCCGCTTCTTGACCTTCATGAGCGTAGCATGGAGCTCGTCCTTGAAAAAGGCCTAGAGCCCGCCAAGTTATATTATTTCCCGAAGGACTATACACACAGCAACGACTACGGTGCATATAAGATGGCTCACTTTGTTGCAAAAGAGATTCTTGACAATGGGCCGACAGAACTTGCTGAATTTATACAACTTACAGGTAAAGAATGGGATGTTCCCGATAAGATTATTATGCCTACTCCTCCCGCAGATTTTGTTGAGAATAACACAACCGCTTTCGAGACCAAGTTTAGGGATTTGAAGGATTGTCCGTTTAAGGATACGATTACGGCATTAACCTCCAAGGGCATCATTCCCAACGAAGAAACCTTCAGACCAAACGACATTATCACAAGAGTCGAAGCTCTTGCGTGGATTATCAAGGCAGTAAGTTTCGTTCCTGTTAACGTATATAACGACATGTATCCCGACGTAATCGGCCACGAATGGTATGCCGGTGTTGTTGAATCAGCCTACCAGAATGATATTGTTGATAAGGCACTCACAGCAGATGGCAGGTTCCATCCGCTTGAAGAGGTAACAGGCGAGCAGATGATTTCCTTCTGCATCAGTGCTTACAAGAGTCGCAAGAAAATTGCCTCTGATATCCCGGCCTCACAAATTGCCGACGTAAGCAACTTTGCCAAAACAAGTGTGGATATTGCTAAAGCACTTAAATTGCTTCCCGCTGATTTTGCCCCGAAAAAGTTACTTACAAGATCACATGCAAGTGAATATGTAAAGAAAATTGCAGATAATGTCTAATCTATAATTTATACTAAAAAGGTTGCTTTGGATTTTGTCCGACACGACTCCTCCGAAGCAACCTTTTATTATTTTTTATTTTTTTTGCGATTTCTCTTATTCCTCTCACTTGCCTTAAACACTCTGACTCTGTCTATAACAAGAATCAACACAACTATCACAATGATTCCGATTCCGATAATAACAGCTTTCCACATCCAACTGCCCTTATCCTCATTGACATTTCCTGAGATTGCATCCTCTGTTGAAGATTCCGTCGTTTCCTCCGGTGTAGTGTCAGCATTTTCTTCGAAATTATCTGACGAAGTCTCCTCCGGTGTTATTGTCGGTTCTGATGTAGCTATCTCCTCGGGCGTGGTTATAGGTTCCGACGTCGTAGTTTCTTCCTGTGTAGTGTCAGTATTTTCTTCGAAATTATCCGGCGGAGTTTCCTGCTGTATTAATTCCTCTTCCATGAGTCGTTCTGCCTCTGCGAGGGCTTCCTTATACATAACAATAAACGTCTTCAAATCTCCCACGCGACTACTGTCATAGAGATTCGGTGCAAGCTCCGATATTACCCTGTGATTATATTTTTCCGTATAAGAATATGCTATATTCAACAAAAGCTGTTCACTGTTTCTTAAAGACGCAATCTCCATTCCTATTCCGGCTCCGCGCGAATGCTGTCCTATGGGCACGGAAATCTCGGGAAGTCCAAGCGGAGATGAAAGTATGGAACAATTTGATGTCCACGGTTGGTCGTATACAAGAAGTCCTCCGTCGTCGGCTTTTCCCGTATACTGCGGCGATGACAAATATGTAGGAAAAATAACTGCTTCTATCTTATTATCTGCAAGCAATTTCTCAAAAGCTGCATAATATTCATCCTTGGCATTTGCCCATCCTTCCCTGCTCTCCAAACAACTCTTTGACAGTTTAAAAATATCAGGCATGGACACTTCAACAACTTCTGCGCCGCAAGCCTTAAACTCCTCAACCGCATTCGCAAAAGCTGCCTCTATCTCATCATCTATAATTGCCGCTGTTCTGTCAGAACGTCCGGACACCTTATATGTAAGCTCCTTAATAAGGCCTATTCTCATTCCCTCAAGCGCATTGGCATCAAGATTCTCCGTATAAGTCCCTCCGCCAACCAATATATCCAGCATAATTGCCTGGTCTTTTACTGTTCTTGTAATTGCACCTGCCACATCTCTTCTTCTGTTAAGTGTTATACAACCTGTCCTGTCAACCAAACCATAAGTCGGTCGCAAAGATACACAGCTGCTTAACGCCGCAGGAAAACGAAGAGACGAATTTGTATCCGTACCAAGTGATGCTACTGCAAAGTTAAGAGTAGTTGCAACCGAACTTCCTCCCGAAGAACCTCCTGCCGCAAGTTTGGTATTATAAGCATTAAGAGTCTCTCCAACCGTATCACTACAACTTCTTCGTGCACTTTCCGCTTCCTTACTCATATTGGTCTTACCGATGATTACTGCACCTTCATCAAGCATATATTGCACAACCGCTGCATTTACATCTGAAATCTCCGACTCAGAAAACTCCTTACCGTTAGTCGTATAATAGCCTTCATACTTAATATTATCCTTCACTACAATAGGCACTCCAAAAAGCTTACCCTTAGCCGTACCGTCCTCAATCGCCGCGTCTCTCTTATCAGCCTCCGCAAGTACATTGTCACAAAGCGTAATAAAACAATTGAAGGTCGGATTATATGCCTCAATTCTCTCAAGATAATACTCCGTAAGCTCACGGCATGTAACAAGCCTCATATCAAGTGCTTCTCTCACGGATTCAATATCTGCTTCATAAAGCGCCGCAAGCAGCTCTTCTTTATTATATTCAATTGTCTTATCTTCAGTTATGCGTATGGAGCTTGTCGCTTTTTCAGCAAAAACCACACCTGCGGACAACATGCACATAACCAACACAAGCAACAATATCAGTCTCTTTTTCATTGGTAACCCTCAGATTCTATACTCTTTTGTGACCGTATTATATCATCCAAAAAATTTATTGTCAAAAAAAAATTAAAATAAGTGTTGACATTTATTATTTTATCTGATATATTGATATCAGTAACAATTACTATTATTAAGGATGATAAATATGAAGCAGTTAAAATACAGCAGACAACGAGAAGCAATCATTAATTTCCTTGCCACACGCAAGGATCATCCAACAGCCGATGTAGTGTATGAACATATACGAAGCAAGTACCCGAACATCAGTCTTGGAACAGTTTATCGGAACTTGGCTCTTTTATCGGAGATTGGTGAAATTACGAAGTTGTCCTACGGGAACGGTGCGGACCACTTCGACGGCAATAACAAGCCACATTACCACTTTGTTTGTACAGAGTGTAATTCAGTATCGGATATCGAAGTAACTACGGTTCCTGACTTCACTCAGTTTACAGATTCAGACTTTGGTGGCAATATCGCCGGCTACTGCCTCCACTTTTACGGCAAGTGCCCGGCCTGCAAATAAGAAACTAATAATTTTAAATATTTTATATAAGAAAAGGAGATTATAAACTATGAAAAAATTTGTATGCGCAATCTGTGGTTATGTACATGAAGGAAACGAAGCACCGGAGCAGTGCCCTATTTGTAAAGCACCCGCTTCCAAGTTTGAAGAGCAGTCAGGCGAACTTACATGGGCAGCTGAGCACGTTGTTGGTGTAGCTCAGGGTGTTAGCGAAGACATTATTAAGGATTTACGCGATAACTTTACTGGAGAATGTACAGAAGTAGGTATGTACCTTGCAATGGCAAGAGTTGCTCACAGAGAAGGATATCCTGAGATTGGTCTTTACTATGAGAAGGCAGCTTGGGAAGAGGCTGAACATGCAGCTAAGTTTGCTGAGTTACTCGGCGAAGTTGTAACTAACAACACAAAGAAAAACCTTGAACTTCGAGTTGCTGCTGAGAACGGTGCAACAGCAGGTAAATTTGACCTTGCTAAGCGTGCCAAAGCTCAGGATCTTGACGCAATCCATGACACAGTTCATGAGATGGCCCGCGACGAAGCTCGCCACGGCAAAGCTTTCGAAGGCTTATTAAAGAGATACTTTAACTAATTGATTTTGAAAGGAGATTTTATTATGCAGAAATATGTTTGTCCTTGTGGTTATGTATACGATCCCGAAATCGGTGATCCCGATAACGGAATAGCTCCCGGCACACCTTGGGAAGAAGTGCCGGAGGACTGGGTATGTCCTGTTTGTACACTTGGTAAAGAGGTTTTTGAAGAAGAATAAATTTATCATAACAAAGAAAATCCCCGGAGTGTTAACTCCGGGGATTTTACTATCTTATCTACTCCTTACTCACCTTTATCGCATCATGAAGTTCTCTAAACAGCTTATCATACTTTAATTGTTCACCTGAAAACTTTGTCGCAATAGCATACAGATTGAGCGGTATATCCTGTCCATCGTACTTAATTGTTTCTCCGTTATGGCTGAGAATCTCTTTAACGATTCCCTCCGCATACTCTAAAGAAGTACTACCTGTAAGCATGCAGAACTCATCACCACCGATTCGAAATACCATATCTTCTTCTCCGGCCACGTTATTCATTCTGTTCATGGTCTCAAGGATAGCCAAATCTCCTGCCTTATGTGCAATTTCATTTATCGGCACAAGACTTTTAATATCACAGCATACAAAATAACAATCTTTTCTCTCTTTGAATAAATCGTATAATTCACTTATATCAACATGTTTTCTTCTCATAATATAATCGTCTCCTTCTACATTAACAAGTCTTATGGCTCTCGGATACAATTCCGTGAACTTTTTACCGCGAAATTCGGAAGGATTACAGTTCCACACGTCCTTAAATGCGCGCGTAAAGGCTTCATGTGAACCGTAACCGTACTCCACGGCAATCTTAAGAATGGACTCATTAGGCTCCGTCGCTATACGTCTGCCCGCAAGCATCATTCTTCTGCGGATAATATACCCATGCACTGAAATTTTGTTTACATTCTGAAACAATTTTTCAAGAGTTGATTTGGAACAATGACAAGCCTGTGCTATATCTGCAGTCTTCATATCTTCATTCAAGTGCGCTTCAATATACTCCAGACTACTGACAAGCAAATCAATATTCTTCACATAAATCAACTCCTCTTACGATATCGTAATTGTATTGTAGCAAACAAAACGATTATATTTTTGATATTTTGAGTAAAATTCTATTTTATAAAAAAGACGCAACCTCTTACCTCACCGGATACAAAAGTTGCGTCTTATACTTTAATCAATCTGAAGCTTCATCTGTAAATCAAGCTCCGTTATCTCCATGGCAACAAAACTCTTGATTTTTTCACGTATAAGCTTTCGACTCAAGGCCTCCTGCTCTTCTTCCGGAAGCGAAGAATCTATTTCTATATCCTCTCCGTCAATATCTTCCTTCCAAATACCATTCATCATAACTTCAAGCTCCATCCAGTAATTGGTCGTAGCCATAAGCTTCGGCAGAATTGCCGTATCTTCATACTGCTCAGCAATATGCTTCCATTCTTCATTGGGATAAACATCAAGTCTTCTCGCCGGAAGCTTCTTTACAGATGCATAGAAATTCTCCGCATATTCGTAAGTCAACGCTTTTGCAAATCTCTGTGCCGTCGCCTTATTACCTGAATACGGATTGACAACCGCTGTATAATTTATAGAAACAGCCTTAGTATCGAGATTCTCATTAAGTGCAGGAATTGTACATATTCCGTAATTAATTCCGGAGGTTATAATATCTGCAAGATGCTCCGTGTCACCCATTGTAAAAAGGATTTTTCCTTCCAAGAATTTCTTCAACACTTCATTGTAATTACTATCATCAGCATCAAAATATAACGTCTGATTAAGCTCTTTAAAAAATGTTACTGCCTCAATTACATTATCATTGGCAATATCAACGACAGATGCATCATCCCCGTATATACCGCCAAGATTCATATATTCTCCTACAAAACCGTAACTGAAAAATAAATCAAGAACATCCCACTGTACAATTGTCTCTATTCCCGGATACTCATCACCTTCGTAATTATTTGAAAAATCTATAATCTCCTGAAACGAAGCCGGCGCACTTACGTAATCCTTATTATACAAAAAGAATGATGTATCATAATAAAGTGGATATCCAAGAAGCTTACCCTTATACGTTGAGGCTGTAAGTGCAATATCAGGGTAGCTGTAATTATTATATAATGAGTCCGTATTCTCTTCTGCCAGCCCCGCAAGATATGCTTTTTCAAGCATCTCTGTATTAAGAATATAAACATCAGCCACATTTCCGTTTAAGGTCTCTTTATTAATTGATTCAAGATAATCAATGGATGAAACGAGTTCTACGCTAACATCAATATCATGCTCTGCCGAAAACATTAATGCACATGTCTTAATATAAGGTGTAAGCTCATCATTAGTATACCAAATATTAATTGATTCTTCTTCCTTAATCGCATTCATATAGTCCGTAGTGGACTCCGATGTTATAGTTGTTGTGGTTGTAACCTGACTCCCCTGCTCATCCCCCGTCGGATCGGTTGTTGCCTGTGTGCCGCAGCCTGTAAGTATTAATATTGCAAGTAACGCCGCCGCAATCCTCTGCAAAAACCTTCTTCGCACGTTTCTCATAAAAAACTTCTCCTTATTCTAGGCTCCTGTATAAAACTTGGTCTCAGAATCATGAAGAATAGCTGTCCCAATACCCTTATGGGTAAAAATCTCAAGCAATAAGCAATGCGGAATTCTTCCGTCAAGAATATGTACTCTTGAAACACCGTTCTCAATCGCATCAATACAGTTATTAAGCTTCGGAAGCATGCCGCCGCCGATATTACCTGTCCCGATAAGCTTATTAGCCTCCTCGATTGTAAGTTCGGAAATAAGCGTGCTCTTATCACTTGGATCTGCATATACGCCTTCAATGTCCGTAAGGAACGCAAGCTTCTCTGCGTTAACCGCTCTTGCGATAGCACAAGCTGCATCATCAGCATTGATGTTGTAAGTGTAAAAATTCTCATCCATACCGATGGGACAGATTACCGGAAGGAAATCCTTCTCAAGTAAATCATAGATTACCTTAGGATTAACCTCTGTAACCTCACCTACAAAACCGATATCCTTGCCGTCAGAATACTTCTTCTCAACCTTAAGAAGGCCGCCGTCCTTACCGCTGATACCAACTGCTTTAACACCGAGCTGCTGTACAAGTGTAACAAGATCCTTGTTAACCTTACCGAGAACCATCTCCGCAATCTCCATAGTCTCTGCATCAGTAACACGAAGTCCGTTAACAAACTGTGCTTCTTTACCAACCTTGTTAACCCACTTGCTGATTTCCTTGCCGCCGCCGTGTACAATAATCGGCTTAAAACCTACAAGCTTAAGCAAAGTAACATCTTCAATAACTTTCTTCTTCAATTCTTCATCAACCATGGCACTACCGCCATACTTTACAACAATAATCTTACGGTTAAAACGCTGAATATAAGGCAACGCCTCAATCAAAACCTGAGCTTTTTCCAAAAGCTGTTCCATTCCTTTTTCCATAAGTTCCTCCTATGAGCGGTAGTCCGCATTTATTTTAACATAATCGTAGGTCAAATCGCAACCCCAAGCCGTAGCACTTTCGTACCCCATTTTCATATCTGCAATGGCTGTAACCTCAGATTCTGACAAAATTTTGGTTGCTTCCTCCTCGCTGTAGCCTGTTGAAGTACCGTTCTCAACAATTTTGAGCTTGCCTGCCGCACTTTCAAAATAAAGGTCAACCTTCTCAGGGTCAAATCTTACACCTGAGTAACCAAGTGCACAAAGAATTCTTCCCCAGTTCGCATCATGTCCGAAAATTGCTGCCTTTGTAAGACTTGATGTTACTACTGATTTACTTAAAATTCTTGCGTTCTCCTTAGTGTCTGCATTAAGAACCTTAACTTCAAAAAGTGCTGTTGCACCTTCACCGTCACCTGCGATTTTCTTACTAAGACCTGTCATAACTGCATTAAGTGCCTTGCAAAACTCTTCGTAATCTGCATTCTCCTCTGTAATCTCTGCATTTCCTGCAAGACCGTTTGCCATAAGAAGCACACTGTCATTGGTTGAAGTATCTCCGTCAACAGAAATCATATTAAATGTATCATTTACATCTGCCTTAAGTGCCTTTGTAAGAAGCTCCTTGCTGATTGCAACGTCAGTAGTTACAAAGCAAAGCATCGTAGCCATGTTCGGGTGAATCATACCTGAGCCTTTGCACATACCGCCGATAACAGCAGTTTTACCGCCAACTTCAAATTCATAAGCAACCTGCTTGGATACAGTATCCGTAGTCATAATAGCCTCTGCCGCAAGTGTTCCTGCATCAAGGCTTCCGCTTAAGGTTGCCTTTAATAAAGGAATACCCGCCTTAATCGTATCCATCGGAAGCTGTTTGCCGATAACACCTGTAGATGCAAGTAATACTGCGTCTGCCGGAATGCCAAGGCATTCGCTTGCCGCATTGGCTGTCTCGAGGCAGTAGCCGTAACCCTCCTCGCCCGTACATGCATTGGCAACACCACTATTTATAACAACTGCCTGAACAAACTCAGATTCCATAACAACCTTACTGTCCCACTTAACAGGCGCTGCCTTTACAACATTTGTCGTAAAAGTTCCTGCTGCCTCACAAGGTGCAGTACTGAAAACCATCGCCATGTCTTTTTTCTTATTCTTCTTGATTCCCGCATACACGCCTGTCGCAAGAAATCCTTTTGCAGCCGTAACGCCGCCTTCTATCTTTTTCATATAAGTCATCCTTTCCATAGAATCTCTTTCTTCTATTATAAATAAATAACGAATTTATGCAATCTAAATTTATTTTAAATTGCTTAAAATCGTAAATTTTTCATAATTATACATCTGTTATGCATATTATGCAAGCTATTTTTAATATTTTTGAATATTTTTTAAAATGTGCTTGCATATTTTTGCATGATGATGTATATTGTTAAAAGAGTTTGCAGCGCAAACTTTTTTGGAAACGTAGTTTCCCTTAATGAATAAAAATTTAAAACGCAATATAGGAGGCATTACCAATGAAAGAAAAAGTTATTCTTGCGTACTCAGGTGGTCTTGATACTACCGCAATTATACCCTGGTTACAGGAAAACTACGATTATGATGTAGTTTGTGTTTGTGCAGACGTAGGACAGGGCAACGAGCTTGACGGTTTGGAGGAGAGAGCTAAACTTTCAGGCGCAACCAAATTATACATAGAAGACCTTGTAGATGAATTCGTAGATGACTACGTAATCCCTACAGTACAGGCTAATGCAGTTTATGAGAACAAATATTTACTCGGAACATCTTTCGCAAGACCCGTAATCGCTAAGCGTCTTGTTGAAATCGCTCGTAAAGAGGGCGCTGTTGCCATCTGCCACGGTGCAACAGGTAAAGGTAACGACCAGGTTCGTTTTGAGCTTACAATCAAGGCACTTGCTCCCGACCTTAAAATCATCGCTCCCTGGAGATGCAACGATACATGGAAGATGCAGTCACGTGAAGACGAGATTGAATACTGTAAGGCACACGGAATTGACCTTCCGTTCTCAGCTGACAACAGCTACAGCCGTGACCGTAACCTCTGGCACATCAGCCATGAAGGCCTTGAGCTTGAGGACCCGGCTAACGAGCCTAACTACGATCACTTACTTGTTCTCGGTGTTTCACCCGAGAAGGCTCCCGATGAAGGCGAATATGTAACACTTTCTTTTGAAAAGGGTGTTCCCACAGCAATCAACGGCGAGAAGATGAAAGCATCTGACATTATCCGTAAGCTTAACGCACTCGGCGGCAAGCACGGTATTGGTATCGTTGATATCGTTGAGAACCGTGTTGTTGGTATGAAGTCACGTGGTGTATACGAGACACCCGGCGGAACAATCCTTATGGAAGCTCATACACAGCTTGAGGAGCTTATCCTTGACCGTCCTACACTTTCATACAAGAAGCTTGTTGCTAACGAATTTGCTAACCTTGTATACGAAGGAAAATGGTTCACACCTCTTCGCAAGGCACTTCAGGCATTCGTTGAGTCTACACAGGAGCAGGTAACAGGTGAAGTTAAGTTTAAGCTTTACAAGGGCAACATCATCAAAGCCGGCACAACTTCTCCGTACTCACTTTACAGCGAGTCACTTGCAAGCTTCACAACAGGTGAGCTTTATGACCACCATGACGCAGAAGGCTTCATTAACCTCTTCGGTCTTTCAATGAAAGTTCGCGCAATGAAGGAAGCAGAGCTTAACAAGTAATATATATATAGTTTATATACAAAACAATATCCCGGGTCGCCAAAAGGCAACCCGGGATTGTTATTTTAGAACTCCTTATTAAATTTTTATTCTGTTACGTTTACCGGAATCTTATACTCAAGACCCCAACCTCTGACAAGGATATAGTCAACCTCTGACAAGTCTAATGGTCTGTCAAAAATATGTTGCTGATAAAAAAGCTCATATTCATGATTACCGGTTGTAGCTGTACCTGCACCACTTTCACCTAAATCTCCATACTCTACAATCGTTCCGTCTTTCTTAACAACACTAACTGCATATTTACAATTAGATTTATCTATTTCTTCATCTCCTGTCATACCTATTGTAAAAATCTTATCTGCGCTTTCAATGTAGGTATATCCTATACCTTCGGGAAATGTTTTCCTTAAATAATTATCACCCATTATCGTAATGGATAAAGGTGAAATCTTAATCTCTGTTATAGTTTCAAGAACTTCCATACCTTCTGTATTGTCATAATTAAATGTAAGTGTGTTGGTGGGCTTTGTAAGTGTAAAAGTTCCGTATATTTTTTCTATATCATCCAATGATTCTGACCTTATATAATTATCATTAACAAATCTTTCTTCAGTAAAAATAATCTCATCGCCCTGTTCAAAACCAAAACCGAGAACTTTCTCACTTCCATCAAGCGGACTCACATGAAAAACACAGCATCCCTGATAACCTTCTGCATCTTCATCCACATCCATCCTTTTGGTAAAAGCATCCCAGCCTGAATACTCTTTTCCCTTTATAATAAAATAGGGTTGAAATATTCCATTCAGATGATAAGCAAATATCTGTTCATCCGGCAAAGGACTGTCTGGATTAGCTATATTGGTATAGAAAAAATAAATAAATGAACTGTCATACATTATCGCATCTACTCTAACCTTACCGTACTCTACTTCAAATTCATAACCGCCTTCAAGAGAAATCTTATTCAAAACCGCTTTTTCTTTCTCGTCTAACTCCACATCCCCTGACTGCCATATTTTATACATGTTGCTGATTCTGTCTATAAAATTAAACTTTGCCTCAACACCTATCGTAGCCCCTACCAAAACCAAAGCACACGCCATAACAGTCGCAAAACGCTTTAAATTAAAGCTTCTGTGCTTCTTCTCAGAAACTTCTTCATTGATCTTCCTCATAATACCCTCCTTCTGCGTATCGCTAAGTTTTATTTTGTCACACATTCTGTGCAATACTTCCTTGTTCATCTCGTTCATAATACGCGTATCCCTCCTTTGATAACTCTTCTTTTAAAAGCTTCTTCGCTCTTGAAAGTCTTGATGATATTGTACCTACTGTAGTATGCAACATTTTAGCAATGTCCGAAACAGCATACTCCTCATAGTATCTCAGATATATTACAATACTGTATTTCTGCGGCAGGCTTCGGATTACCTCATAGAGTTCGCTTTCTTCACTGTCAAAAACAGCTGACGGCTCATTCTCCGAATCGTAATATTCTTCTACCGAGACAACCTTTCTTTTCCATGCGCTTGTCTGCAAGCTCTTAGTACAATTGACCGCTACTCTTATAAACCATGCCTTGGCATGCTCGTCATTTTCAAATTCCGGTCTGCGCTTAAGATAACGGACAAACACTTCCTGGACTACATCCTCTGCCTCACACCTGTCCCCGCAGGTCATAAATGCCACGCGATATACCACATCGGAATACTTTTCAAAAAGCTCATCCGCTGTCATATTACACATATATCACGTCCCCCTTCCAAGCTTCAAAAGCTTACGTAGTGATCACTCTTCATTAATAATACTTTTCAAATCTTTAAAATCTTGCAAAATTCTGAAAAAATTACATCTTTTTTTCTAGAAAACCCATTTAACTATTTTTTATTATACTATATAATCTATTCAAAACAGTAATTGTAAAATTTTCTTAACAATTCAGCAATTAGAAAGTTTCTTAACACATCAGAAAGGAACGTGATTTAACATGGAAGTATTAAAATTCGGATTAAAATACTGGAAGAAGTATCTCCCCGGCGACATCTTAACAAAGCTCATGAGCTGTATCGCCCTATCGGCAGACCTTATGCTCCCGCTTATCGCTTCAATGTTTATTAATTATGCGATTAAGTCCAACGAGGTAAAAGATGACAATATCTTTTCATTTATGTTGAGCGGTAAATACGGCGAGATTCACTCCATGGAACTCTTTTTTAACCTGTTTATTGTTTTTATTACTCTTCTTGTAATAAAAGAGGTTACTGTATATTTCCGTAACATACTTACAGAAAAGCTTGGTCTTAAGCTTGAGACGGACTTAAGAAAGGCTTCCTTCCACAAGCTTATGGAGCTCGACAGCGAGACTATTTCCCAGTACAACACCGGCGAGCTTCTTACACTCCTTAATTCAGATACAATTATGTTCAAGGATTTATTCTGTCGTATCACGCTTTATATCTTCGACAGTATCTTTGTAATCGTAATAACAATCGTACTTCTTGCAACCATTAACCCTTACCTGCTGATTGTTCCTGTAATCATTATTCCTTTTCTTGTGGTTGCGCTTATGCAGTTCAGAAAACGCGCAAGAGTCAATTACCAGACTATCCGTGCTTCCAACAGTAATATGAGCTTAACCGTTCAGGAAAATATAGAAGCCGTTAGACTTGTACGTTCCTTTACAAATGAAGCAGTTGAGAAGCGTAAGTTCGACGCTGCCAACACCCGCCTTAAAGATTCCTATGTTAAACAGGTTAACCTTTCAGCATCATTTGAAGCTGTTTTCAGCATTATCAAGCAGACGTCCTACATCGGAAGTATTGCGGTAGCAGCCGTTCTTGTAATGAAAGGTTATATGATGGTAGGTTATCTTGTAGCCTGTGTTGATTACATATCTAAAATCATCGGTTTCGTAAGCCAGATTAGTAACTGTATGCTTCAGATGCAACAACAGCTTGTATCAGGCCGCAAAATGCTTGACTTCATGAACAGCGAAAGCAAAATTCCGGACGGAACGATTTCTGCAGCCGAAATTAAGGATATTCACCTTCAAGTTAAGGGCGCTCATATGAGCTTTAACGGTAAGAATGTTTTAAGAGACATTAACCTCGACATTCCTTACGGTAAAAAGCTCGGAATTGTCGGCGGAACGGGATGCGGTAAGAGTGTACTTCTTGAGTCCTTCATAAGAATTCATGATTTGTCAAGCGGCTCGATTACACTCGACGACAAGGATATCCGCGAGTACAGTCTTGAATCTCTACGCGAGAAATTCGCTTACGTATATCAGGATGTTTTCCTGTTTTCGAATACAATTGATTCTAACATTGCTTATTCACAGCCTGATGCTGACCGCAAACTTGTAAAAGAAGCAGCCATTCATGCTCAGGCACATAACTTTATACAGAGTCTTCAGGAAGGCTACGACACTATTGTCGGCGAGCGTGGCCTTGGTATCTCCGGTGGTCAGAAGCAGCGTGTCTCTATCGCAAGAGCACTTCTTCGCAACGCTCCGGTACTTGTCCTTGACGACTCAACCTCAGCACTTGATGTTAACACCGAGAAACGTCTTCTTAAGGATATTAAAGAGAACTTCCCTGACAGAACGCTCCTTATTTCGGCACACAGACTTTCTTCGGTTGTAGACTGTGATGAGATTATCTACATGAAGGACGGTATCATCTTAGAGCGAGGAACCTTTGATGAACTTATGGCTCTCGACGGTCATTTTGCATCCGTATACAGAATTCAGGAAGCGCAGGATCAAAGCATCGACTTTGATGCGCTTGCAGAAAAGGAGGTGTAGGCGATGGCTAAGAGAAACACTTATTTTCAGGACGAAGTAATTGAAAGAAAAATAGACATGAAGCAGTTCGGAAAGATTTTAAGATACATCTTTCCTTACAAGCAGTTTTTTATCTTAGTAGGCTTTCTTATGGTAGTTGCCTCCGGTCTTGCCATGATTACTCCTCTTTTGTTAAAGGAAATCATCAACAATGTTGTTGAGTCAGAGGATTATGCAAGACTTGCAATGATTATCTCCTGCATGGCCGTGGTCGCACTTCTTGAAATCGGCATCACCTACGCACACCAACGAATCATGGGTAATGTCGGCCACAAAATTATTGCTAACGTAAGAACTGATATTTTTTATAAGCTTCAGGAGCTTCCGTTTGACTACTTCGATTCAAAGCCCAACGGTAAAATTGTTGTCCGTGTTACTGACTACGTTAACGACCTTGCGAACTTCTTTACCAACCATGTTCTCATGCTGATTTCATATTTGGTAAAGCTTATAATCGTAACATTTTTCATGCTTGGCTTAAGCGTTCACTTAACAGGTGTTGTATTTGCGATTGTTATTCCGATGATGATTTGTATTTTCAGCATCAGATATGCAATCAGAAAACTTTTCTCGGCTCACAGGGCAAAGGTTTCCAACAGAACTGCTTTCGTTGTCGAGACCATTATGGGTGAGAAAATCGTTAAGAGCTACAACCGTACACATATCAGCGAACAGATTTATGACGAGGTTCATAATGCAAGTGTTGTACACTGGTACAAAATTGTTAAGTTAAGTTCCCTTAACCACCCGCTCGTTGAGCTTTTCTGGAACTTAGGAACTGCGTGTCTTTACGGTATGGCACTTTACCTCATACTTAACGGCAGCGACACTGTTGATGCAGGTATCGTAGTTGCTTTTACGAGCTATATGTCACAGTTTAGTGGTCCGCTTACACAGATTGCAAACATTATCCAGCAACTCGCGCAGGTAAGCTCGAACCTCGAGCAGGTATTTGACACAATCAATTATCCTGTTTCGATCGACGATAACGAGAACAGCGTTGAACTTAAAGACATTAAAGGTCAGGTTGATTTTAACGATGTAACCTTCGCATATGACGAGGGCGTTAACATCCTCGAGCACTTTGACCTTCACGTAAAGCCTGGCGAGACCATCGCCCTTGTAGGCCCGACAGGTGCCGGAAAAACAACTGTTATCAATATGCTCACAAGATTTTATGATGTTGTGGAAGGCAGTGTTACGATTGACGGTGTTGATGTAAGGGATGCTTCACTTTCTTCTCTTCGTAAAGAGGTCGGCGTACTTATGCAGGAGCCTTTCATCTTCAAGGGAACCGTTATGGACAACATCCGTTACGGAAGACCTGACGCGACCGACGAGGAATGTATCGAAGCCGCCAAAACAATTTTTGCTCACGACTTCATCATGCGTCTTCCCGACGGTTACGACCATGTTCTCGAAGAGCGCGGCCTTGGCCTCTCAGCCGGTGAAAAGCAGTTGCTTTCATTTGCAAGAATTATTCTTAAGAATCCTTCGGTTGTCATCCTCGACGAAGCCACAAGCTCCATCGACACCGAGACCGAGAACCTCATAAAGCAAGCACTCGATAAGATTCTCAAGGATAAAACGGCATTTATGGTTGCGCATCGTCTCTCTACGATACGAAGCGCGGACAGAATTCTTTATATCTCTAACAAGGGAATTGCCGAAGAAGGAACTCATGAAGAACTCATGGCGATGAAGGGACTTTATTATTCGCTGAATTAAAAAATATTAGATATTCAAATTAAAATATGTGGGGCGCCGAGGCGCCCCCATTTCAATACTCTTATTCCACCAGCATCCTAAGCACTTCCGGAATATCATTCTTCAATGTTTCATACACAATATTCAAATCCACATTACCGTAATCATGCACAATACGGTTTCTCAAACCACCTAGTGCACTCCAAGGTATATCGCAATGCAAGGTTTTATATTCCTCTGATAATTTCTTGGCATTTTCAGAAACCTGAATCATACGAAATAACATTGAATCCAATAGAACTTCATTTGCATTCAACTCTTCTATCTCGACTCCCCGCATATGTATTACCATAAACTCCAAGTCTTTTCTGACTTTTTGAATATAGTAACTGTCATTTTTAACATTATCCATATATCTTTATACCATCCTTAAATATTTCTTCTGTCAACTCAATATTGTCCTTTAACTGACTCATATTAAGCACATCTACCCTCTTATAAAGTGCAACTCTTATGTCTTCTATCAGTCCATAAAATTTTAATCCTTTTACATCAGCTGAAATAAGTAAATCCACATCACTTGTTGGTGTTGCTCTACCCTTAGCATACGAGCCAAAAAGATAGCAGAATTTCACATCATATCGTTCGAACACTTTTGCACATTTTCGGGTTATGTCCTCAATTGTTAAAAGTCCGTGCTCTTCGTCCACAAAGTTAATTTTTGTCAACTGCTCCATAATATAGTTGTATTTTATTGTACCTTGCTTTCCCTCGTCGTTTTCATACGACTTATAGGAACGCAAAGAGATCCCGACCAAATCTGCAACTTGCTGTTGTGTCATTTTTTTCTCAATTCTCAAATCTTTCAACTCGCCCATATTTGCACCTCCAAATATATAATAATGCAAAATTTGCACCTTTGTCAATATAAGGTGCAAATTTTGCACTTTATTCTTTTATATATTATTTGCCGCAAATTGATTTTTATTACCCTTAACGTAATTAAACTATATACGACCCATCCGGATACGAGTACTCGCCCCTGTAATTCGACCCGTTGTAATGCGGATACTTCGCAGGCGCGTACGCCTCCTCCATAACTGCATCATCCTGCGTGTAAATGTACATGCTGTGATAATCCCACACAACAATCTCATCTCTTGCGTCCCTCGTAAGATTAATGACCTCCGCACACATCGTTGGATGTCCATCGTCCGGGAACTCCACACATCGCATGCCGTCACCGTCAAGCATGCCTCCGCGCTTAGCATCAGCATTAAGAAGAATCAAATCTCTTCCGTCACCGTCCCAGTTAACAGGCGTAAGCATATTGCCGCTAAGCTCATTTTCAAATTCCCAAATCGGCTCACCCTTGGAATCATAAAGGTACACGATTCCCTGATGTCCCCAGTAATTAACCACGCAAAGCTCAAAGCCCTCTCTGTCGGGACAATAATTACCCGTGCTTACCCTCTGCGCATGACCGATATCGTCACACTTAAGGATATTGCCCTTGTAATCACCTATGAAAAAGCCCTCAGAGCCTGCCACGCACGCAAAATGACCCTCGTCACTGCCTGCCATAAACTTACCTGAAATAATCTCGTCCACATGGTCCTTTGCTATAGGATAAGTCCACAAAAGCTTGCCCGTGTGGTCAAGCAGATTGTAGCCGCACAAAACCTCATCATAGCCGTCACCGTTAATATCACAGGCATACGGAAAATGCCCCGTGTTTTTATCGCTCCTATATGACCACATAAGCTCCAAATCGCTGTTAAGCGCATATATTCTGCAATAGCGGTCTTTTACAAGAATGTCCGTAGGCCTTTCTCTGCCCGAAAAATTGCAGATTCTTATGCCGTCGGCGTTAATCCTGTCAAAAGGATAAATACCATTTGGCACGCCGATTATACTTGTATCACTCTTGTCGGAAAGCGGCATTTTCGCCTTTTTCTTAACCTCGCCCGTCCTTCCGTCAAGAATCATTATTTCAAAATTCTTCGCGGTTATGACCTCGTCGATGCCGTCACCGTCGATATCATACACTTGCAAAGGATAGTCCGCGGAAATCTTACCCTGATCATAATCCGTTGACGGCTCACCCTTCTGCCAAAGTATGTTGCCGTCAAGGTCGATTGCCGTAAGACAGCTTATATGACTGCAGTCGTCCCTTTTTACACGTCTCTGCCCCTGCGCAAGAACAATATACCACTCATCTCCTCCGCAGAGATGTCCAAAACGAACCTGACGACCTGTTCCGAAGTTTTTCAAATCAATCTTTTTATAAAGCTTCATCTTAGGGTGGGAATTCATTCGCCTTACTGTCTCGGCATCATAATCAGCGATTGCCTGCTCAATCTTAACCTTGCCCTCCTCGGATACCAACACTTCCACGTCTGTAAATTGTGCCGGAGTTGTCGCGGTTATCGCTATTTTCCCGCCACGAGAAAGCCCTTCGTCTTTGCACACGAACATTTCCTTACCGTTAATATGACAGCTTACGCTGTCGCCCTGACACTCTGCCTTTAACTCATAAAACTCATCACAATTATAATCAAAATCACAGCTTGCAAGCTCCGTATCCACCTGCTTATGCCTGTACACAAGTTTGAGCCTTCCACCCTCCAAAACAAGCACATAAAGGTTAAGAGTATTTTGACAGCAAAAGCCTATTCCGGCACTTCCGCTCGTGTTAAGCAATCTCACCTTCGCACTCACGGTATAATCACGCCAATGCACACTGCCTGTTATCAACATCGGATGAGTTTTATGAGGTCTGTTATCCACAATCCTCATCTGCTCCATGAAATGCCTGCCCTCGTCCTCCGTAATTATCCACGAAGCCCCTGAGCCGTTATATGTATGATTGCAAACCATGTCCGTCCAACCGCCATGATATCCCTCGTTAACTATGTAGTTGTATTCGCCCATAGCCGAATGGTTCTTATCGTACGGGAATTCGCCAATTTTAAAATGACGGAAGTCGTCATGAAATAATTGTATGCTTCTGTTCACCTTTATACCCTCGCCTAAAATAAAGATTATGTTTATATTATACTTAGCCTGTCACAGTCCTTCAAGTTATTTTCCTTAAAATTAATTTTCATACGAACATGAATCATGATAAAATATAAACAGCGGATTTGCGAAAATTTTTCAAAAACCATCAAACCCATCTTCTGTTTTCGCGACTTATAAGTGAAAGCTTTCAAAAGAGAGGATATCCAAGATGCCCAAAGTACAATTACAGGAACAAATCGAATTTTTACTGTCAAAAGCTATTGCAAAGTGCGACACCCTTGAAGATGCGCAGGATTTGACGCAGGAGACACTTCTCTCTGCATTTCTCTACCTTGAAAAAGGCGGAACTATCGAAAACCCTCGCGCCTGGCTTACCACAGTCATGAACCGCAAATATTACGATTTGCTGAGGAAAAAATATCAGCTCCCGACCGTTACCATCGGAGAGGATTTTGACATTCCGGACGAATCGGATTTTGCGCACAACATGATAATACAGGAGGAGGCCGAGCAGGTGCGCCGTGAGATTGCTTATCTTGCAGAGTCTTATCGCACAGTTATCGCGCAGCACTATTTTCATAACAAGAGTGTGAAAGAGATTGCCACAGAACTTGGTTTACCCGAAGGCACAGTAAAAAGTCGTTTGGATTTTGGCAGAAAACAAATAAAGAAAGGGTTTGATACAATGGAAAAATACACAGAAAACAGCTATATGCCGCAACAGCTTATGGTACGCAACAGCGGCAGATTTGGTATGAATGAAGAACCGATGTCACTGACGGAAGATGATGCACTTGCACAAAACCTTTTAATCCTTGCTTACGAAAAGCCTTTAACCATAAGCGAACTTTCTAAGGCAATCGGTGTTGCCACGGCTTATGTTGAGCCCGTCATTAAGAAGCTGGTTGATGGTGAACTGATGAAGCAGACCGGAGACGGTAAGGTCTATACCGATTTTATAATTTATGCTCCCGATGACCATGTAAAATATATTCACGAGCAAGAAGCATTCGTTGAAAAGCATATAGACGCATACCTCGCACCGTTAAAAATTGCTATTGAAGAACTAAAAGCAACCTCTTTTTATAGTCAAAGATTAGAAAGATTTATGATGATTCAGATAGCCTCAAGCGGTTTATACGAAAGTATGGAATCCGTCAGGGAAACGCCTCAAATATTCCCTGACCGTCCAAACGGAGGCAAGTGGATTGCTTTTGCCACGATATACCCGAATAATTGGAAAATCCCAAAGAATCTGCAGGGAAAAGAATTTTATGGTCTTTCGGGCAGAAGATGTACTGTTATCGATAATTATCTTGATACGAAAAACCTTAAGCTTTACAACTTTGAATCTTCTCTCGACCCATATGGTGGCGTCAAACATTCAGGTTTTGATTTCAACTCATTTATGGATGTGGAATACAATATGCTCAAGCTGTTTTATCTGATAAAGCACAACATTGCACCTGAAACAGTGGATCTTGATGCAAGAATGATAAAAGGTCTTCCTCTTCTTGAACAGAGAGGCTTTATATCAACCAAAGACGGTTCTCCCAAGCTTTTAATTCCCGTCCTCTCACATGCAGAAGAAAAAGAATTCTTCGATATCTGCAAAAAAGCTCAAAAAGCCTTCGGAGACAATATCAGAGAGCCTTTGGCAGAATACTGTAAAACACACAAAAAAGAGATTCCATCTCACCTTACAAGTGTACCTGACCAAAAGCGCACTTTGCCCTATGAACCTGACACAATGATGTTTGTTTACGAGGCGATTAACCGCGGATTGCATCCACGCGACCTCGGGCCCTGTCCTGAAACTATTGCGGTATTTGAATAAGGAAAAAAGGCTGTCATAAAAACAATTTGGAAGGTGGTTATAATCATCTTCCAAATTGTTTTTATGACAGCCTTTTTAACTACCAACAAATAATATCAAATCCACTTTACAAATTACAACAGACACTTATAAATTACCTCTTTGTGAGTTTCATCACCTATTTCTATTCCTGTTGAAATGAAACCCGCTTTTTCATACATATGTATTGCCTTTTCATTTTCCGGTACTGTTGACAAATAAATCTCATCACAGCCATACTTTT
Source organism: Lachnospiraceae bacterium (assembly GCA_015057505.1). Lineage (GTDB taxonomy): Bacteria > Bacillota > Clostridia > Lachnospirales > Lachnospiraceae > SIG300. The sequence goes on from SVEG01000009.1 coordinate 118,130, forward strand.
TCTGCATTTCATCAAGAACTAATTTTAATGCTTTTGTCCCATAACCTTGTCCCTGAAATCTTACATCTATCATAAATCTGCGTAACATATATACAGTATTGCCATTATCATCTTCTGACGGTCCATATGAAGCAAAGCCTATTCCTTTTTTCTTATCGTTTTCACAAAGAACAATTGCTTTCATTGCTAATGATTCTCTATAAAGCACTTCCAACATAGAATATGCATTTGAGTTTAAATATTTTTCTACCAATGTTGGCATCCTATCTTCATTGGTTGTCAAAAAAGCAATATACTCCCAATTCTCTTTTGTAATATCTTCTAATATGACTATATCCATGATTAACCTCCTGTTAATACTTAATCACATAATAAATTACATACGCCCAGTTAAGAAGTCCATGAAATATCGCCCAACCGATGGATTGCCACTTTGTATACGAAAGAATCACCGCTAAGGCAACTCCCACGGTAGCACCTATATCAATGCCCTTTTCGGTTGTTTTTTCAATAGTCTTTTCTCTAATAATTACGGACTTCTTTTCCTTAGCCCGTTTTCCATAAATCAATTCTTCCACAGTTATCTCAAAGCAGTCTGCGAGAGCGGATAAGGTCTGAACATCCGGCTGTGTTTTTCCGTTTTCCCAATTGGATACTGCCTGTCTTGTTACATGAAGTCTTTCCGCCAGCTGTTCCTGAGTAATATCCTTATCACTTCTAAACCGCTTAATATTTTTTCCTATATCATTCATATATGTTTCCTCCTTGATAATTTGGTGTACGCTTCAATTACAACCAATATTATCATATGCATAAAAACAGCAAAAACAAAGCAACAGCTCATTGCAATTCGCAATTATTTGCCAAAATCACACTAATTAATCACAACCTTCTCACAGTCCGTAAACACATTCTCCTCTTCCGCCACAAACTGACAATCCGTAATATACACATCATGTATCGTATGTGGCTTACCCTTAATTCCGGCAATCTTTACTGCGGTCTTCGCGCCCGTACACTGGCAATTCTCCAGATATATATTCCTGAACTCGGGAATATCCTCGGCATTCTCACTCTCTATAACCGGCTCGTCATAATTCATGTTAACGTGGACGTAATTCATCGTTATAATAACGGCTTCCTGCAATATGTTCACCATGTTAATATTTTTGATGTAAATATCCTCAACCACGCCACCGCGACCGATACTGCTCTTTAGACGGATTCCTATGTCAGAATCGATAAATGTACAATTCTCAACAAGAATATTGCGTACGTCTCTCGACATCTCACTGCCGATAACAAAACCTCCGTGGCTCTGTCCCACATAGCAATCGTGAATATATATGTTCTCACAAGGGCCTTCGATTTTTCTTGCCTCTTTATCCTTGCCGGACTTAATGCAGATTCCGTCGTCGCCCGTGCTGAAATCTGAATAGCACACCTCAACATTTTTACAGGAATCGATATCGATACCGTCGCCGTTTTGCGCATAATAAGGATTGTTAACCCTTATATGTCTGACTGTCAAATGCTCGCAAAAATACGGGTGCAAGCACCACGCAGGCGAATTTTTAAAAAGCACGCCCTCAATGAGCACTCTCTTACAATTTTTAAGGCTTACCATAACCGGCCTGTAAAAATCATAATACGGTGCCGCCTCTTCTAGCGCACCCTCATGATCCGGGAATACCTCTCCGTAATTCCTTCCGTCGTATATTGACTTGGTCGGAACCCAGATTCCGTCCTCATTGCCTTCTAAAACATACGGTGACTTTTCAAGAAGCTTCGCCCACTGACGCCTCGTCATCTTAAATTCCTTAACCGGCCTCCACAGATGTCCGCTACCGTCAATCACACCGTTACCCGTAATCGCGATATCTTCTGCACCATCCGCCCAAATCGGCGATGTGGCACGAATTCTTGCTATTCCCTCAAAATCCGTCACGATAAGAGGATACTCCTCCGCATTTTTATCAAACAAAATAACCGCATTATCCTCAAGATGTAGCTCCACTCCCGACTTAATCTCAATCGGTCCCGTAAGCCAGATTCCGCCGGGTACAACCACCCTGCCGCCATGCTCCGTCGCCGCAAGAACAGCCGCCTTAAAAGCTTTTGTGTTGCTGATTACGCCGCCCGGTACTGCGCCGTAGTCTATGATTTTGTATTCTGCATCATTGATTTGCGGTAAATCCACGTTGAATTTTTTGAACATGTCAAATCTCCTGTCACTTTTATTTGCCCCAATAACCACTACTCATCTTTTGAGAATCCTATAACAGAAGAACAAAGACCCAAAATTGCAAAAATAAACCCTACAATGAACATGATTGCAATTTCACTTAACCACGCAAAAAGCATACATGCTATTCCAAAAAGAATTAATGACATTCCAAGTAATATTTTTTTCATGATATCCCCCTTAATGTTAGTCAATTATATTTATATAATAAATCAGTTTCACCGAAACGGTCAAGCTATTCGCAACAGGCAATCTATTTATTTTACATTTTTTCCCATCTTAGCATACCTAGATGACCGTTACGACCGTGATCGCAATAAAAAGAAATAAGCATCCCTCAACCGTCCAAAGTTAGGATGCTTATTTCTTAGCATATTTAACTGAGGGCAATCGGAGTTTGTTATCCGATAACCTTTCCAAGTAAATTGTACCATAGGGGACTTGTGAAATCAAGTCCCCTTTTTGCTCTTATTCTCCAAACTCAATCACAAACTTATCATCTCTGAAATCATCTGCCGGCAGGCAGTTCTCCTCATACAGGTTCGAATACGGATGCGTCGACAAACTGCTGCCATACTCTGCATAATACACAAGTCCGCTCTCCTCGTATACCGCCACATCATATCCGCAGGACGGAATATTATTATATGGACCGGTAAACAGATAATCCACCACAACAAGCCTCTCGCCATCGTAATTAATCGACGGATATTTCCAGTACACAAAATCTGAATTCATCACTTTAACTTCAGCAGAATCAACAGTAAATTTATGTTCATATTCTCCCTTTTCATTTTCGACAAGCAGACAGATTTTATTACCGCGGAGATACAGCACGATAAAGCTTCCGAACTCACGGCCTTCATAAAACTCATGCTCCGCACCGTACTCGCGAATCTCATATAAATCCCCTGCTCCGAGACTAAGCTTCTGACGCGCTGTCATCGTCACCGCGTCAATAACCGTAAGCACAAGCTCCCCTCCGTCATTAGTAAGAAGCAGAAGTTTTGTCTTCTCGGTATTCATCAAAAGATGTATAACTACTTCTTCTTTATCAAGCGGATATACCATTTTTAACGAATCCACGTCTATTCCCGTCTTATATTTTTTCTTAGCCTCGCCACCGTATGAAAAAGCATATATACCGTAACCACCGGGAATCAGGCTGGTGTCAACGAACTTACCGTCATTTGTCCTGTTATTGATTGTAAAGAAGCATTTGTCATCGGAGTACGTGCTCACCGTAGACATATAATAAGAATCCTTATCTACAAACGAAGAACCTATACCTGTGGGTTCATTACCGTTATGTCCCCTAGATATGCTTATCTCCATTATCATATCTTCGGGCACCGGAATCTTAAAGAACTCATTAAAAATACTCCATGCGGACTTATAATCATTATACTCCTCCGACCAGTGAAGGTTTTCATGTGCAAAACCATGCCAGTAGGTATCCGGCAAATCAATCTCAATACCTATCGGATAATACTCATAATATTCCTTTAACCTGATAATCTTCTTTAATTCCTCACCGGGCTTTGCTGCATCATACAACTCCTTGTAGGCCCTCTCGATACCCGGCTGTTCCTCCGCCGGTTTATTAAAATCACAACCATATGCAATATCTATATTCAGCGCAATCTTCATATGGTTGCGTGGATTATCCCTACGCAACTCTACCGCTGAAAACCAAAACTCTGTATCATACTCTGCAGGCTCACCGATTGTATATGTTGTATCCCAGAACAGATGCCTGTCATATCTGTTCTGATTTTTTATTGTTATCCCCTCTGCCGCTGACTTATCGCCGTACAGGATATTCTCGGTAATAACAACCGTATCCTTATTTTCATTTACCGTTGCTCCCACCGCACAGAATATTCCGACCGACGCGATAAGAAGCACTGCCATAAGAGCCAGAACCTTCTTCATTATTTCGCCTCCCCGGAAATCTCATCAAGCGCCTTGCTTACCCTGTCGGCACGATAATTATATGTCTCTTTGATATAGTTCATAAGGGTCTTGCCCTCTTCTTCAAGCTCCATCGTAGTCACGTCTCCCACGATTTTACCCTTACGTATAAGTACCGCCCTTCCGATAAACTCCGACACCTCTTCAATCAGATGCGTGGATAAAAGCACTGTCTCATTGGGCTCTAGAATACCAAGAAGCACCTTATAAAAATCTTCTCTGTTAAATACGTCATTGCCTGCAAACGGCTCATCCATAAGGATATAATCCGCACCCTGACAAAGCGCAAGAATAACCTCAAACTGATTCTTCTGGCCCGTCGAGAAGTTTTTAAGCGCTCTGTGCTTAGGTAACTCAAAGAAGTCCATAAGCCCGTTAAAACGTTTTTCCGAAAAATCCGGAAAATGCTCCTCATAAAACTCCTTGTGTCCCTGTGGCGAAAGATTCGGGAAAAAGGAATGCTCACTTGTCGCAAAAGAAATCTTCGCAATATTCTTGGTTGTAATCGGCGCTCCGTCAAGTGTAATATCTCCCGAATAACCATGAAAACCAAGGATACATTTCATAAGTGTTGTTTTTCCGGCACCGTTTTCACCGAATAAGCCGACTATCTCGCCTCTCGGAATCGTCAGGCTCACATCATTTAAAGCTCTTTTTCCAGTATAGGATTTTGACAAATTTTTTATTTCAAGCATATTATAACCTCCATAACTTCTGCCACTGATTCGGCAACAAACATTGCTTTGGTGTTGCAAGCATATATACCGCAAAATAAAGTAACATAACGATTAATGCCGCCACAAGACAACCAAGTATTGCAAGCATAGGCAGCGCAATTGCCCTTTTGTGAAGCTCCAATTTGCTCGGAAGTCTCTTCATAAGATAAATGCTTTTGCTGCCCTGCCTGTAGTACAGATAGTGATACACGATAAATCCGAGCATGCATACCGCAAGTAACGCAAAACCCACTAGCGCGTATCCGAGAATCCCACCAAAATCTGCAATCTTCACCCCTTCAATCAGAACACTCTTATAATCGTAGTGCTCATAAAGCGCATATCTTGCGTCGAAGTACCTTACAAAGAATGAAAGACTGTATAAACCTGCGCATATAAGTCCTGTTATATAAAATCTAAGTTCCGGTTTATACTCCATTCCCGGAGGTACCAGTTTTTTAAGAAAGTCCATTTTCATCCACGACCTCCTTGCGAAGCAAATTATAAATTGCATTACCCACATAAAACGCCACTACTATTATTGTAAAAAAGAAACCTCCGATACTTCCCATCTCTGTTCTGAAGCTTACAATCGCAAAGATGCCAAGCACTATAATTGCTATTCCATAACCCTTCATTCGCTGGTTATACGAGAACTCCGCAGCCGCAAAACCAAGTCCTATCACAAGGAAAGCATTCCTAAACCACATTCCCGCCTCTGAAAGAGGAAGCAGCGCATGCATAAATTCACTTCTGTAAAAAGTAAGAAACACTGTCTGATTGCCGATAAATTCCGCCGAGACCTGCGATATATATATATGACTAAGTGCGAAGCAGAAAAACAACTGCACTGCCAAAAGAATGATATACACCGCCATGTTATACATCCACTGAACAAGAAGCACACTTCTTTCACTTATGGAAAGTCTTCTTAATGTATAACCCGTCTTACTTTGAAACTCCGTTCCCGGAAGGCAGAGGAAAATCGTTATAAGTATGAAGGCAACCGTAAAACACCATGGAATCTTACTGCCTGTAACTAACTCTTCAAAATGCGCCATACCGTCACCGACTCCTGCCTCAAACACAAGCAAGGCTCTATCCAATGCATAATAAAACAAACCAAACTCTGCCACTCCCATAGCAAGCAGTACTCCAAGCGCCCTATATATCGAGCTTCTCGCATAAAGCCCGAATACCGATAAATATTTTTTCATAATCTTATACCTCACTCCCAATAATTCTCTATAAGCGCAAGTGCCTCTTCCTTGGAAAGTCCCATCTGCTTCAAGGAATTAACTACCGTCGTCGCATCATTTTCAAGAAGCTGACTGCGAACCCTTGCCACACTCTCTTCATCAAGCACCATGTAACTCTTCGCACCCGAGCGCGACTCCATAAGCTTCTCTCCTTCAAGTATGGCGTATGACTTCTGAATCGTATTGGGATTCACTCCAAGAAGCGCCGAAAGCACTCTTCTTGACGGTACCTCGTCACCGTTTAGCACAATTCCCGCGACTATACCTCTCTTTATATGACGGACCACCTGCAAATAAATCGGGATGCCGTCTTCTGCTATAAAATCATCAAATGAAATCATAGTGGCTACTCACCTTTCGTATACTATACCGTATTACTCGACTAATACGGTTCTGACTGTATTATATGGCTAATACGGTTGTATGTCAATATATTTTTTAAAACTATTGTCATATACCCATTTTACCCTTGCGTTTACATTACCATATATAGTAAAATAACTATGATTGTATTTTATCGGAATAGAGGTGTTTACTACGAAAACAGTTGATATTATCGTCCCTTGTTATAACGAGGAGGACGTGCTGAATTTATTTTATACGGAGACGGAGAAAGTCCTTAACAAAATTGAAAATTATGCTTTCAGATATATATTTGTTGACGACGGAAGCCGCGATAAGACCTTAAGTATTTTAAAAGATCTTGCTACCAAGGCAGACAATGTATTCTACATCTCCTTTGCAAGGAATTTCAAAAAAGAAGCCGCCATGTACGCCGGCCTCAAGAATTCCACGGGCGACTACGTTATTGTCATGGATGCTGACTTACAACATCCTCCGACAATGATTCCCGATATGCTTCGTGCGACCGAGGAAGGCTATGATTGCTGCGCTGCAAGAAGAACTTCCAGAACGGGAGAATCCAAGATAAGAAGTGCTTTTTCGAGAATGTTTTACCGTCTGCATAACCGCTTTACCGATATATCACTTGTTCAGGGTGCGGTTGACTTCCGCATCATGAGCCGTCAGATGGTAGATGCGGTGCTTTCGCTCTCAGAGGTACAGCGTTTTTCAAAGGGTATTTTTTCCTGGGTAGGTTTCGATACCAAATGGCTTCCCTATGAGAATGTTGAACGTCCGCTCGGCACGACCAAATGGAGCTTCTGGGGACTTTTCAAATATGCCATCGACGGAATTACTGCCTTTTCAGTGGCGCCGCTTCGAATGGTATCGGCTATGGGCTTTGTTATTTCGCTGTTTGCTTTTATTTATATTATTATCACTCTGGTTCAGACACTTATTTTCGGAATCGACGTACCCGGATACGTTACTACGCTTTGTGCGCTACTGTTTCTCGGCGGAATTATCGAGCTGTCAATCGGTATTCTGGGCGAGTATATCGGACACATTTACATGGAGACCAAATCACGCCCGATTTACATTGCAAAGCAGACTAATTTGAAACCCTTGGGAAAGGAGTCCGACAATGCAAAGAATTAAATCTTTTTTCAAAAATAATGCCCTGTATTTTGCGGCTTTCGGATTACCGTTTTTCATAATAATCCTTGTATATGTATGCCATGAAGTTTTCCCATTCGGAGATAACTGCTACTTACGAAGCGATATGTACCACCAGTACATTACATTTCTCGCTGCTTTTCAGGACAAACTCAAGAATGGCGAAAGCCTTCTCTACTCCTGGGATATAGGTGCCGGTGTTAACTTTGTCGCATTATTTGCCTACTATCTGGCAACACCGATAAACTGGATTACCGTACTGTTCCCGCAGAAATACCTTATTGAAGTACTTAGCTCCTTCCTAGTTCTTAAGACGGGACTTTGTGGTTTTACATTTGCATATTATCTTTCCAAAAAACATAACACCAAGAATATTGCGATTGCGGCAATCTCAGTGTTTTACGCACTTTCAGGTTATATGTGCGCATACAACTGGAATGTTATGTGGCTTGACTGTATAGTACTTTTCCCTCTTATCATTCTTGGACTTGAGCGCCTTATCAAAGAAGGTAAAGGTATTTTATATTGCGTAACACTTGCGCTCAGTATTTTGTCAAATTACTACATCTCAATTATGATTTGTATTTTCTGTGTACTTTACTTTATCATGTACACTATTGTTGCAGGCAATTTTGAAAAGCCTATTTCTGTCGTTAAAAACACCGGCTTATTTGTACTGTTTTCACTGCTTGCGGGAGGTATGGCTGCATGTCTGTTACTTCCTGAGCTTTCGGCTCTTATGCTTACAACTTCCGGCGAATTTAAATTCCCGAAGGATTTGTCAAGATACTTCTCGATTTTTGAAATGCTGTCAAGACAGTTAATGCTCGTTGAGCCTGCCATATTCTCGGCACACGAGCCCAATATATACTCCGGTCTTATAGTATTTATCCTTGTACCGTTGTATGCACTTAACAAAAACACCTCAACCAAGGAAAAATTCGGACGTTTCCTGTTTGTTTTCCTGTTTTATTTAAGTTTTAACTTAAATATACCAAATTATATTTGGCACGGACTTCACTTCCCGAACAGCCTTCCCTGCCGTCAAAGTTTTATCTTTACTTTTATTCTTCTGGCGATGTCCTATGAAGGGCTTGTAGGTCTTAAGAAGGCTGCTTCCAAGGATTTATATATGATATTCGGTGCCGTAATTGTCTTGTTCCTGATAATCGAGCAGATTTTTGCAGGCGATGAATATTCCTATATTTGGGTTTATGTAAGTATATTATTTGTAATTCTCTACGGTGTTGTTTTTACGCTGTACAGACGTAATCTTTGTCCCGGTTCGCTGTGCGCATTATTACTTTTTGTAGTAGTTTTCTTTGAGACATTTATCAATGCACTTGATACAACAATCCTTACCACGGGACGTACAGCATATTTAAAGGATAATGCTGCAATCTCAACTCTCCTTGACAAGATTGAGAAAGAGGATCCCGGCTTTTACAGGATAGACAAGCTTAAACGCCGTACCAAAAATGATGCTGCATGGCACCACTATCACGGCTTATCACTGTTCTCATCAACAGCCAATGCAGGCTATGCCAACCTGCTTGCCTCACTTGGCGGAGAGCGTTCAACCAACTCCTATGGCTACTATGGTGCTACTCCTTTTGTCGAAGCACTTTTGAATGTTAAATATGTTTTAGCAAAAGATGATGACCTTAATACTCCGTATCGTACACTTAAGTTTTGGGAAGACGGCAACTATCTCTACGAAAACATCTACAATTTCGGAATGGGCTTTATGGTTCCCGAAACATTAGAAGAAGAATGGAATATAACATTAAATAATCCATTCTTGATACAAAACTCATTTGTTGCACTTACAACTGACCTTAACAACTTATTTTCTCCCGTGACCTACACCACAATGGGTACAAAACTTGAAATCGAGGCCTATGCCGGACAACAGATTTATGCATGCATCACTTCTACCGGAAAGACTTTTAAGGTTACTTATGAAAATTTTCTTTATGAAGAAAACCGTGACCCTGTATCATATTCCATGAATCAAAAGTATGTACTTGATCTCGGATACATGACAGAGGATACTTATATTACAATTTCTTCTGAAGAAAGCAACAAATTGCAATGCTTTATTTACGAGCTTAATCAAGATGTTTTTGAGGAATTTTGTAAAGAATTCGACCAAAGCACTTGGAACATTACTTACTATGATGACACTCACATGAAAGGTACGATAGATGTTAAAGAATATGGAATCTTTGTATCCAACATTATTTATGAAGAAGGCTGGACTGTTCTTGTAAACGGTGAAGAGGTTGAATACGAAGCATTTAAAGATGCTCTTATCTCCTTCCCCCTTAGTGAAGGCACATATGAGATTGAATTCTCCTATTTCCCGAAGGGACTTAAAGAAGGGTTAATTATAAGCGGAATTTCTCTTGTAACATTTATTACAATTGTACTATTACTTAAATTTTTCGGCACAGAACGTACTGAATCGGACTCTGATGAAGAAAATGCCGAAGATACTTCTAATCTCAAAGAAGAGAACCTTTCTGAAGCTTCTGAATAGCAACAAAACCCCAAGCAGATAGTTATCCTGCTTGGGGTTTATTAATTCGCTCGAAATAATCCGATTATGCTCTTACTTCCTTACGAACAGCAATCTGTGATTTATCTTCTTTGTTACTTACTCTGCGCGCAATCAGAGCAACACACTCTGCTGTCAAGGCTGATGCAATTGCCGCAAATAACGGTATGCAACGTTGCAAATTCTGTACTGTCTCCTCTTTAATAATACCACCATGTGCCATAACGGTAACAGTTGTCGCAATCATCAATACAACGACTATACATAATACAATCAATACTTTCTTTTTCATTATTAACATCTCCCGTTGCTATATTCTTCAAATTTACTTTTTATTCTGTTATCATTATATATACCTTCGGTCACAATGCGGTCACAAACTATGTTAAACAATTCTTTTTTGGCATCTTGCTGTAACCATTTTTGTTTTCTCCATATATTTCGTTAAAATTCACAAAAAAAGAATTGTAACAAAACTAACCTTGTTACAACTCTTCTCTTTAGTATATTTATTTCTCCGGGTTTACAAATCTCGTAGTATTCGGCAACCATCTTAAATCTACGGTTCCGATAGGGCCATTTCTCTGCTTAGCTATAATAAGCTCAGCCTTACCCTTGTTGTCCTCTGAATCCTTGTTATAATATTCATCTCTGTAAAGGAACATAATAACATCGGCATCCTGCTCGATTGAACCCGACTCTCTAAGGTCTGACATAATCGGTCTGTGATCGGGTCTTGTCTCACAAGCACGATTAACCTGCGAAAGCGCAATAACCGGCACTGAAAGCTCTCTTGCAAGACCTTTAAGCGAACGCGAAATCTCTGAAATTTCCTGCTGTCTGCTGTCCGTCTTCCCGTTACCTGACATAAGCTGCAGGTAGTCGATAATTACAAGTTTAAGATCATGTTCCATCTTGTATTTACGACACTTGGAACGAAGCTCTCCGATTGTAATACCCGGAGTATCGTCAATTATTAACCCCGACCGTCCTATGTCGGTCGCACTCTCAATAAGTTTTTCCCAGTCTCCGTCCTGCAAGTCACCGCTTCTTATGGACTGTGCATCTACACGCGCCTCCATGGAAAGCATACGATTAACAAGCTGCTCCTTTGACATTTCCAAACTGAAAATCGCAGTAGGTACTTTATTACGTACCGCAATGTAATCTGCCAGGTTAAGTACAAGTGCCGTTTTACCCATGGAAGGTCTTGCACCTATAAGGATAAAATCCGAAGGTTGCAAACCCGATGTCTTATAATCTAAATCATAGTAACCGGTCGCAATTCCCGTTACATTACCTTTGGTCTTGGATGCCTGCTCAATCTTATCAAGAGCATTAAGAACTATCTGCTGTATTGACACAAATTCGCTGACATTACGCTTCTGTGTAATCTCAAAAATCTTCTTCTCGGTAAGCTCCATAATGTCCTCAAGCTTCTCTTTACCGACATAACAGGAATTCTGTATCTCCTCAGTTGTCTTAATCATCTGTCTGAGTACCGACTTGTCCCCGACAATCTCCGCATATTGTCTTGCATTAACGGAGGTTGGTACTGAATTAAACATGTCCCTGATAACTTCAATACTGTATAATTCAGGCGGTGCACCCTTTTCCTTCAAACGATTCTGTAACGTGACAAAATCAATTGCTTTTCCCTCATTGTATAGTTCGACAATGGCCTCAAAGAACATAGCATGCTGCTTAGTATAAAAATCATCTGCCGTCAATACTTCCGTTGCCGACAAAATAGCATCTTTATCCATGAGCATGGAGCCGATAACGGATTGCTCCGCCTCTACGCTATGGGGTAATATTCTCTTAACAAGAGCCTCCTCCATGTATATGCCTCCAATTCTGCATAATAATCACTTGTACTTCTATAACAGACCTTCCGGTCTGCCATTCTATTACATATCCTTTTACTGTTCTGACACCTTTACCGTAAGCTTCGCTGTTACATCCTTATGAAGCTTAACCTGTATAATATGTGTGCCTAGACTTCTTATAGGCTCATCAAGCATCATTTTCTTCTTATCAAGTTTAAGTCCTGCCTTCTCTGCCGCTGCCGCAATTTCTTTAGTTGAAACGGAACCAAAGGTTTTACCACCCTCACCTGACTTAATAGTTACATTAACAACTGCTGCTTCAACTTGCTTGGCAAATGCCTGTGCCTGCTCAAGTTGCTCCTTTTTAATCTTCTCTTCATTGGCCTTCTGCAACTTCAAATCATTCATATTCTTGCCGTTAGCTTCAACACCGAGCTTCTTGGGCAAAATAAAGTTACGTGCGTAACCGTCATTTACATTAACTATCTGACCCTTCTTACCAAGAGCCTTAACATCCTCTAACAAAATAATCTGCATTTTTAAATATCTCCTTCCTCGAGCATACGCTTAACAATTCCCTTAAGCAGGTCTTTTCCTTCTTCTATAGTCACTCCCGTAAGCTGCGCTCCTGCAATACTCATATGTCCACCGCCGCCGAGCTGTTCCATTATAATCTGCACATTAACTTCATCAATAGAACGTGCACTTATATAAACTGTATTATTAAACATTGTAAGTACAAACGAAGCCTTCACTCCGTTAATGTTAAGAAGCTCATTGGCTGCTTGTGCAGCAACTACCGTAGGACTTTCAAGTTTCTCACTGTTACATTCCGAAATAACAAAATGCTCACTGAAAACTTCTGCATTCTGAACAATCTCTGCCCTTGCTTTATACTCATTAACATCATCTCTGAACATCTTGCGGACACGACTTACATCTGCACCGTTTCTTCTTAAGAAAGCAGCCGCCTCAAAAGTTCTTACACCTGTCTTATCCACAAAATTATTCGTATCAATAACTATACCTGCATACATTGCATCTGCCTCTGCAGGACGCATCTTAATATTATCCCCGATATACTGCAAAATCTCTGCAACCATCTCACTTGCAGAAGAAGCATACGGTTCAATATAAGAAAGCACCGCATTCTCTATAATCTCACTACTCTGTCTGTGATGGTCAAGCACAACAATGCTCTGTGAAAGCTTAAGAAGTTCAGGACACTCCGTATAGCTTGGACGGTTAACATCCACGACAACAACAACCGTCGCATCATCCACTGTATTAACGGCCTCATTAACATTCAAAAACATATCCGCATCATATTCCGGATTATTGATAAAACCTTCTATCATCGGTCTTACAGATGTCGTTATCTCATTAACAACGATATGGCTCCTCTTGCCCATGGACTTGGCCGCACGGTAAATACCTATTGCAGAACCGAAGGAATCGGCATCACCAATTTTGTGGCCCATGATAATAACCTTATCATTATTTTCAAAAAGCTCTCTGAGTGCATGTGCCTTTACTCTTGCCTTTACTCGGGTATTCTTCTCTACCTGCTTAGACTTGCCGCCAAAATAGCGGATATTCTCGCCTTCTTTGATAACAGCCTGATCACCGCCTCGCCCAAGTGCAAGATCAATCGCAACTCGTGCATGCTCACAAGCCGTCAGATATTTATCCTTATCAATACCGATACCTATACTTAAAGTTACTGCTATCTCATTACCGATATTAACGGTCTTAACCTCGTCAAGAATAGAGAACTTATCCTCTTTAAGCATATCCAGATACTTTCTCTTCATAACAATAAGATACTTATCCTTTTCTAGCTTACGGCTGATTCCGTCCATACCTGAAATATACTTATTAATCTTTCTGTCGATAAGTGCCTCTAAAAGCGAGCGGCGTACACTCTCAACACTCTCCAAAGCCTCATCATAATTATCAATATAAATAAGCCCCGCGACCATCTGCTGTTCATAGTTTTCCTTCTTGTACCAGTTAATGGTTGTCTCATCAAAAAGGTATACCGCATACAGATACGATTCATGTTCCACCGTACCGATAAGATTCTCTATTCCCTCAAGGTGCTCTATATTAATCTTTTCAAAAACTACACGGTAATCCTTATCCGCATAACATGCTTCTATCTCTGTTCTATTTTCTTCAACCTGAAAAGCTTCCTTCTTAATCTCCGGCAAATAAGTCATAATATTCTTATCCGAAATAACGCTCATATTAAATAAATCGCGCATCCTGTCATTCATCCAAAGCATATTGCCCTGTCCGTCAAGAAGTGCATACGGAAGTTCAAATTCATTAATAAGCTTGCGTTGTACATCATCATAGTCCATCGCAAAATTCACGATACTTCTGAGTACCTTCTTACGCAATCCGCAAAACAAAATTATAGCGATAACGATATATACAACAAAAACGCCCGTCATTATATACCCTGCCATCTCATTGAAAAAATACATAGAAACAACTGCCGGAAGCAATAATAAACACATATATAACGGCCACATCATATAAAGCTTAAGTCTGCCTTTTAAAGATATTTTCTTTTTCATAATTACCTCCTTCGGAGTTATAGCCATTATAAGTATACCATTTTATCCTTGTAAAGAAAAGGTTTTTTTACAAGGAACTTTTACTCCGAAAAAAGACGGCATGCATTGTTGCTGCCGTCTTTATAATAACTCACTTATTCTGTTGTTGTTTCAGTAATAATCTTTGCATTTTCCATAAGAAATTCCAAAACTTTGTCAAATAAACTATCCTGACGTAATGTCTCTTCCGTATAACCCGACTGCTTATAGAAATCCTCTGCCGACTCAACACCCATATCAGAAATATAGGCTGCCAACTTTTCTTCAAACTCCGCATCAGAAAGTACAATATTCTCTTTTTCTGCAATGACTGTCATAACCATTACTGACTTTGTACTATCGTAGCTTGCCTGCTTAATCTCTTCATCAAGCTTCTCCTGCGTAGTCCCCATAACTGAGAGCATATCCTCTTTAGTCATTGTAACACCATAGTAATAGGAATACATTTGTATATAATAATCAATCATAGACTGGTAGTATTCTTCTGCCTCTGTTGTATGCTTCTCTAAAAGAGCCTTCGGATACTTCTTAACTTCGCATCCTTCTAAAACTTTCTGATACAATTCTGAATACTGTGTTGACTTTGCCTCTTCTTCCTTATATGAAGCAAGTTCTGCACGGATTGATTCTTTATATTCTTCAACCGTCTTTAACTCCGTATTCTCTGTTACAAACTCCTGAGTAAGCTCTGCTACACCTGCAGTATAATAAATCTCGTTAATTGTACACTCGAAGGTAACATCCTTGCCTGCAAGATCGCCCTCATAGTTTTCAGGGAACTTGAGGTCAAGAGATACATTATCTCCTACCTTAGCGCCTATTAATCCATCCTCGAAACCATCAATAAATGTACCTGAACCAATTGAAAGATCATATCCTTTACCGTCTGTTGAACCCCCATCAAATGTCTTACCGTCAACATATCCTGTAAAATCAAGATTGATATAGTCTCCGTCACGTACATCAACACGGAATAAGAAATCAAGTTCTTCCTGGAGTTCTTCATCAGAAACACTTGTATCAATGGCTTTAATCTCTATGCCCTTGTACTCTCCAAGTGTAATACACTTACTGTAATCGTTTGAACCGCCGCAACCAATCACTCCCATAGCCATAACAGCAACAGTAGCAACAATTGCCAATAATCTCTTTTTCATAAATTTACCCTTCCTAACCTTTTAATAACCGGACATTATCCGATACATTATACTCGCAAACCCCGCACTTTCGTGCTTCCTTGTCTGCTACGCAGACGGTTTGCTCGTTAAAAGTGCAATAAAAACAAATGTCGCTTCGCGCCGCTTGTTTTTATTTTGCACCTTTCACATTATATCATATCTTTTTTTTAAATAAAAGCTTTTCCGCATATTTCACAGAATTTTTAAACTTTTAACCTATGACAACGCATAAACCTTAAGATTTTGGTACTCTCCGATAAACGGCGCAAGCTGTCTGAAGCCTATCTTTCCTCCTTCAAGACGCGGGCCGTAAGTTACACCGTCATCCACATATGTAAGTATCTCCAAATCGTTTATAAAAAATTTAACCGTATCGCCCAACTTCTCAACTGTCATATGATACGGAGGCTTTGCATCTCCTACATCGGGAATAGGGTCACCACCTTGTGCCGCCATATAAAAACCGTAGCTTTTTCTTAAGTTACAAGTATGGAATGCCTTCTCGTCTTCTTCCTTACGGCGGAAATATGAGATATGGAACGCATTGATGTCACCATGATGATATAGCGGATACTCTCCTGTTCTCGGCTGAAGTGTCGGATCAAATAAATCTTCACCGTTACGCCCCTTAGCCGCAAAGAACATAATGCAGAGTCCCGGCTGCCTTATCGGCCAGAAATCCCATTCTATACAGATATCCGACGGGAACTCTTCCTTGCACCAAAGCACGTAGTTAGCCTTCTGCCCAAGTGCTCCATCGAGTTTATTCTCAAGTCGAAGTCTCCCCTGCGGAAATGACATCGCCGCAGAACCTTCAAGTATAAAATCATTTAAATTTTCCTCGCATGTAAGCGGATTATCATAAATTAACTGTTTCATTTTACCCAATCCTCCCATTTGCAATCTTCTATTTTCTCCGGCAGATATTCCTCTGTCAGACCAAGCGCCACAATAGTGTTAAGACACCACTGTGCCGTAAAATTGGTTGAAATCCAAAACATCTCATTAAGCTCTTTATTGTTAAAATAATTATCTACTTTTTTAGCTTCGAAGGAATCTTTCTTGTCCTTGCCTGCAAGCGAATGTACAAGTATCTGCCACACCTTATACCCAAGGTCTGCATCCTTCCTTCTTGCTGCCGAATAAGCCACCATACTTGCCGCCATATACGGATAAGCCCAGCCACCGCGGTTAACACCGTTACCTGTAAGACGCATCTTTTCTTCCTGCGGTAATATGTAAAACGCACCATAATCCGCCATCATATCTTTGAACTCTTCGTCCTCCAGCATCTCGGCAAGTTCAAACCATGTCTGAGGTCCGCCCATACAAAGTGCAAGATGAGAGCCGTTCGTATTCTCGCCTATATAACCGAGATGTCCCGTAGCCGGATCGTATTCGTAATTAACTCCCGAATACAATTTGAATGGTGTTTTCTTGATGTCATTAAGTCCAGTAATAATCTTGTCACGGTACTTGGTAGCACCATTACGTTCCCATGCCGTCATCCAGTTAGAGGTAAAAGTTGACCAATCAGGACCGCTTCTTGCATGAGTCGGCATCTTCATTGACTCTTTATCGTAGAAAAATCTAAGCGGATCAACATTAATTAGAGAAAAATCTGCGTCCTTCGTGTCATCAAGCACATCACCCGTTCTGTAATCTCCTCCCGTCAGATAGTAATATGCCCTGTGGTGCCCTGCCATACCAATACGCGCTTCCTTACAGGAATCGCCCCAGTGGAGTACATTATGTCGTGAACCGATTCCCTTGTACTCGCCAATATGATATGTATCTACATCACCCGTATGTCGACTCATCGCCTCTGCCATCGTAAAAATATCTTCCCTGCCGGTACGAAGGAACGCATACCAAAGCCATAAGGTCGGTACAAGCTCCGTGTTTTGCCATGCAAATCCACCCATATCGTATCTCCAGCAATGACGACCTGCATCATAGGTATGCATAAAATCACCGTAATTGTAAAGACCGTACCAGTTACGCTGCTCTACTTCATTTTTATAAAAATCAATTGCTGCATCAAGTTGTTCTTCAAGCCATGTCCTAAGCGGTGTATCCTTTTTCACAAGCGCCCATTCTCCAAAGGCTTTTACCTCGTGGTAGTATTCAGGAGCCGCAAGAAGCTGTGCCGGCTTTTGAACCTGCATAAAGCACTCATCAAGTACTTCATCGGACACGCATTTTTCTGCCGCATCAAACAAAAACAGACTCAAATCGTTGGTGCTTGCAATTCCGTAAGGTGTGCTTCTTACCTCGTCAAAGCCTTCATAATAGCATTGTGAATGACCTATATCATCATAATGACGGTAATCAAGCGCCTCTGCCTCCGGGGACCAGAACCACATCGTAAGCTTGGCAGCATCGCAATTTATATCATCTGCCCACAATGAAGACGGATACTTCTGCCAGAAATCCTTACATGCGACTGCAACACCACCGTTCTCGCTATCAAGATACATAACACCCTTGGCTCTTCCTCCAAAGTTAGCATCTATATAACTTACGCCACTCTTTTGTACCTTTTTCTTAACTTTGAAGAATCTTGAGCTACTCTGATACAGATGATAGCTTCCCCACACAGGAATATCATGAATTGCTCCAAACAAAAGCTCGTTCTCTTCCTTATCAATCTTAAGCATCTCGCCCCTTATCTGCGTCCTGTAAATCTCAGGATTAACTCTCGGTCTCCAGAAGGTAAGCATCTGCATTGCTTCCTGCATGTAACCGAAATCTCCCGCAAGCTTTACATGACGGTTGTAGGACGGTCCTGCCATAGCACATGAAAACTGCATTCCGACACCCTTTAAAAAGTATTTATGAGTATCTCTTATATCGCATATAAAGGTATGCTGAACCTTTATCTCTGCAGTATCTGCATATACCGTAAAATACACGATAAACGGATAAACTTCCCTATTACTATCCTTATTAACATGTACGCCTTCTACTTTAACGGTACACTTTAACGGTCCGAATTCTTCCACGGACACACTCTTAACTTCTCCGATATATGTAACTTCCTTACGGACAAGTGTATTCTCTGTCTCTTCGCGTTCTTCAAGTATGCATATAAGTTTGGCTTCCGAAACTCTGTTGCTTCTATCTTTTACAACATTCCTTATAAGCTTATCACCGAACTTAGGAAATTCGAGTGATATACACTTAGTCTGTACTCTGATACATTCAGCATCCTCAGCTGCCATAAGTGCTCCGGGCATATCCTGCGGATTATCCTTTTTAACTTCAAGCAAAAGTTCCTCTCCGATGTCCTCTACTTTCGCTGTATGTGAACTCCACTTTACACTGCCGTCCTGCCAGTATGCACACACCTTACTCTGTGAGCGCACTTCCTTTCCGCCCGACAACACAAAAAATCCATCCTGCAAGGAAACTTCACCCTTCTTCCAAGGTGTACCCCATGTAACATACCCCTTACCCGAACGATTCTCCATCCAATGAAATTTAACTGTATCCATAACCCCGTCCTTCTCTATCCTTATTTACCTTCTCTTAAAAAGCTTAAAAAGCTGTCGCAAAACATTGCGACAGCCAATATTTTATAATTTGAAAAAGATATCTCTTCCTGTCTGTGTATATTTGTAATATCTTACACCTGCCGAATCAAGCATACGCTTTGAAGCAATAACCGACGGTGTGTCCGCATATTTGTCGCTGTCGTATACGATTGTCTTGATTCCCGACTGTATAATTGCCTTAGCACACTCATTACACGGAAACAAAGACACATAAATCTTAGCACCCTCAAGGCTTCCTCCGCGATAATTGAGAATCGCATTAAGCTCGCTATGCGTTGTGTAAAGATACTTGTTATCAAGAGGTTCGCCCTCTCTTGCCCACGGAAAGTCATCATCTGAACAGCCTCTTGGGAAACCGTTATAACCCATGGACAAAATCTTGTTATCTTCACTTACAATACATGCTCCAACCTGTGTATTGGGATCCTTGGAACGCATACCCGACAATATTGCAACACCCATAAAATATTCATCCCATGATATATAATCTTTTCTTTTGTCGCTCATATCTTCTCCTTATACAACCTGAATTATTTGGTTCCGAAAATTCTGTCTCCGGCATCACCAAGCCCCGGAACGATATAACCGTGGTCATTGAGTTTCTCATCAAGTGCTCCTATAAAAATATCAACGTCGGGATGAGCTGTCTTCATCTTACTTACACCTTCAGGAGCCGCAATTATGCACATAAAATGAATCTTCTTTGCACCCTTGTCTTTAAGCATCTGAATAGCCGCAACCGAAGAACCGCCTGTCGCAAGCATCGGGTCAACAACAAACACTTCTCTCTCTGCAATATCTTCAGGCATCTTACAGTAATACTCAACCGGCTCAAGTGTTGCCGGGTCTCTGTATAATCCGATATGACCTACCTTAGCCGCTGGAATCATTGCAAGCATTCCGTCTACCATACCGAGTCCCGCACGCAAAATAGGAACGATAGCAAGCTTCTTACCCTTCAATTCTTTAACCGTAGTCTTACAAATCGGCGTCTCAACCTCAACGTCCATAAGTTGCAAATCTCTTGTGGCCTCATAGCACATAAGCATTGCAATCTCACTAATCATCTGACGAAAATCCTTAGAACCTGTCTCTGTTCTCCTGATAAAACCAATCTTGTGCTGAATCAACGGGTGATTCATAACCTCTACCTTTGCCATCGCTATCTCCTCCTATTGTTCAATTAAATTAATTCTTCTGAGATGTCTCTCATCACCTGAAAACGGTGTGTCCAAAAATGTATCCACAATCTTAAGCGCAAGTCCGGGACCTACAACTCTTCCTCCGAGACACAAAATATTTGCATCATTGTGCTGTCTTGTGGCTTCTGCGCAAAAACAGTCCGTACATACTGCCGCACGGATACCCGGCATCTTGTTGGCCGCCATTGATATTCCGAGTCCTGTTCCGCACACAAGAATTCCCTGCTCGCACTCTCCGTCCGTTACTGCCTGTCCCACAAGCCTTGCATAAACCGGATAGTCACAGGATTCGTCCGTATAACAGCCAAAATCCTTATAATCAAGACCTCTGTCCTCAAGATGTGCAATAATCTCCTGTTTAAGTGCATATCCGCCGTGGTCACAACCAATTGCTATCATAATGTCCTCCTAGTGTAACGATTTAATCATTTAAATTTATTATATTATAACCTGCCGCTTTTCGCAACCTGTTCATAATAGCCTGTCCGAAATTATCCAAGGAAAATGTCTCCGAATAAATATAATCAACCGCTTTTTCATCACATTCCCTGAGTACCGCATAGAGATTCCTTGCAATGCTTTCCTCATCCTGTCTGCTTCCGAGCAAAATGAAATCAATCTTATTGTCATTTGGCTGTATTTTTCCGGCTGACTCCGCTTCCGACACCAACTTATCGTAAACGACCTTTGACTCTTTTGTAGCTATAACCGCAACGCGTCTGTTCTCAGCCATCTTCTCAAGTGCCTGCTTCCAAATAACCGATGCTACCTTATCAATGCTTCCTTCATACAAAGTAAGCTCTGCCTTAGGTGCATAATGACGGTACTTCATTCCGGGTGCCCTCGGACGCAAATCTTCTGTAGGTTTTACAAGAAGTGTAGGATCAAGACTAACCTCTCCGGCAACCTCCTCAAGCATTGTTTTTGTAATATAACCGGGACGTAAAATAACCGGCGGGGCGCTTGTCATGTCCACGATGGTTGATTCAATGCCTATGGCAATATTGCCTCCATCCAAAATCATCTCTATCCTGCCGTCCATATCCTCTACGACATGCTTGGCAAGCGTCGGACTCGGTCTTCCGGAAACATTGGCACTCGGTGCTGCTATCGGAACACCTGCCGCACGTATCATCGCCACCGCAACGGGATGTGACGGCATTCGTACCGCAACACTGTCAAGGCCGCCCGTAGTCGTGGAAGGTACTTTGTCCGCCTTTTTGAAAACCATTGTAAGCGGCCCCGGCCAAAAAGTATCTATAAGTTTCTCTGCCTTATCACTTACATTCTCTGCAATATCGTACAACATCTCTTTATCTGCAATATGAAGAATAAGTGGATTATCTGAAGGTCTTCCCTTGGCTGCATATATCTTCCTTGATGCATCCGGGTCAAGCCCATTGCCTCCGAGTCCGTAAACCGTCTCTGTCGGAAATGCAACAAGACCGCCCTCTCTGAGGATACGGCCTGCTTCTTCGTATATATACTCATCCTTTTTAATATCCTGCGTAACTTTAACTGTCTTCGTCTGCATAATTACACCATCTTTATCCTGTCCAAATCATCCTATATATTCAAGTATTCCCCTACAAACCGCTTCCGCAACCTTTTCCTGATATACCGCATCACAAAGCAGAGTTGCTTCGTTCCAATTCGAAAGGAAGCCGCATTCCACTATTACCACGGGGCATGTCACATTTTTCAAAAGATAATAACTGTCATTGGCTTTGGCACTTCTTATTTTAGGCGGGGTCAAAACATCAACCAGACTTTTCTGTACCATGCCCGCAAGCTCTTCTCCCTTTTTTGACCCACTATAGTAAAACACCTGCGGTCCGCTTACCGACTCTTCATGATAGCTGTTCTGATGAATACTCACCGTAAGCAGACATTCCGATTCTGATATAATTTCACAACGCTTTTTCATATCGGAAATCTTCTTATTGGAATCACCTTCATTATAAAGCCCTTTATCTGAGTCTCTTGTCATTATAACCGTAATCCCCTCAGCCTCAAGCTTTTCCTTAACAAGTACTGCAACACGAAGGTTAATATCCTTCTCAAGAACATTGTTAACACCGACTTTTCCCGGATCAACACCTCCATGACCCGCATCGACTACCACTACTATTTTATCGTTTCCGGTTGCACTTGCAATATCCTTTAAATTCGTCGCGCACAAAAAAACAAGTGCAATCAGCAAACATGCCATTCCTATCTCTAATTTTTTCTTCATTGTCTGCGTCCAAAAGCTTTTTATACATCATATTAGCTTTGTACACAAAACATTCCTTCCGGATTACTTAAGATATGATCCGATAATTTCCCAAATACTGTTCTTCTGAAGAGAAAGTTTCCATCCCGCAACTCCCGCAAGTTCATACTTTTTAATAAGCTCCATTTTCTTTGCAATAGACTCTTCTTCCTCAAGCCAAATCTGATAGGTACAACCATCCTTCTCATACTCACCGTAATACTGTCCCACCTTCTCCTGCCATTTGGGGGTAACGCCGTTCTTCTTAAGTTGCTGCTGTGCATAAGCCATGGATACTGCTTCGCTTGTAAGCAGATATCTGCCATACTTGGATTCAGGATCCTCAACAAGAACCCCCGCCGACTTATCCTTAGCCTCCGCTTCAGGCGTCTGCTTCCAGATTCTCGTATAAAAAGGCATCGCATTAATAACCTTTTCCGCCGGCACCGACTTAAGCGTATTAGCAATTCCTTCCTCAACCCAGCCAAGGGATGCAACGGAACCGCTCTCGGATGAACCCGCATAATGCTCATCATATCCCATAATTATAACATAATCGACAATTTTGCCCTGCTCTTTACGATGGTAATGATAGGTTGATGCCGACGGCACATAATTATCTACCGACAATACAATGCCGTTCTTGCGACATTCTATTGAAAGCTCTCTAAGAAACTGGAGATATCCGTCTCCTGCATCGTAACTTAAAGACTCTATATCCACATTGATACCGTCTATATCATATTTAAGAACCTCATCTATAAGCACATCAACAAGATGCTCCCTGCTTTCCATATTAGAAAGAATCTTATAAGTGCTGATGGATTTACTGTAGGTAATATTTTCAACAAGTGCCCACACCTCAAGCCCCATTGCATGCGCCTTATCCACATAATCCTTGCTTGCAAGCGACTCAATATTTCCGCCGTTGTCACACATCCTAAACCATGTGGGCGAAATTACATTTACTCCCGTAACACCATCCATAACCTTGGAAAGATTGGCATTGGCATCCTTGTTGGTAACCTGATGCCATACAAGATTTATCTTATAATTCCTACTTATATTGGAATAAACAGGTTCAACATAATTACTTGTAAGTGTCTGTGTGGATTTGCCGCCGATATACTTTGTCTCGATATAACCCTTAACACCGGCTTCGTTTTGCACGCAAGTCCACTCATCTATTTCATTAATATAGAGATACTTCTCTCCGGCCTTTGCATCTATCACAATAGGACTCTTGATGCCTCCGAGCTTCCTTATTCCTGCATCCTCCTTAATCTCAACATATTCCACATCCGTCCACTCGTTCATAAGCATAAGTCTGTTGGGTTCCTCATAAAACTTATACTGTACATCGGCATACTTCTGCACAAAATCCATGCAAAGATAAATATTCTCACCTTTACTTATTATCATGGGATAATCGGACAGCTTCTCCTCGCCATTGACACTGTATTTATTACTGTCCGCATTGTATTTATAAAGAACCGTCGCCGTGCTGTAAAGCATCTGTCCTGCGGACGCATCCCAATAAAAATTCTCACTAAAATAATCCTCAACCATCGTATGGGAAATATATACCTTGCCGTCCTTTACAATGGCATCTCCCTCAATTTTCACACGATTGAGATATATAATTACACTGTCATCGCCTTCCTCAACACCAAAATAATCATACAAATTCATATGCTCCGCCGTAGGCGTGTATTTTTCTTTCATTTTATCTATTGCCATATATCCCACAATGCCTGCTATCAATATTGCAAAAATAAGCACTTGTATCAATCTTTTTTTCAAATCTGCATCCTCCTGCCTTACCCAAATACCGTCATTATTTTTATCTGTTGTCAATTATAGCATAGACTTGTCGAAAAAACAGTAAAAAAACTGTTTTACCCGAAAAAAATTGAGCTATCGACATGATTTTTATTCAATGTCAATAGCTCTGTGTAACGTAACTCCGGAAATAAAATATTATTCCGTTATTTTATTAAACCTTATTTCAATAATGACGCCTTCTTCATTGCTTACATACTCACGCATATAACTGCCTTCTTCCATAACCGTACAGGCATTGGCAATTTCCTGAGGCGTACTGTCCCTCCCTTCCAGATACAGATTAACCCTCTTGTTTTTATACTCCCGCAGTTCTTTTGTAAGCTTTATATATTTCTGCTTCTGCTCATTTCTTGAAAAGAAATCGATAACAATCATAAATTCCCTCCTTCACATTATTTAATCTTAGCACCTTCTTAATTCCTTTTACGGAAGCGTAATCATCGTGATATATTATAATTAAAGTGCAAAGATTCTTAATGCCTGACAAGCAATCCGGGAACTTATAAGAAAGTTTCAAAAAAATAAAATTCCGCGCGTCTTATCCGAAATGGATTAAGCCCTGCAGGAAGCTGAATAAAGGAATTATTTATCTCCTTTTTAAAATAGTTTCCTTCCCTGCGCTCAAAATACTCTGCCAGCAAAAAGTATTCCTCTCTTCTACCATCCGCCAAAAGCTGTTCTATACACTCCTTATACTCTGCAGCTTCCCAAATTTTAAGTGATCCCACAAGAAGCTTCTTATCATAATCCGATAAATCAACTCTTCTGTTACCAAAAATCTTCAAACCATCAAAAATAATATAATTGTATTTTTCTTTCAAAAGCTTAGGTAAGAGTTTTTCCTTATAATACGGATAATACCTGACCCCGAACAAATCAAAATATTCTCCATCCCTGATATCTTGTTTAAAATACCGCACCATTTCTTCAAGTGCTTTTTTTTCCGACAATTCCACAACTGCAACTTTTTTTCGTTTCACTGCCGTAAGATAATTTGCAATTGAAACCGGTAACCATAAATACCTGGTACCAATCTGCGATTGCACATTATATATACCCAAAGTTATTGTGTTTACGTTAATAAAGAGCCTTTCACCTTCCTCCTTTTTTTAAAATTTCACAAACAAGCTTTTCAAGAAAGCTGTCCCCGACCCGCCCCGGGGACCACCATCTTTGAAAATACGGCATTCTTATAAAAGAACCCTTTAAACCTTTTGTGAGCCGATAAAACGATGTTCCGTCTGCCATATTAACGACCGAAACCAACTTTTCACTTTGCAAATAAGAAACCTTATCAATAAGTTTTTTAAACTCCCAAGCTTTTCCGTCACCTACAAACAGACAAACATCACTTTTAGAATATTCCCCGCTGATTTCATCACAAAAAAGTCCATAGTCATTAATTATAACCATAGGCCTTTTTTTACTTAATTTTTCATACTCAGGATCAACTGTTTTTCCGTAATAGGGAAGCATTCTGATTCCCTTATACAAAAACACTCCCTCCTGCACTCGAAGGTACTCCTTTTTGCACTCCAATAAACTCATGAGAATTCCGGGAACGGTTTGTTCCGCAAACAGACAGCAATATCCTTTTTTCTCAAGATATTTTGCGAGAGACATTCCAAGATGCGTTACGCCGACTCTCCTGTCGGCACCCGCAATAGAAATTACAAGATTTGTGGTTTCCTTACTTTTTTTAATAACCGGTTTTAGATTGATTTTTTGCAATGCATCAGACAGTTCTTTCATTGAACCATATCTTTGTTCGGGATTATGATGCATGCATTTTTTTATGACATTTCCCACTTTTTTTGGAAACTTTTTAAGGGCCGGTATTTCCCCTGCTCGCGGCAGTTCCCCCGTCAGCATATAATAGAGCAGAGCACCGACTCCATATATGTCTGTTGCAGGACTTACCTTACCTCCTTTTTCGTAAAGTTCAGGAGCCGCATACCCTACTGTTCCGTAACGGTAATTACGACAGGCAAAATCCTTAGAATACACGCTATTGCCAAAATCTACGAGAAACACTTCTCCTTCTGACAAAATAACGTTATCCGGCTGGCAGTCCAGATACAAAATTTCTCCACTGATATGCCTGTGCAAATATTTAAGAATGTCACATAGTTGAATTGCGTACCTGATAGCGGTACTGATTGAAACAGCCCTTCGCATTACTTCGGACTTTAAAGATTCCCCCTCTACATACTCCTCAACAATATAATAATAATCCTTATCTTTTTGGATATCATATAGTAGGGGTATGCGGGGATGCTTTAGATGTTTTAAAACTTGTGTTTCCCAATAAAATCGTTCTTCGGCCTCCGAACCTATACTGAGACGCTTAATAACAAAAAGTTTGTCTAACTCCGTCTGCCTAGCAAGGCAAACGGTAACATTCGGGTCCGACTTAAAATATCGCTTAATTTTATACCTTGTTAACAAAACGACCTTTCCGAAAACCACAATCCTGTATGGAAGATTATAACAGTTTTTTTGCGACTATACAATAGTAATTTTCGACATTTTGTCGATTTATCTTTACTAGAATCCTTTGATGTATTATACTGTAGGTGTAAACAAACAGTTTGATTATAGTTTTATTTTAGGAAGTGATAGTATGAAAATAGAAAAAATAAACGACAATCAGATAAGATGTACTTTAAATAAACATGACCTTGCTTCCCGTGAGATTAAGCTCAGCGAACTTGCTTACGGAACCGAGAAGGCTAAGAATCTTTTTCGGGATATGATGCAACAGGCTTCGTTTGAATACGGTTTTGAGGCAGA
Source organism: Lachnospiraceae bacterium (assembly GCA_015057505.1). Lineage (GTDB taxonomy): Bacteria > Bacillota > Clostridia > Lachnospirales > Lachnospiraceae > SIG300. Next base: position 145,684 of record SVEG01000009.1, read on the forward strand.
TGATCATCCCCTGATGATAGAGGCTATTCCTTTATCTGCTGACAGTATTATTTTAAACATCTCCAAGGTAGAAGATCCCGATGAACTGGATACCAGGTTTTCAAAGTTCTCTCCGTCATATGAAGAATCCGACGATATTAATGACTTTGCAGATGAATATGACGACTTTGCAGATGACAGCGCTGATGAAATCATCGATTATTATGCCGAGGATTCCGAAGATAATTTAAAAGATAGCTTTGTTTCCCTTCGCGAACTGCTTTCCAATAAATTATCCGGCAAAAACAACCCTAAATCCGGTACGACTGAGACTTCCGGTGATTCGGAACATGATTTACTTCGTATTTATCGTTTTCAGAATTTATCAACACTGGAACGACTTTCAGTAGTACTTAAGAATGTTTATTTTGGTTCAAACACCCTTTACAAAGACAGTGTTAATTCTGTATACTATCTGGTTGTTAACAAATCCGGGCATACTCCGGAAGAGTTTAATCGCATTTGTAACATTTTAACCGAGTACGGCATCCGTGAGAATACTTCTTCTTCAAGAGAAGCTTTCTTCATGGAACACTTTACTCTCATGATTAAAGAGACTGCTCTTCAGGTTCTCTCAACACTTTAGGTCTTAATTGACAGTCGCCACAGTCAGCGACTTTAATTTAAGTAATATATAATAGGAGGCACTATAATGGCACAGATTTCTAAAGATATGATTATTGCTGATATTATTAAGCTCGACACCGATCTTATTCCTGTTCTTTTGAGTTCAGGCATGCATTGCGTCGGTTGTCCTTCCGCACAGGGCGAGTCCCTTGAGGAAGCCGCTATGGTTCACGGTATTGACCCTGACCATCTTACGGCAGTGCTTAATGATTTCCTTGAAGCAAAGAATTCATAAAACACTTTTAAGACCTGTTTTTATGACAGGTCTTTTTTGTTTATTTATTAACAAATTTTATGGCTTGACTTTTAAAGAGTTTAGTTTTACAATACGAGATTGTGTGACAAATAACAGATTTTAACGGAGGACATAGAAATGAGAGAAGAATGGCTCGGATTTGAATCCGGAAAATGGGAAACCGAAGTTAATGTACGTAATTTCATTAGAAAGAATTACACAATGTACGACGGTGATGATTCCTTTTTAACAGGTGCAACAGAAGCAACTAAGACTCTTTGGGCACAGGTTATGGAATTAACAAAACAGGAAATTGCAGCCGGTGGCGTGCTTGATATGGATACAAAAGTTATATCTACACTTACATCACACGGTCCCGGATATCTAAATAAAGAATTGGAGACTATCGTTGGTTTCCAGACAGACAAGCCTTTTAAGCGTTCAATGCAGCCTTACGGTGGCATCCGTATGGCAGCTAAGGCATGTAGCGACAACGGTTATACACTTGATTCTGAAATTGAAGAATTCTTTACAACTCATCGCAAAACACATAATGCAGGTGTATTTGACGCTTACACACCTGAGATGCGTGCTGCAAGATCAAGCCACATTATCACAGGTCTTCCGGATGCTTACGGCCGCGGACGTATCATCGGCGACTATAGACGTGTTGCTTTGTACGGTATTGATTTTCTCGTTGAGGATAAAGAACGTCAGAAGCGCAACACCCCTACAACAATGACTCCCGATGTTATTCGTGACAGAGAAGAACTTTCAGAGCAGATTCGTGCACTTTTGGATCTTAAGAAGATGGCAGCGCTTTACGGAATGGATATTTCAAAGCCTGCTACTAACGTACAGGAAGCTATTCAGGCATTGTACTTCGGATATCTTGGTGCAATCAAAGAACAGAACGGCGCTGCCATGTCACTTGGACGTACATCTACATTCCTTGATATTTATGCCGAGCGTGACTTAAAGAACGGTAAATTTACAGAGGAGCAGATTCAGGAGTTTATCGACCACTTTGTTATGAAGCTTCGTCTTGTTAAATTTGCCCGTACACCCGAGTATAACGCACTTTTCGCAGGTGATCCCACATGGGTGACGGAATCAATCGGTGGTGTTGCTATCGACGGACGTCATATGGTAACAAAAATGTCATACCGTTACCTTCAGACTTTATACAACTTGGGAACAGCTCCCGAACCAAACTTAACAGTTCTTTGGTCAACAAGACTTCCTGAGAACTTCAAGCGTTTCTGTGCGAAGACTTCTATTGAGACATCTTCAATCCAGTACGAGAACGATGACCTCATGAGAGTTACACACGGTGATGATTACGCTATCGCTTGTTGCGTATCTTCAATGCGTGTAGGTAAAGAGATGCAGTTCTTCGGTGCACGTGCTAACCTTGCAAAATGTTTGTTATACGCTATCAATGGTGGTGTTGACGAAATCAGCAAGAAGCAGGTAGGACCCAAATATCGTCCGATTACTTCAGAGTACCTTGATTACGATGAAGTTATGGAAAAATATATTGACATGATGAAGTGGCTTGCTAAGCTTTACGTTAATACACTTAACATTATCCACTACATGCATGATAAGTATTGCTACGAAAGACTTCAGATGGCTCTCCATGACAAAGAAGTTTTACGTTATTTCGCAACAGGTATTGCAGGCCTTTCAGTTGTTGCCGACTCTCTTTCAGCAATTAAATATGCTAAGGTTCGTGTAATCAGAGATGAGAACGGCGTTGCTGTTGATTACAAGGTTGAGGGCGATTTCCCTAAATACGGTAACAATGACGACCGTGTCGACCAGCTTGCAGTTGACGTTGTTAAGATTTTCATGGGATTTGTAAAGGGTTCACACACATACCGTAATGGTGTTGCTACAACTTCTATCCTTACTATTACATCTAACGTTATGTACGGTAAGAATACAGGTTCAACTCCTGACGGAAGAAAGGGCGGCGAACCTTTCGCACCAGGTGCCAACCCGATGCACGGACGTGATACTCACGGAGCTTTAGCTTCTCTTTCATCAGTTGCGAAACTTCCTTTCCGCGAAGCACAGGACGGTATTTCAAATACCTTCTCAATTGTTCCGGATGCACTCGGCAAGAGCAATATGCTTTTCGTTAACGACACTCCGGATGTTACTTGCGGCTGTGAAGAAGTTACATGTGCTGTTGATGCAAATGACCAGCAGATTGAAAACCTTGTAGGTCTTCTCGATGGTTACAGCATGAAGGGTGGACATCACCTTAACGTTAACGTATTTACAAGAGAGACTCTTCTTGATGCACAGGCTCACCCTGAGAAATATCCTCAGCTTACAGTTCGTGTATCAGGTTATGCGGTTAACTTTATAAAGCTTACAAAGGAACAGCAGGACGAGGTTATTTCACGTACATTCCACTGCTGCATGTAATAGCAAATTATTATTAGATTTATCTGCGGGAATTGTTGCAAATTATCCTTTAAACAGGTTATAATTTTATTGCGACATTCCCGCAATATTTTTTTGAAAGGATCTTATTATGACAGGGAAAATTCACTCTATTGAAACTTTCGGAACTGTTGACGGCCCGGGCATAAGATATGTTGTCTTTTTTCAGGGTTGCCCTATGAGATGTCAATATTGCCACAATCCTGACACCTGGAATATTTCCTTTGGATCCGAAAAAAGTGTTACCCAGATTCTTGACGACTATGAAAGATACAAGCCTTTTCTCCGCAAAGGCGGATTGACTGCGACAGGTGGGGAACCCCTTATGCAGATTGACTTTCTAACAGAATTATTTGAAGACGCTAAAAAGCGGGGGATTCATACCTGTCTTGACACCTCAGGGATTATTTTTAATGAAAACAATCCCGAACTCAGGGCTAAATTCGACCGGCTTATAAAGTCAACTGATTTAATTATGCTGGATATAAAACACATAGACAATAACGAACATGTAAAACTTACAGGACATTACAACAAAAATGTACTGGCATTTCTAAGATACCTGGATAAAAATAGTATTCCCGTATGGATTCGCCATGTTGTCGTACCGGGCATTACCGATAAAGAAGAAGATCTTTTCAAGCTCGGTAATTTCCTTGGCGAATTCAAAAACATTCAAGCACTTGACGTTCTTCCGTATCACAATATGGGTAAAGTTAAATATGACAATCTCGGAATGGACTATCCTCTCGACGATACGCCTCCCGCATCCAAGGAACTCGTCGCCAATGCCAAAGAACTTATAACCAAAGGACTTCTTGATGCAAAAAATCTCAAGATTAACTAATATTATAAATATTATCTATCACTACATTAAATTAACACTTGTAACATTTTAATTTTTGTATTAGAATGTACTTAACAAATTAAAAGGAGGTATGTTACTATGGCATATACAATTAACGACGGTTGCATCAGCTGTGGTGCATGCGCAGGCGAATGTCCTGTTGGAGCAATTGCTGAAGGAGACGGAAAGTACGAGATCAACGCTGACGAGTGTATCGATTGCGGTTCATGCGCAGCTACATGTCCTACAGAGTCTATCGAGCAGGCTTAATTGCTTAAAATTATAAGAAGCAGTCGCAAGTAATTGCACTGCTTCTTTTTTGTTCAGTGCGTCCCCTGCCTGCGCCATTGCCATATAGTATATATTTATAGAGATATTTGCTTTCCTCGCAACATTTAAGGTTTTAAGAAGAACAAACATGCTTTTGCTTTCCACCTTTTGATTTTGTGCCGCTCCGTTAAACTCTTGGAATTGAAGAAGTTCAAGTAGTTGGTGGATATGCCGATTCTATATGTAATGTTTAAAGGCACTTAAAAAGCGTCGCTACTTAGCGAGCGAGACGAAACTCAAATAACTTATATAATTGATACAAAGGGTGTTTCGTCTCGCAAGCTTAGTAGCGCTACGCCTTTTTTCGTAGCGAGAGCGTGCCTTATAAACAATACATATAGAATCGGCATATCCACCAACTACTGAACTTCTATTCAATTCCACTCAGACAACTCTACGCGGCACAATTTGGTGGAAAGCTTAAAAGCATGGTTCTTCTAAAAAACCTTTGTTGCCTTCGGAAAGCAAATATCTCTATAAATATATACTATATGGCAATGGCGCAGGCAGAATCTGCACTAAACAAAAAAGCAGCGCAATTACTTGCTGAAGTTGTAAACTAAAAGTAGACATGTAAAAAAGCATGTCTACTTTTTTTGTATCTTTTTTTAGTATAATTCTTTTGAAAGGATGTGTTTTTATGAGTCGTCAAAAAGGTGGAACAAATAAACA
>SVEG01000022.1 GCA_015057505.1 Lachnospiraceae bacterium
ATCACCCCTTTCAAAAACTAGGGGCATAAACGGAAATTCGCATCCACTTTCTATTCAATTATACAGTATAATTATATCATAAAAATATTAGATACACAATAAAGAAATGGTAAAAAATGTAAAAGCGTTTGAATGTTGTACTCAATCATATGAGGTGTTATAATATGAGCAAAGACACAAGGTATATGAGCAGGAGGAATAGTATGAGTGAATTAGTATTTGATGACAGCGAATATGTCACGGAGACACTTATAATAGACGGAGAAGAACTTAAATTCAGGGCATTTGAGAACATTCCTTATGTGACAAATCCTGCGGATGCAGAATTGCAGCGTATAAATCTTTTTGTGCCGGAGGTTTATTACAAGGGTAAATGCATAGGCAAATACTCGATAAATAATGCCCCGATTTTTATGCCGAACACTGTTGGCGGATATATGCCCGGAAAGCTTACAAGGCCGGGAGTCGACTGGCAGGGTAAGGCCAATACGATATTTAAGGCGCTTTTACATGGATATGTCGTCGCTGTGGCGGGAGTACGCGGCAGAGGGATGACAAATGAAGCAGGAGAATACATTGGTGTTGCACCGGCGGTTGTGTGCGATATGAAGGCGGCAGTTCGTTTCCTTCGACATAATGCGGACAGAATTCCGGGAGATGTAGAGAAAATCATTACCAACGGTACAAGTGCAGGTGGAGCGCTGTCTTCAATTATGGGTACAACAGGCAATCATCCCGACTACGAGCCGTATCTTAATGCAATCGGTGCAGCAGATGAGCGAGACGATATTTTTGCGGCATCATGCTATTGTCCGATTACTAACCTCGATAATGCGGACATGGCATATGAATGGGAGTTTAAGCATGAACTTAATGATATGACGGATAAGCAGAAGACGATGTCTGCAGAACTTGCCAAGATGTTTCCGGCATATCTGAATAGTCTTGAACTTAAAAGCAAGAACGGACAGGTATTGACACTTGATGCGGACGGTAATGGTTTATTTAAAGAGTACGTTAAGTCGTTTGTTATAAAGTCTGCTAACAGGCAACTGGATAAAGGCGAAGATTTGTCGGGACTTGCTTGGCTCATTTGGGAGAATGACCGAATAAAGGATATTGATTTTGACAGATATGTGGCATTCCGCACCAGAATGAAAAAGACACCGGCGTTTGACAATATTGCGATGGGAACACCGGAAAATGAACTGTTTGGCACTGCAGATATTAAGGAGAGACATTTTACAAGATTTAGCTGCGAGAATAGTGAATGTGCCGGACCTATGGCAGAGGCACAGCAAATCAAGATGATGAATCCGATGTGCTATATAAGAGATGACAAAGCGGTAAAGGCTAAGCATTACAGAATTCGTCACGGTGCTATAGACAGGGACACATCCCTTGCGATTTCGGCGATGCTTAATGCTATGTTAGATGAAGCAGGAGTCGATACAGAGTTGTTCTACCCGTGGGGCGTGTGGCATTCAGGGGATTATGATTTGGAAGAACTGTTTAAGTGGATTGATGGTGTGTGTAAATAAGAGTGCAGATTTTTGAAACTTAAGGATGTGCTTTTATTGAAAACAGAATACTTTCGTGATAAAATAACAGTAAATTCAAGAGACAATTTGACTGGCATAAGGAGGTAAATATATGAACAAAAGAAGTCTTAGGCGGTTGCTTTATATTCTCATGGTTTTTGTCCTTATTTTCTCATTCGCAGCATGCGGTGAAGGGACCAAAGATAAAGAAGATGATGGTAAAGAAGGCAATCACGGTGGTTTAATATGGGACGATGATAATAACGACGGCAAGGAAGATGATGGTAAAGATGCTGCCGGAACGATTAATGTGTCGAAGAATATTGATTTTTCTTCGGTTACACAGGATGGAGACTATACTAACTTTAATGTTGTTTTGGAATCAGGCAAGACGATACGTTTCCAGGGCAAGAATGTTACGGTTTCTGAGAAAGGAATAACAATGGAGCCGGGTGCATTTTTGGTTTCACTCGATTATATCGGTGAAATATCTCTTGTAGAGTGTAATGCTGATATTGAAGAGAATGGGCTTGAGTACGGAATTGCTTATGCAGATGCTCCCAGTGTGGATAATATGACAGATTTACAGGCGGCGTTTGCATGGGGAATAGCTGTAAAGAAAGAGCTGTGGGCGAGTATGCCTATGGGGCAAAGTGGTTTTTTGGCCGTGAAAATGAGCGATAATAATGAAAAAAGTGTAAATCTGACCAATTTGCTTATACATTGCAATCCTGATGCAAAGCAGGTACTTTTCTCGGAACTGGATCCTGCAAGTGAGGCTATAGAACTTCTTAAGGGATATCCTACATGGTGGAACGGATATGAAGAACAACCGATAAATCCGGGCGGAGATGTTACACCGGGTGATACGAACGAGAATCTAATATTACTTGATGTAATGAAAAATATAGATTTTTCTTCTGTAAAGAAGAACGGTGATGTTACAAGCTTTAATGTTATCACAGAATCAGGAAAGCAGGTACGTTTCCAGGGTGCGGGAATTACTGTTTCCGAGAGCGGAATAACCATGAAAACGGAGGGATATCTTGTTTCGCTTGATTATATCGGTGAAATATCACATTTTGCAATTGATTCAGAAAAAACAGGCCAGTATCATTACGGAATTGTTTTTGCAGATGCCCCAAGTGTAAACAGTCCAAAAGATTTACAGGTTGCGCTTTTATGGTCTGGAGAGATGGGCGTAGGAGAATATCAATATGTTTATACGAAGCAAAGCGGTTTCTTTGCGATGGAACCTTATTTTGCAAATAAAGAAGATTTAAGTATTACTAAGCTTGAAATATATTATGATGATACAGTACAGCAGGTTCTTTATTCGCAACTGGAACCTACCGGTAATACATATAGAGAACTCGCATTGTATACTACAGCATGGTCAGGTAATACCGAGGAACAGAAAGCTGTTTTGGACTTTGGTAAGGAAGGCGTTGTATGGGATGTTATAGCAAGTATTGATCCGGCATCAGTTAAGCAGGATGGTGTGTTTATCAACTTTACAGCTAAAACTCCCGCCGGAAAAACAGCTCATTTCCAGGGAATCGGTATTACTGTTACAAAGAATCAGTTTATAATGGAGCCGGGTTCTAAGCTTTTCTTACTTGATCATGTCGGTAAAGTTTTGGGAACAAAGATTACGTCGAAGCGCGACGGTAATGCTATTGATGTAGGTGTCGGTTATTCTAATAAGGCAAGCGTAGACAGTATGACCAAGCTTAAAGCCGGATTCTCGGGAGCAGGTATTGAATTTGAGAAGACTATGGTATGGAACGTGGACCATTATAATGCAAGCTTTTTGGGAGTTAAAGTTCCAAGCACACAGACTGAGTCTATGGAACTTGAAGAATTGCTTATTAATTATGATCCAAATAAAAAACAGGTTCTTTATTCGGAACTTAGTGCGTCAAGTGATGCTCTACAATTAGTTACTAATGCCAATATTGATTGGACAAATCCCAAAAATTTGCGTTATGGACCGGATGTGGAAACGCTTGCGAAAATGAAGCTTGAAGAAGCAGGTACACTTAAGTGTGATATTATCGCAGGAATTGACCGCAGTTCCATTAAGGTTAAAGGCTCGACGACATTCTTTAATTCAGTAATGAGTGACGGAACAGTGGTACGTTTCGAGGCTGAGAATATAGACATTACCGACGAGGGTATAACAATTCGTCCTAACAGTAAAGTTACCTCTTTGGATGCGGTGGGTAAGATTTTTGCTTATACCGCACATGTCAAAGACGGCGAAAAATACACAGATGGTAATGCAGCATTCAATTTTTCTTACGCATATACTTATTCTGCAAAGAAAACGAGTGTTGATAAGGCGTCACAGATTCATTCATATCCTTTTGCAGGAATGGTAGCGATGCATGATAATGACAGGCTTTTGTCAGCAATGGTTTATGAGCCTAATTTTATCTGTTTTGAAGGAAATTCATATTACGATGGAAATATCGTTGTTACAAGTATAGAAGTAATATATAATCCTGCCGAGAAGGTTACCGCGATGGTAGATGTCGATTTGAGTTTAGACTTTACGACGGCTTATCTGGAAGGAGAACTGTATAATCAAAATATGGAAGGAATGGCAGATGCTTCGGCAGGTGTGTATAATTTTTATCTGCTTTTAAAACCTGATACACCGTGCTCATATATTGGCGAGTCGGATTGTATATGGTTTGTACCTAGTGAATTTTATAAAGTAGGTAGTTTGAGAGATGCAAGCGGTAAGATACTTGATAAGGCAACTGCTAAGGTTGCTAAAGGTACAACCCTTGACATCACAGTCGGTGATTATGATTTGAATCTTGAATTGGATGTGATTGAGCGTTATGCAGGTGCACAGACTATGAATGAACTTGTACCGTATGGATTCCCGGATGCACTCGGAGTTAATAATACACTTGTGATTCCTGTCGCATGGGCTGACCAGAAGGCGAACGCCAATGACGAGACTTTGGCATTGTATCGTAAGAATATTGGACGTGTTATGGATGCAAACGGTAATATTACGGACTATTCGGATAGCAAAGATGCGGAGTTTTCACTTAGTGAATATTTTGATATCGCTTCTTATGGCAAACTTACGGTGAATTCTTTTATGACGGACTGGTATTACAGTGACAAGAATTTTGCTGATGTAGAGCTTAATGCACCGGATAAAGCTTACGGTGACGAGATACTTGAATGGGTTAAAAAAACATATCCGAACCTTGATTGGAGCAAGTTTGACCAGGATGGCAACGGATATGTGGATTCGATAGTTATTATTAATTCAGGTGTTTCACAGAGAGACGGATATAATATTATCAGCTTTGGCGGAGCAATTCACTACCGTCACAGCTATTACGGGGATTATGCAGGAACGCCGGATAACCCTAATGCAAATACATATGTGACGATTAATGACAACTTCTTAAAGAAAGAAGGCGCGGATACATTGATTCATGAGTTTACTCATAACTTTGGTATCATTGATTATTATGATGTTACATATTCAGGAATTAATGCAGTGGGCCATTATGATATGCAGTCAGATAATAAGGGTGACTGGAATGCGTATTCCAAGCTTGCGGTAGGATGGATGGAGCCTACGGTTGTTGAAGGCCTTAAGAGCGGTGAATCAAAAGAATTTACAATCGGCTCGTTGGCACTTACAAATGATGTTATAATAATTCCTACAGCAGGAGCTAAGTATGACGGACCGTTTAGTGAATATATCATGATTGATTTGTTAAGTGCTGACGGTGTTAATAAGTACGATGCTAAAGAATTCGATCTTGATAATGTAACAGGTATCAGAATCAGCCATGTTAATGCTAATATGGAAAAACGTACGATGGAGATAGAGTCTAAGACTAATCCGGGTCAGATAGATGTTTATGATATCGGTACGGTTCATGTTGCCAATGACTACAAGGATGATGGTTTGGGACGTTATAACATTGAGGTTATCCAGTCAGGTAAGAAGAATACTTTTACTAATAAGAATAGCGATGACAATACACTTTCTGCAGAAGACTTGTTCTATAAGGGAGATAAGTTTACTGTAGAAGGGTATAAGGAGTTCTTCTATAACGGACTTATGGATGACGGTTCTAAGTTTGGATATACTGTTGAGATTGTAAGCATCGGCAAGGATGCAAACGGTAATCCGACAGCGACTGTTCGTGTGACAGCACAGTAAAGAGTAGAGTTTGTTAGTGTGTGTTATTATAGAATAAAAGGAGACTTGATTTCTCAAGTCCCCTAGTGTATAATTTGATTAGAAAGGTATCGGAAGTGAAATATCCGATGCCCCAGTGAAAATTTGTGACTTATAAGAAATAAGCATCTAAACTTTGTCAGGGGATAGATGCTTATCTCTTTTTATGATTGTCTATGTAAGACGGTGCCGTGAATATGACCAGTAAGAGTGTAAGTACATCGCTCAAGTTAATCATCGGGCATCACCCCTTTCAAAAACTAGGGGCATAAACGGAAATACTATAGGAGGCGTAAATAATATGAAACAACCGTATTACATGGCGTATGAAAAGCGTTATCAGGCAGTTTTTTCTGCGGGCGCAGAACGATGGGGACATTCATCCGATGATGAGGTTTTATACAATACGCTTAAGGGGTGGGTCGAAGAAAATGGTCTTATTGGAAAAAAAGTAATTGAATATGCCTGTGGTGAAGGTGCTTGTGGGGTTATATTATCTGAACTCGGATGCATTTATCATGGAGTTGATATCTCGCCTTCTGCAATCGAAAAGAGTGCAAAATTATTAAAAAAATATCCGAATGCAAAGGTTGAAGTGTTTGATATGGTAAAAGAGTGAGTGGATGATAAATATGATGCGGCACTTGATTGTATGGGGCTACATATGTTGATTACCGATAGTGACAGAAAAAGCTATTTACAAAATGTGCACAGAACCTTAAATAATGGAGCTCCGATGCTTTTGTTTCGAGAATCGTATCGTAGAGAAGGCGTGTATCAAGGTGTTGTAAATTCAATTGAGGAATGGTCTCAAATAACAGATTGTGATTATGAGACACCACAATTACGTCAAGTAAGAAATGCCAAAGATGGTAGAAATGTAGAGGTATATGTACCGCTTCTTCCTGCTCGTGCAAAGGATAAGAATGGATATATAGAAGAATTTGAAGAAGCCGGATTTGATGTGGAAAAATTCGTAGAAATGGATGCTTCTAAATCTATTGCATATTCTGCAAGTATTTATATAAGAAAAACCAACTAAGATGTGTAGAGGGCTTCGTATTAAACGGAGCCCTTTCTATAAATATAGGTTTCGAATATGGGGATATAGGTGTTTGACAAAGGTTTACAATGTTAAAAAGTACTACGATTTTAAATAAATATAGCTTTGATTTGTATTGTTTTGTATATTGAAAGAACTGAGATTTTATGGTACATTATATTAGTATATTTATGCTTGTTGCTTTTTGGTTTCTCAAGCAGTCGGCATAATACATATTTTAAATTGCTTTTTTACAACAAGGAGGACTCTGGAATGGAACAATACAAGCAGGAATTTATTGAATTTATGGTGGACTGTCAGGTTTTGAAATTTGGCGATTTTACACTTAAGAGCGGACGTAAGTCACCGTTCTTTATGAATGCAGGTGCATATGTAACAGGAAGTCAGCTTATGCGTCTTGGTGAGTATTATGCGAAAGCTATTCATGACAATTACGGAGATGATTTTGATGTATTGTTCGGACCGGCATACAAGGGTATTCCGATTAGTGTCGTAACAGCAATTGCTTACAGCCAGTTATACGGCAAGGAAATCCGTTACTGCTCAGACCGTAAGGAAGAGAAGGATCACGGCGCAGATAAGGGAAGCTTCCTCGGAAGTAAGTTAAAAGATGGCGACAGAGTTATTATGATAGAAGATGTTACAACATCAGGTAAGTCCATGGAAGAGACTGTTCCGAAGGTAAAGGGAGCTGCAGATGTTGAGATTCTCGGACTTATGGTTTCTCTTAACAGAATGGAAGTTGGTCTTGGCGGAGAAAAGAGCGCTCTTGACGAGATTAAAGAGAAGTACGGTTTTGAGGCGAGAGCAATCGTAAGTATGGCGGATGTTATCGAGCATTTGTATAATCGTGAGTACAAGGGACAGATTATTATTGATGACACACTTAAGAGTGCCATTGATAAGTATTATGACGAATACGGCGTAAAATAATTCGGAAAGGTTTTGAAGTCTTGAAAGGTAGCAGAGTTTGGATTAATGTATGTAGAATTGCTTTTATAATATATATAGTCGGGCTCTGCTATTTTTTGTTTTTTGCGGAGATGTTCGGAAGGACACACATAACAGGAGATTATCAGTATAATCTGGAGTTGTTCCGCGAGATAAAGAGATTTTGGACATATCGTGAGAGCCTTGGTTTTAAGGCGGTATTTTTAAATCTTTTTGGAAATGTTGTCGGTTTTATTCCGCTTGGATTATTGCTGCCGATACTTTTTCCAAAGGTGAAAAATATAGTACTTGTTATGATAAGTACTTTTATGATTAGTCTATGTTTTGAGGTGTTTCAGCTCGTGTTTAAAGTGGGCTGTTTTGATGTGGATGATTTGTTGTTAAATACGGTTGGCGGTTTTGTTGGTTATATTATTTTTCGTATTCTTACGGTAAGGAGAGCACATGGCAGGTAATAGAAAAAGATACAAATTTACCGATAAAGAGCAGGCAACGGGAGGTATGGGCTCCATTGTCATGGCCATACTTGCGGTTCTTATGTTTGTGCTCGCGGTTTTGCTCGCTTACGAGACAGGCGGTGCGGGCGGCGCGGTAATTGGGCTTCTCGGCGTATTTGCCGTGTGGTTTTCAGGGATAGGAATTTATCTTGGAATCAGAAGCTTTAAACAGGAAGAGAGCTTTTACTTGTTGTCGTGGATAGGGACGATTGCCAATGCAGTAATACTTGTAGGCATGGGGTGTATTTTCCTGATTGGTTTGTAAGGAGATTGTTATGGAACAGAGTATTATAGATGAGCGTTTTGAGCTTGTAAGGGAGCGAATCCTTGCAATACAGAAGCAAAATGATGCAATTAAGCCGTTTGATGCGTATTTTGGCAAGGTTTCGGCATTTCTTTTAAGAGTGCTTGAAGTGGCAGAGGAGCTTAAGCTTTTTGAACCAGAGGGAAACTACTGGTGGAAGAATAATTTGGAAGCGACTCTTAAAACAATCAATCACAGCTTGTTTGAGGATGTTTTAAAGGATAATTATGAGATAAGCTTTGCCAATCCGAGGTATGCAACAGAGCAGCTTGGTGAGGAGTTTGGACCGCTTCTTGCCGCAATTTATACGGATGTAAGAAGCGCTCTTTGCGATATATTTGAAAGCAAGAAGCTTTTTATAACGGCAAGACTTGAGCTTTTTGTTGAGATTTACAATATGTTTGAAGAAGAACTTCCGAAGTATGAAGAAGTAAGAAGTGCTTTTTATTGGTATATGAGTGATTATTCTGATACGATGTTTGCACATGGAATAATCGCGGGAATTGTGCCTGAGGAATGTTACATTACAAAGATAATCAATGAGTGTGAAGATTGGGACGATTTAAGGTATCTGTACAGATTCAGATATCATGTTTCCGAAGATGTTATTAAGACTGCGAAGTTTATCAACTCGCTTCCTAAGGAAGATGTTGATGCGATTGCCGATACTTATGTTGGTGGTTACAGAAGAGGCTTTGAGATTGCAAATAAGGATATTTCCAAGAAAAAGACCGTGCAGATTCGCTTTTGCCCGGGCTTTGAGAGAATTGTAAAGCGCGCAAGCGAGATGTTTGCAGAAATTGGTCTTTCTTCAACATATATAATTATGTCAAAGGTAAATGAACAGTATCATTACGATCATCGCTATGATAACGGTCTGTATCTTGATAAGGCTTTTGTTGAGAGAAGACTGTCGGTTGTTAAGCGTACGTACGAGGATTATAAGCAGAATGCATCTGAATATGCGGGACCTGCTGTTATAGAGACTTTCGGAGAGGAACCTTTTACTCCCGAGGATAAGAAAGAATGTGTAAAGCTTAACGACAAGCAACGTAAAATTCATCTTAATTATATTTCGAAGAATAGGGCGATAATCGAGGCGTATATGCCTCACGATGAGGTGAGTTTTACTATTATAGCTTTCCCTGTTCCGAAGATTGGTGAGAACTTTGAGGAGATTTTTAAGGAGACTGTAAGAATCAATACTCTAGATAATGATGTGTACGGCAAAGTACAGCAGACAATCATTGATGAACTTGATAAATGTAGCTATGTGCGAATTCTCGGTAAGGGTAATAACCGTACGGATTTGACGGTTAATCTTGTGGAGCTTTCAGACCCGGCAACGCAGACTAAGTTTGAAAATTGCAGGGCGGATGTTAACATTCCGTTAGGTGAGGTTTTCACAAGCCCGAAGCTTAAAGGTACCGATGGAATCCTTCATGTGAGCGAGGTTTATCTCAATGATTTAAAATATATTGATTTTCAGGTTGAATTTAAGGACGGTTGTGTGGTAGATTATACATGTAAAAACTTCCCGGAGGAATTAGCGAACAAAATGTACGTAAAAGAGAACGTACTCATGAACCATGATACGCTTCCTATGGGAGAGTTTGCAGTAGGCACCAATACTACGGCATACCGTATGGCACAGAAGTATGATATAGTATACAAGATGCCTATTCTTATTGTTGAGAAGATGGGACCGCATTTTGCAGTCGGCGACACATGTTACAGCCGAAGTGAAGATTTTAAGGTTTATAATCCCGACGGTAAGGAGATTATCGCCAGAGAGAATGATTTTTCGGTTCTTAGGGACAGTGAGCCCGAGAAGGCATATTTTAACTGCCATACCGATATTACCATTCCGTACCATGAGATTGGCGAGATATCATTTTATGATGAGAACGGTAACAAGACCGTACTTATAGAGAACGGCCGTTTCGTGCTTCCGGGTACGGAACTGCTTAATAAAGCATTTGATGAATAATTTTTTTAAAGCGAAAGAGAGGACAAACATGGCAAAAGTAGGAATTGTTATGGGAAGCGATTCGGATCTTCCTATCATGAGCAAGGCGGCAGAGATTCTTGACCAGTTCGGTATTGACTATGATATGACTGTAATTTCTGCACACAGAATGCCCGACATTTTCTTTGACTATGCTAAGAACGCAGAGAGCAAGGGCTACAAGGTGATTATCGCAGGAGCAGGCGGAGCGGCACATCTTCCGGGTATGGCAGCAGCTATTTTCCCGATGCCGGTAATCGGTGTTCCGATTCACACAAAGTCACTCGGCGGAGTTGACTCTTTATATTCAATAGTACAGATGCCGGGAGGAATTCCGGTAGCGACGGTTGCAATTAACGGCGGACTTAACGCAGGTATTCTTGCTGCGAAGATGCTTGCTACATCAGACCCTGAATTACTTCAGAAGGTTAAGGATTACGCAGCAGGTCTTAAGGAAGGCGTTGTTGCCAAGAAGGAAAAGTTAGAAAATATCGGTTACAAAGCATATATGGAACAGATGTAATATACAATTTAGGAGGAAAAAGAGATGGATTACAAGAATGCCGGTGTTGATATTGAAGCAGGCTACAAATCAGTGGAATTAATGAAAAAACATGTACAGGGAACAATGCGTCCCGAAGTACTTACTAACCTTGGTGGTTTTTCAGGAGCATTTTCAATGTCTTCTTTCAAAAACATGGAAAAACCTACTTTGGTTTCAGGAACAGACGGTGTAGGAACAAAGCTTAAATTAGCTTTTATCTTAGACAAGCATGATACAGTAGGTATTGACTGTGTAGCTATGTGTGTTAACGATATTGCATGTGCAGGCGGAGAGCCTTTGTTCTTCCTTGACTATATCGCATGCGGTAAGAACGAGCCTGAGAAGATTGCTGACATCGTTAAGGGTGTTGCAGAAGGTTGTAAGCAGGCGGGAGCAGCATTAATCGGTGGTGAGACGGCAGAGATGCCCGGTTTCTATCCGGTTGACGAGTACGACCTTGCAGGTTTTGCAGTAGGTATCGTAGATGAAAAGGATTTGATTACAGGTAAAGACCTTAAGGCTAACGATGTTTTAATCGGTATTTCATCTTCAGGTGTACACAGCAACGGTTTTTCACTCGTTCGTAAAGTATTCAAGATGACAGAAGAAAGCCTTAATACATATTATGACTGCCTCGGAGCAAAGCTCGGCGATACACTTATCGCTCCTACAAAAATTTATGTTAAAGCGCTTAAGAGCGTAAAGGATGCAGGCGTAAGAATTAAGGCTTGTAGCCATATCACAGGTGGCGGATTCTATGAGAATATCCCGAGAATGCTTCCTGACGGAATCGTAGCTCAGGTTAAGAAGAATGCTTACGAGATTCCTCCGATTTTCAAGATGCTTGCATCTGATGGTAACATCGCAGAAGAGATGATGTACAATACATATAACATGGGTGTTGGTATGGTAATCGGTGTTGATCCTGCCGATGCTGATAAGGCAATCGCAGCAATCAAAGCAGCCGGAGAGAATGCTTTCGTTCTTGGTGAAGCAAAAGCCGGAGATAAGGGAGTTATATTATGCTAAAGATATGCGTTCTTGTATCAGGCGGAGGAACTAACCTCCAGGCTATTATAGACAGAATTGCAGACAATACAATAACTAATACTGAGATATGCGGAGTTATAAGCAACAATCATGATGCTTATGCACTTGAGAGGGCGAAGACTCACGGAATTCCGGCAAGATGTATTTCGCCGAAGGATTTTGAGAGCAGAGCAGTTTTTCACGATGCTTTGCTTGAGGGTATCAAGGAATATAACCCTGACCTTGTTGTGCTTGCAGGATTCCTTGTGAATATCACTCCCGAGATTATCAGAGCATATCCGAACAGGATAATTAATATTCATCCTTCGCTTATTCCGTCATTCTGCGGTAAAGGCTTTTATGGTCTTCACGTACATGAAGGCGTGCTTGCGCGCGGCGTTAAGGTTACAGGTGCGACAGTGCATTTTGTAGACGAAGGAACGGACACAGGTCCTATTATTTTACAGAAGCCTGTAGAGGTGCTTCAGGGCGATACACCCGAGGCTCTTCAGAGACGTGTTATGGAGCAGGCGGAGTGGCATATTTTGCCGCAGGCGATTGATTTAATTGCTAACGGCAAGGTTAAAGTTGAAGACGGCAAGGCCGTAATACTTAATTAAGTTTAACATGACCCGGGGTCGTTTTAATCGGCGCCGGGTTAAAATAATAAATACGATAAGGAGTAACTAACGATGAAAGTATTGATTGTCGGAAGTGGCGGAAGAGAGCATGCTATTGCATGGAAAGTAGCCCAGAGCAAAAAGGTTGATAAGATTTATTGTGCACCCGGTAACGGCGGTATAAGCGAGATTGCCGAGTGTGTTGATATAGGAGCAATGGAGTTTGACAAACTTGTTGCTTTTGCAAAAAAGGAAGCAATTGATTTGACAATAATCGGTATGGATGACCCGCTCGTAGGCGGTGTTGTTGATGCTTTTGAGAAGGAGGGCTTAAGAGTATTCGGACCTCGTAAGAATGCTGCAGTTTTGGAAGGTTCCAAGGTTTTCTCAAAAGACCTTATGAAGAAATATAACATTCCTACGGCAGGTTATGATACGTTTACAAGTCCTGAGGATGCTATTGCATTCCTTGAGAAGAATGAGAAGTATCCCATCGTACTTAAGGCAGACGGTCTTGCACTCGGTAAGGGTGTTCTTATTTGCAACTCACTTGAAGAGGCAAAAGACGGCGTTAAGTCACTTATGCTTGATAAGCAGTTTGGTTCAGCCGGTGACAGTATTGTAATTGAGGAGTTTATCACAGGTCCCGAAGTATCCGTACTTTCATTTGTAGACGGTAAGACAATTAAGATTATGACTTCTGCGCAGGACCATAAGAGAGCAAAGGATGGCGATCAGGGTCTTAATACAGGCGGAATGGGAACGTTTTCACCTACACCTTTCTATACAAAGGAAGCTGATGAGTTCTGTAAGAAGTACGTTTATCAGGCAACCGTTGACGCTATGAGAGCAGAAGGAAGAGAATTCAAGGGTATTATTTTCTTTGGTCTTATGCTTACTCCTGACGGACCTCGTGTGTTAGAGTATAATGCACGTTTTGGTGATCCTGAGACACAGGTTGTACTTCCTCGTATGAAGAATGACATCGTAGAAGTATTTGAGGCTTGTATCGACGGCACACTTGACAAGATTGAACTTGAGTTTGAAGAAGATGCAGCAGTTTGTGTTGTTTTGGCATCTGACGGATATCCTGAGAAGTACGAGAAGGGCTTTGAAATCAAGGGACTTGATAATTTCAAGGACAAGGACGGTTACTATGTATTCCATGCAGGAACCAAGATGGCAGACGGTAAGATCGTAACCAACGGTGGACGTGTACTTGGTGTTACAGCCAAGGGTGCAGATCTCAAGGCTGCTCGTGCCAATGCATATGAGGCTACAAAGTGGGTTGATTTTGATAACAAGTATATGCGTAATGATATCGGTAAGGCGATTGACAGAATATAATAGAATTGTAATAAGAGGTTTGTAATAAAATGATTTTTCTTTACGGAATTATCGCTGTAGTGTCATTTTTGGTGGCATGTGGTTACATTGTCTTTGCACATAAAAAAGAGAAGTGGCTTGCTCTATTGTGTTTTTCGGTTTTTGTTGCAAACATAGGTTATTTTTTGCTTGCGATTTCAAAAACCCTGGATGCGGCGCTTATGGCTAACAGGTTGGCATATTTGGGCTGCGTTTTTCTTCCTCTTTGTATGCTTGCAATAATTATGGAAGCATGTAAGGTTAAATATCAGAAGAAAATAATTGCCATACTTGTAGGAATAAGTCTGGTTGTATTTACTGTTGTGGCAAGTCAGGGATATTTGGATTTTTATTATAGAGAAGTAACGCTTGAATTTGTAAATGGTACGACTAAGCTTAATAAAGTCTATGGTCCCTTACATAATATGTATTATCTGTATTTGGCAGCATATTTTGGTTCGATGATTGGTATAGTGGCTGTTGCAGTTGCGAAGAAGAAAATAACATTTTGCAGGCAGACTGGGATTCTTGTAGCTGTTGTGCTCCTTAATATAGTGATTTGGCTTGTAGAGCAGTTTATTGATTCCGACTTTGAATTTCTGTCGGTTTCATATATAATAAGCGAAATTTTGCTTATGCTTTTATATGGCATTATATATGAGTATGAAGCGTTATACAAAAAGATGGAATCTGCATATCAATATATAAGTGCGTCAGATATTGATTTAGATAAAATGGCAACTAACTGGCATGAACTGCAACTATTGTCTAATCGCGAGAAAGACGTACTTATGAAAATGCTCGAAGACAAAAAGCGAAAGATTATTGCAGAAGAGTTATTTATATCAGAGAATACTGTTAAAAAACATGTTACAAGTATTTTTTCAAAACTTAATGTTTCAAGCAGAGATGAGTTGTTTGAAAGGATAAGGAAAAGTTAAATAATGATTTGAAAAGCCGGTTTTTTGTGACCGGCTTTTTTACTGCGGAAAGGGTGATATTACCCTTATGGGGTAATAGAAAACAGGAAATATATTGGTATAATATATGCTGGAGGCGGTTGTTTTATGGAGAAAAGAAAGATAAAGAATGATGAAATAAATGTTTATATTGAGAATCAGGAATTTATTGCAAATACGTATGTGGTGAGATGTTTTGGCATAGCGGTGCTGGTGTATATAATTACGTTTTTGTTGAATATATTAGATGTTTTTGTTATCAATAAAGCATTAATGTTAAAAGCATTTATTCCGTCGATATTAATATATCTGGCAGTATTGATAGTTTCAAAGAGGGTTTCACTTTCAGACAGCAGAATTAAGTACTTTTTTATTTTAAGCTATATGTTATGTCTGACAATAACGGGTGTATATATTACATATCACGTAGTATTGTTATCGCTTATGCCGCTTATGTTCGCAACCATGTATTCTTCAAAAAAGGTAATGTGGAATGCATGCATTATGTTAGTTATAAGTACGTTTATAATTGTTTACGGCGGATACTATTTTGGCCTATGTGATGCCAACATGCTTTTGTTGACTTCGGATACGATGAGTACATATATTTTTGATGGTCATGTTGTTTTTTCGAGTATTAATGATAATCCGATTGTATATCTTGCATTATTTTTTGTAATACCGAGATGTCTTATATATATAGCCTTTACTTTTGTGTGTAGCAATATCGTAAAGATAGTAAGTGGCAGTCTTGAGAAAGCCAAGCTTACAGCTGAACTTGAAAAAGCAAAACAGGAAGCTGAAAGTGCCAATCAGGCAAAAACACAATTTCTCGCAAGAATGTCTCATGAGATAAGGACTCCTGTTAATGCTGTAATTGGCATGAATGAGATGATACTCAGGGAAAGCAGTGAGGAAGAAATCAGGAATTATGCGAGTGATGTTAAAAACTCATCCCTAGCACTTCTTAACATTATTAACGAGATATTAGATTCTACGAAAATAGAATCCGGAATGATGGAAATCGTGGATGCGGAATATGAAATGGGAAGTTTTCTTAATGATTTGTATAATATGACCAATATCAAAGCAAAAGAGAAAAATTTGGAGTTGATATTTGATGTTGATCCGGCGATTCCGTATAAATATCGAGGCGATGATAAGCGAATCAGACAGGTGCTGTTAAATATACTGACTAATGCGGTAAAGTATACTGACAAAGGAACGGTGACTTTAGAGGTTCGCTGTAAGCAGGAAGATGACAAAGCGGTTGTATATTATTCCGTAAAAGATACGGGAATAGGAATTAAGGAAGACGATATCGGCAAGATATATGATGCCTTTACAAGGTTCGATATTTCTAAGAACAGGAATGTTGAAGGTACGGGCCTTGGAATGAGTATTGCTCAGTCATTTCTGAAACTTATGGGAAGTGAACTGGAAATAAAGAGTGAATATGAAAAGGGAAGTGAGTTTTCTTTCCACATTGTTCAGGAAATTGTTGATAAAGAGCCTCTTGGAGATTTTAGAAAGAGAATTTTAAAGGCAGATGTTACTAATAAGTATCGTGCAGAGTTTATTGCTCCTGAAGCAAAAATTCTTGTCGTTGATGATTATAAAATGAATCTTAAGGTGTTTAGGAACTTGCTTAAGCAGACTAATATGCAGATCTTTGAGGCTGAGAGCGGAGAAAAGTGTCTTGAGATGCTGGAAAAGCAAAGTTTTGATTTGATATTTTTAGATCATATGATGCCGGGAATGGATGGAATAGAAACTCTTCATGAAATAAGGCAGAGAAAACTTTGCGAAGATACGCCGATTATTATGCTTACGGCAAATGCAATAGCCGGTAATAAAGAAAAATATATTTCAGAAGGTTTTGATGATTTCCTTTCAAAGCCGATAATGCCGGACAAGCTTGATAAGATGATTTTACATTATCTTCCGAAAAATCTTATATATATTAATATGGACGAGCAGGAAGAACTCTTGGCAAAGACTGAAAATTTGGCAACTGTGGAGGCTCAAATTACAGAGGATGCTGTTGCCAGGGGAAATGTCGGTAAAACAATATTTGATAGAATTAAGGCGGCTCTCCCGGAACTTGATATGAAAACAGGACTTGCAACCTGTAGTGGGGACGAGGATTTTTATATTGAATTGTTAAAGGATTTCTCAGAACTTAATATAAAGGATGAACTTAGAAAATACCTTGCTGAGGGGAATTATAATAATTATTGTATCAGAGTTCACGGTTTTAAGAACAGTGCGTATTCAATCGGTGCCAAGGAGTTAGGTGATTTGGCATATAAAATGGAATGCCTGACCAGAGAGTCTTTGCCGGAAGAAATTGAAGAATTACAGAAAAGCCTTTTTGGACAGTATGACAGGATATGCAGATGTTATAATGAGTCGGTGAATGTTTAGATGTTTTTACTTACATAATGATTTGGAGGTTATATATGATAACGTGGTTCTATTTTGTTGTTTTTCTATTATCGTTGATAATGACAGGAGGATTTCTGTTAAAAAATAAAAAAGTAGATTCGATGTTTATTTTTTTCAGTATAATGGTTTCTATCAATTGTCTTGGACGGTATATGGTAGCGAGTGCAGTTAATTTGGAAATGGCATTACTTGCGAATGTTTTCTTATATCTGGGTGGTTGTTATGCGCCGTTATTGACAGTAATGGTGCTTACAAGATTATGTAATTTAAAAATGCCGGTTATCATAAAAACATTGTTAATATTGTATTCGACAGTGATTATGGCACTTGTATTGACAATAGGTAAATCTGATATTTATTATAAGCATGTAGAACTGGGATATGGAAACGGATATAACTATCTGATAAAGACGTATGGTCCGTTACATAAGTTGTATCCTTTTATGATGGTGCTGTATGCCATTATAATGCTTCTGTATATATGTGTTGCATTCAAGAAAAGAAATCAGATATCTGTACGACTTGTATCGATAATAAGTATTACAGGATTCTCGATTTTCTTTATGTATATTTTGGAACGTATTATATCAACAGATATAAGCTTTTTGGCATTGGGATATCTGGTTGGGATTGCTTTTATGACGCGTTATTTCGATAGAATTAATATGTATGATATTTCAACCAATATTTCCAGTACACTGGAAAAGATGAATGATTATGGATACATTGTTTTTGATGACAAGTACAGATATGTTAACTCCAATGATTATATTAAGAGACTGTTCCCGGAAATTAATGATTGGTTAGTAGACAAAGAAGTTATTGCCTCAGACAGCTATTTATATAAAGAGTGTGTTATGTATCTCATGAACTGGAACGGTGAGGAGAGTTCACCAAAAATAATAAATGTTGGTGATGGGTATTATCAGCTTGGTATTAGGCATATTCCTTATGGAAAAAGAGTAAGTGTGGGATATTTGCTGGAATTCACCGATCGTACTTTGGAAAAGAAATATTATAATACAATTGAAGAATATAATGTCATAATGGAAAAGGAAGTCGCCGAAAAGACCGAAGAGATAAGACAGCAACAGAAACGAATGAAGGATTTGTTTGAACGTACCGTTACGGCACTCAGTGAAGCGGTAGATGCAAAGGACAGGTATACAAGTGGTCATTCTAAGCGTGTTGCAAAGTATGCACGTATGATAGCGGAGAGACTTGGTAAAAGCAAAGAGGAGCAGGAGGAGATTTATCGTGCCGGACTTTTGCATGATATCGGTAAAATTCGTGTTCCTGCTGAAATCATTAATAAACCGGGTAAGCTTACGGATGATGAATTTAATATTATTAAAATTCATCCGGTTACGGGCTATCATATATTAAGCGGTATATCAGAAGACAGTTATATTGCGATTGCCGCAAAGTATCATCATGAGAGGTATGATGGTAAGGGTTATCCCAACGGGCTTGCAGGAAAGAAAATTCCGGAGATTGCGAGGATTCTCGGAGTTGCTGATTCTTACGATGCGATGGCAAGTAACAGAAGTTATCGTAACGCTTTGCCACAGGAGGTTGTAAGAACTGAGATTGAAAAAGGCAAAGGAACACAGTTTGATCCGGATATAGCAGATATTATGCTTCGGATGATTGATGAAGACAAAGAGTATTCGATGAAGCAGACTGATTCAATGCATAGGAGTATTCTTAGTGTTGATGATGAAGCGATGAACAATAAAATCATTGCACATATCATGAAGGACGAGCCTATGTATGAGGTTGTTTCAGCCGGAGGCGGAAGAGAAGCACTTGCGTTACTTTCGGAGAGAGCGTTTGATCTTATATTGTTAGATGTAAAAATGCCTGAGATGGATGGTCTAGAGACACTTAAGTTAATCAGAGAAAAGAGTGATGTTCCCGTAGTTCTTATGACAAGTGATAAAACACTTGATATTTCTACGGAATTCGAAGAATATGGATGTGATGATTATATTACCAAACCGTTCTTCCCGATGTTGGTTAAGGAAATTGTACATAACATGACGGAAAGAGCAGATTCGTAGGGGGACATATATATAAACAGGTCGTTGCAACGGAATTTTCCGGCAACGACCTGTTTTGTTTAGCTATTCTTTAATTTTCATTCTATAGCAAAGGAATGCAAACAGTGCACTTAAAAGCATAAGACACATCGCAATACCAAGGTTGGTTATGTTATACGGAAGCGGAATTACAAGTGCAACAATCATACATCCGACTGCAAGAATCATCATTGCAAACATTGCAACAAATACGGGCATGCTTTGTTTGACAATGGCAGCTTCATTTACCCAATTGAAGTTAGGAGACAGGATATTAAGAAGCAGGGCAAACGATGTTGAAAGCATTATAAGTGCCAGCATAACGATGAAACATACCACAGCGTCAAGGATTGATAAGTCTAATGAAAATTTAAATATTATAGAGCTTATCAGTGCTACGGGAACCGTAAGTGTTATATTTACAAGCATCTTGGCATTCATGTTAATGTGCTGCGGTATCGGAAGCGTCTGTGTAATCCAAAGAGCCTTGCCTTCAAGTGATATAACAGAGGCAGTAGTAGGTGCCATACAAAGTACAAGACCTGCTATGTAGGGGATACTTCTTGCTATAAATGAAGACATATCTCCAAGCGCTGCTGCCTCTGTCTGTATTATATCGCCAATAGGAACAAAACATGAAGCAACGGCAAGTACAAGCACCATAAGCGGTGAAAAAGCGGTATTTACAACATAAGCGGTGCAACCGAAGTAACGGCGCAATTCTTTTTTGTAAATGGCCATGAATGGTGAGTTTGACTTGGTTGTTTTATATACGTAGTTAGCTTTTGCGCTTCGTGCATTAAGTGCGGTATAAATCTTTTTGTAAAGCGGTGCAAGTATCGCGATTGTAATGCCCATAGAGCCTACGGAAAGAAGCACAAACAATGCAAAATAAAGTAAATTCATATCTTCAACATTAAACGCCATGTTGTAAAGAATTGACGGCGGATAAAAGGTACTTGCAAGGTTCATGAACGCATCACCGAAGCTTTCAATTGCTTCTTCGGATACATTTGACAGTGTCATTGAAAAATATAAAACTGCAAATAATGCTATAAAGCTAAGTAATATTGTTACGATGCTCTTATGACGGAAGCGTGATGCAATAAATGATACGACGATTCCGATAAAAGTTGAAATCGCAAGCGGGAACAAAGGAACAATAAACATTGACAACAGGTACAAAATGCAAAACAGCACACCGGGTTTTGCGATGAAAATAACCGGGATAAGTGCCGGAGCCATAATCGATACGCCAAAAAAGAAATTCATAAGATATATGGCAGTAAGACGGCTTGCAATGAGTGTGCTTGTCTTTATCGGAAGAGCCGCAAGAAGCTCGTAATCACGATTGTTAAACAAAAGTCCCGAGGTTTTAAGTACTGTGGTTACAAGTATTACGATACTTGTGATTGTATAATAGAATGCAGGAATAACATTTGTGGCATCCATCATACAGAAAACAACTGAAAACATAACACTGTAAATTGCAATAAGAATCGCTAATGCAAAGTACAAAAGTCCGAGAAGAAACATGCTACGTTTTTGCTTCTTACCTTTGGGGAAGAGCGTGAGCACCTGCACCTTCGTAAGGTTTATAAAGTTACTCATTGGATACCACCTCCATGAATACCTCTTCAAGGGAGCTGTCGCCGAGTATTTCTTCGGTAATTCCGTGAGCAAGTAGCTTGCCGCCTTTTATTATTGCGATTTTGTTACATAATTTTTCGGCTGTGTCAAGAACATGTGTGGAGAAGAAGATAGCTCCACCCTTGTCACAGAGGTCATGCATCATATTTTTAAGTTCAAGTGCGGCCTTGGGGTCAAGTCCTACGAAAGGCTCATCAAGAACAAGGAGCTTCGGTGAATGGATGAAAGCAGAGATGATTGCAAGCTTCTGCTTCATACCGTGCGAATACGATGAAATAAGGTCGCCTAAGTTGGCTGTGATTTCAAACGCATCAGCATATTTCTTGATTAATACGTCTGCTTCATTCTGAGGCACCTTGAATACATCCCTGATAAAGTTAAGATACTTGATGCCTGTAAGATTGTCGTATAAGTCAGGATTGTCGGGAATATAAGCCGTAACTGACTTGCATGCGATAGGGTCCTGCTTTACGGATTTGCCGTCAATGAAGATTTCGCCTTCTTCAAAATCAAGAACACCGGTAACCGCACGGATTGTGGTGGTCTTGCCGGCACCGTTGTGGCCGATAAAACCGTAAATATCTCCGGCACTGACTGTAAGGGTAAGATTGTCTACGGCCTTTTTGCCGTTTTTGTAAGTTTTTGAAAGGTTTTTAATTTTTAACATATTCATATCTCCCATCAATATAATATTGTAATACAGGGTATATTCTATCATTATAGTGAGGAATAAACAAGAAAAACGACAAATATTTCAAGTATTTTTGCATAAAGTAATTGCAAAAAGCAGATATAAAGAATTATAATGAAAATGATGTAAAAGTTATGTTTTAAGGAGTTATACCAAAAGTGAATGGATTGTGTAAAAATAGGAGAATTGTTCTTGCAAGTGCTTCTCCCAGGAGGAAGGAATTGCTTACCCAGGTTGGGTTTGAGTTTGATATAATAACGAGTGATTGTGAAGAGATTACAACAAAGACAAAGCCCTCTGAGGTTGTGGAGGAGCTGTCTTATCTTAAGGCTGCGGATGTTGCGGACAAGCTTGATAAGCAGTCTGAGCAGTTGCTTATCATCGGTTCAGATACGGTTGTTGCGCTTGACGATATTATTATGGGTAAGCCTAAGAATGAAGAAGATGCTTTTCGTATGCTTAAGGCATTGCAGGGACGCGAACATTCGGTAATTACAGGCGTTACGATGATTTTTACAGAGCCGGGCAGAGAAGACAAGACGATAGTTTTTTCAAAAGAAACCAAAGTTTGGTTTTATTCTATGAATGATGACGAGATACGTGCATATATTGATACAAAAGAGCCCATGGATAAGGCAGGAGCGTACGCGATACAGGGACTTTGTGCTGCGTATATAGAGCGTATTGAGGGCGACTATAATACCGTGGTCGGTTTGCCGGTTGCGGATATTTGTAAAGTGCTTAGAGAATATAAGGAGGACTAGCAGTTATGGAAGGTTACGAACAGGAATGTGCAGAGGTTTTACTTAAGGAGCAGGAGAGAGTATTCGGAGAGAAGGTTGCTGATACCGTTGAGGAAGCAATTGAGTTTTTGGAGGATTGCTTTGCGGTGGTTCTTAATAATGCAGCAGATATAAGAGAGTATTGGGATGAGTGCGGTATTGACTGCGAGGGTATGTCTGACGAAGATATACTTGAGGCTGATGAGGTTTTTGCCCTGCCGTGCGGAAAATATATGGTGCTTGAGGTTTAGAAAATTGCGAAGGATTAAATTAGTATTGCCGACAGTACTTTTGATAATAGTATTGTTTTCGGGATGTACCATAGGAAATACACGGTTTGTTTTCGGTGAAGCTGTAAATCGTGAGATTGTTTTTGATATGGGGAACTACGGAGATTGCGATAAGCAGAAGGCGACGGTTTATCTTCTGATTGCCAAGGCAGAGTACGAGAAGATTTTTGGTGAGGATGTCTGGCAGATGCAGATTGAGAATATGTCCATGGAGGAGTTTGTCAAGAATAATACTCTCAGTGAACTTTTGCAGAGAGAAAGCATGAGTGCACTTGCAGAGAACGAAGGCATAGAGCTTTCTGAGGAGCAGCTTAAGGTATTATTTGATGCGACCGATGAACTTTATGAAAGCATTGATGAGAACTTGCTTGAAGGGATTGGAATAACGAAGCAGGACATAGAAGGTGTATTTAGGGCAAGGCTGTTATCCGGACTTATATTTGATGAGATAGCAGCCACTGTTAATATGGAAATTAGCGATTCGGAAGCTAAGGTTATTACGGTGCAGTATGTGAGGCTTGATGAGTCTTACGAATCGGATGATACGACTTTTGCGGAGCTGTTTTCAGGTGACGAGGTTACGGAAGCTGACATTTGCCGCGGAGAACTTGAAGAGAAAATGAGCAAAGAAGCAGAAACAATGGTTTTTGCACTTGAAGAAGGCGAAATAAGTGATATAATTATTGTTGGAAATGAAAGATATATTTTTAAGTCCGTAAGTGCTTATGATGCAGATAAGACCGAGAAGAATAAGAAGGTTATGCTGGAACAGCGCAGGCAGGATGCTTTTATGGCAGCTTATAAGGAATTTATGGATTCTACCGATTATAAGACAAATGATAAAGTTTGGGACACACTCGTAATTGCCGATTTTGACGGAGTATCCTTCGGCGGTTTTTATGATATATGTGACAAATACGGAATTTGAGGTTAATAAATGAAGGTCAGTAAAAGGCTAAAGACGGCGGTCGTAATATGGCTTGCGTCGATGTGCTGCATGTGGGGACTGCTTGCAATGTCCTTTGGCATGTATCTAAAACTGAATAATGAAGTTGCAGGTATGAAGCAGACGGCCCTTTTGTGGAAAGAGAAGCAGGATGCTTTAGGTAATGCTGTTACAGTGCTTGATAACAGTGAAGCAGATGTGTCGGGAACGAAGGAGACCGAACAGTCAAAGGATATAAGTCTTAAGGGCGTTGAGGATGATGGTCCGGGTGACAGTGAAGCATCTAAGGCAAATCCTTCTCAGACAGGAGATGAGCTTCCTAAGGATGAACCGGATTTGGAGAAGATGAAGGAACCTGTTGTGGAAGAATCGAAGGAAGTGTCGTTGTTATTTGCGGGTGATTTGTTGCTTTCGGGAGCAATTCTCAGGCAGTACGACAAGAGTGAGAAGCAAATAACGGGCCTTACAGTAGAAAGCTTGCTTGATAAGATGAAAACGGCGGATATTTTTATGGTGAATCATGAGTTCCCGTTCAGCGACAGAGGTGAGCCTATGCCGAATAAGGAGTATACATTTAGAACATCTCTTGACAGGCTACACCTTCTTGGCGATTTGGGGATAGATATTGTTTCTCTTGCCAATAATCATGCGCTTGATTATGGCCTTGATGCTCTTATGGATACTTTTACGGCACTTGATGATGCAGATGTCAAATATGTCGGTGCCGGCGAGAATCTTGAACGTGCCAAGGCTTTGCAGATAATAGAAAAGGGTGGCAAAAAGATAGGATTTCTCGCAGCTTCGAGAGTAATTCCGGTTACCAATTGGAATGCTACCGATATTAAGGCAGGTCTGTTTACAACATATGATCCGACAAGACTGCTTGAAGAGATTAAAATTGCTGATGCGGAATGTGACTTTTTGGTTGTATATGTTCATTGGGGGCTTGAATATCACGAGACGCCAGAGAAGTATCAGGTGACTATGGCAAAGCAGTATATAGATGCAGGTGCAGATGCGGTAATAGGAAGCCATCCGCATGTTGTACAGGGCGTGTCATATTATAAGGGCAAGATTATAGCGTATAGTCTTGGTAATTTTATCTTTGGTAATACGATAAAGCAGGGTATGATGCTTGAACTTACACTTGGTGAAGAGAACGAAGCTAAGGCACAACTTGTTCCGTTTTACTCGCCGGGATTCCAGCTTCAGGAGATGGCAGAAGAGACAAAACAAGAGTTTTTTAAGTACATAGCGGATATTTCTTTTGATGCTACTGTTGATGAAAATGGATTAATTTTGCCGTTGCAATAAAATAAAAACAGAGTTATACTTACTAACAGGGGAAATTCCCCTGTTAGTTTTTTCAAAAGAAAAGGAGATTTTATTATGCCTGAATTTACAGAAGAAATGCTTAAAAGCCTCGGCGAGAAGGCGATTAACTTTGGTATTGATATTCTCATTGCCTTAGTTATTTTATTTATCGGAAGAAAGGTTATCAAGTTACTTAATAAGCTTGTTAAGAAGATTTTTGACAAAGTTGAACTTGACCTTGGTGTTGAAAAGTTTTTGATGTCACTTATTAATCTTGCACTTTATGCAATTTTGATTGTTATAATTGCTAAGCAGGTTGGTTTTGATACGGCATCACTTATTACTGTTATCGGTTCTGCGGGTCTTGCAATCGGTCTTGCACTTCAGGGAAGTCTTTCTAATTTTGCAGGCGGCGTGCTTATTCTTGTACTTAAGCCTTTCCGTGTAGGTGATTATATTGTTGACGGCGGAACAGGTCTTGAAGGCGTTGTTGAAGATATTGATATTTTCTATACAAAACTTGCTACACCTGATAACAAGAGCGTTTGTATTCCTAACGGTTCACTTTCTAACTCAGGTATTACCAATGTAAGTGCAAAAGGTAAACGTCGTCTTGATTTTACGGTTGGAATCGGTTATACATCAGATATTAAGCTTGCAAAGAAGCTTATCACAGATGTTATTTCTAAGAGAGAAAAGGTTCTTAAAGATGAGGATGTTACAGTATTCGTAGGCAACCTTGGTGAGAGCTCGGTAGATATCGGTTTCAGATGCTGGGTTAACGGCGCAGATTACTGGACAGAGAAGTGGGAGATTCTTGAGGAAGTTAAGCTTACATTTGATGCTAACGGAATTGAGATACCTTTCAATCAGCTCGATGTTCATATGAAGAATTCATAAGAATTGTAGCAACTAACATTAAATAAAAACGGTGTAAAGTCTTTTACTAAGTTATCAGACTTTACACCGTTATTTTTTACTTCAAGTAATCTTTATAAATAGCAATAACCTTCTTCATGGCATCCTTGCCGGGAGCACCGATGGTTACACGTTTTTCAACGCAAGTGCGTATTGAAATTGCTTCGTAGATATCCTCTTCGAATGCGGGACAAATCTTCTTATATTCGTCAAGCGGAAGCTTGTCAAGCGGAATATCCTTTTCGATGCACATAAGAACAAGCTGACCTACGATGCCGTGTGCATCTCTGAACGGTACGCCGTGGTTAACAAGGTAGTCTGCAACATCTGTAGCGTTAGTGAAACCGTTCTTTGCGCTTTCTTCCATAACGTCCTTGTTAAAATGTGTTGTAGCAAGCATTCCGGTGAAAAGTTTGATGCAACCCTTTGTTGTATCTATGGCATCAAAGGTAAATTCCTTGTCTTCCTGCATATCTTTGTTGTAAGCGAGAGGAAGTCCCTTCATGGTAGTGAGAAGAGAAACAAGCGCACCGTACACACGGCCTGTCTTACCTCTTACAAGCTCTGCAATATCAGGATTCTTCTTCTGGGGCATGATAGAGCTTCCTGTACTGTAAGCGTCATCAAGCTCAATAAAACGATATTCATTGGAATTCCAGATAATAAATTCCTCGCAGAAACGGCTTAAGTGCATCATAATCGTTGAAAAAGCAGAAAGCATCTCGATAAGATAATCTCTGTCGGCAACCGAATCCATGCTGTTTAAAGTAGCGCAGTCAAAGTTAAGGAGAGAAGCGGTATATTCGCGGTCAAGCGGATATGTAGTGCCTGCAAGTGCTCCCGAACCGATGGGAGAAGTATTCATTCTCTTAATAATGTCTGCGATTCTTGAACGGTCACGTTTAAACATCTCAAAATATGCGCCCATATGATGTGCGAGTGTAATAGGCTGAGCCTTCTGAAGATGAGTAAAACCGGGCATGTAAGTCTCTGTGTTCTCGTCCATTATCTTAAGAATAGTCTCTAGCAAATCCTTAAGTAAAGCGTCAGTTTCTTTAAGCTCATCTCTTGTATATAGCTTCATGTCAAGAGCAACCTGGTCATTACGGCTTCTGCCTGTATGAAGCTTCTTGCCGACATTGCCGATTCTCTCGATAAGGTGCGCCTCAACGAAGCTGTGAATATCCTCGTGTTCAGAATTGTCTAAATCAAGAATATCATTATCGATATCAGATAAAATTCCTTTAAGTCCCTTAATAATCTCGTCGCGTTCTGCGTCTGTAAGTATCTGCTGTTTTGCAAGCATCGTTACGTGAGCGATGCTACCCTCAATATCCTGACGGTAAAACTTTCTGTCAAAGGATAAGGATGCATTAAAGTTATGTACGAGCTGATTAGTTTCTTTAGTGAAGCGTCCGCCCCATAATTTCATGTTGTTTCCTCTTTTCTGTTTGTAATAAATATTTATGCTAGAAATAGTATATCATAAAAAAATAAAATTTCCACAAGAACTTATTACTTTAGTATGATTGCTAATATTTTGCATAGTGATAGAATATAAGTGTTGTTTGTGGGAAAAGCAAATTAGTAATATTTTTAGGGAGTACATAATTGAGAGGAGTAAAGTAATGAAAAAATTAGTATTAATGCTTAGCATGGTAGCAGTTCTTTCGATAACTGCCTGTGCGGGCGAGGACGCACAGGAGACAACGACTCATAGTGAGGATGCCGTGACGACCGGAAATAGTATGGAACAAGTAGAAGTTTCGTACGAGGGAGAGTACTATAGTTTTGATACGGATGAGCCCAATCTTCAAATTCAGAAGAATGATGACGGAACATATAATATCGAAATCGGTATTTTCAGAATTACTACGTTATACTGTACAGGGCAGATGACGGAGTATGGTATTGAGTTTAAGGAGAAAGATGAAGACTGGGTTGTATACGGGAAAATTACTTTTGAGGATGATATTGCCACGGTGACGATTACAAGCCCCGATTGGATTGATGGTATTACGGAATATAAATACCGTAAAGTATCAGATATACCGTTTGAGTCGCGTAGAAAACTGACGGACGAGGAAAAAAGCATGTATGTTGGAAAGTATAAGGATTCAGCCACGGGAGAAGTTAATCTCGAAATTCAGATAAAAGAAGATGATGCTGAAAGATGCCAACTTCAAATTGTTATACCAAGGATTGCATCATTTGATGTGGAAGGACATTTTACTGCACAAGGGATTGTGTTCTACGTTTACGAATACGATTTAAGTGTTGACGGAAGAATAACGCTGGATGGAGATATAGCTACAGTATCAATTGAGAGTCCCGATTGGATTGATGATATTACTGATTATAAATATTATAAAGTAACCTAAGGGGAATTGTTAATTGTGTAGTGTCTTAGAATTTGTTATAGTTCTAAGACACTTTTTTTATTTTGTGGTAGTTTCAAGATTTAATTTTGCATATATTTATGATATAATGTCCGATAAGGGCAGAGAAAAATAGTTGCAGAATCAGATGATGAGCTTGCTCAGTTATCTGACTCTGCAACTATTTGGCGAGCGAAGCGACCGAGAAAAGCCGTAGGATTTTCGAGGCTCTGCCCAAGAAAAGCAGACAAGAGAGCGCGAAGCACGTGTTTGCGAGTATATTTGTAAACAAGAGAAGGGAATGGCTGTGATTATGAGAAGAGTAATATGGATTGTACTTGACAGCGTAGGCATGGGGGAATTGCCGGATGCGGATAAATACGGTGACGTGGGAAGTAACACGCTTGGCAACATAGCGAAGATGCGTCCCATGGCGCTTGATAATATGAGAAAGCTTGGCCTTGGCAATATCGATGGAATGAAAAATATTAAGCCTGTGAAGGCGCCGATTGGTTGTTACGGAAGACTTGCTGAGATTTCGCAGGGCAAAGATACTACAACCGGCCACTGGGAGATGGTAGGTGTTGTGTCAGAGAATCCTGCCCCGACATATCCCGACGGTTTCCCGAAGGAGGTCATAGACGCATTTTGCAAGGCGGCAAAGATAGACGGTGTTCTTGCGAACTGTGTGGCTTCGGGTACGGAGATAATTAAGAGACTCGGCGAGGAGCATATGAGAACAGGTAAGCCAATAGTATACACCTCTGCTGACAGCGTATTTCAGATTGCGGCACACGAGGAGGTTATTCCTGTACCGCGTCTGTATGAAATCTGCGAAGCAGCAAGGGAGATTCTTACGGGTGAGCATGCTGTCGGACGAGTTATAGCAAGACCGTTTGTCGGTAAGAGTGCGGCGGATTTTACGCGTACATCAAACAGACGTGATTTTTCGCTTGTTCCGCCAAAATATAGTTTGCTTACAAGACTTACGGATGCAGGTGTTCCCGTGTATGCAGTCGGCAAGATAGAAGATATTTTCTGCGGTGAAGGAATTACCGAAGCGGTGCATACTAAGGACAACAACGACGGAATCGATAAGACGCTTGAGTATATGGATAAAGCAGAGAACGGACTGATTTTCACTAATCTTGTTGAGACAGACATGGTATATGGTCACAGGAATGATGTGGAGGGTTACGCAGGATGCGTCGAGGCATTTGATGCAAGACTTTCCGAGATTATGGACAGACTTAAAAGTGAAGACATTTTAATTATAACTGCGGACCATGGCTGTGACCCGACAACGGAGAGCACGGATCATTCAAGAGAATATGTACCGGTGCTTTATTACGGCAAGCTGCTTAAGGAGAATGTGAACTTAAGAACGGGCAAGACTTTTGCCAACATAGGACAGACAGTCGGCAAGTATCTCGGTCTTAAAAAAGGTATTCCTGCAGGCAGAAGTTGTCTTACAAGAATTTTGCGTTAGAGGTGAATATTATGAGAATGTATGACCTGATTATGAAAAAGCGTAACGGCGGAGCTCTTACAAAAGAAGAGATTTTTTATATGATAAATGAGTACACAAACGGCAATATACCGGACTATCAGATGTCTGCATTTATGATGGCAGTATATTTTAAGGGAATGACGGAAGAGGAGACCGTTAATCTTACGATGGCGATGGCGGAGAGCGGCGACATGATGGATTTGTCGTCTATTGACGGTCTTAAGGCGGACAAGCATAGTACCGGCGGTGTCGGTGACAAGATTTCACTCGTGCTCGGACCCATGGTTGCGGCACTCGGCGTGCCCGTTGCCAAGATGTCGGGAAGAGGTCTCGGACATACCGGCGGAACAATTGATAAGCTTGAGAGCTTTCCGGGATTTTCAACTTCGCTTACTACGGAGAAATTCATAGAAAATGTTAATAGAATTAAAATTGCGATTGCAGGACAGACAGCAAATCTTGCACCTGCAGATAAGAAGCTTTATGCGCTTAGGGATGTTACCGCAACGGTTGATAATATTTCACTTATAGCAAGCAGTATCATGAGCAAAAAACTGGCTTCCGGAAGTGATGCGATAGTGCTTGACGTCAAGACGGGCAACGGTGCATTTATGAAGACGGAAGCGGATGCCGTTGCGCTTGCAAGGGAGATGGTTCAGATTGGAACAGGCGCAGGACGTAACACAGTTGCGATTATTTCAGATATGAACCAGCCGCTTGGATTTGCTGTCGGCAATGCACTCGAGGTTAAGGAAGCTATAGACACCCTTAAGGGTGAAGGTCCTGCGGATTTACTTGAACTTGCGGTTGTGCTCGGAACTTATATGCTTCTTGGCGTTAAACGTTTTACGGATGAAGAGAAAGCAAGAGCGGCACTTTATAAGACGATAGAAGACGGCAGTGCGCTTAAGAAGCTCGAAGAGTTCGTTGAGGCACAGGGAGGCAACCCGGAGGCAGTGCGCAATCAGGACCTTCTTCCGAAGGCAAGTATCGTCATGGAGATAAAGGCGCAGGAAGACGGCTTTGTCGAAAAAATTGAGACTGATGAGATTGGAGTTGTATCACTTATTCTCGGAGGGGGTCGTGAGACCAAGGAGAGCGACATTGATTTGTCGGTCGGTGTCGTTATCAAGAAAAAAATCGGTGATGCCGTTGAAAAAGGGGAGACGGTTGCCGTACTTCACGGCAATGACCTTAAGAAAATGGAGCAGGCAAAGGAGCGTTTTATGGCGGCTTATACATTCTCAAAGAGTCCTGTTACAAGGGATGCACTCGTAAAATGGATAATAAGTGATAAGGGAACCAAGAAATATTGATTTTTAAATCGATTTTTCATATATTTGTCATTGAATTATTGACAAAAATGTATTAGAATGTATAGTGGTCGTTTTAATAGTTTATTTTATTTAATTTATATAGGAGGAATTAAGATGGCAAGAAAAATGAAAACCATGGATGGAAATACAGCCGCAGCTCATGTGTCATATGCGTTTACTGATGTTGCAGCTATCTATCCCATCACACCTTCTTCACCTATGGCTGACTACACAGATATGTGGTCTACACAGGGAAGAAAGAACATCTTCGGACACACAGTATTATTGTCTGAGATGCAGTCTGAGGCCGGTGCAGCAGGTGCTGTTCACGGTTCATTACAGGCAGGTGCTTTAACAACAACTTATACAGCATCACAGGGCTTATTACTCATGATCCCGAACATGTATAAGATCGCAGGTGAGTTATTACCGGGCGTTATTAACGTAACAGCACGTGCTTTAGCAAGCCATGCATTATCAATCTTCGGAGATCATTCTGATATTTATGCATGTCGTCAGACAGGTTTCGCTATGCTCTGTTCAAGTAATGTACAGGAGGTTATGGATTTAGGTGCAGTAGCTCACTTGACAGCTATTGAAGGTAAAGTTCCTTTCATGCACTTCTTTGATGGTTTCCGTACATCACACGAGCTTCAGAAGATCGAAATCTGGGACTATGATGATTTAGCAGAGATGTGCAACATGGAAGCAGTAGAAGCTTTCCGTGCTAATGCACTTAACCCCGAGCATCCTATCCAGAGAGGTACAGCTCAGAACCCTGATATCTTCTTCCAGGCAAGAGAAGCTTGTAACAAGTACTATGATGCAGTTCCTGAGATTGCTCAGATGTATATGGACAAGGTTAATGCTAAGATCGGAACAGATTACAAGTTATTCAACTACTACGGTGCTGCTGATGCAGAGAGCGTAATCGTTGCTATGGGTTCAGTTTGTGATACAATTGATGAGACAATCGATTTCTTATTGGCTCGCGGTGAGAAGGTCGGCGTTATCAAAGTTCGTCTTTACAGACCTTTCTCAGCTAAGCACTTAATCGATGCTATCCCTGCTACTGTTAAGAGAATCAGTGTTCTTGACAGAACAAAAGAGCCGGGTGCTCTCGGAGAGCCGTTATACCTTGACGTTGTTGCTGCACTTAAGGGCACAAAGTTCAACGATATTCCTGTATACTCAGGACGTTACGGACTTGGTTCAAAGGATACAACTCCTGCACAGATTATTTCTGTATTCAATAACACAGAGAAGGCTAAATTTACAATCGGTATCGTTGATGATGTAACAAACCTTTCACTTGATATCAAGGAGAACCCTGTTACAGCTCCCGACGGAACAACAGCTTGTAAGTTCTGGGGTCTTGGTGCAGACGGTACAGTTGGTGCTAACAAGAACTCTATCAAGATTATCGGTGACCACACAGACAAGTATGCTCAGGCATATTTTGATTATGACTCTAAGAAGTCAGGTGGTGTTACAATTTCACACTTACGTTTCGGCGATAAGAAGATTAAGTCTACATACTTAATCAACCAGGCTGATTTTGTAGCATGTCATACACCTGCTTACGTAAGAAAATACAACATGGTACAGGATTTGAAGGACGGCGGTACATTCCTTCTTAACTGTTCATGGGATATGGAAGAGCTTGAGAAGCACTTGCCCGGACAGGCTAAGCGTTACATGGCTCAGCACAATATTAAGTTCTATACAATCGACGGTATCAAGATTGGTAAGGAAGTAGGACTTGGCGGACGTATCAATACAATCCTCCAGGCAGCTTTCTTCAAGCTTGCTAATATTATTCCGATTGACGATGCAGTTAAATACATGAAGGATGCTGCTACAGCTTCTTACTCAAAGAAGGGTGAGGACATCGTTAAGATGAACCACACAGCTATCGATCGTGGTGTTGAAGGTGTCGTTGAGATTAAGGTTCCCGCTGAATGGGCTAACGCTCAGGATGAAGACCTTACAACAAAGGCTACAGTAGGTACAGAAGACGTTCTTAAGTATGTTAACGGCGTTCAGGCTAAGATTAATATGCAGGATGGTAACAGCTTGCCTGTATCAGCTTTCCTTGATTATGTAGATGGTTCTACACCTTCAGGTTCAGCTGCATACGAGAAGCGTGGTGTTGCAATCGATGTTCCTTCATGGAATCCGGATGCATGTTTACAGTGTAACCTCTGTGCATATGTATGTCCTCACGCTGCTATCCGTCCGGTAGCTATGACAGCTGAGGCAGCTGCTAATGCTCCTGAAGGCGCTAAGATGGCAGATCTTAAGGGTGTAGCAGATAAGAAGTTTGCTATGACTGTATCAGTTCTTGACTGTACAGGATGTGGCTCATGTGTTAACGTTTGTCCTGAAGTTAAGGGTACAAAGGCTCTTACAATGGTTGGACTTGAGACAACACTTGATGCTCAGAAGATGTTTGATTACGGTGTAACAGTTGACACACCTGTTGATGTTCTTGAGAAATTCAAGGCAACAACACCTAAGGGAAGCCAGTTCAACCAGCCGCTCCTTGAGTTCTCAGGCGCTTGTGCAGGTTGTGGTGAGACACCTTATGCTAAGTTAATCACACAGTTATTCGGTGACAGAATGTATATCTCCAATGCTACGGGTTGTTCATCAATCTGGGGCGGTTCATCACCTTCTAACCCTTACACCAAGAATAAAGAAGGCAAGGGACCGGCTTGGGCTAACTCATTGTTCGAGGATAACGCAGAGTACGGTTTTGGTATGCAGATGGCTCAGAAGGCTCTTCGTAACCGTGTTGTAGCGGCTGCTAAGAACTTACTTGAGGTTGCTGAGAAGGAAGACGTTAAGGCTGCTCTTACAGAGTACATCGAGACAATCGATTCTTCAACACTTAACGGACCTGCTACCAAGAAGATGATTGCTGCTTTGGAAGCTTGCGATTGCGACAATGCAGACAGAGCATACATCTTAAAGAACAAAGATTTCGCAGCTAAGAAGTCACAGTGGATCTTCGGTGGTGACGGTTGGGCATATGATATCGGTTTCGGTGGTGTTGACCACGTACTTGCATCTAACCAGGATGTTAATATCTTCGTATTCGATACAGAGGTATATTCAAATACAGGTGGACAGTCTTCAAAGGCTACACCTACAGGTGCTATTGCACAGTTCGCTGCTGCAGGTAAGGATGTTAAGAAGAAAGACCTCGCTGCAATCGCTATGAGCTACGGCTATGTATACGTTGCTCAGATCGCACAGGGTGCTGATTACAACCAGTGTGTTAAGGCAATCGCAGAAGCAGAAGCTTATCCGGGACCTTCACTTATCATCGCATACGCTCCTTGTATCAACCATGGTATCAAGGGTGGTATGAAGAATGCTCAGACAGAAGAGAAGAACGCAGTTCAGTCAGGTTACTGGCATTTGTTCCGCTTCGATCCTCGTTTAGCAGAAGAAGGCAAGAATCCGTTCCAGTTAGATTCTAAGGCTCCTACACTTAACTACCAGGATTTCATCAAGAACGAAGTTCGTTACAACTCACTTCTTCGTGCTAATCCGGAGAGAGCTGCAGAACTCTTTGCTAAGGCTGAGAAGGATGCTGCTAAGAAGTACGAGCACCTTGTAAAACTTGCAGAGTAGTTTTTTTGAGGCTCTGCCCGTTAATTTAATATTGTAATGATGATGTGGGCTGCACGTAAGTGCAGCCCATGTTTTATGGCTCTTAGTCAAGAGTTGGGGTAAAAGTTTATTTTCAGAGACAGGAAAGTTTTCCTGTCTCTGTTTATGTTAAGGATAGAAAAATTCGATTCCTAAAGTTATTAAAGTTACGATATCCAAAAGCATTACGTTTAATTACCTTAATGGCATTGTTTGTTCCATCGGTGTATCCGTTAGTATATTTACATTCAAAAGAATTTAAGATGTACTTAGATCAGTTGCCAAGCATGGTGAGGCATGCCTGAAATTCTTTTAAGTTGCCGGATTGAGTGGCAAGAATGAAGAATTTAAGCTTTTTTGCGGCTTCTTCCCGATTTTTTGACTCTATAAAATCATAAAAGAGTTCTTTTAAATGATATGCGGTTGCCAGGTCAGAGGAGTGTAGGAACATGATTTTCAGAGCCTGCAGACTCTCTTCATTAAGCTTTCGCTTGTGAGTAAGCAGAAGCCTTCTACTTCGTTTAAAATACTTTCGTTTAGACGGATGAAGATCCTTTTGAATCCGTTTTCGTACATTTTTCAGAGTCCGGGTTACATATATGACCACATGGAATTTATCAACAAATATGGTTGAGTTTGGAAAGTATTCACGAGCCAGTTCTTTGTAAACGTTGTTCATGTCAGTAACAAAATATTTTACATCCTTTTTATTAGGGAAGCCTTGTAAATACAGCATTAAATCAGTTTGTGAACGCGTTGGTAATATATCAAAAAGCCGATGTTTTTTGGCGCCTGTAAGAATGGCTTGGTATTTCTGGCCGCCGGCATTTCCACGAAATTCATCAATGAATAATACTTCGGGAAGACGAGCCGGTTTCGGAAAAGAAACATCCTTCATGCGTCTAAAAACGAATGAGTTTGAAACACCTAAAAGAGCAGAAATAGACTGAATGCTATGTCTGTTACCTAAAAGGTGAATGGAATAAAAGGCCAGTCTGGTTGTGATGCGACAGAATTTAGGAAGCAGAGAAAAGTTTTCATAAAAATGTTTCTTGCAGTACGGGCAATGGTAGCGTCTTTTGCGATAATAAAGAAAAGTCTTCTTTCCCATAAAAGGAATATCTTTAATGACAGAAGTTCTGTAATCATGAACTTTATCGGTTATAGCTGCACAGTGTGGACATACATGGGTCTTTCTATGGAGAGAAAAGAAAACATGAACTTCTGTGTTGTTAGATTCAATGTTGTGTAAAATAATATCTTCCAATTCGAAGAGTTTTGCGGTAGAATTAGTAGTAGGCATAAGTTTCAAACCTTTCTGTATGATAGTTTGTGGTGAATTAATTATATAGGAATTGAAACCCTATGCCTATTTTTTCCTTAAAAAGAGAACGGTTCTAAACCTTACTCCAATGTAAAGTTTAGAACCGTTTTTTAAAAAATATTACAATAATATTTTGTTTTGTATTATATTATGATATAATAAGCGCATGTACAAGGACTTTGGCTTTATAAAAAAATGCATTTGATACAAAAAAATAGTATTTAGAAATTTTTTTTTGTAGTGATTTTGCTATTTCGTGCGTTATATATAATGAAATATTTTTTTCGAAAAAGATGAAAAAGAATCTTGCTGGATGACAAGAAGACAGTGAGAGTAAACGATATTATTTATATTGAGGTTGATAAGCCATACATAGTATTGTGTTATACAAGCGGTAACAATGAATGTTTAAGAGGAAGTCTTATACAATTTGAAAACAAAGTAGATCTGCCTTTTGCAAGAGCGGGCAGAAAATATCTTGTAAACTTAGAGCATGTCAGAGCGGTTACGGAATATGTTGTATTAGACAATGGTATAAAAATTAAGTTAAACAAGGGTGCAAAAGTCGGATTAAAAAATATTTTTGAAAGCTATTTCCATTTGGTAAAAGAATGTGCGCAAAAGAGTTTGTAAATACAATTAAGGAACAAAAGTAGTCAATTCAGGAACAACATTGTTGAAAGGTATAATTTGTTATTGGAGATAGCTTTATATGTAGTAATACTTCTGTCTATA
Organism: Lachnospiraceae bacterium; assembly: GCA_015057505.1. Classification (GTDB taxonomy): domain Bacteria; phylum Bacillota; class Clostridia; order Lachnospirales; family Lachnospiraceae; genus SIG300. The sequence continues at coordinate 37,150 of SVEG01000022.1, forward strand.
TTCTTGTATGTACTGTATAAAGCCATATTACATCAAGTAACATGGGATAATCTTAAAATAATACATAAGGAAAGGAGATAAATGTAAAAGAATGATATATCCAGCCGATTTCATAATATTAATCGGTTGCATATAAAAAGAGACTTTCGCCCGAACATTGTGAGGTAAGAGCGAAAGCCTCGAGAAATAGTGCACAGATAGACAGTGCGAAGAGGAGTATAGCACATAATCTGTCAGGTGTAAATAGGAAGGGGGATATCTTATGGGAAATTTTTTTGAGTTTGAATTGTCGGGATAGCATTTAGGAATTTTTACAGTGAGACAAAAAACACAGATAAGGAGAAGTGAAGTCTATGAACAAAAGAAAATTATTAGGATTTGTTTTAGCAATTGCTATGGTATTAGGAAGTACAAGCATGGTAATGGCGGGAAGTGATTATTATAGTACAACTCTTTCACAATTTTATGATTATTATGTTTATTATGATGCGTATTGTGGAAGTTCATTCGGGGATGCGGCTACAACAGTCTATGTAGATAGTACTGCTGATTGGGCATATACATATGTTTCCGCTGATTTATATATTATAGATTCATATTATGCCGATAATATAAGTGAAGATGATATTTTAGAGCGTTTGGCTGTTGGTGGTGGTTCGGGATTAGATAGTAGACGGGGCTATGGAGAGGATCGTGTTGATGTGTCTGTGATGCTTGCAGGAATCAATACCGCGAAGTATGAAGGTTTTAAAATTGTTTCTGAGCATGAAGCTGAAGTGACAAATATGGTGACTTCTTATTCGGATGATTGTACGTTAACAGCATATCATAGGGATTGATAGAGCATGCACCGTTCGCATTTTAGCGGGCGGTGCAAATAGTGTAGGAATTTGTATTAATGGAGGGAAGAAAAATGAAAAGAAAAATTAAGCTTATTTGTATCTGTACAGTTATTTTATGTTTTAGTGGGTGTAATAGTACTGGAGATGGAACAACACCATATGAGACTCCTACAATGAATATCGAAAATACATCAGAAACAGAGTCTGTTGCAGAGACAACAACTGTTCCGAAAATAACAACTACAGAGAAAACAACTCCATACATTCCTGATGAAAAAAGGGGAATATCAAGAAGTAAATATCGAGTGGGTGAAGAAAGCATTGAAAAGTTAGGGGTATCAAAAACAATAACTTTTGTGTGTATGGAAAGAGATGTGTGGTTTTGTGACGAGGCCGTTATAACGAGGTTTAACGAGCTTCTTGTGAATGAGTATGGGTGTGATTTTGTTGTTGAATTTATAGGCGGAGATATAATAGATGATAAATATGGGTATACGTATTACGATTATACTTCAGATATAAAGAGATTAGGACAACATGTAGATATACTGATGTCAGCGTCACCGGCAAGCTATAGCCGACTTATAGAAGAAGGATATTACATTGGATGGAAAAAGTATCTGGAAACTACAGAGTTAGGACGAAAAATGTATGCATCTTATCCGGAAATTATGTGGAAAATGGTGGAAAGAGATGGTGAGATATACGGATATACACCTCTTAAGTCACCGGCACGTCGGTATACATTGGTGTGTAATAAAGAATTGGCAGAAAAATTAGGGTTGAATATACAGGAAGGATTTTCCTTTTATGATATAGGTAATATATTATCAAAAATAGAAGCTTCTGAACAAAACGGTGTTATGACGGATATTATTCCAATATACTATGATACATATGTATGGACGAATATGCTTGGATATTGTGATTTGGGGTATGGTATATATGCAAAGGAGAATAAAGACGGTAAGTTACAAGCAATATATCCCGCTTCGGATGAAGAGTTTATAAAGGTATGTAAAACAATACGTGAATATAACAAGAAGGGGTGGATGGTACAGGCCAATTACGCAAAAAAAGAGACGAAGGATGCGGCTGCTGAAGGGAAGTTTCTATTTTATAATTCAGTAGTTGAACAGGGAGATATGGTTGGAAATAGGATTAAAATATCAGGTAATTCATTGGACGGAATACACGAAGTTGTTGTTGGAGATGTATGGTATGTACATTATCAACTTCAGGAAAGTGTAGTTTATGGTGTAACTACATGGTCGGAATATCAGGAAGATGCATTAAAGCTTATTTCACTAATACAGACAGAGCCAAAACTCAGTAATTTGCTTGCGTACGGGATTGAAGGAGAACATTATGCATATGAGGACAGAGAGGTGGTTAAATTACCAAGTGAAAAGTTTGCATTAGGTGATCGGTCGGTCGAGAATCCCAATATAACATTTTCGGAATTCCTTGAACCGGATGATAAGCTTGGATATTATAAAGAACTTGCAGAAAATTATAAATATAACATTGTATATTCAATGGACAGAACGCCTTATTTAGAACAATTGAAGGCATTACTGGCTATATATGAGGAATATGAGACAGGTTTACTTGCGGGAACTTATGAAGATGTAGAAGCTACAATAGCTGAATTGGATAAAAGACTTAAGGAAGCGGGGATTGAGCAGATAATTGATGCGTATAACAAGCAACTGAATGAATTGCAATAACGAAAGAAGAGGATGATAATGAGGAAAATACGGTTGATTATTTGTGTGTTGGTTGTAATTGTGTGTTTTTCTGGATGCGGAAAAGTAGCAAAAAGCAATACGTGGCAAACAACTATGCATGGTATAGATGGTGTAAGAGGTTTAGAAAGAAGTATAATGCATCTGGGTGCAGGTGATGCAGATAAGTTTGGTATATCAAAATCTTTAATTTTTGTATGTGGTGATGTAGCAATTGCCAATCTTGATCCTGATGTTGTAACAAAATTTAACGAGCTGCTTGTAAGTAAATATGGTTGTGACTTTGTTGTTGAGTTTATAAGTGGTGATATTATAGCAGATAAATATGGATATACATATTATGATTTTGTTTCAGACATAAAGGTGTTGGGGCAACAAGCAGATATATTAATGGCTATGACACCTGCAAAATATAGTACACTTATAAAAGAAGGATACTTTATAGGGTTAAAAGAATATATGGAAGAAACTGAGTTGGGACAAAAAATGTATTCATCATATCCTGAGGTTATATGGGAAATGTTAAAGAAAGATGGGGAGATTTTTGGATATGCTCCATTTTGTACAGCGACTAATCGGTATGCTTTGGTGTGTAATAAAGGATTGGCAAAGGAATTAGATTTGAATGTACAAGAAGGTTTTTCTTTTTATGAAATAGGAGATATTTTGTCGGAAGTCAATGTTCAGGAACAGTTAAATGCAGATGTTATTGAGATATTTGCTTCAAAGGATGCATTGTTTAGAATGCTTGGATATTGTGATATGGGATATGGCATATATGGGAAAAAAGATTTTGATGGTAGTTGGAAGGCGTTATATCCTGCTGCAGATGAAGAATTTATGACAATGTGTAAAAAGCTTCAGGAATATAATAAAAAAGGATGGTTGAAAATATCTGATTACATTGGACTTGGTATACAAGAAATTGTAGCTGAGGGTAATTTTATATTTTGGTTTAATAATATAAAAGATGCTAATATGGTAGGTAATAAGATTAAATTATCAGCTTATTATGCTGTAGACAGAATATACGAAGTGATTCGGGGAGATATATGGTATGGGTATTATCCGACAAGAGAGAGTCTTGTTTATGGAGTTACGACATGGTCAAAATACCAAAAAGAAGCGTTAGATTTGATTGCGCTCATACAGACGGAGGAGGAACTTAGTAATTTGCTTTTATACGGTATAGAGGGAGAACATTATGTATATCAGGATGGCAAAGTAATAGAATTACCAAATGAATATCACGGTATGGGAGATAAATTTATGATTATAAATCCCAATATAACACTTTCGGAATTTCTCGAACCTGATGATAAACTCGGATATTATAAAGAACTTGCAAAGAATTATGAGTATAATCCGGCATATTCAATGGACAGGACGCCTTATTTAGAACAATTGAAGGTATTACTGACTATATATGAGGAATATGAGACAGGTTTACTTACGGGAACTTATGAAGATGTAGAAGCTGCAATAGCTGAATTAGATAAAAGACTTAAGGAAGCTGGGATTGAGCAGATAATTGATGCATATAACAAGCAATTACAAGTGTTGCAGTAGTGGAGGGTATATGAAAAAAATATTAAGTGTTTTTGTCGTATTGTTTTTTGCATTTGTATTAACGGCTTGTAAAGAAGAGCAGGATAGTTTTGAAGTAACATTAGAGGAAAAGAGATATTTAAAAAACTATCAGATATACTCAGTGTCTGATGATGGAACATTTTATATTGGAAAAGATAATATGATTCATTATATAATCCCAAATACAGGTGAAGACATGATTTTTTGTTATGATCCTAATTGTTTACATATCCCTGCATCGGTCGATAAACCGGATCCGACATGTATGGCAGCTACTTATGTAGAAAAAAATAGAATGGCTTATTATGAAGGAAATATTTATCTTTTTGTGTATGACGGTTTGTTTGCACATAAGGTATATAAAATGGATGCAGATGGTTCGGGAAGAGTTGAAATTGCTTCGTTCCCATTTTCGCTTGATTTGTCTTATTATACATTTTATAACGATAAGATGTATTATACAGCAGTTATAAAAGAGGTGGACGAAATAAATGGAGATATTAATTCAACAAATCAACTTATAGAGTTTGATTTGTTGAAGGGAACATATAGAGTGATTTTAGATATGGACAAGGAACTGCTTAATAACGTAGTGGAAGTAACAGATACTGCGGTGTATTTGCATATTGACGGTAGTGAAGGAGATTATTTAAAAAGGGTTAATCTGAATACTTTGGAGGAAACTGTTATAATTGATAGTAGTAAACATAAAGAACATAGATGCGTGAGCGTTTATAATGACGAGCATTATATTTATCTTCATAACGTTTATGCTAAATATGAAATAGGAATTAGCAGTATGGTTTCAGACGAGGATACACCGCTCATAACATTTAAGGATGATGAATTTCTTGGGATTGTAAAGTCATCGGGCAATGGGATTTTTTATACAGTATTTAAAGGTGATATAAAAGATCTGGATATGACACAAGTAAAGTATTATTTCTATAATCTTGCAACAGATGAGTTGGTAGATATTACGGAAAAGGGTAGAGAATATAGATTGGTGAGTTATGACGAGCAGAATGATATATTTATAGGAAGATGGGATGAGCATCCTGTTGCCGTTGAATGTTCAGAAGTGTTTGAATGATAGATAAGGACATTAAAGGGGATGTTAGTGAGTGATAAAACAGGAATTATATAAAGTCTTCGTAAATAAATCAACACTACTTTTTATTGTAGTGTTACTGGCTTTTAATATAGTTCAGCTTGTATATCTTGACAATAAAGCGAACCCGTGGCCTGCCTCTGCGTATACGGAAGCATGGAGGGATATAGAAGAGCTTTTGGAGGATGAGACGGCTGGCAGAACCATAGTGCAGGATCGGCTTAAAGAGCGTTCTCTGGCGGTGGCACTTGCGAGGGTTAGTGAGGATGAGGATGTGAAGGCGGCGGCAGCGGTTTATA
>SVEG01000031.1 GCA_015057505.1 Lachnospiraceae bacterium
CGAACCGTATTCTTTGGCTATGGTTCTCGGTAAGATGGTTGGCTTGTCCAATGTAAGCATTATTGCGACGGATATTGACAAGCAGGTTCTTGAAAAAGCGAAGCTTGGTCTTTATAATGAGAAGAGTCTTGCGGGGCTTCCGGCAGAGTATAAGACAAAGTATTTCACACAGATCGGAAGTTCATATAAGGTATCTGATGAGATTAAGAGATGTGTACAGTTTAAACAGCATGATTTACTTAAGGATGCTTATCCAGCGGATTGTGATTTGATTGTGTGCAGAAATGTTCTTATTTACTTTACAGAAGAAGCCAAGGCAGAGATTTATAAGAGGTTCAGTAAGAGTCTTAGAGTGGGCGGTGTTTTATTTATCGGAAGTACCGAGCAGATAATACATCATCGTGATATGGACTACGAGACATATAAATCATTTTTTTATAAGAAAGTTAAATAACAATAAAGGGACTGTGCAACAGTTATGTATGCACAGTCCTTTTTGTTTTGTTGCTATTTAAAACATTTTGAGTAACAAATCATAATATGAGATAAAAAACTCTGGATTTGCATTATTATCCGGTAATTCCAGATATGCTGTTGTTGCATCATAAGAATCCTTGAAAATAGGAAATGTGGAAAAATTCTTTGTACATTTTGCGCTTATTTGAATGAAGTTGCCTACCTTTTTGGAATAACAGTTGCTAGCGGTTGCTTTTTGGCGAAATTCTTTATCAACGAATTGGGCAACACTTTTATGTATTGCAAAGTCCTCCATTGGAAGATAAAAATATTCTTTATAGTTGGGATAATAATACTTTAATTCTCCTGAATATACTGGAATCCTTAGCTTTATACAGTCTGAAGAAACAGAAAGCAGTATATTGTTTTTAATATTATGTTTAAAGGGTACAGGAATACAAAACGGAAGTTTGAATTCAAGGAAAAGTTCTGTGGCTTCTTTGGAATCCGATGCGACATAGTTGTGCAACGAACTGTTTAAAAAGTTTGGTTTTACATCGAAAAAGCGTGTATATGCAAGCATAGGGAGAATGGAGAGCATACCGGTCAAATCTTCGTGGTTATGTAAAAGCAAAACTTTAAGAAGCTTCTTATCGAAAGTTTCGGTATATGCTTTATATATTTCGATAAGTTCTCCGCCCGAAAACGGGTCTTCGCGGTGCAAACCAAGAAATTCTTCACAGGCCTTTTGTTTTAAGCTGTCAATTGGAAGGAATTTTTTGCAGGGAGATATTAATTTGTAAATATCAATTGATTCGAGCCTGTCAAAAGGCGTAGGTTGTTTATAACGTGCAAATTTTTTGTTCAAGTAGGGTATGTCAAATGTTGCACCGTTAAAGTGTATTACAGTGTCAAAATTACTGAGAAATTCCGAGAAGTAGTGAAGAACCTCGGGTTCTTCAGTATGACTTTCAAGAAACCATTGACGAAATTTCCAAATATCATTTTCTTTAAAGATACAACCGATAAGATAAAGTGATGTCTGCGTGGCAACAAAACCCGTTGTTTCTATGTCAAAAAAAACAAATTTACTGCCAGTCTGTATATTTAAAAGAGATAAGTCGGGATTAACATCAATAACAGAATCGATTAGTTTCATGATAAACCTCCTAAGTTCTATATAATTATACCGTACAAACGAGGTTTTAACAATGAAATGAGAAAATATTCTCTGAAAAATGTTAACTTTTATGTCAAAAAATATATCAATTTATCTTTGAATGTGATATAATATGCATATAATGTCTAGTTTGATTGGAGGAAGACCTATGGAATCTAAAATTTTGTTGGAAAGCGGTACTAACGAACTTGAACTTTTAGTTTTTGAAGTTGGAGGAAATAAATACGGAATTAATGTTGCTAAGGTTAGAGAGATAAGGCCGAGCGAACCTGTAACAATTATCCCTAACTCACATCCTCATATTGAAGGTATTTTTATGCCGAGAGATGTAATTATTACGGCTGTTAACCTTGCTAAGGTTTTGAATCTTCCGGAGTCTGCTAATCCCAAATCAGACATGTTTATTGTAACTAACTTTAATAAACTCAATGTATCTTTCAGAGTACACAGAGTTGTTGGAATCGAGCGTATTTCATGGGCTGAGATTATAGTTCCCGATAAGACAATTAATTCGAGCGATACAGCGATTGCTACGGGTGTTGTAAGAATAAGAGGCGATTTAATTCTTATCCTTGATTTTGAGAGTATTGTTGCTGATATCAGTCCTGAGACAGGATTGCAGACATCGGACGTTGATAAGCTTGTGGGACGTGAACCAAGTGATGTGCCAATTGTTATTGCAGAAGATTCACATTTACTTACACAGCTTATTGTTGATTCATTACATAAATCAGGCTATACCAATATTACTAAGAATGAGAATGGTCAGCAGGCATGGGATTTGCTTTGCAAGTTCAAAAAAGAAGGCACACTGAAGAAGAATGTTGGTTGCGTCATCACTGATATAGAGATGCCACTTATGGATGGACATCGTTTGATTAAATTGATTCGAGATGACAAAGATATGGTTAATATTCCGATTATTATTTTCTCATCACTTCTTAGTGACGATATGAGAAGAAAAGGTATTGCGCTTGGTGCTAATGCACAACTTTCTAAACCGGAAATCGGTAATCTTGTTAATGAATTGGATAAATTGGTTCGTTAAGGACATGACACCTTTTAGAAAAGAGAGAGATTGCTATGGATTATAATGGAATGACGGAGGAAGAATATCTTGACAGCTTGCTTAGACAGGCTTCCGACGGCATGCCGAAGGAAAATACAGCAGAACAGATGCCGGAGGATGCAGTGCAAAAGGTGTCTGAACTGGAGATGCCTGAGTCTGAGGAACAGGAAGCTGTATTTGATTTTGATGATATTTTTGGTGCTTTAGCCGAAGCAGAAACTGCTTCGGCTAAAGGTGTTTCAGAAGAGGTGGAAGAAGACGAGAAGATAGAGCCAATAACAGAAACGCAGGAAGAAGATTTCTTAGAAGATTTATTTGCACAGATGGAGAATGAGATGGAAAGTGTTGTGCTTGAGGAAGAGTCTGCATTTGAGGAAGAGCCTGTGCATGAGGAAGAGCATGCGTTTGAGGAAGAGTCTGTGCATGAAGAAGAACCTGCGATTGAGGAAGCGTTAGCATTTGAGGACGTTGTGGCTCTGTTTGAGAATATAGATGGAGTTGAAAAGGAAGATTCTGCGGAAGAGAAAAATATTGAGACTGAGTTTCAGCAGGAGGCTGAGGAATCTGTACCGCAGAATGTACACGAACAAGTTGAGGAAAATATTGACTTTGCAGATTTTCACAGGTCACTTGATTCGATTATTGGAGAGCTTGAGAAAGAGCGCGAGGATAGTGCGAATGAGGAAGTTGATATATTCAGTCAGATAGATAATGCCGAGTTGTCTGACGAAGAGTTGTCACAGGACATTGATGATATGTCACTTCTTGAAGCAGTCGGCATGCTTCTTGATGAAGAAGAAAAGGCTAATGAAAAGCAGGATTTTGATGGCTTATTTGGTTTTGATGCGGAGATTCCCGAGAAGAGTGAGGAAGAACCTGTTCAGAAAAAGGTTAAAGCAGAAAAGCCCAAGAAAGAAATTTTTAAGAAGTTTAAGAATTTCCTTGTAGAACAGGGTGAGGATACGGAAGAGGATATTGCGGCTGCAGAAGCGGCGGCATTAGCCAAAGAAGAAAAAGAGAAGAAAGCTGAAGAAGATAAGGAAAAGAAAGCCGAGGAGAAAGCTGCTAAGAAAGAACAGGCAGAACAGGCTAAAGCTGCAAAGAAGGCAGCTAAGGAAGGCAAGGCTTTAGAACGCCAAATGAAAAAGGAACAAAAGAAAGCAGAACAGGAAGCTTCGGGAGAACCGAAGTATAATGTAACTGTTATTAAATTGGGACTTTTGTTCACAATTGTTGCCGCTTTCGGAATATTATTGTGGGCTGTTTCTTCGTTCAATTACAGACGCATATCCAAGAAAGATGCCATGATATATTTTACGGCAGATCAATATGAGCTTGCATATAAAAAAATAGCAGGTCTTGAGCCAAGAAAGTCGGATGAAGTATTCTTTGAACAGGTAAGAATCGTAATGTATGTTCAAAAACAGTACGACTCCTATCTTAATTTTTACAATATTGGTATGAAGGAAGAAGCTTTGGATTCACTTCTTAAGGGTATTGATAAATACGATAAATATTATGAAACAGCGGATGACCTTGGAATACTTGATGATATGAATAATGTGCTTGGTAAGATATATACCGCACTTGAAGAATCTTATAATCTATTGCCTGAGAAGGCTAATGAGATTGCCAATATAGAGGATTCTGCTGATTATTCGGTGGAACTTCGTAAAGTAATAAACAGTATTAAGGAGTAGGAAATGATTGCAGTTATTGATTATGATGCGGGTAACTTGATGAGCGTTAAGAAGGCGCTTGACTATCTTGGACAGGAATCTGTTATTACAAGGGACAAAGATGTCCTGCTTGCAGCAGATAAAGTTATTTTACCAGGTGTCGGAGCATTTTCTGATGCGATGGATAAACTAAAAAAATATGGACTTGTGGATGTTATACATGAGATAATTAGGAAAAATACACCTTTCCTTGGTATTTGTCTCGGACTTCAGTTGTTGTTTGAAAGAAGTGATGAGGCACCGGGTGTTGAAGGTCTTTGCGTTCTTAAGGGAAGCATAAACCGTATTCCTGACGGAGATGGACTTAAGATTCCGCATATGGGTTGGAATTCACTTGAGATTAAAGCTGAAGCTAAGCTTTTTAAGGATATTTCTAATCAGTCATATGTTTATTTTGTTCATTCGTATTATCTTGAAGCAACAGACAAAGATATTGTTGCTGCAACTACAGAATACGGTGTTAATATTCATGCTTCTGTTGAAAAAGATAATGTGTTTGCGTGTCAGTTTCATCCTGAGAAGAGTGGAGAGGTTGGACTTACAATACTTAAGAATTTTGCAGAGCTTTAAAGATTTGGAGGCAAGTGATGTATACCAAGAGAATTATTCCGTGTCTGGATGTACATAACGGACGCGTTGTTAAGGGTGTTAATTTTGTTAATTTAAGAGATGCCGGTGATCCTGTTGAGATTGCAGCAGCTTACGATAAAGCAGGTGCTGATGAGGTCGTTTTCCTTGATATTACAGCATCTTCTGATGCCAGGAATACGGTTGTGGATATGGTTCGTAAAGTTGCTGAGAAGGTATTTATTCCATTTACAGTAGGTGGCGGAATCAGAACAGTAGATGATTTTAAGGCACTTTTGAGAGAGGGTGCAGATAAAATTGCTATCAATTCGGCCGCAATTATGAATCCTAATTTAATCAGTGAAGCAGCTGACAAATTTGGTAGCCAGTGCGTTGTAGTAGCTATTGACGCCAAGAGAAGAGCAGACGGAAGCGGTTGGAATATTTTTAAGAACGGCGGCCGTGTTGATATGGGTATTGATGCTATTGAATGGGCGATGAAGGCTGATAAGCTTGGTGCAGGAGAGATACTTCTTACGAGCATGGATTGTGACGGTACCAAGAATGGTTACGATAATGAACTTACGAGACTTGTGTCAGAGAATGTATCAATTCCGGTAATTGCTTCGGGTGGTGCAGGAACTATGGAGCATTTTTATGATGCGCTTACTGTAGGTAAGGCTGATGCAGTACTTGCGGCGTCACTGTTCCATTACAAGGAACTTGAAATTATGGATCTTAAGAAATATTTACATGAGAAGAATATTCCGGTAAGAATGTAAGGTGATTTTTATGGCGATGATTGCAAATGATTGGGAGCCGGCTCTTAAGGCTGAGTTTGCCAAACCATATTATAGGGAACTATATACAAAGGTGAGAGACGCATACAGCAGAGAGGTGGTTTATCCACCGGCTGAGGAGATTTTTCAGGCATATCATTTGACAGCGCTGTCCGATGTTAAGGTTGTTATTCTCGGGCAGGATCCTTATCATGAGGAAGGGCAGGCACACGGTCTTTGTTTTTCGGTAAAGGAGAATGTGGCGGTTCCACCGTCCCTTGTTAACATATATAAAGAATTGCGTGATGACATTGGATTTGAGATTCCTACGCATGGTTATCTTGAAAAATGGGCAAAGCAGGGAGTTTTGCTCCTCAATACTGTCCTTACGGTAAGAGCACATGCTGCCAATTCGCATAAGGGATACGGTTGGGAGAAGTTTACTGATGCTACCATTAAAATTCTTAATGAACAGGACAGACCGATAGTGTATTTGTTGTGGGGACGCAATGCAAGGGATAAGAAAGCAATGCTTAATAACCCCAAGCAACTTGTGCTTGAAGCGGCACATCCAAGTCCGCTGTCGGCATATAACGGATTCTTTGGTTGTAAGCATTTCAGTAAGACCAATGAGTTTTTAAAGGCTAATGGAATTCGGCCGGTTGACTGGCAGATTTAACATGGAGGTAAAGTATGAGTAAGAAGATGATTGCGCCTATAGTGGTGACGGTTATAATGCTTGCATATTTTTTATTCTATTTTGGAATTCTGGTAGCTGTTATTGATAGTATACTGTTAAAGTTATTATTTGTATGTATTCCGGTCGCTCTTGCAGTAGTTATAGTTTTTGTATGTATGCAACGAATAAATGAGATAAGGAGTGGAGAAGAAGATGATCTTAGTAAATACTGATTATATTACAGGTAAAGAACTTGAAATGTTAGGTT
>SVEG01000001.1 GCA_015057505.1 Lachnospiraceae bacterium
GATAGGACAGAGGTGGAAGTGCAGTAATGCATGCAGCTGACTGTTACTAATAGGTCGAAAGCTTGACCAAATCAGACCGAAATTTATTGCGAAGCAAGAAATTTTGGTTAGCAAGAGACTAAGATTCCGGGTGGAGTCTTGGTTAGCTAGAAGCGGATAGAACGGATGATGGTAGATTCAATGTGCAGTTTTGAAGGTATAACAGACTGAAATTCCGCTAGGAATTTTGAGTCATACCTTTAGGAGATAATCCTCCTTAGCTCAGTCGGTAGAGCATGCGGCTGTTAACCGCAGTGTCGTTGGTTCGAGTCCAACAGGGGGAGCTATTTGCGGCTCCATGGTCAAGCGGTTAAGACACCGCCCTTTCACGGCGGTAACAGGGGTTCAAATCCCCTTGGAGTCATTTTTGGACCTTTAGCTCAGTTGGTTAGAGCAACCGGCTCATAACCGGTCGGTCCTGGGTTCGAGTCCCCGAAGGTCCACTTTAATCAAATATTTTTTTGGCCCGGTGGCTCAGCTGGTTAGAGCGCCGCCCTGTCACGGCGGAGGTCGAGGGTTCGAACCCCTTCCGGGTCGTTCCATTACAAAAAAATAATTAATTCCCAAGGGATCTTAGCTCAGCTGGGAGAGCATCTGCCTTACAAGCAGAGGGTCACAGGTTCGAGCCCTGTAGGTCCCACTAAACCGAAAGGTTTATGCCGGCGTGGCGGAACTGGCAGACGCACAGGACTTAAAATCCTGCGGGACTAATCTCCCGTACCGGTTCGATTCCGGTCGCCGGCATTTTCTTTATATAATGCCAGTTATATAGAGAATATAATATGCATGTACGTTTAGCTCAGCTGGATAGAGCGTTTGGCTACGGACCAAAAGGTCGGGGGTTCGAATCCTCTAACGTACAGTAAAAAGACTTCGATTACTCGAAGTCTTTTTTTGTTATTTTTGATTCTTACGAAAAAATTTTTCGTCATGATATGCATTATGAGGTGTTACACCGAATTCAAAAATATCACGATACTTATCAAGGTTTTCTTCATCGGCATAGCCGGAAGGAATAAGTCCTGTGCATTCTCTTGCAGAAATCGCATCTAAAGAATCCTCAAATTTAATGTTATATTTATTATCTTTTTCCATGAAATCACCTTATATCATAAAATATAGTTTTCAAGTCAGTAATCTACAAATTTAACGTGGCTTGTACAATTATAGTATCTTATAAAATAGTATATTTATATAATAAAAAAATTGAAGAATAGTCAAAATATGTTATAATATGAACAGCGCATAAGAAAAACAAGCGGCGCAAAGCGACATTTGTTTTTCTTGCGCGTTCATCGAACAAACTGTCTGCGAAGCAGACGAAGGAGCGCGAAAGCGCGGGTTTGTGAGTTTTATGAAAAAGGAAACAAGCCACGCAAAGCGCGGGTTTGTGAGTTTTACAGCACATAAGAAAACAAAGGAGAAAATTAGTTATGAATAATAAGTTAAGTGCGGTAAGAATAGTTTTTGGAGTATTTTTTTCTATTTTATTTATTCCGATAATGTTTGCGGTGTCATTTGCGGCAGGAAATATATGGACTGTGGACAATAAAGTTTTGGACCGCGATGCAATTATAGACGAGTTTAAAGCGATGGACGGTTATGACAAGCTTATTGATGCAGCGATTGAGACTGTTTCAATAGATGAGATTGATAAAGATATTCAGAAAAGAATTGTATCGGAAGTATTTGATGAAGAGTGTATAAACGAAGTTTTTGAACAGATTTTAGATAAGATATTCGAAGGTGAAGATGTAGATATTAATCTTGAAGATGAGTTTGCCAAGGGTATAAGTGATGCGATTGTTAATTTCTATGATGATGAGGCGGAAAATGTTATTAATGCCTGGATTTCAAGGGATTTGGCTTCGGATTATGAGATGATTTATGATATGTGCGGAGAATATATAGATGAGCAGATGATAAGTTTTGCGGCAGGTCAGCTTGGCGTGGATGCAAGTGTGCTTTCTGTTCAGAATGTAAGAGAATATTTGGCTGCTAATCCTATTTCAGAAGCGGACAAGAAGAAGGTTATTGATGAGTGCGGTAAGCTGGTAGAGGATTATGTTGATGAGTATGCAGTAGCTATTGCTAAGGAAATTAATGTTTCTGTAGAAGAATCAATGGATGAAATTAATGATTCCGAAGAACTTAATGAAGCTTCTGAAATTATTATGCTGATAAAAGAAAATGCAATGCTTGCTATTATTTTATGTGGTGTTGCATTTGCTGTATGTTTTATTATATTATTGCTCATTTTCAAGGCGAGACGTGCAGGGTTTGTAATACCAGCTGTTTCGTTAATCTTTGCGTCGATTACGTACTTTGTTGAATATATAGTAATATTGTGGGTGACTGGTGAAATGGCATCTGCTGCAGAGGATTTTGAAGATGCTGTAGAAATTTTGGCTTTTGATTTTGTGATGAATTTTATTGATGCAATCAAGAATACTATACTCACATGCGGAGCAGTAACATTGGCGGTGGCAGTCATATTGATTATTATTGGTTGTGCATTACATACAGTGCGTAAAGACAACTCTTTAAAAGCACAGTAGTTTTGTAAAAGTAATTTGAACGGAGCAGGTTATGCAGGGAAATAAAAGAACTGAAAAAAGGAATGACAGCAAGGTTTGCAGTATTTCGGCTAAGTGTGGTGGATGCCAGGGGCAGAAGCAAAGCTATGTAAAGACACTTGAGGCTAAGCAGAAAAATCTGAATACACTTCTTAAAAAATACGGAAAAGTTGAGCCGATTATCGGTATGGAGAATCCTTATCATTATCGTAATAAGGTGCACGGTGTTGTGAGCCGTGACAGGCGTGGCAATGTTTTTACGGGAGTATATAAAGAGGGCACACATTATGTTGTGCCGGTGGATGAGTGCCTTATAGAAGATAAAAAAGCTGACGAGATTATGCAGTCAATTTGTAAGCTCCTTAAGTCTTTTAAAATCAAGGTGTTCGATGAGGATACCGGATATGGGCTTGTAAGACATTTGCTTATCAGAACCGGTCATAATAGCGGTGAAATAATGGTAACAATTGTTACGGTTTCACCAGTTTTTCCGTCGAAAAATAATTTTGTGAAGGCTTTAAGAGAAATTCATCCGGAGATTACGACGGTTGTGCTTAATCATAATGACAGAAGGACAAGCATGGTTCTCGGAGAAAAAGAGCAGGTACTTTATGGTAAGGGTTATATAGAAGATACCTTGTGTGAAAAGGTTTTTCGTATTTCTTCACGTTCATTTTATCAGGTTAATTCAGTTCAGACGGAGATTCTTTACAAGACTGCGATTGACTGGGCAGGGCTTACGGGCAAGGAGACTGTTATTGATGCATATTGCGGCATCGGAACCATCGGTCTCATTGCGAGTGATAAGGCGAAGAAGGTAATTGCAGTCGAGTCCAATAAGGATGCAGTAAAGGACGCAATTGTTAACAAGAAACTTAACAATGCAAATAATATTGAATTTTATACGCAGGATGCAAGCCCGTTTATGACGAAGCTTGCCACACAGGATGTGAAAGTTGATGTTTTGTTCATGGATCCGCCGAGAAGCGGCAGTACCGAAGAGTTTATGGATGCCGTAAAGGTGCTTAAGCCTGCAAAAGTGGTGTATATTTCCTGCAATCCGGAGACTCTTGCAAGAGATCTGGAGTATCTTACCAAGGACGGTATGTATAAGGTTAGAAGAATGCAGGGCGTTGATTTATTTCCTTGGACAAGTCATTGCGAAATGATTTGTTTGTTGACTGCAAAATAGAGCGTACATTTTACAAAAGAGAGGAGCAACACTATGCCACCAATGGGAGGCCCTATGGGCAGAGGATATTTAACGGAGGAGGAAAAGGCCAATAAGCCGAAAGTGACCTTGCCGTTGTTAAAACGTATTTTTTCGTATTTGTTACCGTACTGGAAGCAACTTGCAATTGTACTTGGTTGCATTGTTATTTCATCGGTATTGGGTTTATTACCTTCTGTTTTGACAGGAAAAATAATTGATGAAGGTCTTATCGGTCAGAACCTTAAGTTGCTGATTATTCTGATTTTGGCATCTTTAGGCGTTTCATTAGGCTCAAATCTTATACAGGTTGCGGAAAGTTATCTTAATAACTGGATTGCGCAGCATATTACATTTGACCTTCGTAATAAGATGTACAGTCATTTGCAGAAAATGTCACAGGGCTTTTTTACGTCGAATAATCAGGGTGATATAATTACGCGTATGACAAGTGATATTTCAGGCGTTGAGCGTGTAATTACAAGTACGTTTACATCGATTCTTTCAAATTCAATTACCTTGATTTGCGCGGTTGTAATTATGTATCGTGAAAACTGGATTTTGGCTACGGTAGGCGTTCTTATTACCCCGCTTTTTACGATTCCTACGAGATGGGCGGGTAAAACACGTTGGACACTAACAAGAGAAGCACAGGAGTGTAATGATGAAATTAACGGAATTCTCAACGAAACATTGTCTGTAAGCGGACAGCTTCTTGTAAAGCTTTTCGGGAAAGAGGAGTACGAATACAATCGTTATGAGAAGGCCAATAAACGTATGATCCGTCTGCATATCAAGGAAAGTATGGCCGGTAGATGGTTTAGGGTTGTCATCAATACATTTTCAAGTGTCGGACCGATGCTTTTGTATCTTGTGGGCGGAATTCTTATGATGAAGTATAATTCTTCGCTTTCTGTCGGTGATATCACGGTGCTTGTGGCATTGCTCGGCAGAATGTACGGACCGGTTAACTCGCTTCTTAACATTCAGGTTGAGTGGATTCGTTCAATGGCTTTATTTACGCGTATTTTTGAATATTTTGATATGCCGGTTGAGATTAAAAATGCAGAGAACGCGATTATTCCTAAGCAGGCAAACGGTAATGTTGAATTCAAGCATGTTGAGTTTTCATATACACCGGAGAGAAAAATACTTAATGACATTAATTTTGAGCTTAAGAGCGGCAACAGTATAGCAATTGTCGGCCCTTCAGGTTCAGGTAAGAGTACAATTATTAATTTGATCCCGAGATTATATGATGTTTGTGCGGGTCAGGTCACTTTTGACGGCGTGGATGTCAGAGATTTGGATTTAGATTTCTTGCGAGAAAAAATCGGTATTGTAAGCCAGGAGACATATTTGTTTAACGGCACAATCCGCGAAAATCTTTTGTATGCGAAGCCCGATGCCACGGAAGAAGAGCTTATTGAGGCATGTAAGAAGGCTAATATTTATGACTTTGTTGCAAGTCAGGAAGCAGGTCTTGATACAATGGTCGGTAACAGAGGCCTTAAGCTGTCGGGCGGTGAAAAACAGCGTATTTCGATTGCGAGAATTCTGCTTAAGAACCCTGTGTTGTTTATTTTTGACGAGGCAACTTCTGCGCTCGATTCTATTTCCGAGAGCAAGATTCAGGAGGCTATTGACCCGATTATTCATTCGAGAACAAGTATTCTTATTGCACACAGACTTTCCACGATTCTTGCGGCAGATGAGATCCTTGTAATTAAGGATGGAAAGATTGCCGAGAGAGGTGTTCATTCTGAGCTTGTGAAAGCAGGCGGAATATATACAGAGCTTTATGAGACGCAGTTTGGTAAAGCACTTGAAAAAGAGGACGACAAATAACGGAGTTTTTATGTTTACAAAAAAGGATTTAACAGATGATTTAAAGAATATGGGGCTTTTGTCTACTGATTCGGTGCTCATTCATTCTTCCATGAAATCCATCGGAGAGGTGGAAGGCAGGGCAGATACGGTGCTGGATGCCTTTATGGAGTATTTCAGTGAGGGAAGGGTTATGCTTCCTACTCATACGTGGAAACAGATGAGTGAAGAATACAATGTGTTTGATCCTGAGACAGAACCTGCATGTGTAGGAATTCTTCCGAATCTTTTTATGAGGAGAGAGGGCGTTGTGCGCTCGCTTCATCCGACGCATAGTATGGCTGTTTATGGTAAGGATGCAGAGGAGTACGTGCGGGGCGAGGAGAATTGTACTACACCATGTACGCCGAGCGGTTGTTGGGACAGGCTTCGCGACATCAACGCCAAAATTCTGCTTATCGGGGTAAATCATATCAGAAATACTTACATACACAGTATTGAGGAGGTTTTTGATGTGCCGGAGCGACTCACGGAAAAACCGGTTGATTTTAAGATAAAGATGCCTGACGGAACGCTTAAAAAGGTAAGCGTGCACAGGCACTATAGTCCGCACACGGCACATATTTCAGAGTATTTTGACAAGTTTACGAGGGCGTATTATGAGACGGGGGCCGCAAAGCCGGTAAAGTTTGGTGATGCGGATTGTATTTTGTGTGATGCTAAGAAGCTTTTTGAGGTGACGGGAAGGATGCTTTCAAAAGGTATTGACTGTGTTACACAACAGGGAGAGATTGCTGAGGAGTTTTGGAGATAGCAAGGAGGGCTATATAATGAAAATCGGAGTATTGGGAACGGGTTCAATTGTAAGAACGGTAACGAAGACACTTGCGTGTATGGAGAATGCAGAGTGTTATGCAATTGCTTCAAGAACGCTTGAGAGAGCAAAGGAAGCTGCAGAGGAATACGGTTATGCCAAAGCTTACGGAAGCTACGAGGAGCTTGTGGCAGACCCGGAAGTGGAGCTTGTATATATTGCAACGCTGCACTCGCGTCATTATGAAGATATGAAGCTGTGTATTGAACATAAGAAGCCGGTTCTTTGTGAAAAAGCGTTTACAATGAATGCCGCGCAGGCAAGAGAGATAAAAGAGTTGTCACAAAAAGAAGGTGTTTTTGTGGCAGAGGCAATTTGGACAAGATATATGCCGTCAAGAAATATGATTAATGAGATAATTGACAGCGGAATAATTGGAAAGGTGTCAGCTTTGACGGCTAATTTATCATATACGATAAGTCAGAATTACAGGATTGTGGCACCAGAGCTCGCAGGCGGAGCTCTTCTTGATGTAGGTGTTTACGGAATTAATTTTGCTACAATGCATTTTGGTACGGATATTGAGCGTATAGAATCTTCTGTGCAGTTTACGGATACAGGCGTGGACGGTATGGAAAGTATTACGATTTTCTTTAAGGACGGACGTATGGCGGTGCTTACACACGGAATTTATGCGCGTTCGGACCGCAAAGGAATATTCCACGGTGAAAAGGGATATATCGTTGTGGAAAATATCAATAATCCGCAGTCGATTTCAGTGTTTGATTTAAATGATAAATTAATTAAGCGAGTGGATGTACCGGAGCAAATCAGTGGTTATGAGTATCAGTTCTTGGAGTGTATTGAAAGAATCGGAGAGGTAAAAACAGAAAGCATTTCCATGCCGCTTGATGACAGTATTTTTGTTATGGAAGTGATGGACGGAATACGGAAGCAGTGGGGACTTGTATATCCGCAGGAGGAGTAATGCTATAACAGTATTTTTGCACAAAAAAAGCGAAAAAACACGATAAAATATAGGGGATATGTTTGAAATATAGTTGTACATATGATACAATAGTACTAATATGGCAAAGTGTAAGCGTTTACATTTTGCAAGAGCAAGAAATATAAAAAGAAAGGGAAAAAATCATGTTAAAAAAGAGAAAATTTGTAAACATGAAAAGGTTTTTGGCAGTACTCCTTACACTGGTTATGTGTTTGGGATTGTTGCCGGGGTCGGTCTTTGAGGCTGTTGTGGTGAAGGCCGAGGGAGAGAACGAGAATACGAAGACATGGGATTTTACAAGTACAGATGGTTTTAATAACACCATACAGAGAACAACAGGAGAGTATGATGGCTTAATAATTGATGCATCAGCATCAACAGGAAAGTTATCGTATAATGGTTCGAGCACAACTCAGTTTAACACGGATACAATAATATCAGTTCCGGTAACAAAACCGGGAACGATTACAGTTGTTGCTTATGATTCAAGTTATGTTACATATACGATAGATGGACAGGCGGTAACTTCAATAGATCAAGCGATAACATATAACTATACAGGTTCTAATGGAGAAATAGTATATATAGATATTGTTGCAACTGCTAATTCGTATATAAACAGTATCACGAGAACATATAGTGATGAACCGACAGAAAACGAGGAAGAGAATCCTAAGACATGGGATTTTACAAGTACAGACGGTTTTAATAACACCATACAGAGAACAACAGGAGAGTATGATGGCTTAATAATTGATGCATCAGCATCAACAGGAAAGTTATCGTATAATGGTTCGAGCACAACTCAGTTTAACACGGATACAATAATATCAGTTCCGGTAACAAAACCGGGAACGATTACAGTTGTTGCTTATGATTCAAGTTATGTTACATATACGATAGATGGACAGGCGGTAACTTCAATAGATCAAGCGATAACATATAACTATACAGGTTCTAATGGAGAAATAGTATATATAGATATTGTTGCAACTGCTAATTCGTATATAAACAGTATCACGAGAATATATAGTGATGAACCGACAGACGAGTTATTAACTCTTGATATAGGTAATTCTGAATCAGCCAATTTTAAAAGTGACCTCTTTGGACAGACAGAAGCGGTTATCGGAGAAGAGATTATTTTGTCTCCGAATAAATACATAGAAGCAACTGTTCCGAATGGTTCGACAGTTACACCGAAAGATAACCACGGATTAAAAATTGGTGTAGGTAGTGGAGGCATTATCGAGTTCAGAGTAAAGGTTCCGGCTAATGCAATGGGTGTTCTTACCTTGAACGAATGTGAATGGTCATCTGCTTATATTCTAATTAAAAAAGATAATGCTACAGGTGAAGAACTTTTTAATAATAATGGTGAAAGAATCAGTGCTGCTACTGATGATGATGGTAGTGCAAAGGATATGTATAAGTATGTTAATGCTACGAATGCTGAACAGCAGTTGTATATTAAGATATATTCAACAAGTACAGGCTATGTTCACGGCATGACATGGTCAGTTGAAGCGATTCCAACTAACGCAACAGTAAGCGGAACAGTATCAGATGGCTTAAACGGAGAGACGCTTATATTTACTGCGGCAGACGGAACTAAGGAACCTGCGATAATTGCAGACGATGCATATAGTGTTGAATTAGCAGTTGGTACTACATATACAGTATCTTTCGAGAAGGGACTTTACAGAGTAACCTCCGGAAATACTATTGATTTAACAAATGCGTCGGCAGGAGACAGTATTACAGGACATTCTATTGAATATGAAGAGCTTGCTAACCGCCTTGTTCTTGACGCTAATGCAATTACATGGAATTTGCAAGATAGAAATTTTGCTGCATATGGACATACGGCAAGCACATGGTATTCAGGCGATGGCTTAGTGATTGAGGGCGCAATTTCACTTGGTGGAGATGGCAATCATGGAGCATCAACAAGTACAAGCAACACATACACGATTAACGTACCTGCAGGCAGAACAACTATCACATTTGGCGGATGTAGATACGACGGTAATACACAGGTTCGTCTTACATGCGGAGAAGAAATAAAAGAGGTTTCATTAATTGGTACTACGACCAATACAGATATAGTTGTTCCTGTAACTTTTACAACAAATGACAATGCATCAATTGTAATCGAGGTGCTGGTTGGCAGCGGATATCTTCATTATATTTCTGCCAAGACAGAAACCGTACAGCCTGTAGCCACAGTATCAGGTACAGTTGACGCGGCAGCAAACGGACAGGTTCTTAATTTCTCAAAGGATGGTGCTGTTATTGCGACAGCAACAGTTGAGAATGGTGAATATACAGTAGATTTGTCAGTAGAAAGCATTTATACGGTTGCTTTTGCAAATTCAGCAGTATATGAGATTCTTACAGGTACAGAAGTTGATTTGACAGAGACAGCAGTAGGAAGCAGTGTTACCAACGATATTACTTTTGCTGTATGGAGAGCAGATAAAGTATTTAGTGTAAAGATAGGTGATACCACATTTAATGTTACACCCGGAAGCTCGGAGACTGCTGATTTTGTAACTGCAGTTGTAAGCGGTAGCGGAAGCGTTGAATTATCTACTGCTAATATGGCTCTTGTATGGGCTGACCTTGGCGGTAACGGAAGCGGTACATTAAATGGTAATAATGTTGTGGCAGTAAGCGACAATATTACTACAGCCTTTAACGGTAATGTGATTACTATAACATATACAGATGCGGTAACCAATCCGAAGAGTTATCAGATAACAGTTAAAGATAACAGCGCAAGCGGAGTTGCAGTTGCTGACGGAACACCGCTCAACTATGATTTTACAGACGGAAGTGTTATTTCTGCGTTGTACACCAACGAACGCAGACTTGCAGGCGGTAAGTCAGTGAAGTCTACTGACGGACTTGTTACAATGACAGGTCAGGACGGTATATACTATAACGGTTCACATGGTATATATATTAATGCCAATGACAGTATCAGCATAAATGTTGCAGGTGATGCAACAATAACCTTTACACTTTGCCAGTATGCAGATGCTAATGGTAAGCTTACCGTAACAGGACTTGCGGCAAACGGAAGCGTTGATAAGACGGAAGTAGCTGCTAAGGTTGCAAATTGCGGAACAGCAACATTTGAATATACGGGCGATGCAACAACACTTGTATTTACATATACAGGTAGCACAGGTTATATTCACTCAATGTCAGTTACGAATAAGGTAAGTGCTTCGGGTGAGGCTAATGCACAGGAAGAGAATCCTACAATTAAGGATTACGGCACAGGTAGCGGTCTTGAGGTTCTTCCGGTTGGACAGCGTCTTGTTCTTACACAGACAGGCGGTTCAATGACAACTGCTAACAATGCAATTGACGGCTCAGTATCTTATTTTGGATTTGATCCGACAAGTGAGTGTTATAAGCTTGAAGCAGATGTTATACTTAATACTTGTGGTAATTCAAATTCCAACGGTATATATTTCGGTGCTTTTGACGGTACATATATGGCTACAATTGCCATTCGTAAATCAACGGGTCTTCGCGGAATTTATTCCAAGAGTACAACCGATATGGCAGGCGCAGGTCTTGTAGATAAGGCGATTGAAGCAGGTCAGAAGGTTCATTTTGAGGCGGAGAAGACAGCTGACGGATTTGTTGTTACGGCTACACCCGAAGGCGGTGAGACAAGTACAGCTAAGTTTGAGTATAACAAATCAAACGTGTTGCTTTTCAAGGATAACGGTATTGATTCTGAAGTGTCATATGGTTTTGTTGTTGCAGGTGCAACAGCAACAGTTACCAATATGAAGTACTATAAGGCTGACGGAACATGTGTATATAGCCAGAATGACTGTTATGCACCTTACGGTACAGCACCTGTTGTATCCGGTGTGACAGCAGAGGCAGATGAGCGTAGAGAAAACATCACTGTAAGCTGGACCAGTTCTGTAGCGGCTGTAGGTGACGGACGTTATGTAGTTGAAGTATCTAAGGATGGCGGAGCATGGACTCTTATTGATGATGAGATTTCAGATTCAAGCCTTGTATACCCGATTACAGAGGCAGGTGCGTATAGCTTCCGTGTATGCGGTAAGCTTGGTGAGGAAGGTGAATGTAATGCATGGGTAACTTCAGATGCATTAGATGTAATTGCGGCACTTCCTACACCTAAGGTAAATATTTCTTCTACAGCTACAGAGGTAAACTTAAGTTGGGATGCTGTTGCAGGTGCAATTAAGTATGAAGTATACAGATATACATTTGATGAGGGTGAAGCTAATGCGACACTTGTTGCAACAGTTACAACCACAAGCTATAAGGATACTGCTGTTGAAGCAGAGATGCCTTATTACTACAGTGTAAAAGCTTATTCAAGCGATAACTACAGTAATCCCTCTGAGTATGTATGGGCAGTTCCTACTGCGGGACATACAGGAGAGTATGCATATGAAGATGAGGCGACAGAGATTATCATCACAAAGAAATCCTACGATACTGTATTTAGCAACAAGGTTGTTATTGAAGGTATTGTAATGGGAGAAGGCTTGTTATGTGCATATGTTAATTATTCTTTCGTAGATGAAATGGAAGTTGATGCGAATGGCACATTCAGCTTTACATTGACGGTTGAAGAGGGAAGAAATGATGTAGAATTACAATTTTATGAAGGCGATAAGGTCACAAGAAAGGCATTTAATTTCGTATATCTTACCAATTATGATAAGGTTGTAGATGCGACTTATACAGGAACAGACGGAGCAGAGGTTAACGGTATTCCTACATACAAGACAGTTCAGGCAGCCGTAGACTCTGTATCTGCAAGCAATAATGAGCAGGTTGTTATTCTTGTAATGGCAGGCTCTTATGAAGAAAGACTTGTAGTTGATAAGCCTTATGTATCACTTATCGGTGAGGATAGGGAATCAACACTTATTCACTTCTATCCGGGAGAATTGGGAACTGCTTATGAAGCAGGCGGAGATATGGATAAGCGTTGTGCGACTTATATTAAGAGCAGTGCGACAGGCTTCTCGGCAGAGAATATAAGTTTTGCTAATGATTATGTATATTCAACACCTGATAATAAGAGTAATAAATCTGCGGATGCATTAAGATGTGATGCAGACAGTGCTACATTTGTAAATGTCAAATTCGTTGGTGTGCAGGATACCTTGTACATGGGAAGCGGACATCAGTATTATAATAAGTGCCGTATAGAAGGTCTTGTTGACTTTATCTATTCGGGCGATGATGCAAGAAGTTTCTTTAACGATTGTGAAATCGTATTTGTATACGAGAGTACCAAGAAGAGCGGTTATGTATGTGCGCCTAAGACGGCAGAGGATGCAACTTATGGTCTTACTTTCTATAACTGTGTAATTACGGCAGAAGAGGGTTGTTCAGGTAACGGATATTTGCTTGCAAGACCTTGGGGTCCTGATGCATATATTACATGGATTAATTGTTATATGGGCGATGTTCTTTATGCAGAGCTTCCGTATAATGAAATGAGCGGAAATCCTTACCAGGATGCAAGATTCTTCGAGTATGGAACATATGGTCCGGGCTTTGTAATCAATGCTGACAGAAGACAGATTTCTCCGAACAAAGCGGCAGAGATGATTACAGACAGCTATCTCGGATGGTCACCGGCTACAGTTTCTGAGGCTGTTGCGGCTAAGTATGTCGGAGATATTGAGACTGACAGAGATGAGCAGTTTGACAATGAGGAGTTTACGGGAAGCGACAAGTATCAGTGGACTGACGGTGATGACACAGGTCTTGGCAAATATAACCAGGAAGGTTATGCACAGGCTTATGAAGTAACCGGTGGCGGACTTCTCAAAGAAACAAGCGAGAATTACTATAAGGTTGCTAATGCGAAAGAGTTCCTCGATGCATTGCTTGCAATCAAGAATTCAGGTAAGGATTCTGTAATTGAGATAACTGCAGATATTAATCTCGGATGTAACGAGGTTGAGAATTTTAGCAGTTATAGTAGTATTATTTCTGCTTACGGTGCACAGCCGCTTACACATCCTACATTGCTCGAGACAGGTGTATCAGTACTTAAGATTGAGGATATGTATAACTTTACAATCTTCTCACAGAACGGTTCATCGATTAAGCATGCCAATATTACCATGAAGAATGCAGGCAACATCA
The DNA here is from genome assembly GCA_015057505.1 of Lachnospiraceae bacterium. Classification (GTDB taxonomy): domain Bacteria; phylum Bacillota; class Clostridia; order Lachnospirales; family Lachnospiraceae; genus SIG300. The sequence continues at coordinate 13,647 of SVEG01000001.1, forward strand.
TAATCCGTAACATTAAGTTCGACGAATTATGGGAGTGGGATGAGGATACAGACGGTAACTACGACAGAAATGACTGGGATTACATGACACTTGATTCAGGTGCCGATGGTATTTGGATTGATCACTGTACATTCTACAAGGCTTATGATGGTGTTGTAGATATTAAGAATCCTGATCCTAAGACAAATGTAACAATTTCCTGGTGTGAGTTCCTTCCGGGCAGCGAGAATAATACATTCTTCGATGTTATGATGAATGAGCTTAAGAACAACAAAGAAGAATACGAGCATTACAGCTATCTGTTGTCAGCAGGTATGACAGAGACACAGATTTATAAATATGCATATGGTCAGAAGAAGACACATCTTCTTGGACAGGATGATAGTAAGGATAATGCAGTAGGTATCAGAGCAACATTTGCCAATAACGTATACTTTAACTCAATGGATCGTATGCCGAGACTTCGTTACGGTAATGCACATGTATATAACTGTATAATGGATGCACAGGAACTTTTAAACGTAAGATTAAGTATTTCCGATACTACGCTTGCTTCTAATATTGTAAGCAACGGTGCGGCTTCAACATGTGGCGGACAGATGCTTCTTGAGAACTGTTATATAAGCGGAATTCAGAGACCTTTGACATCCGGTAACGGAAACAGTCCTGCAGGTTACATCAATGCGGTGAATAGTGTATATTATATGAACGGTGTTAAGGAAACACTTGCACCTGTGAGTGCTTCCAAGACAGATGACAGAGTATTAATTACTGATGCTGATGCATTTGTAAGTGCTTTACCTTACAGTGATTATATTCTTTGTAACGCTGAGACACTTGATGAGTATGTAACTCCTTATGCAGGTGCAGGTAAGCTTAATCTTACAGTACTTCAGTGGGAGAAGGAATCTTACAATGATTCTGAAGAGGTTGTAACACCTGAACCTACACCCGAACCTGAACCTACACCCGATCCTGAGCCGACACCTGATCCGGAACCGACACCTGAACCCGAACCGGAGCTTACGCAGGAAGAAAAGGATGCTGCGCACCGTAGAATGATTGAAAGATTTTACTGGAACGGCAAACCCGGTTGGAGAAAAGTGTATAACGAGTGGTACATGTTTGATGCATTGGGTTCACTGAGACTCGGATGGGTACAGACTGTTGATGAGAAGTGGTATTATATGAACAATGACGGTAGAATGGCAACAGCTTGGGTACAGTCACCTGCATCAAAGCTTTGGTATTACATGGATACTGAAAACGGACATATGCTGTCAGATGGCTGGTTATGCGATCCTGAGTCAAATCGTTGGTATTATCTTGATCCAAATGGTGCAATGTGTACAGGCTGGATACTTTTGGAGGAAGGCTGGTATCTACTTGACAATAACGGTGCAATGTGTACAGGCTGGAATATTGTTAACGGACATTGGTATCTCCTTGGCAGTGACGGATTAATGCGTACAGGTTGGCAGAATGTCGGCGGTAAGTATTATTACATGGTTGACAGCGGAGAATGTCTCCTTGATACAATTACACCTGACGGACACAGAGTTGATAAGAACGGTGCAAGAGTGGATTAATCTGCAATAATATTTAAATAAAAAGTATGGAGCTTTTGTGAAGCAGATATGTCTGTAGACCAAAAGCTCCTTTTATTTAGTATGTTTTTGTGATACTATATGTGAAGAGCATAAAAGGTAATTAAATATAATTTTTGATGAGGATTTTATGAAAGAAACTATTAAAATTATAGATATAAAGCACAATCGGGAAAATAAAAGTGATTGCATCAAGTTCGGCGTAACAGAAGCAGAACAGGTGAGGGAGTTTCATAAAAGCTTTACGGAGTATGATGTGACGCCACTTGTAAGGCTTGATAATCTTGCAAAACATATAGGTATAGCCGGATTTTTTGTTAAGGATGAAAGCTACAGATTTGGGTTAAACGCATTTAAGGTCCTTGGTGGCAGTTATGCAATGGCAAAGTATGCAAGGGGAGATAGGAAAAATATTACCTTTGTGACGGCAACAGACGGTAATCACGGAAGAGGCGTTGCATGGGCGGCAAGCAGGATGGGGTGTGATGCCTATGTATATCTTCCGAAAGGGACAGCAACTGAGCGGTTGCAGAATATATTACGTCTCGGAGTACATGCGGAGATTACGGATTTAAACTATGATGATGCTGTGCGTCATGCAATGAGGATGGCAGAGGAAAATGGGTGGATTCTTATACAGGATACGTCGTGGCCCGGTTATGAAGACATTCCGACAAAGATAATGCAGGGATACACGACCATGGGTACGGAATTAAAAGAGCAGCTTGGAGATGTGGTGCCGACGCATATATTTTTGCAGGCGGGAGTCGGCGCAATGGCAGGTGCGATGACAGCATATTTTTCTGATTTATACGGAGAAAAATGTCCGAAGATTATTATAGTGGAACCGGAAAGAGCAAATTGCATTTTTATGACTGCGGAGGCTTCGGATGGACAGCTTCATTACTACACGGGAGAAATGGATTCTATAATGGCAGGGCTTTGTTGCGGTGAGCCTTGTACGATAGCATGGGATATACTTAAAGACTATGCGGATTATGTTGTGGCATGTTCCGATGTAATAGCAGAGAAAGGAATGAGACTTCTTGGTAAGCCTTTTGGAGAAGATAAAAGAATTGTCTCGGGAGAAAGCGGAGCGGTTACCACCGGACTTGTTGCAGCTCTTATGACAAATCCTAAGTTTTCAGGTATCAGGGAACAAATCGGACTTAGTGACAAATCAATTGTTTTGTGTATCAGTACGGAGGGCGATACCGATAAGGAGAATTATAATAAAATAGTATTCGGACAGAATACGGTAAATTAGTAAGTTGATTTGAAGGAGAGTTTATGAAAAACAATTTAACAACACTTTGCTATATAGAAAAAGATGGCTCATATTTGATGCTTCACAGAGTCAAGAAAGAAAAGGATGTCAATAAGGATAAGTGGATTGGTGTCGGTGGTAAGTTTGAAGAAGGAGAGTCGCCGGATGAGTGTATTGTAAGAGAGGTTAAAGAGGAGACAGGGCTTACTCTTACAAATTACAGGTTCCGCGGAATAGTCACGTTTGTGCTTGAAGACTGGGGAACGGAGTATATGTTTTTGTATACTGCGGACGGTTTTGAGGGTGAAATGACTGCTTCGTGCGATGAAGGTAATCTTGAATGGATTAAAAAGCCTGAGATTTACAATCTCCCTATTTGGGAGGGCGACAAGATTTTCTTCAGACTGTTAGAGGAAAGAGAGGATTTTTTCTCGCTTAAACTTAATTATCAGCAGTCCACGCTTGTGGAAGTTATGTTGGATGGGAAGCCATATTTAGATTTTTAAAACATATATTGCTAAATAATTAAAAATAAAATTGACAAAACTGCGTACTGCAATTATTATAAAATGAGATTCAGTCTCAAATTGAAAGGATTATGTAATGAAGACTAAAAGATTTTTGTTTGGTGTGGCAGTTTTGTTAATGGTTTTTATATTAACAGGATGTGCCGGAGAAGGTGCCGCAGATGACGGGAAATTAAACGTTGTGTGTACCAATTTTCCGGCATATGATTTTGTTACGAATATAATCGGTGAAGATAATGATAACATAAAGGTTTGCTATCTTCTTGAAAAAGGTGTGGACATGCACAATTATCAGGCTTCGGCAGATGCGATTGCACAGATTATGAAGGCTGATCTGTGTGTATATGTCGGTGGCGAGTCGGAAGAGTGGGTGGAGGATGTGCTTGCAGGTTCTTCCACAAAGGATGTGACTCGGGTAAGATTTATGGATGTGGTTGAGCTTAAGCATGAAGTGATAAAGGAAGGCATGGAGCATGACCATGAAGGTGAGCATGAGGAGCACGAGCATGCAGAAGAATGTACTTATGATGAGCATGTATGGCTGTCGGTTAAGAATGCAGTTAAGATGGCAGAGGCTGTGTATGTGGCGATAGCAAAGCTTGATGCAGACAATGCGGGGCTTTATCGTAACAATGCGGACAATTATATTGCTAAACTTAATTTACTTGATGCAGAATATCAGGCTCTTGTGGATTCCGCAGAGAATAAGGTTATTGTTGTTGCGGACAGATTTCCGTTTTTATATCTTGCAGACGATTATGGGATAGAGTATTATGCGGCATTTCCGGGATGTTCTGCTGAGTCGGAAGCAGGCTTTGAGACAATAGCTTTTCTTGCGGAAAAGGTTAAAGAGCATAAAATACCGGTGGTTTTTCAGATAGAGACATCAAACGGCTCACTTGTTAAGACGGTTATAGGTGCTTCAGGTATTGATGATGTAAAGCCGGGAGTACTTGATTCCATGCAGTCGGTATCGAAAGATAAGATTGAGGATGGTTATTCGTACATTTTTACAATGCAGAATAATTTTGTGGCACTTAAGGAGGCCTTAAAATAGTATGGCATATATTAAATGCGAAAATGTCTCGCTTGCTTATGAAGGGCAGACAGTTGTATCGGATTTGAATTTTGAAGTGAATAAAGGTGATTATCTTTGTATAGTCGGAGAAAACGGTTCGGGAAAATCCACGCTTGTTAAGGCGATGCTTGGTCTTAAAAGTGTCGGCTCAGGCAAGATTACATTTGGCGACGGCCTTGGAAGAAAGGAAATAGGATATCTTCCGCAACAGACCGTGGTTCAGAGAGATTTTCCTGCGGTTGTGGAGGAAATCGTGCTTTCGGGTTGTTTAAGCAAGTGCGGTTTCAGACCTTTTTATAACAAAGCAGAAAAAATGCTTGCTGCGGACAATCTTAAGCGTCTTGAGATAGAGGAGTTGGCAGGGCGCTGTTACAGGGAATTGTCGGGCGGACAGCAGCAAAGAGTTTTACTTGCGCGTGCACTTTGTGCTACGGGAAAGCTTCTTTTGCTTGACGAGCCTGTTACCGGTCTTGATCCCAAACTCACGAAAGAATTCTACGATATAGTTGAGGATTTGAACAAAAAGGACGAGATAACCGTGGTTATGGTGTCACATGATGTTAATGCAGCGGTAAAATATGCAAGCCACATTCTTCATGTCGGAACGCAGTTGTTTTTCGGCACAAAAGAGGATTATTTAAAGACACAGGCAGGTAAGGAATTTATCGGAACAGGTAGTTTAGTGTAGGTGAGGACAGGTTATGGAAGCAATTAATAAGATTTTATATTATCTTGAATTTCCGTTTGTCAGATATGCGCTTATTGTAGGTATTCTTATAGCACTTTGTGCGTCAATGCTGGGCGTTACACTTGTTTTGAAAAGATACTCAATGATTGGTGACGGACTTTCGCATGTTGCATTCGGGGCAACAGCCATTGCGGCAGTTTTTAATATATCGTCGGATATTCTTGTGACACTTCCGGTTACGGCAATCTGCGCGATAATTCTGCTTAAAACGGGGCAGAATGCAAGAGTTAAGGGAGATTCTGCAATTGCCATGTTTTCGGTGGCGGCACTGGCGTTTGGTTATTTGTTGCTCAATATGACATCCACAAGCTCAAATGTAAGCGGCGATGTTTGTACAACATTATTTGGTTCGGTATCAATTCTTACACTTAATGAGACGGATGTATATCTTGCAATGGCACTTTCGGTTGTGCTTTTGATAGTATTCGGAATATTCTATAATAAGATATTCGCAGTCACATTTGATGAAAATTTTGCGAAGGCAACCGGAATAAAAGCAGAAGCTTATAATATGATGATAGCGGTTATTACCGCTGTCGTAATTGTACTTGCAATGAATCTTGTGGGGGCGCTTCTTATATCGGCGTTAATCGTGTTCCCGGCACTTTCGGCAATGCGACTGTTTAAAAGATTCAGGACAGTAATAGTGGGTGCAGCGTGTATCGCAGTGGTTTGTGCACTTTTAGGAATGTTTATTTCTATTCTTGCGGGTACACCTACGGGGGCAACGATAGTTGCTGCTAATTTTGTTGTATATATATTATTTTGTGTTATAGGGACAATTAAAGGCCGTGCTTGATAAACGGCCTTGTTTTTTTTGTAAAATAGTTGTTTTTATAAAAAAAACATGGTTGAGATATTGTTTTTATTATGGTACAATGGATAAGAAGTATTAGAATTGGAGAGAGTGGCTTTTGATGGATCCGGCACGAAGAAAACGAATTAATTTGTATAAGAAAATTATTATAGCGGTTGTCCTTATGTCAATATTGATTCCGCTGGTTTTGTGTGTCGTTTTGTTGTGTCAGGTATGTTCTCTTAAGAATGAAATTGAGAGTCTGGATGCTTTTCAGAGTTCAGTTTTTGCAGAAATTCAGAATGGTGATTACATAGGGCAGGATGAGCAGCAACCACAGCCGGAAGGAAGTACTTCTACTGACAGTGTTTTGCTTGCAGACAATGGACAGAATGAGCAGAACAGGGCACACGTGCAGGACAATAAGGACAAGTCACAGTCCTCAGTTATAGAGACGCCACCTTATGTTCCCGAAGAGACTAAGTCAGACAATTTCGCAGAAATTGCTGATACTAAGTCAGACAATTTCGCAGAAATTGCTGATACTAAGTCAGACAATTTCGCAGAAATTGCTGACACCATAACCCCTGAAGAGACAACAACGGAGGAGATAACCACCGAAGAGACAACTTCGGAGGACACGACACCGGTTGATACGCGTAAGAAGGTTTATCTTACTTTTGATGACGGACCGAGTTCCAATACGAATGCAATACTTGATATTCTGAAAGAATATAATGCAAAGGCAACATTTTTTGTTAATGCGAAGAATAGTTCTCTTTATGCTGACGAATATAAGCGGATAGTTGAAGAGGGTCATACGCTGGCATTACATTCTTATACGCATGTATATGAGGATGTGTATGCTTCTGTTGATGCTTTTATGGCGGATACACATAAACTGATAGATTATTTGTATGAACTCACAGGAGTTAAGTGCAATATATACAGATTTCCGGGAGGAAGCAGTAACAAGAAGACTAAGATTGATATAAAGGAATTTGGTAAGGCACTTGATGCGGAAGGTATTGTGTATTTTGACTGGAATGTTTCAAGTGGGGATGCGGTGTATCCTGCATTATCAGCAGACGAGATATATACCAATGTAACATCGGGAGTGGTGAAGAAGAATACACCGGTTGTGCTTATGCATGATCTTAAGTCCAAGGCAACTACTGTTGAGGCGCTTCCGAGGATACTGCAGTTTTTGATTGATAAAGACTATAATATTGCTGCAATTGACAGCTCAACGGAGCTTGTGCAGCATCGTAAAATAGATTAATAAAGTTACATAAAGAATGGAGGATATTATGAGTTTTTTCAAGGATTTTAAGGAAGATTTGTTGCAGGCGGCAGACGAGTTGATTTCCAGCGAAGAGAAGGATACAGTAGAGAGCATGGAAGTACTCGAGGACGTAAGTGAAGAGGAAGAGATTGAGGTAGCAGTAGAAGAGAGTACATCAGCTTTGGATGAAGAGGAGATTGCTGAAGTGATTGAAGAAGCAGTTGAGGAAGCAGTAGAAGAAATCATTGTTAAGGAAGAGAAGAAGATGGAAGAGAAGATTGAAGTTAATGTAGAAACAGAAGAGAACGAGGTAAATGCGGAAGTTACAACTATTTCCAAGGGTGTTCATCTTGAAGGTAATCTTAGAGCAGAAGGTTCGGTTAACCTTCTTGGTAGCGTAGTGGGTGATCTTGAGTGTGACGGCAAGCTGGTTATTGACGGGACAATCAAGGGTAATGCCAAGGCGGCAGAGATATATGCTAACGGTGCAAGAGTTGAAGGCGATATCATGAGTGAAGGAAGCCTTAAGGTAGGAAGCGGTTCAGTTATTATCGGTAATGTTGTAGCTTCTTCCGCAGTTATCGGTGGAGCAATTAAGGGTGATATCGATGTTAAGGGACCGGTTATCGTTGATTCAACAGCAGTTGTATACGGTAACATCAAATCACGTTCAGTACAGCTTAACAATGGTGCTGTCCTTGAAGGCCATGTATCACAGTGCTATGCAGGTGTTGATGTTAAGGCGCTTTTTGAAGAGAAAGCGGCAAAAAAAGAAGATAAATCTAAGAAGTAGTATATGGTGTACAGAAGCAATTACGGAGGTTTGACATGCAGAAGTATAAAAGAGTTCTCTTAAAGCTTAGTGGAGAAGCACTGGCCGGAGAAAAAAAGACAGGCTACGACGAACAGACTGTTATCGGTGTTGCGAAGCAGGTAAAGGCTTTGGTTGACAGCGGAACAGAGATTGGAATCGTTATAGGCGGTGGTAATTTCTGGAGAGGAAGAACAAGCGAGACGATTGACAGGAGCAAAGCAGATCATATTGGAATGCTTGCAACGGTAATGAATTGTATTTATGTGTCTGAGATTTTCAGATATGTTGGAATGGATACACTTGTAACTACTCCGTTTGCATGCGGTTCATTTACGGAACTTTTTTCCAAGGACCGTGTAGTGCAGGCTTTTAAAGAAAAGAAGGTTGTATTCTTTGCGGGAGGCATGGGACATCCGTATTTCTCAACAGATATGGCAACAGCACATCGTGCAATTGAGATTGAAGCTGATATTATTTTGGCTGCAAGAGCAATTGATGGTGTATATGACAGTGATCCGAACAAGAATCCGGACGCCAAGAAGTTTGCAGAGATTCCAATGAAGGAAGTTGTTGATAAGCAGCTTGGTATTATGGATCTTGCATCTGCAGTATTATGTATGGAGAATAAGGTTCCGATGATAGTATTCAGTCTTAATGAAGAGGGAAGCATTATAAGTGCAGCCAACGGTAATTCAACAGGAACCATTATATCAGTAGAATAGAGAGGTAAATAAGCATGAATGAGAAGATAGTACAGTTTAACGATAAGATGACAAAGTCAATCGACAATATGAATTCAGAGTTTGCTGCAATCCGTGCAGGCCGTGCGAACCCGCACGTTCTTGACAGACTCAGAGTTGATTATTACGGAACGCCTTCATCAATCCAGCAGGTGGCTAACGTAACAGTACCCGAACCGAGAATGATTCAGATTCAGCCTTGGGAGAACAGCATGATTAAGGTTATCGAGAAGGAGATTATGACTTCAGATATCGGTATTATGCCGACTAACGACGGTAAGGTAATCAGACTTGTGTTCCCTGAGCTTACAGAGGAAAGAAGAAAAGACCTTGTTAAGGATGTTAAGAAGAAGGGGGAAGCAGCAAAGGTTGCAGTGCGTAATATCAGACGTGATGCAAATGACCTCTTTAAGAAACAGGGCAAAGCAGGCGAATTGTCAGAGGATGAGCAGAAGCAGTTAGAGGACGAAGTTCAGAAGATTACTGATAAGTTCATTACTGAGATTGATAAAGCAGTTGACGAGAAATCAAAAGAGATTCTTACTGTTTAAAATACAGGAATGAGGCTGTTGCATATTTGTAGCAGCCTTTTTATTCAATAAATATTATCTGGGAGAATGACATGAGTACGGAGAATTTGAAGATTCCGCAGCATATTGCAATTATAATGGATGGTAACGGCAGATGGGCCAAGCAAAAAAGGATGCCCCGTAATTACGGTCACATGCAGGGTAGCAAGCGTGTGGAGGATATCTGTAGGGCGGCACATGAACTTGGTGTAAAGTATCTTACAATATATGCTTTTTCAACGGAAAATTGGTCAAGACCTGCCGATGAGGTTAAGGCACTTATGAGGATACTTAGGGATTACCTTAAGGAAAGTGTTAAGAAGGCAAGCGAGAATAATATGCGTGTCCGCGTTATCGGTGACAGGGAGCGTCTTGATGAGGATATCCGCGCAAGTATTGAGCATCTTGAAGAAGTATCTGCGGGCAATACGGGACTTAATTTCCAAATTGCGCTTAATTACGGCGGAAGAGATGAGATGCTTCGTGCAATCAGAAGAATTGCAGCGGAGTGTAAGGACGGGCAGCTTTCTGTAGAGGATATTGATGAGAAATTATTTTCGTCTTATCTTGATACAGCAGATATTCCTGAGCCGGATTTTATGATTCGTACAAGCGGTGAACAGCGTTTGTCCAATTTTCTTTTGTGGCAGACAGCGTATTCAGAGTTTTATTTTCCGGAGGTGCTGTGGCCGGATTTTGATAAAAAGGAACTTAAGAAGGCTATAGAAGAATACACAAAGCGTGACAGACGTTTTGGTGGGATAAAGGAGGAATAGCATGTTAAAGAAGCTTTTAACACAGTCTTTTCTTCAAAGGGCAATAAGCGGTATTGTTCTTGTTGTGATAATTGCGTTTATGTTAATTACAGGCGGTAATGTGCTTTTGGCATTTTTAGGTGCGATTTCAATAATCGGTGTAAGAGAACTCTACCGTATCTGGAATATTGATAAGTCGCCGCTTGGGATAATAGGTTATCTTGGTGTAGCGGTATACTATGTAATGCTTTATTTCGAACTTACGGATTACTGGCTCATGCTTGTGCTTTTTATGGTAGTGGCAGTTATGGCTACATATGTTTTTTCTTTTCCTAAGTACAAGGCTGATGCGGTGATGGCAGTGATATTTGGTTTCTTTTATGTAGCAGTAATGTTGTCGTGCGTTTACAGAATAAGACAACTTAATGACGGCATATATCTTGTATGGATGGTATTCCTGTGCTCATGGATAAGCGACACCTGTGCATATCTTGTAGGCGTTACCATGGGCAAACACAAATTCGTGCCGAATTTAAGTCCTAAGAAGACAATTGAGGGCGTTATCGGAGGAATAGTAGGCAGTGTGTTGCTTGGTGCAGTATACGGCCTTATACTTAAGAATTGCACAACGGCTTTTGAGAATCCGATTCCGGTGTGTATGATTATCGGCGGTATCGGTGCTCTTGTATCCATGATTGGAGATTTGGCAGCATCTGCCATTAAGCGTAATTATGACATTAAAGATTATGGCAGACTTATCCCGGGACATGGCGGAATTCTTGACAGATTTGACAGCGTAATCTTTGTAGCGCCGATTATCTATTATTTGTGTGATTTTATTATGTAAAAGGAAGCGGATTATGGAAAAGAGAATCAGACATATAGGAATAATAGGCTCCACGGGTTCTATAGGAACACAGACGCTTGACATTGTACGAAGCAATGATGACCTTAAGGTGGAGATTCTTTCTTGTGCAGGCAACAATCTTGATATGTTCGAAGCGCAGGTAAGAGAGTTTTTGCCAAAAAAGGTATGTGTATGGCAGGAGACGGCGGCAAAGGATTTTGCAGACAGGGTAAAAGATTTGTCTGTGAAAGTTGTAAGCGGAATGGATGGCCTTATAGAAGTATCGACTTATGAAAATATGGAGATACTTGTAACGGCAGTTGTCGGGATGATTGGAATCAGACCTACTATTGAGGCGATTAAGGCAGGCAAGGATATCGCACTTGCAAATAAGGAGACACTTGTTACTGCAGGTCATATTATTATGCCGTTTGCAAAAGAATACGGTGTGAGAATTTTACCGGTTGACAGTGAACACAGTGCTGTTTTTCAATCGCTTAACGGAGAGAATCCAAAGACGATTGAGAAGTTATATATTACAGCTTCCGGCGGACCTTTCAGAGGAATGACGCTTGAAGAGATGAAGAATAAAAAACCTTCTGATGCTTTGAAGCATCCTAACTGGGCTATGGGCAAAAAAATCACTATTGACTCTGCTACAATGGTTAATAAGGGACTTGAAGTGATGGAGGCCAAGTGGCTGTTTGATGTGGACGTTGACCGCATAGAAGTAGTAGTACAGCCGCAGAGTATTATACATTCGATGGTCGGTTTTACGGATGGAAGCATTATTGCGCAATTGGGACTTCCCGACATGAAACTTCCGATACAATATGCGCTATACTATCCGGACAGGGTGCAGATGGTTTCAAGGAGGCTGGATTTTCCAAGCCTTGCGCGTATTACTTTTGAAGCACCGGATCTTGATAATTTTAAAGGACTTGCACTTGCTTATAAAGCTATTGAAAAAGGCGGTAGTATGCCAACGGTATTTAATGCGGCCAATGAGTGGGCTGTAGCGAAGTTCCTTGATGAAAGGATAGGTTTTACGGAGATTGCCGACAGAATAGAAGAGGCGATGGATATGCATAAGGTTATTGCAAATCCGAACGTACAGGATATTCTTGATACCGAGAAATGGGTAGGAGAGTATCTTGACAGGACAGTTTAAGTAGGAAAGGGAATATAATGAGTATTTTAATAGCATTTATAGTTTTTGGGGTTTTGGTTTTTATTCATGAACTCGGACATATGCTTCTTGCAAAGAAGAACGGTGTCGGCGTTACCGAATTTTCAATCGGTATGGGACCGCGAATTTTTTCTTATGACAAGGGCGGAACAAAGTATTCGCTTAAGCTTATTCCATTCGGCGGTTCATGTATGATGGTTGGAGAGATGGACGAGAGTGATGCAGAGGATGCATTTCATAATCGTTCCGTGTGGGCGCGTATTTCTGTTGTTGTGGCAGGACCGGTATTTAATATAGTGCTCGCTTTTTTGCTCTCAATTATAATAATCGGTGTTGTAGGTTATGATCCGGCGATTGTAACATCGGTGGATGAGAATTCTGCTGCATATACCGCCGGTTTAAGACGCGGTGACAAAATTGTAGAGTATAACGGTGTTAATGTAACATTTGGTCGAGAGGTTTATCTTGAGGAATATATTAATCCTGTTATTGACGCGACGCCTCTTGAGATTACTTATGAACGTGACGGAAAAGAATATGAGATTACAATAGTGCCCGATTACCACGAGCCATATTATATCGGAATCAATTATACTCCGACAGGCGAATATGCCGAGATTCTCGGTCTTGTTGAAGGCGGAGCAATGCAGGCGGCAGGAGTCAAGGTCGGAGATAAGATTGTTGCATTTAACGGCATAGAGTTTGAGTCGGGAGAAGCACTTGGAGAATATCTTGCCGTAACCGATATGACGGAAGAACCCGTAACAGTTGTTCTCGACCGTGCCGGAGAGCGATATACCGTAACAGTAACACCTAAGAAGTCACCGTATTATTCTTCGGGATTTACTTATAATATGTACCGTGTTGATGCGGAATCGCCGATTAAGACACTGAAATACAGTGTATTGGAATTGAAATATCAGATAAGCTCTGTATACAAGAGCCTTTTGATGCTTTTTAAAGGACAGCTCGGAATGAATGATTTGTCCGGGCCGGTTGGAATCGTGGATATGGTTGGAACAGTTGTTGAGGAAAGCCAGAATGATGATGCGGACACATGGACCAATGTTAAAAATGTACTTCTCAATGTTATGAATCTGACGGTTATACTTAGTGTAAGTCTTGGAGTTATGAATCTTCTTCCGCTTCCCGCACTTGATGGAGGAAGACTTGTATTCCTTGTAATTGAGGCAGTGCGTGGTAAGCCGATTTCCCGTGAAAAAGAGGGGATTGTACATTTTATCGGCTTTGCACTTTTGATGATATTGATGGTATTTGTATTATTTAATGACGTAAGGAAAATATTTTTTTAGGAATTAGGTGACAGGGATGCATCGTGAACATACAAAAGCAGTTAGAATAGGAGATAGGATAATCGGCGGAGGGAATCCCGTACTTATCCAGTCTATGACCAATACAAAGACAGAGGATGTTAAAGCAACAGTAGCTCAGATTAAAGAGCTTGAAAGTGTCGGATGTGAGATTATAAGGTGTGCTGTGCCGACCATGGAGGCGGCTAAAGCTATCGCTGATATTAAGAAAGAGATATCAATTCCCCTTGTTGCCGACATTCATTTTGATTATAAGCTTGCTATTGCGGCAATCGAAAACGGTGCAGACAAGATACGAATTAATCCGGGTAATATAGGTTCTGCTGAGCGTGTTAAGGCTGTTGTGGATGTGGCAAAGGCACATGGAGTACCGATAAGGGTCGGTGTTAACAGCGGTTCGCTCGAGAAAGAGCTTGTTAAAAAATATAATGGTGTTACAGCAGAGGGAATTGTGGAGAGTGCACTTGACAAGGTTAAAATAATTGAGGATATGGGTTATGATAATCTTGTAATCAGCATCAAGTCCTCGGATGTAATGATGTGTGCGAGAGCACATGAATTGATTGCAAAGAAGACAAATTACCCGATTCATGTAGGTATTACCGAGGCAGGAACGATTTATTCGGGTAATATTAAGTCGGCACTTGGGCTCGGAATGATTCTTGGAGCTGGTATCGGTGATACAATCCGCGTATCGCTTACGGGAAATCCCAAGGAAGAGGTTAAATCGGCGAAGCTTATTTTGCGTACACTTGGTCTCAGAAAGGGCGGTATAGAGGTTGTTTCATGTCCGACCTGCGGACGTACACAGATTGATCTTATCGGACTTGCCGAGAAGGTAACAGATATGGTTGAGGGATTTGATTTGCCGATTAAGGTGGCCGTTATGGGTTGTGCAGTTAACGGACCGGGAGAAGCGAGAGAGGCTGATATCGGAATTGCAGGCGGAATAGGAGAAGGACTGCTTATCCGCAAGGGTGAGATTGTGAAGAAGCTTCCCGAAGGAGAACTTATTGAAGCTTTGAGACAGGAACTGTTACATTGGGAGAAGTGATTTAGATGAACAAACTCTTTTTTGAAGTATTACCTTCACTTAAGACGGCTAAGAATTTAAGAGAGTTTTTTGAAGATGTTGAGATACAGCGTATTGCTACCGTAAAGGGTAGCAATGCGCTTAGAATTTATATAGAAAGTAAAAGACTCATTAAAAAAGAGTACATATACAAAATGGAGCAATGTATCGGAGAGCAGATACTTGGAATGCGTGATGCCGATGTAAGAATTATTGAACATTACATCCTTTCTGAGCAGTATACTTCGAAAAATATGATGGATATATACAAGGATAGTATTTTACTTGAACTCAGCAGAAACAGTATGATGGAGTATAATCTTTTCAGAAAAGCTGAACTAAATTTTGTTACCGACAGTATTCTTGAAATAAAACTTGAGGACGGTGTTGTCGCAAGAAACAGGGGCAAAGAGCTTAAAGAAATTATCGAGAATATCTTTAAGGTGCGTTGTGGAATTAATCTCGAGGTCAGGATAGAATATGTGCAACCTAAGCCTAAGAAGCGTAATTCTGAGGACGAGAAATCTTATGCAGAAAGACTTGCAGAGGCTATAAGCGGAAAATCTGAATCAGAGAGTTCAGCGGATGTAGTTGCTTCGGCAAACGGTGAGGCAGGAGTAGAAAATCCGGAAAAAGAAATATCAGAATCGGCAAAAGCTACAGAGTCAACAGTCGCTGTTGCATCTGCGTCAAAAACAAAAAAGACTGAAAAGCCGTCAGGTAATTCCAACGGAAAAGCACTTGATAAAGGCGAAAAAGGTCAGTGGAAGGGCAAGACAGGCAGCTTCCTTAAAAAGGCTGATGACCCTGACATTTTCTACGGAAGAAGTGTTGATGAAGAAGTAATGCCGCTTGTCGAACTTAATATGCCGATGGGTGAGGTTACCGTGAGAGGTCAGGTTATTTCACTTGATACGAGAGAAATCAGGAATGAGAAGACAATCGTAATGTTTTCGATTACCGACTATACAGATTCTATCAAGGTTAAGATGTTTATGAGAACCGACATGGTTGAGGATCTATTCTTGGAGCTTAAGGTCGGTGCTTTTATCAAACTTAAGGGTATTTCCAATATAGATAATTTCGATTCGGAGCTTGTTATTTCTTCGATTGTCGGAATTAAGAAGATTGCGGATTTCAGAGCAAAGAGAATGGACAATGCTCCTGTTAAACGAGTTGAGCTTCACTGCCATACCAAGATGAGCGATATGGACGGTGTGTCCGATGTTAAGGACATTATTAAATGCGCGATGGCATGGGGACACAAGTCGATTGCAATTACGGACCACGGTGTGGTACAGGCATTTACCGAGGCAAACCACGCTGTTGAGAAAACTGATTTTAAGGTTATTTACGGTACGGAAGGTTACCTTGTAGACGATTCAAAGAGTGTTGTGGTTGATTCTAAAGGACAATCAATAGACGATACATATGTTGTTTTTGATATAGAGACAACGGGCTTTCACGCCGCAAGCGACAGCATTATCGAAATAGGTGCGGTCAAAGTAGTTGAAGGAAAAATTGTCGATAAGTTCAGTAGTTTCGTTAATCCGAAGCGACCGGTGCCTTTTGAGATAGAGAAGCTTACAGGTATAACTGATGCCATGCTTATTGATGAGCGTGTAATTGAAGAAGTACTTCCGGAGTTCCTTGAATTCTGCGAGGGCGCTATAATGGTTGCGCATAACGCGGACTTTGACATGGGCTTTATTAAGGAGAATGCGAAGAGACAGGGCGTGGATTGGAATCCGACCTATGTTGATACGGTCGGACTTGCAAGAACGCTTCTTCCGGCTCTGAGCAGATATAAGCTTGATACAGTTGCAAAAGCGCTTAAGGTGTCTTTGGAGAATCATCACCGTGCAGTGGATGATGCGGGAGCAACTGCGGAGATTTTTGAGAAATTTATTGTTATGCTTAAGGAGCAGAACGCTTTTGATCTTGATGCAGTTAATGAGCTTTGCAAGACCTCGGATGAGACGATAAAGAAGCTTAAGAGCCGTCATGTTATCATTCTTGCCAAGAATGATATCGGAAGAATTAATCTGTACAGACTGGTTTCGTGGTCACATCTTAAGTATTTCTCAAGGCAACCGCGAATTCCTAAGAGTCTGCTTAATGAGTATAGGGAAGGTCTTATTATAGGTTCTGCATGTGAAGCGGGAGAACTTTATCAGGCTATCCTTAATAAGGCACCTGAGGATGAGATTATAGAGCTTGTAAAGTTTTATGATTATCTAGAGATTCAGCCGCTCGGTAACAATGAGTTTATGCTTAGGGATCCGTCCTATGGTATGGAATCGAAGCAGGATCTTATTAATATTAATAAATATATTGTGGAACTTGGTGAGAAATACAACAAGCCTGTTGTTGCAACCTGTGACGTACACTTTTTAAATCCTGAGGATGAAGTGTACAGACGTATCATAATGGCGAGTAAAGGCTTCGATGATGCTGATATGCAGGCACCGCTTTATCTTCGAACCACAGAGGAGATGCTTGAGGAATTTTCGTATCTCGGTGAAGAAAAGGCAGAAGAAGTTGTAATAACCAATACCAATAAAGTTGCAGATATGTGCGAGCGTATTGCACCGGTAAGACCGGACAAGTGTCCGCCTGTAATTGAGAATTCGGACGTGACCTTAAGAGAAATATGCTACGATAAGGCACACTCAATATATGGAGAGGATTTGCCGCCGGTCGTTGTAGAGCGACTGGAGAGAGAGCTTAACTCAATTATTTCCAACGGCTTTGCCGTAATGTACATTATTGCGCAGAAGCTTGTATGGAAGTCGAATGAGGACGGATATCTCGTAGGCTCACGAGGAAGTGTTGGTTCTTCGTTTGTTGCGACGATGGCAGGTATTACAGAGGTTAATCCTCTTAGTCCGCATTATTATTGCAGTGAATGTCACTATTCGGATTTTGATTCGGATGACGTTAAGGCATACGTGGGTGGTGCAGGTTGTGATATGCCTGATAAGGACTGCCCGGTGTGCGGCGCGAAGCTTAAAAAGGAAGGCTTTGATATTCCGTTCGAGACCTTCCTTGGATTTAAAGGTAACAAGGAGCCGGATATCGACCTTAACTTCTCGGGTGATTATCAGAGTAAGGCTCATGAATATACGGAGGTTATTTTTGGAAAGGGACAGACCTTCCGAGCAGGTACAATCGGTACACTTGCCGATAAGACGGCTTTCGGTATGGTTAAAAAATATTACGAGGAGCATAACGAGAGTAAGCGTAACTGCGAAATCGAGCGACTTTTACAGGGTTGCGTAGGTGTCAGAAGAACCACGGGACAGCATCCCGGTGGTATTATCGTTTTGCCGCACGGTGAGGAGATTTATTCTTTTACACCGGTACAGCATCCGGCCAATGATATGACGACGAAGACGATAACGACACATTTCGATTATCATTCAATCGATCATAACCTGCTTAAACTTGATATTCTCGGCCATGATGATCCTACGATGATTCGTATGCTTGAGGATTTGACGGGAATTGATGCCAAGACGATACCGCTTGACAGCAAGGAAGTTATGTCGCTTTTCATGAATACGGAAGCTTTGGGAGTTACGCCGGAACAGCTTGGCGGTTGTAAGCTCGGTGCTCTCGGAATTCCTGAGTTTGGTACTGATTTTGCCATGCAGATGGTTATCGATGCCAAGCCTACGTGCTTTGCCGATCTCGTACGTATTTCCGGGCTTTCGCATGGTACAGACGTGTGGCTCGGTAATGCCCAGACGCTTATCCAGGAAGGCAAAGCTACGATTTCAACAGCTATCTGTACACGTGATGATATCATGACATACCTGATTAACATGGGTGTTGAAAAAGAGCTTTCATTTACTATAATGGAGAGTGTTCGTAAGGGTAAAGGCCTTAAGCCGGACATGGAAGAGGCTATGATAGCCGCAAATGTACCGGATTGGTATATTTGGTCTTGTAAAAAGATTAAGTACATGTTCCCTAAGGCACATGCCGCAGCTTATGTTATGATGGCGTGGCGAATTGCATACTGCAAGATTCATTATCCGCTTGCGTATTATTCGGCGTTTTTCTCAATAAGAGCTTCGGGCTTTGATTATGAGCTTATGTGCCGTGGCAAAGAGATTCTTGAATATAATATCAAGGACTACCGCGCAAGACAGGATTCTCTTACCAACAAAGAGCAGGACAGCTTAAGGGATATGCGTATTTGTCAGGAAATGTATGCACGAGGCTTCGAATTTATGCCGATTGATATTTACCGAGCAAAAGCCAACGAATTCCAGATAATAGACGGCAAGATAATGCCGCCGTTTAATTCGATAGACGGTATGGGCGCGTCTGCTGCAGAAGCTTTTGTAGAGGCTGCCGCACAGGGTAAGTTTCTCTCACTTGAGGATATGCGTACACGTTCTAAGGCACCGCAGAAAGTTATCGATAAGCTTGTGGAGTGGGGCGTTGTGTCAGGACTTCCTGCGACGAACCAGTTGTCGTTGTTTGATTTCTGTTAACACTAACTGTTGACATTTTGCCATGTTCATGGTATCTTTGATACTAAGTTGAAATATTCGTTAGAGGTTGCGTTTTTCATCAGTAGCTTACAGGATATCACGGGATAGATGATTGTAAGTGAAAGGGAACGACGCCGAAAGGGAAAAAGGCCCGGACTTTTTCTGCTTGGGGATATGGTTAAGAGCCATATAACTGTCATCAGCAATGATGTTGTGCTACGGATTAAGGCGTACATATTTTTGTATATTTAAGGCCGTCCGTAGTGGCGGCCTAGTTTTACGTTAGGGGAAACTTCGTTTCCAAAAAAGTTTGCCTTGCAAACTCTTTTTACGTTATAGGAAATAAAGTTTCTGCGGAATGCCACACAGAATTTTTCGACGAATACAATAATATATACAGGAAAAACACAAGGAGGATTTATCATGGCAGTATTTAAGGGAGCAGCGGTTGCGCTTGTAACACCGCTTACAAAGAACAATGAGGTAGATTACGACAAATTAGGTGAACTTATAGAGTTCCAGATTGCTAATGGCACAGACAGTATTGTAGCTTGCGGTACAACAGGTGAGGCATCAACTCTTACACATGAGGAGCATCTTGATGTTATCAGATATACGGTTGAGAAGGTAGCCGGAAGAGTACCTGTAATTGCAGGCACAGGTTCTAACTGTACAGAGACAGCTATTTATCTTTCAACAGAGGCTGAGAAGGCCGGAGCAGATGCACTTCTTCTTGTAACACCTTACTATAACAAGGCTACACAGAAGGGCCTTATCGAGCATTTTGCAAGAACGGCAGAAGCTGTAAAGATTCCGGTTATTTTATATAACGTACCGTCACGTACAGGTTGCAATCTTCTTCCTGCAACGGTTATGGCTATTGCAGAGAGAGCAAAGAATGTAGTTGCAATCAAAGAAGCAAGCGGCAATATTTCACAGATTGCCGAACTTGCTGCAATTGCTGACGGGAAGATGGATATTTACTCAGGTAATGACGACCAGATTGTGCCGATTCTTTCACTTGGCGGTATCGGTGTTATTTCTGTATTGTCAAATGTTGCACCGAAGGAGACACATGACATTGTAATGTCTTTCCTTGACGGTGATGTTAAGAAGAGCTGTGAGATGCAGCTTAAGGCGCTTGACCTTGTAAATGCACTTTTCTGCGAGGTTAATCCTATTCCGGTTAAGACTGCACTTAACCTTATGGGAATGGAGGTTGGACCGCTTCGTCTTCCGCTTACTCCTATGGAGCCGCAGAATGAGGCAAGATTAAAGAAAGCAATGGCAGACTATGGTATTAAACTCGCTTAAGGCGAGTTTTTGCCACATTTAGATATTTTTTGGAGGTAGTTTTTATGACGAGAATTATTATGCGCGGTTGTAACGGCAAAATGGGACAGGTTATCACTAATCTTGTAAAAGACGACGCGGATGCTGTTATTGTTGCGGGAATTGATTTGAATACAAGTATTGAAAATGATTATCCGGTATTTACAAGTCTTGATGAGTGTGATGTGGATGCGGATGTTGTAATTGATTTTACATCGACAAAGCTTCTTACAGAGATGCTTGACTGGTCTGTAAAGAAGCAGGTTCCGGTAGTTCTTTGTACAACCGGTTATTCACCCGAGCAGCTTGCAGAGATTGATGAGGCATCAAAGAAGGTAGCACTTCTTCGTTCAGCCAATATGTCACTCGGAATCAATCTGATTATGAAGCTTGTACAGGCAGCGACCAATGTACTTGCACAGGCAGGCTACGATATCGAGATTGTTGAAAGACATCATAACCAGAAACTTGACGCACCTAGCGGAACGGCTCTTGCGATTGCTGATGCCATCAATGAAGTGCTTAACAATGAATATGCTTATAAGTATGACAGAAGCACCGAGAGAGCAAAGCGTGAAAAGAAGGAAATTGGTCTTTCTGCGGTAAGAGGCGGAACAATTGTCGGAGAGCATGAGATTATTTTTGCGGGAACAGATGAAGTAATAGAGATTAAACATACTGCATATTCCAAGGCTATTTTCGGAAAGGGAGCGGTTGAAGCTGCCAAATTCCTTAAAGGACAGGCACCGGGACTTTATAATATGAGTCAGGCTATCAAAGAAATATAAAAAGATATATTTGTGTTAAGATTTCAAAGAAAAAACACATTTAAGTAGTATATTTTATAATTATGAAAAAATAAAGTTTGTTTTATGTACGTTCAAAGGAGGAAGAGGACTTGATAGAGGTTAAGAATCTTACGAAAAAGTACGGTGATCATATTGCAGTCAGCAATTTAAGCTTTGAAGTAAAGCAGGGACAGATATATGGATTTCTCGGACCCAACGGTGCGGGTAAGTCAACAACGATGAATATTATGACAGGATATTTATCTGCTACAGACGGTGAAATTATTATTAACGGGCACAGTATTTTCGATGAGCCTGAAGAAGCTAAGAAGCATATCGGATATTTACCGGAGCTTCCGCCGCTTTATATGGATATGACACCCATAGAGTATCTTAAGTTTGTTGCAGAACTTAAGAAGGTGCCTGAGAAAGATATCGATAAGATGCTTGATGATATTATGAAGACTGTCAAGATTACGGAGGTTGCGAACAGACTTATAAAGAATCTTTCCAAAGGTTATAAGCAGCGTGTAGGTCTTGCACAGGCACTTGTGGGTTACCCTGAGGTACTTATTCTTGATGAGCCTACGGTAGGACTTGATCCCAAGCAGATAATAGAAATCCGTGATTTGATCAAAAGCCTTGGTGAGAAACATACAGTTATTTTGAGCTCGCATATTTTGTCCGAAGTTAGTGCGGTATGTGATCAGGTAATGATTATTGCTCACGGTCAGCTTGTTGCCAACGATACTCCTGAGAATTTGAGTAAGATTATTGTAGCTTACAATACATTGGAACTTACTGTCAAAGGCGATAGAAACAATATCAAAGGATTACTTGACGAAATAGAAGGAATAGATGAACTCGAGGTACACGAATCTTTGGATGAGGGTTGTACGGATTTCGTGATTAAAACAGCACCGGAAGTTGATGTGCGTGAAGAAGTTTTCCGTTTGATGTCGAATGCCAATTCCCCTATACTTAAGCTTGCATTATGTAATATGTCTCTTGAGGATGTATTTATTCAGTTAACAAGTGATAAGAAATGGATAATAAACAAAGAAAAGAAAGAAAAGAAAAAATGGTTCGGCAAGAAAGTCGACAGAGAGGAGACAGAAGATGTTAGCGATTTATAAGAAAGAACTGAAGTCATATTTTACATCAATGATGGGTTGCATATTTGTTGCGGCATGTCTTATTATTGCAAGCTTTTTCTTCTGCCTATATAATTTATATTTGGGATATCCCAATATATACATAGGATTGCAGTATGTTGTAACATTCTTTGTTGTTTTAATGCCTGTGTTAACAATGCGTATAGTTTCCGAGGAACAGAGAAATAAAACAGATCAGCTTCTTTATACTGTGCCGGTTTCCGTTACATCAATAGTAATGGGCAAGTATTTGGCAATGCTTACAATTTTTGGTATTCCGGTATTGGTTATATGCACATACCCGTTAATATTGGGACAGTATGGTGAATCATCGCATGCAGAGTCATATCTTGCAATTCTTGCGTACTTTTTGATAGGAGCAACATTTATAGCGATAGGAATGTTTATTTCATCAATAACAGAGAGCCAGATTATTGCAGCGGTTGTTTCGTTTGCTGTTTTGTTGGCAACACAATTTATGGATAGTATTGCGACACTTATATCAGGTACGGCTGTGGCTTCACTTATAGGCTTTATAATCCTTATATTCATTTTGTGTTTGGTGTATTTTTTGCTTGCTAAAAATGTTTTAATGTATATTGGCTCACTTATAGTATTGATAGCTACGACAGTTATATTGTTCTTTGTTAAACCTGAGATGTTTGAGGGTTCGATAAACGGACTTTTGAAAAGTTTAAGTATTACATCAATGGCTAATGATTTATTTGCCTACAGTATACTTGATATTACTGCTATTGTGTATTATATAACAGTTATAGCCTTTTTTGTGTTCATTACCGTTCAATCAATACAGAAGAAGAGATGGAATTAGGGGGTGAACAGAATGGATTTTAAGAAAAATATGAAAAACAGAGCTTTTAGAAAAGGTACGTATAGCGTAGGACTGATGGTAATCGTTTTTGCCATAGTAGTTATACTTAATATGATTATACAGTCACTTCCGTCTACAATAACAAAGATAGACTATTCAATTAATAAATTGTATACCCTGACGGATACAACAGTTGATTATCTGAAAGGGCTAGATAAGGATGTTGAACTTTATCTATTGGCGCCTATAGGTGAGGAGAATGAAAGTCTTTGTAATATGCTTGATAAGTATGCGGCGTGGTCCTCGCACGTTACATTTGAACAGATTGACCCGAAGGTAAATCCTAATTTTATTTCACAATATACATCTGAATTGGTTGAAACAAACAGTGTTGTTGTTGTAAGCGAGGAACGTTCCAAAATTGTAGAATATAGCAGCTTTTCTACATATGTATTTGATTTTAAACTTATGCAGTATGTGGCCGCTTTTGATGGAGAAGGCTTGATTACAAGTGCAATTAATTATGTTGTTACCGATGATTTGCCTAAAATGTATATTTCTCAAGGCCATAATGAAGAATTGTATACAGATTCTTTTGCTGCTATGGTAAATAAAGCAAATGTTGTTACTGAAAGTATTAATTTGCTTGAAGTAGATGCTGTGCCCGAGGATTGTGAGGTGTTTTTCGTATATTCACCATCGGTAGATTTTACAGAGTCAGAAGTTGAAAAACTTATTACGTATCTTGATAAAGGTGGTTCATTGATGCTTGTTTCAGGAGATACGGGGGTAGACTTTGTTAATCTTTCAAGACTCCTTGAATATTGTGGTCTTGAACTGCAGGAGGGAATTGTAATTGAGACTAATTCAAAATATTTTCTGAATAATATTAATGTGGCATTAAAACCTGCCAGAGCGGAGCATCAGGTTACAGCTTCACTTATTAATAAAGGAATTTCCGTTTATATTCCTAATTCACAGGGTATAGCAATCAGGGATGATGCAAGAAGTTCACTTACTATTACAAAGCTTCTTTCCACATCTAAGGATTCATATATTAGAACAAGTGCGGAGCAGGTTCTTACAATGCAGGATGATGATATTCCCGGACCGGTAACGGTAGGTGCTTTGGTAGAGGAGAAGCTTGAGGGTGTAGAAAAAAATATGAAGCTGGCAGTGTATTCCAGTGGGTATTTGCTTAATGATTCTTGTAATATAGGTGTTAGTGGTGCGAATTTTGAACTTGCATTAAATACTATTGCATGGATGTGTGAAACGGATGATAATATTTCTATAAGCCCTAAATCCACGGCTTTACAATTACTTTCTGTTACAACTAATGATTTCTACAAGTGGGCAATTATTCTTGTTGTAGCAGTTCCTGTGGTGATTATCGGTACAGGATTTGCAGTATGGTTTATAAGGAGACGTAAATAATGAAAAAGAAAAAAGGGCTTATAATATTAATAGTATGCCTTGTAGCTTTGGTTGGAGTATACTTTGTGGCAACTTATATTTCAGATAAGATTAATTATATTGAGCCCGCAACAACAGTTGATAAATCAGTTAATATTTGGAATATATCCACGAAGGTTTCAGCAGTCAGAGTTATTAATTCATATGGGGATAATACGTATTATATGGACGAAGAAGGTAAGTGGAAGGTTGAAGGCAATGAAGTTGCTACACTTTCACAGTCCATGGTACAACGTATGGCAATATATGGAGGAAATCTTACAGCTACTGAAAAAGTAGATGATACGTGTGATAATCTTGCCAAATATGGATTGGATAAACCTCAATATACCATTATTTTAAGGCAGAATGATGGTACAGAGTCTGTATTCTATATTGGTATGCAAAATCAGGTTACTGAAGATTTTTATATTTATGCTGATGGTGTGGATGGAATTTATACAGTTGGTTCTACTTTTCCGGGATATTTTAATTTTGATGTGGAAGAGTTCTTTCTTGTGGAAGATATTTTAGTTACGACAGACACATCATATTTAAGGGAATTGTCGATGGAGTATGAGGATAATTCATGGCATCTTGTAAGAATGCATTATGGAAGTGATTATGATGTTTCAGGTACAAGAGCATGGTATCTTGTTGACTTGTTTGAACATGAGGTCGCTGTTGATACAAGTAAGTTAGAGGATATACAGAATGCATATTTGGAGTTAGGTATTTATTCCTGTATAACATTTTCTGCTACGGATGATGAACTTGCCAAGGTAGGGTTAAGACCCGGAGATTGCAAGGGAAGCATATATTATTATTTTGAAGAGGCGAGTGTATCTGAAGAAATCACCGAAAAAACGGTCGTCGGCAGTCAAAAAATATGGTTAGGTAATAAGACTGAGGATGGCGCATACTATTATGTGAGACCTGATGGTAGAGAAGGTATATATACAATGGAAGCAACGTATATAGACCAGCTTCGTTCAAATACGGCAGAGAATTTGTTGCAAAAATATATAAGCGTAATAAATATTTCCACCGTTGATTCTTATTCTGTTGAAATTGGAGATATACATTTTGAGGCGAAAGTGGAGAGCATAGCTACGGACACAGGAGTTGAATATTACCATTATCATAACGATAAGAAGCTTGAAAAGAAATTCGGCTCTAATTTGTATACATCACTTATAGGTGTATATGCGGAAAAGGCATTGCTTAAGACGGAAGAACCGTCAGGAGAAGAGCTTTTAAAAATTACTTTTTATCGTAATACAGATATAATGCCGGTTTATGAGGTTTCATTTTACGCATACTCAATTAATTATTATAAGGTTGCAGTAAACGGAGAGGTTTCTTACTTGGCAAATTCAAGGGACTATAAAGCATTGGTGGAAAGTATTTCTTCTTCTGTAGAGAATATAACATATGCTACAGAAGAATAAAAAATCTTAATATGCACATATTAATGGCAAAGGGCAAAGCTCTTTGCCATTTTATTATGTAAAGGAGACAGGTTATTATGAAGAAAGTAAAAATGCTGATGGTGGCAGCCATGACTTTATTTGTGTTTAGTATTATGGTTGGTTGCGGATGCGGAACTACCGATAACGGAGAAACATCTGATACAAGTACCACAGAGTCTTCGACACAGGAATCCACAACACCTACACAGACAACAGGTGGCGGAAACAGCGCAACAGGTGGAGGAAACGGCACAGATATGAACAACGGTGTAACAGGTGAAAACGGTACTGATACAAACGGTGGTGTTATTGACGATATCGGTAATGGTATCGGTGAAGGTGTTGAGGATATCGGTGAAGGTATTAAAGACATGGGTAATGGCACAAACGGAGCAACCGGTGGTGCAACAAGATAATAATTTGATGGTAATTAAGAAGGGATGTAGCAAAATGCTATATCCCTATATTTTTGCCTATGCACGAAAAATGAATAAAAAGTATTTTGTATGAATGCGTTTATTTTCACAAATAGAATTACTTTGAATATACTGATACAAAAAAGTATCGAGGTTATTATGGCTAAATTTGTTATTGATGCCGGGCACGGGGGAAGCGATAATGGTGCGACCTATGAGGGACGCAGGGAAAAAGATGATAATTTAAGACTTGCACTTGCCGTAGGTGAAATTCTTGAAGATAACGGTGCTGAAGTTGTTTATACAAGAACTACGGATGTGTATAATACACCTTTTGAAAAAGCAACAATGGGAAATAACGCAAATGCGGACTATTTTATTTCATTTCACAGGAATGCGGTTCCTATTCCGAATACAGCAACGGGAATAGAAACGCTTGTATATCAGGATTCCGGGATTGTAGGTGAACTTGCAAGAAATATTAACAGTGAGCTTGCTGAACTTGGATTTAACAATAGAGGAGTTATTGAGAGACCGAATCTTGTTGTACTTAGAAGGACAAAAATGCCTGCAATACTTGTAGAAGCAGGATTTATAGATAATGAGCAGGACAATGCAAAATTTGATGCTGAGTTTGAACAGATAGCGCAGGCTATTGCGAGTGGAATTATACAGTCAGTGGATGTTGCAGAGGAAACAGAAACAGCAACCTCCATGGCTGACAATCCTGTTATTTCGGAAAACGTTGAATCAAGCAGTTCACAGACAGACCGTGCAAAGTGGCCGCCGGAAAATTTGGAGGATTTTGCGCTCAGAAGACCACCCTACCCGACACCGTTCCCTGTAGAAAGACCGTGCCGTCCATTTTATAGGGTTCAGGTAGGGGCTTACAGGAACTATGAGAACGCAATGCGAACTCTTTCTAATTTGCAAATGGAAGGCTTGCCGGCATTTATAATACGCGAAGATGATATTTTCAAGGTGCAGGCCGGAGCATATCAGATTCTCGAAAATGCAATCAGGCTGGAACGAAGATTAAGAGAACTTGGGTACAATACGTATATAATTACGGGTTGCCAGTAACAATTGTATAAGTTCATGAATATTGTGTTGTGTGTAATATGGCAGAGGCGGATATTATTGCTTCTGCCTTTTTTGTAAAAAAGACGGAGTCCGGTATTTTATATTTACAGAAAATGTGATATGCTGGATTAGCTAGATAGTTTGTTTTGTGGAATTGTAAAAAACGTTGAATTATTGGGATGTACCGGAGTGTATGGAGATGAATTTATTTGAAAAAAACTACAATAAGAAAAATTTGTTAAAAAGAATCCTGTTAACATTTGTAAGTGTTATTTTTATGGGAATAACCCTGTCGGTTCTAAATATAATAAATCAAGGAATGGATCCGTGTACATATATGAATGTAAGCATAGCGGACAAAATCAGCTGGTCGCTTGGTAATTGGCAACTTTTGTTTAATGTGCTGATGTTCATACCTGTTATTCTGTGGGGCAAAAAGCACATCGGGATAGGTACACTGTTTAATATGGTACTTGTCGGATATACCGTGGATTTTTGTATGTGGATATGGGAGCAAACGGGTTTTGATGCGTGCCTTGAGTTGTTGCCGGTTAAAATCGTGGCAATGCTTGTTGCGGTTGCAGTATTTGTTTTTGCGGCTGCAATATACATGTCCACGGAGCTAGGAACCGCACCGTATGATGCACTTCCCATGATGATATCCGAGAAGATTAAAAAAGTTCCTTTTAAAGTGATAAGATTTATCTGGGATGCGACAACTGTTGTAATTGGTTTTGTATTTAGTGGAAGGGTTGGAATAGTTACGATTCTAATGATGTTGTTTTTGGGTCAGACTGTTGCGTTTGTGCGAAGCAGAATGTATATAAAGAGATGATTTCTTGACATTTATTGGGCGTAGTGATAGACTAAAACAATGACAAATGCTGATGTTTAAATAATATTTTAGGTGAGGTTAATAGCTATGTTAGATGGAAAAAAGATGCTTTTTAGCGGAATGCAGGCAACGGGAACTTTGACACTTGGTAATTACTTGGGAGCACTTAAGAATTGGTTAACACTTAGTGACGAATATGAGTGTTTTTATTGTGTGGTAGATTTACATTCTATCACGGTAAGACAGGATCCTGCAGAGCTTCGTAAAAGAGCAAGAAATCTTCTTACATTATATATTGCGGCAGGTCTTGACCCTGTTAAAAATTGTATTTATTACCAGTCACATGTGCCGGCACATGCAGAACTTGGATGGATTTTGAATTGTTTTACCTATGTTGGTGAATTAAACCGTATGACTCAGTTTAAGGATAAAGCAGCGAAACATGCAGATAATATTAATGCAGGTTTGTACACATATCCTGTGCTTATGGCAGCAGATATTTTGTTGTTCCAGTCAGACGTTGTTCCTGTTGGTATTGACCAGATGCAGCACCTTGAGCTTACAAGAGACGTTGCTGAACGTTTTAACGGAATTTACGGGGATGTATTTACTATTCCGGAAGCATATCTTGGTAAGACAGGTGCTAAGATTATGAGTCTTCAGGATCCTACCAAGAAGATGTCAAAGTCAGATGAGAATCCTAATGCTAGTATTCTTCTTATGGATGATACAGATACAATTATCCGTAAGTTTAAGCGTGCAGTAACAGATTCAGAGGCGCAGATTCTTTACAGAGACGAACAGCCCGGAATCAAGAATCTTATCAATGTATACAGCTGTGTAACAGGCAAGACACCGGCAGAGGTTGAGAGAGAATTTGACGGTAAGGGTTATGGTGATTTCAAGCTTGCTGTAGGTGAGTCGGTTGCTAATCATTTAAGACCTGTTCAGGATGAGTTTGCACGTCTCTCCAAAGATAAGGCATATATTGACGGAATCATCAAAGAGAATGCTGAGAAAGCAGGCTACTTTGCCAACAAGACATTGAGAAAAGTTCAGAAAAAGGTAGGCTTCCCTGAGAGAATCAGATAAGAACCTTTTTTGGAAAAGTGAATATACTATACCAGCTTGATAAATGGGAATTGGAGAGAATGCGGCGAGTGATACATACTCTTTTGATGTTATGAGAATAATTCAAAGGAGTGTATAAAGAATTAAAATCCGCAAATCCGGCTTTTTTACGACGCATCCCGTTCAATAACCCTTCAAGCCGGTTGCTTCAGATATATTTGCAAAAGTATGTAAACAGAAGCGCGCTAAAACAGACCGACACCTTGGTGCACGGTCTGTTTTTACATAAAAGGGAATGCAAAGAGTGCGTACATTTCCTTTGATATTTTATGATATAGTTAGCTTAATGGGTCCTTCATTGACGGTAATTAAGGTGCGGTAAATATTATGCTTCCAGGCAATGCCAAGTCTGGCATCGTCAATGGTGATTTCTTCAGTGGCAATTGACAATGACATATTTGAAGCATCGGGCGAACTTACAGTAATGTTTCCGAGTGTGCCGACTTTTATATTACCATCTGAAACAACCGGCTTCTCATAAGTCATAAGTGAAAGAACAACTTTGCCTGAACTTGCTTCAAACTTAAAATTATCGGTTATCGTAATTGCTTCGCCTTTCTTAAAATCAACACTTCGTTTGTAGAAACTGATTCCAGCCTCCTTTGGATAGGCCTTTGCGATATCCATCGAAATGTGTGCGGAACTGTCAGCAAATTTATATTCAACATCTGATGCACAAAAATCTCTGCCGTCCTTCTGCATAACACCATTTATCGTCGGAAGGTTGTGGTATGCCGATTGCATTGGCCACAGTTCGTATCTTTGCGGCGAAAAAGTCTTTGCGGTATATGTACCAACACCAACATCGATAAGGAAGGGTTTGCCGTTCTTATAAACTGTGAAGCTACCTGTATCGTTGTGGTTGTGATTGTCCGCGTTATTTCCGGCTTTTACCGCAAGGAAAAGGTTGTCATCGTGTGAAATAAGTACGCCGACGCTTTCGTAGAAAATATCGCTCGTTTCTGCAGAAGGCATGGGCTTATATTCAAGCATTTCAGCCACGGTAAAAGCATTCTGCACATGATAGAACAGATTGATTTCATTGGAGAGAAGCAATTCGTCGGCTGCTTTAAAATCAGCCGAAGCAAAATTCATCATGGAAGGACTGCCAATTCGCTTGCCGAAAAGAAATTCTCTTACGCCTGCGCGTCCGGCAACGGGAGAACAGTCTGCGAAATTGACATAATATATATCATCAACATGAACATTACGTATGTAAAGAGCCATGTTGCGAATCTTGGCGTTATCATAAATATGTGCAACAGCACCATCTGTCACAGTATTAATAATCTCGACCGCATTAAAAAGACAAAGCCCTGCGTGGCGATAATACTGTGCGCCTTCGTCACAACAACCGTCCTCACCGTAATCCTTCAGAAAATCATCAATTGATGCACAGGCTTTCTTAAGGATAGCTCTGCGGATGTCGTCAGACTGTGTGGAAAGAAAAGCAGTGATAAGAACATTTTGCGTACACCAGATAGTCCAGTTGCACATTTTGTCTTTGCCGTTACCCATCCACCAGAAATGCTTATTTAAGTAGGGGGTAATAATTCTTGTGCCAATCTCATGAAGAATTCGCTTATTAATAAAGGGATGCACTTCATCAAATGCTTCGCCAAGAAGATAGTACGCTGTTGCAAGAAGCGCACCTGTCTCGCACGCAAAAAGATCAAGCACCGGTGTTGTAACATCGGGCAGAAGCTGGTTGCCGCGCATTCCGGGATAGCTGTTGTGCGGTGGAAGTTGCCACGCGCTTTCCTCGCAGATAGAGAAAATACCGTTAATTATATCATCAAGGAAACGTCCTTTATATTCAATACATTCTGCAATAATCAGCGAATTGAGTGCATATCTTTTGCCAAAATTAATATTCTCAAAATCCACGCGATTGCCTGTGCGCAGGAATTTCATAAAAACTGTCGCAGGTATCGCGGAAAATGTAAATCCGAGATTATTTTCTGCGGCAGCAATGGCACGGTTAACATAATCTTTTGGGAGTTTTGCCCACGCTTCTCTGTCGGTCGCAGGGGGATAATATTTATAATCATAAAGCTTAAGTTGTCCATTTGATATTTCTGAAAACATACAGAGTTTCCTTTCTGTAAAAGATAATGTTATTTGAATATATTATAACATACAGTATATCAAGATTCCCTGTAATATTCTATAAAAAAATGTACTTTATTATCGAAACATAAGTAAAGACTTGCGATATCCGAAATGGTACGATAAAATAAAAAATATAATAAAATTCGGAGGTATCAAAATGTATTTTGAAGGGAAATCACAGATAACAGATGAAGAAATTAAGGCTGCGCTTGACTTTTGTACCAAGCAGGTTTTACATTATTTGCCGGAGTTTACATACGAGTATCAGAATGCGTACAGTGTAGATAATTTTTATAAGCCGATTAAAAATGTTGACTGGACCAATGGTTTTTGGACGGGCGAGATTTGGCTTTCTTATGAGCATACAGGAGATGAGCGTCTTAAAGATGCGGCATTTATACAGATAGATGATTATCTTAAGAGAATTGAAGAGAGAGTGCATGTTGATCACCATGACATGGGCTTTTTGTATTCGCCGTCATGTGTTGCGGGTTATAAGCTTGCAGGTAACGAGACGGGTAAGAAGGCAGCGCTCCTTGCCGCTGACAATCTTATGAGTCGTTTCCACGAAGTGGGCGAATTTATTCAGGCATGGGGACCGATGGATTCTGAAAATGAATATCGTCTTATAATTGACTGCCTTCTCAATTTGCCGCTTTTATATTGGGCTACGAACGAGACAGGCGACAACAAGTATAAAGATATTGCGGACCGCCATATACATACGGCGCTTTCCAATCTTATCAGAGAGGACAAGTCCACATGGCATACATTTTTCTTTAACAAAGAGACAGGTGCACCTGATCACGGCGCAACACAGCAGGGTTACCGTGATGGCTCAGCCTGGGCAAGAGGACAGGCTTGGGGTGTGTATGGTATTGCACTTGCTTACAGATATACAAAACGTGAAGAATATATCGGAATTTTCAAGGATGTGCTCGGATATTTCCTTAGTCATTTACCGAGCGACCTTGTGCCGTTCTGGGATTTTGAGTTTACTGACGGTGCGGATCAGCCCAGAGACTCTTCAAGTGCAGTAATCGCTTGTTGCGGAATGCTTGAAATGGCGAAATATCTTCCCAAGGCAGAGGCTGATGAGTATATTGCGGTTGCAAGAAAGATTCTTAAGTCGGTATATGATAATTATGCAGTAAGGAGTCACGAGGAATCTAACGGACTTGTACTTCATGCAACATATTCAAACCGTTCACCGTACAACCGTTGTAATCATTACGGCGTTGACGAATGTAATTCATGGGGTGATTATTTCTATATGGAGGCACTCACAAGGCTTATAAAGGATTGGCAGTTATATTGGTAAGAGGAGATTGTGACAATGCATACATTTGAAGTTAAAGATGAATTTTATATAGACGGTAAGCCGGTTAAGATTATTTCGGGTGGAATTCATTATTTCAGAATTGTGCCGGAGTACTGGCGCGACAGACTTGAGAAGCTTAAGGCTATGGGTTGCAATACGGTTGAGACTTATGTGCCGTGGAATATGCACGAACCGAAAAAGGGACAGTTTAATTTCAGCGGAATGCTTGATATTGAGCGTTTTATTAAGACTGCACAGGAGCTCGGACTTTATGTAATCGTGCGCCCGTCACCGTATATTTGTGCAGAGTGGGAATTCGGTGGACTTCCGGCATGGTTACTTAAGGAAGACGGCATGAGACTTCGCGGATGCTACGAGCCGTATCTTAAGCATGTTAAAGAATATTATGACAGACTTTTTCAGATTCTTACACCGCTTCAAATTACAAAGGGCGGTCCGGTTATCATGTTCCAGGTGGAAAATGAGTACGGATATTACGGCGATGATACAGAGTATTTGTTAACATTGATGGAGTATATGAAGAACGCAGGTGTTGATGTGCCATATGTGACTTCTGACGGACCGTGGGGCGATGCACTTGCCTGCGGTAAAGTGCCGGGAACTCTTACGACAGCTAATTTCGGTTCCAAGGTTGATGCGCAGTTTAAGGTGCTTCGCAGATACACAGACGGACCGCTTATGTGTATGGAATTCTGGGTTGGCTGGTTTGACAGCTGGGGCTGTGGTAAGCACAATCACTCAGACCTAGAGGAGAATAAGAAGGATCTTGACGACGCATTGAGACTCGGTAACATCAATATTTACATGTTTATCGGCGGAACTAATTTTGGCTTTATGAATGGTTCCAATTACTATGATGAGCTTACTCCGGATGTAACCTCTTACGATTACGATGCGGTGCTTACAGAGTGGGGCGACATAACACCCAAGTATGAAGCATTTAAGGAAATAATCGGTCGTTACGCAGAGATTCCACAGGTTGAATTTTCAACAGAGATTAAGAAGGTTGCCTATGGTAAGTGTAAGGAGACAGGCAGAGTAAGTCTTTTTGCGACACTTGACGATTTGGCAGAGTGTGTGAATTCCACATATCCTCTCAGCATGGAGAAGCTTGATCAGAATTATGGTTATACATTGTACCGCTCTAAACTTGAAAAAGAAAAATCTGTCGGCAAGATAAAGCTTATAGACGCCAACGATAGAGCAAATATTTATGTTAATCAGCAACACTTAGTGACTTTGTATGATCGCGAACTCTTGAAGGAGCATTCCGTAGAATGCAACTCCATGACGGACGGCGATAATTATATCGATGTGCTTATGGAGAATATGGGTCGAGTTAACTTCGGACCAAAGATTGAGAAGCAGCGTAAGGGCGTGGATGGCTTTATTCAGGTTAACGGTCATGCTCATTTTAACTGGGAGCATTATGCGTTGCCGCTTGACAATGTCGACAAGATTGATTTTACAAAAGAGTACAAGGAAGGCGTTCCGGCGTTTTACCGCTATACATTTAATGCGGAAGAAATCGGCGATACATTCCTTGACCTTGAAGGCTTTGGTAAGGGCTGTGCCTTCATAAACGGTTTCAATCTCGGCAGATTCTGGGAAATCGGACCGCAGAAGCGCCTCTACGTTCCCGGGCCGCTTATTAAGAAAGGCGAGAACGAGATAATTATCTTCGAGACCGAAGGTAAGGTCGGAGACGGAATTACGCTTGTTTGTGAGCCGGATTTGGGCGAACTGAAGTAAATAATAAAAAACATTTGAGGAAACAGTGGTTGGAATGCCACTGTTTCCTTTACTTATTCCCACTTTTGTGGTAAAATCTTAGAATGAAAATAATACAATGCGTGTACTATGCATAAAGAGGAAAATAATGATAATTTTTAAAGAAAACGTGCTTGATGTGGACACATATCTGGCGCTCAGAAAATCGGTAAAGTGGAAGAGGCTTTCGAGAGAACAGGCTCAGAAAGCCCTTGATAATAGTCTGTATACAGTGTGTGCATATGACTTTGACCGCCCAATCGGTATGGGAAGACTTGTCGGGGACGGTGCAGTAATTTGCTATGTGCAGGACCTTGTAATACATCCTGATGCGCAGTATATGGGAATCGGCGGACAGATTTTAAATATGCTTATTGCATATACGGAAGGATTAAGACTTGAAGGTACGGAGATGATGCTTGACCTCATGTGTGCGAAGGGGCGTGAGCAGTTCTATGAGCGATTCGGTTTTATTGCAAGACCTACGGAACAGCTTGGACCGGGCATGATACAGTATCTTAAAGGTGAAAAACAGTAAGGAGATTTGACTATGAGCAGTTCATTTGCAAAAGAACGTATGGCAGGAGTGCTTATGCATCCGACGTCTTTGCCGTCACCGTATGGAATCGGTGATATGGGCAAGGGCGCATACGATTTTATAGATTTTCTTGAAAAAGCGGGACAGAGCTTGTGGCAGGTATTGCCACTGGGACCGACAGGATACGGAGATTCACCGTACCAGCTCTTTTCGTCATTTGCGGGACAGCCGCTTATTATAAGCCCTGAGAAACTTATCGAGATGGATTTGTTGTCAGAGGCAGAGGTTGCGGACAATCCTGCGTGGGGCGACAGAGTTGATTACGGTCCTGTTGTTGAGTATAAGACGCTTTTGCTTAAAAGAGCGTTCGGACATTTTATGATGAACGAGGACGTGGAGCTGGCTGAAAAATATCAGCAGTTTATTTGCACCAATGCTTTTTGGCTTGAGGATTATGCTTTGTATATGGCATGCAAGGAACTCCATGGTGGTGCGGCATGGACGGATTGGGAGGAAGAGTATAAGAATCCCACGGCTCAGGGGAAAGAGGCAATCAAGAGACGACTTGACGATAAGACTGAGTTTTACAGATTTGTACAGTTTATCTTTTACATACAGTGGAGCGAGCTTAAGGTTTATGCCAATAAGAAGGGCATAAAGATAATTGGGGATATTCCGATTTTTGTGGCTTTTGACAGCGCCGACACATGGGCATCCAAGGATTTATTCAAGCTTGATGAGAAGGGCTATCCTTTATCTGTGGCAGGAGTTCCGCCGGATTATTTTTCGGCAACCGGGCAGCTTTGGGGCAATCCTGTATATGACTGGGATGTTATGAAGGCTGAAGGCTTCAGATGGTGGATTCAGAGAATCACACATCAACTTAAGCTGTATGACTATATAAGAATAGATCATTTCAGAGGCTTTGAAGCGTTCTGGGCAGTGCCTTACGGTGAGGAAACTGCAGTGAACGGTGAGTGGATCAAAGCACCGGGAGACGAGCTTTTTGAACAGATCAGACTCTCGCTCGGTAAGGATATTCCGATTATTGCAGAGGATCTTGGCGTTATCACACCTGAAGTCGAAGCGCTTAGAGATAAGTTCGGACTTCCGGGAATGAAGGTTTTGCAGTTTGCATTTGACAGCGATGCGAGAAATCCTTTCCTGCCACATATGGCAGTGGCCAACAGTATATGTTATACGGGAACGCATGATAATGATACTACACTTGGTTGGTACAATACAGCTTCTGATTATACGAAGAATCACTGCAGAGAGTATCTTAGGATCGGCAGTGAAGGTGTTGTAAAAGCAATGATTGCAACTGCACTTGCAGGAATTTCAAAGATGGCAGTTGTGCCGATGCAGGATTATTTGGGACTTGGAAGTGAAGGGCGAATGAATACGCCCGGAGTTGCCGCAGGTAATTGGAGTTGGCGATGTAAGGCAGAGGCTTTTAAGGATGAACTTGCAAGTGATATTAACAGACTCACATATTTGTATGGACGAAAAAATTAAGGCAGGTATTTTAAAATGATACGTTTTATAATGATAATTATTTTCCTGGTATTTTTTGTACTTTACAGTTTGATTGCTTTGCCGATTCTTGCACTTATCGGTAAATTTAATCCGATTACAAGAAACAAGATAGCTTTTAGAGCTGTAATTAATACGTTTCGCGGGATACTTTTTTTCGCAGGAACCAAGATTACGGTAATTGGAAAGGAGCGTATACCTAAGGATTCGGCGGTCTTGTATATCGGTAATCACAGAGGCTTCTTTGATATCATAATTTTGTATACACTTGTTCCGGGGCTTACAGGCTTTGTTGCAAAACAGGAAATCAAAAAGGTGCCGATTCTTAATCTTTGGATGGTGTATATGAATTGCCTTTTCCTTAACCGTAATGACGTTAGAGAAGGTCTTAAAACGATACTTGAAGGTATCGAGAAGATGAAAGACGGTATTTCGATGTGCATTTTCCCTGAGGGCACAAGAAGCAGAGGAGAATCAGAGGTAGATATGCTTCCATTTAAGGAAGGAAGCTTCAAGCTTGCTGAGAAGTCAGGTTGTCCGATAGTTCCGATAGCTCTTCGTAATACGGCAAACTGTTTTGAAAAGCAGTTCCCGAAAGTTAGAAAGACACATGTGACAGTTGAGTTTGGTGAGCCGATTTACATGAATGAGCTCGAGAAGGAAGATAAGAAGTTTATAGGAGCATACACAAGAGATAAGATAATAGATATGCTTAAGGCAGAACAAGAATAAATTTCTGCACAAGGTAATGGATTTGTGGTAAGATGTATACAGACTGAGAAGAACATGTTTATGATACAGACATTATATTAGACTTACGATTGGGAGGGTGTCAGATTATGGCTACTACTAAGAATAATAATTCAAATACAGGAAATGAAAGGTATATGGCATACGTCGGTTCATATACACACGGTAAGTGTAAGGGTATTACGATTCTTGACGTGGATAATGAGGCAGGAAGACTTACGAAGAGAACAGAGGTGCCGATTAATAATGCATCATATTTGGCAGTATCCAACAGCGGCAAATACTTGTACTCAATTTGCGATGAAGGACTTGCAGCATTTTTGATTCTTCCGAACGGCAATATTAATCTTATCAATCAGGAATCAATTAACGGCATGAGAGGCTGTCATATTTCTCTTGACAGTGAGGACAAGTATATTTTTGTTTCGGGATATCATGATGGTAAAGCGACTGTAGTTTCCATAAGACCTGACGGTGGTATCGGTAAGGTAACCGATGAAGTTTTTGACAGAGGTCTCGGAAGTGTTGGTGAGCGTAACTTCAGGGCACATGTAAGCTGTGCGACACTTACTCCCGATGAGAAATATCTTATGGTTTGCGATATGGGTATCGACCAGATTAAGGCATACCGTTTTGATAAAGAAAAAGGTACGATTGCACTTGTTGATATTTTAAGATGTGAGCTTGAATCGGCACCGAGAACAATGATTTTCAGCCCTGATGGAAGATTTGCTTATGTTGTATGTGAGCTTAAGAATTACGTGAGCATATATTCATACAAGGACAACGGACGTAATCCTGAGTTCGAGCTTGTTTCAAGAGCTTCCGCAGTGGAAGATCGTAATTCAAATACCAATGCAAGTATCGCAATCAAGATGACAAAAGACGGCAAGTATTTGTTTGTTACCAATGCGGGCAATAACAGTGTTGCTTTTTTTAGACGTAACGAGAAACACGGAACCTTGGACAGATTGTCAGTGCTTCCGATAAGCGGAGAGTTTCCTAAGGATTTTGTATTGTTCCCTAATGAGAATAAGTGTATTTCTATCAATCATGAATCCAATCAGCTGATGTTCTTTAACCTTAATTATGAAAAGGGCATTATTGTAATGAACGGACATCCGATTGATATTGAGACTGCCAATTGCGGAGTGTTTGTTAAATTACCTTAGCTTTTCTGAAAGGAATAAATATAATGTGCAGTAAAAATGATAATAGAGTTAAGGCTGTTGTAAGAGTAAAAAAAGGCGAAGGCAGGACGATAAAATCCGGCGGAGCCTGGGTTTTTGACAACGAGATAGATAAGATAGACGGTGAGTTTGAGAACGGAGATATTGTAATTGTTGAGGATTTTGACGGTTACTATCTCGGGACAGGCTTTATAAATACCAATTCCAAGATAACGGTGCGTCTGCTTAGCAGGAATAAGGATGCGGTTATTGATGATGAATTCTTAAGAATGCGCCTTACAGCATGTGTGGAATATAGGGAAAAGACGGTGGATATGTCTTCATGCAGACTTGTGTTCGGTGAGGCGGATTTTCTTCCGGGACTTGTAATTGATAAGTTTTCGGATGTGCTGGTGGTTCAGTCGCTTGCACTCGGAATTGACAGGTTTAAGCTCAGAATAATAGAACTGTTGAAGGAAATCTTACATGCTAAAGGTTTTAAGATTCGCGGTGTTTATGAAAGAAGCGATGCCAAGGTAAGAAAGCAGGAAGGCATGGAACTTTTCTCCGGTTTTATCGGCGAAGCGTTTGATACGAATGTCCATATTGTTGAGAATGGCGTCAAATATATAGTTGATGTGGCAAACGGACAGAAGACAGGCTTTTTCCTCGATCAGAAGTATAACAGGGAAGCAATCAAGAAGTTCTGTAAGGATGCGGATGTACTTGACTGTTTTACGCATACAGGTTCTTTTGCACTTAATGCGGGAATCGCGGGAGCAAGGAGTGTACTTGCAGTAGATGCTTCCGAGCTTGCAGTGGAGCAGGCGAGAGAGAATGCAAGGCTTAATGGGCTGGAAGATACTGTAGAGGTTATTTGTGAGGATGTTTTTGATACTCTTCCGAGACTCGAGAGAGAAGGTAAGAAGTTTGATGTGGTTATCTTGGACCCGCCCGCATTTACAAAGTCAAGGAATTCCGTTAAGAATGCAACCAAGGGTTATACCGAGATTAATACAACAGGTATGAGACTTGTAAAAGACGGAGGAATTCTTGCAACCTGTTCGTGTTCACATTTTATGACACCGGAGCTTTTTACGGAAGCGGTTGCGAGAGCGGCGAAGAAGAGTCATAAGCGTCTCAGGCAGATAGAATATAGGACGCAGTCATCGGATCACCCGATTCTGTGGGCGGCAGATGAATCGTATTATTTAAAGTTTTATATATTCCAAGTATGTGATGAAAAATAACGGAGGAGACCAACATGAAGACAGATATTGAAATCGCTCAGGAGGCGAAACTGATTACTGTAACAGAGGTGGCAAAACAGTTAGGAATTGAGGAAGATGAATTAGAGTTATACGGTAAGTACAAAGCGAAGTTTTCAGATGAATTGTGGGAGAGAATTAAGGACAGACCGGATGGTAAGCTTGTTCTTGTAACAGCAATCAATCCCACACCCGCAGGTGAGGGTAAGACTACGACAAGCGTTGGTCTCGGACAGGCATTTGCCAAGATTAACAAAAAGGCAGTAATTGCTCTTCGTGAGCCGTCACTCGGACCGTGCTTCGGTGTTAAGGGTGGTGCTGCAGGCGGCGGATATGCACAGGTTGTGCCGATGGAGGATCTTAACCTTCATTTTACGGGTGATTTCCATGCGATAACATCTGCCAACAACCTTCTTGCTGCAATGCTTGATAATCACATTCAGCAGGGTAATGAACTGGGTATCGACCCTAATCAGATTGTATGGAAGCGTTGCGAGGATATGAACGACAGAGTTCTCCGTAACGTGGTAGTGGGTCTCGGTAAAAAGGCAGACGGTGTTGTAAGAGAGGATCATTTCTGCATTACCGTTGCTTCTGAGATTATGGCTATTTTCTGTCTTGCGGAAGATATGGCAGATTTAAAGAGACGTTTAAGCAATATTATAGTTGCATATTCATATGACGGCAAGCCGGTAACGGCGGCACAGCTTAATGCAGTAGGCGCCATGGCTGCACTTCTTAAGGATGCCATCAAGCCTAACATTATCCAGACACTTGAGCATACACCGGCAATTATTCACGGTGGACCTTTTGCAAATATTGCACACGGTTGCAACAGCGTAAGAGCAACACGTATGGCTCTTAAACTTGCTGATTATACAATCACAGAGGCAGGCTTCGGCGCAGATCTCGGTGCAGAGAAGTTCCTTGACATAAAGTGCAGAATGGCAGGACTTAAGCCTGACGCGATAGTGCTCGTAGCTACAGTAAGAGCTCTCAAATATAACGGTGGTGTTCCCAAGACAGAGCTTGCAGGCGAGAATCTAGAGGCACTCAAGAAGGGTATCGTTAATCTTGAGAAGCACATTGAAAATCTTCAGAAGTATGATGTTCCGGTTGTTGTAACTCTTAATAAATTTGCAACCGACAGCGAGGCAGAACTTGCTTTTGTCAAGGAATTCTGTGAGAAGCGCGGATGTGATTTCGCACTTTCAGAAGTTTGGGAAAAGGGTGGCGAAGGCGGAATAGAACTTGCTAATAAGGTTGTTGAAACACTTGAGAATAAGCGGAGCAATTTCCACGTGCTTTACGCAGATGAGCTTCCGATTGCCAAGAAGATTGAGACTGTATGTAAGGAAATCTATGGTGCGGCAGCAGTTAATTTCGACCCTGCAGCCATGAAGGCAATCGAGAAGATTGAAGAAATCGGCTACGGTCACTTCCCGGTTTGTATGGCAAAGACACAGTATTCACTTTCTGACGACCAAACAAAGCTCGGCAGACCGGAAGGCTTTACAATGAATATACGTGAAGTATATGTAAGTGCGGGCGCAGGCTTTGTTGTAGCACTTACGGGAACAATTATGACTATGCCGGGATTACCTAAGCGTCCTGCGGCAGAGCGTATTGATGTTACCGATGAAGGTAAAATCATTGGTTTATTCTAGATTTTTATACAGACGTCACGATACCGAGCAGATATCCTGCTCGGTTGTGCCGTTTTTAGTTACAGCTCAAAATTGTGCGGTTGTGTTGTTTTGAGACAAGGAGATTTTTACATGAATTACAGCGAAGCAATGGATTATCTTAATAGTG
The DNA here is from genome assembly GCA_015057505.1 of Lachnospiraceae bacterium. GTDB lineage: Bacteria > Bacillota > Clostridia > Lachnospirales > Lachnospiraceae > SIG300. The sequence goes on from SVEG01000001.1 coordinate 55,575, forward strand.
TTGCCACAAAAGGAAGTATCTACGGCCTTGAGACGATGAGACTTCTTCTTCGGGAGTTTGGTAATCCGCAGGACGGTCTTAAGTGCATACATGTTGCCGGAACCAACGGTAAGGGCTCAGTTATTGCTTTTATTGACAGTGTTTTACGTAGGGCAGGATATAAGACGGGCAGATATATTTCTCCGGCAGTACTTGATTATTGCGAGAAAATCCAGATAAACGGAGAGTATATCAGTGAAGAAGATGTTGCAGAGCTGATAACGGAGATTAAGGAAGTTGCTGAAAAGATCAAGGAAGCGACAGTTTTTGAGATAGAAACAATAATGGCTTTCCTGTATTTTGCAAGGTCCGATTGTGATTATGTAATTCTCGAGACAGGACTTGGCGGTGCGGAGGATGCCACTAATGTAATTAAAAATCCACTTGCAAGTGTAATTGCTTCGATAAGCATGGACCATATGAATATTCTCGGAGATACCTTGGAGGAGATTGCTTCCTGTAAAGCAGGAATAATCAAGGAGAATTGTCCCGCTGTAATCATGAAGCAAAAGCCCTCGGTGCAGAAAGTTTTTGAGGACAGATGCAGACAGATGAATTCAAAGCTTACGGTTGCCGATTATGATATGGCGACTGTTAAATCAGAGGATATAAAGTATCGAAGATTTGATTATAAGGAATTTGAGGATATTGTCATAAGTCTTACCGGCAGGTATCAGATAAATAATGCGGTGCTTGCTTTGGAAGTAATAAAAGAACTTAGGACAATTGGAATTGATATATCGGACGAGGCAGTATGTGAAGGTATGGTGAAGGCTGACTGGCCGGCAAGATTTTCGTGCCTTGATGACGGAGAGGTTAAGTTTTTTGCAGACGGAGCGCATAATGAAGATGCGGCAAGGTCGTTAAGAGAGACAATGCTACAGTATTTTGACGGCAAAAAGTTTGTTTTTATCATGGGCGTGCTTGCTGACAAGGAATATGAGAAGGTAATCGCTCTTACGGCGGATATGGCGGAGTTTATAATTACAATTACGCCTCCGAGTCCGCGTGCGCTTGATGCGGAACAGTTAAAAATGGCTGTAAGTAAGGTTAACAGGAATGTGACGGCGGCTTTAACACTCAAAGAAGCAGTTTTAGGTGCTTATGAATACGCAAAATCTGGTGACGATGCAGAGGATTATGTGATAGTTGCATTCGGTTCACTTTCATATATGGGAGATTTATACAGAGTAATGGATGTAAGAAAGGCGGAAAGATCATGATAGATCAAGCAAAAGTAAGAGAAGCAATAACGATGCTTTTGGAAGCAATAGGAGAGGACCCGAATAGGGAAGGACTTAGAGAGACTCCGGACCGTGTTGCGAGAATGTATGAGGAAATATGTGGAGGAATGGAACAGGATGCGGCGGTGCCGCTTTCCAAGACTTTTTCGTCTCCGTCAAGCGAGATGGTGCTTCAAAAAGACATTACATTTTATTCAATGTGTGAGCATCATATTTTGCCGTTTTTCGGAAAGGCACATATTGCATATATTCCGAACGGTAAGGTAGTGGGACTCAGTAAGCTTGCAAGAACCGTTGAGATATTTGCCAGACGTTTGCAGATTCAGGAGAAACTGACAGCGCAGATTGCAGACGCCATAATGGAAGAACTTGGTGCCAAGGGTGTTATGGTAATTATTGAGGCTGAGCATATGTGCATGACAATGCGCGGTATCAAAAAGCCCGGAAGCAAGACACTTAACTATGTTGTAAGAGGTGAGTTTGCTAACAGTCAGGAACTTCGTGATAGGGTATTTTCACTTATTCTTAATCCATACAACAGTCCGGAGAGCATAAACATATGGGAAGATACAGAGGAATATTAAAACACCCGTTTTTTTTGGAATATCTGGAAGAGATAGCGGGGCTTGAGAAGGACAGGATTTATTGCGGGCATTCGCTGGAGCATCTGCTTGCAGTTGCGCGTATAGCTTATATTAATGTCCTTGAGGAAAAACTTCCGTATGATAGGGATATTGTGTATGCGGCGGCGCTTCTTCATGACATAGGGAGAACGGTGCAGTATAAAAGAGGTATACCGCACGAGGTTGCGGGAGTTGATCCTGCCATGCAGATTCTTAAATCCTGCGGATATACGGAAGCAGAGATTTCGGATATTACAGAGGCAATAAGCAGGCATCGCGACAGACATGGTGACAGTTTGTCGGCAGTTTTGTATAAGGCTGATAAAAGGTCAAGAAACTGTTATGTATGTAAGGCGGCAGACACATGTAACTGGCCTGAAGATAAACGTAACAGCGGTATTATTTAAAAGGAGTTGGTATTTATGATAATCGGAGGAAGAGCATTTGATTTTGACAGATACACATATGTAATGGGTATTTTGAATGTTACCCCCGACTCTTTCTCTGACGGAGGAAGATGGAATACCACGGATAAGGCACTTCGGACCGCACTTAAGATGGCAGAAGAAGGCGCGGATATAATTGATGTCGGTGGAGAATCTACGCGTCCCGGATATACGAAGATTTCGGATGATGAGGAGATCAATAGGGTTGTACCGGTTATCGAACGGATTAAGAAAGAGACGGATATTCCGGTTTCGATAGATACTTATAAATCAGGGGTTGCAAGAGCGGCACTGGAAGCAGGTGCAGATCTTGTTAATGATATTTGGGGTTTAAAATATGATTCATATATGGCAAAGGTTATTGCTGAGCACAAGATTCCCTGCTGTATAATGCACAATCGTAAAGATACAGATTATACAGATTTTTTGCAGGACGTAAAGGCAGATTTACAGGAATCCCTGCAGATTGCAAAAGCAATGGGAATTGCGGACGATAAGATAATAATTGATCCGGGTATCGGTTTTGCAAAAAATTATGAACAGAATCTTTTGATGATTAAAAATCTTAGCATTCTTAAAGAATTAGGGTATCCGATATTGCTTGCGGCGTCGCGCAAATCAGTAATAGGTCTTACGCTTGATTTGCCGGTGGATGAGAGGCTTGAAGGAACGCTTGCAATTACTGTTTACGGGGCACTTAATGGCGCAGGAATGGTCAGGGTGCATGATGTTAAGGAGAATGTGAGGGCACTTAGAATGCTTCAGGCAATTAGGGAGGTATAGGACAGTGGATAGAATCAGAATAAATAATCTGGAAGTTTTTGCAAATCACGGAGTTTTTCCAGAGGAGAATTCACTCGGACAGAAGTTTATAATTTCTGCTGTTTTGCATGTTGATACGCATAAGGCAGGTCTTACGGATGATTTGACAGAGTCCGTGCATTATGGCGAGGTTTGTAATTTAATCAGTAAGATTACAAGAGAAAATACTTTTAAGCTTATTGAGCGCCTTGCGGAGGTTATAGCAGAAGAGGTGCTGCTTACATATGACAGAATTCGCGAGATAGAGATTGAAGTTAAAAAGCCGTGGGCACCTATTGCGCAGACACTTGATTATGTGTCGGTTACGGTTAACAGAAAGTGGCATACGGCATATATAGGACTTGGTTCCAATTTGGGAGATAAGGAAGGCTATCTTAAGCTTGCGTGCGACAGAATCGCACAGAATTCAAAATGTAAGCTTATAAAAGCTTCTGATTTTATTGTGACGGAGCCTGTGGGTGGTGTTGAGCAGGATGACTTTTTAAATGGTGTGATTTGCGTGGGGACTCTGTACACACCAGAGGAGCTGCTTGATTTTACGGCAGGTATTGAAGCGGAAGCAAAAAGGGAGAGAATTGTTCACTGGGGACCGAGAACACTTGACCTTGACATACTTTTTTATGATGACATTGTTATGCATACTGACAGGCTTATAATTCCGCATAAGGAACTTCATAAGCGTTTGTTTGTGCTTGAACCCATGACATGTATTGCACCGTATTTTTGCCATCCGGTATACGGAAAAACCATGTCAGATATGTATGAGGATTTAAAAAAGAGGGATTTGATTTAGGGAGGAATTGTAATGGCAACAGCTAATATTTTGGTAGTGGATGATGAGAAAGAAATTGCGGAGCTTGTGGAACTTTATCTTGTAAGTGACGGATATCAGGTGCATAAAGCATTTACGGCCGCACAGGGTTTTGAGATACTTGAAAAAGAGAATATAGATTTGGTGCTTCTTGATATTATGATGCCGGGAATGGATGGGCTTGAGATGTGCAGCAAGATAAGAGAGACCAATAATATACCGATTATTATGGTAAGTGCCAAGTCGGGAGATTTGGACAAGATAAGAGGATTAAGCACAGGTGCGGACGACTATGTGACCAAACCTTTTAATCCGCTTGAACTTGCGGCGCGTGTTAAGTCACAGCTTAGAAGATACACACTTCTTAATCCGGGTACACAGGCGGCAGTAGCTGAGGAGAAGTCCGGCTACGACATATCTCTTAAAGGACTTGAAATAAGCAAGGAAGATCATCAGGTTATTGTGTACGGCGAAGATATTAAGCTTACACCGATAGAGTTTGATATTTTGTATCTGCTCGCATCTAATCCGGGTAAGGTTTTCAGTACGGAGGATATTTTTGAGAATGTCTGGAAGGAAGAAGCTTTTGAGGCAAATAATACGGTTATGGTTCATATAAGACGTCTCAGAGGCAAGATTAAGGATGACGGTAGAACTGACAGTGAGAAGATAATTACCACAGTATGGGGAGTAGGATATAAGATTGAAAAATAGGTCAACAAAAAGTATACGGAACAGAATAATATTGTATATTGCCTTAAGTCTTGTGGCAACATGTATGGTTGAGGTGTTTTTTTACTATAATCTTAAGCTTGTACTAGATTATAAGGCAGAGGTGGAATATGTAAATACGGGATACTACGCAGATATTTCAATATCAGAAGTGCAGCTTTTTGTTATGATAATTATCGGTATAGTATTCTTTGTAGGTTTATTTATGCTTCTTATGGAGAATATCATAAGGTATCTTGATGATATGACTAAGAGTGTAAGGCGTATAGCTGAAGGTGATTTTAACGAGGTTGTTAAAGTGCAGGGAGAGGATGAGCTTGCATACATAGCGGCAAGTCTTAATGATATGACAGAGAAGCTTTCGGAGCTAATGGAGAAAGAGCGAGATTCCGAACGTTCCAAGAATGAGCTTATTACCAATGTTGCACACGACCTTAGAACACCTCTTACATCTATCATAGGATATATGGGATATCTTACGATGAAGAATGATTTGGATGAAGAGACCAAGGCAAATTATATTCAAATGGTGTATGCCAAGGCAAAGCGTCTTGAGAAGCTTATAGAGGATTTGTTTAGCTTTACCAAACTCAATTACGGAAAGATAGCAATGCGTGTTGAGAAAGTTGATATTGTTATGCTTCTCAATCAGCTTTTGGATGATTTTTATCCAAGTTTTACACAGAATGATTTAGAATATGAGCTTGTATGTAAAAAGAATTCCATTATCATTAACGCGGATGGTAATCTGCTCGCGAGACTGTTTGATAATCTTATTAATAATGCTATAAAGTATGGTAAAGAAGGAAAATATATAAAGGTTTTTATTAAGGACGGAGAAGAGCATGTTGTTGTTTCTGTTGTAAACTACGGGTATATTATTCCAAAAGAAGATATAAAGAATTTGTTTAATAAATTTTACCGTGTTGAACAGTCACGCTCAACCAATACAGGAGGAACAGGTCTCGGACTTGCCATTGTTAAGAATATTGTGGATATGCATAAAGGTACGATTGAAGTGCACAGTGATTTGGACGGAACGGAATTTGAAGTGAAACTTCTTAAGAATTTTGATGTTGATGAAGAGGTTTTTGGGGCTTGAGTATAAAGGAGGCCGTTATGAAAATAGCCGGAAAGACGTTAATTGTATGTTTGATGACGATTGCAGGTATTTTAGCTTTAGGTACGCACCATCAGGTAAAAGCATATACTTACTATGAAATTGATGTAGAGCTTGGATATGACAACCAGGCAAAATATGGAAGATATATACCTGTGGAAATAAATGTGTTTTCACAGGAAGATTTTATTGGAACAGTTTCCGTACAGAGGGTTGAATCCGACGGAAGTATACAGATATATACTTATCCGGTGGAAATTAGCGGGCCGAACAGTCAGACTATCAGTACTCAGATGCCGCTGTTTGATCAAAACAGGGAATTTGTATTTGTGTTAAAGGATTCGACAGGCAAAGAAATAAAACGAAGAAAAGAAAACGTTGAGGTTTTTAATGAGGATTACACAGAGCTATTTGTAGGTGTGGTAGATGAAAATGGAGTCGCGAGAGTACTTTTTGATGAAAAAAATATTGGAGAGTATTCAAATACAGAATTTCCGTATGTAATGACAAGAGCAATTTCACTTAAAACTTCACAGATTCAGGGTGATTTTAAGTATACGCTGGATTGTCTTGATATTATTGTTGTTACGGATGCATCCATGCAATCATTGGGGCAGGAAAACATTGATTGTTTGCTTGAATGGGTTGCTGCGGGAAATACTTTGGTTATGGAGTATGGAAGCAATTTTAATCAGATATTTGTTGAAATGTATGAAGAAGCATATAATAACAGATTGGCTGAAGATGAAGTGTTAAGACCCGGTTTGTGGATAATGGGCACAGATTATGGTAAAGGTAAAATAGGGTTTTTTACATCCTTTATAAGTGGTAGTAGTTTTTTGTCATTTGCTGTTACTAATCCGGAACTTATAGGAATGATTCTTCGTAGGAATTGTTCGACAGAACGTATCAATGATATTATTGAAAATGATATAAAGTATGCGGGAAAAGACGATTCATATGCGGTTCGTTATATGTTCAATACAGCAATTGGTAAAACAGTTCCTAATATTAGACAGTATATTGCGGTTATTGTCATATATATATTATTTGCAGGACCCGTATTATATTTATTGCTTCGAAAAAAACACAGAGCAGGACTTATGCTTTTGTTTGTTTTGATTCTTGCCGGTGTTTTTTCGTATGTAATAAATAAAATGGGAGAGAAAACCCGCTTTACTGATATGTTTTTGCAATATGCGAGTGTTATCGATATAAGTGAAGATAAAGTTGATGAAATCACATATATGTGTGCCAATGTACCGTATAAAGACACCTATTATATGAGAGTTCCGGATGAATACAGGATAAGGCAGCTTACGGAGACTAAGGATTATACAGAGGATGAGATAGTTGCTTCCAATAGTGAGGAATATGTTGAACTTGTATATTCTGCTGATGATATTAAGCTTATATTAGAAAATAAGGTACCGTTTTCAAGGACATATCTGGAGGCAAGTCGTAGGTACGAGAGTCATGATAAATGGCAATTTGATGTTGATATTACCTATTATGACGGAGTTTTTACAGGTACGGTAATCAATAGAAGTGATAAGGATTATCAACAGCTTGCTGTAGTAGTATATGGTAAAATTCTATTATTGGGTGAGTTGAAGGCAGGGGAAAGTGTTGATGTGTATGATGCAGAAGTGGTTACACTGCCGTATTATTCCAATGATGCAGCCAAAAGAATTATAGGTCTTGACAAAATGACTGAACAGTCTGTTGAATATGAAGATGAATTGCTTGATGAATTAAACGGAAAAGCAGGTGTGGTTGAACACGTAATTAACAAATATTTTAATGCGAAGAGTACAAGCCCCATACTTGTAGGATTTACAAATGACAGAGAAGGTGCATTTCAGTTTGATGACAGATATGAGGCACTCGGTTTTACCATGGTTTATAAGGAAATAGATATTGATACATCTATAGGTAATTTGACGTATAAGCCGCTTTCATATACTGACGTTGTCAACCCGGACAGCAACAGTACTTATGATGCATACAGCAATACAACATACAGTTCCAGAATTCGTCTGCAGTATAATTTAGAAAATTCAAAATCGCTTGTCAGAGTTATATTTGATTTCGGAGAGGATATAAAGGACAATTATTACGGAATCTTTTCAGGAACAACATATTTTTATAATTATGAAACATTGACTTATGATGAAGTGGATATTTCTAAGGAATATTTTTATGTTTCGGAGCTGGAACCATATTTGAAGGAAAATAATAATGGATATACGCTTACCGTTCAGTATAATGTTAATACTACGGGGCAATTCAGATATACCGAGGTTAAGCTTCCGGCTGTTTCGGTTGTAAGGAGAAATATATATGTTGAGAATACAGAACCTTAGAAAACGTTATGGCAATACAGAAGTCCTTAAAGGGATTAATTTTGAGGTGCAGACCGGTGAGGTATTTGGATTTGTCGGACAGAATGGTGCGGGTAAAACAACAACCATGAAGATTATGACGGGACTTCTTGCTGCAGATAGCGGAAGTGTTGAGTTTAATGGTGTGGATTTACTTTTTAATACCAAGTATATGAAAAAAGTTATTGGTTTTGTGCCGGATTATTTTGGGACTTACAATAATCTTAAGGCAATAGAATATATGGAGTTTTTTGCTTCAATGTATGGTTTGCACGGCAAGGAAGCAAGAGGTCGTTGTATGCGTATGATGGATATGTTTATGATAGGAGATAAAGCAGAAACCTATGTTGACAATCTTTCACGAGGAATGCAACAGAAGCTTTGTATGGCAAGGGCTCTTTTACATGATCCGGATTTGCTTGTTCTTGATGAACCGACATCGGGAATGGATCCCCAGTCCAGATTGGAGGTAAAGAATCTGCTTAAAGAGCTTGGTAAGACAGGCAAGACAATCATAATCAGTTCACATATTCTTCCGGAGTTATCTGAAATGTGCGATACAATAGGCGTTATTGAGAAAGGCGAGATTTTATTTCAGGGAAGTATGGATGAGATAGTAACTGCGGTTAATGTTTCAAATCCGCTCACTTTAAGAATTCTTGATAATCTTGATACTGCAGTCAAAATGCTCAGAGAGCATCCTCTTACCAAGTCGATGGCGATAGACGGCAAGGATATCCAGCTATCTTTTAAGGGAGATGCAAATGCAGAGGCAGAATTACTTGAACAGATGATTGCAAACGGTATTAAGGTTATATCGTTTGGACGTAAGAGAGATAATTTGGAGACGGTTTTTATGCGTATTACGAGCAAGGAAGAAGGGGGCAGAAAAAATCGTGTTTAATGGTAATCCTATTTATAAAAAAGAAGTAGGGACAGGGATGCGTACAGCGAGGACTGCTATTTTGATAGTTGGTTTTAATACAATTCTTGCCATTGTCGCGTTTGTTATGTTCCATAATACAATAAAGGGAATAACCAGTATGGGGGCCCTTGATTACAGTGGTCTTACCAATTTATATACGGTTATGGTATATATTGAGTTTGGTATTATTGCAATCATCGTTCCGGCGATTACGGCAGGAGCCGTAGCAGGAGAAAGAGAGAGACAGACGTTGGATGTCATGTTGGCATCAAGAATCAGTCCACTTGCCGTCATATGGGGGAAGATGCTTTCGTGTATGCAGATAATAGTGGTTGTGTGTATATCGAGTTTGCCGGTTTTATCAATAGTGTTTGTTTATGGCGGAATAAGAATTACAAATCTTTTAGTATTGTTATTTGTGATAATTTGTACCGGCTTTTATTTTGGAAGTATAGGACTTTTTGCATCAAGTATATGTAAAAAGACTACTGCGGCAGTAATTACCGCTTATGTAGGTATGGTTGCGGTAGTAATTCTCACGGGAGGAATAGTATACATTGCCGAAAAATTAAGCGTGGAATTTGTTAAGGAAAACAATTCTTTTATGGAAGGTATATCTAATATAATGCTTATAAACCCCGCCACAACAATTGTCGGGCTTGTGGGTGATCAACTTGAGACTGAAAGTTATTTTGAAGAATTGCTTTTTTACGGAGTTGCCCGTAGGGAAGGTATGTTTGTGAAAAACTGGACGTTTTACAGTGTAGCTGTTCAGTTGTTTATGAGTACTGTACTGCTTTTTATTTCGGCATGGATTCTTAATCCGTTGAAATTCGGTTTGTGGCGGAGGGTGAAAAAAATATATGAAAAACGAAAAGACAAAAAGAGTGTTATCTCCGGTTGATTTGCATGTACATTCCAATGAATCCGACGGAACGGTTGCACCCGCAGACCTTGTAAAAGAAGCAAAAATGATCGGACTGTCGGCTTTTGCACTTACCGACCATGATACAACTGCCGGTCTTGATGAGGCAATTGCCTGTGGTAAGACTGAAGGAGTAGAGGTTGTACCGGGAATAGAGCTTTCCACGTCTCACCTCGGTAAGGATATTCATGTGCTCGGGTATTATATTGATTATTATAACGAAGAGTTTCAGGAGAGGCTTAAGGAGTTTCGTGATTCGCGCGATATGCGTAATGAGGAGATGTTTAAGAGGCTTCGTGAATGTGGGTTTGAGAAAATTACAACGGAAGCACTTCTTGAAGCCTTTGATAATCCTGTGATTACAAGGGCACATGTTGCAAAGTTTATGCTGGACTGCGGATATGTTAAGAGCAGGGAAGAAGTTTTTCAAAGATATATAGGGGATAACTGTCCCTGTTATGTAGAACGTAAGAAGATATCACCCAGTCAGGCAGTAAAGCTTATTTTGGAGTTTGGCGGTATACCGGTTATGGCTCATCCGCTTTTATATAAGTTTGGAGCAGAGACACTGGATGCTCTTGTGGCTTCTTTAAAAGCAGACGGACTTATGGGCATGGAGGTAATTTATTCGACATATAACAGCAGGGAACAGCGTAAGCTTAAGGATCTTGCGAAGAAATACGATCTTGTTGTTACAGGTGGTTCGGATTATCACGGTACGAATAAAAAGGATATAAAGCTTGGCGTGGGAATGGGTAACCTTTTTGTTCCGGTAGATTGCCTTGATAACATAAAGAAATTGAAAAATAAATCGTAAGGTCGCTTTGGTGACCTGCAAGGGAAGTTGGTATAATGGGAAAATCACTTTATATAGCCGAAAAACCGAGCGTTGCGCAAGAGTTTGCTAAGGCTTTAAAAATAAATACCAAAAGATACGACGGATATCTCGAATCTGAAGAGGCAGTGGTTACATGGTGTGTAGGACATCTTGTTACGATGAGCTATCCGGAGGTTTATGACTCGGCGCTTAAGCGTTGGAGTCTTGAAACATTACCTTTTTTGCCTCAGGAGTGGAAGTATGAGGTAATTCCTTCGGTAAGCAAGCAGTTTCAGATTGTTAAGGGACTTCTTAACAGAGCGGATGTAGAGACAATTTATGTCTGCACTGACTCGGGACGTGAAGGAGAATATATCTACCGTCTCGTGGAGCAAATGGCAGAGGTAAAAGGTAAAATAAGAAAAAGAGTCTGGATTGATTCACAGACAGAAGAAGAAATTTTGCGGGGAATACAGACGGCGAAGGATTTGTCAGAGTATGATAATCTCTCGGAATCGGCATATTTGCGAGCCAAAGAAGATTATCTTATGGGAATTAATTTTTCACGGGTACTGACACTTAAGTATGGCGATAATGTAAGTAATTATCTGCGCAGCACCAAACGTGGTGCTATTTCCGTAGGTCGTGTAATGACCTGTGTACTCGGAATGGTGGTAAGAAGAGAACGTGAGATAAGAGCTTTTGTTAAGACACCTTTTTACAGAGTGCTTGCAGAAGTGAGCATTGAATCAGGTAAGTTTGATGCCGAGTGGAGAGCAATAGAAGGCTCAAAATATTTTCAGTCGCCGTATTTGTATAAAGAGAACGGTTTTAAGGAGAGAGAAAAAGCAGAGGGGCTGATTGCTTTTCTCAAAGAGGCGGAAGAGAATGAACCGCCTTACCGTGCTATGATTGCGAGCATCGAGAAGAAAAAAGAGAAAAAGGCGGCGCCGCTTTTGTATAATCTTGCGGAGCTTCAGAATGATTGTTCAAGAATGTTTAAGTTAAGCCCCGACGAGACACTGCGTATAGTGCAGGAGCTTTACGAGAAGAAGCTTGTTACATATCCGAGAACTGATGCCAGAGTACTTTCGACGGCGGTTGCAAAGGTAATATATAACAATGTCAAGGGGCTTAAGAATTACCAGAATATGTCCGGATTTGCGGGAGAGATTCTTGAGAAGGGCATGTATAAGGGCCTTGAGAAAACCAAATACGTTAATGACAAGCAGATAACCGACCACTATGCAATTATACCGACAGGGCAGGGGCTTTCGGCATTGTCACAGGTATCCCAGACTTCACAGAAGGTGTATGAGGTAATTGCGCGTCGTTTCCTTAGTATCTTTTATCCGGCTGCGGAATATAAGAAGATAAGTATAGAACTTAAACGTAAGAACGAAGGCTTTTTTGCAAGCTTTAAGGTGCTTACCGAGGAAGGATATCTTAAGGTTGCAGGTGTTCCCTCAGAGAAAAAGAAGGATGATAAGGACAAGGAAGAGAGCGAGGATGTTAAGTGTGACGCAGACATGATTGCGGCACTTGATAAGCTCAAGAAAGGCAATACCCTTAATATCAACGAGCTAAATATTAAAGAAGGCGAAACCTCACCGCCCAAGCGTTACAATTCCGGTTCGATTATCCTTGCGATGGAAAATGCGGGGCAATTAATCGAGGATGAAGAACTCAGAGCACAGATAAAAGGTAGCGGAATCGGTACAAGTGCTACGCGTGCGGAGATACTTAAGAAGCTTATTAATATTGAGTATATTAACCTTAACAAAAAGACGCAGATACTTACACCGTCATTACTCGGAGAGATGATTTTTGACGTTGTTAATGCGTCGATAAGGCCGCTCCTTAATCCGGAGCTTACCGCAAGCTGGGAAAAGGGACTTACACTTGTGGCCAATGGGGAGATAACACCTAAGGAGTATATGGACAAGCTTGAGGATTTTGTTTCGAGGCGTACCAATAATGTGCGTATTCTTGGTAATCAAAGTGCGCTCAGAGCATGTTTTGACCAGGCGGCACAGTTTTATAAGTAGAGAAATTAAGCGACAAGTCGCGTGAAAATACAAATTAAAAGGAGCAGTTATGAAAGCAAAAATTTTATGGAAATCGGCAAGAACAGTAGTAGTGGAGATATCGGACTTAGGATATTTTGAATCTGAGAAAGAGCACAAGATTTATGTAAATGGAGAATTAAAGGACGCGGGCAAAAGAAATGTAGTGACGATTACAGATTTAATGCCCGATACAAGCTATGAGATAGTTGTTGAGTATGATTCAGAGAAGGATACATTAAAGGTTAAGACAGAGAAAGAATACGCAACTCTTAATGTTAAGGATTTTGGTGCAAAAGGTGACGGCGTAACCAATGATACGGCGTTTATTCAGTGTGCAATTATGGCATGTCCCAAGAACGGACGTGTATATATTCCGGCAGGAACATATAAGATAACACCGCTTTTCTTAAAGAGCGATATGGTTTTTGAAATCGGTGAGGGTGCAAAGCTTGAAGCGCTTACCGACAGAAATCTTTTCCCGATTCTTCCCGGAAGAATTGAAGCTGATAACGAGCACAAGGAATATCTTCTCGGCTCATGGGAGGGTGACCCGCAGGATGCTTTTGCGGCAATCATCACAGGTATTAACCTTGAAAATGTAGTAATTACAGGTAAGGGTGTAATCGACGGTTGCGCAAGCAAGGAAAACTGGTGGTTCGAGCCGAAGGTTAAGAGAATTGCATGGAGACCGAGAATGTTGTTCCTTAATAACTGTAAGAATGTTGTTGTTAATGCGATAACAGTACAGAACAGCCCTTCATGGAATATTCATCCGTATTTCTGTGAGAATATCGCGTTCTATGATGTTAAGGTACTCGGACCGAAGGATTCACCGAACACAGACGGTCTTGATCCCGAGTCATGTAAGAATGTAGATATTATCGGTTGTTACTTCTCAGTAGGTGATGACTGTATCGCAATCAAATCAGGTAAGATTTATATGGGTTCTACATATAAAACTCCTTCAGAGAAGCTTACGATTCGTCAGTGTTGCATGAGAGACGGTCACGGCTCCATCGTTATCGGAAGTGAGATGGCAGGAGGTGTTAAGGACCTCGACGTTACAGAGTGTCTTTTTATCAATACAGACAGAGGTCTTCGTATCAAGACAAGACGTGGTCGCGGTAAGGACGCTGTTGTAGACGGTATCAAGTTTGAGAATATCATTATGGACAAAGTACTTGTTCCGATTGTATTTAATATGTTCTATTTCTGTGATTCGGACGGACATTCAGAGTATGTACAGTCCAAAGAGTTATATCCTGTAGATGAACGTACACCGTACCTTGGCAAGTTCTTGTTTAAGAATATCGATGCGAAGGATTGTCATGCGGCAACAGCTTATATGTACGGTCTTCCCGAGCAGAAGGTAAAAGAGGTTATTTTTGAAAATATCAATGTTACTTATGCAGACGATGCAGAGCCTTTCAGAGCTGCCATGATGGACGGTATTGAACCGGTTGTTAAGCTTGGTATTTTTGCAAAGAATGTGGAGTGCTTAAAGCTTAAGAATGTTACCATTACAGGACAGGATGGGGATTTGGTAATTGCCGAAGGCGTGGATAAGATCGTGCATTAAGTTTCTGCTAAAGCTACTGTTAAGCTTTTGGGGGATATATATGGAGTATAAGGAAAGGCAATTAACTTACGAAGAATATGTTTCTTTAAGAAGTTCTGTTGGTTGGAACAATTTCGCTGAGGAGCAGACCAGGAAGTGTATTTGCAACAGTTTGTATTCTATTGTTGTTGAAGATAATAATCAGGCGGTTGCAATGGGCAGACTGATAGGCGATGGAATGTATTATATAGTGGTCGATGTAGTTGTAAGACCTGATTACCAAAATAGAGGAATCGGCGGTCATATAATAGACAACATTATAAATTACGTTGATAAAAATACTCCTGTTGGTGGGCGTTCAAGTATTCAGTTGATTGCTGAAAAAGGGAAAGAAGATTTTTACATAAAAAAGGGATTTAAAATTATACCACATGAGTATTGTGGTTCGGGGATGCGAAAGGTCATTAATAAACAAGTTAAGGTTTGATGGAGAGGTACAATGTTTAGGGAATTGTTAAGACAAAACAAAAAGATTTCAATTGAGGATTGTGTGCAGATACTAAAAACCGAGACCCGCGGTGTTCTGTCAGTTCTCGGTGATAACGATTATCCGTACGGAATGCCGATGAATCACTGGTATAATGAGGCGGACGGCAATATTTACTTCCACTGTGGGAAAGTTGGACACAGGTTTGATGCACTTAAGAAGCATGATAAGGTGTCTTTCTGCACTTACGACAATGGCTACAGAAATGAAGGCGAGTGGGCTTGGAATGTAAAAAGTGTTATTGTCTTCGGCAGAATAGAGATTGTTGATGATATGGATAGTATAGTTGACATAACTACAAAACTTAGCCATAAGTTTACGCAGGACGAGGACTACATCAGGAAAGAAATTGAGCAGTATGCAAAAGGTACGCTTCTTCTTAAACTGATACCGGAGAACATCTGCGGTAAGCTTGTGACGGAATCATAAAAAAATACAGGAGGACAAGAAAATGAGTATCAAGAATGAACCTAAGATTAAAAATCCGCTTATTGTTGCAATAAGAGAACAGTTAGAGCACAGGGCTCTTTGGATGTATCTTCTTTGTGATGAGGCTAAGAAGAAGGGCTTGGATTCCACTGATTATGCGCCTGCGGCAATTAAACGTTGCGGCTTGTATCAGGGAGCCAATCTGCGCAAAAAGGCAGGTGGCGGAGAATCTCTTAAGGGCCTTAAAAAGACTTTGTTTTCAAAGTTTGCACAGTGGGTATTTGAGATGGATATCAAACATTGCACAGATGATAATTTGGATATTGATTTTCATTATTGTCCGCTTGTAAAGGCATGGCAGAAGCAGGGTTGCACTGACGAAGAGATAAAGGTTCTCTGCGATCATGCTATGTGCGGAGACAGAGGTATTGCAGAGAGCTTTGGCTGTGAGCTTGACCTTCCGGCAACTATTGCAAACGGTGACGATGTTTGTCAGATTAGATTTGTAAGAAGGAATAAGTAGTGAGCTTACCGAGGCGATAAGAAAAGAAGAGGTACGATAATGACAACTTACTATGCGGTTATGTCAGCATTGGCACTTATTAATCTGATAGTGTTTTTGTTACTTTTTGATGAGAAAAAATTTAATTATTATATATTGGGAATTCTTGCGCTTATAACAATCAGTAACGCGGGTAATTTTCTTATGGCCTTGTCCGATTCTTTGAGTGAGGCTTTTATTGCAAAAAAGATATATTATGTGGGTGGTTGCTTTATACCACCCATCATTTTGATTGTTATATTTAAGATGTGTAATATCAATATTAAAAAGTGGGTAGGAAATATTCTGGTGCTGTATAGTTTTGTGGTATACGGAATGGTTCTCACCATAGGC
Source organism: Lachnospiraceae bacterium (assembly GCA_015057505.1). Classification (GTDB taxonomy): domain Bacteria; phylum Bacillota; class Clostridia; order Lachnospirales; family Lachnospiraceae; genus SIG300. The sequence goes on from SVEG01000001.1 coordinate 71,961, forward strand.
TATAGTGATATATATTATGTAAGTGCAAGTCTGACCAAGGATGGAGATGCAACGGCATTTATCCCTGAGTATGGTTTTGGACATAGCTTTTTTTATGTATTACTTTATGGCTATCTTCTTATAGGAATTGTGGTTTTATTATACAGTCTGAAGAAGCAGAATCAGGTATCACGTAAAAATCTCTGGGCGCTTATCGGGATTGAAGTTGTGACAATAGCAGTGTTTTTGATAGGTAGAGTTATAAATCCTGATTTAGAAGTGATGCCCTTGATTTATGTGCTTGACGGTTGGATACTTCTGTACCTTAGTAGGCGTGTTACATTGTACAGTTTGGAGGATAACATCAGCAGTTCACTTGATAAGCAGGAGAATTACGGCTATATCATGTTTGATAAAAGCCGCAATTATCTGGGTGCCAATGAGCTTGCCGTAAATATTCTTCCGGAGCTTGGCTTATGTCGTATTGACAGTCCGATTTCGGGTTATCCTACCTTGGATTTTCTCAAGGTGGAACTTGATGAGTATGAGAATCAGAATGATGCTTCGTACGAGCTTGATAAGGACGGGAAGCATTATGAAGGTCGTATTACTCAAATTTGGCATGCTGATAAGGCAGTAGGATATTTGTTTGAAATTGAGAATGTTACGGACAGATATAAGTATACCAAGCTTCTTACAGAGTATAATGATAATTTAAGAGATGAGGTAGACAAAAAAACGACTCATATCAGAAATATGCAATCCAGGGTTTTACTGGGTATGGCAGATATCGTAGAAAATCGTGACGGTAACACAGGTGGACATATTAAAAGGACGAGTCATGTAGTGGAGATACTTATCGAGACAATCAAAGAGCATAATATTCTGCAGTTTGATGACAGGTTTTGTCAGGCGGTCATTAAGTCCGCACCCATGCATGACTTGGGTAAGGTTGGTATTGATGATAAGATACTTCGTAAACCGGGACGTCTTACCGATGAAGAATTTGCAGTTATGCAAACACATGCTGAAAAGAGCGGTGAGTTGGTAGAAGGTATTTTAAAGGATGTTGAAGAAGAATATTTTGTAACGATAGCTAAGAATGTTGCCAGACATCACCATGAAAAATGGAGTGGTGCCGGCTATCCAGACCATTTAAAAGGCGAGGATATTCCAATGGAAGCCAGAATAATGGCGGTAGCAGATGTGTACGATGCACTTGTAAGTAAGCGATGCTACAAAGAGGCCATGAGTTTCGAAAAAGCTTATGAAATAATGATAGAGTCCATGGGAAGTCATTTTGATCCTCAGCTTAAAGAAGTATTCATAAAAAGCAGACAGAAGCTGGAGGAGTACTATGCGGGATGATATTTTATTAAAATACGAAATCAGAAAATCCAATAAAGAAAAGACGGCATTTATTGATTATATGAAGGAGCGTCTTGCGGCGGCAGGCTATGACTCTGAGAAGGATGTTAAGGTCGAAGAAAAAGGCAGAGGACTGTTTAAGAGCCGCAACATTGTAGTAGGTAATCCTAAGGAAGCTAAGGTGTTGTTTGGCGGGCATTATGATACATGTGCGTGGATGCCTTTCCCTAACTTTATGGCACCGACGAGTACGGTACTTTTTTGGGGATATCAGATTTTGCTTGTTGTTATGATGATTGTACCTACAGCATTAATCGGTTTTGTTGCAGGTTTTATCTTTGACAGTGGTGTTGTGGCATATTTTACATTCCTTTTCGCACTGTTTGCTTTATTAATTCAGCTGATGGTTGGCTTTCGAAATAAGCATACTGCCAACGATAATACTTCGGGTATTATTACGCTTACACATATCTTAGAGAAGATGCCGGAAGAAATGCGTAGTAAAGTTTGTGTGATTTACTTTGATAACGAGGAAAAGGGCTTGCTTGGGTCAGCATTCTTTTATAATAAGCACAGGAAGCAGATTAAGGACAAGATGCTCATCAATTTTGACTGCGTGGGCGACGGCGACCATATTGTCACCATGGCAAACGGCAAATCAAGGGATGATGCAAAATATCCGCTATTTGTGGAAACACTTGAAAAGGCGGCGGAGGGTTCTCAAGTACACTATCTTTGCCGTAAAATGAAGTTTATGATGTTTCCGTCTGACCAGGCCAATTTTAAGAAGGGCATAGGTGTGTGCTCACTTAAAAAATCACCGATTGGTTTGTATGTGGCAAGAATTCATACTTATTTTGATACCAAGTGTAGAAGAGAAAACATTGATTATCTGACAAAGTCTATGGTATCGTTTGTGGAGAAATTGTAATACAAAAACTGTGCAGAAAGAGGATGCACGAGAGGATATATGAGGTAGTATTCATGAAAGAAAATAATAGAAGACTTGCGTTTTTATTTAGTTTTATTTTTTGTTTGGCAGTATTGTTTTTGATAAATACAGATAATGTAAGAGCTGTGGATAATAAGCTTGCAACTAATGCAATTTATGTTGCACCGGGAGCAATAGGTGCGGGAACATATGAGAATCCGATGGATTTTGAAACGGCACTTCTTAAAGTTGAGAAGGGTCAGACTATCTACATGTTAGAGGGGACATACAGTTACGTTAAAACCATTACAATAAAAAAAGACAATAGCGGTGAGGCGGATAATTATAAGACTCTTAGTGCTTATCCGGGTGCGAAGGTTGTAATTGATTTTTCGGCGCAGGCATGTGATAGCGGTAACAGAGGCATTATTCTGGATGCCGATTACTGGCATGTGTACGGAATTACAATCAGCGGTGCGGGCGATAACGGAATGCTCCTTGCCGGCAATCACAATATTATTGAGATGTGTGTGTTTGAGAATAATCAGGATACGGGACTTCAGCTTAGCCGAAATAATTCATCGGATTCGATTGAGGACTGGCCGTCGTACAATTATATTCTTAATTGTACCTCAAGGAATAATCATGATCCCGACGGAGAAGATGCAGACGGTTTTGCACCGAAGCTTACCTGCGGTGAGGGTAATGTGTTTGATGGCTGTATGGCATATAACAATGTTGATGACGGTTGGGATTGCTATGCTAAAACAGCTACCGGTCCAATCGGAAAGATTACGATTATTAACTGTATTGCTTTCAGAAACGGGCAGACGGAGGACGGAACTTTTACCGTAGACAGCGACGGTAACGGTTTTAAGCTTGGCGGAAGCGGTGTCGGAACGCCGCATACGGTTATAAACTGCCTTGCTTTTGAGAATAAGAATTGTGGTTTTGTGGACAACAATAATCCTACTGCGCTGACACTTATAAACTGTACGGCTTTTAATAATAATCTGTCAGGCAAAAAATACAATTTTAATGTGTATAGATGCAAGGATGCCAACTGTATAAATCTTATTTCATACAGTAGTGCAGGTGCAAAAGATACTTTCCAAAATACCTTTGCCAATTATGTCCTTTATTATAACAAGAACTGGTTCAAGGTAGATTCGTATATAGCACTGGATTCTAAGAATTCATCAATGTGTGGTAATCAGGTAAGCAGTGGACTTAAGGCATCTGATTTTATTGCAACAGAGTCGCCTGCTATAGGTACGGATTTTCATACTTTGTGGCGTAATGAGGATGGTTCACTTAATACGCAGGGATTTGCAATGATTAGTGAGAGCAGTGAATATGCAAATTTTGCTACGGACGGAAAGGTGGCAGGCGCAAGATTCGGAAGTGGTAAAGTTGAGTATTTCACACCAGAGAATGTTGGAATAATTAAAGAGGCGGCAATAGCCGGTGTTGCACCGGAATTGGAGGCTACTACGCCGGATGAGACGACAACTGCACCGGAGGAGACAGAAAAGCCTGTTGAAACAACGACAAGTCAGGAAAATGAGAGTACATCTGCTGATAATAAAGATGTGACGGATGACAATAACGGTGGCAATAAAGCGTTGCTTGTAGTTGTAATAGTCAGTGTTGTGGCAGTAGTGGCGGTAGTTGCAATAAGGATGGCCTTTTTAAAAAAGAGCAGTAAATAGGTATTTATATATTTACAAATGATTATTATAGTGTTATATTCAAAATAGATGTTTATATAAAATACATAAGGAGGTGCAACTATGAAGAAGTGGAATACTCCTGATATTGCAGAATTGAATATCAATGAGACTGCAGTTCCGAGCTGGTCACATTATGAGAAAGATGGTACATGTAATTTGGATGGACAGACGTGCCCTTATGGTAAGCCTGCCGGAGGTAATAATGGCTATGGCAAATGTAAGGATTGCGCTAAGCTTTTAAATGGTAATAGTTAGTTTTTTATAAGTAAAGGGATTGTTGTGTTGCAACAATCCCTTTTGTTTTGCCATAGATAAATTATGAATATTTTTTATAGTTTCTTAAAAACAGTTAAGTTATCAGAAGAATTATTTGCAAAGGAAACATATTCAACAGCCTCTTCATCACTAAGCACATGTGCAAACGAAGCCCTCTTTGAAGTATCCGCTCCCGGACCATAATTATTATACTCCGCAAAAAATGTAGTAGCATGTGCGTGGGGTTTGTTCCAGTCATGCCAGCCTTCCTTGTGAATGTGTGAATCTATGAAGGAATTCATTATCACAACCTTTGCGAAGTCGCGCCACGGTCTTCCGAGATACACTGACTCAGGTGGACAATCCGAGGTAAAGCGACAGTTGTTAAATATGTATCCGTAACGTTTACCCTCCGGAGTTGAGGGGGCAGTGACATATCCGCCGATTTCAGAACCGCGTCTCAGCGAGAATATTTCGCAACCCTCAAAGTAAGCTGAGGCACTTCCGAAAATAAAATCCACATCACCGCATATATAACAATTCTTATAATAATGTCTACCGTCACGTCTCGGCGCAAATTCCTTGGGACCGCGAAAACCGTTTATTTCGTAGGCACAAGGCGGAAGCGGTGCCGTAAAAAGCGTATCCTGGTGTCCGAGGAGTCTGCAATTCTCAAATGTGAGACAGTCTCCGTCAGCATACAGAGCAACAGCCTGACCAACTTTTGTGCCGCAGCCGGCACTATTTTCAATGGTAAGGTTAGCAAGAGTCACATTATCCGCGTCGATAAAAACCGAATATGACCTGAACGTGCCGAATTTTACACCGTCTTCGTGAATTGCCTGGGCATAATCGTCATAAGTAAGAATTGTATCAGCGGCATTGTCAGATGTACCCTTAAGTGTAAGGTTTTGTACAGTTATGACAAGCTTCTCCTTATATGTTCCGGGCGCAATTTCGATTACGATAGGAGTGTGTTCGTTCTCTTGACGCAATGTACTTGCGGCTTCAAGTGCGGAAGAAATGTCAGAGTATGTACTTGAAGCTTCTGAAATATTGTTTTTATTAACTTTTAAAATTCTTTCGTTATTCATAAAAATCTCCGTTAAATAATGTTGTGCTGGCAGTTAAGGTAACTTCTTGCCACAGTTATTACAGAATTCATAATCAGTCTCAACCTTGGTTCCGCAGTAAGGGCAGAATTTGCTTGTGGAATTCTGTGTGGAAGCCTGATTGTTGTCAGAAGAATAATTGTACCAATAATTTGAATCGGTATTGAAACGTTCATTAAATGGATCGGGTTCTTCGTTGCCTTCAGTAATATCGTATTCTGAGTAACGGTTTTTGCCTGTAGCATTTTTAAAATTGTAGATGGCTGATGTTATGGCCATTGCAATAAAAAACAAGCCAAATAGTGCGAATGGACCTGCACCGATAGAGAATGCAAAAATCATCCAAAATACGCCGAAAAATACAGCAAAGACACTTGAAATACCACCCATCATTGAAGGACCGCGTCCACGTTTTATACTTTTCATTATTTATACCTCCGTAAAATCAAATTATCGATTTCCAAATCATTTTACTATATTTTAGTGTGGCAATCAAGTTATATGTTGGAATGCAATAAAACAAAAGTGATAATTTCAATATCAGGTGATGAATTAGTACATTCTGCCGTGCATAGATTTTATAAATAAACATGCAGGGGTGTTTTTATGCTTGCAGCAATTTACTGTCGTCTCTCGAAAGAGGATGTCGGGCGAGAGCATGGAACTAACAGTGAGAGCATAGTTAATCAAAGGAAGCTTCTTACGGACTATGCCATAAAAAGTGATTTTGAAATTTATGATTATTATATAGATGAAGACAGAAGCGGACTTGACAGGGAACGGCCTGAATTTCTAAGGCTTATAGAGGATGCAAAGCTTGGAAATTTTTCGGTGGTGCTCTGCAAGACACAGTCGAGGTTTACAAGGGATATGGAGCTGGTTGAAAAATACATCCATGGTCTTTTTCCGTTGTGGGGAATAAGGTTTATAAGTGTGGTGGAGACATATGATACTGCAGTAAAAGGCAACAAAAAAGCGAGACAGATAAGCGGACTCGTGAATGAGTGGTACTGCGAGGATTTGTCAGAGAATATCAAGGCTGTCTTGCATAAAAAAATGCAGGATGGTGAGTTTATAGGGTCTTTTGCATGTTACGGATATAAAAAGGCGGTTGATAATAAGCATGAACTTGAAATAGAAGAAGAGACGGCACAGGTCGTAAGAGATATTTTCGGTATGTATCTTGAAGGGTATGGGATAGCGCAGATTGCAGATTTATTAAGGCTTAGGCAGGTTCTTACTCCGACAGCATGGAAACAAAGTAAGGGACTTTTATATATTAATCCGTCTGCAAAACAAAGCGGGGAGTGTTATAAATGGAGCACAAGCACCATCAAAAAAATTCTTGCCAATGAAGCTTACACCGGTACCCTTATTCAGGGCAGGGAGCAGAAGATAAGCTACAAGGATAAAAAAATGCGGTCAGTTCCAAAAAAAGACTGGATTTGTGTGCCTAATCATCATGAAGCAATTATAAATAAAGAGGTATTTGAGCAGGTTAGGCAGCTTCGAAGCAGCAGATGCAGGAGAAAATGAAAATATGGGAGACCGCAAAAACGGTATCCCATATACTGTTTATTAGTCAATAATTGTAATTCCTATATTGTTACGATAGGCACGCGGTGAATAACCCGTTGCTTTTTTAAAGACATTGCTGAAATAGAGTGGATCCTGATATCCTATCATTGCACTTATTTCAGAAACGGAAAGAAGTGTAGAACGAAGAAGTCTGGCGGCTTCATGTATACGAAGGTCGGTATGATATTGTTGGATTGTCATGCCGGTCTTTTTTTTGAAGCTTTCTTCTAAATATTTGTAGCTTAAACGCATATGTGCTTCTATATCTGCTGAACGGAAGGGTTCATCACGGTGAGTGCGAAGAAAAGACATTATTTCTTCAACGCGCATGTCTGAAACAGTATTAAGGTTACTGAACTGAAGCTGGTAACAATCGGCAAGAATTTCAGCAAACATTGTGTTCAGATGGAGCTTCTTGAAAACATCATCTGAATTATAATATGAAACAAGTTCCTGAAGTTTGTATTCAATTGCGCTTCCGTTTAAGTTGGTAAGCATTTTAGGAAGAGTGATTAAAGCCTGTTCATAATCTTTTAGTTCCATCCTGTGTCTTTCAAGAGAAAATTGAGGAGAAAATTCCTCACAGGGTTTATCTGTCTCGTCGGCATCCGGCAGAAAAAAATGAACAAATATGAGAGATGTTCCTGCCTTTATCATTCTTTCGCCCCAGTGGTGCACATTTTTCTTTGAAAAAAAGAGTGAGCCTTGCCCGATTATATATTCAGTGTTATCCTCAATTATGGGGATTTGCCCCTTGAGAACATACAAAAGGACATGAAAAGGTCGTGTACGGTCTAAGTGCTTATATGAAACGGTTACTATTCGTTGGTCTGCAATACTGACGCAAGGAATATCGGAAAGTCTATAGGAAATTCTGTTCATATTGATGCTCCAATCTGAAGATATTACATGTTTATTAGAATAAAAGCCATTTATTTATAGTTGCATAGTAATTATAATATATAAAAATTAATCTTACAAGAGAAAAGGAGAATTCGCCCATGTATCAGCTGAAATGGCTATGGAAGAATCTAAAGGGATACCACGCAGTATATATTCTGGCATTGTTTTTATCCATTTTTTGCAATATCCTGCAATTGGTTGTGCCGGTGTTTTCGCAACAGATTGTCGATTTGTTTTTGACAGGGGATAATGCGGCAGAGAATCTTGAGACAAGGCCAAATCTGCTTGTTTGGCTTGTTATCGGTATGATACTTGCCACAATGTTTAGGGCGCTTATGTCATACTGTGCCAATACCACATATGAGTATACTTCACAGAAGATGCTTTATTCAATCCGTACGGATTTATTCAGAAAGGTTCTTAATCAGGATATGGGCTTTTATGATAAATTCAGAACGGGAGATATAATGACCCGACTTACGGGTGACCTTGACGCAATCCGTCACATGGCTTCATGGATTATCAGAATGGTGCTTGAGTGTGTGACGATGATACTTATCGGTATGGTATATTTTATATATCTTGATCCGCTCATTGCAGTGAGTCTTATCGTGCTCGGACCGGTTATTTTTATACTTACACTCAGCTTCAGAAGAAGAATTGCTCCCAAGCACAGGGAACTTCGTGAGACTATGTCGCAGCTTAATACGGCAGCGCAGGAAAATATTTCAGGTAACAGGGTTGTTAAGGCGTTTGCCAGAGAAGATTACGAGATAGAGAACTTTGATGAGAAGAATGAGACCTTCAGGGCTAAGCATATTGATACGGCGCTTTTATGGCTTAAGTATTTCCCTTATATTGAGACATGTGCCAACGCTTTGCCGGTTATCCTTCTTGTAGTCGGAGGTATTTCAATTATATCGGGAAGAATTACCATGGGTGAATATGTTGCATTTAACGGTATGACATGGACAATTTCCAACCCGATGAGAAGACTCGGTGATATTGTTAACCAGTATCAGCGTTTCCAGGCAGCTGCTAAGAAGGTGCTTGAGATTTCTGACTCGGTACAGGAGATTTGTGACAAGCCGGATGCAGTAGAGCTTACAGCAAAGCTTCGCGGTGACATTACTTTTGAAAATGTGAGTTTTTCATTTGGAAGCACGGAAGTTTTACATGACATTAATTTTTCAATCAAACAGGGCGAGACTGTTGCAATCATGGGCGAGACCGGAAGCGGTAAGACAACTCTTATTAACATGATTCCCAGGCTTTATGACCCGACAGAGGGTAGAGTTCTTGTTGACGGAATGGATGTAAAAGATCTTAAGATGCGTGAGCTTCGAAGCAATATAGGTATGGCGGCTCAGGATGTGCTTCTTTTCTCTGATACTATTGACGGTAATATTGCATATGGCGATTCGGATATGCCGGAAGAGGTTGTGCATTCCTTTGCAAAGGCGGCTGCGGCTTCAGAATTTATCGAGAAGATGCCGCTTCAGTATGAGACTGTTATCGGCGAGAGAGGCGTCGGAATTTCTGGAGGACAGAAGCAGAGAATTTCGCTTGCCAGAGCTCTTGCGATACGTCCGGGAATCCTTATCCTTGATGATACAACTTCTGCGGTTGACCTTGAGACAGAGAGCTATATCCAGAACAGCCTTAAAAATCTCGACTTTAAGTGTACTAAGATTATCATCGCACAGCGTATTTCCTCCACAAAGGATGCCGACAAGATTATTATTCTTGAGAATGGCCGCATAAGTGAGATGGGAACTCATAAAGAGCTTCTTGAGAAGAAGGGCTATTACTATCAGGTTTATTTACTTCAGAACGGAGGTGAATCAATCGATGGCTAGAAATACATACGGGGTAGACGAGAGACTCGAAACACCCTTTAATATTAAACATTTTAAAAGAGCAGCTGTGTATATTGTTAAGTACCGAAAGCAGATGATTTTGTCACTTATATTAAGTGCGCTTGCTTCTGCGACAGGACTTCTCGCACCGCTTCTTACGGAAATTGCACTCGATGATTTGATTCCGAATGAGAAGATAAAGGAGCTTATTTTGCTGGCATTTCTTCTTGTGGGAACATATGTAATAAGTGTTATTTTTGCCACGATACGTTCAAAAACCATGACTATAGTCGGTCAGGATATTATTTATGATATAAGAAAGGATTTGTTTGCACACTTGCAAAAGCTTCCTTTTCAGTATTATGACGACCGTCCGCATGGTAAGATTCTTATTCGTGTCGTGAATTATGTAAACTCAGTTTCCAATATGCTTTCCAGCGGACTTATTAATATTATTCTTGAGTCGCTTAACATGATATTCATACTTATCTTCATGTTACTTGTAGATGTTAAGTTAACGCTTGTTGTAGTATCGGGTATGATTCCTTTCGGAATGGTTATCATGTTCATCAAAAAGCGTCAGAGAAGGGCATGGCAGGAGGTTTCCAATAAGAGTTCAAACTTAAACGCTTATTTGCAGGAAAATATAGTTTGTGCCAAGGTAACGCAGGTTTTTGTACGTGAGGAAGAGAATGCAGAGATTTTTGACAATCTTGCTGAGAAGCACAGAAAAGCATGGATGAAGGCAGTTGGTTATAACAACCTTCTGGGACCTGCAGTTGACAGTATTGCGATTATAATCAGAGGTGCGATTTTCCTTGTGGGACTTCTTCTTATGGGACCTTTGGCAGTATCTGTAGGTACTATTGTTGCGATGACTTCATATGCGGCACGTTTCTGGCAGCCGATAATGAATATCGCGAACCTTTTTAACGATTTCATTAATAATATCGCTTATCTTGAGCGTATATTTGAGACTATGGATGAACCTGTTGCGATTGATGACCATGAGGACGCATATGAACTCGGTGAAATTAAAGGTGATGTTGAATTCAAGAATGTTACTTTTGCATATGAGGCAGGTAAGGATGTTCTTAAGGATTTGTCCTTTAAAGTTAAAGCCGGTGAGAGAATTGCTCTTGTAGGTCCTACCGGAGCAGGTAAATCTACGGTTGTGAGTTTGATATCGAGATTTTATGATATTAATGAAGGACAAATACTTATAGATGGGCATAGTATATCAGATGTAACGCTTAAGTCCCTTCGTTCTCAGATGGGTATTATGCTTCAGGACAGCTTTATATTTAGTGGTACAATCGAAGATAATATCAGATACGGTAAGCTTGATGCTACGCGTGAGGAGATTGAGAGAGCAAGCCGTACGGTATGTGCTGACCGATTTATACAACGTATGGCTGAAGGCTATGATACAGAGGTAAAAGAGCGAGGCGCGCTTTTATCACAGGGTCAGAAACAGCTTATTTCTTTTGCGAGAACCTTGCTTTCAGACCCGAAGATTCTCGTGCTTGATGAAGCTACGTCGAGTATCGATGTTCAGACTGAGAAGGATTTACAGGAAGGTCTTAACGAGCTTTTGAAGGGAAGAACTTCATTTATTATAGCACACCGTTTGTCTACAATTCGTACCTGTGACAGAATCATGTACATTGACAATCACGGAATAACAGAGTGCGGTTCACATGATGAACTTATGGCTAAGAAGGGTGATTATTATCACTTGTATACTGCGCAGATGAAAGAAGTTTCGTAGTAAAAAAGAACTCATAATTTCGTATATATTGACATTTTTCTAAAAAAATAGTAATATTTATAAAAATAACAACTATTTTTTAGGAGGAAGAAGTTATGGCATTTTGTTCAAAATGTGGTGCTAAGTTAGAAGACGGAACAAAGTTCTGTGCTACATGTGGTGCAGTTCAGGATGTTCAGGAGACAGCTGCTGCTCCCGCACAGGAAGCTCCCGAAGCAGCTCCCGCGGCTGAGAAGAAACCCGTTAAGCTTGACAATAAGATGGTTGGTCTTATTGCAATGGGTGTTGTTGCAATCGCAGCAATCGTATTGATTTGTGTTATCGGAAGTGCATTGTTCGGAGGCGGATACAAGAAGCCGCTTAAGACACTTAAGAAGGCATTTAATTCACAGACAACAGATATCAATGATTATCTTGATGTTTTACCTAAGTTTGTAGGCAATGCTTATGATGATGCTTTATCTTTAGTTAAGGATATTGACAAGGATATGGTAAAAGAACTTAACGAGGGCATTGAAGAAGGTCTTGAGGAGTTCTATGAGGGTGCAGAAGATGCATTTGGCAAGAAGGTTAAGGCAAGCTATAAGATAACAGACAAAGAGAAGCTTGACAAGGATGATTGTGAAGATATCGCAGCAATTTATTCTGATGCAGTAGAGTCAATTGAAGATACACTTGGTGTAGATATTTCAAAGAAGAAAGACTTAGAAGATCTTGTTGAGAATTTTGAAGATGCTCTTGAAGAGTTAGATGTTTCTTCAAAGCAGATTGATAAGGCAATCGACCTTATCTCTAATCTTGCAGGTGATCTTGCAGACCTTAAGATTTCTAAGGCATATATCTTAGAAGTTGAGATTACATTCGAAGGTAAGGAAGATGATATGACACAGGAACTTGACGTTTGTGTAGCAAAGATTAACGGCAAGTGGTGCATCGAGCCTCTTACAACATACGCTGAGATGAGCGGTGAGGATGCAGAGGATATCATCGGTGACCTTTTGAGTGAATTAAGATATCTTATGTACTAAGATTTATTTGATTACATAAAAGTTTAGCAGGCTGTTGCATATTTGGTGCACAGCCTGTTTTGTTATTTATTCCCTTGCGTAAAATCTGCCAATACGGAGACGATAAACCTGAGGTGAATAATATGCCGGGCTTATCTACACATTATCTTTTTGGAGTCGGTACTTTAAAATATATAAAAAATACAGGTCTTTACGGAATGGTGCTGAACCATCCTACTGTTTATGCACTGGGACAGCAGGGACCGGATATGCTTTTTTATTATCCTAAAATAAAAGGCGGAAATGTCGGAAGCCTGATGCATAAGGAGAATACTGCGGAATTTTTTGAGTGTATGCTTCATTATATTGAAAGACATTCCGGGAATGCAAGAGAACGGGAGGTGCTTCTTGTTTATGTTGCCGGTTTTTTGGGGCACTATGTTCTAGACAGAACTTTTCATCCGTATGTTTATTCATATTCACTTAAGTTTAACGGTATATTAAAACAAAACAGCAGGCATTTTAGGATGGAAACTGAGGTTGATGCATATCTGCTTAAATCTACCAAGAAAATGGAACCCTGTTTTTTTAAAGGAAGTAAAACTTTAGCACTTTCATCAGAAGAGCAAAAGGCTGTAATCAGTCTTTTGCAGTATGCAATTATGTCGACATACGGTGTATTGCTGTCAAAGCGAAGGCTTAAAGCGACACTATGGAATATGAGGGTTGTGCATGCATTTCTGCGCGATAAAAGAGGAACTAAAAAACGAATGCTTGTTTCATTGGAATATTTAGTTTTGGGGTGTCCGTTGATATCGAATCTTATTTCGGGGTCGGTAGAAAATAAGAGAAAAAAAGACCTGCTTAACCTTATGCGAAAGAAGTGGTATAATCCTTATGAAAAAGATGCTTTTTCAACTAAATCGGTACCTGATATGTTAAAAGATGCAAGGTATGAGTATATCGATATTTTGCAAGAACTGGATATGGTTTTTGCAAAACTGTTTGAGAATAAAAAAGAGTTCATAGCATATATTGGCAATTATTCGTATCATACGGGAAAGCGTATATAGATAAATTTGCAATATCTTATGTTAAAAAATGCATAACAGGATGAAACTTCTGTCTTGATTTCTTATATGTAATATGGTAGTATGAATAATTATGAGAAAAAGAGAGTTTGCGCGGCAAACTTTCTTGGGAGCAAAGCTCCCCTTAAGAAAAAGAGAGTGAGTGGTGCCGTTAATGGGAACGAAGATAATAATCATTTGCGGACATTATGGCTGCGGTAAGACCAATTTCGCACTTAATCTTGCAATTGACAAGGCAAAGCAGGGTGAGAAGGTAACTTTAATTGACCTTGATTTGGTTAACCCGTATTTTGTTTCTGCAGAGTACAGAAGTATTCTTGAAGGCAGTGATGTTAAAGTAATTGCATCACCTTTTGCAGGAACCAACGTCGATACACCGACACTTCCGCCGGAATCATTTCTGATGTTTAATACAGAAGGAACGATTATCATGGATGTTGGAGGAGATGATGCGGGTGCGGTTATTCTCGGCAGATTCAGGCAGTATTTGAATGAAACAGACTACGAGATGTACTATCTTGTCAATAAGTACAGAAGCCTTACGACTACCGCAGAAGAAGCGGCAGTTATTGCAGGAGAGATAGAGGCAGCATCAAGATGCAGGATTACAGGTATTGTTAATAATTCTCATCTTAAGACGGAGACGACGGCAGAGCTTGTTGCGGACTCCGTGGAATATGCTAAAGAGGTTGCACACCTTACGGGACATCCGCTTTTGTATGTGACGGTTCCCGAGAAGTTGGAAGACGAATTAAGAAGTAACCACGCTGAGATTGATAAAAATACATTTGAATTATATCCGGTCAAAACGCTTGTTAAAGCGGTATGGGAATAATGGATTGTATTTATTATATATGAAGGTACAAAGGCAAGGAGGAAAAGAATATGGCAGGAATCAAAGTTAACGAAGAGCGTTGTAAAGGCTGTGGCTTATGTGTGGGCGCATGTCCGAAACAGATTTTGGCATTATCAAAAGATCGTATCAATGCAAAGGGATATCATCCGGTTGAGATGATTGACAAAGATAAATGTACAGGTTGTACATCCTGTGCAATTATGTGTCCCGACGTTGTTATAACTGTAGAGAGATAAGGAGGAATAAGACATGGCCGAAAAGGTATTAATGAAAGGAAACGAAGCATTAGCTGAGGCAGCCATCCAGGCAGGATGCAGACATTATTTCGGATATCCGATTACACCTCAGACAGAAATTGCTGCATATATGGCAAAAAGAATGCCGAAGATTGGCGGAACATTTCTTCAGGCAGAATCAGAAGTAGCAGCTATCAATATGGTACTTGGAGCAGCTGCAGCAGGAAAGAGAGCGATGACATCTTCAAGCTCACCGGGAATCAGCCTTAAATCAGAGGGTGTTTCTTACATAGCAGGTTCAGATTTACCCGCACTTATTATTAACGTAGAGAGAGGTGGCCCCGGTCTTGGCGGTATCCAGCCTTCACAGGCAGATTACTGGCAGGCAACAAAGGCACTCGGACATGGAGATTTCCAGTTGTTCGTACTTGCACCTTCAACAATCCAGGAGATGGTAGACTTTGTTACTCTCGGATTTGAAGTTGGTGAGAAGTACCGCGTACCTACAATGATTCTTTCAGACGGTATGCTCGGACAGATGATGGAGCCCGTTGTTATGCCTGAGAAGAAAGATACAGAGGTTGTTGATAAGCCTTGGGCAGCTTGCGGACACCAGAATAAGAGAGAAAAGAATGTAGTTAATTCACTTTACATACAGCCTGAAGTACTTGAGAACCTTGTAAGAGAGCGTTACGAAAGATACGAGCTTATTAAAGAAAATGAGCAGCGTGCAGAAGAGTATCTTACAGAAGATGCTGATATTATCGTAGTAGCTTTCGGCGGTTCTGCGAGAGTATCAAGAAATGCTGTTAACGCAGCAAGAGCAGAGGGAATCAAGGCTGGTTTAATCAGACCGATTACATTGTGGCCGTTCCCTGAGAAGGCAATTCGCAAGACTGTTGCTACAGCTAAGAATTACCTTTGCGTAGAGATGAATATGGGTCAGATGGTTGACGATGTTCGTCTTGTTGTTAACGGTGAGAAGCCGGTAAGCTTCTACGGACGTACAGGCGGTATCATCCCGACACCGCAGGAAGTACTTGACGAGATCCGTAAGCTTGCAGGAAAGGAGGTTTAATCATGGCAGTAGTATTTGAAAAGCCGAAGGCACTTGCAGACGTACCCTTTCATTATTGTCCGGGTTGCCTTCATGGTATAGTACATCGTTTAGTTGCCGAGGTTCTTGATGAACTCGGAGTAGAAGGACAGACAGTAGGTGTTGCATCTGTTGGATGTTCAGTATTCAGCTATAATTATTTTAATTGTGATATGGTACAGGCACCTCACGGACGTGCTCCGGCTGTTGCTACAGGTATCAAGCGTGCGCTTCCCGATAACGTAGTATTTACATATCAGGGTGACGGTGACCTTGCTGCTATCGGTATGGCAGAGACAGTTCACGCAGCTACACGTGGTGAGAACATCACAGTTATTTTCATTAACAACGCTATCTACGGAATGACAGGCGGTCAGATGGCTCCTACATCACTTCCGGGACAGATTACACAGACATCACCTTACGGTAGAGATACAGACACTGCAGGTTACCCCATCAGAGTATGTGAGCTCCTTTCAACACTTGACGGAACAGCACTTGCACAGCGTGTTGCCGTTAACGATGTTAAGAATGTAATGAACGCTAAGAAAGCAATCAAGAAAGGTTTTGAGAACCAGATTAATAAGAGAGGTTACTCTATTATCGAGGTTGTTTCAGCATGTCCTTCATACTGGGGATTATCACCTCAGGAAGCTCTTAAATGGCAGAAGGAAAACATGATTCCTTACTATCCGTTAGGAGTTTATAAGGATGTTACAGCCGAAAATAAAGGAGGTGCCGCAAATGAGTAAGAGTACAGGTATTGTATTTGCAGGCTTTGGTGGACAGGGTCTTCAGCACGGCGGTAAGGTTACTGCATATGCAGGACTTAATGATAACATGGAAGTATCTTTGATGCCTTCATACGGACCCGAGGTTCGTGGCGGTACAAGTACATGTAGCGTTATCGTAAGTGATATCACAATCGGTTCTCCGCTTGTTCCCAATCCCGACATTCTTGTGGCAATGAACCTTCCGTCACTTGACAAGTTCGAGAGCACTGTAGTTGCAGGTGGAACGATTCTTGTAGACAGTTCCATGATTGCACGTAAGGTTGAGCGTACAGACGTTAACGTATACTATGTTGATGCAACTAGGATTGCAGATGAGCAGGGAATGAAGAGCTGTGCTATCATCATTATGCTTGGCAAAATGATGAAAGAGTGCGGTACATGTTCATCAGAGGCCGTTAATAAGGCTATTGAGAAAATCTTATCAGGCAAGAAGGAAGCAATGATCGCGCCTAATAAGAAAGCATTTGAAATTGGTTTTAATATGTAATATTATAAAGGTATGACAAAGAGGGCCATAAAAGTGCGCCCTCATTTGTCGTATATGATACAGGTTAGCAGGAGGACGACAGAATGGAAGAAATCAGAGAGATTGCGGCACGAATTAAAGAGATTCGTGATATTTGCGGATATGAGGTCGAAGAATTTGCAGGAATGCTTGAAGTCGATTTAGATACATACGTCGGTTATGAGGAAAAAGGCTTAGACATTCCGATTAGCGTCATCTATAAAATCGCTAAGATTTGTCAGGTCGATTTTTCAGAAATACTGACAGGAACATCAGCAAAGCTTAAAACATATCAAGTCGTCCGTTCAGGTGAAGGACAGACTGCTGACCGATATCCGGGATATGAATTTAAGGATTTGGCATATTTGTACGCTAATACGATTATGCAGCCTTTCCTTGTTACACTTGACCCGTCGGATAAGCCGGCAGCGCTTGTTTCTCACAAGGGGGAGGAATTCAATCTTGTACTTGAAGGAACGATGGTTCTCGTCTTTGATGACAAAGAGATTATTCTTAACAAAGGTGACAGTGTATATTTTAATCCGAATTATCCGCACGGACAGAAGTGTTACGGAGATGTTCCGGCAACATTCCTTACAATGATTGCGGAATAACAGTGTGATTTGCGCAGGAGGCATTTATCGTGTTAGAAAGATTTTTACCAAGAATAGAATTTGATTCCTATGAGGATTTCAAAAAGAATTATACAGTTAATGTGCCCGAGAACTTCAATTTCGGTTTCGATATTGTAGATGCATGGGCAAAAGAAGACAAGAACAAAAGAGCTCTCGTTTGGTGTAATGATTTTAATGAAGAGCATATTTTTACATTTGATGATATAAGCAGATTGTCAAATAAGGTGGCTAATTACTTCAAGTCATTGGGCCTTAAAAAAGGTTCTGTTGTAATGCTTATTCTTAGAAGAAGATGGGAGTACTGGATTTGTGCGGTTGCACTTATTAAGATGGGTATCATCGTAATTCCGGGAACTGACCAGCTTACCAAGAAGGATATCGCATACAGAGCAGAGGCTGCCAATATTGAGGCGTTTGTTTGTCGTGACGATGATTACGTTGTTTCACAGGTTGAGCTTGCAAAGGCGGAAACCCCTTGCATTAAGCACCTTATTCTTGCTAACGGCAAGAGAGAAGGCTGGGTTAATCTTCATGAGGAGATTGATAAGTTTTCTGACGAGCTTACAAGACCTACGGGAGAAGAAGCTACGAAGAATACCGATATCATGCAGATTTATTTTACTTCAGGAACTACAGGTATGCCTAAGATGGTTTGTCACAACTACATGCATCCGCTCGGACATATCGTTACAGCTAAGTACTGGCAGAGAGTTCAGGAGAATAAATTACATATGAGCGTTTCTGAGTCCGGCTGGGCTAAGTTTGGCTGGGGTAAGATTTACGGTCAGTGGATTTGCGGTGCAACAATTTTTGCGTACGATATGGAGAAGCTTGTAGCTCATAATTTCCTTGAAACTATTCAAAAATATAAATTAACAACCTTCTGTGCACCGCCTACGATTTATCGTATGCTTTTGCAGGAAAAGGTTGAGGATTATGATTTGTCTTCAATAGAACAGTTCTGTACTGCAGGTGAGGCACTTGATTTTGCTTCCTGTACAAGATGGGAAGAGATTACGGGACACAGAATTGCATCAGGTTTCGGTCAGACAGAAGGAACAGTTTTGCTTGCTGATTTCCAGTGGTTTGAGCCCAAGCCGGGCGCACTCGGAAAGCCGTCACCGATTTACAATCTTCAGTTGCGTAATGCCGAGGGTAAAGAGTGTGAGAACGGTGAAGAGGGCGAAATCTGTATTGCAGATGTTGATACCAATCCGCCGGTTGGTTTGTTCGTAGGATACTATAAGAACCCTGAGCAGACTAAGGAGGCACTTGGTTCAGGCGTATACAATCTTAAGGACGTTGCGTGGAGAGATAACTACGGTTACTACTGGTTTGTAGGACGTCACGATGACGTTATCAAATGCTCCGGTTACCGTATCGGACCGTTTGAGGTTGAGAGTGCACTTAAGCTTCATCCTGCGGTTGTTGAGAGTGCTATTACGGCAGCACCCGATCCGATAAGAGGTCAGGTTGTTAAGGCGACCATCGTTCTTGCAAAGGGATACGAGCCGTCACCTGAGCTTATCAAAGAGCTTCAGAATCATGTTAAGAGGACAACAGCTCCTTACAAATACCCGAGAATCGTTGAGTTCGTAAATGAACTTCCAAAGACTATCGGTGGTAAGATTAAGAGAGCTGAAATCAGAAGCGAGGATGCCAAGAAGCATACTGAGAACTAGGAAAAGTTAAGTTGTGTCAGACCATATTGTAGGAAACAATACAAGGTTTGAGGTGTAATATGTTAGATATATTGGTTTATATAATAGCGGGACTCGGTGCCGGAGTTGGCACGGGACTCGCAGGTCTTTCTGCGGCTGCGGTAATATCCCCGATGCTTATAGTGTTTTGTGGTTTTGAGGCATATGAGGCAGTCGGCGTGTCGCTTGCGTCGGATGTTCTTGCGTCGGCGTATTCGGCTTATATTTACGGTAAGAACAAGAACTTAGATATTAAGAACGGTCTTGTTATGCTGGCGTCGGTGCTTGTATTTACCGTTGTGGGAAGTTATCTGGCGAAGCTTGTACCGAGTTCGACACTCGGGGGTTTCTCGGTATTTATGACTTTTTTCCTTGGAATTAAGTTTATCGTGAAGCCTGTTATGACGACAAAAGATGTGATGGAAGAAAAGACGTTAAAGCAGAAGCTTATTCAGTCCGTTATCTGCGGAAGCGTAATAGGTCTGATTTGCGGTTTTGTCGGGGCCGGTGGCGGTATGATGATGCTTCTCATACTTACAAGTGTGCTTGGCTATAAACTCAAAGTTGCGGTCGGTACAAGCGTGTTTATCATGACATTTACAGCGCTTACCGGTGCAGTGTCACATTGGGTTATCGACGGTATCCCGAATCTGACAGCGCTTGTTATCTGCGTAATTGCGACGCTTGTGGGCGCGAGAGTGGCGGCTGTATTTGCCAATAAGGCGTCCGTTAAGAAGCTTAATCAGGCAACGGGTGTGGTGCTTGTGGTACTTGGTGCCGCGATGATAATTGTGAAACTATTTTTTTAAAAATGAAGGCTGTTATCCGGATAACCGGGCAACAGCCTTTTTGATTATAAATCGAATTATAATAAAAAATTATCGAAAAACATTAAAAAACTATTGACAAACGCGAAAATGGGATATATAATGCACTCAGATGTTTAATGATAAACGTTAAAAAATTAATATTAAAATATGAATGGAGAGAGAATTATGAGAAGTGAAACAATTGAAAGAATTAACAAGTTTGGAAAAGTAGGTAACATAGTTGCCCTGATTGCAAAGGTAATTTGTATAGTCGGTTTAGTTGGGTGTCTTATTGCAACTATTGTTTGTACTGTATTCCCGGAGAATTTTGTTGACATTAAGATTGATACTGCCGCAGAGGTTGCGGTTGACATGAATGTTATTGATGTGAAGCTTTCGGATGATGTTGCGAGTAAAATAGCAAGTGAAATTACGGAAAATGTAAGTGTTGACGGCGGAGAAGTAACATCTGTGGTTATAGAGAACAATACAATTACATTGGATACTACAGGTGAAAATATAAGTTTTAGTTTAAAAGATGTTGCAGGTATTACACTTGCGGCAACTGCAACATTGGTTGCGATGTTGGTTACACTTTTCTTTATTGGTGCACTATGTAAAGCATTTGCCAAGTGTGAGACACCTTTTGAGGAGAATGTAATTAGGAAGATGAATAATCTTGCTATATCTGTAATACCGATGGTTGTATTTTCATATGTTACAGAAGTCGTAGCTAACTACGTTATGTCAGGAGATGTGAATCTTTCAATTGATTTTACGGCAATACTTGTAATATTAGTGTTGTTTATGCTCGTACATATTTTTAAATATGGTGCAGTGCTCCAGCAAGAATCAGATGAAACTTTATAGGAGGCATGTACATGGGTAAAATAATACTAAGATTGGACAGAATGATGGCTGATCGTAAGATGAGCTTAAATGAGTTATCAGATAAGGTTGGAGTATCCAATGTTAATCTTTCTAAAATGAAAACCGGTAAGATAAGTGCAATAAGATTCAGTACTTTGGAGGCGATTTGTGAGGTGCTTGATTGTCAGCCGGGAGATATTCTTGAATATGATAAAAATGCATAAATAAAATCTAAAAGTCTTCTGTAGGTTTATTATTTCTACAGAAGACTTTTATGATTTTATTTTACAACCCTTATCGTAAACGGATTGGTCTGTGGGGGAATGCTCATTGTCATAAAATCGGCGTATTTTACATGGACTTTCATTCCAGGCTTAAGCTTTGATAAAGGTATGCGGAAGCCGAAGCGACTGCGAATAACCGTTTCAGGAGCGATATTAAAACGAATCGCAGAATAAACGTCTTCTCCCTGCATAACTATAATATAGTTCTCTTCTAAACTTATCTCGGAAATTCGTCCTGTCATCTCAGGGTATACTTTGTTTTGTGTGTTATCCATAATTTTAATCCTTTCGTTGTTTGTTTAATTCTATGTTACCATAAAATACTTTATAATTATATAGTTTTTTGTATTTTTGCAGTGTAGATTGAGCGGAACATTTTTACTCATCAGAAACTGCGAGATTGAACACAAAATAAGATGTAGACGTATCTTTTTATTTTTATATAATTAGTTATAGAAGCTTCTAAAATGTTAACGTAGATAAAAAAGATTGTAGAAAGGATAAATTTTATGAATAAAATTTTTTCAAATAATTTAAGGCGTTTTCGTATCGCAAAAAACTACACACAGGAACAAGTTGCTGATGCTTTAGGTGTGACCTCACAGACCGTATCGCGTTGGGAATGTAACACTACTCTACCGGATGTCATGTTGCTACCGAAAATTGCAAAATTATATTGCGTTACAGTGGATGATTTCTACAAAGAAAGTGCCACGGCTTATGAAAACTATGCAAGACGACTAAGTAGTGTGTATGAAGCTTCAAGGGAGCCGGAGGATTTCGTAAGGGCTGATATAGAGTTCAAGAAATTGTTAAAAAGTGAAGCATTTACTACCGAAGACTTGCGATTCTACGGAATAACTCATCAATACATGATGAACTATTGTATTAAAAACAGTCTCTCTTTGTTTGACAGGGTTTTAAAAATGGGGACGAAAGTAAACGAAGATGTATATTGGCGTACTAAGCGTCAAAGAATGCTTCTGCTTTCGCAAATCGGAAGAAGTCAGGAAAACATAAGGCTTCAGTTACAAATAGTTGAAAACAACTCACAAGAACCTGAAGAGTGGATATGCCTGATTGCCGCCTACAGTTATGCAGGAGAGTTTGAAAATGCCTATAATTGGTTTCGTAAATCAATTAAAAAATTTCCTAATAAAGCCGCGCTTTATGTTTACGGAGGGGATATTTGTAAAAGACTGGAGATAATAAACGAGGCTTTTGAGTGCTGGGATAAAGCACTGGAATTGGACGATTCTTTCTGTGATGCAAAATATTCAAAAGGTTTCTGTTACGAGGAATTGGGCGAATGGGAGAAAGCTTATGATATTTGGTGTGAAATTGCGGAAGAAAATCGAAAACGAGGACTTGATATTGAAATGGAACTTCCCTTGGAATTAGCCCAAAGGTGTAAAGAAAAAATGTAAAACAGTAAATTCTTAACCAAATAACACTGAGTCTGTATAGAAGTTTTTTTACAGGTGTGATATGATAAACATGAACTAATATTTTGGAGGCGTTTTATGGAAACAATATATTATATCGTAGCGCAGATAGACGGTGATTATGCACATCTTAAACGTACGGACATAGATAGTGATGAATTAAAGCTTGTAGCAAGGGCACTGCTGCCGGAGGAAATATCGGAGGGTAGCAAGCTTAAATACGAGATGTTTGAGTATGAGTTTATTGATTAATATTTAGGAGGAGAAGAAATGGGCGAGACGTTAAAGGTATTGGAAAGCAGAAGAAGTTGCAGAAATTTTAAATCGGATATGGTTCCCGAGGATATTTTAGAGAAGATTATCAAGGCCGGAACCTATGCGGCTACAGGCATGGGTAAGCAGTCGCCGATTATCATAGCGGTAACCAATAAAGAAATGCGAGATAAGATTTCTGCCAAGAATGCCGAGATTATGGGTGTGGCAAAAGACCCGTTCTATAATGCGCCGGTTATTTTGATTGTATTGGCGAAAAAGGATGTATCAACACATGTTTACGACGGAAGCTTAGTTCTTGGTAACCTCATGAATGCGGCTGAGGATTTGGGAGTTGCAAGTATCTGGATTCATCGTGCAAAGGAAGAGTTTGAGGATGATTTCGGTAAGGAGATTTTAAAGAAGCTGGGAATTGCAGAGGAGTATGAGGGTATCGGTCACTGTGCGCTCGGATATGCGGCAGAGCCGGCGAAGGCAGCGGCTCCTAGAAAAGAGAATTATGTGTATTATATAAAATAAAGCAATGTCTCAAAAAACACACGGCAATTATAATGCCGTGTGTTTTTTTGTGAGACAGCTTTTATTCAGTCTCTATTCTAAACACATTAACCTTATCATCATAATAAGCCTTAATTCCCTTAACATACGACACAATGGCGCTGACCTCCATTACGAACTGATTAGTATCAGTCACGTAAGGCTCACCGTCCATAAGGTTCTCATTACCGTCCACGAGAAGATGAGTTCTTCCTGCTTCGGCGATAACAGTATGACCGTCGCTTGTAAGTGTAAGTGTCTTGGCGGCTTCGTCATAGTTAAATTCATATGTTCCGGGCGGTACAGAACCTGTAAGACGCTCGAGAATACAAAGTACCGCGCCCCAGATACAACCGTTCTTGTTGACGCTTCTGACGCCGCGTGTGTCGGGCTCCTGACCATCAATGAGAATCTTGCAGTAGAGCTGATCCTCCGGCACATATTTGTGCTCGTCGGACTCAGGGATTGCAGGAATATACTGTGTATTCACAGGTATTTCTTCAGGGTAAGCAGCATAGTCTGCAACGAGCTCTGTAAGCGCATAATCACTAAGGTCAACAGGCTTTGTCATACACTCTACGGTAACAGGCTCAAGTCCGTCCATGTGTGCAGTCAGGCGGAGCTTGCCTGCGGTTGTTGTGGAACGAACAAATACACGGTTGTAGCCGCATTCAGCATAAACGTGGTTTTCGTGGATTACGCTGTCATCTTTGCCGAAGCCTTCAAAGCGACCGCTGTTATATCCGCCGAGGAAAATTCCCTCGCCTTCGAGTGTGAAATCAATTCGGCTGTCGCAAAGCGGGCAAATTCTTCCTTCGTTATCCACCACCTGAATATCGGCATAAGCTACATCTGCGCCGTCAGCAAGAAGCCCTGCGGGAGAGGTGTGGAGCGTGAAAACAAGCTTTGCAGGCTCTCCAACTGTACAAATTGTATCTTCGGCAATTACATTACCATTATAATTATAGCCTATTGCATGAATTTCTCCGTGTTCGGTAATATCCACACCCGGGAAAGCAAATACAAAAGTAGCATCGGGCTTGTCGCAAACACCAATGGTCTTACCGTTTACGGAAAGCTCAATTTTGGCAATGTGGTAGCTGCCGAAAACATATACAGTTTTGTTTTTAGGGTCGCGGTAAGCATATTCGCCTGTGTTCTCCCAATAGCTTCCGTTAAAAGTTTTTAATGGGTAGCGATAGTTGTCGCCTGTCTGTGCAGGATAATTCCAATGTCCAACAATTTTAAGTGCCGGAGTACCGGACTGCATAACGCGGAAAATATCAAAGTTCTGCTTTTTGTTGCGGACAGCGTCAACTCGTCCGCTCATACGACCGTTTTCACTGTAGGCCTGTCTGCCGTGCTGTGCGGAATCTGTCCAGCAAAGAGTTGCAGTGGCACTGTACCAATCCTTGTGCGAGCCACCACCAATACGGTCGTGGAAAAATTCGCTGTAGCCTCTTGCGGCAGCAATCGCCAAATCCTCGGAGGTTAAATCATAAAAGTCAATTCCCGACTGTTTACGACCGCCTTTTCCGCCCCATTTATTGTCATAATCAAAATTCGGAGGAGTAAAGTCATCCCATATTCTTCGGGGAGCTTCCTCACGAAGATATTCAGTCTCGGTAATCGGTCCGTGCTCTGCAAGAAATCTTGCCGCATGGCGGTTAAGCATCGTGCCGATATACTCGGATTCTTCAAGTACATCAAGTGTGTTAATTGTACGGCAACCCATGAATCTTCCGCGGTTAGGATCAAGCTTTTCTTTTAACAGGCGCATTTCTCTCATGTGCTCTTTATTAATTGAATTGTTGCCTGCCTCCCAGAAAAAGATGGACGGGTGGTTACGGAATGCAATAATAACGTCACGCATGAGCTCGACACGCTGGTCCCATTGACGACCGAAATTCTCACGCTCTTTGTCGCCTGCGGGCTGTGTGCAGACTACACCGTGTCTGTCATAGGAACGGACATCGGCAGGTGTTCCGGCAACATGCATGAAACGGATGTGGTTTGCATTACTTTCGCGGATTAGCTTAGCGTCCATGTCTTTTAACCATTCGGGAGCAATTCCGATGGCGGCCCATTCATTGGTCGCACGCTGTGCATATCCGCGAAGCCATACGGGCTCGTCATTTACCGTCACGCCACGGTCTTTGTCATAACCAAGCTTGTAAAAGCCTGTCTCGATACACGTGCTGTCCTGACAGCCTTCGTCAGTGTGGAGACTTATATGTACGCGGTAAAGGTATGGGTCATCAATGCTCCAAAAACGAAGCTTCTGTGTATCGGAAGTTGCCGACAACAGAGAAACGCTGACGGAATCGGTAATTGTATCAGCAACAAGTGATTCATCCTGCGGAACGTATGCTTGTTTTTCGTCACTCCAAATGTAAGCATCCTCAGGAGTGATGGAAAGAGGAGTGCTGATTGTGTCGACAGGTGCAATCGTTTGTTTTGTTGATGTAAAAGAAAATACTTTGGTACCATCGAGTTTACATAACGTGGCCTCGAGCCATGCGTTAACAGGTGTATTGCCTTCGTTACGAATCTCTGCATCTACGCAAATTTGCGCCGTACGTTTATCAAGATTATAGTTGCTTCCGTAAATGTAGCAGCCCTTGGTCTGAAGGTTGCTGTAGAGCGGAAGTGTCAGGTAAACCTGCGGTTTAAAGTGAATTTTTACAGGGCGCGTAATACCGCCAACAGACGGGTTGAAATCATTACAGTTCCAGAAGAATCCGACGCCTTCGTGCTCGACCTTGGCACCTTTTTCCTGGGGAGCCTGATACGAACCGGGAATAACATCGGGCTTATTCGGAGTTTCGGCAACGCAAGCTGAAATATTACGTGTCGTTGTATTGTCTGTAGCAACAGCAATTAAATTCTCACCGTCATAGCGGATAAACTGTGTAATATCAAATCCAAACGGTGCAACGCCGGCCTCGTAGTAGCCTGCAAGTTTACCGTTGACATAGAGATAGCAGGTCTGACGAAGTCCTTCAAATTCGAGAAGAACCTTGTGACCGTTATGTTCCTTCGGTACAGTAATCCATTTGCGGTAAAAGCCGAATGTACGCTTCTGACCGCTTCCCGCATCCTGAATTCTTGCGCGGAACAAATCGACGTCATTAAAAGTATGCGGCAAAGTAACCGCCTGCCAGTTTTCTTCATTAAAATCCGCCTCGTAAAAATATTTGCCGTTAGCATCCTTCCATTTCTCGAGCGCATTGCTTAAGGGGAAGGCATCTGCCAAAAGGAATTTCCAACCGTAGTGTAAATAAAAGCTTTGTCCTATGCTTTGTGAGTTCATGTGAACCTCCTGTTATGAGTGCTTATAAAACCGTGTTATGTTCTATTGTCTGCGCTACAGACATGATGCACATCTTTGCGTATATTATAGCATAGTTGTGTTGCGGGATAAATGGGTTATCTTAATTGTGTTTGGTAGTTTTATATTAAGATGATTGCTTTACAGATTATACTTTGCGAGTATATGAAGATTATGATATAATTTGTTCATATAAAGGAGGAGTGCACGATGGAAAGAATTATTAAAGTTACGGGCAAAGGTAAAATATCGGTCAAACCGGACCTCATTCGATTATTAATCAACCTTGAGGATAAGCGCGAAACATATGAGGAAACAGTGGAGCAGTCAACTCTTCAGTTGGAAATGCTCAGAGATTGTTTTGCTAAGCTTGGTTTCGAGAGAGCAGATTTGAAGACGATTAATTTTAATGTGAATACAGAGTATGAGAGCTATCAGGATGAGAACAGGGCGTGGAAGCAGAAGTTTATCGGATATAAGTTTGTACATGCCATGAAGCTTGAGTTTGATGCTGATAATAAGCGTTTGGGAGAGGTGCTTTATGCACTTGCGCATGCGCCTGTTAGTCCGGAGTTTCGCATTAACTACACTATAAGGGATGTTGAAGCTGCAAAGAACAAGCTTCTCGGAAAAGCAGTGACAGATTCAAAGGAAAAGGCATGTGTGCTTACAGAGGCTGCAGGTGTAAAGCTTGGAGATATAGTGACTATTGATTATTCGTGGGGAGATAAGGAGTTTGTTTCTGAACCGATGGTAAGGAATTTGGCGGCGCCTATGATGCGTAGTGCCAAGGCGGACAGTTACAATATCGATATAGAGCCGGATGATATTAGTGTAACAGATACAGTAACTGTGGTTTGGGAGATAGATTAGAATATGAAATTAAAGGTGTCCTTTTTATAGGACACCTTTGTTGTTATCCTAAATATAACAAGAGGTTATAACACCTATATAACTTCATAACAAGTATCATACAGGAGGATAACAACATGTTCGAATTAGAAAACTATAATTTTTTTAACACAAGCAAGCTTTTTACGGGATTACTCATTTTTGCGGGTATCATATTATTGGCTGGAATGTTCTGGCTGTTTATGTTAAAATTAGATATGACGATAGCAGAATGCAAACCGCTCATTCTAATGGCGATTTTATTTGTAGGTGTGGTTATTGGGGCAGTGGTTCGCGAATAAGAGATGAGGCAGTTGGTGGAGGATAGACATTTGCTGTTATATGCAGTAAGTAGCAGGGACAAAGGAACAAGATGCACGGAACGGAGGGAAGCTTATGTCTGAGAACAAATATATGACCTTCGCTGAAGCTGCGATGCAGCCGGGCAACCTAAAGTGGGAAGCAGCGATAAAAAGACAGAACGATTTATATTCCAGGAATTCTGATATAAGAAGTGAGTTTGCGAGAGACTATACGAGAATTTTACACTCTTTGGCATACAGAAGACTTAAGCACAAGACGCAGGTGTTTTTTGATACGAAGAATGACCATGTGTGCACGAGAGTGGAGCATGTGGCGCACGTTGATTCGGTGAGTTACACAATTGCGAGTGCACTCGGGCTTAACACGGAACTTACGAGAGCCATTGCAATGGGACATGACCTCGGACATGCACCGTTTGGACATACGGGCGAGAAGATTTTATCGGAGTTGTCTGAGAAGTACATTGGGAAAAAGTTTTGGCACGAGCAAAACGGTGTGCATTACGTGGATAATATCGAGCTTTTGGAGAGCCCTGACAGGAATTATTACAATATGAATCTGACATATGCGGTGCGTGACGGTATTATTTCGCATTGCGGCGAGGTAAATGATACGAGACTTAAGCCCAGGGATGATGCAATCGATTTGTACAAAATTGAGAAAGCGGGCAAGGTTCAGCCTTTTACTTGGGAGGGCTGTGTTGTGAAGCTTTCGGATACGATTGCATATCTCGGAAGGGACATTGAGGATGCGATTACGCTCGGAATTATAGAGCTTAATGATTTGCGTGAATTATATAAAATATCGAGGCAGATTTCACAGGGCACGGTTAATACGTCCGTGATTATGCATGAATTTATTGTGGACATCGTTAAGAACAGTACGCCGGAGCTTGGTATCGGGCTTTCCGCGGAGAGAGCAGCGATGCTTAACGAGGTCAAGGCTTTTAATTATGCAAAAATTTATCGTAATCCAAAGCTTCAGAATTTTAATGATTATGCGAAGCTTGTGCTTAACAGTGTTTTCAAGGAAATTATGAAGTACTTTGACGGAGCAGAGACTTTGTCGGGACTTGAGAAAGTTTATTCACGCAAGCATACACCGAAGTTTGTCAGAGAGTTTTACAGCTGGGTGTTAAAATATTGTGATATCAGCGATATGGTTAGGACAGCCGACAAGACAGAGACGGTTGATAGTATCGGAATAACCGATAAGGCAAATGAACTTACAAGATATCACAATATCAAATGTTATGGAGATTTAAGCGACAAAGCAGTATATACTCAGGCGATACTTGACTTTATTTCGGGAATGACGGATAAGTATGCAATTCAGTGTTTCGAGGAACTTATTTCTTTCTAAGTATGGAGAATGACTATGGCAAAATCAGCAGACCAGAAGCGCAAAATACTTTATTTAGCGGAGATTTTTAAAGAATATACCGATGAGGAACATGCGATTACGATGAAGGATATCCTTCAAAAATTAGATGAGAACGGTATATCAGCAGAGCGCAAGTCTATATATGATGACATTGAGACCTTGCGTGTTGTTTTGGGCATGAATATCGAAGGAACCAGTGTGGGCGGAGGCTATGAGTATCGTTTGCTTAACCATGATTTTGAACTGGCGGAGCTTAAGCTTTTGGTTGATGCGATACAATCCTCTAAGTTTATTACGGCGAAGAAGTCCAACGAATTGATTACGAAGCTTGAGAAGCTTGCGAGCAGGTATGAGGCGGGTCAGCTTCAAAGGCAGGTTTTTGTGACAGACCGTATTAAAGCTGTAAATGAGCATATCCTTTATAATGTTGACGCCTTACATGTTGCGATAAATTCCAACCGTAAGATTGATTTTGATTATTATGAATGGAACACTGCGAAGAAGTTTGAACTTCGTGCCAATGGCGAGAAGCGTGGAATAAGTCCTTGGGCACTTGTCTGGGACAATGAGAATTACTATCTTGTGGCGTATGACAGTGATGCCGAAAGTATTAAGCATTACAGGGTTGATAAGATGCGAAGCATTGAGTGTACACATGAGAAAAGGGACGGTAAGGAAACTTTTGATAGGTTTAATACGGCAGTTTATGCACGTAAGATGTTTGGAATGTTCGGCGGTGACGAGATGAAAGTTGGGCTTTTGTGTGACAATAAGCTTGTCGGCGTAATAATTGACCGTTTTGGGACCGACATTAGCATCATTCCTCAGAAGGATTGCGATAAATTTAAAACGACGGTTACGGTACAGCTTAGTAATCAGTTTCTTGCATGGGTATTTTCATTGGGCGGAGGTGTGCAGATTGTGTCACCGACGGAAGTTGTGGAAGAGATGAAGAAGGCGGCTGTAAGACTTGCAAAGCAATATGAGATATAAAGAGACTGTCCCGGAATATCCGGGGTGACAGGTGATATTATAAAACGGGAAAAGGACATAAGCACCGCATATACTGTAGTAAATACAGATATGAGGTGCTTTTATTTTGGATAATCAGAAAAGAGAAAATCTGCTTAATTTTGCACTTGATGTTACTGATGATGAGAGGGCAAGGTCGGTTGAGCTTGGTGTCGGGTTTGATGAGGAGACGCAAAATTGGGAGGTTATTGTACGGTATGTCGGTGATATTTTAAAATACCGCGCGGATGGCATAGAGGTTGTACCATTGCTTAGCAACTATGCAATACTCAGACTTAGTGAGGAGCAGCTTGATTATATTTCGGATTTGCCGGAGATTGCTTACATAGAGAAGCCCAAAAGATTGTTTTTTGCAGATGTTGCAGGACGGACAGCATCATGTGTGGATGAACTTCAGCTGGGTAATATCCCTGGCGGGATAGACGGTTTGCCACAGCTTTACGGAAGAGGAGTTGTTATTGCAGTTGCGGATTCGGGAATAGATGTCTTACATCCTGCTTTTAGAAACGTAGACGGTACGACACGGATTCTTCGCATATGGGACCAGACAAAAGCATTGGATGAGGAGCATCCTGCGCCGTTTGATTACGGCAGGGGCGCAGAGTATACGGCAGATCAGATAAACGAATTAATTAGGGAATTTGAGGCAGGTGAGATTGGTAGGAGCAGTCTGCCGGCAATTGATAACAGCGGTCATGGTACTGCTGTTGCCGGAGTAGCGGCGGGAAGTGCAGTCTTTGCTGAAGGGGATTTACAGAACTTGAGGAGAACACGTGGTGTTGCACCCGCAAGTAATATCATTGTTGTTAAAATGGGTGTGCCGCGTCCCGATTCTTTTCCGAGGACAACGGAGCTTATGCTTGCAGTGGATTATTGTGTACGGACGGGAATTGCACTTAATTTACCAACGGTCATTAATCTTAGTATCGGTAATACATATGGCTCACACGACGGAACCTCGCTTCTTGAAACATATCTTGATACTGTGTCGGATCTTGGTAGAACCACAATTATTATCGGTTCGGGTAATGAAGGCGCGGCAGCAGGACATACATCAGGTGTTTTGCAAAACAATATGCAGGAAAAGGTAGAACTTGCAGTAACTTCGTTTGAGACAAAGCTTAGTCTGCAGATTTGGAAAAACTACGCGGATGAGTTTGCGATACTGCTTATTGCACCGGGAGGAACGGTTGCCGGACCTTTTGAAAGTATTCTGGGGATGCAGCAGTTTGAGGCTGAAGGTACCGAAATTTTGCTGTATTACGGTGAACCTTCACCATACAGTGGCGCACAGGAGATATATGTCGAGTTTATTCCGGCAGATGAGACAGGTTATATTAGTAGCGGAATATGGAATGTCAGACTTATTCCGAGACGGATTATTGATGGGGAGTATCATATGTGGTTACCGGAATCCTCGGTTCTTAACTTGAACACACGCTTTTTAAGACCGACGACTGATACAACGCTCACGATACCGTCTACTGCCGAAAAGGTTATAACTGTCGGAGCGTATGACAGTGCGCTTTTGTCATATGCTGATTTTTCCGGCAGGGGTTACACAAGGGTAATTACAAGAGTTAAACCGGAGCTTGTCGCGCCGGGCGTAAATATTTTTACGGCGGCCCCGGGAGGAGGTTTTACGACTGTATCAGGAACTTCCTTTGCCACGCCGTTTGTAAGCGGTGCGGCAGCGCTTCTTATGGAGTGGGGCATCGTAAACGGTAATGATTTGTTCTTGTACGGTGAAAAAGTCAAGGCTTTTTTGATTCGAGGAGCCGGTCCGCTTCCGGGATTTATAGAGTACCCAAATCCGCAGGTCGGCTGGGGCGCACTTTGCGTGGCGGACAGTATACCGGACTAAGTAAGTTTTGTTATAATTAAAACTTCCTTTTTTTCGGTTAAAATGTTATAATCCCTAACAGAAGAAAAGGAGGATATTAACATGAAGAAAGGATTTGGAGCAATACTTTTTATGTCGGCATTGGCATTTGGTGCATTCGCCTGTAATGAAGCACCTGCTATTGATAACAGCCCGATAAATGTTGAGATTACAACGGAAGCCCCCGAGGTTAAAGACGGAGAGGTGTATGTTGAAAGAAATCTCGGAAATAATCCGATGGTTGGTGACAGCTTAACAGGAGAGTATGTTTACGGCGGAGATCCGTCAATTCTTGTGGATGGGGATACTGTTTATCTTTATACGGGACATGACGTGTCAACTGATGCACAGGTAAAAGCAGCAGTATACAATATTCCGGAGTATCTTTGCTATTCAAGTAAGGATCTTGTAAATTGGACGGCAGAGGGTTCCGTTTTTACAGTGAGCAGAGCTAATGTTTCGTGGGTAAAGGATTCCACAAGTGCGTGGGCCGCGCAGGCTACAAAGCATTACAGCAAGGCAGAGGGTAAGGATTTGTATTATATTTATTACTGCAGTTGGGACAGAACTTCTGCCGGCAAGCAGTCGATCGGTGTTGCGGTATCAGAGAGCCCGACAGGACCTTTTGTGGATATAGGACAGCCGCTTGTGAAGGGTGTTGAGACATCTCCTGAGACAAGTGCATGGAATGATATTGACCCTACAGTCTGGATTGAGAAGGATGAAAAGGGTGTTGAACACCGTTATCTTGCATGGGGTAATGGAAAAATGTACATATGCGAGCTTAATGAAGACATGATTTCCGTTAAGGACCTTAACGGCGACGGCAAGATTACCTGCGGTGCCAAGGGTGAAAGCGCAGACATTATCAATAACCAGGACGGTATCAAGTCTTTTACGGAAGCACCTTGGTTATATCGTCGTCAGGATGAAAAAGGTAATTATTATGGGGATTATTATATGTTTTATGCATACGGTTGGAGAGAGAGTATGGCGTATGCGACAACGGATGATTTGCTTAACGGGGATTGGAAGTTTGGTTCAATAATTATGGCACCTACGGCAACTTCGAATACTAACCACCCGGCAGTATTTGATTTCCGTGGCGAAACATATTTTGTATATCATAATGGTTCTTTACCCGGCGGAAACGGTTTCAGACGTTCGGCATGTATCAGAAAGCTTGAGTTTAATGAGGACGGAAGCGTTGTATTTATGACAGAGTCAGCCAACGGAATTTACGGAAGTGCATTTTCAATTGCACTTGCGGGTGATGAGGCAGCAAAGCTTTCGCATGTAACATATGTTAACTCTAATAATGATGCCGCATACCCTTATAAGGATATTAAAGTTGGAATCAATAAGGGCAAGGAGTCAGAAGGTCACTGGGTAATCGTGGACGGTAAAGCAGACCGCTCCAATGATGCATATGTTTCGATTCAGTCAGAGGATAAACAGGGCTTGTATCTTACAGCGGGTGAAGACGGTAATGTAAGACTTGCACAGGATGCTGATGCAAGTGAAGAGACGGCTCTTAAGCAGACATTCAGGACAGTTAAGGCTTTAGATGGCGGAGACGGTGTTTCTTTTGAAAGTGTATCACAACCCGGTAAATATATTACTGTGGATGCAGATAATTTACTTTGTCTTACAGATGGAAAAGATGCCGCAAAGGCTTCATTTAAGGTAACAGAGGATTAAGATTATGAAAAAGTTGGCCCCGATTTTTATATTGCTTGCAGGAGCGTTATGGGGAAGTATGGGAATATTCGTGCGCAGGTATAATTCGCACGATATGAGTTCCATGGAGATTGTGGCACTGCGGGCTGTTGTCACGGTTGTGATGATGTTTGTGTTTTTGATGATTTACAACAGGAAGCTTCTTAAGATAAGGCTAAAGGACATCTGGTGCTTTATAGGAACGGGACTTCTCAGTATAATTTTTTTTAACTTTTGCTACTTTAAGGCAATTACGATGACATCTCTTTCAGTAGCCGCGGTGCTTCTTTATACGGCGCCTGCGATAGTCATGGTTTTGTCAGCGGTACTTTTTAAAGAGAAGCTTACAGGGATAAAGGTGCTTTCACTTGTTGCAACTTTTGTGGGATGCGTGTTTGTGACAGGAGTGATAGGAAGTGGCGAAAGCTTAAGCCTTCCGGGAATTCTTACGGGTCTCGGAGCAGGCTTTGGATATGCGCTTTACTCAATTTTCAGCAGGTATGCGCTTGAGAGAGGATATCACAGCTTTACGATATCTTTTTATACTTTCCTTGTTGCGACGATAGCTGTACTTCCGTTTACGGATTGTACAGGGTTATATGAAGTATGTTGTACAAGTGTGGGTATGTTTGGGTTTACGATACTATTCGGGCTTGTAAGTACGATTCTTCCGTATATTTTCTACAACTTCGGACTTGTGCATGTGGAAAACGGCAAGGCCTCAATTATTGCTTCAATTGAGCCTGTAGTTGCAACGTTATTCGGTGTTGTATTGTTTAAAGAAAAATTGACATCAAATACCGTGATTGGAGTTATTCTTGTGCTTGGTGCTATTACAATATGTAATTTGAAAATAAAAAAACAACAGTAGTTCGGGAATTATTTGTAGTTTTTAGGGCTTTTACATATTTTATTTAGTGTCAAGGCTTGGCATTTATATAAAAAAAGTGTATAATACAATGGATATACAAAAATACTTAAGGAGAGATTTCATGAACAACGAAGAATTTAAGCCGTATGTACCGGCGGACAAGATTACACCGGAGTTTACGAT
This sequence comes from Lachnospiraceae bacterium, assembly GCA_015057505.1. Taxonomy (GTDB): domain Bacteria; phylum Bacillota; class Clostridia; order Lachnospirales; family Lachnospiraceae; genus SIG300. The sequence continues at coordinate 107,204 of SVEG01000001.1, forward strand.
TACTTCAATTATACTCGGGCTTGCTCTTGCCATAGTATTCGGCGCAGCTAACGCTTATTTAGGACTTCGTGTAGGTATGACAGTTTCAGCATCAATTCCCGCTGCCGTTATATCTATGGGATTAATCCGTGTTATTCTTAAAAAAGAGTCAATTCTTGAGAATAACATGGTGCAGACAATCGGTTCAGCCGGAGAATCTTTGGCAGCCGGTGCAATTTTTACAATGCCCGCATTATTCTTATGGGCAAAGGACGGACTTATGGACAAGCCCGATTATCTTACGATTACAATTATCGCTTTATGTGGCGGTATTTTGGGTGTTCTTTTTATGATTCCGCTCCGTAATGCTCTTATTGTTAAAGAGCATGGTACACTTCCTTATCCTGAAGGAATGGCATGTGCAGAAGTTTTACTTGCAGGAGAAGAGGGTGGTGCAAGCGCAAAATCTGTATTTGCAGGTATGGGATTTGCAGCCGTAATTAAGTTTTTGGTTGATGGTCTCGGATGTGTTGCAGGTGTTGTTACAGCACCTATTAAGGCGCTTAAGACAGAGCTTTCTGCAGAGGTTTATCCTGCACTTGTAGGTGTTGGTTATATCTGCGGACCTAAGATTTCTGCATTTATGTTTGCAGGTGGTTTGCTCGGATGGTTTGTACTTATTCCTGCTATCGTAACTTTTGGCGGAGATACAATTTTGTATCCGGCCACAGAGACAATTGCAACAGTTTATGCTAAAGGCGGCGCAAGCGGAATTTGGAGTAACTATATCCGTTACATCGGTGCAGGTGCCGTTGCAGCAGGCGGTATCATCAGTTTATGTAAGACATTGCCGCTTATCATTAAGACGTTTATCGCTTCAATGAAGAGCTTAAAGGGTGGTATTTCTAAGAGTAATATCAGAACAGAGAAGGATCTTAGCATGCTTCTTGTAGGTGTTCTTATTCTTGCCATGACAATTATTATCTGGCTTGTACCTGCAGTTCCGGTAACACTTCTCGGAGCAGCTATCATTGTTGTTTTCGGCTTCTTCTTTGCAACAGTTTCATCAAGAATGGTTGGTCTTGTAGGAAGCAGTAACAACCCTGTTTCAGGTATGGCTATTGCAACACTTATTATTGCAACATTTGTACTTAAGATTTCAGGTGACACAGGCGTTCACGGAATGAAGGGTGCCATCGCAATCGGTTCTATTATTTGTATCATCGCTGCTATGGCAGGTGATACTTCACAGGATCTAAAGACAGGTTATATTCTTGGTGCAACACCCAAGAAGCAGCAGATTGGTGAGATTATCGGTGCAATCGTTGCAGCACTTACAATTGGTGGCGTGTTATTGCTTCTTGACAGTGCATGGGGCTTTGGTTCAGAGCAGATTTCAGCTCCTCAGGCAACACTTATGAAGATGATCGTTGAAGGTGTTATGGACGGTAACCTTCCTTGGGCACTTATATTTATCGGTGCATTTATCGCGATTGCATTTGAAATCGTTGGTATTTCTGCACTTCCGGTTGCAATCGGTCTTTACCTTCCGTTAGAGCTCAGTTCAACAATCATGATCGGTGGTCTTATCCGTCTTGTTGTTGATAAGGTTAAGAAGGGCGAAGAGAAGGATAGCAACGATGGTGTATTGTTCTGTTCAGGTCTTATTGCAGGTGAAGGTCTTGTAGGTATTCTTCTTGCAATCCTTGCAGTAGCAGGTATCTCAGATAAGATTAATATCTCAGGCATATTTACGACAGGTTCAATCGGAGCTATTGCAGTACTTGCAATCATTGTGCTTCTTATCTTTAAGTTTGCATTAGGCAAAAAGGCAAGCGCTGATGAAAAATAAAAAAGTATCGGCGAATTATTTGGATTATATTCCGGTTCACAATTCTGCTCATGACAGCAAGACTGATGAAGCCGGTAATGTGACGATTATTATTGAAAATAAGGGTTTGTTTAACAAAATAGCACAGCTTATTTTTAAGAAGCCCAGGTTTTCACAGGTTCACCTTGAAGAGATGGGAAGCTTTATCTGGCCCCTTATCGATGGCAAGAATACCGTATATGATATAGCCGGCAAGGTGAAGGAGCATTTCGGAGAGAAGGCAGAACCATTATATAACAGACTCGTTCAGTATCTTAAGACGATGGAAGATTATGATTTTATTAAGGTACAAAAGAGTTAAAAGAGTTTGCATAGCAAACTTTTTGGAAACGAAGTTTCCCGTAGAGAATGATGAATCTAAGTAAATATTGATATGTTTTAAGGACCTTCCGTGGCATAAGCCAAGGGAGGTCTTTTTTTAATCATACCCCTTATTTTTGGAGAAAATATCAAAAAGTTACAAAAAATTATAAAAAAACCAAAGTTATGACTAATATGTGACCGGAGAGGGGTATTATGAGTTCATAAGATAAAAATAATTATTTGGAGGAATAAATAATGTTGAGAAAGAGAGTAAAGAAATTAGTAGCATTGATGCTTGCATTTGCACTTACATTTGCATATGCACCGACAGTGTTTGCATGGCCGGGAATGGGTCATCAGCATAAATGGGGTGCTTGGAAAACAACAACTCCGGCAACATGTACAGAAGATGGAGTAAAGACTAGTAAATGCAATAGCTGTGGTGCAACACAAACAGCAACGATTAAAGCGACAGGACACGATTTCTCAGGAAAAGATCAGTGTGATTGTCAATATATAGAAGTTGATGCAAGTTTTTTTGTTTTCAGATCTGAAGAGTCGGATAAGTATGGTGATGCACCTACGGGTAGCGTAATGCCGGATAGCGCTGATAAGTATTTTGGTGTTGGAGAAGGTAAAGTTTCTATAGGCAGAGATACTTATATAGCTATTATGAATAAAAGAACTAACGGAACATTAAATGATTTTTCTGATATTGAAGAACCGAGTGGTGTTAAAAATAAAATAGCAAATTATTTAAAACAATTCAAAGTAGAGTGGGAGAGTATTTCCTATTCATGGTATGTTGCAAAGCTTGAAAGTGACGGATGGCATGTAGATGCTGAATATGAGGTTATTTTAAAGCATGAGCACACTTTTGGTAAATGGATAACAATTAGTGACGCAACATGTACAGAAGACGGTCAGGAAGCGCGTGAATGTACAGCTAAATGGTGTGATGAAAAAGAATATAAAACGATTAAAGCAACAGGTCACACAGAAGTAATCGATGCGGCAGTAGCACCTACATGTGCAGAAACAGGTCTTACAGAGGGTAAACACTGTAGTGTATGTGAAACAACATTAGTTGCACAGACAGAAGTTGCAGCATTAGGACACAAAGGTATTGTTGATAAAGCAGTAGCGCCTACATGTACAGAAACAGGTCTTGAGGAAGGCAAGCATTGTAGTGTATGTAATGAAGTAATCGTTGCACAGGAGGAAGTTGCAGCATTAGGACATACAGAAGTAATTGACGCGGCAGTAGCACCTACATGTACGGAAACAGGTCTTACAGAAGGAAAGCATTGTAGTGTATGTGGTGAAGTATTGGTTGCACAGACAGTAGTTGATGCATTAGGACACAAAGAGGTAATTGACAAGGCAGTAGCACCTACATGTACAGAAACAGGTCTTACAGAAGGCAAACATTGTGACGTATGTGGAATAACATTGGTTGAACAGAAATTGGTTGATGCTTTAGACCATGACATGGATGACGGAACAGTGACAGAAAATGCAACATGTGTAGGCGAAGGAACAATAATATACGAATGTAACAGATGTGACCATTCTGTTGAAGAGTCTATTGTTAAAAATGATAATGAACATATTAGTATTGTAATTGACGAAGCAGTGGCACCTACATGTACAGAAACAGGTCTTACAGAGGGTTCACATTGTGAAGCATGTAAAACAACAATAGTTCCTCAGGAAATAATTCCTGCATTAGGACATACAGAGATAGTTGACGAAGCAGTAGCACCTACATGTACAGAAACAGGTCTTACAGAAGGCAAGCATTGCAGCGTATGTAAAGAGGTATTGGTTGCACAGGTAGTAGTTGATGCATTAGGTCACAAAGAGGTGATTGATGCAGCAGTAGCACCTACATGTACGGAAACAGGTCTTACAGAAGGAAAACATTGTAGCGTATGTAGTGAAGTATTGGTAGCACAGGAAGTAGTTGATGCATTAGGACATACAGAGGTAATTGACGCAGCAGTAGCACCTACATGTACAGAGACAGGTCTTACAGAAGGCAAGCATTGTAGTGTATGTAATGAAGTATTGGTAGCACAGGAAGTGGTTGAAGCATTAGGACATACAGAGGCAATTGACGAAGCAGTAGCACCCACATGTACAGAAACAGGTCTTACAGAAGGCAAGCATTGTAGCGTATGTAATGAAGTATTGGTAGCACAGGAAGTAGTTGAAGCATTAGGACATACAGAGGCAATTGATGAGGCAGTAGCACCTACATGTACAGAAACAGGTCTTACAGAAGGCAAACATTGTAGTGTATGTGATGTAATATTGCTTGCACAGAACGAAGTTGAGGCACATGGTCATGATATGGGTGAATGGGTTGTTGTAGAATATCCTACAGTGATGAAGGAAGGAACAGAGAGAAGCGACTGTGAAGTATGCGATTATTATGAAACAAGACCTATTCCTGCAATTGAAAATGATGACAATAATGATGACTCTGACAATCAGGATGATTTAGAAGATTTTGAAGATGAGGAAACACCTCTTACACCTCCGGCAGATGATTCGGCAGATGAGGAAGAAATAATTACACCTCCGGCAGATGATACAGAAGATGAGGAAATACTTCTTACACCTTCAGAAGAAGATAAAGAACCTTTTACACCTCCGGTAGTAGAGTTCGAAGAAGAGGAAGCACCGCTTGCACCTCCGGTAGAAGAGTTTGAAGAAGAGGAAGTACCGCTTGCACCTCCGGTAGTAGAGTTTGAAGAAGAGGAAGTACTGCTTGCACCTCCGGTAGTAGAGTTTGAAGAAGAGGAAACACCGCTTACGCCTCCGGCTGAAGAGGATGTACTTGTAGATTTCGAGGATGAGGAGACACCTCTTGATGATGTTCCTAAGACAGGATCAGTAAACCTTGTTCTTCCGGCAATGGCATTTAGCTGTGTAGCACTTGTTGTAGCAACAGCTACAAGAAAAAAGGAAGACGGTGCAACAGAATAATGTAATAAGGTAATTATAGGACAGGCATACTAATATGTCTGTCCTCTTTTATGTTATTTACATAACTTAACAGAACAGCAGTTACAGATATTTTTTTGAATAAATTTACATAAATTTATTGCAAAGTCTGCATAAATCTGTATAATAAGCTTGTTACCTTATGGTAATGGGTATAAATAAAACAAATCGGAAGGAGAAGGTGATATGGAAAAGAAGAAACTTATAGAGTTTCGCGATATCGTTAAAAATTTTGACGGACAAATCGTATTAAAGGGAATTAACCTTGATATTTATGAGAATGAATTTGTTACGTTACTTGGACCAAGCGGTTGTGGAAAGACAACTTTGCTTAGGATTTTGGGTGGCTTCATAGATGCTGATGAAGGAAATGTTATTTTTGATGGTGAAGAAATCAGCAAAAAGCCTCCGTATCAGAGAGAATTAAACACGGTATTTCAGAAGTATGCGCTGTTTCCTCATTTAAGTGTATATGAGAATATCGCTTTTGGTTTAAAAATAAAGAAAATGAGTAAGGACGTTATTGACCAGAAGGTCATGAAGATGTTAAAACTTATCGGACTTGAGGGCTATGAGAATAAGAATACAACCTTGCTTTCAGGCGGTCAGCAGCAGCGTGTTGCGATTGCGAGAGCTCTTGTTAACGAGCCTAAGGTTTTGCTTCTTGATGAGCCTCTTGCGGCACTTGATCTTAAGCTTCGTAAGGAGATGCAGTACGAGCTTAAGCGTATCCAGCAGGAGGTAGGTATTACCTTTATATTCGTTACACATGATCAGGAAGAAGCGCTTACCATGTCTGACAAGATTGTGGTTATGAAGAACGGTGAGATTCAGCAGGTTGGTACTCCCGAGGAGATTTACAATGAGCCGGCCAACAGCTATGTTGCGAACTTTATCGGTGAGAGTAATATTTTACCCGGAACCATGCTTGAGGATTATAAAGTACGTTTTGATGATATTACTTTTGATTGTGTTGATTTCGGTTTTAAATCCAATGAGGCGGTTGACGTTGTAATTCGTCCTGAGGATATTGATATTGTTGATGTAAAAGACGGTAAGATGACAGGAGAGGTTCTTAGCGTACTCTTTAAAGGTGTGCATTACGAGATTATCGTTGAGACAGTTCCAGGTACAAGTGTGACCGTTAACATGCATATTATTCGCAACAATGAGGTTGTGAGCGAGAGCGGTAAAGAGAAAATCAGTGCCAACGATTTCTACGTTGATATTGAGGACTTACATTTGCTCGATGATAAGGAGATTATCGCGCGTTCCAATGCACAGGCATGGACTCCTGAGAATGATGAGTACATATCAATTGCCAAGATTGAATATGATTTGCAGGAAGAACTCGGACAGTACCCGGTAAAATTCTCTACAGCTAACGGAACAACTATTGAGAGAACAATTTTTGTTGTTAACCAGCCGTTCGTTAAGAATGAAAAGGCCAATGAAGCTATCATGGCATTTAACTTCTTTAAGACTGTAGACGAGATTACAGAGTCACAGGCTCTTGATACAGATATTAAGACTTGGGCAAATGCACAGGGCTGGAAGCTCAGTGACGAGAGCCAGAGCATTGATATCAGTGTTGATTATGACTTCGACCCCGAGAATATCAAAGAAGGTGTATATAAGGTTACCTTCTGGACTATGGGTCGCGAATTTAAGATTCACACAACAGATTATTCGGAGGTAGGTCAGCAGGTCGGACTGACATTCTTCCCTGAGGATATTCATGTAATGTCCAAGGTGGTTTTTGAATGAAGCGATTTTCGCAATTAGCAATTCCCTATATTATTTGGGCAGTGCTTATGCTGGTGCTTCCGCTGGCGTTAATTGCGTTATATTCTTTTACGCAGCAGGGTAACAGCATAATATCTTTTTCATTTACATTGGATCATTATGTCAAATTTTTTACCGACCCGGACTTCTTATTAGTCCTTTGGCGTTCCATTGTAATTGCAATTAAGACAACTGTTATTTCGCTTTTACTCGGATATCCGGTTGCATATTTTATTTCAAGAAGCAGTGAACGTTTGCAGAACATTCTTGTTCTCTGTATCACACTTCCCATGTGGATTAACATGCTTGTAAGAACATATGCGTGGATTGGACTTCTTAGTGAAGGCGGCATTGTTTCACAGATTCTTGGTTTCTTCGGTTTCGAAGAAGTAGAATTATTATATACAGAGGGTGCGGTGCTTCTCGGTATGGTATATAACTTCCTGCCGTTTATGATTTTGCAGATTAATACATCTCTCTGTAAAATGGACCACTCGCTTCTTGAGGCGAGCGCGGACCTTGGCGGTAACAGAACGCAGACATTTATGCGTGTTACATTACCGCTTTCCTTGCCGGGTGTTATCAACGGAATTACGCTTGTATTCCTGCCCGCAGTCAGCTCCTTCTTTATTCCCAAGCTCCTTGGCGGCGGACAGTATTTCTTAATCGGTAATTTGATTGAGAATCAGTTTATTACCGTCGGAGAGTGGAATTTTGGTAGTGCGATTTCGATGATTATGGCTGTTATCATGATGCTTCTCATGCTTGCGGTTCGTAAAGTCGAGACAAGAAATCAGGGTGGAAAGGAGTAAATAATCATGAAAAAAGATAAACGTATTTTTGGTAAAGTACTTATGGCTCTCATGATTTTATTCTTCTACCTTCCTATTGTTTACATGATAGTATTTTCTTTTAATGAAGGAAAATCATTGACGAGTTTTACAGGCTTTTCGCTTCGCTGGTATAAGCATATGCTTGAGTCCGGTGATATGATGGAAGCCTTGTATACAACCTTTAGCATCGCGATTCTTGCTACAGCAATATCGACGGTTGTCGGAACTATTGCAGCCATCGGTCTCAGCAAGTCTAAGAAGGTACTTAGGGATATCATGGATCAGGTTAATAACCTTCCGATAATGAATCCTGAGATAGTAACAGCTATCGGTTTTATGTTGCTTTTTATCACGTTTCAGGTAGAAAAGGGTTACGTGACAATGCTTCTTGCACATATAGCATTTTGTATACCGTATGTAATGCTTTCGGTTATGCCTAAGATTCGTTCACTTGATCCTAATCTTGCGGATGCAGCTATGGATCTCGGAGCTACGCCCGGAAGAGCACTTACAAAGGTTATTGTGCCTCAGATTATGCCCGGTATTGTTTCGGGTGCGCTTATTGCTTTTACGATGTCAATTGATGATTTCATCATTTCATACTTCGTAACAGGTCGCGGTGTAAAAAATATAAGTATCATGGTTTATACGATGAGTAAGCGTGTTAACCCCAGTATCAATGCTATTTCCACACTTGTCGTACTTATTATCACGGTTATTCTTGTAATCGTTAATGTGGCACCGGTAATCGTTGCAAAGCGTGAAAAGAAGCAGAATACCGCAAAGATGGGTGTTGCAGGTAAGATTATGGTGGCAGTTGCAGGTATGGCTTGTATAGCATTTGCGATTTTCAGCATCACTCATTCCAATACAAAAGGTTCAGGACTTCCGTACGAAGGACAGACACTTCATGTTTATAACTGGGGTGAGTACACAGGTGAGAACATCATTAATGATTTCGAAGAGAAGACCGGTGCAAAAGTTGTTATGGAAATCTTTGATTCCAACGAGCAGATGTACATCAAGGTTGCCAATGGCGAGGCTTATGATATTCTTGTGCCAAGTGATTATATGATTCAACGACTCATTGATGAGAAACTTATACAGGAGCTTGATCATTCACTTCTTGATTGCATGGATTTGCTTATGGAGGATGTAAAGGGACTTCCTTATGACCCTGAGAATGCTTATTCCATTCCTTATTTCTGGGGAAGTGTTGGTATTGTTTATGATACAACTAAGGTAGATATTGAGGATCTTGAAAGAGAGGGCTTTGGTATTTTCCTTGATGAAAAATATAAAGGTGATATTTATCTTTACGATTCAGAGCGAGATTCCTTTATGATGGCTCTTAAGGATTTGGGATATTCCATGAACACCGAGAATGAAGCAGAGATTAATGAGGCTTATGAGTGGCTCGTTAAGTGCGTTGAGACGATGGAGCCGGAGATTGTAACGGACGAGATTATTGATAATATGGCACAGGGACGTAAGGCGCTCGGTCTTATTTACTCAGGTGATGCAACATACGTTATGTGCGAAAATGAAGATATGGCATTCTATCTTCCTGAGGCGGGAACCAATCTTTGGTCAGATGCCATGGTGATTCCGGCTAATGCGAAGAATCCTGAGCTTGCACATGCATTTATTAATCATGTGTGTGAGTACGAGGGTGCTTATGATAACTCAAGCTGGGTAGGCTATACCTCAGCTAATCAGGAAGTTTTTGAGGAACTTTCAGGTGAAGGCGGAGATTACGAGGGAATTGATGCTTATATACCGAGAAGTGGTTATGAGCTTGATGAGGTATTTACTTACAATGAGGAGACACGTAAGATTATCAGTAATCTTTGGAGTAGGGTAAAGATTGCCGCTAGTAATGCGAACTAAGTATATTTAACAAGCCCACATAAGATTTTAATTACATAAAAGACACGCTTTCGCTCGGAGAAAGCATTGGCAATCGTGATATACACGATTACCAACTGGCATGTAACAGTACTAGGCTCGAAAAAACCTCGCCAAGTGCTGACATCTTTCAACGGTCTTTTATATAATATAAAATCTTATTGTGGGCTTGGCTTAAATATAAGAGACGGCTAATATATTATTTGTAATTTGCTGTTTGCTATTTGTTACGGAGCGTAACAGGGATGTCACAGTGCGTCGCTTGTTTGGGGTGTTGGGAATGTGGTATAAGCAGGGTATCACATATAGGAGGTAATGGTTATGGAATTAGGAAACAAGATTTCAACATTAAGAAAAGAGGCAGGTTTATCACAGGAGCAGTTGGCAGAGAAGGTAGGAGTTTCGCGTTCTGCGATTGCAAAATGGGAAAGTGAAAAGGGAATACCGGATATAGAGAATATAGTTGTTCTTTCAGAAGTTTTTAATAAGACAACGGATTATTTTCTTAAAGATGAGAAGAATGCAGGCATGGTGGCAGACAGCGCCCTGACAGAGGCAGAAGGTTGTGCGACAAGCATGCAAGAGTATGTAGGCAAGACATGTAATATTGTTCTTGATGGTTGGAATGACGGAGCGTATGATGCGGTGATAGTTGGTGAAGATGATCGATTTGTTTTTTATCGTGTGAATGATAAAAAGAATGAAAAATATGGTGCCATAGCGAAAGCACATATTGTGAACATTGAAGTATCAAAAAAGGATGCAAAGATGTTTACGGCTATAAGTAAAGAATATTTTGTTGGAAGACATGTGAAGTTGGAACTTGCAAAGGAAAAAGGCTTGATTAAAGGTTTTTTTGATTTTAAGGATGATGACTACATGGATGTTGTTATAACTTCGTTTGAAGAAGAGGTTGTTAATCTTGAATGGGGACGAAAAGTAGTGCAGGTTATTTTAACAAAAATAGAAGAATGTTAAAAAGTACTTGCATGTAAGAATGTTTTGTGATAGATTGTAAAATAACAATTTGAGAGGATAATTTCTATGAGCACATTTTCAGTAAACAGCTTAAGACGCAGACAGAACAGACGTAAGCTCTTGTAATCATCGCATTCCGCATGGTTACAGGAGATATACGTCTTGTTTCTGTGCGGTTGCTGTTTAAGGAAATCATAGATACAGAACCGTAATAGAATTTAGCACAGCTAATTTTGTTGCGGTTCTTTTTTTATCCTAAAATAATAAAAATATCGGAGGTCAAAATGAAAACGGAAATTTGTAAATGTTTATCGGAAATTGTAAGCGAGGTTTCAGCAGAGGAATTTATGAAGCTGGTGGAAATCCCGCCTGAGGAGAAGCTTGGGGATTATGCGCTGCCTTGTTTTTCACTTGCTAAAATGATGCGTAAGAATCCTGCCGTAATCGCACAGGATATTGCAAAGGCATTGGAAGAAAAGAAAGGCAGCCTTGGAATTGACAAGATAGAATGTGTCGGCGCATATTGTAATATCTTCCTGAACCGCAAGACATATGTGGAGAAATGTATTCAGAAGCTTAAGGCTGATAATCTCGGAGTAGCCAAAACGGGACAGGACAAAACAATATGTATTGATTATTCTTCGCCCAATATTGCTAAGAACTTTCATGTGGGACATCTTAGAACCACTGTAATAGGTAATTCATTGTATAAAATATATGATAAGCTCGGATATGGAGTGGTCCGAATAAACCACTTGGGCGATTGGGGAACTCAGTTTGGTAAATTAATAGTTGCCTATAAACGATGGAGTTCCAAGGAGCAGGTTGAAAAAGACGGAATAGAGGAATTAATGCGTATTTACGTTAAGTTCAATGATGAATCCGAGAATGATGAGAAACTGATTGAAGAAGCACGAGAATGGTTCGTTAAAATGGAGCATAATGATGCGGAAGCAATTGAAATCTGGAAATGGTTTAAGGAAATAAGCATGGTCGAATTTGAGCGTGTATATAAAATGCTTGGAATATCCTTTGATTCGTATTTGGGTGAAAGCTTTTACCGCGATTTGGTTCCGGAGCTTGTGGAGGAACTTATAAGCAAGAATCTGCTTACGGAGAGCAACGGAGCCAAGGTTATTGATTTGGCTGAATACGATATGCCGCCGTGTCTTATTTTAAAGAGCGACGGAGGTTCCATTTATCACTCCAGGGATATTGCGGCGATTTTGTACCGTAAGAAAAATTATAGCTTTGAGAAATGTTTGTATGTGACGGGACTTGAGCAGTCGCTACATTTTAAGCAGATATTTAAGGCGATTGAAGTAATGGGATATGATTGGGCAGATGGACTTATGCATATTCCTTACGGCCTTGTAAGCTTAGACGGCGCAAAGCTTTCTACGAGGGGCGGAAATATTATTTATGCGGAGGATATTCTGAAGGAAGCAATTGAACGTGCAAGTAACGCCATTAATGAGAAAAATCCTGATTTGGCAGATAAAGAAACTGTTGCAAAAATGGTTGGTGTAGGAGCAGTAATTTTTCATGATTTGTTTAATCAACGAATAAAGAATGTCGAGTTTTCATGGAATGAGGTTCTTAGTTTTGAAGGAACAACGGGTCCGTATGCACAATATACCTATGCACGTGCAAAGAGTATTTTGCGTAAAGCAAAGGAAGATATATTTAAGGGTGAAATCAATTATGACGCACTTGCGGATGACGTAACATATGCATTGTTAAAATGTCTGAATGGATATGAAGATGCGATTGTTAGCGCGGCAGAAAAGAATGAGCCATCGGTAGTAGCAAGGTATATAATTTCACTTGCTACTGCATTTAATAAGTTTTATCATGAGGCTCCGATATTGCAGGCAGACGAGGAAACAAAAATAGCAAGATTATATGTTACAAATCTTGTGCAGACAGTGCTAAAAGAAGCAAGTGGACTTTTGGGAATGGAATGTCCCGAGGAAATGTAGAAAAAATCAGTACTTTTTAAAAAAACTCTTGACTGTAAACCTTGTTCATACTTTATTGTTAGGCTATAATTATTATGAAATGCCTAAGGAGGAGTAAAATGACAATCAAAGAAGTTGAACAGATGCTTGATGTGCCAAGAGCAACCATCAGATTTTATGAAAAGGAAAAATTAATCAGACCGGAGCGAAGCGGTAACTCATATCGTGAGTACAGTGAGGAAGATGTTGCGGCTTTAAAGAAGATAGTTATCCTAAGAAAAATAGGTATGCCTGTTTCTGACATAAAAGAATTGCTCGGTAAAAAGGTTTCCCTGCAGGATATGCTTGCCAAAAACATTGTAAGTATTGAGGAGCAGATGCGGGAGCTTGAAGGAGCGCTTAAGGTTTGTAAAGTAATGCAAAATAATAATGAGGACATCGCTACCTTTGATGAAAACTATTACTGGGAAGAGATTCGTACAGAAGAGAAGGCCGGTAACAAGTTTCTTGAGATTATAAATGATGTTGTCAAATTTGAAAAGAATGTTATATTCGAGGAGTTCGGTATTGCAGACAGTGAAGGAAATCTTATTTGCGGACCGAAGGAGGCTGTGCTCAGGGCATTCGGACTGTGTGTGTTTGCAGGATTTGTGTGGTTCTTCTTTGAAGGTATGAAATGGGAAGCTTTTGTAGAAGGATTCTTCTGGCCGTTTGTCTGCATAATTATATCTTCAGTGTTTGGCCTGCCGCTTTATTTCCTTGGGAAAAAACACCCGAAGGCAGCGGAGATTATAAAGAAAATCGGGATTGGTATAGTAATTGCATTTGTGGTTGTGATATTTGGTATATTTATTATTGATAAAATCAGTAAGTAGAGTTTATTGGAGCAACTTTGTTTCTAACTAAGAATGAGGTTGTAATCATTTTTTAAAAATCGTATTATTTAAGCAGTAATATCGAAAGGAGAGAGCTTTTTATGCGTGGAAGACATGTTATTGCTCAGTAGTCTGAGCTTAAAATAAATGAATAGTTAAGCTCGGATGAATCCCCACAAATAACAGGAGGATTAAAATGAGCTATGTTAGTGCAGAAGATGTTCTGCCAAAAGAACTTATAGAAACTATTCAGCAGTATGTAAGTGGAAAAAGCATATATATTCCATGTAAAGAGAAAGAGGTCTGGGGAAGCCGGACTGAAACAAAGCAGTATTATAAAACACGGAACCGTGAAATATACGCAAAGCATAGAAGCGGTGTTACGGTAAAAGTGCTTGCTAATGAGTATTCATTGTCAGAGAAGAGTATACAAAGAATCGTAAGAACCACCAATGAAGAGGACGCCCCTGTTCAATGAGTTTGGACTCGATAAAAGTATATCATCGCTGTGGGGGATGCGGAAAAAAGCAGGAGTTTGTTAATTCGGGAAAGTTCAGAGTGAATGCCAATGGCAATCGGGTTGATGTCTGGCTTATATACAGATGTAAAAAGTGCAAGCACTCTTGGAATCTGGCAATTTATGAAAGAACAAAACCTTCGAAAATCAAGCAGGAGGATTATGAGCTTTTCTTGGAGAATGATTATGAGCTAGCTTTAAAATATGGATATGATATAGATTTTTTGAAAAGAAACAATGCTGAATTTAGATGAGATGATAAGCCGGATGAGATTCATTCGGCTTATTGTTTTGTTAAATAGGTTTAAATACTCTTTTCGTGGGTACGTGGGTGTGGTATAATTTTTAAAGGCAAATTCCAATTTGGCAGAACAAATAAGAAACACATTAAGGATGGGAGAAATAGAAAATGGCAACATATAAAGAACGTTACCTTGCAGGTGAAATTGAATTTGAAGAAATTGACGAATACTCATATCAATGGGGAATGAGTGATGATGAACGAACTTTGGCACAATATCTTGGACTAAATGCAGAGGAAGAAGATGCATGGGTTAGCATAAGCGAGGAGGCTTTAAAAGACCTTTTAGACAAGCAACGAAAGAAATAATTCAATTTGTATAACAACAGAAACTTTCAGTTTGCCGGAAAGACAAATTCGAATTTAGCGAGGTGAATTTATATGATAGTTGTAGATAGTAAAGGAAATGAATTGCTTGATATTATTAATGTTAGCGAAGAAAGTGCAGATAATCAATATGAACCAATCAATCATTGTTTAGCTGTCGTGAAAATAGAAAATGATTATCTTATGGGGTGGAACAAATGGCGACAAGACTGGGAAATCTTTGGCGGTTGTAGAGAAGATAACGAAACATTAAAAGAATGTATTATTCGTGAATGTCAAGAAGAATTAGGCTTATCAGATGTTGAGTATGAATATTTAGGATTGATGTATTATAAAATGGCTCCTGGATATTTTAACCCAGAATGGCATTACGAATATGGTGGATTGTATGGAATTACATTACCAAAAGAATATCTGGAAGTTATTGAAAAATACAGAACAGATAAGGAAGAAGTTGAAAAACTTGCTTTATATAAGGATATTAAGGGTAAGGAAAAAATAGCGCCGATTGATGAAAAGTTATTAGAATATTGGAAATAGACAAATCCCAATATGTAGAACAGTTAGAAAAATTTGAAGTTGTAGGTGAGTGGATATGAAAAAATTATATATAATCGGCGGAACAATGGGAGTCGGCAAAACTGCTGTTAGCCAGCAACTAAAATCTGATTTACCCAATAGCGTATTTCTTGATGGGGATTGGTGTTGGGATGCAAATCCTTTCCACGTAACCAATGAAACCAAAGCAATGGTAACAGATAATATTTGTTACTTACTAAATAACTTTTTACATTGCTCTGCTTATGAAAATGTGATTTTCTGCTGGGTAATGCATCAACAGTCCATCATAGATTCTATCCTGGAAAAATTGGACACACAAAACTGTGAGGTGAAATGTGTTTCACTTATTGCTGATGAAGCCAATTTGCGAAAGCGATTGACTAAAGATGTGGAAAAAGGTATTCGCTCTGAGGATGTGATTGAGAGAAGCGTAGCAAGAATCCTGATGTATAAAACACTCAATACGATAAAAATAGATACTAATGAAAAATTGGTATCTATGGTTGCAAATGAAATCGAGCAGTTATGATGTTGCAAATACCGTTTGTGGGAAACAGAAACTTTCAGTTTGCCGGAAAGATAAATTCGAAGTTACATATATGAAGGAGGTATTATTTATGGCATTTCCAACACACATTGTTGCCGCTGCGGGCTATGTATTTGACAAAGAAGGTAATGTCTTAATTATCAAAACCCACAACCGCGGTTATGATTCTACAGGCGGTCAGATTGAAGAGGGCGAGAATCTGGAAGAGGGCGTTTTACGGGAAATTATGGAGGAAAGCGGTATTAAGGCTAAGGTAAAATGTCTGTGCGGTGTGTATTCTAATGTGGGCAAGCATGTATTTTATGATGGCGTCAAACCTGTTCCCACAAAGGTTATGTTTGATTTTATCTGTGAATATGAAAGTGGAGAGTGCCGTACCTCTGACGAATCCAGTGAAGTTATCTGGGTGCCAAAAGAAAAGGTGATGGATTATATTAGTGCGCCTGCTCAGCGTTATCGTTTTGAGAAGATGCTTAAGTTTGATGGTAAGGTTACTTACGCTTCCTATGTTACCAAGCCGGAGTTTAAGGTGTTGACAGAACGATATATTTAAGTGTTTGTAAGAAAATCAGAATATATACAGGACAATTGATGTCCGGTTGGCAAAAATACGGCATTTCTCGCTTTGTGTCGTGTTTTTTATAAGCCGGTCAGGCTATTCTGTCAGTGAAAGGAGGTAAAAAGATGGACCAAAAGAAAATCGGTCTTTTTTTGAGAGAGCTCAGGAAGGAGAAAGAATTCACACAGGAACAATTGGCGGAGAAGTTCAATGTGTCTAACCGAACTGTTTCCAGATGGGAAACGGGGAGCAATATGCCTGATTTGAGTGTGCTTGTTGAGCTTGCAGATTTTTATCAGGTTGATATTAAGGAAATCATTGATGGAGAAAGGAAAAGCGAGACTATGAATGAAGAAATGAAAGATACGTTAGTAAAAGTTGCGGAGTATACTAACGAAGACAAGAAAATGCAATATTATAAAATGCGAAAAATAATAGGAGTTGTTCTGATTGCGTTTGGAGCCTTTTTGGCAGTTTCTGCATTGGCAATTTTTCCGAATGACAGTAGTTGGGGATCGATCTATTCAACTAATGGTGTGATAATAGTATCAGTTGGAATATATCAGTTGATTTGCAAGAATGATTATAAGATATTATTATCAATCGGATGTTTTCTTGTTTTGTTTTGCAGTCTGATATTTGTAGATTATTTGGGTGTGAGACTGGGACATCAGGTTCCGAGATTTGCCTATTCAAAAGAATGGAGTGAAGATAGTATTGTTTTTAGGGCTCCGTTTTATACGGCTGTTTGGCACAACTATGATACTGAAAATGAGTATGTTGAATTGGTAGATTGAAAATTTGTAGAGAAATATTTGATGCGGACAAAAATGAATTTAAAATGACAGGATTTTATTTTTCCGGAATTGTATGATTACGATATACAGAAGAAAGGAAAATGAATATATGGAGTGGCTGACAGCAATCAGAAAATCAATTGAATTTATCGAGAGGCATTTAAGTGACAACATCAGTGCGCAGGATGTGGCAGAACAGGTGTATTTGTCCCCGCTACATTTTCAACGAGGTTTTTTGGTAATGACAGGCTATTCTGTATCAGAGTATATTCGTAATCGCAGGTTATATCTTGCTGCTCTTGATATAAAAAAAGCGGATAAAAAAGTAATTGATGTGGCATATGAATACGGATATGATACGCCGGAGAGCTTTACAAAAGCATTTACAAGATTTCATGGAAACTCACCCATGCAAATAAAGCAAGGCGGCTATATCAGAACCTTTCTTCCGTTGAATGTAAATATTACAGTTCAAGGAGGAGATAAGATGAACTACAAAATTACAAAGATGTTTGGATTTAAGGTGATTGGCTTTGCCAGAGAATTTTCTTTTGACAAAGCTTATGAGGAAATTCCCAAGTACTGGGATGAAATCTGTGAGAAGTATGCAGCTAATGTATACGCAGGAAATCCGCCTGCAAATCCTCAGGAAAAAGCTTTAGTGGATAACTGCATAGGTGAATTCGGTATATGTATTGATGATGGAAAAGCATCAAGCAAGGGTAAATTTACGTATCTTATTGCCGGTAAATATACCGGGGGAGAAGTTCCGGAAGGAATGATGCTTTATGAGTTCCCGCAAGGTGAGTGGGCTGTGTTTGATTGTGTAGGTGCAATCCCGGATGCATTGCAGTCGCTTAATACAAGGATTTTTAAGGAATGGCTTCCGGGTAATCCGGAGTTCGAGATAAGCGGTAATGCAAATGTTGAATGGTATGATTGTGTGAATGGTGAAAAAACAGACTTGGATTATCATAGTGCTATTTGGATTCCGGTTAAAAGGAAATGATGCAAACCGATTAGGTTCTGATTGAATCTAATCGGTTTTTTATAAGAAAAACTATTGCAAAATATTTTAAATTACATTAGCCTTATGTTAAGACATCCTTTTAGCAAAAGGAGGATATAATGGACCGCGAAAAAATATTATATGAGATGATTTTTAAACGCAAATCTTTTCATCTGTTCAGGGATAATAAGACAAAGGAATATTACAGTGATTCTTATAAGCTTGCAGATAGTGAGCTTGCGGAAATCTATGATGTATTTAAAACTTTTAAACCACTCGTTGAGAATATAAAGGTTGACATAAGAATTGTTCCTAATGAATTGACTACCTGCAAGAGAGGGCAGGAATACTGTATCCTTTTGTATAGTGAGAAAAAGACAAATTACCTTCAGAATATTGGCTTTATCGGTGAACAGCTTGACTTGTATCTGACATCGAAAAATATAGGTGCGTTGTGGTTTGGGATAGGTAAGACTGAGGAGCAGACGTATAACGGACTTGATTTTGTTACGATGATTGCCATCTGCAAGGTGCCGGAGGATAAGTTCCGTAAGGATATGTTTAAGAGCAAGCGAAAGCCTGTGGAGGAGATTTGGCACGGTACAAAGTATTTGGATATTGCTAGTATTGTTCGTTTTGCGCCGAGCTCTTGTAATACTCAGCCGTGGATTGTGGAAGAGGCAGAGGACAGGCTTTTGGTGTATCGTTACAAAAAGCCCGGTAAGAGAGGCATTATGGCAATTCATAAGGTGACGTATCAGAATTTAATTGATATAGGGATATTTATTCTGTTCTTAAGTTTGTGCATGGAATATCGCGGCATAAAGCATTCAATACAGATGCACGATGATTACAGTGAGAATGAGGCTGAGTTGACACTTGCATGTGAGATGACAATATTACCCGACTGGTATGTTGGCTGAAAGGAAGAACAAACATGGAAATAAGAACAATGACCATAAACGATTACGAAGCAGTTTATGCTTTATGGATGTCCTGCACAGGCATGGGGCTTAACAATCTGGATGACTCCGAAGAAGGAATCGGCAGGTTTTTACAGAGAAATCCCGACACCTGCTTTGTGGCTGTAGATGAAGACAGAATTGTGGGTGTTATCATCGCAGGCAATGACGGACGCAGAGGATATATATATCATACGGCCGTCAATCCGGAGTACAGAAAACAGGGAATAGGAGCGGCGCTTGTTGAAAGTGCTATGAATGTACTTAAGGATTGCGGAATTAACAAGGTCGCATTGGTCGTGTTTGACAGGAATGAAATCGGTAATGCATTTTGGGAAAAACAAGGGTTTTCATCGAGAGAGGATTTGGTATATCGTAACAAAGCAATTTCTGAAATTATAAGAATAGATACTTAGATTTAATATAAAACGGAGGAAAACTATATGAAACAAAAATATGCATTGGTAACGGGTACGGATCATGGTGTGGGACTTGCTCTTGCAGAGGAATTACTTGCAAGAGGTTACTTTGTTGTGGCGGCAAGACTTAATCCTGCAGAGACACAGATTGATGAACTTATGGAGAAAAATAAAGACAAGATGGCAATCGTGCAGGTTGATATCGGAAGTGATGAGAGCGTGGCAGCTATGAAGGAAGAAGTTATAAAGCTTGTGCCGCAGATTGATTTGTTAATTAATGATGCGGGAATTCTTGGAGATATGCAGAAGGTTCTCGGCGACGAGCTGGATTTTGATGAGATGCTTCGCGTAATCAATGTTAATGCTCTCGGTGCGCTTAGAGTAACGAATGCACTTGTGGAGCTTGTTCTTGCAAGTGAAGACAAGACTGTTTTAAATATTTCTTCCGAGGCAGGAAGTATTGCAGATTGTTGGAGAGAAGGCTGGTTTGGTTATTGTATATCCAAGGCCGCGACCAATATGCAGTCAACCATTGTTCATAACAATTTGTACAAGCAGGGCGGACGTGTAATTGTTATGCATCCGGGACATGTTGCGACTTATATGCGCGGACACTTAGACACTACAGCGAAGCTTACACCGAAGGAGTCGGCAACAGGAATACTTAAAGTAGCACTTGACAGCGGACTTGAAACGGCAGAACATCCTGTTTATGTAGATTATAAAGGCGACACGCTTCGCTGGTAAGGAGAAGATTATGAAAGAAAAAATTTTAGCTATAGGTAATTATAATGATGCGATGTACCATCCTTTTGGTGGAGTGGACGAGTGCTTGAAAAAGATGTTTCCGGAGATGGAACTTGTGTGTACGGATGATACAGGCAAGTTGCTTGAGTTGAAGACAGGAGAATATTCAGGAGTGATTTCTTATCTTGATATCTGGGACGGAGCATTAACAGATGCTGAGTCTGAGGCGCTTTATTCTTATGTTGAGGCAGGCGGTGCGCTTTTAATTCTTCACAACGGAATCAGTATTCAGAGCCAGGAAAAATTAGAGAAGATGATGGGCGGAAAGTTCCTTACGCATCCGGCTATGGAAGAGATTAGATTTGAAATGAAAGAGCATGTGATTACAGAAGGTTGTAGTGCGTTTTCGCTTCCTGAGGAGCCTTATCAGTTTGAACTGACGGAAGATGACAAAGAGGTATTCCTTGTATACATCTACAGAGATAAAGAGTATGTTGCAGGTTGGAGCAAGGTTGTGGGTGATGGAAGGCTTGTATTTTTAACACCGGGACATACCGCAGAAGTATTTAAGATTCCGGAGTATATACAGCTCATGCAGAACAGTATGAAGTGGTGCATGAAAGTGTTGTAGAAGGAAAAGAACTATAAAAATAGCCGTAAATAAAAGTTCCCTGTCGCAGATTTGCGGCAGGGAATATTTTTTTAGTATAGTTTTTTTGTATTTACAAATTGCGGTCGAGGTATTCTTTGCGTAAATGTTCCTCAACCTCTTTAACCTCTTGTTCAAATTCTCTCGCGGATACAAGGTGGCAGCCCTGACCGACGATAATTATCTGTTCAAGACCGTCTGAAGTTGCAACCCTAACATAATGCTTGCGACCGTGCTCATGCGCAAAGCGTTCGATATACATGTCGGCAGTCTCGGCTTCCTTGGTGTAGACAACGTGGATGTTCTGATAATCAAGGAATTCGGTGGCATGGTTTTGGACGCGGTAAGCGTCGAATACTACGATTAATTCGCATTTTTTCATGGCCTGATAATTACACAGTATATCAAGGAGTTTGCTGCGGGCTGCGTCTAAGTTGCTCTTGGCAAGCTCTTTTAATTCGTCCCATGCAAATATAATATTGTAGCCGTCCACGAGAAGGTAGGATATGCCTTGGTTTTGGACTGTTTCTTTGCCTTTGTAGACATAGGTTGTGCTGCTATCACCCTTTGTCTTGGAAAAAGGCTTGCGGCGTTTGCTGTCTGAACTTGAGTTGGCATAGTAAGTATCGCGAAGGATTGCATCGACCTCTTCTGTGCCGAGGAATCTGTCGGAGACAGTACGGCTACTACATCTGGGGTCGCGAAGTTCTGCCTCGGAGTTGCCGGAGATTTCTTTTATGCGCTCCGCAAGGATACTTTCAACATGCATATGCTCAAATACTTCATACCATGGAACAATAACACCTGCACCGTGCGAGCAGAAAACAGAATCTGCAGGATTAGAGGTATCACGTTCCGCATCATAGCCGATAGAAGCAATTACTTCCTCGGGATTATGGCAGGGTTTGTAGCCGCCTTGCTGGAGTGATACCTTGCCAAGGCCTTTGGTGTAGGCAATAAGCTCGCTTTGATAGTCGGCAAAGGTTGCAACGGGTACACTTCCCATGATGACTGCGAGGTCAACGGCTTCATCTGATGAAGAAATCTGCATTCCCGCTTGTGCAAGCTCAAAGCTTGCGTACATTCTTTCAAGGTCGGTCATGGCACGTCCGACATTAGCCTGCGGAATTTCGAGTGTAAAATTATAGTATGGCTCAAGAAGGACGGAAGTTGCCTGCATAAGTCCCTGTCTTACGGCACGGTAAGTAGCCTGTCTGAAATCACCGCCTTCGGTATGCTTTTGATGGGCGCGTCCACCGACAAGGGTTATCACTACATCGGTAAGCGGTGAGCCGGTGAGTACACCGATTTGGGCACGCTCATACAGGTGAGTCAGTATAAGTCGCTGCCAGTTTTTATCAAGCTTGTCCGTATCGCAGTCAACCTTGTACATTACGCCGCTACCGCGCTCGCCGGGCTCTAAGATAAGGTGCACCTCAGCATAATGTCGTAAGGGCTCGAAGTGGCCGACGCCTTCGACAGTGTCTGCAATAGTCTCTTTGTAAACAATATTGCCTGCTCCGAATTTTACATCAATACCAAAGCGGTCTGCAATTATGTTCTGAAGCACTTCAATCTGTACGGCACCCATAACCTGCAGATGTATTTCCTTGAGAAATTCATTCCACACGATATGGAGTTGAGGGTCTTCCTCTTCAAGAAGCCTGAGTTTGGGAAGAACAAGAAGAGGATCTGCATCTTCGGGAAGCAAAAGCTGATATGTGAGCACGGGTTCAAGCATCGGAATATTAGCTTCCAAATCTTTGCCGAGGGATTGTCCTGCAAATGTAGATTCAAGGCCTGTTACGGCGCAGATTCCGCCGGCATTTATTTCGTTAACTGGAGAGAACTTCTCGCCCGAATATATTCTTATCTGATTAATTTTCTCATTGTCATTTATCGGCATTCTGGCACTTAAAGTACCGCCTGTAACCTTAAGGTGGGTAAGGCGGTTGCCTTGAGAATCCCTTGTTATTTTGTAAACCTTTGCACCGAAAGTATCGGGATATTTCCTGAAGCGTAAATAATCTTCAAGTCCCTTGATAAGCTCGTCAACACCCGTGATTTTAAGCGCGGAACCGAAGAAACAGGGGAAAAGCTTTCTGTCCGCAATAAGTCCCGCAATATCCGCGTCAGATATGTCTTCGCCTTCAAGATGTTTTTCAAGAAGTGCTTCATCGCAAAGAGCGACCGCTTCCATATCAACGGCGGATTTATAAGAAAAGTCAATGACAGAGCTTGAGAGTAGATTATTGAGCTGTTCAAGAAGTCTTGCACGGTTGGTTCCCTGTTGGTCCATTTTATTGACAAAAATAAAGGTCGGTATACGGTAATGCGTAAGTAGCTGCCACAAGGTCTTAGTATGTCCCTGAACACCGTCCGCACCGCTTATTACAAGAATTGCGTAGTCAAGCACCTGCAGGGTGCGTTCCATCTCCGCAGAAAAATCCACATGTCCCGGAGTGTCAAGAAGTGTCACTGAGCAGGTTTTCAGGTTAAGTTGTGCCTGCTTTGAAAAAATGGTTATTCCGCGTGCGCGCTCCATCGAGTCGGTGTCAAGAAAAGCATTCTTGTTATCGACGCGACCGAGGGTTCTTATGGTGCCCGTGGAGTAGAGCAGGGCTTCCGATAAAGTAGTCTTGCCGGCATCTACGTGAGCCAGCATACCGATTACTATATTATTCATTAAAAATCTCCGTTACTTATATTCTTTGATTGAATGTTCCCAGTCAAGCTGTTTACGCCACGCCATCGGCGAAACCTTGAACTGCTTCTTAAATGCCTTTGAAAAAACATGGGTGTCATTATAACCGATACTCTGTGCAACTTCGCTTATGGACAAATTTTTGTTCTCGAGATAGCGGCATGCCATATTAAGCTTTAGTGTCATAATAAATTCCTGCGGCGACACATTTTTATACTCTTTAAAAAGTCTGCAAAGATAGCTTCGGTCAATGCCAATATAGGCCGCTACATCATTTACGGTAACTCTCTTGTAGGCATTCATTTTTATATAGCCTTCCGCAAGATTTATGTATTCTTCAGCAGGCTTTTGTGAAGCATTTTCTGAACCATTTGTTATAGCATAGATAAATCTCCAAAAAAGGCTCATAAGGATTTCAAAATCCGCGTTTTGCCTGCGAACAATATCAAGGAGTGCATTGCCGACAGGCATATCCTCGCCGTCTGTAAAGATGGGAGCGTCTTCGGAAAGTCCAGCGGATTTTAACACAGAATCTGCAAAGCTTCCGTTAAACTCAATCCAACGATAAAGCCACGGCTCTTCCGTATCGGCTTTGTAGTAGGTGAGCTGCTCGGGACAAATTAAGAAAAACTGCCCCTTGTGCAGATGGTACTCTTTGCCGTCCGTTTTAAAAATACCTTTGCCATTGTATATATAATGTATCAGATAATTATTCCTTACGCACGGACCGAAAGCATGTCCCGGTTCACATTGCTGTTCGCCGTATTGCATTGGGTAAATATCCGTCGGAATAAGGTTTGTATTGGCATAATAATTGTTAAAAAAAGCTTCCGTGACCGATCACCTCTCTTCACAATAATAATGTCACATTTTAACCCATGTTGTCAACATGCGAGTATTCTTTTTTTATGGGGATGTGGTAATATTTTTATAGGCAGATGTTTAGACGAAATAAGAATATCGTATAGTTTTTGAAAAAAAGAGCATGGATTTATTGAAGCACAGTTGAGGAATAACAAATATTACATAAAAGGAGAGATATTAGATGATAATTAAGAACAACAACACCATACACTTACAGGGCAGGGATGTAAGTTACATTATGTTCGTGAATGAAACGGGCGATTTGCTTCACTTTTATTTTGGCAAGAAAATTGCTGATTGCGACTATTATCAGATGAAGGACGAATGGAACGAAATCTGGGGCTTTGTATCTAATCAGATTGCACTTGACGTATATCCGCAGGAGTATCCGGCATATGGTTATTCGGATCTTCGTAATCCTGCATATCAGGTGGTTAATAAGCATGGTAATGCGGTTTCAAGACTTATTGTTAAGGAGATTGAGATTTTAAAGGGAGTTGCGCATGTTGAGGGCATGCCGGAACTTATTGATAATGAGAATACTTCGGCAGAGACTCTTAAGGTAACGCTTGTTGACGAGATAATTGATTTAAAGACAGAGCTTTATTATACGGTGTTTGACGAGTATAACGTGATTGCCAGAAGTGCTGTAATCATCAATGGTGCGGACAAAGAAGTTGAGATTCTCAGCGCGTATTCGACAAGCATTGATTTTCCTATGGACGATTATGATATTGTGCATTTTGCAGGTGCGTGGGGCAGGGAAAGAGATATGCACAGAACATCGCTTACAATGGGTATGAAGGCTGAGATTGAGAATGCCAGAGGCGGAAGCGGAAGCCAGCTTAATCCTTTTGTTATGATTGCTTCTAAAGATGCCGACGAATTCAGAGGCGACGTATACGGTTTTTCACTTATTTACAGCGGTAATCATTCAACGGTTGCCAAGGTTGACCAGTTTGGATTTTTAAGGGTGCAGCAGGGAATCAACCCGCACCAGTTTAGCTGGAAGCTTAAGCCGGGCGAGGTGTTTTATACACCACAATCCGTTATGTGCTATTCGGAAGAGGGATTTGGTGCTTTGTCGAGAGAGTATCATGATGTGTACAGGAATAATCTTATGCGAAGTACTTGGACACATAGGAACAGACCTATTCTTATTAATAACTGGGAAGGAACCTATTTTGATTTTACGGAAGAAAAGTTACTTGAAATGGCGAAGCGTGCAAAAGAAGCAGGTATAGAGTTGTTTGTACTTGATGACGGTTGGTTTGGTAAGCGAGATCACGACAGATGCAGTCTTGGTGACTGGACGGTGTACAAGGATAAGTTACCTTCCGGAATTGACGGTCTTGCAAAGAAGATAAATGATATCGGACTTAAGTTCGGACTTTGGTTTGAGCCGGAAATGGTGAGCAGGGACTCAGAACTTTACAGAGCACATCCTGACTGGGCGATAGCTGTGCCGGACAGAATACCTGTGGAGTCAAGGCATCAGTATGTGCTTGACCTTAGCAAGGACGAGGTGTGTGAATATGTAATTAAGGCGGTAAGCAATATTTTATCCACCGCCAATGTCGAATATGTTAAGTGGGACATGAACCGCCAGATTACGGATATGCCGGAACTCGGATATAATCATAAATATACACTTGGTTATTACAAGGTAATGTCTGCGATTACCGAAGGCTTCCCGAATGTTTTATTTGAGGGGTGCAGTTCGGGCGGTGCGCGTTTTGATTCGGGTGTGCTTGCGTATATGCCGCAGATTTGGACAAGCGACAATTCCGATGCAATCGCAAGACTTAAGATTCAGTATGGTACTTCCATGTGTTATCCTGTTATGTCGATTTCGAGTCATGTTACGGCATCACCGAACCACCAGAATGGAAGAATAACCACGCTTAAGACAAGAGCCGATGTTGCACATATGGGAACCTTTGGTTATGAACTTGACATAACCAAAATGTCTGATGCCGAATTTGAAGAAGTAAAGGCACAGGTTGCACTTGAAAAGGAGCTTCAGACGCTTGTAAGAACAGGCGATTTGTACAGACTTTTAAGTCCGTTCGAGACCAATTATTGTAGTTGGGAGATAGTGTCCAAGGATAAGAGGCAGGTAATGCTTTTTGCCTGCAAGGTGCTTGCGGTTGCGCAGAGCAAGAATAAACTTATTAAGCTTCAGGGTCTTAATCCCGATGCGAAATATAAAAATCTTGCAACAGGGAAAGTTTACGGCGGAGACATGCTCATGTACAAGGGAATTCGCATAAATTACAAAATGGAAGATTTTGCGACGGAGCTTATAAGGTTTGAGGAAGTATAGCTTGTGTGAGGCTGCCGTAACAATGTGTAGATGTTCTAATGAGAATCAATCTGATGTTTCCGTAAGCGTCAATGACTGTTTTGGAAAGTGCTTTGCTTATTATTTATCTGTATGTTATAATTAGGGTAAATTTATTGGATTTTCACAAGGAGGATTCTGACATATGAAAAAAACGATACGGGTTTTGTTGGTGATACTAATTTTCGTTGTGTTCGGCGGTTCTTTTGCCACGATAGCATATGCAAAGGACCTTGAACCGTGTTATCACTGTAATAGCACCGGGGAATTTCATTGCCAAACATGTAACAATACGGGCGAGGTTACCTGCGGCGGCTGCGGCGGCGCTGGAGGAGCAAAATGTCAGGGTGATACTTATAAAGGCAATCCCTGCGATAACGGCTATTACACCTGTCGCAGTTGTAACGGAGACGGAAAAAACCGTAGCGGCGATGGGAAAATTATTGAAGGTGTATGCGGAAACTGTAGTGGCGCAGGAAAACTGCGCTGTGTAGTTTGTCACACCGTTCCGGGTTGGAATATTTGCAACGGATGTGACGGCAAAGGAAAACAAGAGTGTCAGAGTTCAAACTGCAAGGATTCAAAAGCAGTAGGCTGGAAGTGCCACTATTGCATGGGGGCTGGGTATCTGCTGACAAATTTCTGGCCGGGCGAGAATGACGGCATACAAAATGTTCCCGTAAACGGTGACTTGATTTGGGTTAACGGCAAATCCACTACTTACGGTGGCGGGAACAATAACGGGAACGATATCCCTCCGAACGAGCCTGAAACCAATCCACAGCCCGAGACCGATCCACAGCCCGAGACTGATCCGCAACCTGAGACTGACCCGCAGCCTGAGACTGATCCGCAACCTGAGACTGATCCGCAGCCCGAGACCACCCCGCAGCCCGAGACCACCCCACAGCCCGAGACCACCCCACAGCCCGAGACTGATCCGCAACCTGAGACTGACCCGCAGCCCGAGACCACTCCACAGCCTGAAACAGAACCCAATCCTTCCGTTATTGTGCCGAATGACAGAAATAGTAATTTTGAAATTCCTCTTTCAACTGAAGAAA
The DNA here is from genome assembly GCA_015057505.1 of Lachnospiraceae bacterium. Taxonomy (GTDB): domain Bacteria; phylum Bacillota; class Clostridia; order Lachnospirales; family Lachnospiraceae; genus SIG300. The sequence goes on from SVEG01000001.1 coordinate 135,100, forward strand.
GTGCGGACAACCTTGCTTCAGCAACGATTGAAGTGGATAAAATGACGCCGGAAGAACAAGGGTATTATGCTTCTCTTACGGAAGATGAGCTTAATAAAAAACTTTCAAATGTTCAGAGAATCTTAGGAAGTGTCCAACCGAGAAGATTCGAAGACGACACCGAGGAGCTCATTCGTGACATTGCAGAGCAAAATGGCTACAGTACACTTGAAGAAGGCAGAATCTTGCCTCTATATTTCGAGGGACATGAAGACCTTGGGTTTCCAATCGCAGTAAGCGTCCATATAGAAAAGGGTGTGCTTGACGGCGGATCAGACCTGTATATTTATCATATCTCCGATGATAAGCAGATTGAATTTTTCGGCAAAGCAGAATATACCACTTATGATGACGGAAGCGTGGAAAGTATTTTATTCTACACGACAGGCTTTTCCTCATTTTTTACATCGGCAAAGGAGCTTAATACGGTTATTTCGGAAACACCGGTTAACAGTGAAATAGCAGATGATATGGAGAACAATCCGGAAAGCAATGTGAAAAATGACGTAGAAAACGAAAGTAAGGCGAAAAATGATGCAGAAAACGATGAGGAAAAAGAGATAAGGAGTTTTCCGTGGATTGCGATTGTAGTGACTTTGGCAATTGTAATCGTTGTTTTGATTGTCGTTACTGTTGTATCGTTAAGGAGGGGAAAAGCGTGACTTTTAACGAACAATTGAATGCGTATATTACCAAGTTGGGATGCACGGCGAAAGATTTGACGGAAGCATCCGGTTTATCTGCTTCTGTTTTGAGCAGATATCGTGCGGGAAGTCGTGTGCCCGAAATTAATTCAGAGCAATTTACACAGCTTGTCCAAGGCATTGTATCCGTCGCAGCAGAAAAAGGGTACTCGGACTATACTGTGGACAAGGTTTCAGAAACTTTGAAGCTGTGTATTGTAGAGCAAACATTTCCCTACGATAAGTTTCAAGTGAATTTCGATGCGCTTTTAACAACGCTTTCTATAAATGTAGCAGATTTATCTCATTTTTTAAGTTTTGACAGTTCCTATATTTCCCGTATCCGTAACGGACAGAGAAGACCTGCTGATCCGCAAGCATTTTCTCTTGGAGTTTCTAAATTCGTTGTCAGTCACTGCTCTATGGCCGACAGAGAAATTATTGCGGGATTGATTGGTTGCGATATAGCAGAAATTGGTGACGATTCTATTTGCATGGATAAAATCGTTTGTTGGCTCGCAAATGGACAGGTTGTACAGAAAGAAGTGATTTTACCGTTTTTAACTAAACTGGATGAGTTTGATCTTAATGAATTTATTAGAAGTATTCGTTTTGACGAATTGAAGGTGCCTTCCGTGCCGTTTCAGGTACCGGCATCCAGAAATTATTACGGAATTGAGGAAATGTGTAAAGGAACGCTGGATTTTTTCAAAGCAACGGTTTTGTCCAAGTCGAAAGAAGATTTGATTGCCAATGATGATACACCAATGGCAGACAAAGCAAGCAGTACTGATTTTATGAAAAAATACATATTTGCCGTTGCTATGACGCTGAAAAAAGGTTTGCATATCCATTTCATCCATAATATCAATCGTCCCTTTGAAGAAATGATGATGGGGCTTGAGGGTTGGATTCCGATGTATATGACAGGACAGATCTCTCCGTATTATCTCAAAGGTGTTCACAACAAGGTTTTCGGGCATTTTCTTTTTTCGAGCGGAGCGGCAGCGCTATCCGGTGAGTGTATTATGGATTACCACCAAAACGGAAAGATGTATTTGACTAATAACAGGACCGAAGTGTCATATTACAGACAAAGGGCTCTTGATATTTTGTCCAAGGCATCTCCTCTTATGGATATTTACCGGGCTGAATCTGAGAGTGCTTTCAGCGCATTTGTAAAAAAGGACTGCATGACTTCCGGCAAAAGAAGATCGATCCTTTCTGCATTGCCTATCCACACGCTTTCCGAAGAACTGATTTTGCAGATTCTGGGACATAATTCTGTTGATGAGGCAGACAAAAATCGTATTCTTGCTTATGCGGCAGAACAAAGGCAGTTGTACAAAAACGTTTTGGAAGAAGATAGTATAACCGATGAAATCCCGGTCATCAGCGAATCGGAATTTAAAGAACATCCCATGTTGCTACCTCTTTCGGAGATTTTCTACGAAAAGGATATTGTGTATACTTATGCGGAATATTTGATGCATATGGAACAAACACTTCGCTACAGTCATGAGCATAAAAACTATATCATCAAGAAAAACATCAACTACCCATTCAGAAATATTCAAATTCGTATTCTTGAAGGGAAATGGGTGCTCATATCCAAGAACAAAGCACCGGCAATCCATTTTGTCATTTACAATCCGCAACTACGGAGTGCTTTAGAAAATATGACTGTTTCGTCATAAATAACCTTTTCTATAATCGCTCCTTTTGGTAGATTGCATTAAATTCAAAGATTTTTTAAAAAATATTCTTGACATTGAAAATCATAAGAGTATAATCGAAAAAAGAAAGGAGATTGTTATCATGGCAGAACAACTTAAGAAATCATTAGTTAACGCATTTTCATACTTTTATTTCTTTTTCCAGGGCTTTTACTTTTTTAGCGCTGGCTCATTTTGCTGTGGAAAACGTCTCTTGGAAGTATAATACACGATAGAATGTATTGATATTTTGAGCCGATGTTTGACATAGCAAACATCGGCTTTATTTATTTTGTAACAGGGAAACTTCGTTTCCAAAAAAATTTGTTACACAAATTCTTTTATAAGCAGGAGGAAGAAAAAATGATAGCAGTATTAAAACAGGGAACAACAGAGGAGCAGATTACTAACCTTACACATTGGTTTGAGGAGCAGGGCGTAAGCGTACATAAGACGGTAGGTGTGTACCAGACAATTCTCGGTCTTGTAGGTGACACAAGCAAGATTGATATTAACCTTCTTGAAGCACTCGAGATGATTGAAGCGGTTAAGCGAATCAGTGATCCTTTTAAGATGGCAAACAGAAAGTTCCATCCCGAGGATTCGGTCATTTCAGTAGGCGATGTTAAAATCGGTGGCGGTAATTTTGCAATAATGGCAGGTCCCTGTTCTGTTGAATCAGAAGAGCAGATTATTGAGATTGCAAAGCAGGTAAAAGCGGCAGGAGCCAACCTTTTAAGAGGTGGTGCTTTCAAGCCCAGAACATCACCGTATGATTTCCAGGGTATGAGAGCTGAGGGACTTGAGCTTTTGCTTGAAGCTAAGCAGGAGACAGGACTTCCGATTGTAACAGAGATTATGAATGCTAATCATATTCCGTTATTTGAAAATGTAGACGTAATTCAGGTCGGTGCAAGAAATATGCAGAACTTTGAATTACTTAAGGAGCTTGGTAAAATTGACAAACCCATCCTTTTAAAGAGAGGTCTTGCCAATACAATTAAAGAGTGGCTCATGAGTGCAGAGTACATCATGGCGGGCGGTAATGAGAACATTATCCTTTGCGAGAGAGGTATCAGAACCTTCGAGACATACACAAGAAATACTCTTGATTTATCAGCAGTTCCGATGCTTCATGAACTTACACATCTTCCTGTAGTCGTTGACCCGAGCCACGCAACAGGCGTTGCAAGAATGGTTGAGCCGATGGCTTACTCAGCAGTTGCTGCAGGTGCAGATGGTCTTATGATAGAAGTACATAACAATCCTGCAAAGGCACTTTGCGACGGCGCGCAGTCAATCACACCCGCACAGTTTGCAGGAATTACAGGTAAAGTATTCGAGATTCACGCATTGATGCACAAATAATTTTGCGAAAGGTTGCTTATTTATGGAGAAAATCAGTGTAAAAGCTTCGGGAAACTATGATATAATAATTGAAGACGGAATTCTTACAAAAACAGGAGAGCTTGTTGCTCCCCTTGTAAAAGGAAGACACGCCGTGATTGTTACGGACGATATTGTCGATGCGTTGTATTCGGAGCGTGTTATGACAAGCCTTAAGGAAGCAGGCTTTGAGGTTGACAAATTTGTTATAGCTAACGGAGAAGCTTCGAAGAATGCCGAAAACTACGTTGAGTTACTGGAATTCTGCGCAGAAAAAAGAGTATCAAGAAAGGACGTACTTGTTGCACTCGGCGGCGGTGTTGTAGGCGACCTTACAGGTTTTGCGGCAGCGACATTTCTTCGTGGAATTGCTTTTGTACAGCTTCCCACAACACTTCTTGCGGCTGTGGATTCTTCGGTCGGCGGTAAGACGGCGATTGATTTAAAGGCAGGTAAGAATCTTGCAGGAGCCTTTTATCAGCCTAAAATCGTGCTCTGTGACTGCACAACATTTGATACGCTTCCGGAAGAGACTTTTGCGGACGGAATGGCAGAGGTTATAAAGTATGGTGCGATTGCAGACAAGGAACTATGGGGCTGGCTCGAAGGCGACATGGCAGAGACAAATATTGAGAAAATTGTGGCAAGATGCGTATCAATTAAGCGAGATGTTGTTGAAGAGGATGAGTTTGATACAGGCTTAAGACAGATTCTCAACTTTGGTCACACGGCAGGACATTCCGTAGAGGCGTTAAGTAATTTCGCAGTTACGCACGGTAGCGCGGTTGCAATAGGCATGGCACTGATGACAAAGATTTCCGTAAATAAAGGCTATGTAAATACGAACGAAGATATTTACAAGAGTATGGTTAACATGCTTAAAAAATACAAACTGCCTTTTACTACAGAGTATTCGGCAGAACAGCTTGTCGGTCCTATGCGCTCCGATAAAAAGGGCGACGGCGGCAGTGTTAATTTGATATTACTTAAAAACATCGGAGAATGCTTTGTTCAGAAGACGGCATATGAAGATGTGAAGAAAATGCTTGAAAAATAAGTTTCGGGGGTTATTGGTATGAGAGCCGAAATAAAAGGCACTGATTTAAAAGGAGAAATTGCAGCGATTGCGTCAAAGTCGATGGCGCACCGTTATATGATATGTGCGGCTTTGGCAGATACGCAGTCCTTTGTGGAGTGTCATTCGACGTCAGAGGACATAGAGGCCACCATCGCCTGTCTTACGGCACTTGGTGCACATTTTGAGAAAAAGAACAACGGTTATATGATAACGCCGATTGACAGGACGGTAATGCAGGAGAGCATGTCACTACCCTGCAAGGAGAGCGGTTCTACTTTTAGGTTTTTGCTTCCGGTTGCGGCAACCTTCGGCAAAGATATAGAGTTTTTGCAGGAGGGAAGACTACCGTTAAGACCACTGTCGCCTTTGTATGAAGAGATGACAAGTCACGGAGCAAGTATGTCACCGCAGGGAGAGAATCCTTTTAAATGTGAGGGCAAGCTGACGGCAGGAACTTACAGACTTGCGGGCAATGTTACCTCGCAGTTCATAAGCGGACTTTTGTTCGCACTTCCGATGCTTGAGGGCGACAGCAGAATTGAGCTTACTTCTAAGCTTGAATCCAAGTTATATGTGGATATGACCTTGCAGGTAATCAGATTGTTCGGAATCAGGCTCGATGTAGAGGATAACGTATATGTAATTCCGGGTAATCAGAAGTATCGTTCTCCTAAAGAAGGAATTGTTGAAGGTGACTGGTCCAATGCGGCGTTCTGGCTTTGTGCAGGAGCAATCGGTAAGAATCCTATCACTATGACAGGACTTGATGAAGATTCTCTTCAGGGAGATAAAGCAATCATAAGAATTCTTAAGGAATTCGGAGCGGACATTAAGTCAGAGAACGGAAAGCTTACTGTTTCGACAGGGGTTCTGAAGGGCATCGACATTGATGCGGCAGACATTCCTGATCTTGTGCCGATAATGGCGGCAGTTGCGGCTGTGGCAGAGGGAAAGACCACTATATATAATGCTGAGCGACTCAGACTTAAGGAAAGCGACAGACTTAAAACTGTGTCAGAGACTCTTAACATTCTCGGCGCGGATGTAAGTGAGACAGATGACGGACTTGTGATTAACGGTAAGCAGGAGCTTGTCGGCGGCACGGTAAATGCATCGGGTGACCATCGAATTGCCATGATGGCGGCAATTGCGGCACTCAGATGTAAAAATGAAGTAATAATTGAAAATGCGGAGGCGGTTAACAAATCATACCCTGCATTTTTTGAGGACTATAACAGACTTTCGGGAAAGGTGGAATATAAGTAATGGCATCATCATTTGGTAATTCTATGAAGGTAAGTATATTCGGGCAGTCACATGCCAAAGCAATAGGTGTGACGATTGACGGTTTCCCGACAGGCTTTGAAATTGATTATGAAGAACTTGACAAATTTATGGAGAGAAGAGCACCGGGGCGCAATGCTTTTTCAACAGCGAGAAAAGAGCCCGACAAGCCTGAATTTGTTACAGGTGTGCTTGGCAATGTTACCTGTGGTGTACCGGTTACGGCACTTATTTTTAATAAGGACCAGCATTCCAAGGACTATGAGAATCTTAAAGATGTTCCGAGACCGGGACATGCTGATTATACCGCACAGATTAAGTACAAAGGTTTTCAGGATGTTGCGGGCGGAGGACATTTTTCAGGAAGAATGATGGCTCCCGTATGTATCGCGGGCGGAATGAGCTTGCAGTACCTTAAAAAACAGGGTATTGAAATTGCGGCACATATAAGCAGTATCGGTAATATAAGCGATGACAGAATCGATATGACCGACAAGGTTCAGAGCGAACTTTTAAAGGTTAAGGATAAGGAATTCCCTGTAATTAATGATGCGCAGGGTGAGAAGATGCAGGCGCTTATAGCAGAAGTTAAAAGTGAGCTTGATTCAATCGGCGGAACCATCGAGTGCTGTATTACAGGACTTCCCGCAGGCATCGGCGGACCGATGTTTGACGGTATCGAGAACAGAATCGCTGCGGCGATGTTCGGAGTTCCGGCAATTAAGGGAATTGAGTTTGGTAACGGCTTTGAGACCGCGACACTTAGAGGTTCCGAAAATAACGACAGCTTTTGCATAAAGGATAACGCTGTTGCCACAAAGACCAATAATCACGGCGGAATCCTCGGTGGAATTTCTTCGGGCATGCCGATTGTATTCAGAGTGGCAGTTAAGCCTACACCGTCCATTGCCAAAGAGCAGGATAGCGTTAGACTTTCAACTATGACCGAAGAAAAGCTTGAAATTAAGGGCCGTCATGACCCGTGCATAGTACCGAGAGCGGTGCCGTGTATTGAAGCTGTTGCGGCGTTAGTTATTATGGATTTACTTTTGGAAGAGAGAGGATGCTAATATGAGTCTTGATATTTACAGAAAACAGATAGATGAAATCGACAGTCAGTTACTTGATTTATTTGAGAGAAGAATGGAGCTTGCAAAGGACATTGCAGATTATAAGAAACAGAATAACCTGCCCGTGCTTGATGCTTCAAGAGAGAGAGCAAAGCTTTCGGATGTAACAAGCAAGGCAAGACCGGGAATGGAAGAATACGACCGTAATCTTTTTGCGGTTATGATGGATTTAAGCAAGGCTTATCAGGGCAGACTTAACAATACAAATGGCGGAATGACTGATTTTATTAAGAATGCTATCGCAGATAAAGCGAATCAGACGCTTCCTAAGCATACACTTATTGCGTGCCAGGGTGTGGAGGGTGCATACTCTCAGCTTGCGGCAGATAAGCTTTTTGGGGAAAACTCCAATATTATGTACATTTCCAACTTCGAAGGTGTTTTTGCGGCAGTGGATTCAGGAATGTGCAAATATGGTGTGCTTCCGCTTGAGAACAGTACTGCAGGTTCAGTTAACAAGATTTACGACCTTATGATGAAATACAATTTCTACATTGTGAAGAGCCTTCGCCTTAAGGTTGACCACAATCTTCTTGTTAAACCCGGCACAAACGCAGAAGATATCAAGGAAATCTTTTCTCATGAGCAGGCTATATCACAGTGCAGTGAATATCTTAAGAAATATCCTAATGCACAGATTACAGTATGTGAAAATACTGCAGTTGCGGCAAAGATGGTTGCTTCAAGCGATAGAAACGATGTTGCGGCGATTTCTTCAAGAAACTGCGCAGGTTTATACGGCTTAAAATGTGTTGATTTTGCAATACAGGATAAGGAGAATAACCATACAAGGTTTATCTGTATTTCAAAGGAGTTAGAGATTTACCCGGGTTCGGACCGTACGAGTGTTATGATGGCAATACCGCATAAGCCCGGTGAATTATATAAGATTTTATCGAGATTTTATGCTCTAGGAATCAACCTTACCAAGCTTGAGAGCAGACCGATTCCGGAGAGAGATTTTGAGTTCATGTTTTATTTTGATTTGGAGACTTCAGTATATTCGGAAGAGTTTTTCCAGATAATGAATGAATTAAGCACATCCTGCGAGCAGTTCAAGTACCTTGGAAGCTACGTGGAGGTAGTATAATGAAGTGCGGACTTTTGGGTGAAAAATTAGGACACAGTTTTTCACCGCAGATTCACGGAAAACTTGGCGAGTACGAGTATCTGTTGTACGAAAAACAACCGGAGGAGCTCGAGAGCTTTCTTACAGACGAAGCGGCAAATCCGTGGCAGGGTCTTAATGTTACAATTCCCTATAAGAAGGATGTAATGAAATACTGTGATAACCTTTCGGAGCGTGCGCAGAGAATAGGAAGTGTTAATACGCTTGTACGCCGTGACGGCATAATAACAGGCGACAATACCGACTACTACGGCTTCCTTTGTATGGTTAAAAAGCTTGGGGTAAGTGTTGCAGGCAAGAAAGCACTTATACTAGGTAACGGTGGTGCCGCACTTCCTGTAAAGGCAGTTCTTGAAGATGAAAATGCCGGAGAGATTATTATTATCTCAAGAAGCGGCGAGAATAATTATGAGAATATCGGAAAACATGCAGATGCAGAGATTATCGTTAACACGACACCTCTCGGAATGTATCCTAATGTCGGTAAAAAAGCAATAAAGCTTAGTGAATTTCCTAAATGTGAGGCAGTATTTGACCTTATATTTAATCCGCTTAAGACTGCGCTTATGTTAGAAGCAGAGGAACTTAATGTGCCGCATATGGATGGTCTTTTGATGCTTGTGGCGCAGGCAAAGAAAGCAAGCGAGATATTCCGCGATATTACGATAGACGATTCTGTGATTGAAGAGATAACAGCCGACATAAGAAAAGAAGTTATGAATGTCGTACTTATCGGAATGCCCGGTTGTGGCAAATCCACAATAGGTAAGCTTCTGGCAGAGAAGCTTGGTAAGAATTTTGTAGATTTGGACGAAGTAATTGTAGAGCGTGCCGGCATGAGTATTCCTGAGATTTTCGCCGCGCAGGGCGAGAAGGAATTCAGAAGGATTGAAGCAGAAGTTGTAGCAGATATCTGTAAGGAAAAAGGACAGGTTATTTCAACAGGCGGCGGTGTCGTTACAGTGGCGGATAATAAACATCCGCTTCGCCAGAATGCAGTAGTGATTTTTATCGAGAGAGAACTTTCGGAACTTGGCACAAAGGGCAGACCGCTTTCCTTAAGCAGACCTTTGCAGGATATATATAATGAGCGAATTGACGCTTATAATTCATGGAGTGATTATAAAGTAAGCAATATAGATATTAATGAAACTGTTGCAAAGATACAGGAGGTACTTTAAATGAAATTACTTGTTATTAACGGACCGAATCTTAATATGCTCGGTATCAGAGAACCTGATATTTATGGTAAAGAGACATATGCAAGCCTTCTTGAATACATAGGAGATATCTGCGAAGAGAAAGGTATAGAGGTTGACTTTTTTCAGTCAAATCATGAGGGCGCAATTGTGGACAGAATCCAGCAGGCATACAAGAAGGAAGATGCCATTGTAATCAACCCTGCCGCATATACACATACCAGTATTGCAATTCCCGATGCCATAAAGGCAGTTGGAATTCCGGCAGTTGAGGTACATCTTTCAGATATTTCAAAACGTGAAGCGTACAGACAGATTTCTTACGTGTCCGATGTGGCTGTGAAGACTATTTACGGCAAAGGCTTTGAAGGATACAAAGAAGCCATAGAATACCTTGAGAAAAGTTTATAATTTCCCGTAAAATGCGGAAACTTAAGGGTAAAAACATTGACAACAAAATTTTGACATGATATTCTAGAAGAGGGGTTAGCATTGCTAACCCTAATTTTTAATATAGTATGGGAGAAGTTATGGAAAATTTTAAGATTATTACCGATTCATGTTGTGATTTAACACCAACTTTAGTAGAGGAACTCGACTTAGATGTTGTTGAGTTGTCCGTATTGATTAATGATAAAGTATATGTTAACTATCTTGATGAGAGAGAGATTAGCTTTAAGGATTATTACGAGTTGCTTCGCAACGGTTCTCTTGGTAAGACATCTGCTCCTAATGTATTTGATTTTACTAATGCTATGGAGCCGTATCTTAAAGAAGGCAGAGATGTTTTGTACCTTGGATTTTCATCAGGTTTAAGTGCAACTTATAATTCAAGTGTAATAGCGGTTGAAGAACTTCAGGAAAAATATCCCGAGCGTAAGATTATTACAATTGATACTTTGTGTGCATCTATGGGACAGGGACTTATCGTTTATCTTGCGGCAAAGAAGAAGGCAGAAGGTGCTTCAATTGAAGAAGTTGCTGAATATGTAGAGAACATTAAGCTTAATATTGCTCACTGGTTTACGGTAGATGATCTTAATCATCTTAAACGTGGTGGTCGTGTTTCTGCTGTTGCAGCGACATTTGGTACAATTCTTAACATTAAGCCGGTATTGCATGTTGATAATGAAGGCCGTCTCGTGCCGGTAGAGAAGGTGCGTGGACGTAAGGCGTCAATCAACGGTTTGCTCAAGGTAATAAAAGAGACTATAACTGACAAGAGTGTAGCATTTATCAGCCATGGTGATTGTTGACGAGGCTAAGTATCTTGCTGATAAGATTACTGAAGAAGTCGGTGTTGAGGATATAAAGATTAATTTCATCGGTCCGGTTATCGGTACACATTCCGGCCCCGGCACAATAGCATTGTTTTTCGTAGGAACTGAACGATAATAGTAGGAAGGAAAAGTGATACATAATGGAGACCGGTAAACGAACCTCCGTTAAGCAGAAGCTGATTCTTGCGGGAATTGAAGAGATAGAAGAACAGGGCATCCAGAATTTTTCGATGCGCCGTGTGGCATCCAGATGCGATGTTTCATGTGCTGCACCGTATAAGCATTTTGTGGATAAGAATGATTTTATAATGTCAATTGTCCAGTATATCAACCATGAATGGAATATTATTCAGAGGGAGATATCAGATAATGCGGGTCCCGATCTTAAAGAACTGATTATTGATATATGTATGGCATATATTAAGTTCTTAATTGATAACCCACAGTTTCGTTCAATAATAATGTTAAAAGATGTCAATATGCCGAAGGAGTTTCAGCGTGAGCGACTGAGGCTCAGCAATACGTCAGGAATACTTGTGAAAAAATATTGTAAGCAGGTTAATATGCCAGAGGATGTAATGAAGCGTAAGTTATATATTGTGCGTTCGCTTATATACGGAGCTGCACTCATGGTGGATAATGGAGAACTCCAGTATAATGATGAATTGTTTGCTCAGGTAAGATGGGCGATTAATAGAGAATTTGAGATAGAATAAAGCCGCGCAAGGGTAAAAAGATAAACAGGCGTGAAAGAGCATTTATGTTCTTTCACGCCTGTTTATCTTTTTGCACTTATGAGCTTCATACCACTTGCGAAAAAAAGTGACCGTTGGCTACAAAATAAGTGAAAAAGACTCCATCTTATGTTATCTTAATAACATAAGAATGGAGTGATTGTTTTGCTTAGTATTGCAATATGTGATGATTCAAAAGAATCCAGAGATACAATAAAAACTTATGTTGAAAAATTTTTTGCGGAAAAAGCATATATATACAAGCTGTCAGAGTTTGCTTCAGGAGAAGAGCTTCTTGCCGATGAGACATCAGATATAGTATTACTTGATGTTGAAATGGCAGGTATTGATGGAGTAGAAGTTAAGAATAAGCTCAAATACGATAGTAAAACGCGCATAATTTTTGTTACAAGTCATAGTGAAGTTATGGCAGAGGCATTTGGCGCAAATGTAATTGGTTTTCTTACAAAGCCTATTGATTATAAAATGCTTTCGGGGAAATTAGAAGAGGCGGTGGCAGGATATAGCAGAGACAGCCGTTATATTACGATAGAGTCATCCGGGAATGTGTATAAGGCAGAAAAAATACTTTTAATGGATATTGTATATATTAAGTCTGATGACAGATATACGGAGATAATAGTTAACGATGGCAGACAGATCTTTTCGGATAAAGGCATAGGAAGCTATGAACAGGAGCTTAAAGAAGATTTTGGATTGGCAAGCAGATCCTGCCTGGTTAATTTTAGATATGTAAAAGCTATTGATAAGAATATTAAATTGAAGACAGAAGAGAGTGTCAGTCTTAGTCGACGCAGGGTTAAGGCGTTTAAAGAGCAGTATAGAGAATATGTGAAAAGGCAGGTTTTTATATAATGGAATTGATAGCACATATGTTAGCGACAATAGAGACAATTGTTTTTCTGCATATAATAATGCGGGTTAGCATGCACAAAAATAAATCCAGGCTTTCGGTGGCCTGGGTTATTTTGATATGTGCGGATATATATTATACATACGCATCAGACAGAATGCTTGGTCTGGTACTTGGCAATATATGCGGAAATACACTGGGAGTTGTTCTGCTGCTTGATGAGGATATATCAGATGGGATTATAAAGAAGATATTCGCTGCGGTATATGTGCGATTTTTGCATATACCGATTGCATTTTTGCTGTTCGTGTTAAAAAAAGCGTCAGGGCTTGCTATTGAAGAAAATGTTGAAAAAACTATATGGGCGACAATCGGTATATTGATTATTTGCTTTGCAGGAAGATTAATGGAAAAGAAAATATTGCTTACTTCGTATATAAAGCAAATTTCAAAAGAATATTACTGTATATCGGCAGTATTTGGCTTGGCAGTTGGTTTTATTTTTTATTATATCAAGGAAGTTTGCAAGGATGTTGATACTAAAATACAGTGGTTATTGTGGCTTGTGATTTTAATAATCGGAATATTTGTGTATTTGTTCGGATTTGGATTTGCGGTAGCTATGTTACGCGGAAGGCTTTATAAGTCCGAGAGTGAAGCCAAGGACAAGTATCTTAGATTGTCAAAAAGCTATTATGAAGAGTTATCCGATAACATTAAAGAAGTACGGCGAATGAAGCATGATATGAACGCACATATAAATGCTATTGGTAGTTTTGTAATGAGCGAAAATATGGAGTCTGCAAAAAAATACTTTGCTGAAATTAAAACACATTACGATATGCGGAAATTAAAAATTATAGATGTTGGCAATATTTTTGTCAGTGCAATACTTACGGAGGAATGGCAGCACCTGGATGAGTCAGAAAATATTATTATAGATTGTGAGGGAACGCTTCCGGAGAAATTGCAGGTATCTGATTTTGTATTATGTACGATTTTTTCTAATTTGGTTGCCAATAGTATAGAAGCATGCAAAATGCTTAAAAGCAGTAAAAGAGTAATTAAAATCAGGCTTAAAGAATATGACAACAATTTGGCTGTCATATTTGAAAATCCGGTTGAGTGGGAAGTGGATGCAGACAACTTGGGAATGCATACATCAAAGTCTGATGCAGGTAATCACGGATACGGACTTTATAATGTGAGAAATGTGGTAGAGCATTGTAACGGAGAGATTCATGCAGAGGTTACTGAAGACAAATTTAAAATAAGTATTTTTATACCGGGCAAACCTGATTTTTGACCGCTTACGTAAAAAAGTAACCGTTTGCTATTACTGAGATGTAAATGTTGGACGGATGAGGTATGGTTACATTAGAAAGTATTTTAAATGAGAATTGATTGAAGTGGGTGAGATTTTGTTTAAGCACGAATTATATAAGATGTTTTTTAATAAATTTTCTGCCGCATTTATAGCGATTATATTTTTGGTAAATATAGTACAGCTTGTATGGCAGGAGGAAAATAAATATTATTATTCCACAACTTCTTATAATGAGATGTGGTCAGATATGAAAGAAAGTGCCGGCAATTCAGTAGCAGGCTGGCAAGCTGTTCTTGATAAAATAGTTTCAGAGCATCAGTTAATGCTTGAAGTTGATTTTGAAGATTCTGCGTCCTTTAATACCAGGTATACAGACAATTTATATTTTGAGACGGCGCTTTATGCTCGTGTAATAGAGGAGATTGAAGCCACACTTGGTTATAATGATTATCTTGACGGTATCGAAGCTGCTAAGCACAGATTTGAAGTTATGGGAGATTTTATAGAAAAGGATAATTTTATATATCGTAATCTTGTAAAAACCGCAAAGCTTTATGAAGGTATGACGGATATGACACTTGTTCCGGAAGCTTCAGCGGGAGTTAAGATGGCGACTACATCAGAGATTACGGATTTCCTTGTGCTTGCGTTATTGATGTTTTTGAGTGTGAATATGTGGCTTAAGGAAAAAGAGCAGGGAATGGTTAATCTTATAAGAACAGCGAGGAACGGAAGAGTTAAGCTTGTTGCTTCTAAGTTTGGAGTACTTGCTGTTGCCTGTACTGTATGCGGAACGATTATATATCTTTCCGATATTGTGGTAGCAGGTACTGTTTATGGGCTTGGAGATCTTACAAGACCGATTATGACAATAGATACATATATGGGTGCGCTTTGGCGTGTGAGCGTGGGTGAATTCCTTGTTTTGAATCTTATTGCCAGAATCGTGGTGTATATATGGTTGGCTTTTTTGATGAGTGTTATTTGTGTGGTTGTGTCAGGTTCAGTTGCCGCATTCGGAAGTATTACATTTCTGTTCGTAGGAAGCTATGTATTGTATACGACTGTTCCGACACTTTCTGCATTTGCAGTATTTAAATATTTAAATCCTTTTGGGATGCTTCAAACGGAATTGCTTTTCCAAGGATATGTGGGACTTAATATAGGTGGGTATTCGTTTGATTATGCAAAATGTATGGCGGTGCTTTTGGTAATGGGGTTTGTGGTTTTTGCGCTTATTACAACGAGACTTTTTATAAGACACCAGGTCGGCAATATAAGCCATATATACATGCTGTCTGAAAAAGCACAAAAGTTATTTATTAAAGTACGACGCAGATTTGAGATGCATGTATCCGTTTTGGGACACGAATTATACAGAATATTTATCGCGGGTGTAATACTTGTCGTTGTAATAGTGGCCGCAGTCTTTCAGATATCTTCCCATAAACCCTATAACATAAGTTATAGGAACGCTGCAGAATATTATGAAAGACAGTACTTGGAGGAACTTTCAGGCCCTGTAACTGAAGCGAAAAAGGCGTATATTGCTTCGGAAGCAGAGCGGTTTAGAGTACCTGCGGATGAGGCAGAACAGGGGAGAAAAGAGGCACTTGAAAAGGTAGCGGAGAGGCTTACATATCTTGAATCAAACGAGGGGACATATTTTATATATGATGCGTCTTTTGATGAACTAACAAAGGGTGATTGGTGGAATGAAGATTTTAAGTTAGCAGTATTTTTGTTGTTGCTTCTGGCTTTTGCAATGCCGACATTTTTTGCACCGGAATGGCAAAGCGGAATGTACAGAATTGTTTCTGCTACCGGGCGAGGAAAGCATAGACTTGTACGGATTAGGTATATTACAGGCATAGTACTTACGCTGGTATTTATGGTCATAGCTTACCTGCCGTCATTTTTGCAGGTGGTTATATCGTATGAAATTAAGCCGGAGACGTTTTCGTATCCGGCAGGAAGTTTGATGCATCTTGCAAAGTTCGGAACAATGATAAACATTGGTACATACCTTGTCATTGTATATGTACTCAGATTCTTGGGTGGTATATTTGCAGCTTTGTTCATTTACAGAATATCGGCTATTATCAAGAATCGTATATACACTATGGTAACGGCATTTGTTGTTTTATTAATACCTACCGTGATGGCCAGCGTGGATAAAGCATTGGATTTTGTGATGTATCCGTATTCAATGCTTGCAGGAAATTTATTTATGCAGAACGGAGTTGCGGCAGCAATGTGTATGGCAGTAATTTTTGCGGTAACGGAGCTGATTTTTCTTGCAGAAAAGAGGAGGAAAGTATAATGAAGAAGATTATATGTGGAGTATGTTTATTAATGTTGTTGTGTATTATCGGGTGTAACGAGAAAGTTCCGGAAAAGACGGGACCTGTCATATCAACAAGTTCATATGTAACAGAAAGTACAACAACTGTATCGGAGGAACCGACAACAGATTATTGGGGACAAGGGCCGGCAGATGCAGTAAAGGATGAAGAACGCGGTGCAGGCCAGATTACAGAGATAATAGGTGAGGGTGAAGCTGAAAGACTTGGTGTGGAAAAAACACTTGTATGGGTTGCGGCAAATACACCTAAGGAAACAGTGTTAAAGAAAGTAAATGAGATTCTTGTTAATGAGTACGGATGTGATTTTGTTGTGGAATTTCATGAATACAACGAACTTTCATATTTTAATCCTTATTTGAATTACAGTCATGTTGAAATGTTGTCGGATATGAAGGAATTAGGGCATAAGGCGGATATTGTTTATGGTGGTGCACAAGGTGAGTTTAGTGTTTTGGTAGAAAAAGGAATATATATACCGTTTGATGAGTATTTTTCTACGGAGGAAGGGCAGAAGCTCTATAATGCATATGCTCCTGAAATTTGGAAGAAGACCATGAGGGATGGCAAAACATACGGATATTATTCAGCGATGTATCCGAACGGTGCAGCATATGCTTTGTGTAATAATGAGCTTGCCGGAAAGTATGGTATTACTTTACCGGAGGATGGATGGTCTTTTTATGATATGGGAGAAATTCTTGAGAGCGCAAGAATAACCAAAGCAGATATTGCGGATAACGAAGAGTTGTTTTGCTGTATGCCAAATGCACTTCTTCGTTTGGAGGGGTATTATAATCTCGTAGCTGATACTGCATTTTCAGATACCAGAATTTTATTTAAAAAGAGTGATGATGGAAAGTGGATAGCGGTTAATCCGGCAGGAGAAGGAGCTCTTATAAAGTTGTGGAAAACAATCAAAGTGTACGCAGACAAAGGATGGTACAGTGTGTGGGATAATGAAGATGCTTCAAAGAATGCTTTAGCCGGAAGATTTGTTTTTTGTTTTAGAGATATTAGTACCGCAGATATGAGTGATATCGTAGGTAATAAGCATATTATTCGAAACAGAAATGATGTGTGTGAAGTGGTGATAGGTGCAAAGGAGTATATGGCAAATGAGCCGCAGGAGAATGTGATTACGGGCATAGCTTCATGGTCAGAGCATAAGGAAGAGGCGCTGAAGTTGATTACACTGATAAATACAGACGCAAAACTCAGTAATTTATTTCAATATGGAGTTGAAGGTGAGCATTATGCTTATGAGGAGAGAATGTTATATAAATTACCGGATAGGGCTCTTATAACCTATCCGGCAGTGTTTCCGCAAATCGGAAATATTAATTTGTTTCATCCGGTATTTATTGATCCTGATGACAAGCTTATATATTCAAAAGAGATATCTGCTAATTATATTGATGCACCTACGATGATATATGATATTGAAGTGAAAGACTATGCAGAACAGCTATCAAAAATATCAGAGATATATGCAAAGTATGCAGAAATCCTCTTTAGCGGAGAATGTGAAGATGTAGAAGTAACTGTTTTTAAGATGGAAGAAGAACTTTCTGCAGCGGGTATTAATGAGATTGTCGCGGAGATAAACAGGCAGATGAGAGAGCAGGAGGCAAATAAGTGAATAAATTTCTGAGAACTGTAGCAAAGATTTTTATGCTGGTGACGCTTACACTATTAGTTACTGCTTGCGGTAAAGAGGCGGATAATGATTATAAAATAATAGATAAGGTTAATCACTCACGCTCATTGCTTTATATGAGTTGTACCGAAGAAGGGCTGTTTTATATGGCAAATGACCAGTTGTTACATTATGTAACAGTCAGTACGGGAGAGGATATGATATATTGTTTTGACCCGATTTGTAAGCATGAACCGGTATCCTCCGATAATCCTGATTCTTCTTGTATGGCGGCAGGGTATGTTGATAAAACAAGAATAGCCTATCATAATAGTTTTGTATATTTTTTTGTGAGCGATTTATTTAAACATAAGATTTACAAAATGGATATAAGTAGTGGTGTAAGGGAATTAGTGACAGAACTGCCTTTTGATTGTGAGATAAATTGTATTGTGTTTGAAGAAGATTATGTTTACTATACCGCGGTAATAAGAGAAGAAGAGGAAGATGGTATAAACTTAAAACGGACATATGATATGGTAGAGGTAAATCTAAAAGACGGGAAATATAGAATGATTACCAAACTTGGAGAAAAAATAGGTTGTAACAATTTTTTATTTGATGTGTTTGAGCAAACACTTTTTGTAAGAACATCTGGAAATTATGAATATCATTTTTATGTAATTGATTTAGAAAGTTTGGATATAAAATATGAATTAAATAATGAGGAATATAAACAGAGAAGTTTTCACGGAGTTTACGACTGTGAAAGTTATTACTATGCGGCAAATGATGGCAAAGAATTTGGTATTTATAATATAACTACAGGGGCAACTAACGTTTTATGGGAAAAAGGTTTGGAGAGAGAAAGCTTATCAATTTGTTATGGTGCCGGTGGAAAAATGTATTATAGTTTGTATAATTCTGAAACTAAAACAATTAAGGATTTTCTCTATGATGAGGCTAATGATACGACATGGGACCTTACACAGAAGTGTGAGGAACTTGGTATATTCTTCTATGATGTTTATAGGGGAATGTTTATTCGGCATTTATATGATGAGTCAGGAGAGGATATAATCGGCAAATCCGTTGTGAGTGAAGCAAGTATTCTTGGTGTACAATAGTACTGATTTAAAGGGGGATTTTAGGTGTTTAAACATGAGTTGTACAAAACACTTTTTAATAAAGCATCAGCGATATTTATCATGATAATACTGGCTGTAAATGTACTTCAGCTTGTATGGCTTGAGAACAGTCGTTACTATTATCCGGTAACTGCCTACAATGAACTATGGGACGACCTTGAAACAAAGGCAGGGGATTCCGTTACGGAGTGGCAGGCAACCCTTGCTGCGCTTAAGGCAGAGTATCAGAGTATGCGCGCATTGGACTTTAATGAGTTTGAGAACTTTGAGGCAAGGTATACGGGGAGTATTGTTTTTGAGATGGAGCTTTATTCGAGGGTCATTGCGGAGATAGAATCAACTTTGGGTTATGGTGAGTATCTTAAAGAGATTGAAGCTACAAAGGCCAGATTTGACATTATGGGAAGTCTTGTGAATAAGGATGATTATATATACCGTAACCTTGTAAAGTCTGCAAAGCTTTACGGGGAACTTACGGTGCTTGAGCCTGTTCCGGAATCTTCGGCGGGAGTTCTGATGGCGACTGATTCCGACGTGACGGATTTCCTTGTGATTGCACTTATACTGTTCTTTGGCGTAACTGTGTGGCTTAAGGAAAAGGAACAGGGTATGCTTACAATTTTAAGAACGGCAAAAAACGGAAGAGCAAAGCTGGGAATTACTAAGCTTGCTGTGTTTGCGGTTGTTGTGGTGATTTGCGGAACTCTTCTGTATTTATCAAATATTGCGGCGGCATTTTTTACATATGGTCTTGGTGATGTGACAAGACCGGTTATAGCAGTCGATGAATATATCGGTGCACTTTGGAGAGTAAGTGTACTTGAATTTTTAGGGCTTAATCTGCTTGTTAAGCTTGTAGTATATATATGGCTTGCATTCCTTGTGAGTGTGATATGTACGGCAGTATCAGGCTCACTGGCGGCATTCGGAAGCATGGCGCTTTTAAGTGTGGGGAGCTATGCAATGTATACTGCAATTCCGGCATTGTCGGTATTTGCGGTTTTTAAGTATCTGAATCCTTTTGGGGTTATTAAGACGCAGCTCATTTTTAAGGGTTATAAAGGCTTGAATATTTTTGGGTATCCGTTTGACTACAGAAAGTGTGTTGCTGTTGTTCTTGTTGCGGGCTTAATTGTGTTTGCAATTATTGCACTTAGGCTTTTTGTGCGTTATCCGCTAAGGAGCAGTGCAAGAAAGCCTGCGTTTGTGGGTAAGCTTTTTTCGGGCTATATCAAGGTAAAACGTAAGCTTGAAATGCATGTATCGATTGCGGGACATGAGTTTTACAGGATATTTATAAGCGGTGCTGTTTTGCTTGTTCTTGTGGTGGCATTTGTGCTTCAGGTGACGAACAATCAACCGTATCGCATACGATACAGGAGCCTTCAGGAGTATTATGTGAAAACATACCTTGAGGAACTTTCGGGGCCTGTAACTGATGAGAAGAAGGAATATATGGAGATTGAAGCAGAGAAGCTTAAACGTCCTGAAGATGATGCTGAAAGGGAGCAGAAGAAGGCTGTGCAGGAGGTTATGTCAAGGCTTTCTTATCTTGAAGAAAAAGAAGATGCCTATATTATTTATGATGAACCGTTCGGGCTTGTTACTGCGGCAGAAGGTAATCATGAGGATATAGTTGAGACTCTGTTTTTTGTAGTGCTTATTGCACTTGCGATGCCTGTCTTTTTTGCACCGGAATGGCAGACAGGAATGCGCAAGGTAGTATCAGTTACTTTGCACGGAAAACGTAAGCTTGTGCGTGTGAGATATATTATGGGGGCACTGCTTGCGCTTGTTATGTTTGTGCTTGCATATCTACCGCCGTTTATGCAGGTGATGTCCTCGTATGAGGTAAAAGGTGAGTTGTTCTCATATCCGTTGGGAAGTCTTATGAATTTTGCGGAGTCCGGTATGAGAATGAATATAGCAGTGTATCTGCTGGCAGTAGGCGGAATAAGGTTACTTGCCGGTATATTTGCAGCGTTATTTATATATAAAGTATCGGCATTAATAAAGAGCCACATATATACGATGATGGTGTCGTTTGCAGTGTTTGTTATTCCGGTGCTTCTTGCAATGCTTGACAGGAAACTGGAGCTTGCGATGTATCCGTTTTCGGCATTTGCGGGGAATATGTTTTTGCAGAACAGTGCGGCGGCTGTTACTTGTGTGGGAATTGTAGTGGTAGTGGCGGTTGTTTTGGGGATTGCGGGAAAGAGGAGAATAGTTGGAAGGAGATAAAGATATGAAACATTCAATTAAGACATTATCAATATGTATTATAGGTTTGTTAGTTTGCTGTATGGCATCTTGTAAGAAAGAAGAGATTAAGAATATGTCATACAGCTATGGGGATATGAACGGTAACTATATTTTGTCTGATAATGGCTTTTTTTCTATTAAAGATGAACTCGTACACTTCAAGTCGGAAGATACACATGAGGATATTATATTCTGTTTTGACCCTGCATGTGCACATGAGCCTGCATCTGAGAAAAACCCTGACCCTGAATGTCGTGCCGCGCTTTTTGTTACACAAACGAAAATTGCTTATCATGATGAGTATATCTATTATTTTAATCAAAGCGACTCGTTTAACTTTGAGCTTTACAGAATGAATATAGATGACGGCGTAAGAGAACTGATTGGAGAATATCCGTATGCATTTTCGCCTTTGTTGTATGCTTTTTATGGGGATCATCTGTATTGCAATGCCAAAATTATGGAGGAACCCGAGGTTGGTCATGCACTCATGTCTTATGGTGTTTTGTTAGAGATTAATATAAATACCGGAGAATATAGAATTCTCATGGAACGCGATGAAGAAAGTAACTATGCTGTAAAGGAACTTGATGTTCAAGGAAATACATTGTTTGCAAAAGTTCCAGGCGAAGATGGGGATTCTCTTATAAGATTGAATCTTGAAACGCTTGAACAAACTGTTGTCATTGAAAAAATGAATTTTCAGGAAAAAATGTATAAAGGAATATATGACAGCGATAGCTTTTATTACTGTTCTTTGAATGAAATCGGTATAAGTAATTATGTTTCGGGCGAGGATATCGTACTTATTACTCCGGGTGAAAACAATATATTTACGAGTTTTTATATTTCTAACAGAGGCATTATATACTCTGTCAATACGGTTAACAGAGACGGAGTTGAAAAAGTCCTGTTTTATGATGTGTCAACTAAAGAAACTATAGATATTACGGAAAAGCAGGAAGCAATCGGAGGTATTCATACATATAACGGTTACCTGAACAAGATTGTATGGTCTGTAAAAAGTGAACCTGATGAAAATGGTAGAATAACGGTTGTTGGATATGACATAATGAATATGGCTGCTTTTCTCGGTGAGAATTAACTGATATTAAGAGAGGGGATTTAAAATATGAAAAAGTTTATTTTGCTGTGTATGACTATATTACTGATTTTTGCACTTGGTTGCGGCAAAGCTGCTGACAATACTACTTCGACGTCTCCGGACATAACTACTGAAGCGCAAAATGATGAAAGTCCCACGATTTTTAGTACAACATCAGAATTGGATACAACGCCTAAGATTACATTGGAGGCTCCTCCTGACATATCTACTCCTCCGTATGTTGAGATAAAAGAAGAAGAGAAGGGTATTGCCAGACGCAATGAAATCAGGGGCGAAGGAGACAGCCAAAGACTCGGTGTGAATAAAACACTGGTGTGTGTATGCTACAATCATCTTTTGAATATTCCATCTGCCGAGAGTATAAATGCTCTTAATGAAATGCTTGTTAATGAGTATGGTTGTGATTTTACTGTTGAACTACATATTTATTCTGAAAAAGCCCATTCAAAATATTATTATTATGATGTCATAAGCGATTTGTTACAGTCAGGACAACAGATAGATGTTTTGTCATCTGGCTCATCCAGGTGTTATACAGAGTTTGTTAAGGATGGTGTTTTTGAACCGCTTTCACCATATCTTGAATCAGAAGCCGGTGAGAAGCTTTGGAATATCTATCCTGAAGAGTTGTGGATAAAGACTACTCGTAATAACGAAATATACGGCATCGCGCAGACGGGAATGGTAGGTGAAAGAATTGTATTAGACTGTGAAAAGAGTGTTGCCGAAAAATATAATATTACTCTTCCCGAGCGGTGTTCATTCTATGATTTGGAAACAATTTTAAAGGATATAGAAGCAGTGAACGGAGCAGATGCTTTTAAGGATGTAATTCCTATTATAGCTAATAATTTTTTAGCTCCGATATATATGGATGGATATTATATTGAATATGCTCTTGGGAATATAGGTTATAGACCGGAAGGCGGCAGACCAAGATATCTTCTCAATGCAATCTATTTTAAAAAAGATAATAATGGAAACTGGTTGGCTGTAAATCCGGCCAAGGAAGAAGCAATTATTTCACTAATGAAGCAAATAAAAAAATATGTTGATAAAGGTTGGTATGTATCCGGTAATGGTTCTATTTTAACCAAATCGAACCATGTATTTAGTTTGTCTGAACAATATAATTACGAACAAATAGTCGACAAAAAGGTAGCATTTATAGATGGCTCTAATTCGGAAATTTGGGATATTATCATTGGTAATACAACGTACTTACCTTATTCTGCACTTGAAAACTATGTTACAGGAATAGCTTCCTGTTCACAATATAAAGACGAAGCTTTTAAACTTTTGTTATTACTCAATACTGAAGAGAAGTTAAGTAACCTTCTCATGTTCGGTATAGAAGGCAAGGATTGGGAATACAAAGATAACAAATTATTTGATTTGGAAACAGGAAATGAAATCATGGCATACAATGACATGTATGCTGCTTTTTCCAATATAAACCTTATTCCATCCACATATCTCGATCCAGAAGATAAGGTTGCCGGAATAAGAGAATTATCCTCCAAGCATGAAGCAAGTCCGCTTATAACACACAACATTGATGTCAGTGCTTATACAGAAAAGATGAAAACAATCAATGCAATCTACTGCGCATATATGGGCAAGCTTTTGGTTGGTGAATATGAGGATATTGACGGAGTTATGGCCCAGATGAATTCCATGCTTGAAGAAGCAGGGATTAATGAGATTATTGACGACATAAACAGACAAATGCAACAGTGATTTGGAGGTAATAATGGAACTCAAATTAGAGAACTTAACCAAAGACTACGGTTCAAACCGTGCGCTTGACAATTTTAACTTTACTTTTACGGAAGGTGTGTACGGACTCCTTGGTCCTAACGGCGCAGGGAAAAGTACGATGATGAATATAATAACGGATAATCTTGCGGCGACGTCGGGCAGGATTACTTTCGACGGCGAGGATATTAAGAAGCTTGGGCCGGAGTACCTTAAGCAGATAGGCTTTATGCCACAGCAGCAGAACCTGTACCCGTCATTCTCGGGACTAAGGTTTATGTACTATATGGCGGCTCTTAAGGGTATGAAGAAGAAGGAAGCCGACGAGCAGATACCGAAGCTTATTAAGATGGTAAATCTCATGGGACATGAGGATAAGAAGCTTGGTGCGTATTCGGGTGGTATGAAGCAGAGAATCCTTATTGCGCAGGCGCTTCTCGGCAACCCGAAGATTCTTATTATGGATGAACCGACGGCGGGACTTGACCCGAAGGAGAGAATCAGAATCCGTAATATCATCTCTGAGGTCAGCATGGATAAAACAGTTATTCTTGCGACTCACGTTGTGCCGGATATCGAGTTTATTTCTAAGGAGATTTTGCTTCTCAAGAAGGGTGTGCTTATCGGGCACGGGACGCCGGCGGAGCTTGTAGCTAAAGTTGTGCCGTATGTGTTCGAGGTCGAGACCGACAGGGAAGGGCTTGAGAAGTACAAGGCGGACTACCGTATCGGTAACATCGGTAGCAGTGCGACGGATAACGGTAAGTTTATAGTGAGACTTATCGGAGAGAAGAAGCCTGAGGGCGAGGTGCTTGAGGGTACGAGAGCGAGCCTTGAGGATGTGTATCTTAGGGCATTTGAGGATTAGATAAATAGGAGTTGTTGTAAAAATGTTTGCAACAGTTCCTTTTCTTAAACATTTCTTAAAACTTTCCCCACTTGTATTTTAAAACAAAAAATTGCATAATAAACGTATGCTTAAGCACTTTACGTAAAGAGGAGAGTTATTATGTATAATATATTGATATGTGACGATGAGAAAGACATTGTATCTGCACTTAAGATATACCTTACTGCCGAAGGCTTCACAACCTTTGAAGCTTATAACGGGCTTGAGGCGATAGAGGCTATTAAGAACAACGAAGTTCACCTTGTACTCATGGATATTATGATGCCACAAATGGACGGACTTACAGCGATGGTTAAAATAAGGGAAATTTCCAATGTTCCGGTAATACTTCTTACTGCAAAGAGTGAGGATATGGATAAAGTGCTCGGTCTTACGGTCGGTGCGGATGATTACATAACCAAGCCGTTTAATCCGGTTGAGATGATTGCAAGGGTTAAATCACAGCTTCGCCGCTATATGCAACTTGGTGCGGGGCAGGTTAAGGAAGAAGTTTTGCGCATAGGCAGGATTGAGCTTGATGACAAGGCTAAGACCGTGACAACGGATGGTAATCCGGTTAATTTAACACCGACGGAATACGAGATACTTAAGCTTTTCATGGAGAATCCGGGAACAGTATTTTCACCGCAGACAATTTACAGTAAGGTTTGGAAGGACGTTGCATTTGGTGCGGAGAGTACGGTTGCGGTGCATATCAGACATTTGAGGGAGAAAATCGAGATAAATCCTGCAGAACCCAAGTACCTTAAAGTTGTTTGGGGGCAGGGCTATAAGATGGAGAAAGGGAGAGAGTAGCGGATGAAGAGAATCAAGAGTAGTATAACCGTAAAGGTTGTAGCGATAATTCTTTTTGTATTGTCGCTTTGGGTTACTGTCGGAAGTGTTGTCGGAATAGTTGCTTTATATGAAGAGGGAATATATACAGGTAAAAATGCATCGATTACAGAAAGCATATATGAAAGTATAATGTTGAGGTATGGTTCAGAACTTTCACATGAATTTATGGATTGGAAAGATGCAATAGATAATGCAGACGGAAAAGATGCATATTACTATCAAAAACGAGTAGAAAATTTTGAAAAGAAGTACAGTGCAGAAAATACAAATTATTATTGTGTTATAAAAGATATGTCCGGTAATGTGATTTTCAGGACAGGTGATATTGGAACATATTCTTATACCAATGGTGAATTTTTTAGTGCAGCAGATGAAAACGGAGATTATACTTCGTATTATTTCGAAGCATATGTAAGGGCTCCGAAGCTTGCAAACGATGAGTTTGTTCTTGCGGAGAAATTCGGTGATTTTGTTAATAATAATAAATATACACTTATATTTATACTGGCAGGAAGTATTTTGCTTGAGATACTCTTATTTGTGTTTCTTATGTGCAGTGCCGGTCACAGGAAGGGACAGGAGGGCGTCAACGAGAATTTCTTCGATAAGATACCGTTTGATGTATTGCTTGTTGCGATAGGATTTGTTGTGGTATTGCTAATTGATATTTTGGATAATAACCTTTACTTGTCATACTATTATAATTACTATCGCAATGTTGTATGGGATTGTGTATTGATATTTGTTTGTAGCAGCGGTGTGGTTTTATCAGTTATGGCAGCTTTCATGACTTTTGCAACACGTTTTAAGCTTGGGACCGTATTTAGCAATATGCTTATTGTGCGGGTATGTAAGCTTGTAATAAAGGGCATAAAATATGTAGGCAGACTTATAGCAATAGCTTTTAAAAATATCGATGTTCTCTGGAAGGTCGGAATTGTATATGCTGTAATGACGTTTTTTGAACTGTTTATGATGCTTGTAGGGAATTCTTATTATTGGTCAAGCAGTTATTTCGGCTTCATATTGATATGGTTACTTGCAAAGCTTTTTGTTGCGGGAGTATTGGTAATTGTGCTTATTAACTTTAAACAGGTTAGAATCGCAGCAGAAAAGCTTGCTGAGGGAGATATTAATTATAAAGCAGACACAAAATATATGCAATGGGACATTAAAAAGCATGCCGAGACGCTTAACAGCATCGGTGGAGGTTTAAGCAAGGCTGTTGACGAGAAGATGAAGAGTGAGCGCCTTAAAACCGAGCTTATCACTAATGTATCACATGATATAAAAACACCGCTTACATCAATTATTAATTACGTTGATTTGCTTAAAAAAGAGGAGCTTGACAATGAAAAAGCACAGGAATATCTTGAAGTGCTCGATAGACAGTCAAATCGCCTTAAAAAGCTTACGGAGGACTTGGTGGAGGCTTCAAAGGCTTCTACAGGTAATATATCCGTGGATAAACAGGAGACAGAGCTTGGGGTACTGCTTTCGCAAGCAGTCGGAGAATATGAGGAACGCATATATGCGGCAGGGCTTACACCGATAGTGCGTATACCCGAAGAACCGATTACGATTATGACTGACGGAAGACTTTTGTGGAGAGTATTTGACAATCTGCTCGGCAATATATGTAAGTATTCTATGCCCGATACGAGAGTGTATATTGAACTTCAAGCGATGTCAAAGGAAGCGGTTTTTGTATTTCGTAATATTTCAAAGTATGAGCTCAATGTTTCAAGTGACGAGCTTATGGAGCGTTTTGTGCGAGGCGACAGCTCCAGAAATACAGAGGGTAGTGGTCTTGGATTATCCATTGCCAAGAGTCTCGTGGATTTGCTTGGAGGAACTTTCACACTAAGTGTTGACGGAGATCTCTTTAAAGTGATATTACAATTTCCTTTATAGCATATAATATTGTAATTTTGTTGTCCGCACCGTAAACGCATGAATTACGGGGCGGACGACTTTTTGTTATAAAATATTGACAAAAATTTAGTGTACAGTTATGATAAATACGATTGCTGTACACAAATAGGTGTACATAGAGAGGAGATTTAAGATGTTCCAGATTAATGAGAATTATTTGAAGTTACCGGGTAGTTATTTGTTTTCTACTATCGGCAAGAAAGTAAATGCTTTTATGGCAGCTAACCCTGACAAGAAAGTTATCCGTCTTGGTATTGGTGATGTTACATTGCCGCTTGCTCCCGCCATAATTGATGCTATGCATAAAGCAGTTGATGAGATGGGAAGTTCTGATACTTTCCGTGGATATGCACCTGATTTGGGGTATGAGTTTTTAAGAAGTGCAATTGTTAAGAATGATTATAACGCAAGAGGCGTTGATATTGCTGTTGACGAGATTTTTGTAAGTGACGGCGCTAAGAGTGATTCAGGTAACATCGGCGAGATTTTTGGCAAGAACAACAAAATTGCAGTTTGTGACCCTGTATATCCCGTATATGTTGATTCTAACGCAATGGAAGGAAGAACAGGTGAGTACATAGCAGCACAGGAGAAGTGGAGCAATGTAATTTATATGCCTTGTACTGCGGAGAATAATTTTGCACCCGAGCTTCCTACAGAGACACCGGATATGATTTATCTTTGCTTCCCGAACAATCCTACAGGTGCAACAATTACCAAGGATGAGCTTCAGAAGTGGGTTGACTATGCTCTTAAGGTAGGCGCAGTTATTATTTATGATGCGGCTTATGAGGCATATATTTCAGAGGAGAATGTTCCGCATACAATTTATGAGTGCGAAGGCGCAAAGGCTTGTGCGATTGAGCTTAGAAGCTTTTCTAAGAATGCAGGCTTTACGGGAACAAGACTTGGTTTTACAGTAGTTCCGAAGGAGCTTAAGTGTGGCGATGTGTCTCTTAATGCATTGTGGGCAAGAAGACACGGAACCAAATTTAACGGTGCTCCGTACATTATCCAGAGAGCAGGCGAGGCTGTTTATTCAGAGGCAGGCAAGGCTCAGACAAAGGAGCAGATTGCTTACTATATGAATAATGCCAAGGTTATCAGAGAAGGTCTTAAAGATGCAGGTTTTACAGTATTCGGCGGAGTTAACGCTCCTTATATCTGGCTTAAGACACCTGATAAGATGACTTCATGGGAATTCTTCGATTACCTTCTTGAGAAGGTTAATATCGTAGGAACACCGGGCTCAGGCTTCGGACCCAGCGGTGAAGGCTATTTCAGACTGACAGCATTCGGTAGCTATGAGAATACTTTGGCTGCGATTGAACGTATTAAGAATATGTAAATAAAGATATTTTCTGCCGTATCCTTTGGATGCGGCAGTTTTTTTGTATAAAATAGTGCGAAAATATAGTATATAAGCACTAAAATTCACTGTGTAATATTCAAAAAACTTGATTTTATGTCGATAAAAGTATAAAATAATATTATTAGAAATGTATTCTTTAATGGGGGTGCGCCTGTAGTGGCAAAAAGACGCGTTAAAACAAATGATTTGGCTGCCGGTATGATATTGGCAGATGATGTTTATTCCATGACTGACCAGTTGCTTGTTCCGAAGAATACGATTGTGTCAGAGCGTATTATAGCAAAGTTTCGCTTTTATTCAGTTCCAGCTGTTAATATTGTTGAGGTTACTGAAGGTGCAAGCATAGAAAATGAAGAAGATGCTCACTTGTCCGAACTTGTAAAAAAGAGCGAAGAATATAAGGATTTCAGGAAGGACTTTACTGTAGTCACCAAGGAACTCGATGAGATTATGGGTAAGGTTATTGTTGGTGGTCTTAAGCAGGATGACCTTGAAGATATTGTCCGTAATGAGATGATGCTTTTTGCTAAGCGTGAAGGCAAATACGGACTTATGGACATGTTCCACAATATGCGTGAGATGTCTGATACGGTATTTACACATTCCGTTAATGTTTCCATAGTTTCAATTATGCTCGGACGTTGGCTTAAGCTTCCGAAGGAAGAACTTGAGATTTTGGCAGTTGCAGGTCTTTTACATGACATCGGTAAGACGGAGATTCCGGACACCATTCTTAATAAGCCGTATAAGCTTACGGATAAAGAGTATGAGACAATGAAGACACATGCCCTTAAGGGATATACATTACTTTCCAATGCGAAGATGGATGAGAGAATCTGTGAGGTTGCACTTAATCATCATGAGCGTTGCGACGGAAGCGGTTATCCGTCAGGGCTTATGGGAGATAAGATTCCGAAGCTTGCTAAGATTGTTGCGATTGCAGACGTGTATGATGCAATGACAGCGGAGAGAGTATACCGCGATTCCATTTGTCCGTTTGAGGTAATTGCAGAATTTGAGAACAACGGCTTGTATCTTTTTGAAGCTCCGTATATTATGACTTTCTTAACCAATATCGCCAATACATATAATCACAGTGCTGTACGCTTAAGCGACGGCAGAGAGGGTGAGGTTATTATGATTAACAAATTTAACCTCTCAAGACCCGTGGTTAAAGTAGGCGAAGAGTACATCGACCTTTCCAAGGAGAAGTCATGTAAGATTCAGACAATTATATAGTTTGAAATTAAGCTTATCTGCGTATATGTAGGTAAGCTTTTTTTTTAGATTATCCGGACGTTTTGAAGCATGTATTTCGGGCAATTATAAATTATATATTTTGCGACTTTGGGAAGGGATTAGAATTCAAGTATTACTATCTGTATCAGCAATACACGGACACGATGTCCGTGTAAGCCTCATCTGTGCCACGATGGCACATTTGAGGCGGTTGCGTAAATATAAGTATTCTTTATTTTAGGAATACGTAAGAATTCTTATCCCTGCACATTGGAGCATAAAATATATAATTTATAATTGCCCGAAATACATGCTTCAAAACTATCTGCAATAAAATAAAAAAAAGCTTGCAAAAATTATTATATGTGTTATAGTAGTTATAGAACAAATAAGATATTTAACCTGAAAGGGGAGATTTTTATGAATATAAGTAAATTCACAAAGAAATCTATTGAAGCGGTTAATAACTGCGAGAAGATTGCGTACGACTACGGCAATCAGGAGGTGGATCAGGAGCATTTACTTTACAGCCTGCTTACAATTCCGGAGAGTTTGATTTTGCGTCTTGTGGAGAAGATGGAGATTTCGAAGGATTATTTTGTGAAGCGTGTTGATGAAGCGCTTAAGAAGAGAGTGAAGGTGTCCGGCGGGCAGATTTACATGAGTGCGGCACTTAACAAAGTGCTTCTTGGTGCCGAGGACGAAGCAAAGCATATGGGTGATGAATATGTATCGGTTGAACATCTTTTTCTCTCGATGCTTAAGGCTCCGAACAAAGAGGTTAAGGAGATATTCCGCGAATATGCAATTACAAGGGAGAGATTTTTACAGGCTCTTTCGACCGTAAGAGGCAATCAGAGGGTCACAGGGGATAATCCCGAGGCTACTTACGATACTCTTGAGAAGTACGGACAGGACCTTGTCGAGAAGGCGAGAGCACAGAAGCTTGACCCGGTTATCGGGCGAGATTCCGAGATAAGAAATGTTATCAGAATTTTATCAAGAAAAACTAAGAACAATCCCGTGCTCATTGGTGAACCGGGTGTAGGTAAGACTGCGGTTGTAGAGGGGCTTGCACAGCGTATTGTGCGTGGAGACGTGCCTGAAGGACTTAAGAACAAGAAGATTTTCTCGCTTGATATGGGAGCGCTTGTTGCCGGTGCGAAGTACCGTGGTGAGTTCGAGGAGCGTCTTAAGGCAGTTCTTGATGAGGTGCGTGGCAGTGACGGAGAAATCATTCTTTTTGTAGATGAGCTTCATCTTATTGTTGGTGCAGGTAAGACGGACGGTGCTATGGATGCCGGTAATATGTTAAAGCCCATGCTTGCAAGAGGCGAGCTTCATTGTATAGGTGCAACTACCCTTGATGAGTACAGACAGTATATCGAGAAGGATGCAGCTCTTGAGAGAAGATTCCAGCCGGTTATGGTGGATGAGCCAACAGTTGAGGATACCATTTCGATTTTACGTGGTATTAAGGAAAGGTATGAGGTATTCCACGGAGTTAAGATTACCGATTCTGCGCTTGTAAGTGCGGCTACACTTTCGAGCAGATATATTTCAGACAGATTTTTGCCTGATAAGGCGATTGATCTTGTGGATGAAGCATGTGCCATGATTAAGACAGAGCTTGATTCAATGCCTGCGGAGCTCGATGAACTGTCAAGAAGAGTTATGCAGCTTGAGATTGAAGAGGCGGCACTTAAGAAGGAGACCGATAAACTTAGTCAGGAGCGTCTTGAGGCTCTTCAGGCAGAGCTTTCTGAACTTAAGGAAAAGCTTACGGCAGGTAAGGCACAGTGGGTTAACGAGAAAAGTGCGGTTGAGAAGGTACAGAAACTTCGCGAAGATATTGAGAACATTAACAAAGAAATCCAGATTGCACAGCAGCAGTATGACTTAAATAAAGCAGCAGAGCTTCAGTACGGTAAGCTTCCTGCTCTTGAAAAAGAACTTGCGCTTGCAGAGGAAAAGGCAGCAGAGAAGCGTGATGATGCACTTTTGCATGAAAGTGTAACAGACGAAGAGATTGCTAAAATTATTTCCAGATGGACTGGAATTCCGATTGCCAAGCTTACAGAGAGTGAGCGTAACAAGACACTTCACCTTGCCGCCGAGCTTCATAAGAGAGTTATAGGACAAGACGAGGCTGTAAGTAAGGTTGCGGAAGCTATTATGCGTTCCAAGGCAGGCATTAAGAATCCGAACAAGCCGATTGGTTCATTTATGTTCCTCGGCCCGACAGGTGTCGGTAAAACAGAGCTTGCGAAGGCTCTGGCTGAGCAGATGTTTGATAATGAGCAGAATATCGTAAGAATCGATATGAGTGAATATATGGAGAAGCATTCCGTATCCAGACTTGTCGGAGCTCCTCCCGGATATGTTGGTTATGAAGAGGGCGGACAGCTTACGGAGGCAGTAAGAAGAAAACCTTATTCTGTAGTGCTTTTTGACGAGATTGAGAAAGCACATCCCGATGTGTTCAATATTCTTTTGCAGGTGCTTGATGACGGTCGTATCACTGATTCACAGGGCAGAACGGTTGATTTTAAGAATACTGTGCTTATCATGACCTCCAATATCGGTTCGGCATACCTTTTGGACGGAATTGATGAGACAGGTGAGATTACCGAGGCGTGTCAGGAATCGGTAACAGGTGAATTAAGACGACATTTCAGACCGGAGTTTCTTAACAGACTTGACGAGATGATTATGTTCAAACCGCTTACCAAAGATAATATCAGCAATATTATTGAACTTATGGTTGCTGATGTAAATAAGCGTCTTGCGGACAGAGAACTTGAAATCATTTTGTCAGATGAAGCAAGAGCAGTTATTATAGACCGTTCTTATGATCCTGTTTACGGTGCAAGACCGCTTAAGAGATATCTTCAGAAGACGGTTGAGACACTTGCGGCAAGACTGATCCTTGAAGGTAATGTTTCGATGGGCGACACTATTAAAATAATTGTTGAAGATGACGAACTTAAGGCAGTAAAATAATACAAATAAGCGCGCATACCGTGTGGAAGTACGGTAAATGCGCGCTTTGAATTTGTCAAAAATTATGAGTTGAATCCGTTGGGATGATTCTTGTGCCAGTTCCAAGCACTTGCGATAATCTCTTCAATATCGTCATGCTCGGGTTTCCAACCGAGAACATCCTTCGCTTTCTGGCTGGATGCAATGAGGATTGCAGGATCGCCGGCACGTCTTTCTGCCATCTGAACTTTAATGCTCTGACCTGTTGCCTTTTCAGCAGCGTTAATAACTTCGCGTACAGAATGGCCTACGCCGTTACCAAGGTTGAATACGTTGCTTTCGTTGCCTTCCATGAGGTATTTAACTGCAAGGATATGAGCCTGCGCAAGGTCAAGTACATGGATATAGTCTCTTATACATGTGCCGTCCTTTGTGGGATAATCATCACCAAAAATGCTGATTGCCTCACGTTTGCCGTTAGGTACCTGAAGAATAAGCGGAATAAGGTGTGTCTCGGGATTGTGAGCCTCGCCGATTTTGCCGCTCGGATGAGCACCGCATGCATTAAAGTATCTTAAGGATACATATCTTAAACCGTGAGCAACTCCTGTCCATTTAAACATCTTCTCCATGGCAAGCTTTGTCTCGCCGTATGTGTTGGTCGGCTCTGTACGGTCGCCCTCCATAATCGGAGTCTTGTCAGGCTCGCCGTAGGTTGCTGCTGTTGATGAGAATACAATCTTATCGATTCCGTGTGCTACAAGTGACTCAAGAAGTACTTTAGTTCCGCACAAATTGTTATCATAATACTTAAGCGGATTAACCATACTTTCGCCGACAAGTGAGTTGGCTGCAAAATGAATTACCGCGTCAATATTCTTCTCGTTATCAAGAACGCTGTCCACAAATTCACGGTTGCGGATGTCGCCCTGATAGAACTTAGCCTTAGGATGAACCGCTTCAATATGTCCGGTTTCCAAATTATCAATAATTACAACATCTTCACCCTTATCAATTAATTCATACACTGTGTGTGAGCCGATATAGCCTGCTCCGCCCAAAACCAGAATCTTCATAACATATTCCTCCTATGTTTTGATTTGTTATTTATATTATTGAATATTATTGCCTTAATTACAATGCAAAAATGTTTATTATATATGTAATTTTGTTGCATGAGCAGGCTTTTATATTGTATAATACTGAATTATACGGTGCATGTATTTAAAAGTTTTATGATAACTGTCTCATTATATTGAGATATGTTTTTTTGAACCACAGGTGCAGAAGGAGGATTCTATGTCTGAAAATACTTTTAAAGAATCATATATTGTCAAAGAAAAAGAAATGACTTCGCTTTGTGTTTACAACACAGGCTATGAAAAATGTTCACCGCTTCATCAGTGGGGGCCGGGTGTCCGTAACCATTATTTGCTCCACTATATAGTGAGTGGCTGCGGAACCTATCATTATGGTGAACAAACAATTACACTTACTGCAGGTGATGCTTTCTTGGTATATCCCGATTCAGCCATAACCTATCGTGCTGATGAAGATAATCCCTGGGAATATTACTGGGTGGGTTTTCATGGGACGGAAGCACATGCACTTATTCAAAACACGGCATTTTCTTATGAGCAGCCGTTTATACATGCGGGAGAGCTTGGAGAACAGCTAAAACAATCTTTATTGGCGATATATCAGTCACGTGGCACTTCGGTTGCTCATGCTGCAAAAATGACGGGCGAGCTTTATCTTATGCTTTCCATACTTTTTGAAAATGCTGAAAGTTTGGGCAAAAAAAGAGTATCGGATACTTCTTATGTAAAGGCCGCGATTGAATTTATTTCTTCTAACTATTCATATCCGATATCTATAGATGATGTTGCGCGGTATGTAGGAATAAGCAGGAGCCATCTGTTTAGGCAGTTCCAGATACATTATCATATTTCACCGAAGGAATATCTGACAGAGTGCCGTATTAATCATGCATGTAATTTGTTGAAACATTCGTCACTTTCGATTACGGAAATTGCGAACTCCGTAGGCTATGACAACAGTTTATATTTTTCAAAGGCTTTTCACAAAATAAAAGGAACTTCACCTTCTGAATATGCCGGACATCATCGCCTATATAATAAATAAATTTGGCAAAAATGATGTGGCAATATTCGTGTAAACGTGTTATGATATAAGTAATATCGCAGAAGTTGTGAAAAGGAGAATTGGTATGGCAGATATTTTTTCTGATTTACAGAAGTTGGGGATTGGTAATGTAGGGAATATCTTCGAGACAGAGGATGACAGTAAGGCCAAGGTAAAAGAACAGGCTAAACAGCAGACTCCGGAAGAACTCGAAGCAGAGATGATCTTTGATAAGACTCATACATGTCCTCTTTGTGATAAGGCATTTACTACGAAGACTGTCAGAGCAGGTAAGGCTAAGATGGTTGGTTCTGATACTGATTTGAGAGCTAAGTATGCCAATATAGATGTTAATAAGTATGATGCAATTGTGTGTCCGGCATGTGGATACGCCGCCCTTGCAAGGTATTTTGAGATGACCACGGCACCGCAGCGTAAGTTAATTAAAGAGAATATAAGTGCAGGATTTAAGGGGCTTCCGGCTTCGACAAAACCGATTATTACTTATGATGAAGCTATGATGAATTTGAAGCTGGCTCTTGCAAATGCTGTAGTTAAGAAGGGAAAGAACAGTGAGAAGGCATATATTTGTCTTAAGATGGCTTGGGTTATCAGAGGAAGACTTGAGACTCCTTCAGAACTTGAGAAGTTTAGTAAAGAAGAGGTTGTAGCTCTTAAACAAGAAGAACTTTCATACATAAAACAGGCATATATGGGATTTACAGCGGCGGTTCAGTCAGAGACTTTTCCGATGTGTGGTATGGATGAGATGACTACGATTTATCTTTTGGCAGACCTTGCAAGAAGGTCAGGTGACAGGGCACAGGCACTTAAGCTGCTTGGTGAGGTAATTGTGTCTAAGAATGCGCAGGGTAGACTTAAAGAAAAGGCAAGAGAGCTTAAGGATCTTATTATGGAGAGCAAATAGGAAGGATGATAGGGCGTGAATGATTTAATCATTCCGATTCATTCGGGTTTAAAAGAACCGATTTATGAGCAAATCTATCGCTTCATGAAGGCAGAGATTAAGAGAGGCGGCCTGCCGGCAGGAGAGAGGGTTCCGTCTACGAGAAAGCTTGCCGGGAATTTGCAGATCAGCAGAAGCACTGTTGAGATGGCATATGAGCAGCTTTTGGCGGAAGGGTACATTGTTTCACAGCCGTATAAGGGATATTTTGTTGCGCAGGTTGAGGAATTAACTCAGAGTGATATACCAAAGGACACAAAGGCAGAGCAGAATCCGGTGATTTTGGAGACTGCCTGCCTTTATGATTTTTCTCCGAGGGGTATTGATCTTGAGAATTTTCCGTACGGAGTGTGGCGTAAGATAACAAGGAATATCCTGCA
Organism: Lachnospiraceae bacterium; assembly: GCA_015057505.1. Taxonomy (GTDB): domain Bacteria; phylum Bacillota; class Clostridia; order Lachnospirales; family Lachnospiraceae; genus SIG300. The sequence goes on from SVEG01000001.1 coordinate 172,021, forward strand.
GGAGGATAATAAGGAGCTTTTTGGTAACGGTCATTCGCAAGGCGATGAAGAACTTAGATTGGCTATATGCCAATATCTGCATTATGCAAGAGGTGTTAAGGCTACACCTGATTTGATGGTTGTGGGAGCCGGTAATGAGTATTTGCTTATGCTGCTTGCACAGCTTCTGGGCAAAAGTGTTGTGGCAGTGGAGAATCCGACATATCTGCAAGCGGCAAGAGTGCTCAAAAGTCAGGGCTTTACGGTTAAACCCGTAGAGCAGGACAGCCAGGGTATGAGCCTTTTGTCACTTAGGGGAGATGAGGATATTGATATTGCATATGTGATGCCGTCCCATCAGTACCCGCTCGGAACAGTAATGCCTATAAAGAGAAGGCTTGAGCTTCTTTCGTGGGCAGGCGAGAAGGAAGGCAGATATATAATTGAAGATGATTATGACAGTGAGTTCCGTTATAAAGGTAAACCTATTCCAGCACTTCAGGGAACGGATAGCGGAGACAAAGTTATATATATGGGAACTTTTTCGCGCTCGGTAGCACCGGCGATTCGTGTAAGCTATATGGTGCTTCCGGATAAACTGGCTAAGAAGTATCGAAGTAATATTGGCTTCTATTCATCGACAGTGTCAAGAATTGACCAGAGGATTCTTACAGAATTTATTACAGGTGGATATTTTGAGAGACATCTTAACAGGATGCGTACGATATATAAGACAAAGCATGATTGTATTCTTGAAGGACTGGCCAAGTTTCCGTTTGAGTATAAAGTACACGGAGAAAATGCCGGAACACATATTTTGATTGAATTTCCGGTAGGAATAGAATATGAGCAGACACTTATTGCTGCGGCACGCGATGCCGGAGTTAAGGTTTATGGACTTTCAGCATATTATTACAGTGGAAGTCCCGACAGGGCAACGATTTTGCTTGGTTATGCCAAAATGTCAGAGCAGTCGATTAAAGAAGGACTTGCCCTGCTTAAGGAAGTGTGGGGTAAGGTTTTACAGGACATAAAGTAATTAGGGAGGCAAAAATGAAAGAACAATTATATACCATTCCGGTTAATGATGCGTTTGATGAAGGAGGAGAATGTCCCGTATGTTCGATGTGGCGAAGCCTTGAAAAGGCATCGGTTGAGTATGCCATGGGTCCGAGCTATATGGAAGATGATGTGAGAATGGAGACTGACAGAGTGGGTTTTTGTAAGCCGCACATGCAGATGCTTTGGGACGAGAACAACAGACTCGGACTGGCGCTTGTACTTCAGACACATATGCAGAAGACCACAAGGGACCTTAAGAAGATGATTAACAGTCCGTTTAAGGGCGGCGGTTTTCTTAAGAAGAAAGAAGAGAACCCTATGGTTTCATATATAAAGAGACTTAATCAGAGCTGTTTTGTATGTGAGAGAGTGAATGGATTTTTTGAGCGTTACATAGTTACGATTTTTTATCTGTGGCAGAATGATAAGAATTTTCAAAAGAAATATCTTGAGTCCAAGGGATTTTGTACAGACCATTTCGGACTTCTTATTGATGAGGCTCCGCGTAATCTTATGGGAGATGAACTTAAGGAGTTTGTTCGTGCGACGGGACGAATCTATGTGGAGAACATGGAGCGCCTGATTGGTGACGTGGACTGGTTTGTTAATAAGTTCGATTATCGCTACAAAGACGAACCGTGGAAGAATTCGCGCGATGCGGTACAGCGTGCGATGATAAAGACGAACGGTATTTTGCCGGAGCAGGATAAGAAATAAAGAGTTTGCACTGCAAACTTTTTAGATACGATGTTTCTTAAGAATTATAAAAATACCCGGGTAATTAATACCCGGGTATCACATTGCTTATTCTGTTATGTCACTTGTGTCTTCTGCGGGAGCAACTTCAACATCTGCTGTAGCAGAAGCACCTTCTTCAAAAGGAATTGACACATATTCGCGTTTTAAATCTTCGCAGTCTTCTTCGTCTTCGAAGTCATCGTCAAAATCTTCATCGTCAACAGGTTTTGCGATAAAGTTCTTATAAATTACAAATGCACCGGCGATAATTGCGGCAAGGACCACTATGCCGGTCAATATCTTAACAATAGTATTCTTTTTCATAATAAGCTCCTTTCTCAAATATATTCGCATGATAGTATTGTAATACTTTTTGGCAAAAAAGAAAAGGGGTATGTTGTAAATATTTTACGGGAAGGAGAAAAAATATGCAGGAAAGTGAAAATATCAAGATATGTAATTGTAATATACCGCCTAAGATTCAGCAGGACAAGATGTTTGATGCCATTGCAAGATATATTGAAGGTATACCTGCGGGGGAATGTGTCGAAGATAAAGAATATGAGAGACGGCTTGCAATTTGTGAAGATTGCGACGGCAGGATGGGTCCTACGTGCAGATATTGCGGTTGTTTTGTGTTGGCTCGTGCCAAAAGAAAGGACCAGGAGTGCCCAATGCCGGGAAAAAACAAGTGGCTGTCCGGTGATTTATAAAAAAAATATAAAATCCAAACTAATTGGCAAAAACAAGAAAATGAGAGAAAAAACGAGAAAACGAGAGAAAAGTAAAAGATATATAACTGTTTAAAAGCAAATTTACCCTTGCATATTCAAAGGAAAGTAATTATTATATAACTAATTGTTTAGCACTCAACTACAAAGAGTGCTAATAATAAAAGGAGGATATCAGAATGAAATTAGTACCCTTAGGTGACAGAGTTGTATTGAAGCAGCTCGTAGCAGAAGAAACTACAAAATCAGGAATCGTTATAACAGGCCAGGCAAAAGAGAAAGAGCAGCAGGCAGAAGTTATCGCTGTAGGACCGGGCGGTGTTGTTGACGGTAAGGAAATTACAATGCAGGTTAAGGTAGGAGATAAAGTTATCTTCGCTAAATATTCAGGAACAGAAGTTAAGATTGACGACGTTGAGTATATCGTTGTTAAGCAGAACGACATTCTTGCAATCGTAGAATAATTATAAGTTTTTAGGAGGTCATTATAATGGCAAAGGAAATTAAGTATGGTGCAGAAGCCAGAGCCGCTTTGGAAGCAGGCGTTAATAAATTGGCAAACACAGTAAAAGTAACACTTGGACCGAAGGGAAGAAATGTTGTTCTTGACAAATCTTTCGGTGCTCCGCTCATCACTAATGACGGTGTTACAATCGCAAAAGAAGTAGAACTTGAAGATGCTTTCGAGAACATGGGCGCACAGCTTGTTAAGGAAGTTGCAACCAAGACTAATGACGTTGCAGGTGACGGTACAACAACAGCTACAGTTCTTGCACAGGCTATGATTAACGAAGGTATGAAGAACCTTGCAGCAGGTGCTAACCCCATCGTTTTAAGAAGAGGTATGAAGAAGGCTACGGATGTAGCTGTTGAAGCTATTGCAGCTATGAGCAGCAAGGTTGACGGCAAGAACCAGATTGCAAGAGTAGCAGCTATTTCAGCAGGTGACGATGAAGTTGGAAGCCTTGTTGCAGACGCAATGGAGAAGGTTTCTAACGATGGTGTTATTACAATCGAAGAGTCTAAGACAATGCAGACAGAACTCGACCTTGTAGAAGGTATGCAGTTTGACCGCGGATATATTTCAGCTTACATGGCAACCAATATGGATAAGATGGAAGCAATTCTTGAGGATCCGTACATTCTTATCACAGATAAGAAGATTGCCAATATTCAGGAAATTCTTCCTTTACTTGAGCAGGTTGTTCAGTCAGGTGCTAAATTACTCATCATTGCTGAGGATGTTGAGGGTGAGGCTCTTACCACTCTTATCGTTAATAAGTTAAGAGGAACATTTAACGTAGTTGCAGTTAAGGCTCCGGGCTACGGCGACAGAAGAAAAGAAATGCTTAAGGATATTGCAATCCTTACAGGCGGTCAGGTTATTTCAGAGGAAGTTGGTCTTGACCTTAAAGAAGCTACACTTGAGATGTGCGGACGCGCTAAGTCTGTTAAGGTTCAGAAAGAAAATACAATCATCGTTGACGGTGAAGGTGATAAGGCTGCAATCGCAGCAAGAGTTGCACAGATTCGTGCACAGATTGAGGAGACAACTTCTGAGTTCGACAGAGAGAAATTACAGGAGAGACTTGCTAAGATGGCAGGCGGTGTTGCAGTTATCCGTGTAGGTGCTGCTACAGAGACAGAGATGAAAGAAAAGAAGCTTCGTATGGAAGATGCTCTTGCTGCTACAAAGGCTGCTGTTGAAGAGGGTGTTATCGCAGGCGGCGGTTCAGCATACATCCACGCAGCAAAAGAAGTTGCTAAGCTTGCAGAGACTCTTGAAGGCGATGAGAAGACAGGTGTTAAGATTATTCTTAAGGCTCTTGAAGCTCCGCTTTTCAGCATTGTTTCAAATGCAGGTCTTGAAGGCTCAGTTGTAATCAATAAGGTTAAAGAGCAGAATCCGGGATATGGATTTGACGCATACAAGGAAGAGTACGTTAACATGATTGAAGCAGGTATCCTTGATCCTGCCAAGGTTACAAGAAGCGCTCTTCAGAACGCTAACAGCGTTGCATCAACACTTCTTACAACAGAATCAGTTGTTGCAACAATTAAAGAGGATGTTCCCGCAATGCCCGCAGGTGCAGGCGGAATGGGCATGATGTAACAGGCGCATAAGAAAAACAAGCGGCGCGACAACTCGGAATCCCGAGTTGTCGCGACATTTGTTTTTCGGCGCCGTTAACGAGCAAATTGTCTGCGAAGCAGACGTCTAAGCGCGAATGCGCGAATTTGCGAGTTTAACATGGAAAACCGAAGGTTTTTCGAGATAGGCATTCGTCGATTGCAAATTGTCTGCGTAGCAGACGCTTAAGCGCGAATTTGCGAGTCTAACAGGAAAACCGAAGGTTTTTCGAGATAGGCATTCGTCGTATATAAAAATTTTATAATTTCAATCTTCCATATTTGAGGATTTTTAGGTATAATAATTTTAAACTTTATTCAGAAGAAAGGAGAGTATGATGCAGCATAATCCGATTGCGCGTCATACGAAGATATTAATGGGTGATTTATATTCAGAATGGCTGGTTAAGCGTAAGACACCGGCATATGCATTCCCGGTTAAGATTTTAATTTTTGCGGCAATGATGATTGCACTCACATTGGCGATACTTACATTTCATGTGGTAATATTTATCATAGCCATAGCAATCGGAGTTGGTTTTTATTTATACTCGGCCAGTGTTAATCTTGAGTTTGAGTATATATATGTTAACGGAGAACTTGATATTGACAAGATTATTAATCAGGCTAAGAGAAAGAGAGCACTTACTTTTGATATGAATCATCTGGAGATTATCGCACCGGAAGCTTCACACTATCTTGACAGCTACAATAATAAGACCTGCAAGACATTCGATTTCTCATCAGGCGATAAGGCAAGCACAGGCCGCTACGTTATGTATGGAACAGTTAAGAATGAGATGATTAAGGTCATTTTGGAGCCTAATGACAGAATACTTAATGATATGAGAATGAGCTCGCCGAGAAAAGTTATATTGTAATAAAAAGTTTTGAAAAAAATTTTAAATCGGTTGACAGTGGATATTTTATTTGATAATATAAGACAATTAAATCTGAAATACACTTTTATATTGAGAAAGAGAGGACAAACACATGGGTAAAATTATCGGTGACGGCATTACATTTGACGACGTGTTATTGGTGCCGGCTTATTCGGAAGTAACTCCGAACATGATTGATGTTTCAACATGGCTTACCAAGAAGATTCGCTTGAACATTCCGTTTATGAGTGCCAGCATGGATACTGTTACGGAGCACAGAATGGCAATTGCTATGGCAAGACAGGGAGGAATAGGAATTATCCATAAGAACATGTCTGTTGAGCAGCAGGCTGATGAAGTTGATAAGGTTAAGCGTTCAGAGAACGGTGTTATCACAGATCCTTTTTCACTTTCACCTGAGCATACTCTTAAAGATGCTAACGACTTGATGGCTAAGTTCAGAATTTCAGGTGTTCCGATTACCGAGGGCAAGAAGCTTGTAGGTATTATTACTAACCGTGACCTGAAGTTTGAGACAGACTTCTCCAAGAAGATTAAAGAATCTATGACTTCCGAAGGACTTATTACAGCTAAGGAAGGCATTACACTTGAAGAGGCTAAGGCTATCCTTGCCAAAGCAAGAAAAGAGAAACTTCCGATTGTTGACGATGATTTTAACCTTAAAGGTTTGATTACTATTAAAGATATTGAAAAGCAGATTAAGTATCCGTTATCTGCTAAGGATGACCAGGGCAGACTTCTCTGCGGTGCGGCAGTAGGTATTACAGCTAACATGCTTGATCGTGTTGCAGCACTTGTTGATGCTAAGGTTGACGTTATTGTTGTTGACTCTGCACACGGACATTCCAAGAACATTATTACAGCAGTTAAGAGCATTAAAGAGAGATTTCCCGAACTTCAGGTTATCGCAGGTAATGTTGCAACAGGCGCAGCTACCAAGGCTCTTATCGAAGCAGGCGCAGATGCGGTTAAGGTTGGTATTGGACCGGGTTCAATCTGTACAACACGTGTTGTTGCAGGTATCGGCGTGCCGCAGATCAGTGCAATTATGGATTGCTACGAAGTTGCCAAGGAATATGGCGTTCCGATTATCGCAGACGGCGGTATCAAGTACTCAGGCGATGTTACTAAGGCTATTGCAGCCGGCGGTAATGTATGTATGATGGGTAGTGTACTTGCAGGTTGTGACGAGAGCCCGGGAACATTTGAGATTTTCCAGGGTAGAAAGTTCAAGGTATACCGTGGTATGGGTTCAATCGCAGCTATGGAGAACGGTAGCAAAGACCGTTACTTCCAGACAGATGCTAAGAAGCTTGTTCCGGAAGGCGTTGAAGGACGAGTTGCATATAAGGGAACAGTTGAAGATACAATCTTCCAGATGCTTGGCGGTCTTCGTTCAGGTATGGGTTACTGTGGAGCACCGACTATTCCGGTACTTCAGGAGACAGGGCAGTTTGTTAAGATTTCAGCTGCTTCACTTAAGGAAAGTCATCCTCATGACATCCATATTACGAAGGAAGCTCCTAACTACAGTCCCGAATAATAAGTTAATTACAGCACCGTTTGTTTTAGACAGACGGTGCTTTTTATTGCCTGTTTTGCGTATAATTAAAAAAAGCTGTTTTGGGGCTTGTATGAAAAGTATTAAAAAGAAATTTAGTGCCATATTGTTTTTTTCTGTTTTTTTGCATGAGGTAGTGTGGCAAATGAATAATAATCCGGAAGTTTTTTGGAAAGCAGATTCACATGAGATTGTAGAGGATTCGCCGCGGATTGCACTTACATTTGACGATGGACCGCACTCTGTGTTTACGGAGCAGTTACTTGACGGTTTGCGTGAAAAAGGAGTTGTGGCGACATTTTTTCTTCTGGGCTGCAATATCGACGGTAACGAGAAAATTGTAAGCAGAATGCAGAAAGACGGACATCTTATTGGCAATCACACGGATTCACATGTTCAGCTTACACTTCTTAATTCTGCGGCAGCCAGTGAGGAAATAACTTCTACCAATATGAAAATTTTTAATATAACAGGGCATATGCCGGAGTATATAAGACCTCCGTTTGGATGTTGGAATGAAAATATTGCAACGAACATTGATATGACGGCTGTACTTTGGGATATTGATCCGCTTGATTGGAAAGGCAAGGATACAGAAAGAATAGTGAGTTATATCTGTCATAACGCAGAAGACGGAGATATTATTTTGCTTCATGATGTTTATAAGACATCTGTAGAAGCGGCACTAGAGGTTGTGGATTATTTTAAAGAACGTGGATATGAGTTTGTTACAGTGGATGAATTGTTATTAGAGTAAAGACTATCGGAACACTTCGAATAAAAATTTTCAAGCACTTGAAAGTATATAGTGTTTGTGATATAGTAACTATTGCTGGCGCGGAGGGCAGGACATTCGCAGGAAATGTTATGCCGGATAAGGCTACAGGCTGAGATGTCTGTTTTCTTATCCGGCTTTTTTGTTACGATATAAGTAGTAGTACAGCATGGTCTACAATGTGTAATTTACAAGAGGTGAAACATTATGGAAATAAAATTATCGGATCATTTTAGTTTTAGGAGACTTTTCAGGTTTGTAATTCCGTCAATAGTCATGATGATTTTTACATCAATATACGGCGTTGTAGACGGTTTCTTTGTATCAAATTATGTTGGTAAGACAGAGTTTGCGGCAGTTAATCTTATAATGCCTTTTCCCATGCTTCTCGGAGGTTTCGGTTTCATGATTGGAACAGGTGGAAGTGCACTTGTTGCGATGAAGCTTGGTGAAGGTAAGAAAAAAGAGGCCAACGAGATTTTCTCCATGCTTATAAAGGTAACTATCATAGTCGGTGTAATTTTGTCTGTGCTCGGAATTATTTTTACAAGAAATATCGCAATAGCGATGGGTGCAACTGAGGATTTGCTTGAACATTGTGTAACTTACGGAAGAATTCTGCTTGTTGCGATTACAGCGTTTATGCTACAGAATGTTTTTCAGAGCTTTCTTGTTACTGCGGAAAAACCGAAGCTCGGACTTATTATAACGATAGCTGCCGGTCTTACAAATGTCGTGCTGGATTTTGTGCTTATCGGTGTGCTCAGATGGGGTGTTGTAGGTGCTGCACTTGCAACAGGCGTAAGCCAGTTTGTCGGTGGTTTGATTCCGCTTATATATTTTCTTAGAGAAAATAACAGCGAGTTAAAGCTGGTGACATCTAAGATTAATTTCAGGATACTCGGGAAGACCTGTTTTAACGGCTCTTCAGAGCTTATGACCAATATTTCCATGTCAATTGTAAATATGCTGTATAACCTGCAGCTTATGGAATATGCAGGTGAAAACGGCGTTGCGGCATACGGAGTAATTATGTATGTTAACTTTATTTTTGTGGCTGTATTTTTGGGATATTCTATTGGAAGTGCACCTATTATCGGGTATAATTACGGAGCAGGCAACAGCCCGGAGATGAAGAATGTTTTTAAGAAAAGTATCGGGTTCAATATTTTCGCAGGAATTTTAATGTGCATAGCGGCAGTTATGCTGTCGGGAGTTCTTGCAGGAATATTTGTAGGCTACGACGCAGAATTGTTTGAAATGACAAGAAATGGATTTGCAATATACAGTCTGTCTTTTCTTGTGATGGGACTCAATATTTACGGGTCGTCATTTTTTACTGCACTTGGAAACGGTCTTGTATCGGCGATAATTTCATTCTTAAGAACATTGTTGTTCCAGATTGCGGCGGTACTTATTCTGCCGATTATTTTTGAACTTAACGGCATCTGGATGTCAATTATCGTGGCAGAAATAATGGCACTTGTAGTAACTGTAAGTTTATTTGTGGTAAATAGAAAGAAGTACGGATATTGATATGAAAAAATACGAGCAGGATATGACACAGGGTTCTCTGTGGAAACAAATATGGAAATATAGTGTGCCACTCATGTTTACGAATGTGTTGCAGGTAGTATTTAATCTAACGGATATTGCGGTAGTAGGACAGTTCGCGGGCCCGAGCGCACTTGGAAGCGTCGGCTCGACAACAATTCTCGTAACATTGTTTGTTGGCTTGCTTATAGGTCTTGCGGGCGGTGTAAATGTACTTGTGGCACAGGCGATAGGCGAGAAGAATTCAAAGAAGACTTCTGACACGGTACATACTTCGGCTGTAATTACACTTATTGCAGGTGTTTTTGTATCTGTTTTTTGTTTTGTATTTGCAGAAAAGATTTTGGTGGCGATGCATACAAAACCGGAGTTGCTTGACGGAGCCGTGCTTTATTTCAGAATATATTTTCTCGGTGCGCCGGCAATTGCACTCTATAATTACGGTAATGCTGTCTTAAGTGCAATAGGTGACACCAAGCGTCCGTTGTATTATCTAAGTATCGCAGGTGTATTAAATGTTATTTTGAACCTGATATTTGTTATTGTATTTAAAATGGGCGTTGCAGGTGTGGCATGGGCCAGTGCAATTTCACAGTGTGTATCTGCAGGCTTGCTTATATGGACATTGCTTAAAAGTCAGGGGGATTATGCCCTGCGTTTGAATAAGCTTAAGGTGTCCGGAGGAATTTCAGGAAAGCTGTTACGCCTGGGCATACCTTCAGCTATGCAGTATGCTGTTTTCCAGTTTGCGAATCTGTTTGTGCAGACAGGCGTAAATTCATTTGATACAGTTATTGTTGAAGGAACTGCGGCGGCAGCCAATGCAGACGGTTTAGTGTACGAGATGATGGCAGCTTTTTATACGGCAGGAGCGACTTTTATCGGTCAAAACTTTGGCGCCGGTAAAAAAGACCGTATTTTAAAAAGTTATTTTATCAGTACTTTATATGCGGCAGTAATGGCACTCGCGCTTGGTGTAAGTCTTGTGCTGTTTGGACGACCGTTTTTACGAATTTTTACAAATGATGCGGCCGTTATAGAGGCAGGGATGTTCAGGCTTGTTGTTATGAGCTTAAGTTACTGGGTGTCGGCATTTATGGACAGTACGCTCGCAGCTTCCCGAGGTCTGGGACAGACCACAGTACCGACAATAATTGTAATTATGGGATCATGCGTGTTCAGGCTTATTTGGATTTATACGGTATTCGCATTCTTTGAAACGATTACATCGTTGTATTTGCTGTATGTTTTTTCATGGACGATTACGGCTATTGCGGAGATTTGGTATTTTGCGCGGTTGTATAGAAGGGTGACGGGATAAAAAGGAGACTTGATTTCTCAAGCCTCCTAGTGTATAATCAAATTAGAAAGGTTATCGGATGCAATATCCGATTGCCCTCGGTTTATGATTCTTAAGAAATAAGCATCCTAACTTTGGACGGTGTAGGGATGCTTATTTCTTTTTGTTATAACGATTATCTATAAAAGACAGAGCCGCAAAAACTACCAACAATAAAGTCAAAACTTCCATTGCGTTCATGGGCATCACCCTCCTTATGTACTAGAGGGCATCAACATCGGAAAAAGCATCCGCTTTCTATTCGATTATACAATTAGATTGTAACACAATATGAAATTAAATACAATATCTGGAAGAAATTCCCTGAGGCGATATTTGTTGTTTGTGGTTAAGGAAAAGTATGGTATAATATTTATAAAAAGGGGGATAAAGATATGATTGGAAGAATAATAGCATTTGTTGCCTGCTTGATGTGTGCAGTACCATTTTTAATAATTTCAAAATATGATAAGGACGGCAGAGATCCGATTAATTTTTGGTCAGGTGATAAGACATTAAAAGATAAGGTTAAAAATGTGCGCGAATATAATATCGAGATGGCTAAACTGTATAAATGGTGTGCTGTTGTTTTTCTAATTACCGGAGTCGGATTTTTAATTGCGCCGGTTGTAGGTATTGTGTTGCTTTGCTTTGATTGCACGGTTGGGATATATGTTGTGTATAGATTTTATAAGAAAATATTGGGTAAGTATTCATAGAAGTTAAGGAGATATCTATATGAATATAGAAAGTTTCTTGGGAGATTTCGATTATTTATATAATGCATTAAAACTGCATCCCTCGTTTAGTAGGAATAAAGAAATTGCAGAGTTTGATAAGCTTTATAAAAAGCTTCGAGAGAATATTGTTGATTATACATCGTTAATTAATGCGATGACGGAATTAACAACCTTTTTTGAAGATGGTCATACTAACATTGAAATGCCATATACAACGCAAGATTATTGCTTAAGGATTACTTGTGAATGGCAAGATAACAAACTTATTTTGAAAGAAGATTATGAGGATATAAAGGCAGGCTCAGAAATTATAGCCATTGAAGAGACGGAAATTGAGCAGATACTTGAACGGATGTCAAATAGGATTCCGCATGAAAATATTTTTCTTGTTAAAAGCAGAATGATTGAGTATCCATATATGAATTATCACATTTTCAGTAAAATGAATTTAGCAGAGTTATTTGGTGACAAACAAGTTTTTGAAATTGTTTTTCTCGTAGACAGGACAAAACGTACAAAGCAGTGTGTGCTTACAAAGTACGATGGTTTTCTGGATTTTTGTGAAGGAAATTCTGTGTATTATGAGCTTCAAGATGATAAGGCAGTGCTTCATCTTGATGAGTGTATTTGTGATAAACAATATACAGATACATTGAATGAACTGGCAATACTTTGTAATGAAAAAGATATAGAAATGCTTGAAATAGACTTGAGCAAAAATATGGGTGGGTCTTCGGCTGTAATTGATGAATTTATAAAGTATGTTGATGTAGATAGTTTTAGCAGATACGAGATGATTGACTATTCTTCTGGGAATCCGAGAATTGTTACAAGTAGAGCGGATATAATCTGTAACCAAAGGAAGGATGCATTGTTTCCTAAAAATTTAATATGTAGGGTATCAAATACGACATTTAGTAGTGCCAGAACATTTGCAGTCACTTTGAAAGATAATGGAATTGCAACGATTGTCGGACAACCTACAGGCGGAAAACCATGTTCTTACGGTATGCCAAGGAGAGACGTTACGCCTAACTGTAACATAAGGTTTAGAGTGTCAAGAGCGTTGTTTTTAAGGCCTGACGAAAAGTTGGATGAGGAAGTTGCGCTGTTTCCGGATGATAAGTGTATTGGAATTTGAAAATAATTTGCCAAAAACAAATTGGAAAAAAATTACAAGTTTTTATTGACTAAATTAAGAAATGTGTTATTATAATATTAAAGGTGAGTCCTACCGTTAAGTGGAAGTTGTAAAAGCGATGGAATCGCCTGTGAGGTGATTCCACATTAGTTTGAAAATATGTTATATTTAATGTACAGAAGGGTAGCAATAATGCGTAAATCCAGCTGTGGTTTATAATAATAGGGCAGAAGGGTATCACATAAGTAAGTCCACCTGCAATAAAAAAGCGAACTGAAAAGTTTGCTTTTTTTATTTATAGTAGATTATTCTAATCAATTTACACAAGCATTGCATACTGTGATATAATTTGTATTGAAGAAATAAGAAACAATTTGTATGTAGACCATTTTTGATTTCTTAAATAAAAAATTGGAGGGAATATTAAATGATTAAAAGATTCGCGTGTGTTAATCTATCAACAAAAGATCCTGAAGGTTTGGCAAAATTTTATCGAACCATAGGTGTTCCTGTTTTTGTTAAAAACGATAGATATGACGGTTGGTATTTGGGTAACCCTGAAAGTGAGACAAGTGTCTGTGTATGGGATGAAAATAGGTGGGGAAAGTCTACGGAAGGTTTTATTACTTTGGTTTTTGTAGTAGATGATCTCGAAAAGACATATGATGAAATAAAAAGCAAAAATATTAATATTGATAAACCAATCAGAACTGCGTGGGGAGGGAAAGAATTAAGCTTAAAAGATCCGGATGGAAATATTATTATTTTTCTTACGTAATTCTAATGCCATGCTTTAGAAGTGTTTATAGGAAGAACGACAAATTGCTTGGCAAGCGCATCAAGAATATTGAGTTTACAAAGTTTTAAATCGATTTTATTCAGGTATCGGGAAAATAAAAAACTTTGAGTGTGCATGAAATGATAAGGGAGAGCAACGTATATGCTACATATTAAAGATTATATTTTTAGGGAATTATCCATAGAAGAGCAAGAAGTTGCAATAGAATTTGTTAGTTATTTGGAAAGAAATAATATGATTTTTATTAAAGATAATTGTGATTATTGGAAAGATAAAATATATTATTGGGTTAAATATAATGATAAGTGTGTCTGCTTTATTGCAATAAAAAATCCGGATGAAAAAGAAAATCACTGGACGGTTTGGTCAGATGACATGAGTTCAGAATGGCTTAAGTATTCTTCAAAAAAAGAGGAGATTAAAGAAAAGGCTTGGAAATATGTTGATCATTGTGGAAACTGCGGTTCTTGCAATGGAGGAAGGCGTAAAGTAATATTCGGAAAAGAATTTGACGATGTTTGCGGATGTACTTTTAGGGTCGATAATCCTGCTTCTGAGGATTTATTATTCCTAAAAAAATGGTTGAATTAAGAAAAAAAGAAATAATGAGTGAAGTTATATAAATAGCATTTAACATCCAATTTGCAGGAAAAAAACTATGAAAAAAATCATCGTAATCGGTTGCCCGGGAAGCGGCAAAAGTACTTTTTCGAGAGAACTACATAATATTACAGGCATTCCGCTTTTTCACTTGGATATGATGTATTGGAATGCAGACAGGACGATTGTGGAGAGGGATGTCTTTATGGACAGGCTGTCAAAGGCAATTGGGACTAAGGAGTGGATAATAGACGGTAATTATGCCTCTACCATGGAACTGAGGTTACAGGCGTGTGACACATGCATTTTCCTGGATTATCCGGTGGAGACTTGCTTGGATGGTATTAAGGCCAGAAGGGGTAAGACGCGGGCAGATATGCCTTGGGTGGAGGCAGAGGATGAAGAAGATACGGAATTTATAGAGTTTATTAAGAACTACAATTCCGTTAACAGGCCGGCTGTGATAGAGTTACTTAAGAAGTATTCAGATAAGAACATTTTTGTGTTCAAAGGGCGAAATGAGGCAGAGGAATTTTTGGCGAATATAAGGTAAATAAATTTGCGGAAGTTATAAATGACTACAACAATTTGTTTTGTAAGATTTGTTTGAGGAGTAGGAAAAAAATTGCAAAAAGCAGTTGATAATTAAATTAAAATAACATATAATATATTTACAGATAAGAATCTGTTGCGTGAAGCGCATTAATATTCGGGCTGACCGAGAGGTCCTGGTCCACCGGCTGGCGGGGATTTACCCCGCCATTTTTATACATTGAAGGGGCGGCTTAATGAGGGAAAAAGTACTTAGTGTTTTTATAGATGAATCAGGAGATTTTGGAGAATACAATCCGGCATCACCTTATTACTATGTTGCAATGGTTTTACATAATCAGGAAGTTGATATTTCAAAGAACATTGAATCCTTAGAAAGACAGATAAGTAATTGGGGATATCCTGAGCATACGATTCATACAGGTCCGCTAATCAGGCGTGAAAGTGTTTATAAAAATGACTTAAGAGAACATAGAAAAGCTTTGTTTAACGCGTTGTATCATTTTACCCGTATGATAGATATTCAATACATATGCCCGATTATTAATCAAGGAGAGTGTTCAGAAAAATCGAAGTTAGCTTATACGGACAAACTGACAAAAGAGATTGCAAATCAGCTAAGGGTAAATTTCGAATATTTTTCTGCATTTGATAAGATTATAGTGTATTATGATTACGGGCAGATTGAACTGGCACAGATATTAGTGTCTGTTTATAACACAATGTTTTCAAATGTTGAATTTAGAAAGATAGGGACTAATCAATATAAATTGTCCCAAGCCGCAGATTTAATTTGTACAGTAGAAGCAATTGCATATAAGAATGTTTTGACTAAATCGGAAAGTGAATTTTTTCATTCCAAGAATGAGTTTAAGAAAAATATATATAAAAATATTGTGAAGAAAAAACTGTAAGTAAAATTCAGATATTTTTTATAGAAGGAGACATACATGAATATCACGCAGACTTTTTATAATAATTTGGCGACTCAATATGATAAGCTTTTTCTTGACTGGCAATCGACCACACATGAACAGGCAGTGATTTTAAACAAGCTTTTTGCGGATAATGGGTATGATAATACCGCAAGGATTCTTGATTGCGCCTGCGGAATAGGGACGCAGTCTATCGGACTTGCAGCACTTGGATATCAGGTGACTGCTTCGGATATAAGTGATGCAGAGATTGCAGAGGCAAAAAAGCGCGCTGCGAAGAATAATGTAAAGATTCTTTTTGAACATGCGGATTTTTGTGCTTTGTCGGAGACATTTTCTGAGAAATTCGACATAGTTATTGCGATGGATAATGCGTTGCCGCATATGCTCTCAGAGAGCGCGTTGGAGGCGGCCATAAAGAGTATTACAAACCAAATCGCTACAGGCGGCATGTTTGTTGCAAGCATTAGAGATTACGATACGTTGCTTGCAGATAAACCACCGTATTCTCCGCCCTATATTCATAAGACTGACAAAGGGCAAAGAGTATCTTTTCAAACATGGGAATGGAACGATGATCATTACAAGCTTATCCAGTATATCATCGATGATGAGAAAACCTTGCAAATAAGCAAGTTCGAATGTGAGTACAGAGCAACCCGCAGGGACGAGCTGACAAACTTACTTGCAGCTAACGGTTGCAGTAAGGTGGAGTGGAAGTTCCCGGAGGAAACGGGCTTTTATCAGCCGATTGTAATTGCTAAAAAATAAATGAGGCAGTGTAGACATGCAAAAAACAGAAACAACAATTAATTTAGATGATTTCCCTAAGGAACTGCATTACATATTTAAGGGCGCAAAAGTATACGACAGTAGCTCTAATCCGACCATGACCGTATTGTACAGTGACCTTGGATATTATGTTAAAATAGCAGAAAAGGACAAGCTTAAGAAAGAAGCAGAAATGGCAACGCTTTTTGAAAATATGGGAATAGGAGCAGAGGTCGTTTCTTATATTTCCGATGATAAGGACTACATGGTTACAAGGAGTGCCAAGGGAGCGGATGCGCTTGAGTTTTTAGATAATCCCAAGAAACTGTGTGAGGTTCTTGCGGAAGCGATGAAGTATCTCCATAGCAGGCCGATTAAAGATGTTCCGATTTCTTTGTGTATGGAAACTTACGCGAATGTAGAGAAGGGAAGCTGTTTAAAGCAGGATACATTTATACATGGTGATTTCTGCTTGCCGAATGTAATTTTGGATAACGGAGAATTCAGTTCGTTTATTGATGTGGGCTTGGCAGGAATCGGGGACAGGCATATAGATATTTACTGGGTGCTGTGGTCATTAAATTATAATCTGGGGACAGACAAATATACGGACTATTTTCTTGAGTTATACGGGAAAGAGAATGTGGATATGAATGTTCTTAAGATTGTGGCAGAGGTTGAAGCACAGGAGTAGATGATTTCAGAGTTGGAGAGGTGTTTATTGTGATAAAAGAAGTTAATGAAAAAGATATTGTGGAATGTGTGAAAATTATAAGAGAAAGTTTTTTCACAGTTGCAAATGAGTTTGGTTTTACTGCCGAAAATGCCCCGAGATTTACAGCGTTTGCGACGACCGAAGACAGATTAAAGTGGCATTTGCTCGGCGAACACAGACCGATGTATGCGTATTATGACAAAGGAGCCATCGTAGGATATTATTCGTTGTTATTACAAGATAATAACGAGTGCGAGTTAAATAACTTGTGCGTAATTCCTGCGTATAGGCATAAAGGAATTGGTGAAGAACTTTTAATGGATGCCTTTAAAGTAGCGAAGGAATCAGGTTGTGTAAAGGTAAATATAGGCATTGTTGAAGAAAATCAAGTATTAAGAAAGTGGTACGAAAAGTTTGGTTTTATACATGTCGGTACACAAAAATTTGATTTCTTTCCGTTTACATGTGGGTATATGGAGAAGAATTTGTAGGAAGTTGCAAGACGACTTTAAAGGAGAGTAAGATTATGACTTATACGATAAATGAAGAAAGATTAACAGCTAACGAATATATTGATTTTTTGAAAAAGACAGATTTGGGGTCGCAGTATCCTAAGGAAAGATTTGAAGAACGAATAAATACATTGGTAAATAAAGCATCTATTAGTCTGGTTGCGAGGAATCAAGACAAGGAAATAGTAGGTGTTTGCTTCGGTATTACAGACTTCGCATATTGGCTTTTTATCACTGATTTAGGTGTTGTTCGTAAATGTGTCGGCAAAGGTATTGGAACAGCATTGGTTAAAAAGTTACACGAGTTGGCAGGTGGGATTGAAAACATAATTATGTACACTTGCGTTAATGAAAACGCTATCCCTTTTTATGAGAAAATCGGGATGACAAAGCCGAATGATGTTATGGTTTATAATCATGTGGAATGGACGGATTTTACGGTTGAATAGTTTGAGAAAGTTAGATTTACAGAGGGAAGAAATATGTGGGTGTCAAAAATAACAGAAGAAGATTTAACCGATGAAATAATAGACAGGTTGCTGTTTGAAGGTTTAGAAGATACCGGAGAAAGTGTTGATTGTATTATCGTTTTGGGAAGTATAAAGGCAACTAAATATAGAGTTCCCATAGCGGTAGATGTGTATAAGTCAGGTAGAGCCAATAAAATAATGCTATGTGGCGGAGCATTAAGAGATTTCCCGGAAGGCAAATTTATTGAAGCTGAGCATATGTATAAAAGAGTTTTGGAACTGGGCGTGCCGCAGGGAAATATTATCGTAGAAAACACATCTAAAAGTACAGTTGAGAATATTCTTTGTGCATTGGTAGAATTGCAACGTGCGTTTTGGTTGAATAAAGTTAGTAAGGTGTTATTGGTAACGGCAACCTATCATATGAGACGCAGTATGGCGATTGCAAGATATTTGTTTCCGACACACATAGATATAATTCCTTGTCCAGCAGATGATGATAATACAAACCGAAATAATTGGATGAAGACAGATAAAGGTGTTGAAAGAGCACGGGGAGAGGCATTAAATATTATTAGGTGTGTAAATAACGGGGTGATTCCGGATTTTGAAATATAGATTTGTTTTATGGAGGCAGCAAGCATGGAAATTTGGGATTTGTATAATTTAGAAAGAGGAATTATAGGAGAACATATTCGTGGTACGGAATTGCCGGAAGACGGATTTCATCTTGTTGTGCATGTATGGATTAAGAACAGTGAAGGCAAATATTTGATGACACAACGGTCGGCCAATAAACTAACATTTCCGATGAAATGGGAGTGTGTTGGGGGTAGTGTTTTAAAAGGTGAAAGTAGTATACATGGTGCGATACGTGAGGTAAAAGAGGAAGTTGGAATTATTTTATCAGCGGAGGATGGAGAACTCTTATTTACAAAAATCCGTAAAACAATCAACGGAAAACGGTATAACGATATAGTTGATGTTTGGCGTTTTTATTATGATGGTGAAGTTTTGTTAAAAAATGCAACAACGGATGAAGTGGCACAAAGTAAATGGATGAGTAGAGATGAAATAGAACAACTTCGTCAGGAAGATAAGCTGGTTTATTCAATTAAGGATTTAGATTATTTTTTTGATGAGATGGATAAATAAATGTGAATGTAGAATGTAATTGATAACGTAATGGAGGACGATCATGCGTAGCAGAAGTTTGGCTTTAGTTGTACGTGAAGGAAAAATCCTTATGATACAAACCTATAGATTTAACAGATATATTTTTGAACTTCCGGGAGGCGGAGTTGAGGCGGGTGAAACACCTGAGGAAGCGGCAATAAGAGAGCTAAAGGAAGAATGCGGGCTGGATGGTAAAATTAACAGACCTTTAAATATAACACATCGCAAGAATGGAGATACGGAGTATGTATTTTTGGTTGATGTTTCGGCAGAGCAGGAGCCAATCGTAGGATATGATCCTGAAGTCCCCGAAGGAGAAGAACAGGCAATTAAGAATGTATGTTGGAAGACTTTTAACGAACTTAGTGAAAAAGACAGAGCTTTTTTGTGGTCGTATGGATTATTGCAGGTTGATGGTTTCTATGAGCTTGCACTTGGTTGGGGAGATGAAATAAGTTATCCGACGGGGAACAAATAATAAAGCAGTTTTGTAGGAGGAGTTTTATGCCTAACATTATAGAGATAACAAACTTTGAAGCACCGGAGCTTGATGTGTATGCAAGGCTTTCGGAGGTGCAGTTGCTTCGATACTACGAGCCGAAATGTGGACTTTTTATTACGGAGAGTGCGAAGGTTATTGGGAGAGCACTTGATGCAGGCTATGAGCCGATATCTTTTTTGGCGGAGCGTAAGCAGATAGATGGCGAGGCGGGAGAAGTTATAGCGCGCTGTGGTGAAATTCCTGTGTATACGGCGAATTTTGAGGTGTTAACCAAGCTTACGGGCTATAATTTGACCAGAGGCGCATTATGTGTTATGCGTCGTAAGGAGATGCCCGATGTCCGCAAAATATGCGAGGGTGCGCGTCGCATTGCCATCCTTGAAAATGTTGTAAATCCTACAAATGTAGGTGCGATTTTTCGCTCGGCAGCAGCGCTTAATATGGATGCGGTTTTACTTACTTCGGCATGTAGTGATCCGTTGTATCGTCGTGCGGCAAGAGTCAGTATGGGTACAGTTTTTCAGGTGCCGTGGACATGGATTGGCGGTCGTGGATGTGAGTGGTCCGGACAGGGTATGGAGCTTCTTCACGAGATGGGATTTAAGACGGCTGCAATGGCACTTTGCGATAATTCATTAAATATTGATGCGCCGGAGCTTATGGCAGAGGAAAAGCTTGCAATAGTACTTGGTACGGAGGGCGAAGGTCTGATGCCTAAGACGATTGAGTCGTGTGATTATACGGTGCGTATACCGATGTCGCATGGAGTGGATTCCTTGAATGTTGCCGCAGCAAGCGCGGTTGCGTTTTGGCAGTTGGGACAAAGGAAATAATTTTTTGCAGAGGAGTGATTGCTATGGCACAGGCGATTAATTCTAATATGGATGAAGAATTAAAGATGAACATGGAAAAAGGCGTTTTGTTTGATGCGTCTGTTGATCTGTTTTATTCAGAGAGTAATATAGCATATCTTAAAAAGGTTGTTGAAGATATTGAGAACGGAAAAGCTGTTCTTGCAGAACATGAATTGATTGGAGAGTAGTGAATGAAAATTTGTAAAATTAATAATTCATCACAATATTTATCGATGATTGATATTAATGATGCTGATATAGAATTTTATAATGATGTATTAGAAAATAGTGAGGACATGTATGCTATATACTATGATGACAATATTGTTGGTTTAGCAAATGTCATTTGCGATGTATGTGGGTTTCTATACATATATATTTTTCTTCAAAATAGGAATAAAGGTTTTGGTAAAGCCGCAGTTAAATTATTAGAGGAACAGATGAGTTCGTCAAAACTGAGAGATATTGCGACCTGTTATTTAAGTAATAACAAAAATGCATATAAATTTGCAACTGCATGTGGTTATGTTAAAGAGTTTGCTTCTGTTTATATGAAATTTTGTGGTTCTGCGTTTGAAAATATAACACTGCCTATACGTCAATATAGAGATGAAGATTATGAAGAAGCACAATTAATAACTGCAGAAGCTTTTCATAAGATGCGTCTTGAAACAGGATACTTTCCAAATTCTTTGCCTGAAAGACCAAGCGTAGAGATGAGAAAGTTTTGGAATGATACCGCAGAGGAACGATATGTATATATTTTTGACAATGAAATTATTGGTTATGGTCATATAGACGGTGATGAATTATCTGAGGTGTCAATAAAAATTACTCATCAGGGTAAAGGGTTCGGAACACAATTTATCAAATTTTTAATAAATAGACTTCTGGAAAAAGGATATAGCGAACCGTATTTATACTGTATAGTAGGAAATAAAGCTCGCAATTTGTATGAGGCACTTGGGTTTAAAGAGGTTTGTTGTAACGAATATGCTAAAAAGAAAATGAATAATTTGTAGAAATATTTTTGCGTTTTAAACGCAACGACGAATTTTTCAACCAACATTAAACGATGCGGTTCTTGCAACAATCTGTAATTATGGTAAAATTTTGTTAGAACAAGAGCTTGTTACTATAATTCGGAGGTTTCTTATGGAAATTAGAATTGCAGAGACATTGAAGGAATTGCGTTGTGAGAGAGGTAATACGCAGGAAGAACTTGCCGTACATCTTGGGGTATCGGTGCAGGCCGTATCAAAATGGGAGCGTGGCGAAGGGCTTCCGGATATAACGTTTTTACCGGGAATTGCGGCATATTATGATGTTTCGGTTGATACGCTTTTAGGGTGCGATTCTTTGCGCAGACAGGCAGATATCGAAGCGTTTGAAAAGCAGGCTCAAATTTTACACAATCAGGGGAAGCGTCATGAGCGCCTTGCATTGTGTCGGGATATGCAAAAGAAATATCCCAATGATAAAACAGTGTTGTATAACTTGATGTTTGATTTGTACGCAGTCGATTGTATTGGGAACAGCAAAGAGATTATAGAGCTTGCGGAAGATTTTTTGCAAAACGGAAGTCTTGAACACCGCTACGGTGCAATACAAATGCTTTCTTTCACGCATCTGAAGATTGGTAATTATGACAAAGCAGTGGAATATGCAAAAATGGTGCCGAGTCATAAGGACTTGCTTGTTAATGTTCTGAAAGGCGATGAACTGGTGGAGCATTGCAAATGGTATTTCTGGAATGTTTGTGATGAGATGTTACGGATGACAGTGCGGTTAACCAATAGTGTTGAAGCAGGTTATACCGCAGAAGAACGCTATCAAATAAGAAAAACGGTTTACGACTTTTATCATATGATTTTTTCTGACGGTGACTTTGGCTTTTGGGAGAACAGACTCGGCAAAATCTGCAATGGTATGGCAGTCAGTTCTGCCGAATTGGGTGAATATGACAGGGCGATTGCAGAACTTGAAGAGATGTGCGAGCATATGGAAAAGTATAATCAATTTGTTAAAATTGACCATACATCACCTTTGGTTAGAGGTTTACATTATGAGGCATCACAAAGCGGAGGAAGTGATGAAAAAAGTATGGCGTATGGGCTTTTAAAATCATTGAACGAGAATCCTAAGATTGAGTGTTTGCGAAATGACACGCGATTTGATGCAATAAAGAAAAGGCTTGAAACACTCAGTTAATAATTTGAGGCTGTCGCAAAAAACAGTTTTTGCGACAGTCTCTTTTTCGTTTTGTAGACATATATCACAAATTCGTGATATACTACATAAGAGATAACAGTAATTCGGAGGAAACATGATGTCTGACACATTTTTCAGAACTGAGATGCTTCTTGGAGAGGAAGCCATGCAAAAGCTAAAAAACAGCAAAGTACTGATATTTGGACTTGGCGGCGTTGGTTCGTCCGCGGCACTCGCCATAGCAAGATGCGGCGTCGGCAAGATGGTTATTGTGGATAATGATACCGTGAATGAGACGAACATCAACCGTCAGGCGATTGCGTTCCACAGTACAATCGGAAGACCTAAGACCGAGGTTACTAAGGAGTTTATCTTGGATATCAATCCGGAAGCTGAAGTGACAATGCATCAGGTGTTCGTGTTGCCTGACAATCTTGAAAATGTTGTTGATGAAGATGTTGATTATATAATTGATGCAATTGATACAGTTTCAGCAAAGATAGCGATTGCGGAGCTTGCCGAGCGTAAGAATATTCCGCTTATAAGCTGCATGGGAACAGGTAATAAGCTTGATCCGTTTGCTTTTAAGATTGCGGATATCAGTAAGACGCAGATGTGTCCGCTTTGCAAGGTTATGCGCAAGGAACTGAAAAACATAGGAATCGGTAAGTTGAAGGTGCTGTATTCGGAGGAGGTTCCGTTAACTCCGAAGAAGGAAGTGCCACAGGAGGAAGCAGGGAACAGAAGGGGTACGCCGGGCTCGATTTCGTTTGTGCCGCCGACGGCGGGACTTATGCTTGCGGCAGAAGTTGTTAAGGCACTTGCAGGGGTGGAGTAGTTAGAATGCTCTGTCACAATAAGTAAGACGGCTACAATAACGACAGTTACAACAAGGAGAAAAACAATGGATTTATTTGAATACATGAGAAACAATTCGATGGAAAAGGATGCCCCCTTGGCTTCGCGCATACGACCGAGGACACTTGACGAGGTAGTGGGTCAGAAGCACATTATCGGGAAGGACAAGCTTCTTTACAGAGCGATAAAGGCTGACAAATTAAGCTCAATTATTTTTTACGGGCCGCCCGGAACCGGCAAGACCACGATTGCAAAAGTAATTGCCAATACGACCAAGGCAGAATTTACGCAGATAAACGCTACCGTTGCGGGCAAAAAGGATATGGAAGAGGTCGTTTTGCAGGCGAAGAACAACATGGGTATGTATGGCAAAAAGACCATCCTTTTTGTAGATGAGATTCATCGTTTTAATAAGAGCCAGCAGGACTATTTGCTTCCGTTTGTGGAGGACGGAACGCTGATTTTAATCGGTGCGACGACAGAAAATCCTTATTTCGAGGTTAATTCCGCGCTTTTGTCGCGCTCCGTTGTATTTGAGCTTAAATCCCTTGAGAAGGACGATATAAAAGAGCTTTTATTCCGTGCGGTTAATGACAGCGAACGGGGAATGGGAGCATATGATGCAGTGCTTGAAGAGGATGCCGCAGAGTTCCTTTCTGATGTTGCCAACGGTGACGCAAGGTCGGCACTAAATGCAATCGAGCTTGGTATTTTGACGACACAGCGCTCAGAAGACGGCAAAATCCACATAACAAGGGATGTTGCGTCCGAATGTATTCAGAAAAGAGTTGTGCGCTATGATAAAGAGGGCGATAATCATTACGATACGATTTCAGCATTTATAAAAAGTATGCGGGGCTCCGACCCGGATGCGGCAGTTTACTATCTTGCGAGAATGCTTTATGCCGGTGAGAGTGTGACTTTTATCGCGCGAAGAATGATGATATGTGCGTCCGAGGATGTAGGAAATGCTGACCCGCAGGCACTTGTGGTTGCGACCTCTGCCGCTATGGCGGTTGAGCGTGTCGGAATGCCTGAAGCACAGATTATTCTTGCACAGGCGGCTTCGTACATCGCGATGGCACCAAAGAGCAATTCGGCATGCAATGCTATTTTTGCGGCAATGGATGCGGTTACGAATTCTAAGACTTATCAGGTGCCGACACATCTCATGGACGCACATTATAAAGGTGCTGCAAAGCTCGGACATGGCGAGGGTTACAAGTATCCGCATGTGTATCCGAATCATTACGTGGAGCAGCAGTATTTACCGACAGAACTTGTAGGGAAGGTATTCTATGAGCCGTCCGATAACGGTTATGAGAAGAAACTTAAGGAATACTGGAGTTCAATTAAAAATCCGAATAGTGATAAAGAATAAAATATGATAACAAAAATGTAAAAACATATTGACTCTCAACCATACTTTAGGTTTAAGGTACAAGTGTAAGGTACCTTATAGTAACAAGGAGTGTAGGATTATGAAGATAGGAGAGTTTGCAAAAGTTTGCGGCACAGGGATATCCGTTCTTAGGTATTACGATAAGCAAAACCTGCTTAAGCCCGTATACATAGATGGATTTACGGGATATCGTTATTATTCGCAGGAACAGATACCTATATTTTTCAGAATAACAGCATTAAAACAGGCGGGATTTTCTCTGACGGAAATCAGGGAATTGCTTGTGCAGCTTAAAAGTGATGCAGATATTTTGGAGCTTTTTGATAAAAAGAAGCAGCAACTTTTGGAAACCATTTGTAATCTTGATAATGCAAGAAAATTGATAATGGGAGAAAAAAGTATGGTTAATGTGAGTTTTTATGAAAATGCTGAAGGCACATGGGCGAAATGTTTTTGTGCAGAAGACAGCAATTTAGAGGATACACGCAAAGAATTCGATAATGCTATTACTGCACAGGATTATCAGCGTATTTCCGCGATTAAAATCAATAAAGAGAACAGAGAGCTTAACTGTCAGGTTCTGAGACTTGGCCGTGAGGTGGTTAAACTCATGGAGAATATGGATTTGCCGTTTGAAAATGACGAAGATGTAATTGGTAAATGGGAAGTCATGGGAGAATATGCAGTTAAGGAAGACTTCTTTGAAAAAGAGGATTTTCGCAAAACCGGACGTTACAAAATTCCGAGAGAGATATATTTTCTGCCATACGGCGAGAGATATTGGTGTTATAGTTGGACAAAAGGTAAGTTTTTGATTGAGTCGGGAGACAACATCGCTTCGGTAAATGAATATGAAGTGGAAGAAGTGAACGGAGAGCGTTTCATGTTTATTTCTTTCAAATCATATGATTACAGAAGAGGCGGAAAACCTGTAATCCTTGTGTTTAAACAAATTGACAGCGAGAGATATTCTGCTAAAGGATTGGCAAAAAAAGATGATATTAATAAGCCTTTTGTAGATGACCCTCAGGTTATCGGAAAATGGAAACCCTTTGATTTTATTCTTTCTAAGAAAGAGTTTTCTTCTGAGGGAAGCATCAAGCCTCCGACATTTTTTAAAGAAATAGAGTTTTTTGAGAACGGTAGCTGCACAAGTATTTATGGAGATGAAGTAATCTCAGGAGACGATATGCAGGTCTGGACAAAGGGCTACGTTTTAAGAAAATGGAACAGCACCGCCTGCGAATATGAAATCCGTCCTGTAGACGGGAAAGATTACATGATTATCGAATGGAAAAGCGGAGACTACCGCTGGGGCGGATTCCCGACAGACTATTACGTATTTGTAAGAGAATAAAGAACAGTTATTTTATAACAAAAATTGTGAGGCGGTCCCTGTGCTTAAGGGGCTGCCTTTTTGGCGTTCTTTGCCTGCAACCCTACCCTGTGCGCCACCTCGTTTTTTGTTTAAAACAATCTTATATTATTCTTCAAATTTAGAGTATAAACGATAGACAAAGAATAAAAATTTGTGGTACAATTATAAGAAGCAGAAGTATGTTTTTTTACAAAAAATAATTGATAAAACAAATGATACAGGTGATTATTGTGAGATCAAAGATAAACAAGCTGGCAAGGGGAATTTTTAACAGCAATATTCCCGAAATCGTGCTATCTGAGAGAAGAATTGAAAAGAGCTTAAATGCTGACAGGCAGTATAACGGGGTGTTTAGTATTACTGCTGTTAATAATGTGGAAGTAAGGGGCATTGTATGCTCTGATAATTATCGTGTCGTAATTCACAATAATACATTTATCGGAAAGCAGACAGTAATCGGTTATGAGATTAATACAAGAGGACTTACTCTGAAGGACAAGATTCAGGGTGCGATTTCTATAATATGTAATGCGGGTGAGATGTCGATTCCGTTTGAATTCGAGATTGAGGAAGAGTCTGTTACTACGTCCATGGGCGAGGTGACGAATCTTTTCCATTTTACTAATCTTGTACAGCACAGCTATGATGAGGCTCTTGCGCTTTTTTGCTCTGCTGATTTTTGTGATGTGATTTTAAGGGACAATCCGCAGTACCAGTCATTATATGAGTGTCTTATGGAGAGCCATATGCCAAAGCTTGCGCTTGAGGAATTTCTTGTATGTGTTAACAAGAAGAACAGGGTTGCCTTTGGTCTTGCGGAGGCGAAGAAGGAATACGACAATCCGGGTGAGAATTATGCCGATAAGCTTGCAATCCAGAGGGGAAATTGGGGCTATGCGGAGCTGGGGTTTGTGGCAGAGGGCGATTTTATCCGTCTGACGAAGGATAATATTACAACTGAAGAATTTGCAGGAGGAGTGTACGAACTTCAGTATTTGCTTGATTACGGCAAATTACATAAGGGTAAGAATTACGGAAGAATTACGGTGAGGACTCCCGGTGGAGAGCTTACCTGTGACATAATTGTTAATAATCCTGTGGTGGACGGGGAAGACGGTGCAGACCGTATTGAAATTAAAAAGGGTATTCGTGAACTTGCGGATTTGTATTTTAATTTCCGTATGAGACGAATTTCGACAGATAACTGGACAAAGCAGTCGCTTCGTGTGCTTGAGCGTGTTAGGGGAATTGAGGACAGTTCGGATTTCCTTAAGCTTTATCAGGCACAGGTTCATATTGCTCAGAAGAAGCCCGAGGATGCGGCCTGGTTTATTAATTATGTGGCCGATCATCTGCTTGAGGAAGACAAGAGACAGGAATTTTTGTACAGCTATTATTTGTATGTGAGAACGCTCTATACCAAGGATATGGGCGTGGCTTATGATGCCGTAAGACAAATTAAGAATTTTTATGAGAAGAGTAACAATGATGAGCGAATCATGTGGTTGCTTCTTTATCTGGATGAGGAATATTCCACTAACAAGAGTTTGAGACTTGCGCGAATTAAAGAACAGTATATGAAGGGGTCAAGGAGTCCGTTCTTTTATTTTGAAGCCTGTGCTGTATTTAATGAACAACCGCCGCTTCTTCGTGTGCTTGATTCTTTTGAGATTCAGTCACTTCTTTGGGGTTGCAAGAATAATATGCTCAGTGAGAAGGTTGCGCTCAGAGTGGCGGAGCTTGTTAATGCTGAGAAGAAGTTTAATCCTTTGATTTACAGGATAATGGCACATTTTTGTGAGGAATACGACAAAAAGATTGTGCTTGAGATGCTTTGCAATTATCTTGTACGTACTACGGAGGCAGATGCAAGGTACTACAAGTGGTACAAGGCTGCAATTGAGGCAGAACTAAAGATTACAGGACTTTATGAGAAGTATGTGATTGTCAGGGATAAGACTGATGAGAGTGTGCTTCCGCAGATGGTTGCGCTTTATTTCGCATACAACAATGCGCTTCCGGCGGACAGGAAAGCATACTTGTATGCCAATGTTCTTCGTAACGAGAAAGAGCATCCCAACGTAACAGCGAATTATATGTCGCAGATAAAGCGTTTTGCCGAAGAGCAGATTAACGCAGGCAATATCTCCCGTGACCTTGCATACATATATCGCAGGATTATTCGTAAGAATGATATAACAGAGAAGGTTGCCGGAAAGTATGCTGATATATTACTTACAAATTATCTTATCTGCAAGGATGAGTGGCTTTGTAAAAATGCACGTTCAGTCATTATAAAGCATAATGAATTTGCATTTGAAGAGCGTTATGAGCTTACTGACGGAGAGGTATATTTCCCGATATATACGGAGAATTACACATTGGTGTTTGAGGATGCCTTGGGACGTCGTTTCTGTGCTGATGGTTTGTATGAATGTGACAGGCTTATGAAGGAAGACAGTTTGCTTAAGCATTGTTTTGAACTTACAGATGAGGACTTAAAACTCTGTGTGCATATTTGTGAGACAGAAGGCTTGTACCGTATGGGAACTGAGCCGGGCGTGGAGCTTTATAAGCGTACGGTTAACAAACCGGAACTTAAAATGCACTATAAAAACCGCATGTATCGTAAGATGATAGATTATTTCAGCGACAATTACGACAGTGAGAATCTTGATACATATTTGAAAAAAATAGATATAGAGAATCTCGATACAAAGGAGAGGACAAGGGTAACAGAGCTTTTGCTTATTCGCGGACTTTATGAGGAAGCCTACGAGCTTATGCAGCGTAACGGTTACGACAACATTTCTCCAAACAGGCTTATGAGATTCTGTTCCATGTATCTTCGTGATACGGAGTTTGTTGCAGAGGAACCGTTTTTTACGGAATTGTGTGCGTACGCTTTTCATTTTTCAAAGTATGATGAGAGAACGCTTCTGTACCTGCTTAAGTATTACAACAGCACGACCAAGAATCTTTTTAAGCTTTGGAGTGCGGCCAAGGAGTTTATTATTGACCTTGGTGGGCTTGAGGAGAGACTTTTGGTGCAGATGCTTTTTACCAATGTATACATGACACATGCAATTGATGTGTTTGAGTCATATTATTCGCGCGGCAATACGGCGCTTAATGTTATTCAGGCATATCTTAATACACAGTCGTACCTGTATTTTGTTGAAAATACGCTTGTTTCAGAGAAGGTATTCGGGTATTTGGAGCATGAACTTAAGGTTGATCACGAACTTCAAAATGTTGCTAAAATGGCGCTTCTTAAGTATTATTCAGAACTTACAGACCTTAATAAAGGCAGAACAGAGACGGCGACAGAGCTTATGTCAGCCCTTAGCAAATCGGGATATGTATTTGCTTTTTATCAAAAGTTTGCCGGCAAGCTTCGTCTTCCTGAAGAAATTAACGATAAGATGATTTTGGAATACAGGACTGAGCCTGGTAAATATGTGGAGCTTAATTATCTTTTAGGAACAGAGGATGATGATAATGTTTCGTATCGTAGCGAGGTTATGGAAGAATGCTATGAAGGTGTTTTTGTCAGACCGTTTGTAATGTTCTATGGTGAAGAAGTGAAGTATTACATAACCGAGGGCCAGGGCGAGGACTCCAACATTACCGAGAGCGGTAATAAGGATATGACTGTTTGGAAGGTAGACGGTGAAATCGGCAGATATGAAATGCTTAACGACATTTGTACGGCAGCAACTCTCAATGATGAGCAGACACTTCATGAGACGATGGAGACATTTGAGAAAAAGTTAAAGCTTGCGGAAAAATGGTTTGAGCCGCTTGCCTGATTGGAGGAATGGGTATGGCAGAGGAAAGGTTTATTGCCATAGGAATTGATATATCGGACGATATGACGCAGATAGCGTTTTTTACGGAAAATATGGATGAACCGCAGATGATCGGCGATAAGAATGTGGAGAATGATTTCCTAATTCCGACTGCGATTGAGTATACAAAGCAGGGCTTTGTTATCGGCAAAGATTGTAAAAAAACGACGGACAAGCTTTTTTGGAAGGCAAAGTATGGGCTTAAGCAGGTAATTGGTGAGAATGATGCTATAAAACTTCTGGCTATATTTGCCGAAGAAGCCGTACGTTTTGCACTTGTGCAGGCGGGCAGGGAGCAGGCAGATGTAGTAACTATTTCAATGCCGGACACATGCAGGGAGATTATAGAGGTGATTAGGAAGCATTTTGTGGAAAGCGGACTTGGTGCGGTGAAGCTCAATTTTATAACGCATGCAGAGAGTAGTATTTATTATGTGCTTAATCAGAAGAAGGAACTTAGGGTAAATGATGTTGCGTTTTTCGATTTTTCTAAGGATAATTTTGTGTATCGCAAGCTTCATATGACACGTCCGGACAGACAAGCGGCTGTTATAGAGGTTGCTGAGAATGATTATACATCACGCGTAAGCTATATGAGAAGGTCGGATGAAGCTTTTAAGGAACTTGTTACAGAACTTTTTGACAGACAGCAGATATCCACTGTATACCTTATAGGCGAAGGCTTTGAGAATGAACAGTGGGCAAGGGAAAGTGTTAATTATATCTGCAATCGCAGAAGAGTATTTAAGGGAAGAAATCTTCATGCACTAGGTGCCTGCTATAAATCAATGGACGGCTATGACAAGTATTCATATGGCGCATATTGTATTGTTTGTAAGGGCAGAAGTACATGTGAGATATGTATGGAGGTTGTATTTAACGGAGAACGTAATGAAGCGATACTTGTTGCTGCGGGTGAGCCTTGGTTTGATGTAAAAAGCAGTGTTGAGGGCGTTCTTCATAATACAGACAGAATAAACATAGTAATCCGCACAGTGACGGGCGACATTGTAAAAAACGAGGAGATTTTTCTTAGTGAATTTCCGCACCGACAGGACAAGATGACGCGCGTTAAAGTGGATACGGTTTTACAGGACAATAAAGAAATAAAGATTACGATAAGTGATTTGGGCTTCGGAGATTTTGCAGCGGGCAGCGGATTACAGATTGTTAAGAATATACAATACTAATTGAGGAAGGGTTTTATTTATGGAAGGTTTTTTAATATGTACAGGCAAAAGAACAAATCAGCCGCTTTTCATATATGAAACAAAAACGAATATATTTTCTGTAGAGGAATTATGTTTTTATATTTATGAGAACATAGAAACCTTGGATAACAAACTTTTTGATGACAGGCTTACAGAGTTTTTTAAGCGTTGTGACAGAGAGGATATTGCTTTGCGTCTTGAAGCGGCACTTAAGGCAGGAGCAGGTCTTGAAGAGTTTGTAAGACTGGTGCTGTCGTATGTTAATTATTACAGTAGGGCAGAGGTTGAACAGCTTTGCATAAAGGTAAAATCCTTTGAGGGACAGCCTGTGGAGGAGAGACTTAAAGCGGTAGGCGATACTCTGTTAAAGACTAAGAAGTATGCGATGGCAAAGAAGCAGTACAGACGTCTTCTGGAGATGGATGTTAACCAGTATATGGACAAAGAGTTTTACGGGAAGATATGGCACAATCTAGGTGTCGTATATGCGAGGATGCTCTATTATAAGACAGCTTTAGAGTGTTTTAAGACAGCTTATGATATTTTTCCTGATGATAACATTAAGATGTCTTTGATTAAGGCTTTGAAGCTTACAGGTGACATTGAGGAATATGTAAGACTTGGTAATGAAGATGATAAACTTCAAGAATGGGAAAAACAGTGGGAACTTGAAGAAAAATCCGTGGACAGCTATCTGGCAGAAGAAGGTGAGGTACAGGCTTGCATAGAGCTTTATCACAGAGGACAGATGACCGGTTATAACGAGAGTGTAAAGGCACTTATCGATAAGTGGAAGACGGAATATCGCGAGCAGACAAAATAAAGGCGGCATGTATATGGGATTGTTTAAGAGAAGAAAGAAGAAGCAGAAGAACGGGAATGAAGGCGATTATCAAGAGATAAAAAAGGCATATTATGAGCCGGATTGGGAGAAGTGCAGACAGTTTGTTGAAGAACAGTGCAAGCTTATGAAGGAAGCCTCGTATCAGCTTGAAGATGCCAAGAAGGAATATGAGGTTGTTACGGAATCTCTTACCGATATCCAGATGCTTGATGAGACAGAACCGGAGAGTTTTTCGAAAATAGCGGAGATTGCCGAGAAAATAGTTGAACTCAATGCTGAAAAGCAGGAAGTTAAGAAAGAAGCGCAGAAGATTTCTCAGAATGATTATTTTCATATGATGACTATTGAGGCAGAGTTTTTCAGGCTTCATGAGCGTATGGAGGAGGACGAAAAATATTGTCAGGCCGTGCGCAGTGATATGTATTATCTCGAAAGTGAAAAAGGCAGTCTTAAGTTTGAACTTGAAGAGAAGGAAGAACGCCTATATACCTTAAGAAGGGCGGCAAGCGTGCTTGGAACGTTGTTTATTATTGCGGTAATTGCGCTTGGTGTAGCACTTATTGGTTTTGCACTTGATATAACGGTGGCAGGAAGTGTAACATTTCTTGTTGCGGCTGTAGCGGGTGTTTTGGTATTTTGTCTTTATCGTAGTACGCTTTCGCAGGCTAAGCTGGCGGAAAAGAAGCTTAACAGAGCTATAACGCTTCTTAACAGTACTAAGATAAGGTATGTCAATATAACTAACAGCCTTGATTATCAATATATGAAGCATAATGTACACAGTGCATATGATTTTAACAATTTGTATGAGTTATATCAGGAGGTCCGCAAGGAAAAACAGAAGTTTCAGAAGGCTTCGGGAGAGCTGCATAATGCGGAGGAGGACCTTATAAGACTTCTTGCGCAGGCAGGTCTTAAGGACCCTCATATCTGGATATATCAGGCACATGCACTTGTTGATAAGAGAGAGATGGTAGAAGTACGACATACACTCAATACAAGCAGGCAGAAGCTTCGTACACAGATGGATTACAGTTCGAAGGTTGTATCGGATATCAAAGAGCAGATTATGGAATTTACGAGAATTAATAAGCAATACACGGATGAGATAATGGACGTTGTTAACGTGTGTACGAGATAATGATTTGAGGATTAGGGTGAGTATGAAGAAAAAAAAGTGTTGGATTGTGGCATTGCTTTTTATCATAGCGGTATTTGTGATTATATATATACTTGATTTGTTCAATGTGCTTCCGGGCAGGGCATATTCTGCAGAGGATTTTGATATTGAACTGATACAGAGCAAGGTGGACTATAACGATAACGGTGTGGATGATTACACGGATATAATGCTTGGCGCAAGGAAGGATGCAGAGAAACATCCCAAGTATGACGGTTCATATTATGCGGGAGGCTATCCGCCTGAGAATATTGGTGTGTGTACTGATGTTGTATGGAGAGCATTTAAGAATGCCGGGTATTCGCTTAAAGATATGGTGGATAAGGATATTGCCATAAGGCCTGAGGCTTATAAAGAGATTACCAAGGCTGATCCCAATATTGATTTCAGAAGAGTTAAGAATTTGAGGGTATTCTTTGAAAAGTATGCGGTAGCACTTACGACAGATGCAGATGAGATTGCAGAGTGGCAACCGGGTGACATAGTGATTTTTGGGAATAATAAGCATATAGGTATTGTTTCCAACAAGCGTAATAAGAACGGACAGCCTTATATAATACATAACGGCGGACAGTTTAGCAGGGAAGAGGATTACTTTAAAAGAATATCTAAATCAGATGATGTTATGCAGATAACCGGACATTACAGATTTGATGCTTCTCTGCTTGATGATTCGGTTCTTGTTGAATGGCAGGAGTAGGAGCCGCAGGAGGTAGTATTGTGGAAGAAAAGAACAAAACGATTTTTGATGAAGACAGCATAAAGTATATAAGTGAAAATATGCTTTCAGATACATATGTAAGCCGACTTTCATCGTTTTTTAAGGTTATCGGTGATGAGTCAAGGGTTAAGATTATTTATGCACTGTCCTTGCGTGAAATGTGTGTAAATGATATTGCAGAGGCACTTGGTATGACACAGTCCGCGGTTTCGCACCAGCTTAAGCTTATGAAGGCGGAGGGCCATGTTAAAGCGAGACGAAGCGGTAAGAATATGTTCTATTCGCTGGATGATGAGCATGTGGTTGATATTATGGAGGAAGGTCTTAAGCATATTGTTCATAAATTTCATGAGCATGGGTAAGCGTGGTTTGGCAAGAAAGATAATGAAAATTAATTTGTGTTGACAAGTCAAAGGATATATTATGATAAAAATTATTTTATGGGACATTGATGATACTTTGCTTGATTTTCATGCGGCAGAGCGTGAAGCAATAAAGAAGTTATTCGGGCAGTTTAGGCTTGGCGAGTGTACGGATGAGATGCTTGCAAGATACTCTGCAATCAACAGGTCATACTGGAAGCGTCTTGAACTCGGAGAACTTACAAAACCGCAGGTGCTTATCGGCAGATTCAGAGATTTTTTTGAGTCGGAAGGACTTGATGTAGGTTGTGCCGAAGCGTTTAACGAAGCGTATCAGGTATGTCTCGGAGATACAATAGTTTTCAGGGATGACAGTTACAATATAATTAATTCCCTGCGAGGAAAAGTAAAGCAATACGCGGTTTCAAATGGAACAATTATTGCGCAGACCAAGAAACTTCGTTTGTCAGGGCTCGGTGAACTGATGGATGGGATTTTTCTGTCAGAGCAGCTTGGAGTAGAAAAGCCGAACGTAGAGTTTTTTGACAAGGTGTTTGAGGCAATAGGTCAGATTGATAAGTCAGAGATAATGATTGTAGGAGACTCCTTAAGCAGTGATATTAAGGGTGGGAATAATGCAGGAATTCGTATTTGCTGGTATAATCCGGCTAAAGTACAGGCAACGCCGGAGTATAGGATAGATTATGAAATAACAGATCTTCACGAGATATACGATATTATTTTATAAAAGCACTTGACATATAATGTGTCAGGTGCTATATTTTTAATATAACATATGAATAAATGTTCATATGTTAAGATGAGAAACAAAATTTGCTAAGAAAGGATGCTTATATTATGGAGCACGAAGAGAGAGAACATAGCAAAGAATTACATACAGAGCATGAACATCATCACGAGGACTGTTGCTGTCACGAGCGTCATCATGAAGATGAGTGTTGCCACGACCACGGAGATAAGCATGAAGAGTGTCACTGCCACGAGCATAATCATGAACATGAAGATGTACATGAGGAACACAAGGATATTAAGCCTACTAAGGGTATGACCCGTAAAGTCTACATCCTTGAGAACCTCGGTTGCGCCAATTGCGCGGCTAAGATGGAAAGAAAGATTAAAGAGCTTCCGGAGGTAAGTGATGCAAGCATTAGTTTTCCGACAAGGCAACTTTATGTTATTTCAAAGAATGATTCTGATAGTTTGATTCCGCAACTTGAGGCGATTTGCAAATCAATAGAGGATGAGGTACATATTGTTCCGAAGGATAAAAGGAGTACTAAGTATACAGCGGACGAACATAATCACAAGCATGAATGTCATGATTGTGGGCATGAACATGGGGAACATGATGTACACCATGACCACTGTCATCATGAAGAGCATTCAGAGAACAAGTCTTTTCTCAAAAGAGAAATCGGACAGTTGATTTTACTTATTATCGGTGCAGTATTATTTATAGGAGTAGAGATTTATCATGAAGTATCAGGCAAGGAGGATATGGGAATTTGGCTTATTCTTCTTTTGGTGGCAGCATATCTGATTCTTGGTCACAAAGTTTTACTCACTGCATTTAAGAATATTTTAAAAGGTAAAATATTTGATGAAAACTTCCTTATGAGTATTGCGACGCTCGGTGCTTTTGCAATACAGGAATATCCGGAAGCGGTAGGTGTTATGCTTTTCTACAGAGTGGGTGAACTGTTTGAGGAAATTGCCGTTGAGAAGAGCCGTAGCAGAATCATGGAAGCAATTGATTTAAGACCGGAGACGGCGATTCTTGTAACGGGTAATGAGACGAAAAGCGTTCCTGCAGAGGTTGTTAAGATTGGTGATATTATTCTTGTACGTCCGGGCGACAGAATCCCGGTTGACGGAAGTTTAGTAGAAGGTGAGAGCAGAATTGATACCTCTGCAATGACAGGTGAGCCTGTTCCGGTTACGGTTAATATAGGCTCTGAGGTTGTTTCCGGTTGTGTTAATCTTTCAGGAACTATTAAAATTAAGGCACAGAAGGAACTTGCCGATTCCATGGTGTCAAGAATTCTTGAGGCTGTGGAGGATGCTGTTGCAGGCAAGCCGAAGATTGATAAATTTATTACCAAATTTTCAAGAGTTTATACTCCACTTGTAGTCGGAATTGCTTTATTTACGGCATTCATTATTCCGCTTATAACAGGACAGGAATTTTACCCGTGGATTTATACGGCGCTTACATTCCTCGTTATGAGTTGTCCGTGCGCACTTGTGCTTAGTGTACCGCTTGCATTTTTCTGCGGTATAGGTTCGGCTTCGCAGAAGGGAATTCTCTTCAAGGGTGGAGTTGTAATGGAGGCACTCGGCAAGATAAAAGCAGTTGTTTTTGACAAGACGGGAACGATTACAGAGGGTAATTTTAAGGTTCAGAAAATTAATTGCGTTGGAGATATGACGGAGGATGAGCTTCTTAATATTGCGGCAGCCTGCGAGAAAACTTCTACGCACCCGATTGCGGCAAGTATAGTTGCCGCACATAAGGCATTGTTTGATAACAGTATTTTTGCAGACAAGAAGGCGCTTGCAGTTTCCGGTGTTGAGGAGATTGCCGGCAAGGGAATAAAGGCCGTTCTTAACAAAAAAGATATTGTGCTTTGCGGTAACAGAAAGCTGTTGGAAGACAACAACATTGCTATAACAGACGAAGACAGAACAGTCGGAACCAAGGTGTATGTGGCTCTTGGCGGCAACTATATCGGCAATATTGTTATTTCAGATACAATCAAGAGCGGTGCAAAAGAGTCCATTGCAGAAATAAAAAGCTTTGGAGTCAGAACTGCCATGCTTACGGGTGACACTAAAGAAAATGCCGATGAGGTTGCGGCACAGACAGGAATCGATGAAATTCACGCCAAGCTTCTTCCACAGGATAAACTTACGAATTTGCAGAAACTTCGTGAAAACTGCGGAGGTGTTATGTTTGTCGGCGACGGTATAAATGATGCTCCGGTACTTGCCGGTGCAGATGTCGGTGCGGCGATGGGAAGCGGTTCTGATGCGGCGATAGAAGCAGCGGACGTGGTATTTCTTAATTCTAACTTAAACTCAGTTGCAGAAGCTTTTAGAATCGCCAAAAGAACTACGGGAATTGCCATGCAAAACGTTATTTTTGCACTTGTAATAAAGGCAGTCGTAATGATACTTGGCCTCACGGGAATATATTCAAATATGTGGCTTGCAGTGTTTGCGGACACGGGCGTAGCGTTCCTTTGTATACTTAATTCTATAAGAATGTTATTGAAGACAAAGTAAGAATGTTGTACAATTATATTGTTGCAAAAACAATATAAGGAGATGGGATTATAATGTATGACGTAATAATTATCGGAGCCGGACCCGGGGGTATTTTTTCGGCATACGAGCTTATAAAAAAGATGCCCGAGCTTAAGATAGCAGTATTTGAGGCGGGCAACGAACTTAGTAAAAGAAAGTGTCCGATTGACGGCAAAAAGGTTAAGAGTTGCATTAAGTGTAAGACTTGTGCAATTATGAACGGTTTCGGCGGTGCGGGAGCATTTTCGGACGGTAAATATAATATTACGAATGATTTCGGCGGAACGCTTTATTCGTACATGGGTAAGAAGAAGGCTATTGAGTTAATGGAGTATGTGGACAGCATTAATTGTGAGTTTGGCGGTGCAGAGACGAAGATGTATTCCACTGCGGGAACAAGCTTTAAGAAGACATGTATGCAGAACAAGCTGACGCTTCTCGAGGCCTCCGTCAGACACCTCGGAACGGATATTAACTATGTTGTACTTGAGAAACTGTATAATTTGCTTAAGGATAAAATAGATTTCTTCTTTAATGCACCTGTACGCAAGGTAGAGATTATCGATGGCGGATATAGTGTAATTACAGACGATAAGACAGCGGACGGTAAGCAGTGTATTATTTCCGTCGGACGAAGTGGCAGCAAGTGGATGGAAGAGGTATGTAATGATCTTGATATACCTACAAAGTCCAATCGAGTAGATATTGGTGTGCGTGTTGAGATTCCTGCTGTAATTTTTGAACATATCACTGACGAATTGTATGAAAGTAAGATTGTGTACCGCACGGAGAAGTTCGAGGACAGAGTTCGTACCTTCTGTATGAATCCTCACGGAATTGTTGTTAATGAGAATACCAACGGTATCGTGACCGTTAACGGACATAGCTTTGAGGATGCGTCGCTTAAGACAGAAAACACTAACTTTGCGCTCCTTGTGGCGAAGCATTTTTCGGAGCCGTTTAAAGACAGTAACGGATATGGCGAGAGTATCGCGAGACTTTCCAATATGCTTGGCGGCGGTGTAATTGTCCAGCGTTTCGGAGATTTGGAGCGTGGTAGAAGAAGTACACAGCAGAGAATCGAAGAGGGTACTGTAAGACCTACGCTTGCGGCTACGCCCGGTGATTTGAGCCTTGTGCTTCCGAAGAGAATCCTCGACGGAATTATCGAGATGATTTATGCGCTTGATAAGATTGCGCCCGGTATGGCAAATGACGATACACTTTTGTATGGTGTGGAGGTTAAGTTCTACAATATGGAGGTTGAGCTTGATAATAATCTCGAAACCAAGTATAAGGGCCTGTATGTAATCGGTGACGGAAGCGGTGTGACACATTCATTGTCACATGCGTCGGCAAGCGGTGTGTATGTTGCGGAGAATATAGTTAACAGATTAAATTCATAGCGAATTATGAGTTTTGGCGGGTAGTTTTACTGCCCGTCATTTGTGTATACATATAAAAGGTGATAACAAATGAGTATTTGGCAAAAAAACATAAACAAAGATTTTCTGTTAAAGGGCAATCTGGTTAAAGCAGTTTTTATGTTGGCGATTCCTGTTGTTATTAATAATTTTTTGCAGACCATGTATAACCTGACGGATACTTTTTGGTTGGGCAAGCTGGGCACCTTTGAGCAGGCTGCTATTAATCTTGTAACTCCGATGCAAAATGCGGTTATTAATTTTGGGTCGGGAATAACAACAGCAGGCGCAATTCTTATTTCACAGTATATGGGAGCAAAGCAGGAACGAGAGGCAAAGTCTGTTGCCAATCAGATTTTTGCCTGTGCCATGATATTTTCGGTAGTTTGCTGTATGTTGTGTTTCATGGGAATACCTATGATTGTGGATTGGATGGGAGCGGACAGTGACACATATGCGCATAGTGTTACTTATTTAAGAATTGTAATATTGGATATGCCGTTTTTGTTTATGGTGAACATATTCCAGGCGACAAGACAATCCCAGGGAGATACGGTAAGTCCGATGCTGCTTAATTTTTTGGGTATTATTTTAAATATGATTTTGGACCCTGTTTTAATGGTTGTATTTCAGTTGGGTGTTGCCGGAGCGGCGATAGCTACATTGGTATCAAAGGCTTTTGTTGCCGTGATTGCATTCTCTTTTCTATGTAACAAGACTAAGCCTGTTCATCTGGATGTCCGCTATATGAAGCCTGAGAAAGATAAGATAAAAGCAATCTTAAGTTTGGGATTGCCGTCTGCCATAGGCGGTTGCGCCCAACAGTTGGGATTTTTGCTTCTCAGTAAAAATGTATTTTTTTACGGTGCTGAAGCGATGGCAGCATATGGCATCGGTAACAAGGTGAACAGTCTGCTTTTTATGCCATGTAATGCGGTTGCTTCTGCGACGGGTACGATAGTAGGGCAGAATATGGGTGCCGGTCAGCCGGAAAGAGCGGAAAAAGGTTATCTGCTTTGCAGGAACATGATGGTAATATTTATGTTCATCGGTGGTGCAATAATGGCGACCAATATTGTATCGACCGCAGTAGTAAGTATATTCTCGGATGATCCCAAGGTAATCAGCATGGCTGCAGAATTCCACAGTATATTAACATTCTGGTGTTGGTCCATGGCAGTCTACAATGTGACTAACGCATTGTTTAGGAGCACGGGACACACAAAGATTACAATGCTTGTGGACATTTGCAGGTTATGGGTAATCCGCTTTACTATTATATGGATAGGAGAAAATCTCTTAAATGCCGGAGTGTACAGCATATGGTATAGCGTGGCAATAAGTAATGTAATTGCCGCAGGAATTATGTATACACTGTACAGGACCGGCGTATGGAAGAAGAATAGAGTAGCGGTTAGATAAGCGGTTGATTTTATTTCAACAAATTGTTGTTTTACAAAATGTGATTTTTAGCTTACAATTGTATAGAAACATTATTGGCACGGCAACGTACATGTTTGTCGTGCTATTTTTGGAAGGAGAACATTGATGGGAAATTTCGGTACACGTTTGGCAGAATGTCGCCGTAATAAAGCTTTTACACAGGAGGAGCTAGCTAATCGTCTTGGAGTAACTCCACAAGCTTTGAGTAAGTGGGAAAAGGGATTGAGTAGTCCGGATATTTCCATGGTTTGCATGATTTGTAGTGTTTTGGATGTCAGCGCAGATTATCTGCTTGGAATAGGCAACGGGAAACTCGCGGAAAATGAAGATGCTTTTGGATGGCAAAAAGCTTGGAAATCCCTTAGAGACTGTCTGGATCCATTGAAGATTATTTTCGGGATGGAGATAATGCCGGCTTTTGTGGATGCTCTTAATGGAAATCAGTATATTGAAAAGGTGTCACAGCTACGCCAAAGACTTGCGAAAGAAGGAACTGTGTTGCCGAGTGTACGTATGATGGATCAATCGTGTATCAAACCTAAAGAGTTTTACATTTTGGCGTATGAGAATGTGCTGTACAGGGAAGAAGTGGAGCAGGTAGATGAAAAAACGTTTGAATATCTTTTGGGCAAGCTGGAAGAAACTGTACGGGCAAAGTATGCAGAAATCCTGAATGCAGATATAATAAAGGGTTTAACAGATAATTTGAAGCTGCAGTATCCGGCATTGATAACCAGCATTGTTCCGGAAAAGATTTCTTATGGACGGTTGCTCGATATATGTAAAGTGTTTATAAGACGCGGAAATACTTTGACGTACTTCCCAAAAATAATTGAGGAAACAGAGCGGGCGTTGAGGGAGAAAACGGACAGCAGTACAACAGAACTGGCTGAGGTGGTCTGTAAACAGATAGAACGTCCGGATAATTTTTGGGTGATGCTGAATAAAGGTTGAGCACTTTGCTTGAAACTATAAAGTATCACACAGTTGGCACTTGACAACTGCAAGAAAATGGAATATTATAAAGTTGTAAATGCATTATGTAGTCCACGGATTAAAATCGAAAACCCCTAGAGGTGCTAGCTCTAGGGGTTTTCTCGCTCTTTACGGTGAGCTATTCCGTTCTGGTTAGTGCTGTCAATCCTCTCCCTCTAGCCATTTGCAGACATATGTTACAACTATGCCCGCCATCAGGGAGATTAAAAACTGCATTATGTAATCCATCGAATCACCTCCCTCCTACTGGAAAGAGTCGACAGCAGGTATATTATAACATATATTTACAAAAATTGGCAATATTTTGCTTTTGAAAATAAATAATAAAAAAGGTATATCCCACAACCATGACACTTGGCGATGTAAACATCGGGTAAAAGTGCGTGAGGATATACCTTTTATTTATTTTACCTCTAATTCAATTGTCATGCCTTTTACAGTATGTGAGCTTGCAGTTATCTTAAGCATTCCAACTTCAGTAGTACGTACAAGAAGCTGACAAAGTCCGTTAAAGGCTCTTCTTATCGGCACAATGTCGGATTCGTGGCTTCCGGGATTGCCGTTGCCAGTGCCAAGGAATTCGCCTGCGCCTTCCACTGAAAAGTATATTTCATCGCTTGCGGTAGGAACAACAATACCGTTTTCGTCGAGGATGCTTACCTGAAGGATAGCGGTGTCGCCACATGTAAGGTTTGTTGTGTAAGGTGTAAGTAATAGCTTGTGAGGGGCACCTGTAGTACGTACTGTCTCGGTAAGCACTTCTACACCATTCTTATAACCCTTGGCGGTAAGTTTGCCGGGCTCGTAGATGACATTTTCCCAGTTGAGATACCAGTCACGGGACATAGGTTGTCTTCCGTAGCTTTTACCGTTAACAAACAATTCTACTTCGTCAAGATTGCTGTAGCAGTAAACGGTAATCGGCTGTCCTTCTTTGCTGGGATGATTCCAATGCGGGAAAATATGAAGCACGGGTTCATCGGTCCACCAACTTTTGTAATAGTAATAGTTATCCTTCGGGAAACCGCAGTAGTCAAAGATACCGAACTGCGAGGATATCGCGGGATAGGTAAGCGGTGTGGGTTCGCCGCGGTAATCCATGCCCGTCCACAAAAAGATTCCGTTAAGGTAAGGACGCTCGGTAAAGGATTTCCATGCAAGTTCGCCCATGTCCTTGCGGACAGCTTTCCTTTTAATGGTACATTTGTCAAGGTTGTCCGGGTCAAAAACGTAATATTGTCCGTTGGCTTCACAGGTACTGTAGCAGCCTCGTGTCGTGCCGCTGGAGGATTCCTCGGTGATGAGGATAGGCTGGTCGGGCTTGCGCTCATGGTAATCGTCCCAGGCACTGAGGCAATAGTTAAAGCCCATAACATCAAGTTTTTCGGTTACAGGGACATAACCTTCAGCAGTATCAAAACGCTCCTTGCCGTTCCAACAGGTTACGGCAGAAGTAATCGGTCTTGTCGAATCAAGCTTTCTGACAGCCATTTTCATGGTAACAGTAGTACGTGCAGTCTCGGGGCGGTCCTGAGAAAAAATCTCCTCATTGCCAATTCCCCAAATAATAATGCTTGGATGATTACGATCGCGTTTTACAAGGCTTGTAAGTGCTTCAAGGTCATCGGGCGAGCTGCTCATACGTCTTGTTTCGTCCATGACAAGGATTCCAAGGCGGTCGCACATCGTAAGAAGCTCGGGCGTAGCCGCATGATGAGCGCTTCTGTAGGCATTCGTGCCCATTGTCTTAAGCTGTTTTAAGCGGAATTCATTGACTGTGTCGGGAAGTGCAATTCCGACTCCGGCGTGGTTGTTGTGGTTGCAGATTCCCTGTACTCTGACGCTTTTACCATTTAAGAAAAATCCGCGTTCTGCGTCAAAGTGTACGTGTCTCAAACCAAACTCGGTAACGGTGCTCTCAAGAAGTTTTCCGTCGTGATAGAGGCTAGTTTGTAAATGGTACATATAAGGATTCTCAAGGCTCCACAAATTGATATCGGTAAGCGAGAGGTCCTGTTTGTTTGTTATTGCATCCCAGACAGGCAAAGAAAGTTCCTTCTTCAAAACTGCAACCTCTTTGTCATCTGTATCAAGAATTATGGACTCAAGCAAAATATTTTTCTCATCAAGGCTGTAATTATTTATCTCAGTCTCGATAGAAAGCTTTGCCGAATTCTTATCCAAATCCACTTCTGAAGCAACAAAAATTCCCCAAGGTTCAGTATAAACTTCCTCCATAATATCAAGCCATACATGACGGTAAATGCCACCACCTTCGT
Organism: Lachnospiraceae bacterium; assembly: GCA_015057505.1. Lineage (GTDB taxonomy): Bacteria > Bacillota > Clostridia > Lachnospirales > Lachnospiraceae > SIG300. The sequence continues at coordinate 216,046 of SVEG01000001.1, forward strand.
ACCACCAGCCTTCGCGTCCCGTGGAATCCACGCGAACAGCAAGAATATTTTCGCCTTCGTAGTTGACAAAGTCAGTTATGTCGAAATAGAAGCTTGTATTGCCTTGAATGTGGCTTCCGATATAATACTCGTTCAAATACACGGTACAGTCACGGTATACACCGTCAAATGTGATATGGATACGCTTGTTCGTGTCTTCAGGTGCAAGAGTAAAATGCTTGCGATACCACGCTATACCACCTTCAAGACAACCGCCGGCGAGGTGCCTTGAATTAATGCTTTCCATAGCGGGAATATTTTTCATCGCAGAATTGCCGTTGGTTTTCTTGGTGTAGCTGCTTTCCATAACATAATCGTGCGGCACTGTGACGGTTCGCCATGAAGCGTCGTTAAGTGTCATGGAAGTGGCGCCGAAACTGTAGGCACGGGCTTTTGCGCCGCCCCATTCATCAGTCGGTTTGTGGGGAGCAAAGTCTCCACGGAAAAATTTCCAGTCTTTATCAAAATTCAAATGTTTTCTCATAAAATCCCTCCTAGGATGTTGTGCAAGAAATTCTGATATAATTCTGTCTTATATAGTTGTTTACAGGACACGCTCTCGCTTGGATGTTCACGTAGCGGTACTAAGATGCCATGAATTGCTTACAGCAATCCCTGCTATCTAAGTACCGACGCTCGCATACAGTCCTGACACAAGCTATATAAGACAGAATTATATCAGAATTTCTTGTGGCTAATATTCTTAGTTAAAGTATAGAGGATTTTATGATAAACATAAATAAACTAAAGTGAACTTATTATATAATAACTTGACTTAAAATCAACTTTTTCTGTACGGATATAGAGTTATCTGGTATACTTTAGGATAAGACAGGATAAGTGGTGTGGAGATATTAATACTGTAGAATGGAGCGGTTTTAATGAATACTAAGAGGCGTTTTATTAATGTAAATTTTACGATGTCTTATGAGGAACATGAGGAAGGTTTTACGATGCCGGAGTTTCATTTTCATAATGACTACGAGATATATATTCTGGAACGGGGAACGCGCATTGTGAGTATTGGCGAGGATACTTTTACAGCAGGTGCCGGGGATGTGGTGTTGTTTGCAAGTGAGGTGCCACACAAGAGTAAAGGAAGTGAAGGCTTTGCCGGGATATGTATTCATCTTTCGGAGAGGTATCTTAAGCGGTATTTCACAGCAGATACTATAGAGCGTTTTAAAAGATTGTTTAGTGCCAAGGTGATTCATATAAGTGAAAGTAGTATGTCGGTTATTAGGGAAATGACACAGAATTTTGTTATAGAGGACGAGGACAATTTTTATAGGCTTGCAAGGGTGTTTGAGATTCTTAATGCAGAGATGAAGTCGCAGGCTGACGGACAGAGTAGAAAGAATGCTTGTGGTGAGCCAAATCTAGATGTGAGCGGCAATACTGTGGTTGCCGGGAAGCGCACAAAAAAGACGGATGAGATATTTGCATATGTCGAAGAAAATTATGCTTATATAAAGACGATAGCAGAGCTTGCGGAGCATTTTGATGTGTCGGAAAGCTATTTGTTCAGGATTTTTAAGCATAGACATGATATGACACCGAAGACTTATATAAACAAGCTGAGGATTAAGAATATCTGCAAGCGACTTAAATATTCGGAGGGAACAATAAAGAGTGTAGTCGCAGAATACGGGTTTGAGAGTTACGAGTATTTCAGTAGGGTGTTTAAGAAGGAGATGGGATGCGGACCGAGAGAGTGGAATTTTCGTATAAAAAACAGACTGGTTTGAACTTCTATATTATGTTATAGTGTAAGAAGGGTTCATTAAAGATAAATATTTGTATAGATGGAATGCAGATCCTGAAGTGTTGTATTGGACGGAAGGGAAAGAAGGATTGTCATATTCTAAAGAATTGGTAGAGCGAATTTATGGCGGGATTTCTAAAGATAATATTTGTTTTATAATAGAAGTTAATAAAAATATTATTGGGGAATGTTGGTTACAACAATTAAATTTTCATCAATTAAGTTCCAAAGTTAGAGAAATGTATCCGAAGACGGCAGATGTACGCAGAATTGATATGTGTATTGGAGAAAAGCAATATTGGGGTAAGGGAATAGGAACATTACTGATAGAAGCATTAGTTGAATTTGCATTTAATAATCAAAGAGTAGACGCATTGCATTGTATTTGTGAGGATTATAATGTACGTTCGGCAAGAGTTTTTGAAAAGAATGGTTTTCAAAAGGTGTTGACTGAGAAACTTTCCGGAAATGGGTTAGGCAAGTATAGATATCATCTTGGTTTGACAAAAGGAGATTATAATAAACAGTAAAGACGAAATGTCTTTTGTTAAATTATTGAGTTTTGTTTTAAGTATTATAAATTTATACTTGACGTTTTTACTATTATGAGTCACCATTTTTTGTAAGCGATCAGGTTGCAGAGACTTGCGATGCCTGCGACCGGAAGGAGGACCTCAGGGCCCTCCTTTATTGGTATAAGTTTAAGTGGTTTAATAAATTTTTTGAAAATAAATGTAAAATATTGACAAATGAATTAAGCGGTGTTATTATATGGATATAAATGGAAAATACCATTGTTTTTAAAATTCTTTTTTTCTAAGGGAACAATATTCCCTAAAGAATTTGATTCACAAATTCTTTTTTATCCCAATAGTTGCGGACATTGATAACTTAATAAAGGACTTTACATCTAATGTAAATATCCCTTATAATAGAGTTATCAAATTATAAAGGGGTGTGGAAGGATGGTTGATTATTTGCCAACAAAGAATGCAAGCGAAACTATTGAAACACTGTCACGAAAACTTGAAAGAAGTCGTATATTAAATGATTTAAAAGAGTGTGAGACACTTGAAGATTTTAAAGAGCTGACTAAAAAATACGAAGCCCTTTGTGATGAAGATAAAACAAATTAGTTTATTAGTAATAGATAAAAAGGTGTAGAGTCTTTTGTTAAGTTATTGATTTTCTCCTTGACAAATTCCCTAAAACTCAGTATCATTTATAACATATTGAAAATGTAGTGAAGAAGAGGAGTAGCGATACACCGCTGTCAGAGAGAGGAACTCACCGGCTGCAAGGTTTCTTAAGTAAGGATATCGTGAAGGTAGCTTCGGAACAGTATGGTTGAACTTGAGTAGATCATAACGGGTCGCCTCCGTTACAAGGCAAGAGATTGCTGTAATTAATTTAACAGCGAAGCTTAGGTGGTACCGCGATATTGTCGCCCTTTGTCATTTGACAAGGGGCGTTTTGTTTTGCGAGAATGTAGTGACAACGAGAGGCTTTTCCTCGAGTATTCATCTAAGCCCGACAACATTAAGGAGGAAAACATTATGGCAAAGGAACTTGAAAAGAATTATAATCCGACCGAAATCGAAGACCGTTTGTACAAAAAATGGTTGGATAAGAAGTATTTCCATGCGGAAAGAGATGAGAGAAAGAAACCCTATACAATCGTGATGCCGCCGCCCAACATTACTGGTCAGCTTCACATGGGTCATGCGTTAGACAATACATTACAGGATATTTTAATCCGTTATAAGAGAATGCAGGGCTTTTCTGCATTGTGGCTTCCGGGTACGGATCATGCGTCTATCGCAACAGAGGCTAAGATTGTTGAGGCTATGCGTAAGGAAGGCATAACCAAGGAAGATTTGGGACGTGACGGTTTCCTTGAGAGAGCATGGAAGTGGAAAGAGCAGTATGGCGGAAGAATCGTATCTCAGCTTAAGAAAATTGGTTCTTCATGTGACTGGGACAGAGAGAGATTTACAATGGACGAGGGCTGTAACAAGGCCGTTAAAGAGGTTTTTGTAAATCTTTATGATAAGGGACTTATTTACCGCGGTGAGCGAATCATCAATTGGTGTCCTCACTGCCTTACATCAATTTCTGACGCAGAGGTTGAGTACGAGGAGCAGGCAGGACATTTTTGGCATCTCCGTTATAAACTTACTGACGGAAGCGGATATATGGAGCTTGCTACAACACGTCCGGAGACATTGCTCGGTGATACTGCAATTGCTGTTAACCCGAACGATGAACGTTACAAGGATGTAGTTGGCAAGACAGTTATTTTACCTATTGTACACAGAGAGATTCCGATTGTTGCGGATGATTATGTAGAGATGGATTTCGGTACAGGTGTAGTTAAGATTACTCCTGCACACGACCCTAACGACTTTGAGGTTGGTCTTCGTCATAAGCTTCCTGTAATCAATGTTATGACTGATGATGCTAAGATTACAGAGGATTATCCGAAGTATGCGGGCATGGACAGATATGAAGCAAGAAAGGCTATTGTTGCTGACCTTGAGGCAGAAGGCGCGCTTGTTAAGATTGAAGACTATTCACATAATGTTGGAACATGCTACCGTTGCGGTACAACAGTTGAGCCGCGCATTTCCAAACAGTGGTTTGTTGAAATGAAGCCTCTTGCAATTCCTGCAATCGAAGCAGTTAAGACAGGAGATACTAAGTTTGTACCTCCGCACTTTGAAAAGACATATTTCCACTGGCTTGAGAATATCCGTGACTGGTGTATTTCAAGACAGCTCTGGTGGGGACACAGAATCCCGGCATTTTACTGCGATGACTGCGGCGAGATGATTGTAACAAAGGACGACAGCGCAGTTTGTCCTAAGTGTGGTAAAGAGATGCGTCAGGATCCTGATACACTCGATACATGGTTCAGCTCTGCACTTTGGCCGTTCTCAACACTTGGATGGCCGGATGCGACAGAGGATATGAAGTATTTCTATCCGACCAACACACTTGTTACAGGTTACGACATTATTCCTTTCTGGGTTATGAGAATGATGTTCTCAGGACTTGAGCAGACAGGTGAGGTTCCGTTTGATACAGTTCTTATCCATGGTCTTGTTCGTGATTCACAGGGACGTAAGATGAGTAAGTCACTCGGTAACGGTATTGATCCGCTCGAGGTTATTGATAAATACGGCGCAGATGCACTTCGTATGACTCTTATCACAGGTAACGCACCGGGTAACGATATGCGTTTCTACTGGGAGAGAGTAGAGGCAAGCCGTAACTTTGCTAACAAGGTTTGGAATGCTTCACGTTTCATCATGATGAACATGGAGCAGAATGCAGGAATTAAGACAAATGTAGAGCTTTCTGAGCTTACAAGTGCAGATAAGTGGATTTTGTCAAAGGTTAACAAGCTTGCAAAGGATGTAACAGATAACCTTGACAAATTCGAGCTTGGTATCGCTCTTCAGAAGGTATATGACTTTATCTGGGAAGAGTTCTGTGACTGGTACATCGAGATGGTTAAGCCTCGTTTGTACGGCGAGAACGATACAACCAAGGCAGCTGCTTTGTGGACACTTAAGACAGTACTTGTTAATTCACTCAAGCTTTTACATCCGTACATGCCGTTTGTAACAGAAGAAATCTTCTGTACACTTCAGGACGACGAAGAATCCATTATGATTTCTGAGTGGCCGGCATTTAAGGAAGAGTGGAACTTTGCAGCTGATGAGATGTCAGTTGAGACTATCAAAGAAGCTGTAAGAGGTATCCGTGCGGTTCGTACAGAGCTTAATGTTGCACCGAGCAAAAAGGCACAGGTATTCGTTGTAAGTGATAAGGAAGCAGTTAGAAATATCTTCGAGAACGGTAAAGTATTCTTTGCTACACTCGGATACGCAAGCGAGGTAACAATTCAGTCTGACAAGACAGGAATTGACGAGGATGCTGTATCAACAGTTATTCCTGCCGCTACAATTTACATGCCGTTTGCAGAGCTTGTTGATATCGAGAAGGAAATCGAGCGTCTTGAGAAGGAAAAGACAAGACTTGAAGGCGAGCTTAAGAGAGTAAACGGAATGCTTAGTAACGAGAAGTTCGTAAGCAAGGCACCCGAAGCGAAGATTGCTGAGGAGAAGGCTAAGCTTGATAAGAATACTAAGATGATGGAGCAGGTTGTAGAGAGACTTGCACAACTTAAGTAAAAAGGAATTTGTGCAACAAATTCCTTTGGAAACGAAGAAATAATAAAAAACAAAACTAAGAGTTTAAGAAGGTCTACGAAATTCATTCTGTAAAACCGATATGCCAAACATTCCAATGAGCCTCTAATCCAAAATTATGTCAGCAAAGGCTTCTATAATTTTAGAGTCTCATTTCCATGGCATATAAAGGTTTTGACATCATGAATTTTGTAGACCTTCTAAACTTGTAGTGTTGCTTTTATGTATTGATACTATAAATCATTCTGTAACACCTTCTACAGTTTCTTCTACCAACTGCAAATCGGCATATCCGGTATTGAGAAGAGTATCTATTAAGGTAGTGTCTATCGAATAAATCATTCGGGAACCGGCAATACGCACAAAGCAAATACTGTCAGTATATTGTACAAATTCAAGTGAAAATAATTTTCGTTGGCTGTCCTCGGTGTAGACAACCGTTACCGTAATTGTAGGAGATGAGAACTTGTATGCAGCAAGGGTCTCATCATCTGCATTGTAGTTTGCACATTCTCCGAAAGAAAGACCTGTGATATTGCTTACAAAGATTTCGGTAAGAGCTGTATCAAGTGTCAGAGCATTGTTACCATTGGTATAGCACCATGCATTTTCAGTATTACCGTCGGCATCGGTAGTTGATACATATTCAAGAAGTAATGACTGTGTTTCGGAAGTCACGCTTACACTTACAATATCAGACATGGTCGGAATACTTTCCTTTTGTATAAGGTCGTAAAGACCATATGAAAAAGCATCAAGAATGCTACTGTCTACGAGATAGACATTGCCGTCGCCTATAGAGAAATATCGTAGTCCGTCAACGGCTGTTTCATTTCCGATAAGTAGTTTGCAACCGCTTCCGTATCCAACAGAAATTGTGCATACAGGTACGTCAAGACCATATTGACTGAAGTCCTTTACATCCTCAATCATCTTAGAGGCTTCAATGTTGCTGATTGACGATAGCATGGAGCTTATATATGAACTATTAAGGGGAAAGGAACTGTCATCTGCATAGCTCCATGTATCTTCCGAATAAATGAAATTAAGAGACTCATCTTCGCAAGTCCATGATAAGGATTCGACCATATCGGATTCAATCGTTAATATAGTAAACTTTATATTGTTTTCGGTATTAGTAGCTGTATTATCTTTGGGAGCAAGTGTTTTGGTTATAAAAGTGGCACCTGTTAAAATAATCAATACCGCTACTAAAGCAAGTAATTTTTTGCCTCGTTTCATCGGCGTTTCCTCCTTGCGAAAATATATATTCCGATACCAAGGTATGCGATAGGAATTATGGCAACGACAAATACCGTCAGAATTGAGGCGGTTCTTTCGTCAATTGTTAAATATTCATAGTTAAGGCTCTTGGAGTGGATAGCAATACTTTCTTCCTGGTCACACATCCAGCCAAAGGCATTGATAAAAAAGTCTAAATTACCGCCGGAGACTCTTTCATTACTCCATTCGTCTGTAATAGCTGCTGAAGATATCCATACAATATTTGTTTCAGTGTTTTCGTCAATAGTATCCGTTATTGCAACCGCAAGTGAAAAAGGCCCGTCAATATCTCCATCTTCTTTACTGTAGGTACTTAAAGAGTAGCCTGCAAGCTTTGAGAAAGAGCTGTCGGAGCTGGTTAAAAGCTCTGTCACTGATAAACTGTCTCTAAGGTTATCACTTACAGTTAAACCTTGAGAAATTGAAAGAAGAATATAATAACCGCTTTCATTTATAGGTGCAGTAATTGTATGTGAGGCAATGTCAGGAAGCAAATAGTAAGGTGTTCCGTATGCGTAGTGATTGTTGCTGCCTTCAATAACGATACCTTCATTTGCAATCACACCGTACTCAGCCATAAGAGCTTCCAGGTTAGAGAGAGGTTTTCCGCTTTCCATAGGTGAGGTAATAAGGTATAAATTACCGCCACCCTGTAAATATGTAAGAAGCGTTTCTTTCTCTTCTTTGCTTATATCACTTTGAGGGGTGTTAATAAGGATACAATCAGCATCCTCGGGAACAGCCTCAAGCGTTAGAAGTGATATCTCTTCCATAAGCATATTTTCGTTGTTGAGTGCTGTTTCATAGGTGGTTGCAAGAGAAGCCTCACCATGTCCCGTTAAGATATATATCTTGGGAAGGTCTTCGTTTGTAACATAGGAGATAGCACTTGTAAGTTCACTTTCACCTGCAAAGTATGTATCATATTCGCCGGTATAGTAGTAGGTGTAATAATCATAATCATATACATAAATATCTGAGACGCTTATATAGCGTGAACGGTCACCGCATTCTACGATAAGACTGTTGTTGTATATCTCATCCGAAGTGTATTGTTTAACAAAAGTAGGGTACACATCAGGATCCTTTTTGACTACACTAATTTTGTTACTGAGCGATTTATAGCGGTTTAATAAAGTCTCGATGGTTGTGTCTTCCGAACCATTTTGTACTACCCAGTAAATAGTTATGTCATTTTCAAGATTATTTAAAATATTTTTTGTCTGCTCGGAAATGGTAAAAAGCTGGTTTGAGGTAGTGTCAAACTGTGTAATACTTGCAGGCAGAGTATTTATAAATATATTTGCCACGATGGCAATTGTCAAAACGATAACCGAGGCTAAAATGCTGTAGCCACCGATTCTAAAGGACTTAGTATTAAATTTCATTATTCACTCCACCTCCTCTTTTCCATAGACTGAACGGCAAGAAACAGAAAGATTGCGATTACTGTTAAAAAGTAGACAATACTTGTCAGGTCAAAGACACCGTCTACAAATACGTAAAAGCGTTCGAATAAGGAAAGCTGTTGCATAATCTCGGGAAATAATCCCTCAAACTTTGAACTGTCAATTATATAAATGACTATAAGGACAATTTCAGGTAAAACTCCTGCGCTTACAGCTATAATTGTATTTTTTGTCATAAGACGGACTACAATTGCAAACACCAAAAAGATGGCACTAAAGGCTGCAAAGGACGCAAATGCAGAGGTAGAGGTATATGCTGCGATTGTATAAAGATAATAATTGATTAACATTACTACAAAGCATAATCCGGCTGCGACTGCCTGATTTTCCGTAATGGAGGAAATAAATACACCGATGGCTATAAGTGCTGCACCCATAAAGAAAAAACCTACGATAGTGCCAAAGGATGCCGGCAGATGAATATTACCGAAGGCACTTAGTATAATAGGGTAGATGCTTACAATTCCAACAGGAATTAAAAACATTACCAAAAGTGCAAAGTATTTTCCTAAAACCACGTTTGTCATATTGATAGGCAGAGAATAAAGAAGCTGATCGGTTTTTTGCTTTTTTTCCTCTGCGAGAACGCGCATTGTCAGAATAGGCACAATAATCAAAAAGGCAAAGGACATATTGCCGAGTACATATTCAAAATTGGTAACCATGGATTTCAAATTAAATGCCATCGTGTAGATTCCGGCGAATAGAAGCAAAAATGCTCCGAATACATAGCCGGTTACGTTGGTAAAATAAGAGGACAATTCATGCCTAAATACTGCTTTCATCAATATCTTCCTCCTTTTTTGTCGTTTCTGTTTTTTCGTCATGCTCATCGGAAAGAGTAATGCTGTCGTTGCTTGTAAGCTCTATAAAGATATCCTCGAGGCTTGCTTTTGACATTGACATATGCACTATCGCCCGATTTGCGCTGCTGAATGCAAAAAAGATATCACGGCAGAGATTGTTGTCTGCTGGTGTATCTGTATTTAAGATTGCAGAAGCATAGCCATCTTCCGAAACTTCTGTCTTTGCAATTTTAACAGGGATATTTGAAAGAATATTTTCAAGGTCTGCTGTAATATCGGAAGTGTCAGCGGCAGGCACTTCGTAGGTTAGGTCAATGGTAGCCGTGCCGGCAAAAAGCCGTTCGAGGTTTTTGGGTGTATCACAGGCTACAAGCTTACCCTTAGAGATAATAAGGATGGTTTGGCATATTGCCTGAACCTCGGAAAGAATGTGACTGCTAAGGATTACGGTGTGCTCCTTGCCAAGCTCCAAAATCAAATCACGAATCTCAATAATTTGCTTCGGGTCAAGACCTACCGTAGGTTCATCAAGAATAATGATTTCGGGGTCACCAAGAATCGCTTGTGCTATTCCTACGCGTTGCTTGTAACCCTTTGAAAGATTTTTAATGAGACGGTCTGCCACATCAGTAATCTGCGTGACTTCCATTACATGTTCAATTGCTTCTGCAAGCTTTGAATTTGGAATCTTCTTTGCTCTTGCAACAAAGGTTAAATATTCCTTCGGTGTACGGTCGAGGTAAAGCGGCGGAAGCTCAGGCAAGTAGCCGATAAGCTTTTTAGCTTCATCGGCTTCCTCGAAAATATCATGTCCGTTGATTTTTACTTCACCGGAGGTTGCTGCGAGACAGCCTGTCATTATGTTCATTGTTGTTGACTTGCCCGCACCATTCGGGCCGAGAAAACCATAGATTTGTCCTTTTTCGATTGTGAAAGAAAGATCTGAGAGTGCAGTATGGTTTCCATATCTTTTGGTCAGATGATTTACTTCAATCAATGTTACTCCTCCTTGCTACAAATATACTTGAAATTGTAGCAAGTGAGGCTGAATGTACGCTGAAAAAAATGTGAAAATTATGTGTAAACAAAGTTGCAATCAATGACTTTAAAGAATAGGAAACTGCACGGAGAAGGTATTGATTCCGTTTGCGCTTTCTGCCCAGATTTTGCCGTGGTGATTATGTGCGATACCTTCGGCAATGGAAAGCCCGAGGCCGTAGCTGTGATTCATGCTGCGGGCTTTATCGACTCTGTAAAAGCGTTTGAAAATATTTTTTAAATCTTCCTTTGAAATAGGCTCACCAACATTATTTACTGAAAGTTTACAGTGTTTTTTGCCGATTCGTTTTAGGGAAAGAGTAACATCAGTGCCTGTAAATGAGTATTTTTGTGCATTGTCAAGAAAAATTTCAATAAGCTGTCGGATGTGGGATTCACTTGCATTTATTTTAATATTGTCTGTAATTATAGTATTAAGTGTAAGCTCTTTTTCAAAAAAAACAGCTTCAAAAGGGAGTATGGCCTCATATACAAGTCTGCTAAAGTCTATAGGTGCGAGAGCTATTTTTATAGAGTTGTTATCTATTCTTGCAAGCTCCAAGAGACTTTCTACAAGACCGCGCATTTGATGCGACATTGTAAGAATACTTGAAGAAAACTTCTCTTTATCAGCTTTGTTACACTCGGGTACTTGGAGCATCTCCGCATTAGTCATTATAACCGTAAGAGGTGTTTTTAGCTCATGAGAAGCATCTGCAACAAATTGTTTTTGTTGAGTCCAGGCCTTATCCACGGGTTTAACTGCCCAGCGTGCCAAAAGAAGGCTTATTACAAGGAATGCAAGGAAGCTTAAAAAACCGATTAACAAGCAGCTTTTAATAAGCGAATTAACCGTGTTGATTTCGCTTGTCATATCGGCGAATACAAGGTTTTTGCCGAAAGGTGTGTCGATACGAAGATAACGCAGATTATACTCATCTATGGTGCCTATATGTTCGTCGGAAGCAGAGGTTATATCAATTAATTCCTGTAAAAATATATCATCTGATAAGTCATAAAAGCCGCCGCCGGTGGATATAAGTTCGTTTTTTTGCCCGGTTTGCAGGGTAAAAAAGGGCAGCTTGGTCTCGGGAGAATGGTCATTGGGTCTGCCCGGCTTAACGGAAGTTGTAGCAATAGTATGCATCATCTGTATGCTTTGAATTTCTAGATTGTCTTTGGTAAAATGCAGAATCATGCCAAAGATAACACAAAGCATTGCAGTTACAATAGTCATATTTATGCAGACAAATTTAATTCGCAGTCGTTTTAACATTCGTCTGTCACCTCCAAGTGGTATCCTAAATTTCTGATGGCTTTTATGCATATGTTAGAGCCTATACTTTGAAGCTTTTTGCGAAGAAAGCCCACATATACTTCTACATGATTTTCGACGGCATTGGAGTCATAGCCCCATACTCGTGCAAGAATCATTTCTTTTGTAAGATTGCGGTTCTGAGACTGTAATAGAAAACGCATGACATCGAATTCCTTAGCCGACAGACGAATACTTTTGCCGTTGCAGATTAACATGCAGGTCTCAAGGTCAAGAGAAGTGTTACCGAACGTAAGCTCATTGACCTGATTACCCTGGCGACGGAGCAGGGCATTGATGCAGGCCAAAAGTTCCCTTGTGTCAAAGGGCTTGGTAAGATAGTAATCTGCACCGGAATTCAGACCGTATATTCTGTCTTCGACAGAGGATTTTGCGGTAAGCATAAGAATGGGTGTGGTGCAGCGTTTTTGGCGAACCTGCTTTGCAACCTCATAGCCGTTCATTTTTGGCATCATCACATCAAGAATCAGTAAGTCATATATTCCGAGTTCAGCATATTCTTTACCGGTTTCTCCATCATAAGCGACCTCTGTTTCGAAGCCTTTATTTTCTAACAACGTACTTATCGAATCGGCGAGTAGTCGTTCATCTTCAATTATTAATATTTTCATGGAAAACCTCCTTTGCAGTATATAAAGTATAGTACTATTTGAAACTTAAATAAAGCTGAAAGAATGAGTTCACAATTTTTTAACAGAATGTAGTTGTTTTTTCAGCTTCGATTAAGTTACGGATGATATTCTTTTGACACGGAAAGGAGTGGTAAGACTTTGGTGTTCAGACATGAATTAAAGCATGAGATAAGCTATGCGGATGTGCTTGTTGTACGACAGAGACTCAAATGTATTGCAAGTATAGATACGCATGCAACCGACGGGAAATACAAAATAAGAAGCCTGTATTTTGACAACGTCTCCGATAAGGCTCTTCGTGAAAAGCTTGACGGTGTAAGTCGAAGAGAAAAATTTCGCATCAGATATTATAATGATGATTTGTCGGTAATCAAGCTCGAGAAAAAGTGCAAGGCAGGAGGACTCGGGAATAAGCAGACGGCATCGTTAACCTTGGATGAGACCAGAAAAATTGTGGAAGGCGATTATGAGTGGATGTTGGAAAGCAAAAGGCCTGTCGCAGAGGAGCTTTATGTGAAGCTGACTACACAGGGACTTCGGCCTAAAACAATCGTAGATTATATAAGGGAACCGTTTGTTTATGCGCCGGGGAATGTGCGTGTAACACTTGACTATGATATAAGGACGGGGCTTTGTGGTATAGACTTTTTAAATCCTGACTGTGTCATGATTCCTGCAAACGATGCCCCGATTATCTTAGAAGTGAAGTGGGATGATTTTTTGCCGGATATAATTCGAGATGCGGTGCAGCTTGAGGGCTGTCGCACAGGGGCATTTTCAAAATATGCGGCGTGTCGTATGTACGACTAACATTGATATAATAAAAAGGAGCAAAAAAATGAATTTCAGTGATATTTTTAAATCAAGTTTTCTTGAGAATGTAACGAGTGTTAGTATTCTTGATATGGTGCTTGCGTTAGCACTCGCATTTGGTGTTGGTTTGTTTATTTTTATGGTGTACAAAAAGACCTTTAACGGTGTGATGTTTTCTTCCGGCTTTGGTGTGACTCTTGTTGCGCTTACGATGATTACGACTCTCGTAATTCTTGCTGTAACAAGTAATGTTGTGCTCTCACTTGGCATGGTAGGCGCGCTTTCAATCGTTCGTTTCCGTACAGCGATTAAAGAACCGCTTGATATAGCTTTTTTGTTCTGGTCGATTTCGGCAGGTATTGTTATCGCAGCAGGTATGATTCCGCTTGCGGTTATCGGAAGTGTGGCTATCGGTATTATCCTTTTAATATTTGTTAACAAGAAATCCTATCAGCATCCGTATATCGTTGTACTTCAGTGTGATAATCATGATGCTGAAAAAGCGGCAAAGACTTTTTTGGAGAAGAATGTAGAGAGACTTGTAGTTAAGAGTAAAAGTGCTAAGAAGGGTATGGTAGAGTTAAACCTTGAGGTTCGCCTTAAAAATGACAATACTGATTTTGTAAATTCTTTGTCGGAGATTAAAGGCGTAAACAGTGCAGTGCTTGTAAGCTATAACGGAGATTATATGGGATAGAAAGGGTGAAAGAAAATGTCAACGCATAAGCATATTGATAAGATTTGTTGTGTTATCGTTGCGCTTTCCCTGGTGGTAACCTTGCTTTTTATGAACGGTGAGAAGCTTGGAATAGTGGCATCCGCTAAAAGTATTGGATATGAAAATCGTCTGTTTGATTTCGAAAGAGTTCATACAATCGATGTTGTCATGGACGATTGGGACAGCTTTATTGAAACCTGTGAGAATGAGGAGTATGCTGAGTGTAGCGTGGTTATTGATGGAGAGGCTTATAAAAACGTCGGTATCAGGGCCAAAGGTAATACTTCGCTTAGTACGGTTTCACAGATGGACAGCGAACGCTACAGCTTTAAAATAGAGTTTGACCAGTATGACAGCACCAAGAGCTATTATGGTCTGGACAAGTTAAGTCTCAACAATATTATTCAGGATAACTCTTACATGAAGGATTTTCTTGTGTACCGGCTGATGGAGGATTTTGGCGTTGCGGCACCGCTTTGCAGCTATGTATATATTACTGTTAACGGCGAGGACTGGGGACTGTATCTGGCAGTAGAAGGTGTCGAGGATGCATTCCTTCAGAGAAATTACGGAAATGATTACGGAGAGCTTTATAAGCCGGACAGCTTAAGCTTTGGTGGTGGCAGAGGCAACGGTATGGATTTTAACATGGAGGACTTCGATTTTGGCAGTGACAGATGGAATAAAGTCGACACCTCTCTGAGCGATAAAATGAACTTAGATGGAAATATGCCCGGTGGTATGGGAAGCAGCGATGTTAAATTACAGTATATAGATGATGAGTACGACAGTTACAGTAATATTTTTGACAATGCTAAGACAGATATAACCGATGCTGATAAAACAAGGCTTATTGACGCTCTTGAGGCTTTATGCAGCGGTGAAAATATTGAAAGCGTAGTTGATATAGATGTAGTTCTAAGATATTTTGTGGTTCACAACTTTGTGGTAAACGGTGACAGTTACACAGGAAGCATGGTGCACAATTATTATCTCTATGAGGAGGGTGGACAATTGTCCATGATTCCGTGGGATTATAATCTTGCATACGGAACGTTTCAGAGGTCGGATGCTACGGGTACGGTTAATGAGCCGATAGATTCGCCCGTATCAGGCGGAAGCACGGATGACAGACCGATGGTGGCTTGGATTTTTGAGAGTGAAGAGTATGCTGAAAGCTATCATCAATATTTTGCGGAATTTATTGAAAAATACTTTGACAGCGGATATGTAGAGGAGTTGATTGAAAATACCGCAGAAATGATTGCACCGTATGTAGAAAAGGATCCGACAAAGTTCTGCACTTACGAGGAGTTTGAGACAGGTGTGGAAACAATTAAGCAGTTTTGTCTGCTTCGTGCCGAGAGTGTAAGCGGTCAGCTTGAAGGTATAATTCCTTCAACATCGGAAGGACAGTCAGAGGACAGCAGCACACTTGTAGATGCTTCTATGATAACAATTTCAGATATGGGAACGATGTCCAATACTATGGGAATGGGTGGCAGAGGTCAAAAACTTGATATGTCGGATTTTGGTTCCGGTATGGAGTTTCCTGAGAATATGGAACTACCGGAAGGTATGGAACTGCCGAGTATGCCGGATATGTCGGGAATGGAAGAAGGAGCCACAGCATCTGAAGACATGGCGGAAAAGTTCCCGGGCTTTAGTGAACAGCAGCAATCAGGGAGACCCTCCATGGATAATATGGGTGGAATGCAGATACCGGGAGAAAGTACAGAATTTCCGGGAAACAATGCGGTAATACAGGAAAACTCTGCTACAAATACGAATGCTTTGATTTTGGTTGGTGTTTCGTTGGTAGTGTTACTTGTAGGATTAATCGTGGTTTTTAAATATAAAAGATAGTTTACGGATTGTCGCAGAATACAAAGAAGTAGAAAAGGTATTTTGTGACAATCTTTTTTTGCAAAAAAAGTCTCCCGCCTAAGCAGGAGACTTCTGAAAAATTCTCTTATCAGATAAGCATATTATTTGCGATAGAATCAGCAGTCGGTAAATAGAGCGCAGGAATAATCATGTCTGCCTTGCCATAACGCTTGGTGCTGAATAATGTGCAAATCTTATCATAAGTTGTCTTAGTATATTTGAGTTTAAAAATAGTAGCAATTTTATCAAAGATAACAGGCTCAATGCAGATTCCCCATTTGGAATCATCGTTCATAACCTTTAAAGAATTCACGGATAAAGGAGTGATAATGAGCTCGGCACCGTCATTATGAGCGATTATTGTTATAAATCCTGTTGTGTCGTCAATTGTAAAACTGAGGCTGTGACCTGACAAATCTTCTGCGGGAAGCGGTGTGACTTCAGAAGAAATATTAAAAAGATCCAAGTTGGTGTCGCCGTTTTTCTGAAGGAGAGAAACAAGCTTGTCAATACTGTCCTGTGATAATACAGAATCTTGAATCTTCTGCTCGTGATTGGTAAGGAAACGAATCAGGGTATCAATCTCGCCCTGTGACAAAAGGGTGTTGTTATTAATAATATTTTTCATAAGTAAGCCCCCGTGCTCTAAAGTATAGTTAATTAAAGATATATATAGATATTTTACCATAAATATTAATATTGTAAAGTGATTTGTGAGAAATATTGTACAAAGGCGAGTATAAATATAGCTTGTTTACTCAGAAAAATTGATATATAATATGTCATAAGTATTTTTTTGAGGTGATTTATATGTCAGATGTTGAAGATAAGATAAATAAAGATGACGACGGCTATGAGAAAATATGTTATATGTGCCGTCGTCCGGAGAGTAAGTGCGGGCAGATTATAAATGTGCCGGGTGGTTTTGATATATGTACGGATTGTCTTCAGAAGACTTTTGATACTATGCAGACAGGAAATCCTTTTGGCGACTTATCAGGTATGTCAGGAATACCCGGAATGCCTAATATAAGTTTTGTCAATATGGATGGTATGCCTACGGATATTCCTCAGAGACAGAAGCTTAAGAAAAAGTCTAAGGAAGAGAAGAAGGACAAGAAGCCTTTTGACATTAAGCAGATTCCTGCACCGCATAAGTTAAAAGCACAGCTTGACGAGTATATTATCGGTCAGGAGCATGCAAAGAAGGTTGTATCGGTTGCTGTTTATAATCATTATAAGCGACTTGGTAATAAGGATTCGCTTCTTAATAATGTTGATATTGAGAAATCCAACCTGCTTATGATTGGACCGACAGGAAGCGGTAAAACATATCTCGTTAAAACTCTTGCAAAGCTTCTTGATGTGCCGCTTGCGATTACTGATGCGACATCACTTACGGAAGCCGGTTATATCGGTGATGATATCGAAAGTGTTGTTACGAAGCTTCTTGCGGCAGCGGACAATGATGTTGAGAGAGCAGAACGCGGAATCATTTTTATCGATGAGATTGATAAGATTGCGAAGAAGAAAAATGTTCACAGCAGGGATGTAAGCGGTGAATCTGTTCAGCAGGGACTTCTTAAACTCCTTGAGGGCAGTGATGTTGAAGTACCTGTCGGAGCAAACAGCAAGAATGCAATGGTGCCGCTTGCGACAGTTAATACAAGCAATATTTTGTTTATCTGCGGTGGAGCATTCCCGGACCTTGAGATTACGATTAAAGAACGCCTTAACAAGCAGTCAAGCATGGGCTTTAACAGTGACCTTAAAGACAAATACGACAAGGACAAGAACATTCTTGAAAAAGTAACTGTTGAGGATTTGAGAACCTACGGAATGATTCCGGAGTTCTTAGGAAGAATGCCGATTATCTATACTTTGCAGGAACTTAATGAGGAGATGCTTGTAAGAGTCCTCAAAGAGCCACGCAATGCCATCCTTAAACAGTACGAGCAGCTTCTTGCGATGGATGAGGTTAAGCTTGAATTCAGCGATGGCGCACTTGAAGCAATTGCTAAGAAGGCACTTGAAAAAGATACCGGTGCGAGAGCACTTCGTGCGATAATCGAGGAATTCATGCTCGATATTATGTACGAGATTCCTAAGGACGACAATATCGGTAAAGTCACAATAACTAAGGAATATATCGAAAAAACAGGCGGACCCGTCATCGAGATGCGCGGATGCCCGGCGATAGAAGCCAAATAGCTTCGTACCGCCAACACCCCTAAATAATAAGCAGGCTGTTGCATTTTGCACAGCCTGTTTTTTATATTATCTCTCCGCAATAAACCACTGCTGTATGGGGCTTTATGGGCGGTTTTATATATTATTTTTTCGCAGACAACAAAAGGTTTTTAGAAGAACTTTGCTTTTTAAGCTTTCCACCTAATTGTGCCGCGCAGAGTTGTCTGAGTGGAATTGAAGAAAAGTTCAGTAGTTTGGGAGATATGCAGATTTTATATGTAAGGTTTATAAGGCACGCTCTCGCTACGAGAAAACCCTAGCGCTACTAAGCTTACGAGACGAAACAATATGTATGTTAGCCATATAATTCTTTGAGTTTCGTCTCGCGAGCTAAGGAGCGAGGGTTTTCAAGTGCCTTTAAACCTTACATATAAAATCTGCATATCTCCCAAACTTCTTGAACTTCTTCAATTCCAACGAGTTTCTCGGAGCGGCACAAAATCGTAGGGTGGAAAGCAAAAAGCTCTAGTTCTTCTTAAAACCGTAAAACGTTGCAAGAAAAAATAATATATAAAACCGCCCATAAAGCCCCATACAGCAGTGGTTTATTGCGGAGAGCATAAAAATGGGCTGTGCAAAAATGCAACAGCCCGTGTTATAGTATTTAGTTTGACCAGCCTGTCTCGAAAGCCCTGAGGTTAATCTCAACAGTCTTGGGAGGAACGGTCTTTTTAATAACTTCAATCCAGTCTTCCTTGGAGAAGTTCATGTGCTGTGCGGCCATACCAAGTACGATGATGTTGAATACCTTGGAGTTGCCAAGCTTCTTGGCTTCTGTCATGGCATCAATTGAGTATGTGGTATGAGCAGCCTTAAGTGTATCGATAATGTTTTCCGGATATGAAGCGGCACCTGTAACAACAGTAATCGGGTCGATTCTCTGGTCGTTTACGATGATAACGCCGTCCTTCTTAAGGAAGTGAAGGTAACGGAGTGCTTCAAGACGCTCAAATGCGATAAGAACGTCAACCTGACCTGCTTCAATAATCGGTTCTGCAACGGTCTCGCCGTAACGAACGAAAGTAACAACACTTCCGCCACGCTGTGCCATACCGTGAACCTCTGATAATTTAACATCATAGCCTGCATGAATTGCAAGACCGCCTAAAATTCTGCTTGTGAGAAGAGTTCCCTGTCCGCCAACGCCGACAATCATAATATTCTTAGTTTCCATTATGCGTCTACCTCCTCAATTGCGTCGAATTTACAAATCTGACGGCAAAGACCACAACCGTTACACATTGTCTCGTCGATAAGGATTGTTCCGTCAGCCTGTTTTGTAAGGGCAGGACATCCTACCTTTAAGCACATACCGCATTTTTTACATTTCTCAGGGTCTGCCTTGCATTTCTTCGGGAATACATTGCCTTTTAAAAGTACACAGGGAGCCTTAGTGATGATAACTGAAATCTCGTCACGTGCAGTCTCTCTCTTGATTACTGCTTCAAGTTCTTTGATATCAAAAGCGTTAACTTCGTAAACATGCTCAATACCGATAGTCTTGCAGAAAGCGTAGTTGCTGATTGCATTGGTCGGCTCGCCCATAAGAGTCTTGCCTGTGCCGGCATGATCCTGATGACCTGTCATACCTGTGATTGAGTTGTCAAGGATGATAACAGTACCTGTGCCCTTGTTGTATACCATGTTCATAAGTGAGTTAACACCTGTGTGCATGAATGTTGAATCACCGATTACGGCTACCCAATTCTTGATGTAATCCTTGCCTTTGGCTTTTTCCATACCATGAAGTGTACTGATACTTGAACCCATACATACTGTTGTGTCAACAACTGAAAGGGGAGCAAGTGCGCCAAGTGTATAACATCCGATATCACCTGCAGCGTGAATCTTTAATTTGTTAAGTACGCTGTAAACACTTCTGTGAGGACATCCCGGACAGAGAATCGGAGGACGTGCGGGAACTTCTGCTGCAGCATCAAGGTTAAGGTCCATGTTAAGAACTGCTTTGCGGAGCATGTTCGCACTGTATTCGCCCTGTACCGTGAAAATCTCTTTGCCGATAGCCTTGATGCCCCAGGATTTAACCTGTTCTTCAATTACGGGCTCAAGTTCCTCGAATATGTAAAGCTTGTCAACCTTGGAAGCAAATTCTTCAATAAGCTTCTTAGGAAGAGGGTTAACCATACCAAGCTTAAGAACTGATGCGTTAGGCATAGCCTCTTTTACATACTGGTAGGGAATACCGCTTGTGATAAAACCTACGGATAAATCATTGTATTCAACTTTGTTAATCGGGAAGCTACAGCTATCCTCGATTAAAGCGTTGTTACGCTTCTCAACAACAATATGACGCTTCTGAGCCATGGCAGGCATCATAACGTACTTCTGAATGTTGCGCTCGTAAGGCTTATCCTCAACTTCCTTGCGGTCGCAGAGTTCAACAAGACCCTGTGAGTGTGAAAGACGGGTTGTTGTTCTTAATATAATGGGGGTGTCATATTTCTCGCTGAGTTCAAAAGCAAACTTCATGAAGTCCTTTGCTTCCTGGCTGTCAGACGGTTCAAGTACAGGTACCTGAGCGGCACGTCCGATGAGACGTGTATCCTGCTCGTTCTGTGAGCTGTACATTCCGGGGTCATCCGCTGCAACAAGAACAAGACCGCCGTTAACACCTGAATATGCGATTGTGTAGAGCGGGTCAGCGGCAACGTTAACACCAACGTGCTTCATGGAAGCCATTGCACGAACACCGCTTATGGATGCACCGATTGCTACTTCCATGGCAACCTTTTCATTAGGTGACCACTCTGCATATATCTCCTTATATTTTACGATATTTTCACTGATTTCCGTACTGGGAGTACCGGGGTATGCGGCAGAAACCTTAACGCCTGCTTCGTATGCACCTCTGGCGATGGCTTCATTTCCCAGCATAATAGCTTTGTTTGCCAAGTAAATTACCTTCCTTTCGTAAAAACATTATTTTTCATTATAACATATACTTTTAGGAATTGCACTAATTATTTATGCACAAAGTTTTGTTGAAAGAAAGGCAAAAAAATGATAGAATATATATAAGACAAAATACGAATGAGTGGTGACGGTTTCACATGAAGATGACGATGCTTGTTTTGGCGACTATTGTAATAATATGCTTGTGCTTTTGTTATGCAAGATGTAGAAAGTATGACAATGCTGTAGCTCGCGGAATATGTAAAATGATATTTCCGGGAATTGCAACAGTAATTTTCGCGATGGTTATGCTTTTTACAAGGCACAGGAATATAAGTATGCTTGCACACAGCTTGTATTTTATTTCTACGGGATGGCTCCTTTCCTTTTTGTTGACATATACGATAGTGTATGTGGGGATGAAACCCAAGGAGAAAATCAAGTATTCGCTTATGTATCTGTTACTTGCATCAGATGCAGCGTTTATGATTTATAATTTCTTTACGGAAAAGGTATTCACCATAAGCTATATCATTTATTCAGAAGAACTGTCATATTATAAATTTGAAGTTTTTCCGTTATTTACATTTCATGCGTTCTTTGTATATTCGCTTGTTGTATTTACGTTTGCTGCGCTGATATACAAGATTTTTCATACAGGTAATATTTATCGTAAAAAATATATTTCTGTTGCATTAATTGTAGGCATTATTGTTGTTGCTAATGCAATATTTATGTTCCTTGGTGATGCAATTGACTTTTCTGTTCTCGGTTATGCTGTCGGAGGCCTGTTGATATACTATTATTCACTTGTGTATATACCTACCGAGCTTAAACATCAGACTTTGGCACTTGTTGCAGATGATACAACAGAGGGTCTTATAATATTTGATGAGAATAATGAGTGCATATATATGAATAATTGTGCACGTAAGATTCTCGGAGTTGATAGTGAAAGTCTTAAACTTACGGGAACCGTGGCTGAAGAGTGGCTTGATATACATAATCTTAAAAATTATAAAAATACGGTTATTAACTACAGACATAATACAGTTTCAGACGACAGATATTATAAAATCAGTTTTAACAGAATTGATGATGAGAAGAATTATTATATAGGCAGTTATTTCTTTATTCAGGATCTTACCGCGGAGCACAGAAGAATTGATGAAGAGCATTATAAAGCGACACATAACGGTCTTACAGGGCTTTATACCACAGAGCATTTCTTTGATATGGCAGAGAAAGCGCTTAAGGAGCACCCGGATGATACATATTTGATGATATGCTCGGATATTTCCAACTTTAAGCTTGTTAATGACTTAGTTGGTTGGGAGTATGGTAATGAGGTACTTGTACATATCGCGGAGGCATTTAGAATGAGTGCAACTCCTGACGAAGTATACGGCTATATGGGTAGCGACAGATTTGCCATTCTTATACCTAAGGATCAGTATGATGAGACATGGTTTAAGGCCATGGCTAGTGATATAACATACACTAAGGAAGATATTTCTTATGTGCTTAATCTTTATTTCGGTATATATGAGATAAATGACCGCTCGATTCCGGTTTCGGTTATGTGTGACAGGGCATATATGATTCTCAATACGATAAAAGGCTCTTATACACAGAGAATTGTGTATTATACCGATGAGGTCAGAGAGAATGTTATAAGAGAGAATGAACTTGTAGGAGCACTTGACGGAGCGCTTAATAACGAAGAATTTGAGATATATCTTCAGCCGCAGGTAAGCATAGACAGGAAGCTTATCGGTGCGGAGGCACTTGTAAGATGGAAGCATCCCGAGAAGGGATTTGTATCGCCGGGTGAATTTATTCCGATATTCGAAAAGAAGAATGTTATCAGTAAGCTTGATGTGTATATCTGGCACAGGGCATGCAGACTTCTTAAGAGATGGAAGGATGAGGGAAGAGAAGATTTGTCGATTAGTGTTAATATTTCTCCTAAGAACCTTTACACTCTTGATGTTTACAGGATATTCATGGATTTGGTTGCAAGATATGAGATTGAGCCGAAGAATTTGAGACTTGAGATTACCGAGACAGCCATTATGACGGATATCGCGAAGCAGAATGATTTGATTAGAAGGCTTCAGCAGGCAGGCTTTTTTGTTGAGATGGATGATTTCGGAAGCGGATATTCATCACTTAACATGCTTAAAGAAATCAGCGTTGATGTAATCAAGATAGACAGGATTTTCCTCGAGGATTCAACGAATATTGAGAGAAGCAGGTTTATTCTTGAGACAGTAATCAAGCTGTCCAAGCAACTTAATATGGAGATTATTGCAGAAGGTGTTGAGACTAAGGAACAGGTTGATTTCCTTACGGAACTAGGATGTGATATATTCCAGGGATATTATTTCGACAAACCTATATCGGTTGCAGAATTCGAAGAAAAATATTTGCAGTAATAAAGTTTTGGGCGGTGCAGGATTCCTGTATCGCCTTTTTTATGTTAAACATATACTATAGAAAATGACAGTCGGAGTTTGTCGTGGAAAATATTATAGGCGAAGAGCGTGAGCGTTGCAGGGAGAAAATTCTTTCAGAGGACTATATTGATATTATCACGGATATTGCAGAGTATATTTTGGATGTGCTTGATTTGGGAGATGATTATTGTAGGCAGAATGCAAGCCCTTCTTACAGTGTGCTTTATATACCGAGGAGTGAAAGGAATCGTTATAGTATAGAGCGTTTTGGATACAGGAGTATACCTAATTTGTATTCGCTTGCAGATACTACTTCGGTAAATGAGATAGGTGCAATAAGGGTACGGAATCAGCCGGCACTCGGGCTTCGTGGACAGGGCGTACTCATAGGATTTGTTGATACGGGAATTGATTATACTCATCCTGCATTTCGGTATCCGAGCGGGGAGAGCAGAATAGTCGGAATCTGGGATCAGACAATACAGACGGGAAACATGCCTGACGGAATTGATTACGGTAGTGAATATACGAAGGAGATGATAGATGAGGCACTTAGGAGTGACAGACCGCTTGAGATTGTTCCGAGTACCGATACTAACGGACATGGAACGTTTTTGGCAGGAATTGCCGCAGGGAGTGAGGATGCAGATAATGATTTTACAGGAGTTGCACCGGATGCGTTTATCGGAGTTGTGAAGCTCAAAGAGGCAAAACAGAATCTTAAGGATTATTATCTGATTGAAGAAGGAGCACAGGCTTATCAGGAAAATGATATAATACTTGGAATACGTTATCTTCAAAATCTTGCAGACAGAATCGGTGTTCCGCTTGTTATTTGTCTTGGTGTGCAGAATAATCTGGGCGGTCATTCGGGGGAAAGTTATCTTGCGTCATATCTTCGGGCAGTAACTTCGCAACTTGGATTTTCAGCGGTGAGCGCTGCAGGAAACATGGCAAACAGACGAAGACATTTTTTTGGAGAATTCGGAGAAAATGAATACGAGATGGCAGTTGAAATTCGTGTCGGTGAAGATGTAAGAGGATTTGCTCTTGAATTGTGGGGAGACTCGCCGGATATATATTCGATTTCGATAGAATCACCGTCGGGTGAAGCAGTGCCACGGGAAAATCCCAGGCTTGATGCAAGCTCAGTATACGATTTTGTGTTTGAGGATACGAGGATATATATTGATTACGAGTTGTCTCAGGGGAATATAGGGTCGGAGCTTATATTTATGAGGTTTGAAAGGCCTACACAAGGGATTTGGACAATTAGGGTTTTTACGCAAGGCGTCATAACGGGAAGCTTTCATATGTGGTTGCCTAATTTGGAGTTTTTGGGCGAGGATACTTATTTTTTGAGTCCTAATCCTGATACAACCGTAACCGACCCCGGTAACTCTGTGGGTGTTATAACAATAGGGGCGTATAATCATTATAACAACAGTATCTATTTGTATTCGGGCAGAGGTTTTACAAGGACGAGTGCCATAAAACCTGATATAGTTGCACCGGGCGTTGAGATTTTCGGGCCGCTTCCGAATAACAGATACGGAAGACTCACCGGAACAAGTATTGCCGCTGCGCATACGGCAGGTGCGGTTGCACTTCTTATGGAGTGGGGGCTTGATAGTGGCTCATACCAGTTCCTTTTAAATGAGATTATTAAAACGTATCTTATAAGGGGCGCTGTAAAACAGCCGACGCAAAGAACTTATCCGAGCCGTGAGTGGGGTTACGGTAAGCTTAATATTGCAGCTACTTTTGATGTGATTGCGGGATTATAGACTTTGTTATGAGTATTTTATCAGGGTGTACAGATTGACAAAAAAGTTGTTCGGTGCTATTCTTGAACAGTAAAGATTAGCAATAGCTAACTGTATTTAGCTTAGGAATATTTCTATTTTTATAAAGGAGGCGAAGGATACATGCGACAGTATAATGTTACGGGAATGAGTTGTGCAGCGTGCAGTGCGAGAGTAGAGAAGGCAGTCGGTAAGGTGCCGGGAGTAACCGCGTGTTCTGTAAGTCTTCTTACGAATTCAATGGGTGTTGAAGGAACTGCGACAGATGGAGCCATAATTGCGGCAGTTGAGGAAGCAGGATATGGTGCGGCTGTTAAAGGAGCAGATTCTTTGCAGAGAAAGGCGCCGATAGATTCAGAAGCATTGAAGCAACCTGATAAAGAGACGAAGCTACTGAAGAAAAGGCTGATCATTTCCGTGGGCTTTCTCATTGTGCTCATGTATTTTTCAATGGGCAATATGATGTGGGGCTGGCCGCTTCCGAAGTTTTTTGACGGTAACTGTATTGCGAACGGTCTTGTTCAGCTTCTTCTTGCGGCGATAGTTATGGTTATAAACCAGAAGTTTTTTATAAATGGTTTTAAAGGTTTGTGGAGACGTTCGCCCAACATGGACACACTTGTGGCACTCGGCTCGGCAGCTGCTTTTGTATACAGCATGTATGCACTTTTTAGGATGACGGGTGCGCAGGCGGCAGGTGATACGGAAGCCGTTATGGAATACATGCACGAGTTTTACTTCGAGTCTGCAGCGATGATACTTACACTGATAACTGTCGGTAAGACGCTGGAGGCACATTCTAAGGGCAAAACTACCAATGCACTAAAGAGCCTTATGAAGCTTGCACCGAAGACTGCGACGATTATTAAAGACGGAGCAGAGGTTGTAGTACCGATAGAGCATGTTAATAAAGGTGATATATTTGTTGTTCGTCCGGGCGAACAGATACCTGCGGACGGAATTGTTATTGAAGGAAACAGCGCAGTAAATGAGTCGGCACTTACGGGAGAAAGTATCCCGGTAGATAAAAATACAGGCGATAAAGTGTCAGCAGGAACGCTTAATCAGGCAGGATTTATAAAATGCGAAGCGACACATGTTGGCGAAGACACAATGCTTTCGCAGATTATACAGATGGTAAGTGACGCGGCGGCGACCAAGGCACCGATTGCCAAGATTGCCGATAAGGTTTCCGGTATTTTCGTGCCGGCGGTAATCAGTATTGCGGTCGTAACAATTATTGTATGGTTGCTTGTCGGTGAAAATATAGGTTTTGCACTTGAAAGAGGAATTTCGGTGCTTGTCATAAGCTGTCCGTGTGCACTCGGCCTTGCTACACCCGTTGCGATTATGGTGGGTAACGGTGTCGGTGCCAAGAACGGAATACTTTTTAAGACGGCGGTATCCTTAGAGACTGCCGGTAAAGTGCAGATAGTTGCGCTTGATAAGACAGGAACGATTACACTCGGGGAACCGAAAGTGACGGATATTATTCCGCTTTCGGGTAACAGCAGGGAAGAACTTCTGGCGCTTGCGTATTCACTTGAACAAAAGAGCGAGCATCCGCTTGCAAAGGCAATTCTTGCGAAGGCCGGAGAGGAAGGCCTTGCCATGCGGGAAGCAATTGATTTTCAGGCACTTCCGGGTAATGGTGTAAATGCCAAAATCGGTGGTATGGTGTTGCATGGCGGTAATGCGGATTTTATAAGCAGTGTTGCGAAGATTTCTGCAGATGTAAAAAGCAAAGCGGACAAGCTTGCAAATGAAGGCAAGACGCCATTATTTTTCAGTAAGGGCGGAGAACTTGCAGGAATTATTGCAGTCGCAGACGTTATAAAAGAAGATAGTGCGGCGGCGATAGAAGAGATGAAGAATATGGGACTTCATGTTGTTATGTTAACCGGTGACAATAAAAACACTGCCGAGGCTATAGGTAAAGTGGCAGGTGTTGATGAAGTAATCGCAGGAGTTCTTCCTACAGGCAAGGAAGCGGTTGTACGCTCCTTACAGCAAAAGGGCAAAGTTGCGATGGTCGGAGACGGTATCAACGATGCACCTGCACTTACGAGAGCAGATGTCGGTATTGCTATCGGTGCAGGAACGGACGTTGCGATAGATGCGGCAGATATAGTTCTTGTAAAAAGTTCTCTTAGAGATGCGGCGGCTGCAATCCGCTTAAGTCGTAAGACGCTTAAGAATATCCATGAGAATCTGTTCTGGGCATTTGCTTACAATACGCTCGGCATTCCGCTTGCAGCTGGAGTTTTTATCACTGTTCTTGGCTGGAAGATGAATCCGATGTTTGGCGCGGCGGCGATGAGCCTTTCAAGCTTTTGCGTTGTATCCAATGCGCTCAGACTTAACTTTTTCGATATTTATAATGCAAAGAAAGACAGAAAGCATAAATCAATCACAAACAACAAAAAGGAGAAAAAACATATGATTAAGACAATGAAAATCGAAGGTATTATGTGCGGTCATTGCGAGGCACGTGTTAAGAAAGCTCTTGAGGCAATCGACGGAGTGACTTTGGCAGAAGCAAGCCACGAGACAGGAATTGCAACAGTAACACTTGAGAAAGATGTTGCTGATGAGGTGCTTAAGGAAGCAGTTGAGGTACAGGATTATAAGGTGATTTCGATAGAGTAAGCTAAAATAGGCGATATATTGTAACGTTTCTAGACAAAGTGAATTAAAGGTGGCCTCTGTATATTAATTAGATTATTATGCAGAGGCTATTTTTTTCAGGAGAATTATGTTATAATGGAAGTGAAAATTTGGAGATTAAAGATAGGAAATGGTATTTATGGGTATAAAAGTATTTGAAGACTATTTTGCGGAATATCAGAGTGATATGGTATCTATTTGTTTAGAATATTGCAACAAAAAAGCTGATGTAGTATACATACTAGGTTCATATGAGGCCAATGTGTTATCATGTCACTGGTTTTATGATTTCGACGGTAATATCGTTAGAAAACATAAAATCAACACAGTTTCATCTGAATTAGAGGTGACGATACAACGACAAAAACAATGTATGGATATTTTGGTTCAGAATATGAAAAAGATAATTGAACTGTGTAAAGAACATAATCGTCCAATGCCGACAGAAATAAGGTTAATATATGATGTTAAAACACATAAATTAGATGCCAAGTACAGTTATGAACCTATGTGGAGCAATCACTCTACAAAGTTATCAAATGATATTTTGGATGAATGGATAAAATCTATTATAGCCAATGCATTTATATAAGTATGCATTGGCTATCTCTTTGGGCTTTATCCATATTCTTAAAGGTTTACATAATTTTATTTAGCAAGATATCGCTTCATAGCGGTAACATCCTCTGCACTAACCTCATGTCCGCTATACCTTGCTTC
Source organism: Lachnospiraceae bacterium (assembly GCA_015057505.1). Taxonomy (GTDB): domain Bacteria; phylum Bacillota; class Clostridia; order Lachnospirales; family Lachnospiraceae; genus SIG300. The sequence goes on from SVEG01000001.1 coordinate 244,864, forward strand.
CTGATACAGTTTTATAACTTCATCGGAGTAGGACTCATCACTCTTAAACACCTCATTAATCTCCGTAGGAGTCTTTGAATTAAGTATCATACCAAGAGCCTGATCTTTATTCGGGCTCATTTTCTTTACAGTAGTAATTTTAAAAAGTCTGCGAACCTTGTCGTTATTGGTGACGGCGCGTTCGCGGAGACGGTGGCGTCTGATTTTGCCGACGGAAAGTGCCTCGACAGTTATTTCATCCTCTTCAATATATGTGCCGGTCTGTTTACCGGGGCTCATGTTGTTTCGTAGAGTTTTGAATGCCGAGAAAACAAGAATAACAAGCAACACAACAAATGCCAAAAGCATTATTGCGGCAAACACATATGATAAAAATACAGCGAGTGCCGACGGAGGTTTAACTTCTTCGTGAAGCTCTGAAAAGTCAGGGGCATCAGTCGGATTATATGTGATATCAGAGGATACCGGCGGCTTTATGGAAGAATTGTAATCAACTGAAAACTTTGGGAGAGTAATATTAATTCCTATAACAAGCAACATGACTACAATGATAACCGTGATAAAAACGGATTTTATACGGTTGGTTGTAGCAAGGATTCGTTTTATGGGAATATTGGCTGTTGAACAATGGTCGCGTACATATTGCTGTTCGTTAATGTTAAAGGTATAGCAAATGAATAAAACAAGGAATAATATTGTTTCGACAAATACAAACTTCGTATATATCGGAAGTTCGTAAAAATTGCCGATTATGCCAAACAGCGGGAAAAGGAGTGCCGTAAACGGCGACACCGTATTATCAGTCTCGCCCGGAACGGACGATTTGTTATCAATACTCTTTTTAAAGGATAGACCGGTAAGTATAACTGCAGGTATGCCCATAATAACTGTATTAAGAGTCGAGAATGCAAAAAAGAGTACACACGGAACCAGAAGCAGCATGTGAAGTGCCAGATACGCCACAAAATTGTGTACGCGCTGTCTGATAAAGTATTGCCCGAAAATGAGCACACCGACATAAAGCATACAGATGTACACAAGTGCTGAATCCTCTGAAAAGCTTGCGCTTAAAAAGCACACAAGACAGTGCAGAAGGAGAGTATTCATAAGTAATTTGTAATAAGGGTTGGTTTTGAAAGTCAAAGCTTTACCTCCCAGTGTAATATGCGGTCTGACTTAGGAATGGAATCGGTTAAATCCCTGCTTCTTAAAGGAAGTATCCAAAATGCGGATGAATTATTGCCAGTGTGCAAACTGTCAAAAAACTCACATGTCTTAGCATCCTTGGCAGAGGATACAAGTACAATTGCAGATTCTTCATTGAGAATTCTGTTTGCAAGCAATTTCGATGCGAACGGTACAAATTCTTCTCTGTCTGCGTCAAGGTCAAGTCTTGCGAGTGTACGGTATATTTCTTCACAGTGAGACTTACCGTAGCCGGGCTTTGCAGATGAGGGTTGACCGCTCAGTATATCATGAGCATTTGTATAAAAGGACACGTTAATTCTCTGTGCCGTAAAAAGCGTACTTAATGTCGCAATAATACGGATGCCTTCTTCGGTAAGGTCTTCATCTTTAAGAAGACGATCCGAATCAGGATTAAACAAAAATATAATTTCCTGTCCTGAGGTATACTCATGTACATTCGTCTGAAATACGCCTGTCTTGGATGTTGCTTTCCAGTTGATGTCCTTGGGATTGTCACCCTGCATGTAAGGACGAATTCTTGAGAATTCAAACGGGTCAGCATAGATGCGGCGTTTTGAAATAACCTCGCCCATTATTCGGTTGAAAGGAATCTCAATGTCTTTGTAATCGGTAAGCCTCGGATATACGATGAGCGTTGTGTCACAAGGTACAGATGTAACTAGTGAATCCGACAGCATCAAATCAGACGCAACAACATCGATTCTGTTAACATTGTAATAACCGCGCTTGCTTGCTGTAAAGGTAAGCTTTTTGGTAATACGCTGGTAGAGCAGAATCGAGAAAATATCGTTTTTATAACACTTATCCGACATTGTGACATTATCAATGTCCTTAAAAATAAGGGCGCGCTCAACTCCAAACTTAATCCACAAGGCCGGAATTGGCAGAAAATTATCGTTAGAAATAATCTCCGTTATATGTCCCATCTCGCCTTCGGTAAGAACCGACGTATCAAACGACAGTTCTACATTAAGCCCTCTGTTCCAGTATTTACGATATATTTTATTTAAGCAAATGTATAAAACAATTAATACAATAATTGCAATTAATATATTCATGTATTATTTACTCCAGTTTTCGGTGGGTACGGTAACCTTGTCAAGCACGCCTGCAATATATGCGACACTGTCAAAGGTCTTAAATAAATTATTGCCGGCAAGGGCAAGTCTGTGCGCAAGTACGGGGATGGCAACTGCCTTAATATCCTCAGGCACAACGTAGTCCCTGCCATTTACAAGCGCATAGCTCTGCGCCGCCTTAAGAAGCGAAAGAGTAGCTCTTGAACTTAAGTAGTGAGCGTTATTTCCGCGGGTATTTGAAATTATTGCGGCAATATATGCGCGGAGTGCGGGATGTACAAAAACCTTAGAAACAGATTCCTGAATTGCAACAATATCTTCGGCTGTACATACCGAAGAAAGAGTCTCAAAAGGATTGTTTTCAATAAAACGGTTAATAATCTCAAGTTCCTGTTCTTCCGTGGTAGCGCCGAGAGAAAGCTTCATTAGAAATCTGTCAAGCTGTGCCTCGGGAAGCGGAAATGTACCGGTAGTTTCAATAGGGTTCTGTGTGGCAATTACAAAGAAGGGTTTGTCAAGCGTTCTTGTAACGCCGTCTATTGTAACCTGACGCTCCTCCATACATTCAAGAAGACTTGACTGGGTACGTGGTGTTGCACGGTTTATCTCGTCCGCAAGAAGTATGTTGCAAAAAACGGGGCCGGGTTTGAATACAAAATCCGCTTCTTTCTGGTTAAAGAAATTAAGACCTGTCACATCGGACGGCATAAGGTCCGGTGTAAACTGAATTCTTGAAAAACTTAAGTCAATCGAACGTGCGAGAGACTTGGCAAGAAGTGTTTTACCTGTTCCGGGCATGTCCTCAAGAAGCACATGGCCGCCCGCAAGAAGTGCCGTGATTACAAGCTTGGTTGCGTCCTCGCGTCCGATTAAAACCTTGGAAATATTGTTGTGTATGGAATTAATGATATTGTTTTTTGTATCTGTGTTCATTGCATAATCTCCTTATTTGCTCATTGTGCTGTTATGATATCTGGAATCCTGAGTTACGTCCTCAGCAAACCATGCCGGCGGTTTAAATGCAAGAGCATCTTCCTTGGATTCAAACTCGACTTCCGCAAGCACAGTCCCTTCGAATTTACCTTCGAAAATATCAAGCTCTATCGTAAGTGGCTTATCAAGACACTTGGGGTCATTAAGAGGTATCTCGTATCGTTTTTTTGTAATAATGTTGCCGTCGATTTTCTCACGGAGATGATAGTAGGCTTCCTTGTTAAGCGGAAGATTGTATTCTTCGCGTATCATTTTGCCACCACCCTTGTAGGTGAGTATGTAATCGTCATCCTGACGGCGAATCCGTACGACGGGATTGCGGCACAAATATGCCTGCTCAATATCGTGATGAGGATAGTCGGATAAGTTATCCGGTAATTTATTTAATAAAAATTTACGTTCTATTTCCATAGAAGCCTCCTTACGCCTGCTTTTTGAGAAGACTAAGCTTTTTTAATTGAGACTGCAAAAATGAGTATAGCAGTCCTATCGGTATTAAAAATATTAATACGCCGATGGTCATTAATACTGCAAGTTTGTTCGGTACGTCAGCCATCATGGTATAATAAGTTCCTGTAATATGATAAACGATTTCTCTTACAAGATAAATTATAAATGTGTGACTTGCAAATAAAGGTAAAGAATATCTGCCGAGCCATTGAAGAAAACGTATTTTTTGTATGAAAAGTGATAACAACAATATGAAACCTACACCTGCAATCATTGCAGTGATATATCTGAATGCATCTACAAATACTAAGTCACACATATTTACATAACCGTTAAGATAGGTTCCGAAATAAATATTTATCACAAGAAGTATTGGTATCAGAGGCAGACTCCACCATTTATTAATGCGTTCGAATATGCAAAGCTTTTTTGCAAAAAAGCCCAGAATATAGCAGAAAGTCCCCATAAAAGCAACATCAAGCAAAAAAGGGACTCTACGGGTTATTGGTATATAAGGGTCTAAATACCATATGTATCGTGCACCGACTACAAATATTAGGGAGGTGGCAAGTTGTATAAAAATGTGTTTTTTGCCTACAAGCTTGTAAAAACCATAAAAATATATTTCGCTCCAAAAAAGAGCCGGTAAAAACCAAACCTGACCGATGTAGAGCCATGCAGGTCTTAAATATAAAAAAATATTAACGATATGCGCAGTTAAACCCAGCGCAATCGCATCTTTACGGTATTGGGGAATAATCATACAGATTATTATTCCTAAAAAGGTTATTACAAAATAAGGGAGCAGTCTTGCTTTATTTTTTTTCTTGATATAAGTAGGAAAGTTACAAAAATTCTTTTCATTAACCACCATGCCTGAAAGGAAAAAGAAAAGAGGCATGTGAAAACTATAAATCCAATTAAACAGATACGAATTGGCTGTTACTATATGTCCTAAAATAAGTAAAAGGATGCCAATGCCTCTGGCTGTATCAATATAGGTATTGCGCAGTTTACTATTTGTCATAACATTTTGATTTGTTGTAAGCATATAATCACCTTAATAAATCGATTGTAAAGTTATTAATAAATATTTTACTACAAAAGAAGACAAAATGAAATCAAAAAGTTATTATTTTAACAGTATATAAATGAATTTTGTTAGAGAATATGTTATAATATTAGCAATATATTATAATTTTATGTCATGAAACTTTTAGAAATGTGATTATATATAATTAGAATGAGGAGGTACATATGAAAAGTTGTTTAAAGAATAAATTGTGGATAGTGATAATGTTTTGGCTGATATTTATATTATCGCTAATGATGTTTACAGGTTGCAGGCAAGAAGAGCCCGTAAGCATAAAGAAGGCATATATCAATAAAGACGGAGAACTGGTTTTGAAATATTCCGACGGAGAAGAAGATAATCTCGGCGTTGTTGTCGGAGAGGATGGCAAGGACGGAAAAGATGGAGAAGACGGTAAGGATGGAGCTGACGGCAAGGATGGAGCCGATGGTAAAGACGGTGTTGATGGTAAAGACGGTATTATTACGGTTTCGAATTCAGGAAGTAATATTGCTTATGCAACTGCAAAGGGTCTTCAAAGTGCAGTAAGTATTTTCTGTGAATCCGAAAAGAATTCTTCAGCAGGTTCAGGGGTGATTTATAAGTTCGATAAAACTTCGGGGGATGCTTTTATAATTACTAATTTTCATGTTGTATATGATTCTAAAAGCACAACGAAAAATGGAATCAGTCCCAAAATACAAGTATTTCTTTACGGTGGAGAACTTTTGGAGCAGGGGATTGAGGCAGAGTATATCGGTGGCTCTGACTACTACGATATTGCGATTTTAAGAGTTGAAGGCAGTGAACTACTTAAGAATTCAGGAGTATGTGAAGTTAAAGTTGCGGATTCTGATAAAATACTTGTGGGTGAACCGGCGATTGCGGTCGGTAATGCCAAGGGTATGGGGCTTGCTTCTTCATACGGCGTTGTAAGTGTGGATTCCGAGCATATTACAATGAGTTCAGAAAAGGATAATGAACCTGTATCATTCCGCGTTATGCGTGTAGATACGGCCGTAAATCCCGGCAACAGCGGTGGTGGTCTGTATAATGAGAACGGAGAGCTTATTGGAATTGTAAATGCCAAGATTATTGACAGCAGTGTTGAAGGTATAGGATATGCAATTCCTTCAAATGTAGCAGTTGCGGTGGCTGATAACATTATTGATAATTGCTTTGGAAAAGACTGTGAGAGTGTACAGCGTTGTATGATGGGAGTTATGATTACCATTAGCAACAGCCGCGCGGAATTTGATTCACAGACGGGACGAGTAACACTTAAAGAAGATGTAGTGGTGCATGAAATTACCGAAGGCAGTATGGTGAAAGGTATTCTTGAAGTTGGAGATATTATTAAGGGTATTGTTGTAGGGGACAAATCATTGGAAGTAATAAGACAGCATCAGGTTATAGATTTTATGCTTAACGTACGTGTGGGAGATACTGTAACTCTTACGGTTTTAAGAAACGGAGAGACTATTAATAAAACACTTGAGATAACAGAAGCTTACATAACTGCGTATTAATAAATATGTTGTAGCAAATGAAAAGACTGCCGTAGTCGGGTAACCGGCCATGACAGTCTTTTTTTGTTTTTTTGATTAAAGGTTAGAACCTGAGCTCATCTGCTCTTCCTGACGCTTGATCATTTTACGAACCATTTCGCCACCTACTGAACCGGCCTGAGCTGATGTTAAATCTCCGTTGTAACCCTGCTTTAACGGAACCCCGATTTCAGAAGCAACTTCCATTTTGAATCTGTTAAGAGCCTCTCTTGCTTCGGGTACTTCTGTTCTGTTTGAACCTGAATTATTGTTGTTAGACATTTTGTTCACCTCCATCTTGGTATTATTATTAGCAAACAAAATATCTTTATGATGGAAAGTTTTGGAGCAAATTAATTACACTGTATTTGTTCTTTGATAGTATCAGCGGTAGTTTTGTCAACAAGGAGTGATATAAGCTCAAGCCCGAGTTCGATTGATACACCCATACCTTTGGCTGTGGTGATGCGTCCGTCCGTTATGACGCCGTCTGTGACAACTTCTGCACCGAGGAGCTGCTCTTCAAAGCCCGGATAACAAACTGCTTTTTTGCCGTTTAAAATATTAAGTAAGCCTAGTACCGAAGGTGCTGCGCAGATTGCGGCAATGCGCTTGGTATCGTCTGCCGCAAAATCAAGAAGCGCATCGGCAAGCGCTTTGTGCGCTTTAAGATTCTTGGTTCCGGTGCCACCGCCCGGAAGGAAGAGAAGGTCTGCTTCCTTATAATCAATTTCTGAATAAAGCTTGTCTGCGATTACCTGAATTTTGTGTGCACCCGTAACAGTGAGTGTGTCCATAATCGATACCATAACAGTATCAATCTTAGCGCGTTTTAATAAGTCAATGACAGCGAGAGCTTCAACCTCTTCAAAACCGTCTGCTAAAAATGCGAATACTTTTTTCATAAAATACCTCCGTTGATTATTATTGCAATATAGGGATATTATATCATAAAATAAGTTTTAGGAACATATTTTATATTGCTTTTTTGGTAAAAGCTGTGTTATAATGTACCAATGTTAAGATGAGAATGGTGTACTATGTGCATTTTAAGATAGAGTCTCATCATATTTAAGGAGGAAATTGTAATGAGTTTACAGGTAGAAAAATTAGAAAAGAATATGGTAAAGCTTACTATCGAAGCTTCCGCAGAGGAATTTGAGAAGGCTATGCAGGTTGCATACCAGAAGAATAAAAATAAAATCACAGTACAGGGCTTCCGTAAGGGTAAAGCTCCCCAGGCTATGATTGAGAAGATGTACGGCCCGGGCGTATTTTACGAAGATGCAGCTAACGAGATTATTCCTACAGCTTACGATAAAGCAGTAGAGGAGAGCGGTCTTGAAATCGTATCACGTCCTGAGATTGACATCGTTCAGATTGAAAAAGGCAAGGCTTTTATCTTCACAGCAGAAGTAGCAGTTAAGCCTGAAGTAACACTTGGTAAGTATAAGGGTGTTAAGGTTGAGAAGTTTGATACAAAGGTTACAGAAGAAGAAATCAATGCAGAGATTGATAAGGCAAGAGATCAGAACGCAAGATTTATCACAGTTGAAGACAGAGCAGTTCAGAACGGTGATATGACAATTATCGATTTTGAAGGCTTTGTAGACGGTGTTGCATTTGAAGGCGGTAAAGGCGAGAATCACAACCTTACAATCGGTTCGGGTCAGTTCATCCCCGGATTTGAAGATCAGCTTGTTGGCGTAGAAATCGGCAAGGAAGTTGATGTAAATGTTACATTCCCCGAAGAGTACCACGCAAAGGATCTTGCAGGTAAGGCAGCAGTATTTAAGGTAACAGTTAAAGAAATCAAAGCAAAAGAAGTTCCGGAGCTTGATGATGAGTTCGTACAGGACGTTTGCGATTTTGATACAGTAGCTGAATATAAGGCAGATGTTGAGGCAAAACTCAAAGAAAGAAAAGAGAGTGAAGCTAAGACAAAGAAGGAAGATGCAGTAATCGATAAGATTATTGAGGATGCTAAGATGGAGATCCCGGAGGCTATGATCGAGACTCAGGTTCGCCAGATGGCAGAGGACTTTGTTGCAAGACTTCAGCAGCAGGGTCTCTCAATCGAGCAGTACTTCCAGTTCACCGGTCTTACACCTGACGCTCTTAAGGAGCAGATGCAGCCTACAGCACTCAAGAGAATTCAGACAAGACTTGTTCTTGAAGCAATCGTTGAGGCTGAGAAGATTGAAGTTACAGAAGAAGAGCTTAACGTAGAAATCGAGAAGATGGCTAAGCTTTACCAGATGGAAGTTGACAAGATTAATGAGCTTATGGGTGATTTCGAGAAGGAAAATATGAAGAAAGACCTCGCAGTACAGAAGGCTATTGATGTAGTTGTTGACGCAGCAAAATAAGCGTAATCAGAGAGGAGCAAGTATGAGTTTAGTACCTTATGTCATTGAACAAACAAGCAGGGGCGAACGCTCTTACGATATTTATTCCAGATTATTAAAGGAAAGAATCATTTTCTTAGGTGAAGAAGTTAATGATGTGACAGCAAGTCTTATTGTTGCACAGCTTTTATTCCTTGAAGCAGAGGATCCGGGTAAGGATATTCATCTTTATATCAACAGCCCGGGTGGTTCCGTATCAGCAGGTCTTGCTATTTACGATACGATGAACTATGTAAAATGTGATGTTTCAACAATCTGTCTGGGTATGGCAGCAAGTATGGGAGCATTCCTTCTTGCAGGCGGTGCCAAGGGCAAGCGTTTTGCGCTTCCTAACGCAGATATTATGATTCATCAGCCTTCAGGCGGTGCCAAGGGTCAGGCAACAGACATTAAGATAGTTGCTGATAAGATTCTCAGCACCAAGCAGAAGTTAAATGAGATTCTTGCGGCCAATACAGGACAGCCGCTTGAGAAGATTGCTGTAGATACAGAGCGCGATTATTACATGAGCGCTGAAGAAGCAAAAGAATACGGTATTATTGATAACGTAATTGCAAGTCATTAGTGTAGGGGGCATTTTTGCCCCTTACTTACTATAACAATCTAAATTTTTCATGGAGGGGTAATTCATGCCCGGAAGAGTAGATGACAAAAAATTAAGATGTTCTTTTTGCGGAAAGACACAGGACCAGGTAAGAAAGCTTATTGCAGGTCCCAATGGTGCTTATATCTGCGATGAGTGCGTAGATGTATGTGCTGAGATTATTGAAGAGGAATTCGACGAGATGGAGGAGATGTCGGTTTCTAATGAGATTAATCTCCTTAAACCGAAGGAAATCAAAGAATTTCTCGATCAGTATGTAATCGGACAGGATGAGGCTAAGAAAGTGCTTTCTGTTGCCGTTTACAATCACTATAAGAGAATTTTATCCGGTAATGATTCGGATGTCGAGATACAAAAGAGTAACATTCTTATGGTTGGACCGACAGGTTCAGGTAAGACCTTTCTTGCGCAGACACTTGCCAAGCTTATTAACGTGCCTTTTGCTATAGCCGATGCTACCGCACTTACGGAAGCAGGTTATGTAGGTGAGGATGTTGAGAATATTCTGCTTAAGGTTATACAGGCGGCTGACGGAGATGTTGAGAGAGCAGAATACGGTATTATTTATATTGACGAGATAGATAAGATTACCAAGAAGTCAGAGAATGTATCTATAACAAGAGACGTATCGGGTGAGGGTGTGCAGCAGGCACTTCTTAAGATTTTGGAAGGTACAGTTGCGTCTGTTCCGCCGCAGGGTGGAAGAAAGCATCCGCACCAGGAACTTATTCCGATAAACACGACCAATATTTTGTTTATTTGTGGTGGGGCATTTGACGGACTTGAGAAGATAATAGAGACGCGTACCGATAAGAAGTCCATAGGTTTTAACGCTGAGATTGGCAGTGAAACAGACAAGGATTTGGGTAAGATCCTTCACAATGTAATGCCTCAGGATTTGATGAAGTTTGGTCTTATTCCCGAGTTTGTGGGACGTGTTCCGGTGACAGTAACGCTTGACATGCTTGATGAGGATGCACTTGTACGTATCTTGCAGGAACCCAAGAATGCTCTTATTAAGCAGTACAAGAAGCTTTTCGAACTTGATAATGTTGAGCTTGAGATAGAAGAGGAAGCTGCAAGAGTTATTGCGAAGCAGACACTTGAACGTAAGACGGGAGCCAGAGGCTTACGTGCAATTATGGAGAAGATTATGACGGATATTATGTACGAGATTCCGTCTGAAGAAAATATTGCAAAATGTATTATTACAAAGGGTGCGGCGGAAGGAACGGAAGAGCCGCAGCTTATTTACCGTGATGCTATGCCGAAGAAGAAAATTACGCATAATCTTATGGGTAAGGGTTCAGATGAGATAGCATAATGTTTTTGTTTTATAAGGAGGATGAGTAATGAGGAAGAAAAAGATTGAGCTTCCGATCATTGCACTTCGAAGAATTACCGTTTTTCCCAATATGATTATCAATTTTGATGTCAGTAGGAAAAAATCCGTAAGTGCGCTTGAAAAGGCGATGCTTGGCGGACGCGAAATATTTGTGGTTACACAGAAGGATCCGGAGGTTGAGGATCCTTCCTTTGATGATTTGTACAAAATCGGTACGGTGGCGGTAATCAAGCAGATTGCAAAGCTTCCGGATAATATGGTAAGAGTTCTTGTCGAAGGAAGACAGAGAGCGGAGTTACTTGATGTGGAAGACAGGGATGATTCCAAGTTTGGTACGGTAACACCTTGTGCGATGGTAGAGATTGATCCGGTTATGGAAGAAGCGATGTGCAGAACCATAAAAGAACTTATGGTTTCGTACAGCATGCTTAATACCAAGCTTAACAAGGAAATTATCAGGCTTTTGCAGGACTCACAGAATATAAGCTACCTGATTGACCAGGTTATAATGCAGATGCCCATCCGTTATGAGGAAAAGCAGAAGGTTCTTGAGACTCTTGACATCGAAAAGAGATATGAACTTGCGGTTGATATTATCTGCAATGAAAGAGAAGTTCTTCGAATCCGTAAGGATTTGCAGGATAAGGTTAAAGGTCGTGTTGACAAGAATCAGAAGGATTATGTTCTTAGGGAGCAGATGAAGGCTATACGTGAAGAACTTGGTGATGAGTCGGGCGAAGATGACATAGAGAATTATCTTGCGCAAGTCGAGAAGCTTAAAGCTGATAAGTATGTTAAGGACAGAATCAAAAAAGAGATATCACGTTTTAAGACTATAAGTAATAACAGTTCTGAAAGTAATGTGGCGCGTACTTATATCGAGACTTTACTTGAGATGCCGTGGAACAAGGCTTCAAAGGATTCGCTTGATATCGCTAAGGCTGAGGAGATTCTTGAGGCTGACCATTATGGGCTTAATAAGGTTAAAGAGAGAGTTTTAGAGTTTCTTGCAGTAAGAGCATTTTGTAAGCAGGGTGATGCACCTATTATTTGTCTTGTAGGGCCGCCCGGAACAGGTAAGACTTCAATCGCACGTTCTATTGCCAAGGCGCTTAACAGGGAATATGTCAGAATCTGTCTCGGCGGTGTACGTGATGAAGCGGAGATAAGAGGTCACAGAAGAACTTATGTCGGAGCATTGCCGGGGCGAATTGCAACAGCGATTAAAAGTGCCGGAGTTAAGAATCCGCTTATGCTTCTCGATGAAATCGATAAGGTAAGCAAGGATTACAAGGGCGATACGGCGTCAGCTCTTTTGGAAGTGCTTGATTCGGAGCAGAACGTTAAGTTCCGTGACCATTATATAGAGATACCGCTTGATTTGTCAGAGGTTATGTTTATTGCGACTGCCAATTCTGCTCAGGATATTCCGAAGCCTCTTTTTGACCGTATGGAGGTTATTGAGGTAAGCGGTTATACGGAGAATGAGAAGTTCCATATTGCAAAGAATCATCTTGTGCCGAAGCAGCTTAAAAAACATGGTTTTACAGAGGGACAGCTTACGATTTCTGATAAGGCAATTGAGAGAATAATTCATTTTTACACCAAAGAAGCCGGAGTTAGAGAACTTGAACGTAAAATCGGAGCAGTATGCAGAAAGGCCGCAAAGGAGTTACTTGACGGTGAGAAGACAAATGTTAAGATAGCTGAGAACAGACTTGAGAAATATCTCGGTAAGGAAAAGTACCGTTCCAACATGGCTAATGATACAGATGAAATCGGTATAGTAAGGGGCCTTGCATGGACCAGCGTTGGCGGAGATACACTTGAGATAGAAGTTAATGTTATGCCAGGCAAGGGTGAACTTGTACTTACAGGAAAGCTTGGAGATGTCATGAAGGAGTCTGCAAGAGCCGGTATAACTTATATTCGTTCAATCGCAGAGTCATACAATGTGGAGCAGGATTTTTTTAGTAAGAATGATATCCACATACATATTCCTGAGGGTGCTGTTCCGAAGGACGGACCTTCTGCAGGAATTACGATGGCGTGTGCGATGCTTTCTGCAATAATTAATAAGCCTGTAAGAGCAGATATTGCTATGACGGGAGAGATAACGCTTCGTGGTCGTGTTTTACCGATAGGAGGACTTAAGGAGAAGCTTCTTGCAGCCAAGATGGCAGGAATCAAGACAGTCCTTGTTCCCGAAAAGAACAGACGTGATGTGGAAGAAATATCAGAAGAGATTAAAAAGGGTCTAGAGATTGTTTATGTAACTGATATGAGTCAGGTGATCGATAAGGCAATAATTTTACAGTAAGCTACGGAAGGAGAGATGGGGCATGGTTATAAAAAAATTAGATTTGGAGACAGTTTGCGGTATTACAAGTAAGCTTCCGGAAAATACCTGCCCGGAGATTGCTTTTGCGGGCAAATCCAATGTCGGCAAATCTTCACTTATCAATGCACTTATTATGAGAAAGGCATTTGCAAGAACCTCATCCCAACCGGGCAAGACGCAGACGATTAATTTTTATAAAGTAAACGATGCTTTTTACTATGTGGATTTGCCGGGCTACGGTTATGCAAAGGTGTCCATGGCGGAGCGTGAGAAGTGGGGTAAGATGATTGAAAAATATCTCAATACCTCCAAACAGCTTAAGGCTGTGCTTTTGCTTATTGATATCAGACATGAGCCGTCGGTCAACGACCGTAACATGTATGAGTGGATACAGTATAATGGTTATGAGCCGATTATTATTGCAACCAAGCTCGACAAGATTAACCGAAGCCAGATTCAGAAGCATGTTAAGATGGTAAGAGAAGGCTTAGGTGCTAAAAAAGAAACCACAATCATTCCGTTCTCTGCAGAAACCATGCAGGGTAGGGAAGAATTGTGGCAGCTTATTGAAGGTTTTGTTAATGTAGAATAAGTTGTGGAATAATATTATTTTAGTAATAAAGCATCCATAATGTGTTGGTAGATGTCCTGACTGGCGTCACGCCATTTGGAACACATTATCTCGGCCTGTTCTTCTGAGGGGCAGGCAACATTAAGTTCGATGGGAGTGGATTCCCCCTCACGGATTACGCAATGTACAATATAGTCACCTGAGGTGGCTTTAAAGAAGTCAGCAGAAATGCTGCCTTCTTTTTTTATCTCGTATTTGTTGGCAGCAAGATAACTGTTGATATCTTCTTTGATACTGTTAGAAAGCTTGTTGCTGAAATAGAGAAGAGTTTCCTTGCCTTCAGGAGTTATTTCATAAAGCGTGGTACGGGAATTACTGCTTTCAATTCTAAGAAAGTCAGCTTCCAAAAGCTCAGAGATAATCTGCTGCAAATTAAAGTAGTTGGTATATTCTTTTCCGAGCATAAATTCAGAAATCTGTGTATTTGACATCGGAAAATTGATTTTGTTGAGCATGTAGAGAATAATCAATTTATAAATGGTATTTACTTCAGTTGCCATTATGCTTTGAAAACTCCTTTCCTTGGTAAGATCCACGTTGCCTGATTGTATTATGCAACGTGTTAAGTACGTGTTTTTTGTTACTGCTCCATAACGGAGCAATTAAAAGTTTCTTCGGACCGTCACCGGTCAGTCTGTGTATTACAATATTGGGCGACAAATTCTCCAGAGTTTCTATTACGATATCAATATATTCTTCAAGTGAAAGCTCCTTAAATTGACCGCTCAAATAGTCATTTGCAAGGTCGGTGCCTTTTAAGACATGTAAAAGCTGGAGCTTTACACCGTCGGTTCCGACTTTGTTGAGATAGTTGACTGTTTCAAGCATCTGTGTTTTGGTCTCTCCGGGAAGACCCAAGATCACGTGAGTGATTATCTGTATATTAATTGCATGAAGCTTGCGGACAGCTATCTCGTAGCAGTTAAGAGCATAACCGCGCCTTATGTAAGCGGCAGTAGTAGGGTGGATCGTCTGAAGGCCAAGTTCAACCCATACAGGTTTAATCTTGTTGAGTCTGTCGAGAAGATTAAATACTTCATCCGGAAGACAGTCAGGTCTGGTCGCAATCGACAAAATCTTGATATCTGGATGCATAATTGCTTCCGTAAAAATCTTCTCAAGATATGAAACCTCGGCATAGGTGTTGGTAAATGACTGAAAGTATGCAATATAGTGTGAACCTGAAAACTTCCCCGCAACTTTTGTTTTGGCGGTTTCAATCTGTTCTGTAATTGAAAGTGTGCGAGATGCCGCAAAATCGCCGGAACCATGCTCGTTGCTGCAAAAAATACAGCCTCTTGTATCGATATGTCCGTCGCGGTTGGGGCAGGTCATGCCGCCGTCAAGTGACAGCTTATATAATTTTTCGCCGTAATTCTTCAAAAGATAATCATTAAGAGAATAGTAGGGTTTAGTGGATGTGCTGTTTAACTGCATTGCTTACAATCTCCGCAACGCGCGGGTCAAAGGCCTGCGGCATAATATTGTCTTCGTGTAATTCTTCATCGGGAACAAGGCTTGCAATGGCAAGTGCCGCCGCAAGCTTCATCTCCTCCGTAATCTGTTTTGCGCGTCCTTCAAGAGCACCCTTGAAGATTCCGGGGAATGCTACAACATTGTTAACCTGATTCGGGAAATCAGAACGTCCTGTACCTACAACTCTTGCACCTGCTGCCTTGGCAACATCGGGCATTATCTCGGGAGTGGGATTAGCCATTGCAAAAAGAATGGCGTCCTTATTCATGGATTTGACCATCTCGGAAGTTACGAGGTTGGGAGCAGAAACACCCACGAAAATATCAGCACCATTAAGTGCGTCTGCCAAAGTACCTGTGCGCTTCTCAAGGTTAGTTATCTTGGTCATGTCTGCCTGAGCAGAGGTCATGTTAGGTGTACCTGGAGCAAGGATGCCCTGACGGTCACACATCATGATATTCGGAAAACCGTAGCTTAACAAAAGCTTGGTTATCGCGATGCCTGCAGAGCCTGCGCCGTTAACAACGATTCTGCAGTTTTCTTTTTGCTTGCCGACAACTTTTAAGGCATTGATAATACCTGCAAGTACAACGATAGCGGTACCGTGCTGGTCATCGTGGAAAACAGGAATGTCTAAAAGCTTCTTGAGGCGTTCCTCAATTTCAAAACATCTCGGAGCCGATATATCTTCAAGATTAATGCCGCCGAAAGCGGGAGCAATTCTTACGATAGTTTCGATGATTTCCTCTGTGTCCTGTGTGTCGAGGCAAATCGGGAATGCATTTACGCCACCGAACTCTTTAAAAAGTGCGGCCTTGCCTTCCATAACAGGCATAGCGGCATACGGTCCGATATTACCGAGACCGAGTACGGCGCTTCCGTCGGAAACAACTGCAACCGTGTTCGCCTTAAGAGTATATTTGTAGGCAAGGTCCTTGTCCTTCGCAATTTCTTTACAGGGCTCTGCAACGCCCGGTGTATACGCAAGAGAAAGTGCTTCGCGTGTGTCGATTTTGCATTTGGACTCAGTGCTTATCTTGCCCTGCCATTCTTCGTGTAATAATAATGCTTTTTCGCTTGTATTCATAATGTAACCTCTTCTTGTTTTGTGGATAGATATTGTTTTGGTAGGGAATAAAATGCATACCCTAAAAACTTCGGTCTCTATATAATAGCACATACAAAAAAAGAATTCAATCAAACAAGAAAATTAAACTTCCTATTTTTGTCGGAATGGTGTATAATACCATTTGTGAAATGTTTTTATAATGTATTACACATCTTACAGGGATAGATTCTTGTCCCGAATTCCCACGTTTAAAGCTTTTTAGAGAAAATTGTGTTACCGGATTTGATACACAAATTATATATATGATGATAATGCGGAAAGGGAGATATTATGAGTCAGAATTATGAAGTTATGCCACTTACAGAAATTAAGAGCTTGGCGAAAGAACGTAACATAAGTTACGTAAGTACCATGAGAAAAAGCGAGATTATCGAACTTCTTGTTAAGGCTGATGAAGCAGAGAATACGCAGAAAGCAGCAAGAGAGGACCGCCTTATAAGAGAACGCAAGGATAAGCTTACAGTGGACGAGGTTGCACAGCTTGACAGTGGTGAAGTGGCTCACGGTATCTTGGAGGTTATGCCTGACGGATACGGTTTTATACGTTGCGAGAATTATATGCCGGGCGAGAACGACGTGTATGTATCGCCTGCTCAGATTCGTAAGCTTAATTTGAAGTCCGGCGACATTGTTGAAGGTAATATAAGAATAAGAACACAGAACGAGAAGTTTGGTGCACTTTTATTTGTTAAGAGTGTTAACGGTTTTCATCCGATGGAGGCTGTTAAGAGGACGAGCTTTGAGGATTTGACACCGATTTTTCCGGATAGCAGACTTCGCCTTGAGAACAGCAGCAGTAAGACAGCCATGCGTGTTGTTGACCTTGTTTCGCCGATTGGTAAAGGTCAACGTGGTATGATTGTTGCACAGCCCAAGGCGGGTAAGACAACTTTGCTTAAGGAAATTGCACAGTCGATCACCAAGTCATATCCCGACATGCATCTTATTATTTTACTTATAGATGAGAGACCCGAGGAGGTTACCGATATCCGTGAATCGATAGAGGGCAATCAGGTTGAGGTCATATATTCAACTTTTGACGAGCTCCCGGAGCATCACAAGAGAGTATCGGAAATGGTACTTGAGCGTGCGAAGCGCCTTGTTGAACATAAAAAGGATGTAATGATTTTGCTCGACAGTATTACAAGACTTGCAAGAGCATACAACCTTACTGTGCCGCCGAGTGGTCGTACATTGTCAGGTGGTCTTGATCCTGCGGCACTTCATATGCCGAAGAAGTTTTTCGGTGCTGCACGTAATATGAGAGAGGGCGGAAGCCTTACGATTCTTGCAACTGCACTTGTTGAAACAGGAAGTAAGATGGATGATGTTGTTTACGAGGAATTCAAGGGAACGGGTAACATGGAGCTTGTGCTTGACAGAAAGCTCTCTGAGAAGAGAATTTTCCCTGCTATCGACATACTTAAGTCCGGCACGAGAAGAGAAGACTTGCTTCTTGATCAGGAGGAACTTGAGGCGGTTTATCTTATGCGTAAAGCTACAAATGGCATGAAACCTGATGAATCCGTAGAACGTATTCTTGACATGTTCGTCCGTACCAAAAATAACGGCGAATTTGTGCAGATGGTGAAGAAGACTAAATTATTGTAAAAGCCATGTCAAGCGGCAATATGTAAATTTATAATAAAAGTGCTTGCAATAAGTTTTTTGCTGTGATATAATGATAGAGCTGTTTATGAGAAAGGGACGAAGTATTGATATTTCGTCTAGCATAACTAAGTTAAGAGGTGAAAAACATGAGAGAAGGAATACATCCTAATTACTATCAGGCAAAGGTTACATGCAACTGTGGTAACGAGTTCGTAGTAGGTTCTACAAAGTCAGAAATCCACGTTGAAATTTGCTCAAAGTGCCATTCATTCTACACAGGTCAGCAGAAGGCTGCTCAGGCTCGTGGTCGTGTAGACAGATTCAATAAGAAGTACGGTTTTGAGTCAAAATAATAATGCAGTAAAGATAAGGTTGGGGTATTATATCTCAACCTATTTTTGCTTTAAAGGAAAAAATATGCTCCGTGGTACGGAGTTGACATACATGATTGTTTTGCGGCGATGGTCGTTTTGTTTTATGGGAGGTAATTATGGCAAGGACGAAAAGAAGAAGCAAATATTCGGGTATCGGCGGACAGGCGGTAATTGAAGGTGTAATGATGCGCAATAAGGATAAGTACGCGGTAGCTGTTCGTAAGCCGGATGGAGAGATAGAGGTACAGGTAAGCGATTACAAAACTTTAGTTAAGAATAAGAAAATATTAGAATTCCCTATTATCAGAGGTGTTCTTAATTTTATAGATTCGATGGCGGTTGGTCTTAAGACTCTTATGTACTCGGCAAGTTTTTACGAGGAAGAGGAAGTAAAGCCTACCAAGACAGATAAGGCAATGGAAAAGGTATTTAAGGATAAAGCAATGGATGTCGTTATGTTTATTACGATGGCGTTCTCAATTGTATTTGCGATAGCACTTTTTATGGTGCTTCCGTATTTTATCTCAAGTCTTTTGAAACCTTATATCGAGTCAAATACACTTATGGCGGTAATTGAAGGTGTTATAAGAATAGGTATCTTTGTGGGATATGTTTTGCTTATTACACTTATGAAGGATATACAGAGACTTTTCCAGTATCACGGTGCAGAACACAAGTGTATTAACTGTGTTGAGAGAGGCCTTCCTCTCACTGTTAAAAACGTGCGTAAGTGCTCCAAGCAGCATAAGCGTTGCGGAACAAGCTTTTTACTTATCGTAATGGTTATAAGTATCATATTCTTTATGTTTATTCAGACAGAGAGCACTCTCATGAGAGTGGTTTTAAGAATTTTACTCTTGCCGGTTGTGGCAGGTGTGTCATATGAGGTTATCCGTCTTGCAGGCAGATGTGACAATATCTTTATTAAGATTGTCAGCGCACCGGGAATGCTTCTTCAGAGACTCACCACAAGAGAACCTGCCGATGAGATGATTGAAGTTGCAATTAAGTCAGTTGAGGCTGTGTTTGATTGGAAGAAGTATCTTTATGATAATAAATATATAACCCAAAAAGAGTATGAGAAGCTTAAGGCGGAAGAGGATTTTGAGATTTTTTAGTCCGGTGAAGAATGATGACAGCGAAAGAACTTTTAAATGAGGGCAAAGCGGCTCTTTCGGAAGTTACAGACGAATATGAACTTGATGCATGGTATTTGTTTGAACATGCCACAGGAATTGCAAGACATGAATATCTGATGGATTCGCAGGTTGCAATAACTGATGAAAAATGCAATATATTCAGAGAATATATAAGTAAGCGCTCTAAGCATATTCCACTTCAGCATATTGTCGGAACACAGTGGTTTATGGGGCTTGAGTTTGAAGTAAATGAGCATGTACTTATTCCGCGTCAGGATACGGAAGTGCTTGTTGAAGAATCACTTAAGGTTATAAAAGCAGGCGACAGCGTGCTTGATATGTGTACCGGTTCGGGCTGTATTATCATAAGTCTTGCTAAGAATACCAGCTTATCGGAGGCTGTCGGTGTGGATGTATCTGCGGATGCACTTGGTGTTGCGAAGATTAATGCTGTTAGACATGACGCAGATGTAAAGTTTGTGCAGAGCGATTTGTTTACAGAGCTTGGCAGTGCAAAGCATGATGTGATAGTATCAAATCCACCGTATATCGAGACGGAAGAGATTAATCATCTGATGCCGGAGGTCCGTGAGCATGAACCGATGATTGCGCTTGACGGTGGCGCGGATGGACTTATATTTTATCGTAAGATTATAAATGAATCCGGTATGTTTTTAAAAGATGGTGGTTATCTTTTGTTCGAGGTCGGACATAATCAGGCAGACGAGGTCTGCAGGCTTATGGAAGAGGCCGGATTTAAAGATGTTATGAGTATAAAAGACCTTTGCGGAATTAAACGTGTCTGCAAGGGCAGGATATAAAATAAATTTCGGAGGAAGAAAAATGTTTGACAAGTTGGAAGATTTGTTGTTCCGTTACTCTGAGGTAATGGAAGAGCTTAACAGTCCTGATGTAACTAATGATCAGACAAGATTTCGTAAGCTTATGAAGGAGCAGAGTGATTTGGCTCCCATCGTAGAGGCTTATACAGAATATAAGAATGCAAAGCAGACTGTGGAAGATAGTCTTGCTATGCTTGAGGAGGAGAGCGACGAGGACATGCGAGAGCTCCTCAAAGACGAGCTTAACACTGCAAAGGATCAGATTGAAGAGTTGGAAGGCAAGTTAAAGATTTTACTTCTTCCCAAAGACCCTAATGATGACAAGAACGTTGTTGTCGAAATCCGTGGTGGTGCAGGCGGTGACGAGGCGGCTTTATTTGCGGCTGAAATCTATCGTATGTATGCTAAATTTGCAGAGGCCAACCGTTGGAAGGTTGAGCCTGTTAATATCAGTGAAAACGGTATCGGTGGCTTCAAGGAATGCGTATTTATGATTACTGGTCAGGGCGCATACTCCAAACTCAAATACGAGAGTGGCGTGCACCGTGTACAGCGTGTGCCCGTAACAGAGTCTGGCGGACGTATCCACACATCTACAATCACTGTAGCGGTTATGCCCGAGGCAGAAGAAGTAGACGTTGTAATCGATGAAAAAGATATCCGTATCGACGTTATGCGTGCGTCAGGTAACGGTGGTCAGTGTGTCAACACAACCGACTCCGCAGTACGTCTTACTCACTTCCCTACGGGAATCGTAGTATACAGCCAGACAGAGAAATCACAGCTTCAGAACAAAGCAAAGGCTTTTGCTTTGCTCCGTGCAAAGCTCTATGACATCGAGCAGCAAAAAGCGCACGATGCAGAAGCTGAGATGCGTAGAAGCCAGGTCGGAACAGGTGACCGTTCCGAGAAAATCCGTACCTACAACTTCCCGGAGAGCCGTGTAACAGACCACAGAATCAAGCTTACACTTTATAAGCTTAAGGAGATATTGAATGGCGATTTGGACGAGGTTATTGACAGCCTGATTGCGGCGGACCAGGCAGCGAAGCTTGCAAAGATGAACGATTAAGCACGAACGCGACAGAAATTAAAATGGCAGGATGCACAAGTTTACTTGTGGCAGACTGCCTTTTTGATTTCTGGCATGTGAGTCAAACGAACACCGAGAAGAAGCGAAGCGGATTCGAGGTGAGCGTTCGTGCTTATGTATATGAATGCAAACTAACAACGAGATGTGGCGAAGCGGAATCGAGGTGAACGGTTGCATTGCGCTCATAGTTCATGTGTGAGAAATTATCTGACTATCTTTTAGTCCAATAGGATGGTGGCTTACGTGGTGCTATCAAAACGGATTATATCAAGATGGTTACTATGAGGATGTTCCTGATTTTAAGCACATGAATTCCTGTGCAATCAGCCTTGTTGATGGGCAAAAACGGAAAGAATTTATTGAAAATGCCATATGTCGGTTTTCGAAGAAAAACTTTTGCGATACTTAAAAAACTAGCATATAACAGAAAAATTAGAAAGACGATTTCTAACTCCCCGAATTTTTTGGGGATGATATTAGGGAACAAATGGAAAGAGTAGCAAGATTACCTGCTACTCTTAATTTGTTGTCAACTTAATGACGAAAAATTTAGTTTGCCCACTTAAGGGTTCTTTTTAGTTTATCTAATTTTATCATTATTATTATTTCGCGTCAACAGCTTTTGAATTAAATTTGAAAAAATCACTAACGAAGTTTTCAATTTCTTCTCTGGGTGTTTTTACAGACAAATATCCTTTCTTCTCTATAATGCGCATTTTATCTATGCAACGAATATCATCTATATGCATACGTGCAGGAGTGTTATCCGATTCTGTAATATCATATTCATATGGCGCAATAGCGGCACCAGATTCTGCCTTGATAGATGTCACAGGGACTACAATCAATTTTGTTCCACAATGTTTTAAAATATAGCACCAATGTGGGTCAAAAAGTTCTTTTGAGTATCCTCTTCCAATCTGTGCATAGACAAGTTCATGTTCTTTGGGTTCATGTTTTAAAGAATAATAAACCTTATTAGCATCGTGATTAGGATCTTTATTTACCAATGTTCCGTAAAAGAAATTACAAGCGGTTAATTGATGTTTCCAAGAAGAGATTAGCATATCTACATCATAATTGCCTGTTTTAGCAAGGTCGTCAGCTTGGTTAGCAAGACTCCAGAATTCTTTGTATATATTAAGTTGATTTTTATCTTTCTTTTGTACCATTATTTCCCTCACTAATATGTGCTGTTATGTTCTAAGTATATTATAACACAGAATGCATTCGAACACAAGTTCTATTTGCAAAAAATGGAAAGTTAGTCGGTGATCAGTTGTAAAGATGAAATAAAAGAACATACGTTCTTGAAATTTAGAAAAAACTATGATATAATGTAAAAGAAAAATCAGAAACTATTAAGGAGAACCTACAATGCAAAACACCTACCAAAGATTAATAGATTTCCTTCTTGAAAACGCCGGAGCATCAATTAAATACAGAGTTAAAAAAGAAATACTTAATATTCCTGTTGATTCTGCTGAAATGCAGGAATTGCAGTCTGAAATTCTGAATTTGGCACGAGTTAAGAAAGCATTTGCTTGTCAGAGAGACGATGGATTTATAGGAAGTGTACTTCATGGTGTTTATTTTGATGGTTTTGATTCGACAGTTAATTTGCTGAAAAGATATGGTGTAGAGATTACCAATCCCAATATGCAAAGGGCAAAAGAATGCCTTATTAACTGGAAGGATTATGAACGTGACCATTTTTACAAAGCGGGTAATGCAATGGACGAGCATGGTCGTGGTGGTTTCAGGGCTATTCTTGCAGATGTTTTGGTTGAACTTGGTGCCGATGAATCGCTTTCGCAGATACAAGAGCAAATTGATAATGCACTTAATGCTTTTCGTGGAGCTATGAATTATACTTGCGTAGATGATTTTTCAAAGAAAGCCACTATGAGAGGCGTACCATGCAGATATTACATTAAAGGTGCGACTTTCCCAGCGTCAAACCATATCAGTATTTTGGAAAAAACTTTTTCGTGGCGAACTGTGGAAAATCTTGCAATGGTGGAAAAGTCATATTGGCATTGTAAAGAAATAATGAAGAATTATAACGATGGCATTATATATGTGAATTGCGGACATTTTGTCGGTCCGTTCAATTATAATTGGAACAGCGTGCATCATAAAATCAGTATGGACGATTTTGAAGCATGTCCCATTGATTTTGCATGGTTTATGAAAGGACTGCAGGTTGTTTCGCACAGTAAAGCTATTTTTGATGACAACAATCCTTATTTCAAGGAATCATTGGAAGAAATGATAGCAAGTGCGAATTTTGTCGAAACGGTTACGGATGAACAACTTAGACTTTTCAAGAAGTATGCCGCAATTGAGCCGTCTTGGAGAAAAAAAGAGAGTATTGCCTGCGATTTGTATTTTCCGATTTTGCTGGCGTTAAGCAGAAAATAAATTTAGAAGTTGTGATTATATGGCAAGGAAGTGAAATCTCAAAAAATGCAGTCTTCAAATATTTTACTAACCGCTTTTCGTGACACTTCTGCGGAATTGTTAATTGCTAATACAACTGCTTACAAAACGCTTATCCTGCCGAATGACAAAATTAAAGATTCTGAAAAGCTCATTGATGCTATATTAGTTGAAAGGTTTGATTATTTAATTAGTTTTGGGCAAAGACCTAATATCAAAAATAAAGTTCATATTGAAACGACAGCACGAGATGATGATTTTTTAATTAGCACAAATTTCGATTGTGATAAATTAAAATTGGCATTTGAACAGAACGGTATTGTATCAAAAATATCAAATAATGCAGGAACATCATTTTGTAATCAGTTGTATTTGAATGGTTTGAAATATATTTCTCAAAATGGATTGAATACGAAAATGGTTTTTGTACATATTCCATTTGAGAAGAATATTTCAGACCTTGAAAGTTTTTCTGAACGGATTTTTTATGCGATTGCAGATATATTGGAATAAATGAAAAGAGTAGCAAAATTACTTGCTACTCTTAAATTATTAATATATTGAAAAATAAATATCTGTGTAATATAATATGTCTAATTATTTATTTTATAGGAGAAAATCATGAATTTAAAACTAGTCAAAGCATCACTTGAATACCAACGTCAAATCACAGAAATGTTGGATGAATGGTATGCATTCGGAGAGAAAATTATTCCATACGCGATTCGTCGCTTGGATTATCATAATTTTAAATATTATTGTGAGAATCTTGAGGTTAAAGATGATAGTGAGGGCCTTGTGCCGGATTCAACCTTTTTCTGTTTGGATGAAGACAGGAACATTATGGTTGGGGCAGTCAATATCAGGCACTATCTGAATGAAGCGCTTTTATTAAATGGCGGACATATCGGGGACGGAGTAAGACCGTCTGAAAGAAGAAAAGGAATTGCAACAAAAATGATTGGTCTTGCACTGCAGGAATGCAAGAGATTAGGTATAGATAAAGTTTTGATGGTTTGTGATAAAGACAATATCGGTTCCGCTAAAAGTATAATTAATAATGGTGGAATCCTTGAAAATGAAGTGGTTGTAGATGGTGTAACAGAGCAAAGATATTGGATTACATTAAACTGAGAAAAGTATTCGGAGGTCATATGATACGAGAAGCAAATAAAAACGACCTAAAAGAAATATTAGAATTATATTTATCCCTTCACGAGACGGATATACCCGAAGAATCGGACCATTTAACAGAGACTTGGGACAAGATAATAACCGACGACAATCATCACCTAATCGTATATGAGCTTGATGGCAAAATTGTGTCCTCATGCGTCTGCGTTATTATTCCGAACCTGACAAGAAATGTACGTCCGTATGCATTTGTTGAGAATGTAGTTACACTCGAAGAGTATCGAGGAAAAGGCTATGCAACAGAATGTTTGAACTATGCTAAGAAAATTGCAGAAGAGAACAATTGCTACAAAATGATGCTGCTTACAGGCTCTAAGAGTCAGAGTACATTGGACTTCTACAAGAATGCAGGCTATAACAGTTCCGACAAGACTGCATTCGTTCAATGGTTATAAAGTGCGCCGGTCGTGGGTCTTTTTTATTACGTTGGAAAATAGAATTCATATGGAGGAATTTTTATGGGAATGTTGGAACTTTTTTTGATTGCGGTCGGCCTCTCGATGGATGCGTTTGCGGTGTCCGTCTGTAAGGGGCTGTCATTAGGAAAAATCAATTGGAAGCATATGTGTATTGCAGGGCTTTGGTTCGGTGGATTTCAGGGGCTGATGCCGACAATCGGTTATTTCTTTGGCAGCTTATTTACGGATTTCATTACAGCGTTTTCGCATTGGATTGCGTTTGGCTTGCTTCTTGTAATCGGCGGCAATATGATAAAAGAGGCTCTTAGTAAGGACGAGGAAGAAGTGGATGCGTCAATGACCGTCAAGTCCATGTTCCTTTTGGCAATAGCAACAAGCATTGATGCACTTGCAGTCGGAGTTTCATTTGCATTTATGAAGGTGCAGATTGTATGGGCAGTGTTGTTCATCGGTGTAATTACATTTGCATTGTCTGCGGTCGGCGTAAAGGTTGGAAGTATTTTTGGCGCCAAATACAAATCAAAAGCAGAGTTTGCAGGGGGACTTGTTCTTATTATCATTGGTGTTAAGATACTTCTTGAAGGACTTGGAATCATTGCATAATTTTGCACATGGGGCATGGTATAATTTAGTGAGATTTTGACTTGGAGGCAAATATGCTTTACACATATCCGGATTATTATGAGCGGTTTAAGTGTGTGGCGGGAGAATGTGAGGATACCTGCTGCGCCGGTTGGCAGATTGTTATTGATGAGGAATCGCTTGAAAAATATAAGAAAATAACAAAAGGCAAGGATAAGCGTATTGATTTTAAAGAAGGTGTTTTCAAGCAGGATGGCGAGCGCAGGTGTGCTTTCCTTAATTCGGACAATCTTTGTGATATGTACATAGAGTGGGGCGAAGATTCTTTTTGCGAGACCTGCAGGAAGTACCCCAGGCATATAGAGGAATTTGAGAATGTCAGAGAATATACCTTATCAATGTCATGTCCCGAGGCGGCAAGGATAATACTTGGCTACGAAGATAAAGTAGGTTTTGTGATGCGTGAGGATGACCTTGAGGAAGAGGATGAGGAATTTGATGCACTGTTGTTCTCTGTGCTGGAGGATGCGAGGGAGATAATCTATCGTATTTTGCAGGACAGAGAGAAGAGTATTTCTGACAGGGTTAAAATGCTTATAAGTTTGGCAGAAGTGTTACAGGAAAAGATAGATGAGGATGATATATTTTCTGCGGTAGAAGATATGGAACGGTGTGCGGATGGAGTGGCAGAAGCGCAAGGCATATATAGCATGCAGTACGAAGCATCCCTTAAGATTTTCAAAAGACTCTATGACATGGAAGTTTTAAATGAGTTCTGGGCGGACATGACGGACGAAGCTGCAGAGACGATATACTGCGGCGGAGAAGCTCTTTACAATGATCTTCAGAAAGAATTTCTTACATGGCTTGATGCTAATATAAGCACTCATAACATCGTCTGGGAGCAGATACTTGTATATTTTATCTCGGTGTATTTTTGCGGCGCGGTTTATGACGGCAATGCACTTGGTAAAGTGAGGCTTGCGGTAATGGGGCTTGTGTGCATTTTTGAAATGCTTAAGGCGCGTTGGCTTAAGAATGAAAAGCAACTTGGAATGGAAGACATTGTGACTGTGGCATATTTATATTCGCGCGAACTCGAACATTCGGATATTAATTTAGAGGTTGTGGAGCAGGTGTAATAATCTCGTAATTGGGTATAGTAATAACAGCAATATCCAAAGGAGAAACTTACATGTGCACAGCAATAACATATAAAACAAAGGACCATTATTTTGGGCGTAATTTGGACTTGGAGCGTTCTTACGGTGAGCGGGTTGTAATTACACCGCGTAATTTTGTGCTTAATATGAGGTGTGTCGCGCCCTTGACAAGGCATTACGCGATGATTGGCATGGCGACAGTGGCCGAAGGGTATCCTCTTTACTACGAGGCGACTAATGAAAAGGGGCTTAGTATGGCGGCCCTTAATTTTCCGGATAACGCGGATTATAAGCCCTATCTTGAAAGCTGTGACAATGTCACACCTTTTGAATTTATACCGTGGATACTCGGTAAATGCGTAGATGTTAGAGAGGCTTTGTCCGAGCTTTCTAAAATCAATCTTGTGAATATTAGTTTTGGAGAGAGCTTACCGCTTTCACCATTGCACTGGATTATTTCGGACAGAGAGCGTTCAATTGTTGTTGAAAGTATCAAGTCAGGACTTAAAATTTACGAGAATCCAATCGGGGTTCTTACCAATAACCCAACCTTTGATTATCATATGATGAATCTGAATAATTATATGGCGCTTCATGAGGGTGCACCCGAGAATAAGTTTTATGATTCTGATAACCTTAAGGTATATAGTCTCGGAATGGGAGCGTTCGGACTGCCCGGTGATTTTTCATCGGCCTCGCGGTTTGTCAGAGCAGCTTTTGTAAAAGAGAAGTCGCGTTGTGGTGAAAGTGAAAAAGAGAGTGTGAGTCAGTTTTTTCATATTCTGGGGGCTGTTGCGATGCCGAAAGGTTGTGTGCTTGTGCGCGACGGCGAATATGAATATACAAGATATACCTCGTGCTGTAACGTGGACAAGGGTATTTATTATTATACGACCTATGAGAACAGCACCGTGACTTTAGTGGATATGAATTCGGTGGATTTGCAGGTTGATAAAATATACGTTTATGATTTGGTATAAATATACGGAGGATAAATATGATTTATTTATCACACTTTGATTTTCCGAACGAGGACAGAGAATATAATTTTATTCTGGGGCAGAAGCGTACCTGCTACGATACTTACTACCCTTTTAAAATTTTGTCAAAAAATAGTCTGTCAATGCTTGATTTTGAGCCGGTTACGATTCTGTACGGCGGTAACGGCTCGGGCAAATCAACGGCGCTTAATGTTATAGCGGAGAAGCTTGGACTTAACAGGGATACGCTCTATAACAGAACGAATTTCTTTGAGGATTACACTACGATGTGTTCGTATGAACTTGAGTCTCCGCTTACAAGGGATAGCAGGATTATCACAAGTGACGATGTGTTTGATTTTATGTTGAATTTGAGGACGATTAACGAAGGTATCGATAGAAAAAGAGAAGATTTATTTGAGGATTATCTCGATACTAAGTATTCCAAATTTAAAATGAAGTCGCTCGATGATTATGAGCAACTTAAGAAGGTTAATACGGCAAGGCGTACTACACAGTCGCAGTATATAAGGAATAATCTTGTGGGGAATGTCAGAGAGCATTCTAACGGAGAAAGTGCATTTATATATTTTTGCGAAAAGATAAAAGAACCGGGGCTGTATCTGCTTGATGAACCTGAGAACAGTCTTTCGCCCGAGAAGCAGCAGGAACTTTTAAAGTTCCTTGAGGATTCGGCGAGGTTTTTCGGGTGTCAGTTTATCATTGCAACACATTCACCGTTCCTGTTATCTATGAAAAATGCTAAGATTTATGATATGGATGAGAATCCTGTTGATATTAAGAAATGGACGGAGCTTCCAAATGTCCGTACATATTATGAGTTTTTTAAAAGGTATGAGAGGGAATTTGAGTAAATTCTCTCTTTTTTGATGAAAAAAATCCTTGGCTATTGATTGGAAACTACGTTTTTCTATTGATATTTTTGCGCTGATAAGGTAAAATATAGGTATAATAGATAAAGTGTAATTTCCGAAAGGAGGGGCAACATGGGTATATCGGGTATATCAGCATACAGCGGAATATTTAATGTGCAGAGAAGCGGTTTTGTTACATATGCAACAGCTAAGCTTGCGCAGGATACTCCGGTAGAACCTGTGCCGAGAGTCACTAATAAGGCGAGCGGTAATGCGTCTGTGGCGGCGGCAGATACTTCTGACACAAGACCGTCCGGTGGCATACTTAGCGGTGTCGGTGAGCAGTTTGCCCGTCTTATGGAAGAGTATGGAGGTTTTGGCGCATCGGATACACCTGCGGACATGTTTGACCTTATCAATGATATGAAAGCCGGAAGCAAGTGGGCGATAGAACTTTCAGAGCCGGAAGACGTAGTTAACAGTGTGGCTGAAGATGTGGCAGAGTTTGTTTACGAACAGAATTTTAAAATTCCCGAGGATAATCTTGACTACAATACCTGGGAATACGGACGACAAGATAATTGTAGTCAGGAAATTTTTTAAACGGAGCGTATACACTATATGAAGAAAATCAAAGCAATTGAGGATTACATCAAGGAGTTGTTGGCAAAGAGTACACCTGACAGACCTATCTGGAACATTGAGAAGATTAGAGAAGGAGTTAAGCCTAAGTGGAATTATATCGACGGATGTATGATTAAGGCTGTTCTTGAAACATACGCTATTACAGGCGATGAAGAGTATTTTAAGTTTGCGGATGCTTTTATTGATTATCGTATTAATGATAATGGTGATATTGACGGATACTCAGTAGACGAGCGTAATATTGATAATATCAATGCAGGTAAGACATTGTTTGAATTATATGATTTGACGGGCAAGGAGAAGTACCGCAAGGCGATTGATCTCATATACAGCCAGATTGATATGATGCCCCGTACTTTTGAGGGAAGCTTTTGGCATAAGAACATATATCCCGGTCAGGTGTGGCTTGATGGTTTGTATATGTGCCAGCCTTTCTATATGGAATACGAGACACGTTTTAACAATAAGAAGAATTACGACGATATCTTCAAGCAGTTCTTTACAGTTGAGAAGAATATGAAGGACGAGAGAAGCGGACTTTATTTCCATGCTTATGATTCTACAAGAGAAGCTTTCTGGTGTGATACGGTTACAGGTCTTTCCAACAACTTCTGGCTTCGTGCACTAGGTTGGTTCTCTATGGCACTTCTTGATACGCTTGATAAGGCTGACAGAACAGGCTATGAAGCAGAGTGTGATCACTTGCAGAAGATGTTTGTTGATTTGATGGATGCAATGCTTAAGTATCAGGATAAAGAGACAGGAATGTGGTATCAGGTTGTTAATGTCGGCGGTATGGATCGTAACTACCTTGAGACAAGCGGTAGTTCAATTATGGCATATGCACTTGCAAAGGGTGTACGTCTCGGTTTCCTTCCTGCTGAATATAAGGAGTATGCAGAGAAGGCATTTAACGGAATCTGTGAGAAGTATCTCACAACTGAGAGTGGCAACATGAGCCTTGACGGTATCTGCCTTGTTGCAGGACTTGGTGGTAAGCAGAGACGTCCCGGAACATATGATTACTATATGTCAGAGCCGATTGTTAAGGATGATGCCAAGGGCGTTGGACCGTTCCTTTTGGCATATACTGAATTGGTACGTTAGGATTAATTATTTTTATTGAATATAATGACGAATGATATGCCCTGAATAAATTGTTTTATTTGGGGCATGTTAAATATTAAGAGTTTTTGTATATTAGCATATACATTGTTGATATAGAAAATATGAAAGGAGTATGACAATGGGAGCAGTACATGTAACGAAGGATAATTATATGAAAGAAGTTCTTCAGGCAGAGGAACCGGTTTTGCTTGATTTTTGGGCAAGCTGGTGTGGACCGTGCAAGATGCTCATGCCGATAATAGAAGAGCTTGCAGATTCTCAGACCAATGTTAAGATTTGTAAGGTCAATGTTGATGAGGAAGGAGAGCTTGCAATGCAATTCGGAGTCAAGTCTATTCCTACATTGGTACTTATGAGACAGGGTGAGAGAGCGGATACTATGATAGGGCTTCACTCTAAGGCGGAGATTCTTGAGATGTTATCAAAATAATATACGAAAAACATGAAATTTAAAGGGACGTGCAAGAAATTTTGCAACGTCCCTTTAAATTTCATGTTTTTGTTATAAATGATTAAGCATTCTTAGCTTCATCAAGAAGTTTCTTAAGTGCGTCAAGTGCCTCATCAGGAAGCTTGTCGTATCCTTCCTTCTTGGTTGCGAAATCTTCAACTGCCTTAACACGTGTAGCCATTGAGTTAACAAGTGCTTCAACATAAGATGTATCCTTGAAATCAGGTGTGAAGTCAGCTGTCTTACCTGACCAATCGTTCATAATCTCGATATCTGAGAAAGGTCCCCATTTTTCAAACTTAGCCTTGCCTTCAACGATTGTCTCTAAGATTCCGAGAGTATCAGCAGGTTTAACCTTTGTACCCATGAAATCACCTGTGTTAACAATGTAGCAGTCTACATTCTTCTCAGCAACCAACTTCTTGAACTTATCATAGTCGTTAACCAACGGATATGTTCTGAAGGGGTTAGCGTAAGGAACGATACGGATTGCGTTAAGATCTGTACCTGCAGCAACTCGCTCTGCTGTTGATGTCTTTGTAGCAAGAGTAGCACCCATAACTGATGCTAAAGCAGCACCGCTTAATTTAACAACCGGAGGAAGAACAGGATCCTTCATAATCCAGAAGATAGCGTTAACAGGAGCATCAATCTTATCTACACGGTTCGGTGACCATAACTTAGATTTAATAGCACGTCCGTTACCGTTACGGATATCTTCAGTTACTAACTGAATCTTGCCGTTCTCATCTAATGTAGCTGAGCAGTTCTGAGCTGATAATAAGTACTCGTTATCAGGGCAACCTGTAGGATAATCAGCTGTTTTATCAAAGTATGTAGGCTCAAGCGCGATAGATGCACATGTGTCTGTATTGATAATGAAAGCATCATCATGGAGAACTTTGATGTCATATTTTCCACCATGCTTAGCATGTGTTAATGTTGACTTACCTGAACCGGACAAACCGTATACAGATGCAACATACTTAGAGCCGTCTGCAAGGATGTACTCTTTCTGTCCGCCGTGGCAAGAAGCATAACCGTTTCTGTTTGCAATAGCCCAAGCCATTGTAAGTGTACCCTTCTTGTGCTCACCGAAGTACTTCATACCAAGGATAGCGGCACAGTTCTGGTTTGTATCGAAGTAGCAAAGTGTTAACGGATCGCTTAAGCAGCTGTAATCAACGTCAGGTCTGTTGCCGGGTACCCACTGGGGATCTGAGAAGATGTAGATATCAGCTTCGTTGCCGTCGCCAACCATCTTAGAATTCTTGTACATCTTAACGTACTCGTCAGACATATACTGGAAGTTAATCATCCAGTTGTAAAGGAGATTCTCTTCTCCTTCCGGAATAAGAAGGTGAGCCTTAACCATGAATTCAGGATCAAGACCTACGTAGCACTCTGCGTGGTACATTGTCTTCCATCTTGTCTCATATACAGCATCCATAACTACTTTATCAAGTTTAACTTCGTCAACGCCGGGCTCACCTTTGATACGACGAGCTGTAGCGTAACGGCCTGTTACTGCACCGTCATTGAATAATAAAACTTTGGCATCTTTGTCAAGACCGAATGTCTCACCGTCTTTGATAGGCATATCTGTAACGATTGTTCCGGGTGAGTTCTTAGCTAATTCATAAGCTTCTTTTAAGGTGTTAACTTTAATAACGTTGTTGCCATAGAAAGCAGCTTCAATAATTGAACGTGTTCTGCTGAAGCCAACTTTGCCGGCACCGATTTCGCTAATCGGATAATAAGCTTTTGTTGCCATGTGATTTCCTCCTAAATAAAAATTCACTTCATTATCTCAAATATTTAAAAAAAAGTCAAGCGGAGAGAATATAAGATATGTAAGTTTTATATATTATTTATAAATAAAGATATGTAAAAAAAGCATATTTTGGGAATAAGTCTGATAAGTAAAAAACATGTATGAATAAATAAAGGTGAAAAGTGAGATAATAGTACCAAAACGGGCATGAAGTAAAAAAATAATCTTGAAAACAGAGGGTAAAAATAGTATAATAAAGTTACACAAAAGATCCTGGAATGCACGATACTCTTGTATGTTTTGAACCTACATTTACGTTTATGGGATTCCTATATTGTCGTTATTATGTCAGGCCTCCGAATGCGCAGTGGAAGACAGAGGAACGATTGCGGTCACCCACCTGGCTTAGGCTAGGCGTCAAAATAACAAGAACCGGCATTTTGGGTAACTACAAAAGATACAGGCAGCCTTTGGGCTGCCTTTTTTCATTTGTGTTTAAAACAGGTCTGTTTTCATAACCATGCCCATATACTTAATTAAGTTGTCCGAAGGAAGGAAATCAGTATATGAAAAAAGGGAAGAGTTATGGTGTTATACTTACAATGATTGCAGTTTTTGTACTGCTTATGTATGCGTGGTGGCAGGGTGAACAGAAGGGAAAACAAGAGGAAAAGCAATCTACAAATGAAACCGTTCAGAGTATTATTTATGAAAATGCATGGATAGTCAATATGGAGAATAGAGAAATGCTTTTGTATAAGGATGATAAACTTTATACTTTCAGTGTCAACAGTGATAAGATGTTAAAGGAGGTTCTGGCTGATGTTACCATTGAGAATGAAGAAGTAAAAAACATCAGACTCAAAACCGATGTGATAAGTGGCAAGGTGCTGGCAGTAAATGACGACAATGTGGAAATTGAAGGATATGGTAAGGTTGCTTTGGATGAAAATGTGGCAATAATAAAAAATTACGGCGAGCTTGAAAGTGCTCAAGTAAGGGATGTTCTTGTAGGTTATGCGTTTATGGAATTTATTGTCGGTGAAGGAAAGATATGCGGTATTGTTATGGACTCCGAGCCAAGTCTTGAAAATATAAGAGTCATTATTATGACAAGTAATTATGAAGAAATGTATCACGACAAAATACGAGTAAGTTCGGATGGAGCGTTCACCGTGACTGGTGATGGAGAGATTAAGCTGTATAAGGCAGGAGAAGAAGCTGTTATTGACAAAAATGCTCTCGAGAAAGAGGATAGGATTTATATTACAGCGGAGAATGACAACAGTATGTTAATTCTGAATTCTGTAAGAAGAAATTGCGGAACACCGTCTTATCACGGAACATTTGAAATTATAAATGATGAGAACGGACTTATTATTATAAATGAGCTTTCATTGGAAGAGTATTTGTATTCAGTGCTTCCGAGCGAAATGCCTACAAGTTATGGTCTGGAAGCTTTAAAAGCACAGGCAGTTTGTGCGAGGAGTTATGCTTATAAACAGATTCAGAACAACAGTCTCAGTAAGTATGGGGCACACGTTGATGATAGTTCGCAGTATCAGGTTTATAACAACATAGCTGAGACTAAATTGACAATTGAGGCTGTCAATCAAACTAAGGGGCAGATTCTTACGTATGAAGGAGAGGTTGTGGAGGCATTTTATTTTTCTACTTCTTGTGGTCATACGACCGATACGGACATATGGGGAGGGCACCGTGTTTCATATGTCAAAGGTAAGCTTCTTGATGGTAGCAATGCCAAACTGCTTCTTGATACAGAGGAAAAATTTGCGGCTTTTATAAAAAATCGTGATTTTGAGAGTTATGATAGGGAATTTGCGTGGTATCGTTGGGAGACGGAATTTACACTTGACGATTTAACGGAGTTTGCAAAAATGGCAGGTTTTTCAAAAAAAGTAGGGACGGTGGAAAGTATCGAGGTCGCAGAGCGTGGAACGGGCGGTATTGTTAAAAAACTAAAAATAAACGGGAATGCGGGAAGCGTAATTGTTGAACGGGAATATGCGGTGAGAAAATTCCTTAATCCACAGGGATATGTGATAAAAAGAGCTGATAATACTACGGTTGATAACTTTCCGCTGCTTCCGAGTGCATATTTTACGGCAGAACCTGTATTTGAGGGGACAGAGCTTATGGGATACCATATTTATGGAGGCGGATTTGGACACGGTGCAGGTATGAGTCAAAACGGTGCTAAGGCAATGACAGATGCGGGGATTTCGTATGATGAAGTACTGAAGTATTTCTTTGAAGATATCAGCATTTCAAATTGCTATTCTTATTAAGCGGTTTTGCATGAAACAGACGGTAATTAAATTCTGCACCGAGAAACAAAATGTACATGCAGAAATAAAGCCACAAAACGAAAACAATTATTATGGAAAGTTTTCCGTATATCCGCGCGATATTGCTAAAATGTGTTGTGTACAAGAAAAATAAGAATGAAAATAACAACCATCCACCGGCAGAAAGTAGTGCTCCGGGTATTTGTCTGCGAAACGGAAGAGTGCAATTTGGAACAGCTCTGTACAGAAGGGTAAAAAAAGAAAATAAAATAACAAAGGATATTAGAACACGGCTATAATTTAGTGAGTGAAAAATAAATTTGAGTAGTGGAATGGTAGTTATTTGACTAAACTCGCGACTAAAAACCAGAAACATCAAAAGCAGCAGAAGAAAGAAAATAAGCCCTATTGTATAAAATGAGGATATTATTCTGACTGTGATGAAGTTTCTGGTTTCTTTTGTTCTGTTTACAGAGTTCAGACCATGACGTATTGCCACAAACCCGCGTCCGGATGACCAGAATATTGTAAGAATGCTTGTGGAAATTAAATATACGGAGGCAGAGGTATCGGATATTTCATATATGATGGACGAAACAGTGGGAATTATGTTTTCGGGAATAAAAATATCAAGGTTACCAATCAGGTCATGTGCAGATATAGGTAAAAAATTTAGAAGTCCCAGCAATAAAATAAGAAACGGAAAGGTTGATAAAATAATAAAAAGTGTAGCCTGTGCAGCAAATGCAGAAATATGAAGTTCATTTATTTCTTTAACTAGTTTTATTATTCTTTTTAAGATACCAATCATATGCGGAAGACCTCCGAAAAACATTTTATATAATATTATTGGCAAAAGTCCAAGATATAGTCATTCGATATAGGAAAATAAGCCTATATTGTGTTGGGTGCGTTGACAATAGACGACATAATTTTTATAATAATAGAGGATAATTATATCTGTTTGAAGATAAAGATATAGGAGGAACATAGTTTGAAGAAACAAAAAAAACTTGTAATGTTCCTAAATAAGTTAGTGGTGGTATTGTTTGTTGCATGTGCGGTGTTGTTCATTTGCTTTTCTGATATGGGAAATGCCGCAGGGCGCAAGGGTACTGTGTCAGGATGTCCGGGACTTGGTGTGTTTAAAAATCCGAGTAAGGCTTTTGAAAGCGTAACTACAGTAAACGGTGAGTCAATTTTTTTGCCGAGCGGATACGAAGTTATGGTAATAAGTGAGACATTTGCTGATGAGATAAACTGGTACTACATTTCTTTTAAATATGACAACGGTCAGACATATGAGGGTTATGCAAGGGCACAATATATTGTCCTTGATAAGGATAACACACAGTCTTCAATGACTGATGATGAATTTGAGCAATATTTGGTTGCTGAGGGATTTCCTGAGGCATATAGGAATTATCTTATGAAATTACACGCAGAACATCCAATGTGGATTTTTGAAGCACAGATAACTAATCTTGATTGGGAAGCTTCTGTAAAAGCAGAAAGTGTTGTTGGTAAGAACCTGATTCCAAACAGTTCACCTTCATCATGGAAGTCCATGGAGAAGGGCGCTTATGACTATTCAACCAACAGCTGGGTGGTGTTTGACGGAAAAACATGGGTGGCGGCTTCAAAGGAGCTTATCGCATATTATATGGATCCGCGTAATTTCCTGAATGACGTTAACATTTTTCAATTTGAGGTGTTGTCATATAATTCATCATACCACACAAGCGACGGTATAGAGGCGATTCTTGATGGCAGTTTCATGGAAGGCTCATATGTTGATACTGACGGTTGGAGTGCTACATACACAGAAGCATTTATATATGCGGCTGAACAGTCGGGAGTCAGTCCGTATCATCTTGCTTCAAGAGCGTTACAGGAACTTGGATATGACGGTAGTAGTAGTGTTTCAGGAACTGTAGAAGGCTATGAAGGCATATTTAATTTTTATAATATAGGTGCTACAAGTTCCAGTAATCCGATTTTAAAGGGACTTGAGTTTGCATCACAGATTAACGAAGATTACTTTATGCCATGGAATACAAAGTGGAAGTCGATTGCAGGCGGGGCACTTTATCTCGGAAGAAGATATATTAATGTCGGACAGGATACACTTTATTTACAGAAGTTTAATGTGCAGGGAAGTAATCCATATAATCATCAGTACATGACAAATGTTCAGGCACCGAGTGCTGAAGCCGGCAAGCTTGCGGAAGCATATGAAACCAGTCTTGAGAGGGCGATTGTATTTAAGATTCCGGTATATCTTAATATGCCGACGGAGAATGCACCGCTGCCTACGGGAACGGGAGCCGCTAATGCAAGTCTTGTGAATCTTGAAATAGAAGGATATGTTCTTACACCGACATTCCATAAGGATACATTGGAATATGATTTGGTATTGGATGAATATGTTTCATCAATTAAGATAAAGGCAAGTGTGGCAGATCCGGTTGCAACTGTTACGGGCGCAGGAGATGTGAAGCTTGTTGAAGGTAAGAATAAGATAAATGTTACGGTGTCGACACAGAATGGTAATTCACGTGTGTATACGATAAATGTTGCAGTGCCATACAGTAAATCAACTATTGTCGGTGACGGTTACGCCGTTATGACAGGTGATAAGATTTTACAGGGCTTTACGCTTGCGGACGGACAGGCTTCGACATATATATATGGTTTTGAAGTAGGGATGACGGTCAAAGAAGTTTTAGCAACATTCACACCGATTGATTGTACTGTAAAGATTGTTAAGGCGGACAGGACAGATAATGACGGTGTTCTCGCAACGGGTAATATCCTGCAGATAATAAGTTCTGATGGGAATACAATATTAAAAGAATTGCCCGTAGTTATTTTTGGAGATGTAAACGGTGACGGATTGATTGACGGTAAGGATATGCTGTATGTGTGCAGACATGTATTGCAGGTGAATATTTTACCGGGTGTTTATGCGGAAGCAGCAGATGTACGTTGGGATACCACCGTTTATGATGAACATGGAACCAAGTCAACAGATATAACGGGCGTGGACATGCTGTATATACAGCGTCATTTATTGGATATAGCTTATATAAGTCAACGATAAAGAGAGGAAAGGGATTATTATGAGAACAAAACTTAAGGGATTGTTAACCGGAATGATGGTGTTTGTAATGATGCTTGCCGGAGCATTGGTTGTACAGGCTGCAAGCGGCTCTGTAACATTCGGCTCAAATTCATATACAAAGACTGAGGGAGAGGAATTTAATGTAGGTGTTTATGTTAAGGGTGATGTAAATATTGCTACATACAAATTCTACATTAATTATGATGCCGATAAAATAGAATACGTTTCAGGTGCCGATTCGGGCGGAAGCGGAAGATTGTCATTTGCAGGTACGATGAGTACTGACAGCGGAAAGTACAAGAAAATATGGCTTACATTTAAGGCAAAGGCGGCCGGTGAGTTTACCATGTCTGTGACAGATGTTTACCTTGGACCGCTTGATGTTGCAAACGGTGACAGCCTTCCCGTAAGTAAAGCAGGAAGTGCCCCGATAACAATTAAAGCTGCGGGAAGTGCTTCCGGCGTTTGTGATCTTAAGTCTATTTCAATTGCAGAGACAGGTTTTTACGGTTTTTCGGCGGATAAGACGCAGTATGATATTACAGTTGAGAACAAATATGAGAAGCTTACGGTTACGGCAAAAGCGGCTGACAGTAATGCAACAGTTGAGATTTCCGATACAACATTGAAGGTCGGAACCAATTATATAAAGATTAAAGTTACGGCACAGAGCGGTGACAGCAAGACATATACAGTCATTGTAAGAAGAAAGGCCGGCACTTCAGGAGAGACAACAACTCCTACTGAGCCCACAACACCGGTGACTCCGCCTGATATTCCCGGAGCAGATGACCTTAAGAGTTACTATTCATATAATGACAAGGCATTGTATTTTATAAAGAGCCTTGATGGTGTTACGGTACCTGAAGGATTTTCTAAGGTAAATGTTACTGTGGAAGGAGAAGAGTACGAAGTACTTACCAACAGTAGCGGGACAATAGTTCTTTATTATCTTGTTGATTCGGCAGGTCAGAACGGTAGTTTTTATGTATATTCAAATGCAAAAGATGCGGTATATCCGTATGTAGTTCTTAATAATTCGGATAATGCATATATGGTTGATGAGGTTGCAAATCCACAGATTCCGGAAGGTTACCAGAAGGTTAATATGGTAATAAAGGGTGTAGGGGGTGCAGAAGAAGAGGTTTCTGTAATTGCGTGGTATCATGAGGATGCACCGAACTTCTACTTGCTGTATGCTTCATGTAACGGCGGAGAACCGGCATTATACCAGTATGATGTGAGTGAAAATACAATACAGAGATTTAACGGAATTAAAGGTTCAACACAGATTGTGGAAGGAACAGACGATTCTGAAAAAGTAAAGGATCTTGAGAAAAAGGTTGAAAAACTTGAGAAGGAAAAGAAGTCTGAAGCAAAAACCTGGATGCTTGTAGTAATTGTACTGGCAGTATTGTGCATTATCCTTGTAGTAATTGTGGTTGCGCTTTTCTATAAGATGAGAGACCAAATGGAATACGAGTCATACGATGAGGAAGATGACAATAACGGTTATGCAGATGAGGATAACATGACGGTTTCTGCACCGAGAGCAGAGAAGAAAAATACAAAGTCGGATTATGATGATGACGATGATTTTACATTCTTTGACATGGATGATGACAGATAAGATGTGCTAAAGATAAAGAGCCCGGAGATAATAAGGTTTCCGGACTCTTTTTTTGTATTGATTTATTGTGCAGGGCCTGTTATACTAAATGTATAACTTGTTATATTACTTATATAACAGATATAATTTGAACGGAGCGATGAATATGCTGTTTTTTATTGACTTTAATAGTGAAGAAGCTTTATATATGCAGCTTAGGAACCAGGTTATTATGGCAATTGCCACCGAGGCTGTGCGTGAGGGGGATGTTTTGCCTTCGGTTAGGCAAGTCGCGGATAATATTGGTATTAATATGCATACTGTGAATAAAGCATATTCCGTTCTTAAACAAGAGGGGTTTATTAAGCTTGACAGAAGAAGAGGAGCAATAATTGCGCCGGATATTGATAAACTCAGGGCTCTTAGTGAGATGGAGGGCGAGATGAAAGTTTTGCTTGCCAAGGGTATTTGTAAGAATATAAGCAGGGAAGAAGTACATGAATTAGTGGATAAAATATATCATGAATATATGGGATAGTGAATAGTTTTGACAAGGAGGACGATTGATGGAATATAAATTTACAGACCAGGCGGCCAAAGTAATAAGGAATGCGGAAATTGCGGCCGAAGAATTTTTTCATAACTATATTGGTACAGAGCATGTTCTTTTGGGTCTCTTACGTGCAGAAGGGAGCCTTGCTTCAGTTGCACTTAATAATAATGGTGTTAATGAGGGTAAGCTTATCAATCTTATTGCCGAATTGATTGCACCGGTAGCACCTATATCTGTTTTGGAGCCTGAGGGATATACTCCACGCGTTGACAAGATTCTTGAAGACAGCAAGAGAGAAGCGACACGTTTTAAGTCTGCGGTTATAGGTACGGAGCACATTCTTATTGCTATAATCAAGAGAAGCGATTGTGCCGCGTCGCGTCTGCTTAATACTATGGGGATTAATATCCAGAAGCTTTATGTTGAGATTTTGCTTGCGATGGGCGAAGACGGTAATCTGTACAGAGAGGACTTTCATAACGGCAAACCTATTAAACACAAACAAAAAGGAACGACACCGACACTTGACCAGTATAGCAGGAATCTTACGGAGCTGGCACGTGACGGTAAGCTTGATCCGGTTATCGGTAGGGAGGCGGAGATACAGCGGGTTATTCAGATTATAAGCAGAAGAACCAAGAATAATCCGTGCCTTGTCGGAGAGCCGGGCGTAGGTAAGACTGCCATAGTAGAAGGAATAGCAGAGAGAATAGTTACAGGTAATGTTCCCGATACAATTAAAAATAAGAGACTTCTTACGCTTGATCTTTCTGCAATGATTGCAGGGTCCAAGTACAGAGGTGAGTTTGAAGAGAGAATTAAGAAGGTGATTTCGGAAGTCAGGGCAGACGGAGAAGTGCTTTTATTTCTTGATGAGATTCATACTATTATCGGTGCCGGAGGTGCAGAAGGTGCAATTGATGCGTCCAATATTTTAAAACCTGCGCTTGCAAGAGGTGAGATTCAGATTATCGGTGCCACTACTTTTGAAGAGTACAGAAAACATTTTGAGAAGGATGCTGCGTTAGAGAGAAGATTTCAGCCTGTTACGGTTGAAGAACCGTCAGAAGAGGAGGCAATCGATATTCTTAAAGGTTTGCGCGGTAATTATGAGGAGCATCATGGCGTAAGTATTTCGGACGAAGCCTTGGAAGCTGCCGTTAAGATGTCAGCAAGATATATTAATGACAGACATCTTCCGGATAAAGCGATTGATTTGATTGACGAAGCATCATCTAAGTTAAGACTCGGTATGATAACTACACCCGATGAACTCAAAAGTATTGAAGCAGAGATTAAGAAGCTTGAGGAAGATAAGGAACAGGCAATTATTGCTTCGGACTATGAGCATGCGAGTGAACTTAAGAGAAAGCAGAAACGCAAGGAAGACAAAAGAGATAAGCTTATTGCCAAACT
Organism: Lachnospiraceae bacterium; assembly: GCA_015057505.1. GTDB lineage: Bacteria > Bacillota > Clostridia > Lachnospirales > Lachnospiraceae > SIG300. Next base: position 286,871 of record SVEG01000001.1, read on the forward strand.
CGAGAAGGAGACTGCATCCGATAGGGTGATAGTTGATGAAAATACTATTGCGAGGATAGTTTCGGAGTGGACAAAGATTCCGGTTAACAGGTTTGAACAGGACGAAGCAGAGAGACTTAAGAAACTTGAAGATATTCTTCATCAGAGAGTAATAGGGCAGGACGAGGCTGTTGTTGCAGTATCCAAGGCTATACGAAGAGGAAGAGTCGGACTTAAGGATCCTAAGAAGCCGATAGGATCATTTTTGTTCCTCGGACCAACGGGTGTCGGAAAGACGGAACTTTGCAAGGCGCTTGCGGAAGCGATGTTCGGAAGCGAGAATTCCATTATACGACTTGATATGTCTGAATATATGGAAAAGCACAGTGTTTCCAAGCTTATCGGTTCGCCGCCAGGATACGTAGGATTTGAGGAAGGCGGACAGCTTAGTGAGAAAGTGAGACGTAATCCGTATTCTGTGATTCTGTTTGATGAGATAGAGAAGGCGCATGCAGATGTTTTTAATATACTTCTTCAGGTATTGGATGACGGACATATTACAGATTCAAGAGGTCGCAAGGTTAATTTTAAAAATACTGTAATTATCATGACGTCAAATGCGGGTGCTGAAAACATTATTACACCAAAGACACTCGGATTTGCGGCAGAGAATAATGAGAAGCATAATTACGAGACGATGAAGACGAGGGTTATGGATGAAGTGAAGAGAATTTTTAAACCGGAATTCATTAATCGTATCGATGAAATTATAGTATTCCATGCACTTAACAAGGGCCATATGCGAGAAATAGTTTCTATTATGCTTAAGGAAGTTGCTAAGCGTGCAAAGGTTCAGATGGGGATAGAACTTTTATATGATGATACAGTAGCTGACTTTCTTGTTGACAAAGGATACGATGAAAAATATGGTGCAAGACCTCTTAAGAGAGCCATTCAGACACATCTTGAGGATAAGCTTGCAGAAAGCATTCTTGACGGAATTGTAAAAAGAGATGGTTGCGTTAAAATTACCTGTGAAGATAAAGGATTAAAAATTTCTGCCTAAAGGATAATAATGTGCTGGAAAAATGTCGAAGAATGTGGTAAGATAAAGTTAATTAAAGGATAAGTAATTTACATCACTGGGAGGGCAAGAAGATGCCGATAGTTAAAGATTTAATTTGTGCTGATATTAATAAAGGAATCAGCTTTGGTAATTACGAACTTAGTGAGAAGACCAAGGCAGACGGCTTTGAGTTTAACGGAGATATTTATAAAGTTAAGACGTTTAGCGGTATTACTAAGCTTGAGAAGAATGGAATGTTTGTATATGAATCAGTTCCCGGAACTGCAGTGACAGACCTTAAGGTTACGGACGAAGGAATGACGTTTAATGTTGAAGGTCTTGAGGCTACACAGATAACCGTTGAACTGGAACCGGGTAAGGATTACAAGGTATACATCAATGATATCCAGACAGGTTTTATGCAGACCAATATGAGCGGTAAGCTTGCTATGAGCGTTGAGCTTAGTGCAGGCAATGTTGCAAGCGTTAAAATTGAAAAGGTTGGTTAATTTTTTCACACAGCTCCGACAGTAATGCCGGGGCTGAATTTATTTGAGGTAAGAAAGAGGAATTATGGCAAAAGAAAAGAAAAGTGTGTTTTTTTGTAAAGAATGCGGGTATGAATCTGCAAAATGGCTTGGACAATGTCCGGGTTGTAAAGAATGGAATTCTTTTGTTGAGATGACGCAGGATTCGTTTAAACGTGCTCAAAAAGCAGGAGCAAAGACTTCTGCAATTAATATAGCGGCTAAGACTACTCCGACGAGTCTTTCAGATATTAATCTCGAAAAGGAAGATAGGCTTCTTACCGGAATGAATGAACTTGACAGAGTACTTGGCGGCGGAATTGTGCCGGGGTCACTTGTTTTGGTTGGAGGAGACCCGGGAATCGGCAAGTCCACGTTGCTTTTACAGGTGTGTCAAAGACTTTCGGGACAGAAGGATGTTTTGTATATATCAGGTGAAGAATCACTTAAGCAGATTAAAATGCGCGCCGAGAGAGTCGGAGGGTTTTCGGATAAGTTTAAGCTGCTTTGTGAGACAGACCTTGATATTATAACAGAGACGATAGATAAGGTTTCTCCCGACATTGTGGTAATTGATTCGATACAGACCATGTATAAGGAGGATGTTGCCGCGGCTCCCGGAAGCGTAAGCCAGGTCAGAGAATCCACAAGCATTTTGATGCAGATTGCAAAAGGCAAAGGTATAACCGTTTTTATTGTGGGGCATGTTACAAAGGAAGGAACCGTTGCAGGGCCAAGGATGCTTGAACATATGGTGGATACAGTGTTGTACTTTGAGGGTGAACGACATGCATCCTATAGAATTCTTCGCGGTGTCAAGAACAGATTCGGCTCAACTAATGAGATAGGTGTTTTTGAAATGCAGGAAACAGGACTTAAAGAGGTCCCTAATCCTTCGGAGTTTATGCTTGCCGGAATGCCGGAGGGTGCTTCGGGCTCAGTGGTTACATGTTCAATAGAAGGTACAAGGCCGATTCTTTTGGAGATTCAGGCGCTTGTTTGCAGAACTAATTTCGGGATGCCAAGAAGAACTGCCGCCGGAATTGATTATAACAGGGTTAATCTTTTGATGGCAGTGCTTGAAAAACGACTTGGATATCAGCTTTCGGAATGTGACGCGTATGTAAATGTTACCGGCGGAATTAAGATGAATGAACCATCGATGGATTTAGGCATAGTTATGGCACTCATTTCAAGTTATCGGGACATTCCGGTTCCTGGGAAAACCATAATGTTTGGAGAGATTGGTCTTACAGGTGAAGTGCGTGGTGTAAGTAAGGTGCAGCAGCGTGTAGCAGAGGCAAAGCGTCTTGGTTATAAGAATTGCGTTGTGCCGGAGGCTAATGCAGAATCTGTTAAAGGAATAAGTGGAATAAATATAATTGCTGTTTCCAATATAAGAGAAGCGGTAGATGTACTTTTTAATAAAAATAATATTTAATAAGGAGGAAGCGTTATGGGAGAACTTAAAAATGTTATTGTAGGACAGTCAGGTGGTCCTACGGCGGTAATTAATTCAAGCCTTGCGGGTGTTTTCAGAACAGCTAAGATGAACGGTGCCAAGAATATTTACGGTATGCGTCATGGTATTCAGGGCCTTCTTGAGGAAAAATGCGTGAATATGTCGAATTACATTAAGAGTGAGCTTGAAATAGAACTTCTTAAGAGAACGCCGTCTTCATATCTTGGTTCATGTCGTTATAAGTTGCCGGCACTTGGAGAAGATGACAGCGTATATGAGAAAATTTTTGCAATACTTAATAAAATGGAGATAGATGCCTTTTTCTATATTGGCGGTAATGATTCCATGGATACAATTGCAAAGCTTTCTACTTATGCCGAGCAAATAGGAAGTCCTATTCGTTTTATCGGTGTTCCGAAGACAATTGACAATGATCTTGCGGTTACAGACCATACACCGGGATTCGGTAGTGCGGCCAAATTCATTGCTTCAACTGTAAAAGAGTTATCAAGAGATGCACTTGTTTATGATGCATCAAGTGTAACCGTGCTTGAGATAATGGGTAGAAATGCCGGCTGGCTCACAGCGGCTACAGCACTTGCAAGAGGTGAGGATTGTAGCGGACCGGATTTGATTTTGCTTCCTGAGCTTCCTGTTGATATTGATGAGGTTGTTGAGAAGATAGCAGAACTTCAGAAGAAAAAGAAAAGTGTTATGGTTGCGATTTCAGAAGGTGCAAAAGGGCTTGACGGAAGGTACCTTTGTGAAACGCTTGCTTCTTCAAGAGAAATGATTGACGCTTTCGGACATAGAGCGCTTACAGGTTCGGGACGTTGCATTGCTGATAAGGTTGCAGAAGAACTTAATTGTAAGACGCGTGCTGTAGAATTCAGTACACTTCAAAGATGTGCATCGCACATTGTTGCCAGAGTGGACATGACGGAGGCTTTTCAGGTAGGTGCTTCTGCAGTGATGGCAGCACTTAACGGAGAGACAGGTAAGATGATTACTCTTGTCAGAAAGATGGCAGAGCCGTATATTTGCGTTACCGATGTATATGATGTTAAGAAGATTGCCAATTTGGAGAAGAAGTTGCCGATTGAGTGGATTGATAAAGATAATTACTGGGTAACTGATGACTTCATTTTCTATGCAAGACCGCTTATCCAGGCAGAACTTTATCCGTTTATGATTGACGGTGTTCCGAAGCATATCGTTATTCCGGATTAAGCTTACGGGTGCCTCAAGGTTGAATTGAGGCACCTGTTTTTAATACATTGATTTGGCAGAAAAATATGTTACAAAGTTTTTAAATTTAAGTAATAAATTTTACAATAAGACCTTGAAATAATTTCAATAAATATGTATGATATAGGGTAGATACATAAGTGTTAAATGTAATTAAGGAGGAAATACAATGACAAGATATGAATCAGCAAAAGAGATCTATGCAAAGTATGGCGTAGATACTGATGCGGCAATTGCCAAGTGTAAAGAAATTCCGGTAGCACTTCACTGCTGGCAGGGTGATGACGTTATAGGTTTTGACCATGACGGCGGACTTACAGGTGGAATTCAGACAACAGGTAACTATCCCGGTAAGGCTACAACACCGGCACAGTTACTTGCAGATATGGACAAGGCTATGAGCCTTATGCCCGGTGCTAAGAAGATTAACGTTCATGCATGCTACGCTATTTTTGAGGAAGGCGAGTTTGCAGATAGAGATGCTTTAGAGCCTAAGCATTTCCAAAAGTGGGTAGACTTTGCTAAGGAGAGAGGTTTAGGTCTTGATTTCAATCCTACATTTTTCTCACATCCGAAGGTAAAAGACGGTCTTACACTTTCAAGTCCTGATGAAGAGACAAGAAAATTCTGGATTGAGCACGGTAAGGCATGTATCCGTATTGCTACATATTTTGCAGAGCAGACAGGTATCCCTTGTGTTATGAACATCTGGACAGGCGACGGTTTCAAGGATGTTCCGGCTGACCGTATGGGACCGAGAATGAGATATAAAGAGTCGATCGATGCTATTCTTTCAGAACCGTACGACTTTAATAAGGTAAAACCTTGTGTAGAGTCAAAGGTATTCGGTATCGGTGTAGAAGCATATACAGCAGGTTCAGCAGAGTTTACATTAAGCTATGCAGCAGCTAATAAGGAGAAGTGCTTACCTCTTATGGATAACGGTCATTATCATCCTACAGAGGTTGTATCAGATAAGATTCCGGCACTTCTTTGTTTCTTCCCTGAGGTTGCACTTCATGTAACACGTGGTATCCGTTGGGATTCAGACCATGTTGTTGTACTTGATGATGAGACTAAGGAAATTGCACAGGAAATCGTTCGTTGCGACGCGCTTGACCGTGTATATATCGCACTTGATTTCTTTGATGCGTCAATCAACCGTATTTCAGCTTGGGTAACAGGTTTCAGAAGTATGCAGAAGGCACTTCTTAATGCTCTTTGTACACCGAGCGCAATGTTAAAGGATTTGCAGGATACTAACCAATTCTCACGCAAGATGGTTGCTATGGAAGACTGCAAGATGCTTCCTATCGGTGATGTATGGGCAGAGTACTGCAGACAGTGCGGTGTTGATGCTGACAATTACTATGACGAGATTGAGAAGTACGAGAAAGAAGTATTGTTAAAGAGATAACATTCGCGTATGCCATGAGCCATGCGACGTGAAATATGGAAAGTTCCACATTGTGCTTGCACAGTTGTGGAACTTTTTATATTTTATGTCATAGGGCGAAGCCCGCGACCGAGAAAACGCATTGCGTTTTCTCGGTGCATGGCTGTGTGTACACACGCTGCATGGCTCAGTGTACACACAGTGCATGGCACAAAAAATGTAGCCATTTTTTTAACAGTACATATTGACGATTGACAAAAGAAGTGCTATACTAAAATTCCGCTCACGAAATATGGCGGTCGAAAAATGTAAAAATTTTTTGAAAAAATGTGTTGACAAAGATGGCAACCTATGATATTCTATCAAAGTTGCCGCTGAAAACAGCGCAATGCAATGAACCTTGATAATTGAACAGTATATAAACCAACCCGAAAGTTCTGTAAAGTACAAAACACTTAAGTTTGGAGAGTGTTTTGGATAAGAACGAAAACCAAACAGTAAATTCCGTGCAAACGGAAAATTAAGCCAGATATTCTGGCAGGAAAAAACTTTAACATGAGAGTTTGATCCTGGCTCAGGATGAACGCTGGCGGCGTGCCTAACACATGCAAGTCGAACGAAGTTTTGATGGATGCGGCTTCGGCCAATGAAATCACAACTTAGTGGCGGACGGGTGAGTAACGCGTGGGTAACCTGCCTTACACAGGGGGATAACAGTTAGAAATGACTGCTAATACCGCATAAGCGCACAGCTTCGCATGAAGCAGTGTGAAAAACTGAGGTGGTGTAAGA
>SVEG01000023.1 GCA_015057505.1 Lachnospiraceae bacterium
AATGTTTATTTGTTCCACCTTTTTGACGACTCATAAAAACACATCCTTTCAAAAGAATTATACTAAAAAAAGATACAAAAAAAGTAGACATGCTTTTTTACATGTCTACTTTTAGTTTACAACTTCATTTTTTCAAGAGGGCTCTTTTTGTGTGTCAGTAACCTTGACGGTAACAAAAAAGTGTTATATTATAATATAATAGATAGGACTATATACTTAGTTAAAAAAGGCAATTATGTGTAAAAGGGTGTGAGAGTATGGAAACCTTAAAAATACATAAAGTTATTGTAAGACCGGGGACATATGATATTATATCTGCAGATACAGGCTTTTATGCTTTTCTCGGGAAGAGATTATACCATGCCTTTGATAGGCTTGTTTGTGATGAGGATAAGGCCTCTTTTTATGAACATGCAAAGAATATGGACTCTGAGTTTTTTGTAATACATATGATAGATGAAGGCGGCAATGTAAGTCTTTGGTGCGCAAGGGCTAATCAATATGAGAAGTCGGAACGCCTTGAACTTGAAATTGCCAATATTGCAGATATGTTTAAATCTAACATTAAGTTTTCACAGGAACTTAATGTTAAGAATAGACTGCTTGATTTGTATGGAGACTTTTTGTTTGTATATGAGATTAAGTGGGATAGGATTATTGTATATGAGACAACTCTTTCTAATCAGTGGAAGAAGATATATAAATTTGATGAAATAGTTGATGCTTTAAAGAAGAATGCTGCCGATAATGAACAAGAATCAGTAGATAAGTTCATTGCAGCCGCAAAGAAGGGCGAAAGGGAGTTTGAACTTCGTCTCCAAGGTGCGATATTTGAGACGAATTCACATATAAAGTTTACCAATATTAGGGCTACTTCCATATACGAAGGCGGAGAACTTATTTCTATAGTCGGCTATGTTCATCAGGGAATAAAGGGTGATTTTTCTCCTAAGCATAGGTTGGAGAGGGACAGTTTTACAGGTCTTTTAACTAAGGGAGAGATAGTTAATGCCGCTACCAGAGCAATTGACGTAGAAAAGCGAGAGGGCGTAACACTTGCAATTATTGATATAGATCATTTTAAGAAGGTTAATGATACTTTCGGACATATGGTCGGAGATGAGATTATCAAGAATGTTGCAACGCTTATCGAAAGAGAAGTCGGAGATCATGGTCTTGTGGGACGATTCGGTGGTGACGAATTTTTTATATTATTCTATGATGTTTATGACATGGAATATTGCCGTGAACTTTTAAGAGGTATTAAGAGTAGTGTACCGACAATGTATCCTGTTAATGATCAGAATAAGCCTGCGGTAACGATATCGGTGGGTTGTGCGGCATATCCGAAAGATGCCGATAATTATGAAGATATTTTTACACTTGCGGATTTTGCATTATACAGAGCTAAGGAAAAGGGACGTAACAGGTATATAATTTATGATAAGGCTAAACATGGTACCCTTGAAGAGATTAAGAGTTTTAAGAAGACAGGTAAGCGTATTAACAGTCGTGGTTTAAGTTCTATCGGTGAAGTGCTCTGTATGCTGATGGAAAGGGTATGCATAGCGAAGGATTATACTGCAGAGAAGGTTTTGGATGACCTTGCTGAGAATTCTTCATATGAGCGAATTATAGTTTATTCGGGAACACCGTATAAGGCAGTAATGGCTACCGGTGATAAAGTGCCTTCGGATGATGTATTTGCTGAGACAGAGAGCTATTTGATGGACAAAGCTTACGTTAAGGAATACAAGGACGATATACTTATTGTAAATAACATTGAATTGTTAGAGAGTAAGTCGCATTCGGTTTGTGAGAAGCTTGGCAAGCAGGGAGTTCTGTCATTTATCCAAATCAGGTTTAAAGATAAGAATGGCGTAGATTGTATTTTATCGTTGGAAGCAGTTAACAAAGGAATTGTATGGGATGAATATAATCTTCATTATTACAAGCTTATGGCATTCTTGCTTTCACATTTTGATTTAAGTTAAATAAGTAAAGAGAGTATGTAAGTTTTACTTACATACTCTCTTTTTATTTTTTGCTGTTAACCCAGTTGACAATAAAGTCGGCGAATTGATTAACCATTATTGATGCAGATTCATATTGGGGAAGAGCGATTCCTATCGTTCGTTTGGCCGGAGGATCAAGTTCCATAACTTTAACACGATGATTGGTTCCGTGTAAAAGAAGCTCGGGTACAATACAAATTCCGAGATTTTTTTCTACCATTGCAAGCATCGCGTAATCATCCTTTGTTCGGAACTTAATATTAGGTGTGATGCCGGAGGCATTAAGTACGGTTCGGGTGTCAAGGTCAGTGTCTTCCTGAAGGCTGATAACGGGTTCTGATTCAAAGTACTTTACGGGCAAAGCGTCTTTTGATTTGGCCAGCTCGTTTTCAATTGAAAGAACTGCAAGAAGGCGGTCGTCATAAAGGGGGATGCATTTACATTCTAACGTATTTGGAATGGTTACAAAACCGACATCGATTTTTTTTGAAGAAAGCATATCATTTATATCATCATATCCACCGTCTATCAGCTCAAATTTGCAGTCTGCATGAAGTGACTGAAATTCTTTGATAATGTCGGGAAGCCAATTAACGGCAACACTTGTGAAGGTGCCGATGCGGATTGTATTTTTGTCGGAATGCTTAAGATTTTTGATTTCACGTTGCAGTTTTTTATCGGCATTTACAACATCCTGTAAAAGTGGGAGCAAAAGCTTACCCTCGTGAGTCAATGTGATTCCGGAACGTGAGCGTGTCATAAGCGAAAAGCCCAAATCCTCCTCAAGAGAGTGCAGAATATGAGTTATGCCGGATTGAGTGTGACCGAGTGCTTCCGCAGCTTTACTTAAGGAACCGAGTTCAACTATTTTTAAAAATGTGGAATATTTTTTAATGCTCATAATTGTCTCCATGTGCAATGTATTAGTAATGCTAATGCAAATTTTATCATATTGTAACCGTTTTGAAAAGATTTTTTGAAAAATATTAAAAAAACATCAAAAATACTTGCTATAATTTAAAGAGTCGTGTAAAATGCAACATATGACAAAAATAAAATATACATGAGAAAAACTAATATATAATCATGTATATGGAAAGTGGTGAATTATGAATTATTCAGAATTAGTGGCTTTTATAGTCTACTTATTGTTGGTACTCGGAGTTGGTGTGTTCTTTTTTGTTAAGGGACGCAAGGAAGAAGGCGGAGACAAAGATTATTTCCTCGGTGGAAGAAATATGGGAGGTTTTGTAGCGGCTCTTTCTGCAGGTGCTTCCGATATGAGTGCGTGGGTGCTTATGGGTCTTCCAGGATCAATTTATCTTGCGGGAATGGGTCAGGTATGGATTTCGGTTGGTCTTCTTATCGGTACAATTTGTGCATGGATTTTTGTTGCACCGAGACTTAGAAGACTTTCAATTAAGGCACAGGATTCAATTACAATTCCGCAGTTTCTTACTAACAGATTTAATTCCAAGAGTAAAGCTCTTCAGATAATCTGTGCTGTTATCTTCGTAGTTGTTTATTGTGTATACGCAGCTTCAAGTATTTATGCATGTGGTACATTGTTTAATACGGTATTTGGTGCAAAACCGATTTATGCTATGGTAGGTGCAGCAGCAATTATTGTTATTTACACCTTCCTTGGCGGATTTAACGCAGTTTGCTGGACAGACTTTTTCCAGGGTCTTCTTATGCTTGGTGCGCTCATGATAGCGCCGATTGTTGCATTGTTTGCAATGCAGGCAGCGGATTTTGTTCCGGCAGCAGAGGTAGTAACAGGGGAGAATTACTACAATTTGTTATCGAGCGGTTCATTTAATTGGGAGAGTATTTCAGATATTTTAAGCGGTCTTGGTTGGGGCCTTGGATATTTTGGTATGCCTCATATTCTTGTTCGTTACATGTCAATTAAGTCTGAGAAAGAAATGAAGAAGTCAAGAGTAGTTGGTATCGGTTGGACAACACTTATTCTTATCATGGCTTCAGTAGTAGGTATTGTTGGTCATCACTATCTCGGAAGCGGTCTTGCAGACAAGAGTGTAGTTTTTATTACAATGGTTAGAAGCGTATTCCCGGCACTTATTTCCGGTATTCTTCTTTCTGCAATCCTTGCAGCTTCCATGAGTACAGCGGATTCACAGCTTCTTGCGTCATCTTCTGCATTTGCATCTGACGTATATAAGCCTGTATTTCGTAAGAACGCATCTAATAAAGAGATGCTTTGGGCAGGTCGTATTATCGTTATCATTATAGCAATTGTAGCATTGTTAATCGCTGTTAATCCTAACTGTGCAGGAATTATGGCACTTGTAGAGTGTGCATGGGCAGCTTTCGGTGCAGCTTTCGGACCCGCAATCATCCTTTCGCTTTTCTGGAAGCGATTTACATACAAGGGTGCGATTGCAGGTATTGTTGTAGGTTTTGCAGTTGATGCACTTTGGTATGCATTCCTTTCAACATCAACAGGTTTGTATGAGATTATCCCGGGATTTATCGCAAGTATGATTGCAGCAGTTGTTGTATCATTACTTGATAAGGCGCCTGAGAAGGAAGTTGTGGATATGTTTGAAGACGGTATTAAGCCGACTGTCGATGCAGAATAATTAAGATTTTTAAGAAGGACTGATGCAAATAGATTGCACAGTCCTTTTTTATTTGGAGTGATAATACATGTTATTTTATCAATCATATAAAAATAAAACTTACTGATTGGTTATATTGCACAATAGGGGGATTTTATGGTATAATATTTCTAATCTGGGGCATATGCCCTAATGGAGAAATATAAATTAAAAGGAGGAGCCTTATGAGAACTAAAAGGGCAAAAAGAGTGCTGGCATTATTATTGGCAGCATTTATGGTAATCGGTGGAATACCGTTTACAAATTATGAGCCGAAGGCAGTCAAGGCGGCGGGCAATACACACGTATTCGAAGCAAGTACAATGACGGCAGTACCGGAGAAAGGTACATTTACAGACGGACAGGAAGTAAAGTATGACGATTACTTTACAATCTACATGAGTGCAAGTTCAAGAGTTGACTCAAGTACTAAGGAGTGGGCTGATGGTTACACAAGCAGTCAGCGCTTGAATCTTGGTGGTAAGGCCGATGTAGCAACTCCGAAGAACGTTATGAGTTTTAAGACAAGTGGAGCAGCGACTGTTAAGATCTGGTGGGTAGAAGGTGGAGAAAGTGATAGAGAACTCGCTATTTTTACAGCAGACGGTACACAGGTTGCAGTTACGACAGAGGGAGCATCGACAGCAAAAAATGGTGTAGCAATGTCAACATTGTCACTTGCGGAAGCAGGTACATACTTCCTTGGCGGAACACCCAACAACAACTACATTTTCAAGGTTGAGGTTGAGGAGAGTGCGGCAGCGGCAGCAAGCGAATATGTGTTTGAAGCAAATACAATGGCAGCAGTACCTGAGAAGGGTACATTTACAGACGGACAGGAAGTAAAGTATGATGATTACTTTACAATCTACATGAGTGCAAGTTCAAGAGTTGATTCAAGTACTAAGGAGTGGGCTGACGGATATACAAGCAGTCAGCGCTTGAACCTTGGTGGTAAAGCAGATGTAGCAACTCCGAAGAACGTTATGAGTTTTAAGACAAGTGGAGCAGCGACTGTTAAGATCTGGTGGGTAGAAGGCGGAGAAAGTGATAGAGAACTCGCTATTTTTACGGCAGACGGTACACAGGTCGCAGTTACGACAGAGGGAGCATCGACAGCAAAAAATGGTGTAGCAATGTCAACATTGTCACTTGCAGAGGCAGGAACATACTACCTCGGAGGAACGCCTAACAATAACTATATTTTCAAAGTTCAGGTAACAGAGAGTGCAGCGGCAGCAGTTGTTAATAATTATGTACTTGAAGCTAATACTTTGACAGCGGCACCTGAGAAGGGTACATTTACAGACGGACAGGAAGTAAAGTACGACGATTTCTTTACAATTTACATGAGTGCAAACACCAAGATTGATTCAAGTACCAAAGAGTGGGCTGACGGTTATACAAGCAGTCAGCGCTTGAATCTTGGCGGTAAGGCTGATGTAGCAACTCCCAAGAATGTAGTTGCTTTTAAGACAGAAGGTACTGCAACAGTTAAGCTTTGGTGGGTAGAAGGCGGAGAAAGTGATAGAGAACTCGCTATTTTTACAGCAGACGGCACACAGGTAGCAGTTACAACAGAGGGAGCATCGACAGCAAAAAATGGTGTAGCGATGTCAACTCTTACTCTTGAGAACCCCGGTACATATTACCTTGGTGGAACACCGAACAATAACTATATCTTCAAGATTGAAGTAACAGATACAGTTGGCGGTGCAGTAGAGGTTCAGAAGAAAGCGTGGGCAGAGGTTGAAGCTCCTGCACTCGGAACACCTGCATTAAGAGTTAATGAAGATGGCACAACAGATGAGAAGGTAGTAGTAGTTCCCTACACAATGCTTATTGATGAAATTGATGGTGCAGATTATGTAGAGATTACAGTTACAGATAAAGACGGTAATGTTATTGATACTCTTAAGTCTTTGGTTCCCGGCGCAGAAGGCAGCAAGGAATTTAAGCCTACAGCAAGCGGAAAATATACTTTTGCAATTGCAGCTTATCGTGAAGGCGAAGATGCTAAGAATGCAAAAGAGACAGTATCTTTTGATTATGTTCTTCCCTTGGCAGAGACTTCAATCGGTATGATTTATAATAAGGGTAACGGTGAAGTTTCTCTTTCATGGAGTGCTGTTAAGGAAGCAGAGAGCTATACAGTTGAGTATTCAGCAGACGGAAGCACATGGAGCAACGTTGATGCAAAGGACGCTCTTGAAGCAAATATCTCAGGCCTTACAGTAGGCACAGAATATACTTTCCGCGTAATCGCTAAGAGAGGCGATGACAGCAAGGCATCAGCAGATGCTAAAATTAAGATTACAGCAGAGTCACAGACACCTTGGGGTTATATTGTATATGGTACGGGTGCAAGTACATCTAACTCTAACGTTGAAGGTAATATTAACACAGACGGCAAGGTGCAGCTTACATCAGGTAAGCTTACAGACGGTAAGTTAACAGGTAGCGGTAACAACGGTAAGCTTCAGCCTGCGTCATATGACGGACTTCAGTTTTACTATACAACAGTTCCCACATCTCTTAACTTTAAGCTCAGAGCAAAAGTATCTGTTGATCAGTGGTATTTGTCCAATGGTCAGGAAGGCTTTGGTCTTATGGCAGCCGATCAGCTCGGCGGTTCGGGATGGAACAACTCTTATATGGCAGTAGCTACCAAGGTAGAGTACTATTGGAATGATAACAAATTAGAAGTAACAACAGATTCAAGCCAGAAGAAGGTATCACAGAAGCTTGGTATCGGTTCTTTGGAGAGAGTTGGTATTACAAAGGAAAACCTTCCTTTAATCGAAGCTAACGATACAGCAACGCTTCAAAAGGACTTTACATCTACAATGTACGGTCTCGAGCAGAGATATCCTGATGCAACTAACGTAATCGGTAACAGCCTTAACGTTGTAACAGAACCGTTCTACTATAATGACGGTGAAGAGTCAATTAAGGGCGAACTTATTACAGAGATGTATCTCACAATCGAGAGAAACAATACAGGTTATTTTGTAACATATGAGACAGCTGACGGAAGCTACTCAGTTACTAAGAAATATTATGATCGTGATGCATTGTCAAAGATTGATGAGGAAAATGTATATGTAGGTTTCTTTGCTGCAAGATATGCACAGGTTACTTTCTCAGACGTAACATTTTCAACATCAGATCCGGCAACAGATGCTCCTGCAGAGGAGAAGCCGGTAGAGAAGGTTGCTGTTAATACAAGCATTAAATCTCCTCTTGCAACAGGTAACAAGGATTATACACTTAAATTCTATGCTAACTGTGACGGTACAATTAAGGTTAACGATGGTACAGGTAAGACTCTTGCTGAGAACGTTCCGGTTAAGGCAGAGACAACAGTTTCTGTTGTAACAGCACAGCTTGTTGAAGGTAACAACAACTTCGTAATCATGTTTACACCGGATGCTAATTATGTTCCGGGTGATTACATGGTTATGGAATCATATAACGAGGTTAAGCTTTCTCATATCGTAGAGCATAAGACAATCGGTGTTGAAGGCGGTTCAATCTATGTTGCTCCGGGTGCAACAGGCGACGGTTCAAAAGAGAACCCGATGAGCGTATACGAAGCAGTTAAGTTTGTTCTTCCCGGACAGACCATCATTCTTAAGGAAGGTGTATACGGCGAGCCCACACCTCTTAAGATTGAGAGAGAAATTGACGGTACTGCAGAGAAGAAGATTTACATGATTGCAGATCCTGAAGCAAAGACAAGACCGGTATTTAACTTTGGTGGTTTCTGTACAGGTATCACACTTGGTGGTGACTACTGGGTACTTCGCGGTTTTGATGTAACAAGATCGGCAGACGGACAGAAGGGTCTTCAGATTTCAGGTAACTATAACCTTGTTGACAGTGTTAATGCATATTACAACGGTAATACAGGTATCCAGATTAGCAGATATTCAGGAACGGATCTCTGGGAAGACTGGCCTAAGTACAATACAATTCTTAACTGTACATCTTACGGTAATGCAGATAACGGTTATGAAGATGCCGACGGTTTTGCAGCTAAGCTTACAGTTGGTGAAGGTAACGTATTTGACGGATGTATCGCACATCACAATGCCGATGACGGTTGGGATCTTTACGCAAAGGTTCAGACAGGTACTATCGGTGTAGTAACAATCAAGAACAGTGTTGCTTATGCTAACGGTTATCTTGAGGATGGTACACTTGCAGGTAACGGTAACGGCTTTAAACTTGGTGGCGAGAGCCTTTCAGGTAAGCACGTACTTGAGAACTGTATTGCATACGATAATAAGAATAAGGGTATCGATTCTAACTCATGCCCGGATATTATTGTTAAGAATTCAATTGCTTTTAATAACGGTTCAAACAATGTTGCATTCTATACCAATACAGCAACTAACACAGACTTCAGTGCAGACGGAGTAATTTCTTTCAGAACTGATAAATTTGATGTAAAAGAGCAGCTTAAGCTTCTTGGTTCACAGGATTCGGCTAAAGTTTACAAGGCAACCAACTACTACTGGGATACAGCAGCTCAGAAATCTGTTAACAATGCAGGCGGAGCAGTATCTGCAGACTGGTTTAAGTCACTTGATACAAGCCTCATCCCCGGAAGAAATGCTGACAACACAATTAACATGAACGGCTTGCTTGAGCTTACAGATAAGGTTCCGGCAGAGGTTGCGGCAGCAGGTCTTGGAGCAGGTCAGCCTTCAGAAGGAACAGTGCTTCCTCCTACGGTAACAGAGCCTCCGAAGACAGAACCTGAGACAACTCCTGAGGAGACTACTCCTGAACCGACAACTACTCCCGAGGAGACAACAACTCCTGAAGAGACAACTCCTGAGGAAACCACACCTGAGGCAACGACACCTGAGGAGACTACAACTGCAGATAAGCCTGCAAGTAGCGATGATGTGGAAGAGCCTAAGGGCATTAACCCGGTTGTGTTCGTAGTTATCGGTGTTGTGGTTGTGGTAGCAGTGGTAGCAGCAGTTATTATTCTTAAGAAAAAAGGTCCGAAGAAGGCAGAAGGAGCTAAATCTGACGAAACAAAATCAGAATAAGTTAAGGATGCCGAAGAAAATAAAACAGAATAACTAAAACACGTATCGTCCGATGAACGTTTAACGTAAGTCGGGCGATGTTTTTATTAAAAATTAAGGTCTGACAGAAACTTTTTATAAAAGAAATGTCTATAATATGATATGATGAGATAAAGATATAAAGAGGTGTGACGGATGGCAGATTTACTTGAGTATATAAAATGGCGCGGTGACCTGACTTTTTTGCAAGCTCCGATAAATGAAGTTGACGGACTTATATTATCAAATATGTCATATGTGGATTTTTCGGATATCGTGCCGGAACATAAATGGGACGAGAAAAGGGCGTTTTTTTTCTTGCAGGGGGCAAAAGAGAATACGGTGACGATAAAAGAAGCCTCAGAGATTTATTGGAGCAGGCATACGGAAGAAGAAGTTAAAAAAGAGCATCCGCTTACTTTCATGGCGGCGATTATTCTTAAAAGTATGGCAGAGTCGAAGCGATTTGGGAACCTAGAATTGTCGCAATTTGTAAGTGAAACAGACGAGGATGAACCAAAGCAGTTTGCGGCGATGCAGATTAAACTTACGGACGACGAATATTATCTGGCTTTTCGCGGTACAGATGAGAGTATTGTCGGTTGGATGGAGGATTTTAATATGGTGTATATGCCGATGATTCCATCCGCGAAGCGTGCCGTAAAATATATAGAAGAAGTCGTACGCAAAGGAAATAACCGTTATTATCTCGGAGGGCATTCAAAGGGAGGGCATCTTGCCTTTGTAGGTGCGATAAAAGCGCCTGTGTGGTGCCGCAGACAGATAGTGTCCGTGGCAAGCTATGACGGTCCCGGAGTGGACGAGACTTTACTTAATTCAGCGGAATATGCAGAGATGCTTGACAAAATGGTGCTGTATGTGCCGGAACAGTCTCTTGTCGGACTTCTTATGGAGCATCGCGAAAAGATGCACGTAATAAAAAGCACTCGCACCGGAGCGATGCAACATGATGTGATGTCGTGGGAAATACTCGGCCCAGAGTTTGTAAAGCTTGACAATGTATCAAAGCGCAGTGCAAACTTCAGTAATAAGATAAAAAAGTGGCTTCTTACCATGGAGGAGGATGTAAGACGCGATTTGCTTCAGATTTTGTACGGTTCCGTAGCAGACTTGGAGGTAAGGACAGTCAGCGATTTATTTGCGCTGAATACGAAGAAGATTTTTATGGCAATTCGTAATCTTAAAAAGCTTAACGAAGAGCAAAAGGAGTTACTGCAGAATTCATTTAAGTCGCTTATTCAGGAAATGCGTCGCAGAGAATAAAAAGGCGGGCTACCGTTAAACCATGCATAACCCGTCTAAAACTGATGCGGCGGGTATAAATATAGGGCTGCACGAGGTTTTCGTGACAGCCCGTTATTATTTAGAGGCAAGCTTTGAGGATGTTAAGCACGTCTTCTTTATTAAGTGCAACATATGCGCGGTCAAGATCATTGTATTTGATAGTGTCTTCGGCCATGAGTTCAAGCTTTGATTCATCAATGCCAATCTCAGTGAGGGTCATAGGGATACCGCAGTCTTTAAAGAACTGTTCGGTTGCATCGATGGCCATGTTGGCACATTTGTAGGGGTCTGCTTCGGTGATGTCAAAGACATTGCAACCATATTCGCAGAACTTGTCCACAGTATTGTCGTTTAAAATATAGCGCATCCAACGGGGAGTAAGGATTGCAAGACCGACACCGTGAGTAACGTCATAGTAGGCACTAAGCTCATGTTCAATGGGATGGCAGGTCCATGCACAGCCTTTGCCGGCTGAAAGAAGTCCGTTAAGAGCGAGGGTGCTTGCCCACATAAGGTTGGATCTTGCTTCATAGTTACCTGGCTCTTTAAGAGCAATCGGACAATATTTTATACAGGTTTTAAGAAGACCTTCCGCAAAACGGTTAGAAATATACGCCTGTGTGTGCGAAGTAAAATACTGTTCGAAAATATGCGACATAATATCTGCGGTTCCTGCGGCGGTTTGCATCGCAGGAAGTGAGTAGAGATATTCGGGGTCGCATATGGATGCCTGAGGAATAAAATCATGTGAGCTTGTTCCGAGCTTCTCGTTGGTCTCGATGTTGGAAATAACAGCATTTTTATTCATCTCAGAGCCTGTAGCCGCCAAGGTAAGAACTGTGACAATAGGAAGTACTTTGCCGATTTTGCGGCTGTCTGTAACAAGGTCCCACGGGTCCCCATCGTAAAGAGCACCGCCTGCTATAACCTTGGCTGCATCAATGGTGCTTCCGCCGCCTACCGCAAGCACTACATCAATATGTTCTTTTTTACAGATAGCTACACCGTTACGTACCGAAGTGATTCGCGGATTGGGTTCAACACCGCCAAGCTCAAATATATTAAAATCAGCAAGTAATTCTTTTATTTTGTCATATAAGCCGTTTCGTTTGATACTGCCACCACCGTATACCATAAGTACATTTTTACCGTAGGGGGCAAGAAGTTCGGGCAAACAGTTAACCTGGCCTTTTCCGAAGCGGATATCCGTATAAGCGTGAAATCTGAAATTGTTCATAAATGTCCTCCTTAAAAATTATTGTAACCGATTAAGAATATTTTACTGTATTCCATGAGAAAAAGCTACTGTTTTCAAAAAAGAGAAAATTTTGCTTGTGAACAACATGTTGCGCAATTATAATGGATTTATAAGCTGAAAATAGACATGAAGAGAGAATTATAAAAGGAGGATTTATATGAAAAAACGACTTTTAAGCATTGTTTTTGCCATGGCTTTTGTTGCAAGTATGTTTGCAGGTTGCAGCAAAGATGACAGCAAGGCGATGAAAGGACCGACAGGACCGGAAGAAGCGGCTATTTATGTAGAGCCGATTGAAGGTCTGTCTGATGATTTTATTAAGGGTATGGATGTTTCAAGTATTCTCGCACAGGAGGCCAGCGGTGTAAAGTATTATAACGAAGCAGGTGAGGAAGCGGATATTTTTGAGGTTCTTGCAGATGCAGGTGTGAATTACATCCGTGTGCGTGTGTGGAATGACCCGTATGATGCGAACGGCAAAGGCTACGGCGGCGGTAACTGTGATACGGCAAAGGCTGCCGAGATTGGTAAGCGTGCAGCTAAGTATGGAATGAAGCTTTTGGTTGACTATCATTATTCAGATTTTTGGGCTGATCCTTCAAAGCAGTTTGTTCCCAAGGCATGGGCAGGTATGAGCATTGAAGAAAAGTGTGAGGCTATCTACGAATTTACCAAAGAAAGTCTTACCGAGATTGCAGATGCAGGTGCAGACATCGGTATGGTTCAGATCGGTAACGAGATTAACTATGGTATGGCAGGTGAAACCTCTGTTCCCAATGTAATGGCGCTTCTTAAGCAGGCAAGTAAGGCGGTCCGTGAGGTTGCGAAAACCGAGAAGATGGATATTAAGGTTGCCGTACATTTTACAGAGATTGGAGATTATAACTTTATAATCGGTAAGGCAGTCAGCCTTAGAGATAATGAAGTTGATTATGATATTTTCGGTATTTCTTATTACAATTACTGGCATGGTGATTTAGAGCAGCTTAAGTATATCCTCAGTGAAGTTAAGAAGTTCTTCAAAAAAGATACTGTAATTATGGAGACATCTTATATGTACACAACAGAGGAAGGCGATGCATCACACAACTCTGTGTCTACAGCAGATCTTGTTGAAGGCTATGCGGCAAGTGTTCAGAGCCAGGCTACATGTATCAGAGATATTGCGGCAGCGGCAAGCGAGGCAGGTGCTCTCGGATTGTTCTACTGGGAAGGTGCATGGATTCCGGTAGGAAGCGATTATGATTCTAACATGAAGATTTGGGAGGAGCATGGTTCAGGTTGGGCTTCCAGTTACGCTGCAGACTATGATCCTGAAGATGCAGGTGTTTATTACGGTGGAAGTTCATGGGATAATCAGGCAATGTTTGATTTTAACGGTAAGCCGCTTGCATCACTTAATGTATTCAAGTATTTGAAGTATGGTACAATCTGTGAGCCGGCAGTTGACTTTGTAAAGAACGTTGAAGTTAACCTTAAGACAGGCGAAAAGCTTGTAATGCCTACAACAGTTCCCGCAATATATAACAATCGTGCGCTTTCAAAAGATGTTCCGGTAACATGGGATGCAGCACAGGTAGCGGCTATTAATCCTAACCAGGGTGGAAGATATATTATAGACGGAACGATAGAGGACGGAACCAAGGTAACCTGTAAGGTTTCAATTCCTTTCAGCAACTTACTTGTAAATCCCAGCTTTGAAAGTCAGGACAGAAGTATGTGGAGCATATCTAGCACAGGCCCCAATCCTACCGACTATCAGGTTAAGGCAGGCGAGGCTACAAGCGGTGAAACAAGCTTACATTTCTGGCATGCAGACGCACAGGACTTCAGAGTTGAGCAGCGTGTAATCGCTCCCACAACAGGAAGCTACGGTGCAACTTTCAGTATTCAGGGTGGAGACGTAGGCAACGCTGAGATTTACCTTTATGTTATCGTAGACGGCAAGGAGACACGTTCAGACCTCGTAAACCTTAACGGATGGCTTAACTGGCAGGAGCCCGTAATCAGCGGAATCTCCCTTAAGGAAGGCGACACAATCACCGTAGGTGTTGCAGTAAAATGTGACGGCGGTGGCTGGGGTACGATGGACGACATCACACTCTACATGGAATAAATAAAATTAACAGGCGGTTGCCGGTTTTGTCCGGCGCCGTCTTTTTGTTTGCCTAATTAGCGCCATTGCCATACAGTAACGCTTTAGCGCAGGGGTTTGATTTCCGAAGACAACAAAGGTTTTCCAGAAGAACTTTTGCTTTTAAGCTTTCCACCCAATTGTGCCGCGCAGAGTTGTCTGAGTGGAATTGATTAGAAGTTCAGAAATGTAAGAATTTTGGGATTTATATATAAAGTTTATAAGGCACGCTTTCGCTACGAAAAAAACGTAACGCTACTAAGGTTCCGCTGCGAAATCATTAAGGCATAATCAAGCTGATTAACCGAGATTTCGCGCGGGACCTAAGGAGCGACGTTTTTTAAGTGCCTTTAAACTTTATATATAAATCCCAAATTTCTTACATTCCTTGAACTTCTTCAATTCCAAGAGTTTAACGAAGCGGCACAAAATCAAAAGGTGGAAAGCAAAAGCAATTAATTCTTCTTAAAACCTTAAGTGTTGCGAGCGAAATCAAATCCCTGTGTTAAAGCGTTACTGTATGGCAATGGCGCTAATTAGGCAAACAAAAAGACGGCGCCGGGCGAAACCGGCAACCGCCTGTTATTTGTTATGTGTAGGTTATGATGTCGGTTTGCGTAAGGGGCAGTTCGACATGCAGATTTTATTGTTGAGGACGTTGAGGCCGCAGTCGGCGAGGTAGTCCTGAAGGATCGGGATGGACTGAGAGGAGGTCGGACCGATTATGATTTCGCCAACAAGGTCGGAGAGGTGCATATTGAGCTTACTGCACATTCTGTTGAGGTTGAGCGGGTAATATTTTTTGATACGGTCCATGGTTACGTGATATTTGGGCTCGACTGCGAATTCGTTCGAAATGAACGGGGATACGACAAGTCGGGACTCCTTTTCACTTGCAAAGGAAGGGTGTTTGAAAGCGGCGGACTGTACCCATGCGTCGTTCATAAGCGCCTGAAGTTTGGGTGTGCTTTTGGCGAAATCTGCAGAACTGCTTATGAGTTCATAGAATTCGTCAACAAGACGGTGTTCGCGCATGTCCTCCTGATAAAACACTTCCTGAAGGAAGATGGCACCGCCAATCATTTTTTCCATAAGCTCTTCGTGAAAGGCAATACAAACGCCCTGACCGAAGTGACCGTACCTTTCCCACTGGGAAGCGTCGTCACGATATTTGGAGAAACAGGCCGCGTAGGCCGAATAATGGAATTCCTTCTGAAGTTCTTTTTTGAAAAAGTTTTCGGCCTTGCGAAGCTTATCGGTCTCGCCGTCGGCTTCAAGTTTTTCGAGGACGGCCTTGCAGATTCCGTTCATGAAAAGTCTCATCTCAGAGGCATCGTTCATATTAAGGATGTTGTTAAGTCGAAGTTCTGCACAGCGGATAATACCGTCAAATGCGGCAAAATCGGTATAATGATATAACATGGCAATTTACCTCCATAAATCAGAAATAAAATACATAAGTGCGCCCCAAGTGTAAACAGAATAGAAAATTCCGTCGGGGTCACAGCCGGCTTTAAGAATCGCTCGAGCTTCGTCTGCGGTAAGAAGCATAAAGCCGTCAAAGCATTCGCTTCCCACGGCACCGTCCTGTGAAAGGGAAGAGGTGTCGTCAAGATTAATAACAGCACATGCAATCGCGTTACTTTCATCTGTCATGCCCGGTGAGGAAAAAAGTAAGGGGCTGATTACCGACAGGGAATCATTGTTGTCCACGGCAATGCCGGTTTCTTCGAGAATTTCTCTTTTTGCGGCAGTAAGAATCGGATTACCTTCTGTAGCATCTTCCGGATCAAGAAGACCTGCCGGTGGGCTTAGTAAAAACTGTCCCGTAGGGTAGCGGTATTCTTTGGTAAGAAGGAGCTTTGGTTCTTCGTCCTTAATTCTTAGGATAACAACACAGGTTACGGCATCAGGAAGCATTGACTTAAATTCTTCGTCCGATTTTGTCGCAACAATGTTCTCAATAGGTCTTCTGGTAGCATCAAAATAATGCTTACCTTCTTCATATTGCAAATCAAAAACTCTTAAAAATCTTGATTCAAATAACGGTTTAACGTTTTCTTTGCGAATAATGGGTTTCATATATTTTCCTCCGGGTATAAGTTACAATAAATATTTAAGACTGCGCTTTTAACATGCGGGCATAGAGTCCGTCAAGCGCCAAAAGCTCATCGTGAGTTCCGTGTTCGCGGATTTCACCTTCATGTACAACGAGGATTAAATCGGCATTTCTGATGGTCGAAAGTCTGTGTGCAATCGCAACGATGGTACGTTTGCCGGCCATATTGTTAATTGCATTCTGTATGTGTCTCTCTGTTTCTACATCGACAGAGGCAGTCGCTTCATCAAGAATAATAATCGGAGACTGGCGAAGAATCGCTCTTGCAATCGCAACGCGCTGCTTCTGACCGCCGGAGAGACGAAGCCCGCGCTCGCCGACCTGAGTCTCGTATTTGTCGGGCATGTGCAGGATATCTTCGTGAATATTGGCGGCTTTGGCAGCCTCGATAATCTCTTCTCTTGTGGCATCAGGTTTGGCATAACCGATATTATCGGCAATGGAGCCGTGGAAGAGGAAGGTATCCTGTAAAACAGGAGAAATATTCTTACGGAGGCTTTCAAGAGTAACGCCCTTAATGTCCTGACCGTCTACGAGAATACGACCATTCACCGGATCATAGAACCTCGAAATAAGCTGGGTGATGGTAGTTTTGCCGACACCTGTGGGGCCTACAAGGGCAACCATCATTCCCGGCTTGCATGTAAAAGAAATATCTTTTAACACAGGTACTTTATTGCTGTAGTGGAAGGATACATTTTCAAAGGTTATTTCACCGGTTACGTTATCTAAAGGCTTGGCATCTTCTGAATTCTCAATGGCAGAGGGCGTATCCAGAATCAGTGTTACACGCTCTGCACCGGCAAGTGACTGCTGAAGGTTTTCAAGCCAGCTTGCAAGACCGGAAACAGGTGCATAAAACAGTGATAAATACAGCATAAATGCAACAATATCTTCCACGGATAACTGTTCAATATATGCGAGATAACCGCCCACGGCAACGACAAGCACCGTACCGATGGAGGAAACGAATTCTACGCTCGGATGGAAAAGAGCACTTGCCCTTAAAGCACGGAGCATGGCACGGACCTGTTCAAAATTACTTTTGCTTACGAGGTCAGCCTCATAAGCTTCCTGTCCGAAGGACTGAATTTCATGAAGACCGGACAGATTATCCTGAAGCTTGGCATTGAGCTCACCCATACATTTTTGAGAGGCCTTAAAAAACGGTCGCACTTTTTTGGCAAAAATAACACCCGAAATAAGGATGAGCGGAATCGGAAAGCAGGTAATAAGTGCCAACTTCCAGTTGGTAATAAGCAAAATTGTAAGGACACCGCCGAAGGTTACAAGATTGGTAATCATGTCGGGAATCATGTGCGCATACAAAAGCTCAAAATCACGTGTATCATTAACAACACGGCTCATTAAATCACCGGTTTGCTTATCATGGAAAAAGCCTAAATCCAAGCTTTGCAACTTATTATAAAGTCTGTCACGAAGGTCACCGACAAGATACCATGCTGCTTTGTGAGCAAGGTAGTTATTTAAAAATCTGAATACAATACGAAGCAGGTAGAGAATCAAAAGTAGTAGCGCAAGAACACCGATACTTCTAAGTGCCTGCTCGTCCACTCCGCCGCCCACAATTCCCGTCATCTTGGAGAGCAATTTGGGAGCGGTAAGATTTATACCCGTTAGGATTAGGGTTGAAAGAATTGCAAGTATATAAAGCCCCTTGTATCTTGCGGCTTCTTTTGTTAATTTCCATAGCATTTTCATAAGCTTTATCCTTCCGAATTATTAAATAAATACATATTTATTCTACCATAGACAAAGATAGAAATAAACCGTTGATTTTTTGCATATTTAATAGTAAAATCATTATTGTAGGTACAATTGTAAGTGCTTACAATTGGGAGAAGCGAAATAATGTACAGCAGAGGTGAATCAAATGGCAAAAATTTTAATTGCAGATGATGCAATGTTTATGCGAGCATCTATCAAAAAATTAGTGGTGGATGCAGGACATACGGTAATAGGTGAAGCAGCAGACGGCGAAGAGGCGATTAACAAATTTACAGAGCTTAAGCCGGATGTGATTATTCTTGACATTACAATGCCGGGTACGGATGGAATCGAAGCGTTAAAGCGAATCAAGGCAATTGATTCGGCGGCAAAGATTATTATCTGTTCAGCAGTCGGACAGCCTGCGATTATCGCGAAGGCTATAGAAAGCGGTGCAAGGGAGTTTATTGTTAAGCCGTTTGAGTCAGCACATCTTCTTGCGGCAGTTGAGAAGATTATGCGTAATTAAATACGGAACTATAATTGTGAGAATGTAACGGCCTCAAAGGAGTATCTTTTGGGGCTGTTTTTGCTGTTTTACGGTATGGAAAAGCAGTTAAAGATTTACTTTTTATGTAGAGTTTGATATGATTTATATATAATAGATTACAGTGTAAACATAATATGAAAAGTCTGAAAATAAAGTGGGGTGTGGATTATGCAGGAGATGAAATGTCCGAATTGCGGAGAAGTATTTCAAGTTGACGAATCCGGCTATGCGCAGATTGTTAAGCAGGTACGCGATAAGGAATTTTTAATGGAGATAGAACGTCGTGAAAAAGAACTTGAAGAGCGCAGGGAGGATGAACTCAAACTTGCAAGAATGGAGCAGGATAAGTTACATGGAGAGGCGCTTGCAAATAAAGATCGCGCACTTGCAGGTAAGGACAGGGAGCTTGCCGATAAAGACAAGGAGATAGAATTACTGAAAGCCAAAATAGAAGGTAGTGAAGTACAGAAGAAGCTTGCCATTGCAAAAGCACTTGAGGAGAAGAATGAAGAGCTTGCAAAGAAGTCTACGGAGATTACCAGATTAAAAGGTCAGCTTGACAATAAAGAGACAGAAAATGAACTTAAGGAAAAGAGCCTCAAGGAAAAATATGAAGAGCAGCTTAAGAGCAAGGACGAGCAGATAGAGTATTATAAAGATTTTAAGACACGTCAGTCCACAAAGATGGTGGGTGAAAGTCTTGAACTTCACTGTCTCAATCAGTTTAATTCCATAAGGATGACTGCTTTCCCACGGGCATATTTCGAGAAGGATAATGACGCCAAGACAGGAAGCAAAGGCGATTTTATTTACAGAGAGAGTGATGAGGACGGTACGGAATTCATCTCAATTATGTTTGAGATGAAGAATGAGATGGATACGACCGCCACGAAGCATAAGAACGAGGACTTTTTTAAGGAGCTTGATAAGGATCGCCGAGAAAAAGGTTGTGAATACGCTATTTTAGTTTCGCTGCTTGAGGCAGATAATGAATTTTACAATAACGGAATTGTGGATGTTTCCTACAGATACGACAAGATGTATGTAATTCGGCCACAGTTTTTTATTCCGATGATTACACTTCTCCGTAATGCGGCACTTAATTCGCTTAAGTATCAGAGAGAACTTCAGGTGGTTAAGAATCAGCAGATAGATATTCTTCATTTTGAAGAGAATATGAATTCGTTCAAGGAAGGTTTCGCACGTAACTATAAGCTTGCAAGCGACAAATTCAGGCAGGCAATTGATGAGATAGATAAGACGATAGATCATCTTAACAAGACTAAGGCGGCGCTTCTTTCTTCGGAGAATAATCTGCGTCTTGCCAACAACAAGGCAGAGGAGTTAAGTATTAAGAGGCTTACCAAGAACGCACCGACGGTCAGAGACATGTTCGAGGAGATAAATAAAGAAGAATAAGCTAATCAGGAGGCATGTCATGGAAAACTCCATTATCAAAGATGATATAACCGTATATATTGAGAACAGGGAATCTATAGCCAACAAATATGTGATGAAATGTTTTTCGGTGTCAATGTTGATTTATGTTTCATCGTTTATTTTGAATATGCTTGGAATATTTACTATTGACAAGGTTATAATGGCGAAGGGTTTTATTCCGTCATATATCATTTTCCTTGCGATATCTTTTGCATATAAGAGAATGTCAGGTCCCAAGATAAAATATTATATACTGACAAGTGTAATGATTGTATATACGCTGATGGGCGTTACGGCTACATATCATGTTGTTTTGGTGGCGATTTTGCCGTTCCTTTGTACGACACTGTATTCTTCCAAGAAAATAATGCGGTTTGTATATATTATGACGGTGCTCAGTACATTTGTTGTTGTGTATGGAGGTTATTATTTCGGACTTTGTGATGCCAACATGGCGCTCCTTACAAGCAGCAGTTTGAAAAATCACTCGGAAGCAGGTCAGTTCTTACTTACGCAAGTAAATGACAATGTGTGGGTTTCGTTGCTGATATTCTTTATCGTTCCGAGATGTCTTATATATGTTGCTTACATGGCTGTTTGTAACAGTATCGTAGGTATCGTGAGCGGAAGCCTTGAGCGTGCCAAGCTTACGGCAGAGCTTCAGAAGGCCAAGGAAGAGGCGGAGAGAGCCAATCATGCCAAGTCGGATTTCCTTGCGAGAATGTCGCATGAGATACGAACACCTGTTAATGCCGTGCTCGGCATGAATGAGATGATACTTCGCGAGAGTGATAATGCGGATATTTGTAGTTATGCGCATGATATCAAAAGTTCGTCCACGGCCCTTCTTAACATTATCAATGATATCCTGGATTCCTCTAAGGTTGAGTCGGGTATGATGGAGCTAGAGGTGATAGATTACCGTACGGAGAAATTCCTTGATGAGTTGTATAATATGATTTATATAAAGGCCAGGGAAAAAGACCTCAAGCTTAAATTTGACATAGATAATAATCTGCCGAGCAGATTGTTCGGTGATGATAAACGTATAAAGCAGGTACTTCTTAACCTGCTTACCAATGCCGTAAAATATACCGATAAGGGAACCATAACCTTTTCGGTAAGCAGACTTAATGAGGAAGATAATGCCGTTATACGTTATGCCGTACAGGATACGGGTATAGGAATAAAAAAGGATGACCTTAGCAGGATATACAATGCGTATCAGCGACTTGATATGTCACACAACAGGAATGTTGAGGGTACGGGACTCGGTATGAAGATTGCCAAGCAATTCCTTACGCTTATGGACAGCGAGCTTCATATAGAGAGTGAGTACGGCAAGGGAAGTGTGTTTTATTTTGACCTTGTACAGACCATAGCGGATAAGACACCGCTTGGAGAATTTAAGCCGAGACAGATTAAAGACAGTAAAGAAAAAAGCAGCCTTGACGGAGATTTTGCGGCTGATAAAAAAGTTCTTATTGTCGATGACAATCGTATGAATATAAAGGTGTTCAAAGCACTTCTTAAGCATACAAAACTTACGATTTTAGAGGCGACAAGTGGCAGGGAGTGTCTTGAAATATTATGCAGACAGAGTGTGGATGCGGTATTTCTTGATCATATGATGCCGGAGATGGACGGTATAGAGACATTTGATATAATTAAAGAGGAAAAATTGTGCGAGGGTGTGCCGATTATTATGCTCACGGCCAATGCTATACTCGGGGACAGGGAAAAATATCTTGCTCACGGCTTCGATAATTTCCTTTCAAAACCGATAAATCCCGCAGAGCTTGAGAAGATGCTTGTTGATTATCTTGTGGGTAGCAGACCGGAGGATGAGGAGAAAGCAGTATCAGAGAAACCACCTAAGGAAGAACAGGCGGAACCGCTTCCCACGCTTAATGAATTTGATTTTGATTATGCACTGGGAATTCTTAACGACAAAGAGATCTTAAGACAGCTTCTTGGAGATTTCCACGGTTCGCTTAAGATTCTGAAGCAGAAGCTTGTACTTTTGTATGAGACGATAACACAGGAAAATTCACTTAGTAATTACCGTATAGAAGTACATGCGCTAAAGAGTACGGCAGCGACAGTCGGAGCGCTTCTTTTGTCAAAGCTTGCAAGAATGTCAGAGGTTGCGGCAATCGAAGGCGATATGGAACGACTTTGTGTGTTACACCCCATACTTCTTGAAGAGATAGACAAACATAAGGAGCGTATAGAGACAATTCTTCCTAAGGACGAGAAGGAGCCTGCGGGCAGTATGCAGATGGCCTATTTTGATATGTTAAGGCCTGCCCTTTCAACCAATAATTACGACACGGCGGATTTTGTTGCCGCAGAGATAGGCAAATACAAGTATTCGGAGGATATGCAGCCTCTTGTGGAAGAACTGCTTGAGAGGATACTTAACCTGGAGACAGATAAAGCAATAGAAATACTTGATAAAATAAAAGACATAAGAGGTGCTAACTAATGCAGAAGTTATTTTTTGTGGGACGGTTCAATAAGTTTTTTGAGGACGTAAATGAGTATTTATCAAAGCATTTTACAGTTCAGGTATGCGTGGACAATGCAGAACTTGTGAAAGGAATGCTTAAGCTTGTCAAACCGGATCTGATTCTTATCAGTATGCTTGATATGGAAGAAGACGGTATAGAAATATTTTATGAGTTAAAGGACAGTCATGCGAATACTCCGATTTTGTGCCTTGAAACATATGACCAGCCTACAATATTCGCTGATATTTTAAAACATGCGGCGTTTTCGTCAATGGAGTTGCCGGCATCAACGGTCAGAATTCACGAGAAGATAAGTAGTATGCTGTGTGCAAAGCAGCCTGAGGAGGTCATGGAAGAGCAAGAGGAAGAGGCAAAACCGTGCGTTATGTTCATTGATGACAATGCTTTTCAGATAAGAGTTCTCAAAGAGATGCTCAAAAATCAGTATGATGTGCTACTTGCAACCTCGGGAATGCAGGCACTTGAAATTATTTCAAACAGAATTCCGGATATTATATTCCTTGATTACGATATGCCAGAATACGACGGAAAGCAGACTCTTGCGTTAATACGTATGATATCGGGAGCAGAAGAAGTACCTGTATTCTTCCTTACGGGAGTAAAGGATGAGGCACAAAAGGAAGCTGCGATGGAGCTTAACCCGACAGGCTATCTTCTTAAGCCTGCAACGGCAGAAATGATACATGCATGTTTGGATGAATATTTGAAATGATTATTTTAGTAGCGGTATTAATAAGTATTACAGGCCTTTATCTGCTTTGTCTGCGTCCGAATACGGGGCGCAGGGAGGCGATGAAGGTTTTTGGGGATAAGTATATTGCGCACAGGGGTTTGTACGACAATGTGCAGTTGCCGGAAAATTCCCTGCCAGCATTTCTTGCGGCGGCAGAGTGCGGCTACGGCATCGAGCTCGATGTCAGGCTCACAAAGGATGAGAAGGTTGTGGTTTTTCACGATGCGACGCTTCTTAGGATGTGTGGCGTGGCAAGAAAGGTGTCGGAGTGCACATATGAGGAGCTTCGGTCTTACGCGCTTGCAGGCTCAAATGAGCGTATTTTGTTATTTGGCGAAGTACTTAAGGCAGTGGACGGAAAAGTGCCCTTAATCGTCGAAATAAAGGCGTCTGAGAAGTATAAACGGACGGCGGAGAAGGTGGCAGAAGTGTTTTGCGGATATTCAGGCATGTATTGTATTGAATCCTTTAATCCGCTTGTCGTAAGATGGTTCAGAAAAAAACGTCCCGAAGTTCTTAGGGGACAGCTCTCGACAAATTATTTTAAGGACAAAATGGGTAAGACGCCGATAGACAGGTTTGTCATGACGAACCTGCTGATTAACTTTTTGTCGCGTCCGGACTTTATTGCATACAATCATGAGCATGCAGAGCAGTTCTCCTTTAGGCTGTGCAAGAGACTGTACAATGGGGTATGCGCGGCATGGACGGTCAGGAGCGAGGCGGAGCTGGAGAGTGCGAGGGAAGAGTTTGAGATGATTATATTTGACGGGTTTGTGCCCGAAAGGGTGTAACGGAGGAATTAAATAAAATTGTTAACAGGGGGAGCAACATGGAAAAACAAAAAAACAGGGTAATGAAATTTACACAGTGTATTTTAGGGATACTGATGGTAAGTGCTTTTGCCTTTTTCATATTGGGAGAAGTATTCTTGCCACGGGAAAATGTCTCGGAGCACGGAGAGTGCCGTATTTTCCGGGCGGACTGGTCGCAGGTGATGCCTAATGGCGAACAGATGCCTATAGAGGTTCCGGGAAACTGTGAAACGGGGCATGGCGAGTGGGTAACGATTGTAACTACTCTTGCATCTGACAGTGAGGATACATGGCTTTGTGTTCGAAGCATGCAACAGGAGCTTAATATTTTTGTGGGAGATGAGCTTCGTAAGGAGTATTCGACGCTTGATACGCAGCCGTTTGGCAAGACAAGTACGATGACCTATGTATTTTTCCCGATATACGAAAGCGACGCCGGCAAGCAGCTTCGTATTGAATTTATGAGCGATTCCAATTACGCCGGATTTGTGAGTGACATATATGAGGGCGATTTGGCGGACATAAAGCAGTACTTTTACGGGAAGTATGCACCGTCCGCAGTTGTTGCGGCGTTTATGCTTATTATAAGCGTGTTTGTAATTGCAGGCAGTGTATTTGTTAAGTTTTTCTTTAAAAGGGATGTCGAGGTATTATATCTCGGAATTGTTATTTTGATTGCGTCTATGTGGTTGCTTGTTGAATCCAAGATCAGACAGTTTGTTTTTCCTAACACGACGGTTGCCATGCTTATGGGCTTTTTAATGGTTGCGCTTTTACCGTACCCGTTCTTATCGTACGTTAACAGTGTGCAAAAAGGACGATATCAAAAAGCTTATATGGTGATTGGTATATGTACCGCGATAAATTATGTGGCGGTTGTACTGCTTCAGGTTTTGAACATAAAAGATTTCTTTGAAACAATGACGTCTTCGCATATTATTATTTTGGTGCTTATTGTTACCATGGGAGTTACTGCCGTGCTTGATATCGTCAGGGGCTATGTGCGGGAGTACAGAGAGGTTGCGGTCGGCTTTGCGATACTTATGGCAGCGGGTGTTTTCGAGATTGCACTGACATATGTGGTAGATACGGTAGTTAACGGAATCAGTTTGTGTTTCGGTCTTGTGATACTGCTGTTCTCGGCGGGCTTAAAGTCCATAAGGGATTTGCTTAATGTTGAAAAAGAAAAGCAGATGGCTATTGCGATGAGTCAGTCTAAGGCTAAGTTCCTCGCTAATATGTCGCATGAAATTCGTACCCCAATTAATACAGTAATCGGTATGAATGAGATGATTTTACGCGAAAATAAGGATGAAACGATTGATGAGTATGCAACCAATATTAAACAGGCAAGCCAGATGCTCTTGGGACTTATCAATGATGTGCTTGATTTTTCTAAGATAGAGGCAGGCAAGCTTGAGCTTGTTGAGGACAAGTATTCTCTTGCAACCATGCTTAATGACGTGATTATCTGGAATGAGGAGCGTGCAAAGAAAAAAGGGCTTGAGATTAAGCTTGATATTGACGAGACTTTGCCCGCAGTATTAAAGGGTGATGAACTTCGTATTAAGCAGATTCTTAACAATCTTTTGTCGAACGCTATTAAATATACGGATAACGGAAGCATTGAATTTACCGTGCAGGGTGTCCGAGATGAAAATGGCTTTGCGCTGATTATGTCAGTAGCAGACACCGGTAAGGGAATTAAGAAGGAAGACCTGGAGCGGTTATTTGACAGCTTCCAGCGTCTTGAGCTTAATAAGAACCGATACATAGAGGGAAGTGGCCTGGGACTCAATATTACAAAACAGCTTGTAGATTGCATGAACGGTACCATCAGGGTGCAAAGCGTATACGGTGAAGGCAGTTGCTTTACCGTTGAAATTCCGCAGGAGATTATAGACATGACAGCGATGGGCAAGCTTGGTGAAAAGCCTAAACCTGCCGTGGAGACGCCGCAAAAACAGGAGATTTGCTATCCGGATGCCAAGGTTCTTGTTGTCGACGACAACAAGATGAATCTCAAAGTGGTTGAGGCTCTTTTGAAACGTTCCAAGATTCAGCTGGATTTTGCAACCGGCGGTAACGAGAGCTTTACCATGACAAAAGAGAAAAAATATGATTTGATTTTTATGGACCACATGATGCCCGAGCCGGACGGCGTGCAGACTCTGCACATGATTCGCAATGACAAGGACAATCCAAACCTTAATACTCCGGTAGTTGTTCTGACAGCCAATGCAATTGAGGGAATGCGCGAGCAGTATCTCACGGAAGGCTTCGATAACTTCCTCTCAAAACCTATAAATTTTGTGGAGTTTGAGAAGATGCTTGAGGAGTATTTAAGGAGGAGCTAATGAAATCGTTGTAATTTATACACTCCGGACATCTGAGTGTCAAGGGTTAAAAAGTTTATACAGGCTGAAATGCAGGTGAATATGAAGCCGCGGCGAAAGCTGAAGTTGTCAAGTAAAAGTAGACAGCAAAAAAGCATAACTATCCAAAGCCTAGTTCAGTTCTATACTGAACTGGGCTTTTGTAATTTAATGCATATGCAGGTCTTTCATTATTGAAATATTTTAC
>SVEG01000024.1 GCA_015057505.1 Lachnospiraceae bacterium
CTTTACCGTTTCTAGCCATAACTCCTCCGAATCTGATTAATGGAATTTTTTTAAAATTGTGTTATGTAACAACTCCGTAACATATTAATTTTAACAATTAGTCACAAATTTGTAAAGGTTTTTTTGCTTTTTTTCCAAAAAACGTCGTTTTTATAGTACTATTTTCCTATTTGTCCTCTCGTTTTTGTCACTATTTCTGTAACTATTTCCCTAAGAAGCTTCCCTTCACCGTCACAAACAACATCTGCATATTTATCATATAACGGCTCTCTCTCAGAATATAAATCCTTAAGCGTCATACTTTCTCGCATTGCAACACCTCGTTTATGCAAATCACCGAGACGATGTTCTATCTCCTCATATCCGAGTCGGATATATACCACCGTTCCTATTTCTTTAAGATGGCTCATACCTTTTTCTCCGTATACGGCACTTCCTCCGGTAGCAATCACTGTCTTCTCTGCCTGAATACCAAGGCAAGCTTTTTCCTCTGCCGCAACAAACCCTTCAAAGCCTTCTTCATCGAGAATCTCAGAAAGAAGTCTTTTCTCTTTCTCCTGAATTACAAGATCCACATCCATAAATCTATATCCGAGATTCTTGGCGAGAACTACTCCGACAGTACTTTTTCCGCATCCCGGCATCCCTATTAAAACAATATTACTCTTCATTGCTTTCCTCATTTTTCTTACGATTTTCAAAATAAACAAATCTGTCTATTGCACCGAGAATATCCGCGAAGCATTCTCTCGGCGCTTCTTCAATATACTTAATGAGAATTTCCTCTTCTTCCTTCTTCGAATATCTTCCGTAAAAAATATCGAACAGATTATGCCCCCTCACAAAAATACGTATATTTTCCATATTGTCAATAAGATCCTGCTTATTATTAATACGCTTACCTATAACCCTAAGCATTCGTTTTACACTTGTAAGCTTATAAAGGTAGTCTTTATATTTTTTGTAGAGAATATTGTAAAATTCATCTTCACTCTTAACAACACCGATTTTTACCATTACCTTCGGGTCAAGGAAATAATTCTCAAAAGAATAGTATTTAAGGACAAGTACGTTCTTGGGTGTAACTCTGGGAAGTGCACCCTCGTCCTGCCCTTCACGGTTCTTATAATATCCGCAAAGCTGCTTTACAAGATATTCAGGCTTCTTACCGTCACTGTCTCTGATCATAAGAAATTGATCCTTAAGGTAAAGCTGGTTAATATACTTAAGATTGGCATAAGTTTTAATATTAGTACAGCTGTTGGTCGTAATAATTGATACTCTCTGAAGACGTCCGGATTCGTCGTAAATCTCCGAATAGTACTTCTCAAGAAGAAGCGGCAACCTATTACGGTCCTGCTTACCTTCAACAATAAACACAAAACTAACATTCATAAGGTCATTAGCCGCATATCCGAGGTCGTCAAGAATATCATCTATATCCTCATCTTCTCTTACAACCGTCGAATAATTCTCATCAAGTACTACCTGCTTAATCTGTTTTGTTGAGAAATTAAACAACATATTCGGTGAATGTGTCGAGAAAATCACCTGATTTTTCTTGGACAACTTATAAAGCATCTCACTCGCCGACTTCTGAAGCTGGGGATGAAGATACATCTCCGGTTCCTCAATCATAATTATACTTGGAACACTTGTCTCCTCCTCAATATATGTCTCAAGAAGAGACAAAATATATATGCTTTTTGTACCGGCGCCAACCTGATGTATGCTCTCATACTGCCTACGCTCTTTATTATATATCGTTGTATCAAGCGAGAATACCTTATCAAAATCAAGGCCAAAACGGTACACTATATCATCATTTTTACTACTGTTACGATGAAAGCTTTTATTAAGTCTGGAAGAAAATTCACTGAGATTGGTCTGGAACAGCTTATATTCCAGAAGTCTTGTCGTCTCTCCGACCGTAAGCTCCGTCGGATTCTTTTTTTCAATCGCCTTAATACACTCAAAACAATGATTACACTTTTTGGTCTGTGCAAAAATACACACCTGCTCCTTAAGTTCAGCCATACTCTGATTACCCTGAAAACGGAAAATATCCTTCTCAAAAGCAGAAAGATCCCTCGTATTATCTATGTAATATATCTTCGGCAACAATCTCTTAATGTAGTGATTGTGCTTACCTCCCGCATCATTATAAAAAGTCTTCCCGTCAGGCGTCGCCACAAAAGTAAACGGCAGTTCTTCCCCTGTGAAACCCGGAAGCTTATTATTGAAATCTGCAAGCCATCCCGCTTCATTTTTAACCTTGCTGACAACACCCTTTGCACGCAACAAATCAAGGTCTTCCTGCGCAATCTCAATTTTTACCTCTATCTCAACATTACGTCCGGGATTATTAAAATCACTACTGCTTATATCTTTATCGCCTGCCATAACACGTATGGCATCCAAAATAACCGTCTTACCCGTGTTATTTTTACCAACAAAGATAACAGCATAATCAACGTTTTCAATGCAAAGCTCTTTTATTGACTTGTAATTACGAATCTTAAGACTGCTTATTTTCATCGCACTGCCCCCTGTTATTTTTTCTTAACACTATATCCGAACTTACCGATTTTTTCTCCGAGTCCGTAATACTCCCCGTGGGAATATACTATGGGATTAGCCTTAGTCAGGTCAAATTTGCCTTTCTCATCCATATATTTTTCGTCTGCATGAACTGCAAGCACTTCTGCAAGAAACATGGTGTGCACACCAAGTGGCTTCTCTTCCACAACCCTGCATTCAATATTAACCGGGCTTTCCGCAATCAACGGTGCACATACTTCCTTGGCAGAGAGCTTTGTAAGACCCATCTTCTTAAATTTGTCTACATCCCTGCCTGAAACCACACCACAATAATCCGTAGCAAAGGCAAGTTCCTCGGTCGTAAGGTTAATTACAAATTCTCCCGTCTCCCTAAGCATGTTGTAGGAATATCTTGTGGGACGCACCGAAATATATGCCATCACCGGATCACTTGAAACCGTTCCTGTCCAAGCTACCGTAAGCACGTTAGTATTACCCTTTTTATCCGCCACAGTGGCAAGTACGACCGGCAACGGATAAAGCATGTTGCCCGGTCTCCATATTTGTTTGCCCATAAATCAGACCTCCGTAAAATCTACTGTTGCATTGCCATAATAAGCGCCGGCAAAAGCTGTTTCTTTCTGGAAACAACTCCTTTAAGCACTACTGACATATCATCCTGTTTAACCTTTTTTGAAAAAGCACTCTCCACAATGCTTCCTGCATGATTGCCCACAAAAAGAAGTTCCGTACTCTCATTAGGTATATCTGTCAACATGAAAAACACCATATCTAAATTGTGAAGCTGTATAATATGCCTGATGTATGGTAACATCCTACGCTTTATCACTTTGAGCTCATCAGCATCCATGGAAGTTATCTGACTCACACCGAAGGCCACATTACCGTTACTAAACTTTTTGAAATCCAGATAAAAAATATCGTCTTCCGTCTTAGAAGAAAGATCTGAGCCGGCCTTAAACATCTCCGCCGCAAAGCTTTCCACGTCAAGTCCCGCTATCACCGCAAGCTCCTCTGCCGCCTGCTTATCTACCTCCGTACACGTAGGCGAACGGTACATAAGCGTATCCGAAATAATTGCTGCGCAAAGAAGTGATGCCGTCTGCTTATCAATGTCAATACCTTGCTCACGATACATACGAAAGATAAGCGTTGCCGTACATCCAAGCGGTTGATTCCTGAAATATACCGGTGATATGGTTTCTATTGTACCCAATCTGTGGTGATCAATAATCTCAAGAATCTCTGCATCTTCTATACCCTCCACAGCTTGACTCTTCTCGTTATGATCCACCAAAATCACCTTTTTGCGTTCTATTCCGAGAAGGTTTCTACGAGAAAGCATACCTGCATATAAACCATTTTTATCAAGCACCGGAAAATATCTGTGTCGCTTCTGAGCCATAATATCCTTAATATCATCAACATAATCGTCAAGATTGAAAGTAATAAGGTTCTCCCTACTCATAAAATAGCTTATAGGCATACTCTGGTTTATAAGCCTTGCAACCGTATACGTGTCGTGTGGTGTACAAATTACATTACAGCTGTTCTCCTGTGCAAGCTTGCGTATTGTCGCAGTAACACCTGCTCCCTCGCAGACTACAATACATCCCGCCTCCATCTCAATCGCACTAAGCTGGGACTCATATCTGTTACCGAGAATAACAAGGTCTCCCTTTTCAATATAATTCTCCATAATCTCAGGATTGGCTGCAGCTATAAGCACCTTACCCTTAACAAAATATTCTTCTTCATTCCCGACTATCATTGTAGCATCCAGTGTCTCAACAATATTGCGGTACTTTGTATGCGCCGTTGATAAAATACGGCTGTCATATACATCCATGTAAGAAGTCGCAATATCCTGAATTGTTATAACTCCCTCAAGCCTGTTCTGTTTAGTAATCGGAAGCGTAACAACATTGCTCTCTTTCATAATCTCCCATGCCTTTTTGAGAGAAATGACTCTGGACACCCCCTCCAGCTTACGGTACTGTGCATCCTTTACCTGCATACGAACATTATCCTGATACTCAGGTTCTTTCACGCCGAATTTATCAAGAACAAACCTCGTCTCTTCATTAATCTGTCCGGCTCTCCTCGCCTCATATTTCTTACCCGTAACAGCTTCCTTAAATCTCGCATAACAAATTGCAGAACAAACTGAATCCGTATCGGGATTAATATGTCCTATTACCAAAACCGGTCTTGTATCCTCTGACATTTTATCACTCCTTAAATCCCCGATCTAATTATCGAGCTTTGATATAATTTCAAGCTCATGCTTATTCTGCATAAGTGTAATTGCAAAAAAAGCAGTTGCAAGGTAAAACAAAATATTGCATATGGTCTGGACAACCACTTCTCCACCCGCCATATCATATTGTGCAAAAACCTCGTCAAGTCCGATAATATATGCAAGACAGCTGATTCCCGCTATCATACAAAGAGTTACCGAAGATGCTTTTATATTACCATTCTGTTCTTCGATTCCCTCTGTTTTATTCTTTACAAATAATCCATCCATTATGTTATAAACCATATTAATATAAAAAATAGTTGCAATTCCGAGCACCACATACTCATACTCACGTGTAAATTCAGGATATGCTATAAGTCGCTGTACAACTATCGCTATTGCATAAAACACACACATCTTTATCGACTTATTAAAACAAGGACTCCAATCCCGCATCTTCATAAGGGCATGAATAACAAGCACACAACCGATTACATCGGAAACAATATCAATCCTCAAATTCTCTATAATAATGTATTCGGCATCAAATGCGATAACAAACATTCCGATTATCATTTCATAAAAAAAATTCATCAAAAATCCTCCTTGCCTTTATCCCTGCCATCTTAAACCCTTAGGATAATGATTCTTTACAAGGCCGTTAACCCTCTTGCCAAGACCAATCGGATACCCGTCAACCGTTACGGCACACCAACCGTTTTCTCCTTCACTCATAAAGGTCTCTCCTTTAAGGTAAGCATATATCTCTCGTTCATCAGATGACAATGCCGCAACATTCTTAAGATTATCTCGCTCCGTCCCAAGCACAAGGGCATGCGACGGCTCAAACCTGTTCTTTTTAATCTCACCAAGGTGCCAGCCGATACGAAGCGTCCTAAGCTTATCTATCTCAAACATTCCGCCGGGAATCATATACAACTGCTCCCCAAACATATACAAATTACCCTTCGGCGCTTTCTTAAAAAACTTATCAGCAAATTCAATATAATCCCCCGGAACAAGTTTCTCCTTAAGCGGTGTAAGTTCTTTTACAACACCCTCAAAGCCACCCTGCTTCTTAAGAACCGCTATATAATGCCCCTCTCCGCCAAGTTTATGTGGCCACAAACGCATAGTATCCGCAATTTCTGCAGGTGCACTATCCCACCAATCGCATCTGCCTTCTGAAAAGCAATATGAATTATGCGGTTTAACTATTTCCATCTGCCCGCTACGTTCAAGCAACCTTGTAATACTTCCTTCATTTTCCTCAGGCGCAAAGGTGCATGTTGAATACACAAGCCTTCCCTCAGGCTTTAACATCTTTACGGCACAATCAAGAATTTTATCCTGACGGTCTGCACATTTTGCCACATTATCCGGCGACCATTCATCCCTTGCTGCCTCATCCTTACGAAACATTCCCTCACCCGAACACGGAGCGTCCACAAGTATCTTATCAAAATACCCTTCAAATCTCTCCGCTAACCGCTCAGGTGTTTCATTTGTAACTATAACATTCCTAAATCCCAAACGTTCTACATTCTGTGAAAGAACTTTCGCTCTCTGCGGATGTATCTCGTTAGCCACAAGAATGCCACAATTTTTCATAGCTGCAGCAATCTGCGTAGTTTTACCTCCCGGAGCCGCACACAAATCAAGAACCAGTTCACCGGGCTCTGCCTTAAGCATTCCTGCAACTGCCATTGCACTCGGCTCCTGTATATAGTATAACCCCGCCTCATGATGCGGATGCTTCCCCGGACGTTCTTCTTTTGAATAATAGAAAGCAAACTCTGCCCACGGCACAGGTCTGCAAAGGTTAATTGGTGCTATTCTCATGTAATCATCTGAAACAGGCACTTTGCATGTATTAATGCGAAGCGCCTGCATTTTGTCATCTTCATAGCTTTCAAAAAATGCCTCGCATTCTTCACCAAGCATTTTTCGCATACGTTCTTTGAATTCTTCCGGCAATCTGACTGCTGTTTCCACCTGTCATATCCCCTTTATCAATTTATGAATCACTGTCAACCTTATACTGTTTGACAATCTCGTTGAGTGACAACATTCTGCCGTCAAGCACCTCAACAATATCTGCACACTGCTTAAGGTCATTCCAGATACTGAGCGGTGCATTACCCTCAAACTTATAGTAAATCTTATGCTCAAGGCTTGCCCAGAAATCCATAGCTATCGTTCTTATCTGAATCTCAACCTTGACATCAACAGGTCCGTCCGAAAGATAAATCGGAACAGACACAACAAGATGATAACTCTTATAACCGTTCTCCTTAGGGTTGGCGATATAGTCCTTAATCTGAATTACGGTAATATCACTCTGATTGCTTATCATCTCGGCAATCATGTAAATATCTGATGTAAACGAACAGATAATTCTGATTCCGGCAATATCGTTAAGATGCTTAACCATATTCTCAATCGTAACTTCATAACCATTACGCTTAAGCTTCTTGACAATACTTTCCGGCGACTTAACTCTTGATTTAATATGCTCAATCGGATTGTAATTATGAACATTTAAAAACTCTTCGTTAAGTATCTCTATCTTAGTGCCTACTTCCTTAAGTGCTGCATTGTACAAAAACATATTCGTTTTCCATGCATCCACCTCGGAAAATCTTTCATTTGACATTATAAAATTACCCTTCTTTCTATAATATAACGCTTTTTGCGTTCCTTTACTTCTTAATATCTTCTTCGCTTATGTTGACGGCGCTTTCTTTTTCTGTGATGTAACACACAAAGAATAATAATTGCAATGAGAACCAAGACTACAACAATCACCGTTATGGTCACCCAATTGGGTGATTTCAAAAGTTCTATGGGGTTAAGACTTGCATAAACAATCTTTCTCCCTTCTGTTGTATTATAACGTTCAGGCACAACAGAAACACCGTCGATCTCTTCAAATGAATCCAGATAAGTTGCAAGTGCCCCCCATACCTTTACTTCATTACCGTTCTCATCGTAAATAATCCTTGATTCAAAATCAGTTACTTCATTGCCGTTCTCATCGAGCGGAGTAACTGTAAGTATCCCATACGACTTTGCTTTAACAACTCCAAGCATCTGTCCCTCATATAGTCCGGTAACCACCCTATACAATTTATTGTCATCAATGGCCTGTTTTTTGCCGTCTTCCGTTAATTTCCAGCCATCTGTAACCCTATTAAAAAACATTCTTCTGGTGTTGTATGTCCATGACATACCCGACGCATAAAGCTGTGCTACTGACATTATAGGCGTTACGGATGCATCTACTTCAAAAATATTCTTAAGTTCATTCCCTCTGATATATATCGAAACAAGCGGATATCCTGTCTTACCATCAGGACCTATACCGAGAGAAAGCACATTGAATGCATCCGCTACAGTTATCTCCCCCTTAGAAAGGGTCTCCCTTATTACACCATTACCCACAATTGCCAAATCTACCGGAATATAATCTTTACCTTCTGCCTGCTTAACTGCATAAATAAAAGAATCCGCAATAAGGTTGCCAAGAGGTAATTCTTCCTGCTTTTTACTTATACCTTTAAAATCAAAATCTGAATATGCCAGAACCTGGTCATATTTCATTCCGTAATCAACAAGATATCTGTCAGCAATCAAATCCTTATATTCTTTGGCTGCTTTAAGAATAAGCTTATCTTCCGAAACGCTGTCCGAAACCTCTATAAGCTCATAGTCCACAAATTTAACACTTCCATCCGATGCTTTTGCAATTCTTAACATACCAAGATTCCTTGCATATTCTCCCGCAGACACAATTATTGTACCGTTCACAATAATCGGTTCTCTGAGCGTCGTATGCGTATGTCCGCTTACAATAACATCTATTCCATCAACCGACTTCGCAAGAATATGATCCTCCGATTTGGAAGCATTCTCATCCGTTCCCGAATGTGAAAGACAAATTATATAATCATATTCTTCATTCTCCATAATCTCAGCAACAATACGCTTGGCAGCATCCACAGCGGGCTCATATACCATACCGGACATCGGTGAATATTCATGCGAATCCTCGCCAAACACACCAAAGATTGCATATCTTACACCGTCTCTCTCAAGAACGGTATATTCTTTAACTCCGTACTTTTCATAAGCTTCCCATACCTTGCGGGAACCTTCCGTGTAATCCTCACTTCCCTCTGCGGGCGGATAATAATTACCGTTAACAATCATCGGAAGCTTATCACCTGAAGCCATAGCAGCCTCAAGCATCGCTGCAAGACCGTCATCACGATAATCAAACTCATGATTGCCAAGCGTCACCACATCGTAACCCATGGCACCAAGCATCCTAAGTTCACAGGCATCAGTCATGTATATTGCCTGGAATAACGTTCCCATGGAAAAATCACCGGCATCAACCGTAATTACAGAACTGTCCTCCGAATACAGATTCCTGTATCTCTTAATCAATGTAGAAAGCTTCGTATATCCGCCTCGCCCGTTACCCTCAGAATCGTATGTGGGATATACATGCGAATGTGTATCATGAGTAAATAAAATAGTCGCAGCCTTAGTACCTTCATCTTCGGCATTAACAGAAATGCTATACCCCACACATATAACAGCACAAATTAAAACAACTATTGAAAAAATCTTTATTATTGATTTTTGCGCTTTAAATATACACATTCGTTACCTATCTCCTTTTCGTACTTCACTAATAAAAGTATACCTAATTCAACCCTATTTTGCAAGAAAATACAGGCCTTATTGGGATAGTTTATAAAAATTTAAGGAGCAGCTTTTTTAAAACCGCTCCTTAATACGTCTTATGCCATCTCTATATTTGCAACTTTTGTAAGGTTAAGCTTCTTAACTGCATCTTCACGCATCTTATATTTAAGAATCTTTCCTGCCGCATTCATAGGGAAATCATCCACAAATTCGATATATCTGGGCAGATTATGTCTTGCAAGATTGGCTCTGATATATTCTTTCATCTCATCGGCCTCCATGCTCTCGCCTTCCTTAAGAATGATGCATGCCATGATTTCTTCACCGTATCTCTCATCAGGAACACCTATAACCTGAACATCCTGAACTTTATCATGTGTAAGGATGAACTCTTCTATTTCCTTAGGATATACATTCTCTCCGCCACGGATAATCATATCCTTAAGACGACCTGTAATGTGATATCTTCCTTCAGGAGTACGACACGCAAGGTCTCCTGTATGAAGCCAGCCGTCCTTATCAATGGCAGCCGCTGTCGCTTGAGGCATCTTGTAATAACCTTTCATAATGTTGTATCCGCGTGCAACGAACTCTCCATTCTCACCGTCAGCAACCTCTTCACCTGTCTCGGGATTAACAACACGACATTCTACGCCCGGGAAAGCCGTACCTACAGTACCTACACGGTGATCCAAAGAATCGTTGACATCACTCATTGTACATCCCGGAGATGCTTCTGTCTGTCCGTAAACACTTGTGATTTCACGCATGTTCATTCTCTCTGCTGCTTCTCTCATAAGTTGTACAGGGCATGAACTTCCTGCCATGATACCTGTTCTCATGTAAGAGAAATCTGTCTTCTCGAAGTCAGGGTTAGCAAACATTGCCGTAAACATTGTAGGAACACCGTTAAAGCATGTAATACGCTCCTGATTGATGCAGGCAAGCGCTGCCTTCGCATTAAAGTACGGAAGCGGTGACATTGTTGTACCGTGTGTCATGGAAGCTGTCATTGAAAGTACCATACCGAAGCAATGGAACATCGGCACCTGAATCATCATCCTGTCTGCCGTTGACAAATCCATTCTGTCACCGATCAACTTACCGTTATTAACTACGTTATAATGTGTGAGCATAACGCCCTTAGGGAAGCCTGTTGTTCCCGAAGTATACTGCATGTTACATACATCATGCTTATCAATAGCTGCCGCACGTCTGTAAACCTCTTCAATCGGAACCTGGTCAGCCATCTTAAGTGTCTCTTCCCATGTAAGGCAACCCGGTTGCTTAGAAGTTACGTTGATAACATTCCTAAGGAACGGAAGTCTCTTTGCATGAAGCGGCTCGCCTGCCTTATGAGTTGCAAGCTCGGGGCACAATTCCTTGATAATTGCAACATAGTCAGAGTCAAGTGCATTATCAATCATGATAAGAGTATGTGTATCAGAGTGTCTTAAAAGATACTCCGCATCATGTAATTTATATGCAGTATTAACAGTTACAAGAACTGCTCCGATCTTGGTTGTTGCCCAGAATGCCAAATACCACTGCGGAACATTCGTAGCCCAGATTGCCACATGTCCGCCCGGCTTTACCCCAAGTGCGATAAGTGCACGTGCAAGTGTATCTACATCATCGCGGAATTCTGAATAAGTTCTTGTATAGTTAAGTGTCGTATATCTGAATGCATACTGGTCCGGGAATTCCTCAACCACACGGTCAAGAAGCTGAGGGAAAGTAAGGTCGATAAGCTTATCATGTTCCCAAATATATTTTCCTGTATTGCTACGGTTATTGTAGAGATGTCCGGCTTCTTCGCCCTCTTCTCTGTAACGGCTCATATAATTGATGAAGTGCGGGAATACAATACCTGCATCACTAAGTTCCTCAATCCAAGAAGGAATCC
This sequence comes from Lachnospiraceae bacterium, assembly GCA_015057505.1. GTDB lineage: Bacteria > Bacillota > Clostridia > Lachnospirales > Lachnospiraceae > SIG300. The sequence continues at coordinate 11,427 of SVEG01000024.1, forward strand.
ACTCAAAGGAAATATAACCTTCGTAATTGATTGAGCGGAGCGCATCTATCATATCTGCTATCGGAAGAGTTCCCTCTCCCATAAGGCAGTATTCTACTTCTCCGTTATTCTCCTCAGAGTCCTTGATATGCACATGTTTTACAAAAGCACCGAGATTCTGGATTGTCTTATCCGTGCTTTCCTTGCCATAGCGATATGTATGGTTAAAATCCCAAAGCGCCGCAACATTGTCACTTGCAAAAACATTAAGTACACTTCTTAAACGGCTTGTGTCCGTAAAAAGACCGATTGTCTCAATACAAAGTGTAATGTCAGCCTCTTCCGCCTTTTTATAAGTACGATTGATACACTCGATAACCGCATCCTCAGAAGCAGTCTCTGTAGCACCGGCACGTAAGCGGATACAAGGGCATTTTAAAACTTTTGCATACTCAATGTACTTCTCGATTTCGGCACATACTTCGTCAATATTCTCTTTGTCTGCAATATCACATGAAGCATCAATACACGGTATCGTAAGTTCAAGCTTTGCAAGTTCTCTTGCGGTACGTGCAATATTCTCCTCACTAAAAGGCTTTGCGATATCCGTCTGATTAAGTCTGTTAATATCATGAATCTCTATTCCGTCAAAGCTCAAGTCCTTAGCCATGGCGTAAAAATCTTTCCAGCTAAATTCGTCCCATCCGTTTGTATTAAATGATAATTTCATCTTGCATCTTCCTCATATACAATTTTATTTAATGCGCTTACATATGCGCGGATACTTGCTCCTACAATATCTGTGGAAATACCGTTTCCTGAATAAAGAGCACCGTTAGCTCTAAGCTTAATAAGGGCATTTCCCACAGCCTCACTACCTTCTGTTACAGACTGAATCTGGAAATCATCAAGTTCATAGTGATGTCCTATAATTTGCTCAATAGCAAGAAGTGCTGCTTCAAATGGACCGTCACCCGTACTCATACCTTTTAATTCTTTACCGTTCTTCTCAAGAGTGATTACCGCTGTAGGTGTAATGATGTTACCACTGTTGATAACATAATCAACTACCTTATATGTAGGCGGTACCTGAAGCGCTGATGTAGCGATAACTGCTTCAAGGTCTTTTTCACTAATATCCTTCTTCTTTGCAAGACGTTTGAATGCTTCGTAAACCTTCGCATTGTCATCCTCACTGAGTTCATATCCAAGCTTTTTAACTGCCTTGATAACCTCTGTAAGATCAGAGCTTTCCGTAAGCTTAATACTCTCTGTTGCTTCTGCTTTGTCTTCCTCAAACAGACTGCTCTTCTTTTCTCCGCCTGCATACCAGGAAATCTGTTTTACGGCACGCTGAAGCTCTGTAGTCTTGATATCGCTTGCAACTCCGTATGCATCGCCTCTTCTGTCGATAGTATGTGCAACCGTCTCCAGTGAAGGTGCTGCAATGCCTACAACTGTTGTCTTAATCTGGTCTGCACCTGCGATTGCAGCCGCGAAAGAATTGGCATTTGCCATCTTAAGCTCATCACTGCAATCCACTGAAATCACTGTCTTTTCAATCTCCGGAACCGCTGCCTTAATATCATTTATAAAATCCTTCATCTCATCAGGAATCATAACTCCTGCAGTATCGCAAAGTGTAATAACAGTCGCACCTGACTCAATTGCCCTCTTAACAGCGCTGTATAAAAATTCCTTCTCGCTTCTTGTAGCATCTGTTGCAACGAACTCTACATCCTTGCAATTCTTTGCACAGGTGCCTACAAGTTCAGCTATCATATCAAGCATCTGTGCCGGTTTCTTCTTACATACATATTCCATCTGAACAGCAGATGTGGGAAGCGTAACCTGAAGTCTCGGCTTAGCTGCGCCCGATGCCGCCTGCCAGGTTGCATCAACGCTATCAGCTGTCATACCTACAGCACATGCAACAATGCTGTTCTTTACAAGTCCTGCTATAGTCTTTATTAAAAGTGTATCTGTCTTACCGTCTTTTATCTGAGGTAGCTCGATAACATCAACTCCGAGCTTATCCATCTGCTTTGCAACCTCAAGCTTTTCCTTGAAGCTCATAGCGCTTTCTCTGATTGTCATGTCTGCAATACTGATTTTTCTCATTTTAATTCCTCCTGTTTATTTGCATTAAAAAATCCCTAAAGCAAATTTAATTGCCTTAGGGACGATAAATCAATCTACCGCGGTACCACCCACATTACTGTCGTAAACAGTCTCTCTAAACATCCTAACAGATGTCGGCCTTCGTAACGGGGGCTTCCGTAGTTTCTTACTTACACTTAAGTGGTTCTGAAACTCTGCTCGAGAGTGAGACTGTTATTATTCTTAAGTATCGGCTCACACCAACCGCCGACTCTCTGAAACCGCTAAATATAACATAACTCCGTCATCGCATTTGATTTATTAAAAAACTTGTAATTCATAATATACGCTTTTTTATTCTTTGTCAAGAACTTTTTTAAACAATTTCAATATATGCGTGTGCGATATCCATGATACGCAAAACCTTCTTAACGTAGCCTTCCTCCGTCTCAGCATTAAGATTATGTATCTCTATCGTCGGTCTGTCCATGTCGGTTATGCAGTCATATAGGGCATCCAGATTCTCTCCGTAATAGTCGGGCAAATTCAACTCTTTCTTAAGATATTCGTGTGTTTCCTTGCGTTCCTGCATACGCGCAGCATCTAAAATATATTTCATATCTTCCTCCAATATCGTTACTTCACAGCTTAATACAACTGTTCGAAAGACTCATAATGGTCATCCGTGTAAAAAATCAAACCGTCATTAGAAAATACTATGCGCTTTGCGTTACGGCTACCGCCTTCAAAATCAATGTCACACTCATAATATTTGCGGCCGCTTTTCTTAGGTAAAAGCCCTTCCATGTTACCAAAATAATCTCCGCCGATGCTCTTGCCCGGCGCAACCTCCCAAAGATTACCTTCATAACTTACCCAGCCAAGTGCCTTGGCATCATCCTTCGTAATAAAGTTAGACGGCAAATGATTATACAGGTAAATATACTCTGCGACATCCTCCTTAGTTGTATACTCGCCATCCTCCGCAATACGCGGCCCTGTAGTGGTAGGCTCCGTAGTGGTCTCTGCCAGTGTTGTAGACTGCGTGGTGTCAGCAATTTCTTCGAAATTGTCTGACTGTGTTGTGTCAGCAATTTCTTCGAAATTGTCTGACTGTGTTGTAGTCTCTGTTCCGTTATCACTTACAAAAATATTTTTACCGTTAAGCGCAGCAACAACAGCCAGAATAAGTATAATAATACCAAGTATCGTCCGTAAATTCTTTTTTAACTTCATGTATATTCCTCTTTCTAAAGTAATTCTCTATGCAAATCACCATCCGGCGTAATTATGCATTCTTAAGCTCAATTGTTTTCTGGAGCAGATAACGCTTCTCGTATTTTATTCTCGCATACTGTGCGATACGTCTGTAAAATACAGGATTATAAAGTCCGCCGATTATTCCGATAACAGGTGCTCCCTGAAGGAATTTGAGAAACAGCGTATTGGTTGCATAAACATCCGCAGTACGTTTAAGCTGTTCATTAAAGTCATAATCCTTCATCTCTCCGCGAACCATCCGGTTAATATATTCGTCAACCATCTGATTAGCCGTTATCTTCTCCTTACCGTTAAGCACAGCAATTTCCATAAGTATCAGTATAAAGTAACTTTCATTACGCGACTCAAAATCACAGCCGAAGCAAGAAGCAATTTCGTAAATTCCTTTAAGAAGCAGTGCAAGAAAAACAGGAATATCCGGAATACCCATTCCCGTGATACCCATTCCAAAACCTTCGACCGCAAGGAGTGCCGTATTGCTGATTTGCGCACGGCGCGCCCTGTTTACAATCTTTTTGAAGCTCTTCTTCGTCCCCTTTACTTCAAATGCGTAATTACTGATTTTATATTCCTGATGAATTGTTTCCTTGGGATAGGTCTTGGCAAGAAGCTTGGAGCCTTTAAAAAACAAAAGTTCAAATCCCTTGCTGAAAGCAAGCTGCAATTTACTCTCTACAGCCTTCGGAATCTTGCTTGTAAACTTGTCATACCAAGGTTCCCGATCTTTCTTAAGAGCTTTCTCTACCCACTTTTTTTCTTTTTTTTCGATTTTTTTAAGTCGTTTCCTGACTATCTCTAATCTGTTCATGTTTTACTCCCCGACCCACAAAGTGAATCGCAATCTATATTTTCAACCTTTTATTAAGTTCATATCCGAGAACCGACGCCGCGACAAGCTTGATAACATCGCCCGGCAAAAACGGAACGACACACAGTCCAAGCGCGGCAAAAAAAGAAGTCCCCGTCTGCCACACATACCATGCATTCCCTATAATATATAATATAACAGTTCCCGTAAGCATTGCAACCAAATACAAAATAAAACTTCTCTTTGCCTTGGAAATTATCAGGCTTATTGCGAGTGTACACGGCACATATCCCAAAAGATATCCGCCCGTCATGCTGACAAGCCTCTGCGCACCACCGCTAAAGCCCGAAAACACCGGCACTCCCACAGCACCGAGTATCAAATAAATAAGCACCGACATGATTGCATATTTTGTGTCAAGCAACGCACTTACAAGATATATTCCAAAGGTTGCAAGTGTTATCGGCACCGTTCCTATATGTATCGCCCACGGCGCCACAATACAAAGAAACGCCGTCATAAGGCCTATACTTGTTATCTTTTTTACAGTCATAATGACTCCTTATAGTTCAGTCTATCCTACATCGTCGCACCAAGAAGCCTTGCTATACAATACAAAACCAAAAGGTGTACCGGATAGAAAACATAAAAAATGTATTTTAATTTCAAACCGCGTTTCCCGTTATACATTTTAATCAAAAAGATATCTAAAAACGCAAAGGCTTCCGAAAATTTGTATGCTGTAAGAACAGCGCAGCCGCCAAACATTGCCTCCGGTTTTCGCTCCTTAATTCCGTACATTACAACTATCGCAAGCACTCCTGCAAATGAATAATCCGTCTTAAGTAAATATGCCGCTACCATCCCTGCCGCCGTAATAAGTACTGTAAGTACAAGACGCAAAACCATTTCAGCTTTTGGGGACGAAAAATTAAACTCACGCTGTTTCACCTCATCAAGCACGCATATTGTCAGGAATCCTGCAAGAAGTGTAAAAAACACATTCTGGTAAGTCAAGTTGAAAATCCTGCCCGTAACCGCAATATCAAACGGAATCTCCGATATCAGTGCGAAAACAAATAATCTTACGGCATACTTTGCCCTATCCCTTGTGTAAATAAAGCCTTCCACAAGAAGAAAACAAAATATCGGAAACGCAAGTCGCCCCACGCTCCTCAAAATCCTGTCCACCGTGTAAAGCGGTGTTCCCACAATCGGAAATCTCTCTAAAATCACAGCTCCGACATGGTCAATGAGCATTATTACAATAGCAATTATTTTAAGAGTACTTCCCGTAATTCCTCTGTTGTCTTCCGCAAAAGAATCCTGCTTTGCAACAACCCCCTGTGTATCCATATCGTACGCTCCTTACATTACATAAAAAAGTATACAGAAAAAATGAAGTATGCTTCCAAACAACACAAACAAGTGAAAAACCGAATGTGCGTATTTTTTCTTTTTGCCGAGTCCGTACAGCACCGCTCCCACGGTGTAAGCCACACCGCCAAGCACCAAAAGAATAACTCCGTTCACTCCCAGAAGCTTCGGAAGAAGATTGGCTGTAAGAACGATGCACCAGCCCATACCGAGATAACAAATCATCGAAAACTTAGAATATTTTTTAAGGTCAATGGCCGTCAAAGTAACACCAAGTGCCGCCATCCCCCATATAATTCCGAATATAGTCCAGCCAAGTGCCGTGTTATGCTCTCTGATATTACAAAGCGCAATCGGGGTATAAGTTCCGGCTATAAGAAAATAAATTGCACAATGATCCATAACCTGCATAACTTTTTTTGCCATAAGTTGCGGTGACAAGCCGTGATATATGCTTGACATGGCATAAAGTACAATCATCGTAGTTCCGTATATCGCACCGCCTATTACACCGTATACATTGCCGTTAAGTGCTGCAAACACAACACACATCACAAGCGCCGTTATACCAAGCGCACCGCCTACAATGTGCGACACCATGTTAAAAATCTCTTCACCTTTTGTATAAGCCGGCAAAGTCCTGTCGGCAAGCTTTGTTCTCTGCATATTAATGCACCCCTTCTGCTATTTTAAGCAACAACTTAACTGCTCCCTCCATCGACTGCACACAAACAAATTCATGCTTCCCGTGAAAATTATGTCCCCCTGTGCCGAGATTAGGGCACGGCACACCCATAAATGATAACCTTGCACCGTCGGTACCGCCTCTTATCGGGTCAACCTCCGGTTTTATGTCAAGAGCCTTCATCGCCGCAAATACTCTGTCCACGATGTCCATGTGCCCTTCTATTATCTCTCTCATATTATAATAACTGTCTTTTAGCTCTACGTCAAAAATTTTTTCTCCGTATTTAGAATTAAGCTTGTCCGCAATACCTAAGAATACCTTTTTACGTTCCTCAAAAAGTGCTCTGTCGTGATCTCTTATGATATATTCGCACACAGCCTTTTCAACACTTCCACTCATTCCGTTAAGATGATAAAAGCCTTCGTACTTCTCCGTACATTCCGGGCGCTCATTTGCAGGAAGCATCGACTGAAACTCCTGCGCAAGAAGAATCGCGTTCTTCATAATTCCCTTAGCAGAGCCCGGATGAACACTTCTTCCGTTAACTGTAAGTACCGCGCCCGCCGCATTAAAATTCTCGTAGGATATTTCGCCGAGTGCGCCACCGTCCACCGTATACGCATAATCGGCACCGAATCTCTCCACATCAAAAAAGTCCATTCCGCGACCAACCTCTTCATCGGGAGTGAACGCAATACAAATCTTTCCGTGTTTTATCTCGGGATGAGCCATTAAAAATGATGCTATCGTCATAATCTCCGCAACTCCGGCCTTATCATCCGCACCAAGAAGCGTCGTACCGTCCGTAACCACAAGAGTCTTCCCCATATATTCCTTAAGCTCCGGGAAATCTTTTACCTCCGTAACTATGGACAAGTCCTCATTAAGAACAATATCTCCACCGTCATATTTCTCAATTATCCTCGGATTCACACCTGTTCCGCTCATCGCAGGAGACGTATCCATATGTGCGATAAAACCTATCGCTTTTTGTTCTTTATCGGTATTGGCCGGGATTGATGCATACACATAGCCGTACTTTTCGTCAAGCTCCGCCTCAATACCAAGCTCCTTTAATTCCGAAACCAAAACCTTTGCCAAGTCAAACTGCTTCTTTGTACTTGGAAAAACATCTACGGCGTCCTCCGAAGACGCCGTATCAATCTTAACATATTTTAAAAAACGCTCTAATACTTCCGACATTACTATTCCTTTCTACAACTCTCTGTCATGCATGTTTTCGTAAACATAATCGAGAGCAACACCAAACGCAATTCCCGCAACAATTCCCAAAAGCATGTTGCCTACCATAACTCCAAATAAAATTCCAAGTCCTGTTCCAAGTAAAACTCCAACACCAAGTAAAAGACCTTCTTCTCTAAACCTGTTCTTAAATCCGTTCATAATGCGCCCTCCTATTCCAATATTGTGTATTTGAAGAAATTTCTTACTTCAATAATATTATACACCATATTGCAATAATTTTGCACTATATTTTTTAAAAATGTCGAACAATTTTGAAACGCTGTATATCAAACTTGTCTTTATCAGTAATTCTCGCCTTCATCTTGGCAATTCTTATCTGCTCATCAACAGTATTTACCGAATCAAGATCAGGAAGAAGTACACCTCTTTTGTCGCCCGATTTTACGATAATACCGTACTTTTTAACATCAAGCTCATCAATGGAATTTACCGGTTCCGGTGTTGTAAGCACGTCAACTGTATATGTCAGCATATCAAGTTCATCTGCTGTCACAGGTTCAAATCTTGAATCCCTTACAGCAACACTCATTGCATTCATAATAATCTCTTCACCGACATTACCCATAACCGGTTCAATTGTACCGATACAACCTCGCAAACGCCCCTGCTTTTTGATACATACAAATGCGCCCGTTCTCTGTTCTCTAAGCTCCGGCGAAGCATCCTTTGGAACCTTTGTTATTGCTTTGGTACGCACAAAAGCTTCAAGCGCTGTTCTTGCAAGCGTAACATACTCATCTTCCTTCTCCCTGATTTTCTGAACCTCAGCCTGTATTTTGTTGGTATATATATCGAAAAAGCTTCTCTCTGTGCAGTCAACCTGCTCATCCACAGGCGTAAAACCACAAACTCCATAACCGATTCCGAACGGACCTTCGTAAGAAATCTTTTTTGCAGAAACCTCTATGCAGTCAAGTACTCCTGCCATCATAACAAAACATCTGTGACCGCACTCGCCTGCCTTCTCGCAAAAATCATCTTCAAACGAAAACAGTTCTTCGAAGTCTCCTTTTTCCATTATATCCATAATTTTGCCATCATACTCAGGACCTTCCTTCATATATCCGTAAGGACTTGCTTCTGAGAGCCTATGTGACAAATCGCCACTTGCAACAACTACAATTTTCCTATTCAGCTTCTCTGCCATCTGCTTAATCAGCATTCCAAGTCTGTAATGTTCATGAAGCATCTGTCCTGAAATGCCGATTCGCACCATCTTCGGAAGTTTCTCACCATACTCCTTTTGCAAAAAGTAAAGCGGCACCATGCTTCCATGATCAAGTTCCTTCATGCGCTGTCCGAGCGTTCCCGCCTTTACATTGCATTCTTCGCAAATCGCGCAAAGTGTATCGCGAAGCTCTGTATCATACTTCACATCAAACTTAACTTCGGGCGCACCAAACTCTGCAAAATCTCCCGTTGCCCCGTCTCCCGGTGCAATATGAAAATAATCCGTATACATCTCTATGTGTGAGGAAATAATCACAATTGTCTCCGGCTTAAGCTGTGCTATCTCCTTCGCAACAGCCTCATATGCCTTTGTCGTTTTATCAATCTTTTGTTCCTCACCCTTGCCTATTTCAGGTATAATCACCGGCGGGTGCGGCACCATATATGTTCCAAGTATAGCCATAATAACGCTCCTTTTTAAAGCAGGGATATCACGAGAGAATTTAAGAAAGTTTTGAATTCTCTTGTAATATCCCTTTTTATAATTTACTTATGATAAAGTTTCTTAGTCTGGTACTTAGGCTCGCAAGTCAAATTGACCCCAAGCTTCTTAAAGGTCTTCTCATCAACCTCAGACAAAATAACAGAAGAATGCACCTCTAGGCCGCGAAGCTTATCTATCTGCTGCATCGCAAGCTCTGCCTTAGGGTCCGTCGCCGCACAAATTGAAAGTGCCAAAAGCACCTCGTCCGTATGAAGTCTCGGATTCCTACTACCGAAGCAGCCAACCTTAAGTCGTGATATAGGCTCGATAATCGTCGGCGAAATAAGATGTATGTTATCATCAATTCCGCCAAGAGTTTTAAGTGCATTAAGAATAAGCGCCGAACTTGCTCCGAGAAGCGAGCTTGTCTTGCCTGTAATAACAGTTCCGTCAGGAAGCTCCATCGCAGCCGCCGGATTACCGGTCTCCTCTGCTTTGTTAACTGCTGCCGCAATAACCTTACGGGCATCAACCGTAAGTCCTGCCTGCTTCATAAGAAGCTCAATTTTAAAAACAGTATCCTGCTTCTCTTTACCTGCACGCACACCGCAAAGTGCCGCATAATAACGTCGTATAATCTCCTGCGCAGAAGCTTCTCTTGTAGCCTCATCATCAATTATACAGTTACCCACCATATTAACACCCATATCTGTGGGGGATTTGTACGGGGATTTACCGCTGATTTTTTCAAAAATAGCATTGAGCACGGGGAAAATCTCAACATCTCTGTTATAGTTAACAGTTGTCTCACCGTAAGCCTCCAAATGGAACGGGTCAATCATATTAACGTCATTAAGATCGGCAGTTGCCGCCTCATACGCAAGATTGACAGGATGCTTAAGCGGAAGATTCCAGACAGGGAAAGTCTCAAACTTCGAATACCCCGCCTTAATGCCTCTCTTGTTCTCATGATACAACTGTGAAAGACACACTGCCATCTTACCGCTTCCCGGTCCGGGTGCTGTAATAATAACAAGCTCTTTCTCAGTCTCAATATAGTCATTCTTACCGTAGCCATCATCGCTTACGATAAGCGGAATATTCGAAGGATATCCGGGAATAAGATAATGGCGGTACACCTTTACGCCAAGTGCCTCAAGACGCTTCTGAAAAGCCTCTGCCGCAGGCTGCGAACAAAACTGCGTAAGCACAACGCTTCCGACATACAGTCCAACATTGCGGAAAACATCAATAAGACGGAGTACGTCCAAATCATATGTTATACCAAGGTCACCTCTGACCTTATTCTTCTCAATATCATAGGCATTGATTGCAATAACAACTTCAGCTTCGTCCTTAAGTTGCAAAAGCATCTGGAGTTTACTGTCAGGCTTAAATCCGGGCAAAACCCTGGATGCATGATAATCATCAAATAATTTGCCACCGAATTCAAGGTACAGCTTACCACCGAATTGCGCAATTCGTTCCCTGATGTGTTCTGACTGCATCTGCAAATATTTGTCATTATCGAAGCCTATCTTCATTGTATTCTCCTCCTATAAAAACTACCCTTGTATTATATTACAAAAAGTTAGCGTTTTCAATCGTTTTATAGTCTCAGTTTTGGCGAAGAATTTTGCAACCGGTTACAAAATTCTTCGCCAAAACTAAAAAGAGTATGCCCAAAAAACATACTCTTAAATAGCATCCTACAAATATCTCATCTTTCTAAACCCAAGTCTCACAAGTATCGGTATACTTCTGATAACCGTATTAAAACAATTAGACTTCTTAAAATACTCTGCCGATTCTTCAGGCGAAGGCTGAAGCTTGCTGAGAAGATTGCCCTCAAAATATGCCCACTCTTCAAGCTCGTCCCCAAGCTGTTGCGGAAGGTACTTACAATCAGGCTTACTGCTCTCCCAGTCCACATTCATGTAGTGAAGCATATATGCTGTAAACTCCACACATGTAAAACACTTATATGTCTTAAATCCGCGGAACATAGGGTACAACAGTACTGAAAAAAGATTGTACAAATATCCATCCGTATCATTCTTAATCTGCTTAATCATCTCAACTCCGCGTGCATAGTCAAGCTGGCTTACCGGAATACGATAAACCTTACAAGGCACATACTCTACTCTATTAAGAGAAAATCTCTCACGGAACTCTTTAACAATACCGGCCTTAACAGGAATCTCGTGTTGCGCTCTTCCAAAAGAATAAAGTTGTTCAAGATTCTCATCAAAAGCAATAGACGCATGATTATATTTTGCACCAATACCCTTACGTATCAACGAACCGAACTTCGTCGGTGTCTGCGAAAGGACAACATATATATACTTTTTATTATTCATATCCGCTCTCACTTTTGTATAGTTTATAAAAATTTAATAATTATACCTTTATCATTATATTATGTTATTGCTAAATATACAAGAAAAATTTTTTGAGAATTTTTTAGCATAATTTTCGCAAGTAGAACATATATATAATTATAAGTATTTTCGCGGGGTAGAGCAGTTCGGAAGCTCGTCGGGCTCATAACCCGAAGGTCGCAGGTTCAAATCCTGCCCCCGCTATTATTATTTTAATAATTCAAATCTATTCTTTCTACTCCTTATTACCCCTTCCTTGCGCAGTTTGCTAATCTCTGCCGACAATCCACTTCTGTCCACCGCTAGATAATCCGCAAGTCCCTGCCTGTCATACGCAATTTCAAAACTGTTGCTATTGTTTCTCTTAGCCTGTAACAGCAGAAACGCCATAAGTTTTTCTCTTGTGGAACGTTTTGATGTTACTTCAATTTTCCGGTGCAATATAAGGTTTTTTGTGGCAACCACCTTCATAAGATTGTAAATCATTTGCTGATGAAAGGAACAGGCATTACTGCATGACTGTGTAATACGACTGCAGTCTATAAACATAATTTGTGATTCTTCGTTTGCAACTACATCTACAGGCATAGCCTCAACTCCCGCACATGCAAAAGTCTCTCCGAACAACTCTGAGGGATACACGCTTGCAACAATACTTCTGTTTCCGAAATAATCGGTCTGCTCAATTCCGGCACTTCCCGTTAACACAATACCGATATACCTTGCCGCTTCCCCCTCTGATAAAATATTTTCTTTCTTCGTAAAATTTCTGACTACTGCTCCGAGACATCCAAGCATCGGCACAAGATTTTCATCTGCTATATTATCAAATAACGAACATTGTCGCAGAACATCAAAATATTTTTTCATAAAGCCTCCGTTTGTTGAATTTTCAACATATTTTCCAATCTTATTATATTATAATACAATTACCGAATCAAGCAACAATTAAAAAACACTTCTGAATGGAGGAAACTATATGATTAGAAAAATAATAAAAATTGACGAAGACAAATGTAACGGTTGCGGTGCTTGTGCCGCAGCATGTCATGAAGGTGCTATCGAAATGATAAACGGAAAAGCCAAGCTCACCCGTGAGGATTACTGCGATGGTTTGGGCGACTGCTTACCTACTTGTCCTACCAATGCAATTTCTTTCGCGGAGCGTGAAGCGCCTGCTTATAATGAGGCAGCTGTACTTGCCGCAAAACAGCAAAAATCTGCGCCTCTTCCTTGTGGTTGCCCCGGCTCCAATTCAAAAGCAATAAAGCGCGACAACACTGATTGCCCGACTCCCGTAGCCCCTACAGCCAGCAGGCTTGCTCAATGGCCGGTGCAGATAAAGCTTGTCCCCGTAAACGCACCCTACTTCGATAATGCCAACCTGCTTATTGCCGCAGATTGCTCCGCTTATGCTTACGGTAACTTCCATAATGAGTTTATCCGCAATCACATTACCTTAATCGGCTGTCCGAAGCTTGACGAAGGTGACTATGCAGAAAAACTCACACAAATCATAGCAAACAACGATATAAAAAGTGTTACGGTTACCCGCATGGAGGTTCCTTGTTGCGGCGGTATTGAAAATGCCGTCAAGCGTGCGTTACAGGCAAGCGGCAAATTTATTCCGTGGAGAATTGTAACCATCAGCACGGACGGAAGAATTTTAGATTAATTTAGTATGGGAAAAGTCCATTGCAATACGCCCCGCAAAATTATATAATTTAATGGAATATGAATCAAATTATATATACAGAAAGGCGTAGAACAATGGACTTTTTAAAACTGGCAGCCGACCGTTATTCGGTTCGAAAATTTACAAATACACATTTAGAGCAGGAAATTATTGATAAAATATTAAAAGCAGGACATCTTGCCCCGACAGGCTGTAACTACCAGCCGCAGAGAATTCTTGTTATGAACAGCGACGAGGCTGTCGAGAAGCTTAAGAAATGCACTAAGTGTCATTTTAACGCTCCGACCGCAATGCTTATTTGCTATAACAAAGACGAATGCTGGACAAGAAAATACGACGGCAAGACCTGTGGTGTTGCGGATGCATGTATCGTAACAACTCATATGATGCTCGAAGCAACAGAACTCGGTATCGGTTCAACCTGGGTTATGCATTTTGATCCGGCAGCAATGCGCGAAGAATTTGCGATTCCCGAGAACATTGAACCTGTAGCACTTCTTGTTATGGGACATCCAGCACCCGATGCAACACCGATGGATCTACATTCATCCTTCAGACCATTGGAAGAAGTCGTTTGCTACGACAGCTTTTAAGGAGCACTACCATGGACGCACCTATGACAAAAAAAGAAATCGCCAAAAGATACATACTATTCATCATCAGCCTGTTTTTTGCGGCACTCGGCGTAGCCTTTACCAAAAGCGCAGAGCTCGGCGTATCACCGATTTCCTCGGTAGCCAATATCCTAAGCCTTAAGTTTACGCAGATTTCCATAGGCAACTGGCTTATAATAACCAACTGTATTTTGATTTTGGGACAGATTCTGCTACTCCGCAAAAACTTTAAACCGATTCAGTTTTTGCAGATTCCGCTTTCCTTCCTGTTCGGATATTTTACGGACTTCGGAATGTGGCTTGTGTCGTTTATTCCGATAAGTTCTTATCCAATACGACTTATCATGGTATTTGCCGGAGTTGTTATCCTGGGCTTCGGTGTAGCACTTGCAGTTATCGCCAATGTAATCATGAATTCAGGCGAAGCCTTTGTGAAAGCTCTCGCTGATACTCTCAAGAAGAACTTCGGCAATGTTAAAGTAATTTTTGATATAAGCTATGTCGCACTCTCTATTGTGCTTTCCATGATACTTTTTAACGGAGCAATTAAAGGCACAAGAGAAGGAACGCTTATTGCAGCAGTCTGCACGGGTCTGGTCGTAAAATTCTTTTCCAAACGGCTTACCGCTCCGATTGATAAGCTTCTTACAAAATAACATATAATACTAATTTGAAATCAACTCAAAAAAGGCGCATACCGGCAAATTCACTCCGGCTTGCGCCTTTTATAATATCTTATTTAACCCGCAACTGTAAGCTGCCAAAGTGAACGTCCATGAGCATGCTGCGCGCAATATACATCAGTACATTTCTTATATTTTGCAAACAACTCCTGTGCCGCCTCGGCATCTCCGTAAACTTTCCAGTAGCCTACACATTTGCAGGCTTCTGCCCTGTTTTCAATGAATCCGCAGACATCCTCCGGCGGATACCCAAGAAACAGTCCTATCTCATGAGGGAACTCGTCACTTTCGCCAAGTCTCTTTATAAGCTGGATAACACAACGCTCAGGGGATTCCATGCCATAGCCTCGTTCTCGAAGCAAGCGACAGGCAATATCATCCTGCAAATCATGTAAAAGACGCGAAGGACGATACACATAGACAAGCGCCTGGTTTTTCTTAAATCGCAGAGGCAAAATTCTTAAGCCCTTTTTACCAAGTTTACGATTGAGTCTGCGAAGAGTATCCCTCATTTCCGTAACATCCAAGAATCGGCAAGTAAATATATTACCGGTTTTTAATCCGGCAAGTGTGGGTGAACAATGTCTTACGATCATAT
>SVEG01000010.1 GCA_015057505.1 Lachnospiraceae bacterium
CCATGTACTATCACCTATTTCCTGTAATGTATCGTCTACAAGCTTTTCCTGAACCTTAACATCAATATTGCCTGAAACAACCTTTCCTGCAATAAGTGTGGCAACCTCAATCATCTCTTTCTTCATATCGTCGATTGCCTGCTTCTTCTCAAGCTCCATTTCCTTGCGGGCACGTTCTCTGATTTTTTCTGCTTCAGCCTTAGCCTCTTCAATTATCTCATCTTCTCTCTTAAGAGCCTTCTTACGTGCTTCACCAAGAATTGCTTCTGCTTCTTTATCAATCTGGCGCAGCTTGTCATCATACTGTGCTTTAAGTGCTGCTGCGTCCTCTTTATCCTGCAATGCCATGTCAATGTCTGACTGTATCTTGTTACGTCTCTTATCAAGCATATTTCTTACAGGTTCAAATAACAGGTAAGAAAATACCGTAAAGAGAATGAAAACATTTATCGCCACAATGGCTGAATCAAACAATAACTGGGCATCCAGTTCGAATATTCTTCCCAAGGTTTTGCCTCCTTCCGGCTTTTTTATTTTCTAATTCTTATCAATTATCCCGGAAGCTTGCCAAGTAACGGTGCAACGAATAACAAGATGATTGCAACGGCGAAACCGTAAAGACCTGTTGTCTCTGCTACGGCCTGTCCGAGAAGCATCGTAGAAGTGATTTCACTCTTTGCGCCCGGATTACGTCCTACTGCTGCTGCTGCATGACCTGCTGCGATACCCTGTCCGATACCGGGGCCTAAGCCGGCGATCATCGCAAGACCTGCACCTATTGCTGAACATGCTAAAATTAAACCTTCGTCTGTAATGTTTGACATCATAATTTTGTCCTCCTAAAAAATAAATTTAAATTAATCTGCAATTTTATCGTTTACGTATACCATTGTAAGCATACAAAATACGTACGTCTGTATTGCTCCCGAGAATAAGTCACAATAAATATGTGCTATCGCAGGGATACCTACTACCTGAACCAAGAACGGAGTTAATCCGTAAAGCAGTCCCATAAGTACCGTTCCCGAAAGTACGTTACCGAAAAGACGCAACGACAACGAAAGCGGAACTGCAATTTCACCGATAAGGTTAATCGGGAAAAGAAGCGGCACCGGTTCAAAAAGTGCCTTGAAATGCTTGCCCTTATTCTTCTTAACGCCGTTATAATGAATTATAACGAATGTTATAAGACCAAGCGGCAAAGTCACGCCGTAATCCGCCGTGGGTGCTCTAAGACCAAAGAGACCTGAAATATTGCATACTAAAATAAATATGAATACCGCAGAAATGTAATTGACAAATCTCTTTGCATTCTTGCCCATAACGCCGTCTACCATATTATCAAGCATCTCTACTATCAGCTCAACAAAGTTCTGGAAGTAACCGGGGATTTCTTTTGCATTGGCAATACACTTATTGGCACAAATTGCAAAAATCACCAGCACAAGCGTTACTATAAACAAACTGATATGCGTGGTTGTGATTGACAGCTTCTGCCCGAACAGAGTAAAATCCGTAAGATATTTTATAGAGAAATCCGCTCCGCCGGACGATGCAAGTTCTTTTAATGTCTCAAACACTCCTGCCATCGATAACAGGTTCACTTTATCACCTCTTTCTTTTTTAAATTATATAAACTTTTAATGATGTAAAAATTTTTTAGTGTAGGGTTGCAGATAAGCTGCAGCCTTCATACACATAATACCAAGGAAATATGCCCCGACACTCCACCAGCCGACAAAGTACACTACAATAAATCCGGCTATAAGAAATATCATGCGCAAAATATAGCCTTTAATACTTTGAATCTGTGCACCCTTCTCATCATAATCAAGTGCCTTCTCAATCGAATGATTCATTGAGAAAATCATAAGAATCGCAATAATCAGTCCTAAAAACAGACCAATAATAAAATCCATTCTCTCCGGAACAAAGATAAGGCCGATAAGCGCAACGCAAACACCCGATACCATAATTCCCAATATCATCTCTTTTACTATATCACTTATTTTCTTCATCCTTTTTCTTTTTCCTTTCATCCATCCGAATTGAATCCTTCGCCATAATATACGCATTCCTTCCGCCCGCCAAAAAACCGAGAATCAAAAGCGGTATCGTAAACCATGTCGAAAAACGGTTATCTAACCAGATGCCAATAAAAAGACATAAGAAAATCGGTACAATGACACTAATCCCCAATTGTGTAATTAACGTCAGATTCCTGTATGAATTCTTCGAGCGTTTCATAAGACAAATTCCCCCGATTGTACATACTGTTATTATACCATTATTTCAAAAAAAGTCCATTACTATCAAACAAAAAAGAGACTGAAATTGTTTTTTACAATTATAGTCTCTTTGTCATTTTTTTATCAATCAATAGTCGTCTCTAAGTTCTTCCGGAATATATCTTCTGAACAGCTTATTATATATCTTAGCACACAGATATGCACCTATACCTATGATACACCAACCTGCAATCGCCCAGAACAGATACACTGCAAATATCGTAAGCAACCATATAAATACAAGAAGAATTGTCCATGCGATATGCTTCGCTGCCATAAGAAAAGCATTGATAAGAGTCTGCTTAATCTTATTCTCAAACTGTGCCTGAAGTGCAAAGACATATACCAGCCCGAATATCAATATAATAAGAACACCGATAAGAATTGCGCCAATATATTTGCCGAAACTTAAATTAAGGAGCACATAAAAAGCATATATATCGAACACAACTATACTAATTGCCACAAGGAATATAAGCCAAATCTTCGTCGCCTGCTTAAAATTCTCCTTAAAAGCAGTCCAAAAACCCTGCCACATATAACCTTCTCTGTCTCTTGCCATCTTCATCATGACAGAAAACATCGCTGTGGTAGATGCTCCGATTGTAATAATCGGAATACTAAAAATAAGCCATAAAATATTTAAAAATATGATATTAACCGTCTTATCTAAAAACTTGAAAAGCGGTCCGTCCATACTGAACATCTTACCCATACTTCTTCCTCCTAAAGCAAGACATGCTACAGATTATTATATAACATACCTTTAAAAAAATCAAATACTTAGGTCTATTTAATAAAATTTTCATATTTACAATCATTTTTTTACTTGTATGTTTATCTAATTATGTTAAAATAAATACCATACAACACTAGGAGGCACAAGCAATGAAGTTTTACGAAGGCAGCGAGCTTGACAAATTTAATAGCGGAGAGGATCCTACCCATGCAAAAATCTCTCCTGATACAAGCAAAAAAGATGCTCCAAAAGAGAAGCTCGGCAAACGTATAAAAAAATATTTTAAAACCTTTTTCAAAACAGAAGGCGAGAAGCTTAAAGAAATGACCTTTGGCGAAAAGTTAAAATATATATGGGCATATTACAAGGTTCACATTATTATTACTGTTGGATTTATTGTTCTTGCAGTATCTCTCGGCAAGGTTGTATACCGCAACATTAAGTACGATTCGATTTTCCACTGTGCAATGGTTAACAACATGCTTTCCAGTGCCCAGGAGGAATATATCATCAAAGAATTCGGCAATTATATTAATATTGATAAAGAACACGAAACTCTTACCTTTGACTCGGGATATATGTTCATGTGGGACAACAGCTCCTTTTCCGACACCAACTACACTTCCAGAATGAAGGTTGCTTCGGCGCTTGCCGCACGTGTGATAGATATTTTTGTTGCAGACAAAACTTACATCATAAGCGCAGCTCCCGAGGGACAGCTCTATGACCTTAAGACGATTCTTCCTGAGAATATATATACCGCAGTTGAAGACAAACTCTTTTATACCGCAGGTGAAGACGGCGTCGAACGTGCTTATGCTGTTGATTTGAGTTCTTCAAAATATACTTATATTAACGATCCGGAGAAAGGTATTTTATATCCAGAACCGCCCTATTACGGAATTGTAATTAACACGGAGCATTTGGAAACTTCCATTGAATTTTTAAAGTTTATTCTTGACTTAGAATAGAAAGTTTGCAAGGGTAAACCTTATAAAACACAAAACTTCTGTATAAGTAACCATTTATGATTACCTATACAGAAGTTTTTATTTTACACCATATTACAATTCGATACAATATTCCAGATATATTTCCTCTCCGAGCATAACTTCGCACACTTCTTCAAACCCAAGCTTCTCTGCGGTACGAATTGATGCTATATTACCGGATTTCATAAGCGCGATAACCTCCATTACACCAAGTTCATTCCTTACATAGTCAAGAATTGCACTGCATACCTCTGTTGCATACCCCTGTCTCTGACTCTCCTTTGCTATAATATAACCAAGTTCAAGGCAATTTTCCCCGTTAACCTCTCTGTTGGAAAGACCTGCCCTGCCAACTATCCTGCCGCTTGACTTTTCAATCACCATCCAGAGCCCATACCCGAAAAAACCATACATGTTCTCGATGTAGCTCTTGGAAAATTCAAATTCATCCTGTCTGTCCGGATAGAGTCCTTCCATGTACTCCGTAATCGACGGTTCAGCATAAATCTCGTATAATCGATCGATATCATCAAGCGTCATCTCTCGCACTTTAAGTCGCTTCGTCTCAAGTATATCAAGCGGTAGTCCGTAAAACCTGCTATACACCATAACAAAATAATCCGCTACCATTCCCTCAAAGCTTTCAAAAACATACTTATAGCTTAGTGAATTACCATTATTTTGGCACAGAAAGCCGGCAATCGGCATGATATCGGCTACTTTTATATGAAACTCCGTATCTGTGACAATTACAGCATCTTTTCTTTCGCTAACCCGATTTAAGAATGCAACCTGCTCTGCCGGATCTGTAAACTTTTTCATTGAAAACACTTCCGACAGTATGTTGCTCTTTTCAAGCTCTTTTACAAAATCGGCAAAGCCGGAAATTGTTTCCGGCTCTGTTCTGAATATACAATATATTTTTTTTAACATATTAACATTTCTCGGGTTCGGGATAAACATCACCGAAAGTCTCAACCGTCATAGTCTTAATTTTTTGTGTTTCCATCGGTCTGTCCATATAATCCGTGCGTACTTCAGCGATTTTATTAACCACTTCAATACCCTCGATTACCTTACCGAAAGCCGCATATGCACCATCAAGGTGCGGAGAAGTCTTGTGCATGATAAAGAACTGTGAGCCTGCCGAATCAGGATGCTGTGCTCTCGCCATGGAAAGTACACCTTCTGTGTGTTTAAGACCATTGGTAAATCCATTCATATCGAACTCACCCTTAATTCCGTATCCGGGACCACCCATACCTGTTCCGTTAGGGCATCCGCCCTGAATCATAAATCCACGGATTACTCTGTGAAAAATAAGTCCGTCATAAAAATTCTTCTGAATAAGGCTAATAAAATTCCTTACAGTGTTGGGCGCTATCTCCGGATATAACTCTGCCTTCATAATATCTCCGTTTTCCATTTCAATTGTTACAATAGGGTTTGCCATAATAAAAATCTCCTTTATATAAAATATTTAAAATCTTCTTCCACCGCCGCCATGACTTCGACCACCACTACTTATATGATGTCCTCCGCCGCCGCTGTGACGGCTTCCTCCACCGCTTCTGCCACCGCTTCCGCTATCAGTATCAATTCTACGTTTCACAGTCGTGGTATGTGTAAAAACATCCTCTCTGGCATGAAGCCTTATTCCTTCGTCCGCTAAATAAGTTCTGCTGCCTGCAGTCATCTTGGTACTGTTCGAACCTATCATAATCGCAAGTATTATTCCACTTACAACAGCTGCAATAAGAAATGCGGGAAGTACCATTTCTTCTATACCGGTATCATCTCCACGATAGTAATCGTCATCGTAATAATAATCATCATCGTAGTAATCATCACCATAATATGTGTCGTCATAATCATCGTCATAAACCGGAAAATCATTCTCGTCATCCTCACTTGGCGGACCGTCAAGCATAACCTCCTCCACGGCATCTATATATGCCTCGGATGCTGTGTAATAATCGCCCGGAAGATACTCAAAAATCCTGTCAAGCGCCCACTCTATACGGTACTCACTGAAATAATCTTCTGCCTTACCCGAGGTAGACAACCAGATTTCTCTCTCCTCCATATTTATAAGCATGACAATATAAGTACCGTATTCGCACTCATAACCAAAAGCACCGTTATCACCGAAATCATCCGCGTAAGCCATTGAGCTCTTGCCACCGGTATCATACGTTGTAATTATATATATCTGTGTCTGAATACCTTCTTCCGTCTCAAGAATTTTCTCGGTGAGATTGTCTTCCTCGTAGTTCGCAAACAAGTCCGCAAGGTCATACACTCTCTTGCCGTCCTCATATGCAATCTTTTCGGCACGTACTACATTAACAGAAGCTGTAATCATTATTACCGAAAAACAAAATGTCAACAAAAGACCTTTTAATCTTCTCATAATAATATTGCACCTCCTATCAGGCAAACTACAAATATCGCTGCCATCATAAGAAAATACGCAACCACACACCTTGCCACGCTAATCGGACGTTTACCGACAAGCTTACCCGTCTGACCGTTAATCGCAAAAACATGATCTTTACCCTTGTATCTGTAATTTAGCATCCATACCGGAAGCATAACGTACTTGGCAGACTTCTTGGAAAGCTTCACATCACAACCGACAACATTCACAGAGGCGTACATGTTAATGGTTCCTCTGCCTTCCTGTACTATGTAATTCTTAACACGGCTCTCAACTCTGCCCGCAAGCTCTTCATTGGTGAAATTATACTTCTCCGCCGTATAGCCCGACAGATAAGGCATAGAAAACTCTGTAAGATCCCTGTAATTAAAAGGCTCCAGCTTATCCATTATATCATCGGGCATCTTTGCCGATGCATCCGCCGGAAGCTTAATATACTCAGCACTTACATCACGATATACCCTGAAATGGTCCGTATAAATATATTCATAATTACCGCTTCTTCGTCTGCGCACCTTAGTACAATTCGCACGAATCTTCGCATTGGCATCATAATCATACAGCCAGAACGGCACATAAATTGCACTCAACTTATCGATAGTACTCTGGCCTGAGAACTCACCGGGAGTCAGAGGTCCTTTTTTACACCAGTTACGGTAAATCTCCGTAGCCTTAGCTTTATCAACCTTGAACGGAATCAACATCGCCGGTGTCTTTTCTCCCTCAATACGCTCGGACAGCAGATTAGGATTGCCACAGTAGCTGCAAACCGTTGCCGCCGTATGCTCATCTGTCAAAAGCTCTGCACCGCAGGTAACACACTTGTACTTAATAAAATCAACTTCTTCGGCACCATAGCTCGCGCTCTCCTCAGTCTCATCAACGGTCTCATCTGTATCCTCATGCTCCGCATCCTGCTTTGCTGCTTCCTCCAGTTCCTCCGCCGCCTTAACCGTAAGCTCTGTCTCACAATATTCACATTTTAGCATCTGTGCATTCGCGTCAAACTTCATATCCGCGTTACAACCCGGACACTTATAAATCTTAACCATTTTACCTCCTTATTTACATAAAATCCCCTGTTGTTCATAATTTGTTAACATTTGTTTCAAAAATCTTTTACATAAAAAACATTGTTTCTTCATCTTTACAAGATATACTATAGCCATAAGCTAATAAGCTACTAAAAAACAATTTTTTTCATAATTGAGCAGATAAATCGTAATCCGCTCTCCTCCCTTTTAATTTATATTTATAAAGAGTGTCTTTGAGGACACTCTTTATTTTTGTCTCAAAAACTTTTGCCGTACAGACTTTATCTATCGTTTTTAAAAAAAGCAATATACAAATATTACGACCTTTTTATATAATACAACATTTTTCCACCTCTTTACAATAGCTGTGAGGTATTTTTTATTTTATTCACATATTTCAATAAGAATACTTTACTTTTCATCGTAATAATATACTTGTGCTTTTGACCACGGCACCCTATAATTAAACTAATGAATTTATTAATTATTAAAAAATATCGGGAGGTTTCTTCATGATTATTTTAAGCTTAGAAATACAGGACTCGGCCGGAAAAGTTTTAGACTCAGCATCTGGTGCAAATTATGTCAACCTCATTTATCCTGCAGAATATTCCGAAGGTGATATGATTGTTTTTAAGACGGACTGTGTTAACAAATTCTACATAATTCAGCTTGATGATGCACTTGGCAACAACTTTGTCTACATCACCAAAAATGAATTCTGCTTTCCGGTTCCGTTCGACGACAAAAAGACCGGCTATTCAACCAAAGCTTTTTCGGGCAAAATGCATCTTCTGTCCGCCCGTGCAGCAACTCCGGAAGAAATTGCTTCTTATAAAAATCTTGCTTACAACGTATATGACGAGCACGGAGATACGGGATGTTATCCTCATGCTACTGCCAATGTTGAGACCCGTAACGAGCCATCCTTTTATGCACGTTGCGTAATCGACGGCGTACATGCCAACTCAAGCCATGGATTTTGGCCGTATTGTTCCTGGGGCATCGACCGCAGAGACGATGCCGAGATTATGATTGATTTCGGTCGCGACATTAAGACTGACAAGATGGCACTCGTCATCCGCGCCGACTTCCCTCACGACAGTTGGTGGGACGAGGGAACCTTTGAGTTTTCAGACGGCTCTTCCATGACCGTTTCGCTCATTAAAACTGCTGCACCGCAAGTATTTACATTCCCCGAGAAAACCATCTCATGGGTGAAGCTTAACACCCTTATTAAAAATCAAGCCGATCCCTCACCCTTCCCGGCACTCAGCCAATGGGAAGTATACGGAACAGAGGCATAATATTATTTAGGGGGAGGCGCATAGTTTTTGCAACATTCCCTTTTTAACGAAAAAGGTGGCCATCCATACGGATGACCACCTTGAATATTACTGTCTGTTAAAATTAATCCATTGTGTAGGGCATAAGAGCGATATGACGTGCTCTCTTAACTGCAACTGTAAGTGCTCTCTGATGCTTTGCACATGTACCTGTAATTCTTCTGGGAAGGATTTTTCCTCTCTCAGATACATATCTCTTTAATTTATTAACATCTTTGTAGTCAATTACATTGTTCTTATCAGCACAGAATACACAAACTTTCTTTCTTCTGCGCATGCCGTTGCCCGGTCTTTTTCTCATGCCTTCGGCCTTATCGCCTTTGTCAGCTTTATTGTATGCCATTACTGTGACCTCCTTATATAATCTTATACCTAGTTAAAGGGAAGACCTTCGTCTTCTACTCCGTCAGGTATATTCATGAAGCCGTCACTTGCCGCCATGCTCGGAGCCGGTCTGGATGCAGGCGTAAAGCCGCCACCCATGCTGTCGCCGGACGCACCCTTGCTGTCAGCAAATTCCTGATCTTCTACTACTATGTCTGTTGTGTAAACCTTAACACCATCTCTGTTGGTGTAGCTGCCTGTCTGAATCCTTCCGGAAACAAGAACTCTCATTCCCTGTCTGAAATACTTCTCGGCAAATTCTCCTGCCCTGTCAAATGCAACGCAGTTAATGAAGTCTGCTGTCTGCTGCGAATTATCGCCAGTAGCATCTCTTCGTCCTCTTCTGTCTACCGCCAATGTATATCTGGCAATAGCCATGCTTCTCTCACCCTGAGAATATCTAACCTCAGGATCACGGGTAAGTCTTCCCATCAAGATAACTTTGTTCATAATATCTCCTCTTTTCTCTTAGAGTAAATTACGCTTCCTGCTTTACGCACAAATATCTGATGACTGACTCCATAAGACGAATACGTGCTTCTACTTCGTTCGGGCAGTTTGCTTCTTCTGACTCGAATCTAACAAAATAGTAGAAAGCTTCTTTCATTTTCTGAATCTCGTAAGCCAATCTCTTCTTACCACATTCTTCAACTTCAGTCACAGTACCACCGAAACGTGTAATGTATTTGCTTACCTTCTCGATAGCTGCTGCTCTCTCTTCGTCCTCAAGTTTTGCATTCAATACTACTGCAAGTTCGTATTTGTTCATGCTCTATCGGCACCTCCTTTTGGTCTCTGGCCCCCTGTCAAGCAAGGAGCAAGGAATTAATATAATATATCACAGCTAATTATGATAGCATAGAAACTCGAATAATGCAAGTACTTTTTTAATTTCCCGTACTCTTATAATGCCTGATACTGTATCGCCAGAATGCATACGCCAAAAGATACAATCCAACACCTACAACAGGAGTCAAATACATATAAACCTCCGGAAAAAGTGCCATATCCCCTTTCCGTAACAAAAACTGTGCCGGAAAGTAATTTACAAAAGCAAACGGCGCTATATAAATCATAAAAACCTGAACTGCCTTGTGAAAAATGCTAATCGGATAGCCCGCAAACTTTCTTGCATCATAATAAATAATTTCTTTAAGGCTTCCCGTATCAAGCAAATAAATACTAAGCGTAGCCAAAAACAAGAATATTGCGCCCTGAATCAGTACTCCACCGATAACCGCAAGCACATAATATACAATTGTAACCGCATTCCACACAACACCTACTTTTCCCGCAGAAATTATAAACAGCACCACACCAAGACTTCCGTGTCCTACTGCCGCAAACCAATCCGCATTTGAAAAAATAAGCTGAAACAGCAGTCCTCTGGGTCTTAAAATAAACCTGTCAAAATTCCCTGTCTGAATCATTTTCCAAAAATCTCTGAATCCTGTAAAAAAGACTATAAGTATACCGTATGTAAGGAACAAAAGACTGTAAAGAAACAGCATCTCATATATATTCCAACCGTTAAGATTATCGAACTTAAGCAATGTAAAATATATTACGATGATTCCGGTGCTTTCTCTTAAAAATACCGCAAGTGAACGAAGCACTGCATCTACTCTGTATTGAAACCACGACCGCATTATTATTTTCGTATAAATTCCCGCTAAACGTAAAGTATCAAACATCTCATCAACCTCCCTGCACCACAAGTTTCCTTTTGCCACGTTCCCACATAATATTGCCTATTAGATATATTAAAACTATCCATACAATCTGAATCAGGCATTTCTGTGCTATTTGGGCGAATCCAAGTTCACCAAGATATATCTGCACCGGTGTAAAATAAATTGATGAGAAGGGTGTAAATGCCAAAACTCCCTCCATCCACTCCGGCATAAACCAAAGCGGAAACATTGAACCTGACAATACATTAATAAAAACATTTTTTATCGTTACTATACTCCACACATTTATAAGCCAAAACGCACACATTTGCACTGCAAAGCTTATTGACCACAAAACACCGTATCCCAAAAGGGCACTCACCACAAACATCACAAGCATCGGAAAGCTTGCCGGGGCTTTTATACCCACAATAAGCACCGATACTATAAGAGCCGGAATAAAGTGAAAAATCAATTTAAATGCCGCCTGCCCCATATTGTCCGCAAGCATCCTTCCCTTAAAGCTTATCGGAAGCAGTAGCTCCGTTGCAATGCTTCCGTTTCTGATGCGGTTCGGCAAATAGAAATCATTCATTGTAAATACTGCATCAAGACAAAGTGACAATACAAAGTTAGTTGTAACCATGGACATTGTTACACCATCCACCTCTGTTCTTCCGCCATACAATGCCTTATATATTTCCCAGAAAATGAATATTTTTAGAACGGTATTAAAAATCCCCATGTAATGCTCAAAACGATACGCGCTCTTACTCAAAAAACTTTTTCTTGCAAAAGCGTAATAAGGTGTCAGCATATTTATAACACCTCCCCGTTATAAATCTTTCTGATAAGCGACTCTATTTCCGGCTCGGATACGTTAATATCACGAATTCCATAATTTGAAAGAAGATGGTTCATAAGCTCGTCAATCTGCACTTCATGATTCTCAAATACAAAGCGCACCTTTCGCTCATCCAATCTTTTAATCTCAACATTTGGAATCGCCCCAATCACGGTATTCTCCACAAATTCTACATCAAGCTGCCTTGTAGTTCCGTACTTTTCGCGAATTCCCATGAGTGCACCGTCATACACCTTGAGACCCTTGTCGATGATAATCAACCGGTCACAGGTCTTTTCAATATCCTGCATATCATGCGTTGTAAAAATCATTGAAACCTTATCTTCTTTATTAAGATCACGAATAAAATTACGAATGGTTTCCTTGCCGACTACGTCCACACCGATTGTAGGCTCGTCAAAAAATATAACCTGCGGAGAATGCAGAAGTGCTGCTACGATATCTGCCCTCATTCTTTGCCCGAGCGACAACTGCCTTACCGGACGATTCAAAAACTCCGACATATCAAGCATTTCCACAAAACGATTAAAATTATTCTTATACTGTTCCTCGGGAATTCGATAAATAGCCTTAAGAAGCTCAAAGCTGTCAATTACCGGCAAATCCCACTGTAGCTGCGATTTTTGTCCAAATACCACACCTATGTTCTGCACATAAGTTTTTCTCTGCTTGTATGGTACGTAGCCTGCGACTTGGATTTCACCGCCATCTGGACATAAAATACCGGAAAGCATCTTAATCGTCGTCGATTTGCCCGCACCGTTCGGACCGATAAAGCCAACCATCTCTCCTTTTTCAATTGAAAAACTTATGTTCTTTACCGCCTGCTTTTCCTCAAACTTCGGCACAACCATGTTAGCGAGCATTCCCGGAATACCCTTTGAACGCTTGCTTACCTTAAAAGTTTTCTTAAGATTCGTTACTTCTATGAAACTACTCATTTTCTTTATCCCTCTCTATCTTTAATATGGCATCCTCAATATCTGCCTTGGATATGTTCACTTCTGCGATTTTCGTCTGCGATACAATAGTTCTCAGTATTTCCGCCGAAGTAATATAGTTCGAATTGTATTTAATTGTTAGGACATTATTTTCGATAAAATACCTATCCACCGGCAAGTCCTCTAAATCAGGCAATCCACCCTCGAGCTTCACATTCATAACATCCATCGGTACAAACTGTCTGATAAAAAGTTCCTCGCTTCCGTAATACAAAAGCCTACCTTTATCTAAAAATGCTATTCGGTTGCACACCTGTGAAATATCTGCAAGGTCATGTGAAGAAATGATTACCGTCACTCCTTCTGCCGCCCGTTTCTCAATGATTTTTCTTAAGACATCCTTCGCATTCTCATCGAGTCCACTTGTCGGCTCATCAAGAATCAACACTTTCGGATTATGCAAAAGTACCGCTCCAAGCTCTGCCCTACGTCTTTGGCCAAGAGAAAGACTACTTATCTTTTGCCCGTCAAACTTATCAAAACCTAACTCTGACGCCAGCTTAAAATACCTGTATTCAAACTCCCATTTTGAAATACCATGCGCAATTCTAAGCGCCTCAAAATTACTGCACACACTTTCTGAATCACTAAAAAGCGGCCTGTCTGCAAACAGTGCACCGATTTTTCCGGTTTTGTCAACACTGAAGGACTTTTGCTCGTTTCCGTCAATATATACTTTTCCGACATCTGCCTGGAGAAATCCGCATGCCAGCCTGAGAAAAGTGGTTTTTCCGGCACCGCTTGCTCCAACCAAACCCACAACACTGCCTTTTGGAATATGTATATTTATGTTGGATAAAATGAATTTGCTGACGTTGTCGAAACTAATCATTTGCCATCACCTTTTCTAATTTACTATTCCAACAACTGCTTCTTTAAAAATAAAATACCCTCTTATATTCTAAAATACAAGAGGGTGGGATAAACTACCGTTATTGTGGGATGAATTCTTTATTGTTGTCCTCAAAAACTACTGTGGTATGAACACCTTCACACAGAAAAATCCTTCTTCCTCGTAAAAGTCGCACATCCCCTGATACTCATCTACGATAGATTTGATTTGGACAATACCCAGTCCATGATTGTTCTTCTCTGCCTTCACGGATACCAGTTCGGGATTTTCTGCCAGCACAGACCTGCTTACTCTATTCTTAATCCCTATCGTGTCATAGCCCTTACACTGCGTAATCGCTATATGCATCTCACGCACAATTCCCGCTGCCTCACGCATGCTTGCCTCTATGGCGTTATCCAGCATATTCGATAAAAGTGCCGAAAAGTCAATACTTTTCATTCGAGCAAATGCAAGATTTTCAATCTCTGCCTTCACAAGCATACCCTGCTCACGGGCATACCTAAGCTTCTCATTAAGAATATGATTCATCAAGGCATTGCCCGTCTCCACATAGCTGTGCATTCCATTAAATTTATCAAGAATGTCGGAGGCGTACTGTTTCGCCTTCTCATAATCCATATCGTTAATGTAGGAGGCAATAACCATCAAATGATTCTTCATATCATGCTTTAGTTTTCTGGCATTCTGGTGAAGTGCGCGGATTTCTCCGTCCTGCTTTGTAATAAGCTCATGTTCTTTCTTAAGCTCTTGAAGCTTATACTCAAGTTCAGATTTCTCGGCAAACATGGCAATGTATTTTTTATTAAGCTCTTCATATTGTTTCTGAAGTTCCTTGCTTTTTCTCATCATCTCATATACCTCATAAGCTGCCGTCTGGCCTCATCCACAAAGGTCTTACCCATCGGAAGCTTTGTGCCGTCCGTAAGCTCTGCTTCTTCTGAATTGATTGTCTTTACCGCTGCCTGATTCACCAAAAATCCCTTGTGAATTCTTATAAATCCACCCAACTGCAGACTGTTCTCCACAACCGTCATAGTACTTCTGAAACGATACTCTCCCTGCTTCGTAAACACCTTTAAATAATTGCTGTCCGCCTCAAAATAATATATCTCCGGCAACAACAGACGCACATCCTTTCCGTCCGTTCTGAACGAAAAATGTTTATTTTCTCTTTCAAGTTCTTTCACACAATCCTTTAAAAGTTTCGGAAGCTCCTCTTTATAAAAACGTTTCCTCACAAAGCCATAAGGATGGTACTGAAAGCTCTCATACACTAATTCATCATGACTTGTAACAAAAATCAGCAAAGGCTCCTTGTTCAGTTGTCCTAGTCTGCTCGCAATCTCCATGCCATCCATCCCCGGCATATCGATATCAAGAAGCAAAATGTCACATATTTTCTCCGACAGGGTCTTTATAAGCTCCGCTCCTGAAAAGAAGCATTCCACATGGCTATTTGGACAACACTCCTTAGCAAGTGCCGCCAAATTCTGAACTATTCTTTCTTCATCGTCACATATGTATATATTCATAAACGCCTCCATAGTATGCAATAAGGAGCAGGTTAAACCTACTCCAATCATTTTATATACCGCGCATCATATTAAAATAAATTTTATGCAGAAATTAATCCTAACCCCAATAAAACATTATATGTTTCATCTATATCTGAGTTTTTAAATTTTTCTCCTTTAATCCTTTTAAAGATATCAATAATTTCATTTTTATTGGTACAATTCATCGAATTTGCAACAAAATCCATAGTAGCCAAGGCTTCCAACTCTAATGGTGTTTTATGTGCAAAATTATCAATTACAGTTTTTACTATACTTTGTTCATCAAAGGATAAAGCTTTTGCTTTAACTTTATTTTCTCCCATAGAAATTACATGCGTAGTTCCTGTTGTATCAATAGAAATATAATCTTCACTTTCCAATATATGCAAAGTATTATCTAATTTTTCACTATATGGGCCATAATAATGTATTCCATATCTTAAATTCAAATTAATTCCCATTCGTTCAAAAAAATAAAACATCTTTTGAGCTGCTTTTTTCCCTAACTTCGCGCCATCAAAATTAGTACAAAGCATACTAAACAATTCTGCATATTTTTCCATACTATTCTCCATAATAACCCTCTCACTCTTCGTTTATCTTTCTCATAATTTTATAAGCATCCTCACTTTTACTCGGATGGCAATACAAACTCATTATATCTATTTTTTCCGATAAACTTTTAATTATTTCAGATTCTTCTGAAATAGTAGTTTTCTTACCTGTTTTTCTATTGTAAATAAGAATTGCTTTCTCATGTTCCTTTTCCACGCGCAAAGGTATTTTATGAGGCATCTTACCTGCAGAAGTATCTTTAATGAAAAATTCCTCTCCGATTGCTTCCTTCAGTTCTCGTTCATTACGTCTAAACTCCCTCTTGTCAGCCTCCGCAGGATGCGCCTTAGTATAATCCACCCGAGGATAAACAATCCTATGAATAATATTATTACAAGCCTCATCTTTATCAGCATTATTCTTTAGCAACTGTATTACCCTACAATCATCCCACTGTAAATACTCATTGACATCGCTTGGATAGGTACCATTAGGCAACACATTCTCCAATGCTTTACCAAGCATTATATCAAAAAAACGTCGCGTACGATGAAAATATACTTGAATAAACATAAAATACCTGGCAAGAACAAATTCCTCAAACACTTGTACTCCGCCATCAGTTATCGCCAGCTTAGGAACACCATTACTATAACAGATTGTAAATGAAGAAAGCAATCTTTCAACATCAAATGTCCCATACTTAACACCACAATAATATGAATCTCTAAGTAGATAATCCATTTTATCGCAATCCAACTCACTATCCATAAAACTCTTTAAAAATGTAAACTCAAAATTATGACCGGGGTTCTTCCCCATATAGATATCACAAAGCAACTGTGGTGTAATATTATATTCTGGTCCATATTCATGTACAAACTGCTGACCTATCTTATCAATAATACCGGCAATTTCTGTCTTTGTAATAATCTCTACCGTAAAATCCTCATGCTCAATCCCATCAGGAAAAACCGCTTCAGATGCATGCGAAAATGGTGCATGTCCAAGATCATGTGTTAGTGCAATTAAACGCAGGATTTGCTCATACCACTTACGCTTAGGTTCTTCAAATTCAAGCATTGAATTCTTAATTGCAGAATTCAATGCTTTCGTCACCAAATGCATAACACCTAATGAATGCCCAAACCTCGTATGCTCTGCTCCGTGATATATATAATGTGTCATAGCTAATTGTTTTATATTACGCAATCTCTGAAAAGGTTGCGAATCAACAATCTCATTCTCATATCCACGCACTTCAATAAACCCATGGATGGGGTCTCTATATTTATCTACTTCCATCCCCATGCCTCCTCTTAATTATAACATATGTATTGTACAAATTCAAAAGACTTTTGAAACTTTTGAATCACCCTTTTTATTAATTTTATCATATGAACCTTTCAATTCCCTTACATTTTCAAAATTTTCTCAAATTGTCAAAAATGTTGGCGCTAAAAAATTTCATAGTTTATCGTAATTGCTATACGCCATCTTATGAAATATTGCCGGATAAAATAATTTATTCATAAAATCCTCCCAGCCGCACGTTGCGCTTTATTCCTTTACAAATATTGAAAATCGTTCTGTAATAAAAAGGAATTAACTTCCCACAAAGTGATTGACTTCCGTTGGATTAGTAACTCTCCTTACCCATCAAAGTTATAAGAGTTCGTCTTATATGCATACGAATATATTACCATTTTTTTACATTATTTGCAACATTATTTTACATTTATTAACAATATTAGTTTGTCAGCAATCACATCTAACAATATGCCGTCAATACAAAAAAGGAGATGAGCCAAACTCATCTCCTTTTACAATTACCTTAACTAATATTATTCACTCACATCAGAACCACAGTGTGCACACTTTGTTGCCTCAATGTGAATCTCTGACTTACAGTAAGGGCACTTCTTTGTAGTAGCGGGTGCCGGAGCAACGGGCTCTTCCTTCTTTTTAAGGCTGTTGATACCTTTTACAAGTAAGAATACAACAAATGCCATAATAATGAAGTTAAGCACGCCTGAAATAAATGTACCGTATTTTACTACAGCCACTCCTGCTTCCTCTGCAAGTGCAAGTGTCTCGTATTTGTTACCGTCGAGTGCGATAAACCAGTTGTTGAAGTCCACTCTGCCTGTAACAAGACTTAAGAGAGGCATAATTACGTCATTAACAAGTGAAGATACAAGTGAATTGAATGCGCCACCGATGATAACACCGACTGCCAAATCAATCATGTTGCCTTTTAAGGCGAATTTCTTGAATTCCTTTAACATTTTTCTTCCTCCGTGTTTTATATAATAAAATTAATTCTGCTCATCAAGTGTAACTGTAACCTTATCAAGCTTCCAGATTTCCTGTGCATATTCCTCAATTGTACGGTCAGATGAGAATTTACCGCAACATGCCGTGTTAAGCATTGCCATCTTAGCCCATCTGTCCTTATCAGCATATGCTTCGTACGCTCTCTTACGAGCGTCATCATAGGATCTGAAATCTTTAAGGATAAAGTATACGTCCTTGCCGCCATTTACAAGTGAATTATAGATGTCCTCGAAACGCTTTTTATCATCAGGTGCATATGTTCCGTCAATCAACTGGTCAATTACCTTACGAAGTTCTGCATCGCTACGATAAACATCCATGGGATTGTAGCCGCCGTTATTCTCGTAATTGATTACTTCGTCAGAGCTGAGGCCAAAGATAAACGCATTTTCAAGTCCAACCTCTTCAACGATTTCTACATTGGCACCATCCATTGTACCGATTGTAACGGCACCGTTAAGCATGAACTTCATGTTACCTGTACCTGAAGCTTCCTTACTTGCTGTAGAAATCTGCTCACTAAGATCAGAAGCAGCAAATATAAGCTCTGCATTGGATACTCTGTAGTCCTCGATAAATACAACTTTAATCTTACCGTTAATTGATGCGTCGTTGTTAACCACGTCACCAACGCTGTTAATCAATTTGATGATTGATTTTGCTCTGTGGTAACCTGCGGATGCCTTAGCACCGAAGATAAATGTTACAGGCTGCATGTCCATTCCCGGATTAGCCTTGAGCTTGTTATACAGGTGCATAACATGGAGAATGTTGAGAAGCTGACGCTTGTACTCGTGAAGTCTCTTAACCTGTACATCGAAAATAGAATTCGGGTCTACATCAATACCGTTATTCTCTTTAATATATTTGGCAAGACGAATCTTGTTCTGATATTTAATCTCCATGAATTCCTTCTGACACTTAGCATCATCTGCAAAAGGCACAAGCTTCTTCATCTGGTCAAGCGCTGTAATCCAGCCGTCGCCGATATGATCTGTTACCCAGTTTGCGAGAAGAGGATTTCCGTGCAAAAGAAATCTTCTCTGTGTAATACCGTTAGTTTTGCTGTTAAACTTCTCAGGCATCATCTGATAGAAGTCACGAAGTGTCTCCTTCTTAAGAATCTCTGTATGAAGTCTTGCAACACCGTTAACTGAATATCCGCCTACAATTGCAAGGTTTGCCATTCTTACCTGTCCTTCATAAAGGATTGCCATCTTGCGTACCTTCTCGTACTGGTTAGGATATTTTTCCTCAACTTCTTTAACGAATCTTCTGTTAATCTCGTCAATAATCTGGTATACACGGGGCAAAAGTCTTGAGAACAAGTCGATAGGCCATTTCTCAAGTGCCTCTGCCATAATTGTGTGGTTAGTGTAAGCACAGGTCTTGATTGTAATCTCCCATGCCTCGTCCCACTCAAGCTTATAATCATCCATAAGAATTCTCATGAGCTCTGCAACAGACATAGCCGGATGAGTATCGTTCATCTGGATTGTTACCTTCTCATAGAGCTTATGAATATCGTCATGATTGCTCATGTATTTCTCAACTGCTGTCTGCAAGCTTGCAGATACAAAGAAATACTGCTGTTTAAGTCGAAGTTCCTTACCTGTATAGTGATTATCGTTCGGATAAAGCACTTCTACGATAGTCTTTGCAAGAGCTTCCTGCTCAACCGCTTTAAGGTAGTCACCCTTATCAAATGATGAAAGGTTAAACTGCTGGAGCGGCTCTGCATCCCAGATACGAAGTGTATTGATTACGTTGTTACCGTAACCTACTACCGGCAAATCATAAGGCACGGCTCTGATTGCCTGATAACCTTCCTGTACGAAATGATTTCTTCCGTTCTCGTCTGTATAGCAATTTACATGTCCGCCAAAACGAATCTCCTTGGCATACTCTTCACGTCTCATCTCGAAAGGATTGCCATGCTTAAGCCAGTTATCCGGTGCTTCAATCTGATAACCGTCTTTAATCTCCTGCTTGAACATACCGTATTTGTAACGGATACCGCAACCATATGCCGAATAACCTAAAGTTGCAAGCGAATCCATAAAGCACGCTGCAAGTCTTCCGAGACCACCGTTACCTAACGCTGCATCTCTCTCCTGGTCTTCAATAAGGTTAAGGTCACAACCAAGCTCTTCAAGAGCTTCTTTTACCTCATCATAAAATGTAAGGTTGATAAGGTTGTTACCAAGTGCACGACCCATCAAAAATTCCATTGACAAATAGTATACTGTCTTGGGGTCCGCCTTGTCATATTCCTTCTGGGTTGCAATCCATGCATCAATGATAGAGTCCTTTGCAGCATAGGCTACAGCTGCAAATATCTGCTTCGGAGTTGCCTCCTCAAGGGACTTTCTGTATAACGTCTTTACGTTATAAACTACGCTTCTTTTGAAGAATTCTTTATTAAATGTACGTTTCATAAATTACTCCTTTACTGTCTTACTACACCTAATTCTGTCTTCTCCCCATTAATATCCCACTCTTTATTATAGCCGTCAATCTTGCCTGTTACTATCTCGTTAGCAAGTACAACGCCTTTAATCTCTTCCTCATTTTTCTTGATTATCTCAGCAAGCTTATCATTACCGCTCTGGTAAACGATGATACGGTCTGTAACCTCGAAGCCTGCTTCCTTACGCATTGTCTGAATCTTGCTGATTACCTCACGTACGAAACCTTCCTCGATAAGCTCTTCTGTAAGGTTCGTATCAAGAACAACCGTAATTCCTCTGTCGCTGTCTGAAACATAACCTTCAACCTGCGCTGCCTCGATTAACAAATCGTCCTTCTCAAGCACTTCTTCTGTTCCCTCAACAACAATTGTAAGTGTGCCCTTGGTATTAAGCTCGCTCATTGCCGCATTACCGTTAAGGTTGTTAAGAACCTCACGGAGTGCATTGAGTCTGCTTCCGAAACGCTTACCGAGTGTCTTTAACTGCGGCTTAAAGCTGTAGCTTGTAAATGCGCTTACATCAGATGTAAATTTAACATTTTTAACGTTAAGCTCATCTCTGATGATTTCTGCATAGAAATCTGAAAGCGCACTGCCCTCGTCTTCCTGACGCACATACATATCGGCAATAGGCTGACGATTCTTAATATTAGCTGCATTACGGCAAGCACGACCGAGTACAACGATTTCAACAACCTTCTTCATGTCTGCCTCAAGTGTTGCATCAATCCATGCTTCATTTACTACAGGGAAATCACACAAATGAATACTCTCGGGTGCAGTCTTATTGATGCTGCGTACAAGGTTCTGGTAAATCTCCTCTGTGATAAACGGTACCATCGGAGCCGCCGCCTTGCAGATATCAACAAGTGCTGTATAAAGAGTCATGTACGCATTAATCTTATCCTGCTCCATGCCCTTTGCCCAGAAACGGTCACGGCAGCGTCTTACATACCAGTTACTCATCTCATCAACAAATTCTGAAAGTGCTCTTGCAGCCTCAGGAATTCTGTAGTTCTCAAGGTTGTTATCAACTGCCTTGATTACTGAATTAAGCTTTGACAAAAGCCATTTATCCATAACAGGAAGCTTGTCATAATCTAATGTGTATTTTGTTGCATCGAACTCATCAATGCTTGCATATGTTACAAAGAATACATATGTGTTCCACAATGTACCCATGAACTTACGCTGACCTTCCATAACGGCCTTGTCATGGAAACGGTTAGGCAACCATGGTGCGCTGTTGATATAGAAATACCAACGAATCGCATCTGCGCCAAAGCTCTCAAGAGCATCAAACGGGTCTACTGCGTTACCCTTTGACTTACTCATCTTCTGACCGTTCTCGTCCTGAACGTGACCAAGTACGATTACGTTCTCATAAGGTGCCTTATTGAAAAGAAGTGTTGATTCTGCAAGAAGTGAGTAGAACCAACCTCTTGTCTGGTCAACTGCCTCTGAAATAAACTGTGCCGGGAACTGTGCTTCAAAAAGCTCCTTGTTCTCAAAAGGATAGTGATGCTGTGCAAAAGGCATCGCACCTGAATCGAACCAACAGTCGATAACCTCCGGAACTCTCTTCATGTGGTGCTTGCCACACTTAGGACAAAGGAAGGTAACTGCATCGATATAAGGCTTGTGAAGCTCAACCTTAGCTGTCTCAGGATCGCCTGTAAGCTCTGCGAGCTCTGCGCGGCTTCCTACGGAATGCTGGTATCCACACTCACACTCCCAGATATTGAGAGGAGTTCCCCAATAACGGTTACGTGAAATAGCCCAGTCCTGTACGTTCTCGAGCCAGTCACCGAAACGACCCTTACCGATGGACTCAGGAATCCAGTTAATTGTATTATTATTGCGAACCAAATCATCCTTAACGGCTGTCATTTTGATATACCATGACTCTCTAGCATAGTAGATGAGCGGTGTATCACAACGCCAGCAGTGAGGATAACTGTGCTCAAACTTAGGCGCATCAAAAAGAAGGCCTTTTTTGTCAAGGTCTGTTAAAACCATCGGGTCTGCCTTTTTAACGAATACGCCTGCGTAAGGAGTCTCTTTGGTCATTTCACCCTTACTGTCTACAAGCTGTACAAAAGGTAAATCGTAAGCACGTCCTACCTTGGCATCGTCCTCACCGAATGCAGGTGCGATATGAACAACACCTGTACCGTCTGAAAGAGTTACATAGCCGTCGCATACAACGTAATGTGCTTTCTTGTTCTGTGCCTTACAGATGTCAAGAGCGCAGTCAAATAACGGCTCGTATTCCTTGTATTCCAAATCCTTACCTGTATATCTCTCTAAAACTTCATATGCCGGAGCATCTTCTGTCTTGAACTTGCCAAGTACTGTATCGCAGAGTGCCTCTGCCATATAATATGTGTAGCCGTCTGCGCATTTAACCTTAACATATGACTCAACCGGGTTAACACAAAGTGCAACGTTGGACGGAAGTGTCCAAGGTGTAGTTGTCCATGCAAGAATATATGCATCCTCGCCTACTACTTTGAAACGTGCGATTGCAGAACGTTCTTTAACATCCTTATAGCCCTGTGCAACTTCCTGTGCTGAAAGCGGAGTTCCACATCTCGGGCAGTAAGGAACAATCTTGAAACCCTTGTACAAAAGGTTCTTATTCCAGATTTCTTTGAGCGCCCACCACTCTGACTCGATAAAGTTATCATGGTAAGTAACGTAAGGATCATCCATATCTGCCCAGAAGCCTACAGTGCCGGAGAAATCCTCCCACATTCCTTTGTACTTCCAAACACTTTCCTTACATTTGTTAATGAAAGGCTCAAGACCATAGTTCTCAATCTGCTCCTTACCGTCAAGGCCGAGTAACTTCTCAACCTCAATCTCAACCGGAAGACCGTGTGTATCCCATCCGGCCTTTCTCGGAACCATGTAGCCCTTCATTGTACGATAACGCGGAATCATATCCTTAATTACACGTGTAAGTACGTGACCGATGTGCGGCTTACCGTTTGCCGTAGGCGGTCCGTCATAAAAAGTGTATGTCTCGCCATTTTTTCTGGCTTCCATACTCTTCTCGAAAATCTTATTGTCCTTCCAGAACTGTTCAACCTTCTTCTCTCTCTGCACGAAATTCAAGTCTGTCGATACTTTGTCGTACATAATTATCCTCCTTCTTGTACTCAAGCACTTGTGTGCTTTCGTTGATTCGGCTTTCGCCAAATGAAAAGCCTCCGTCCGTAAAAGGACGAAGGCCAAACCTCGCAAAACCACCTGTTACTCTGCATACACTTCATATGCGCTCCCGATAACGGCGGAAACCCGTCAGAACTTACTCGCAACGCTTTAGGCTCTGCAACTTCGGAGTGATATTCAAATAACCTTACTTGTACCGGACTCACACCAACTCCGGCTCGCTTGGACGTTTGGGCAATTCTACTGTCTCCATCATAGTCTTTTCTATAAATAGTGCTATCATCGTAACACATTTTCAGGCTTTTTTCAAGCGAAAGATAATTTTTAGTAGTTTAGACGAGAAAACTTGAGAATGCACAAAGTTATTTAGTAAAAATATATTGTAATATGGAATAGAATGGATATTTACAAAAATAAAGAGATGTGTTAAAATTTTCCTAGATAGAGGTACTAGGTTGTACCCCTTGCAAGTGAAATGAACTAAAATAGACTGTCCAAGTTCTCAGGCTCGGGGCGGTCTATTTTGTCTTTCTGTGACTTATCTCATAAACGAGACCTATAATAGCTACTATGAGCAATCCCAACTGTATGAGGTTATCATATGTAACATATTGCATAGGCATCCTCCCCCTCTCTCAAGGGGCAACCGTTCCCATGTATTCAATTATATTATATTTGTATGCACTTTGTAAACATTATTTTCCATTATATGTAATATTTTTACATATAGTAAGAAATTGGTTTGATTGACAAACTTGACTAAAATATTATAAAATTATGTAATGTTAGTTTAAGAACCTTAAATTAAATTAACGATTATAATGTAAGAAGGGCAATAACAATGATAAAAAAAGAAGTTAACGAAATCCGTAAACAATTCAATGACAAGAACTGCGCAATTACCCGCATATGCGGTTGCTATGTAGATGGTGAGAAGCAAAAAAAGCTTGAATTTAAAGAGGCTTTTCTCTCGCTCCCTGAGGAAGAACGCTTCAAGTATTATGAGCTGTTCAGAAAGACTCTGGGCGGAACTGTAGGCCGTAATCTTTTAAACCTTAACTTTCCCATGAAGGAAGAGGCTGAAGGCGGCACACAGGAATTTTTATACAGATTAAGAGAAAGCAAACTTACTGACACTGAATTAATTGGTGAGTTCTACGATAAGATTATCGAGCACTACGATGCACCCGGTAATTTCCTTATACTTTTGATACACTCCGTATATGATGTTCCCGGCAAAACAAGCGACGGACTCGAGATGGACGATGCTTCCGATGAGGTATTTGAGCATATTCTCTGTAGCATTTGCCCCGTTACACTCTCCAAGCCCGGACTCAGCTACAATGCTGAAGAGAACTCCATCCATAACCGCGTACAGGATTGGATTGTTGATAAGCCCGAAAAAGGGTTCCTTTTCCCGGCATTCAACGAGAGAAGCACCGATATCCATGCCACCCTTTATTTTTCAAAAAACCCGAATGAGCTTATGCTTTCTTTTGTGGACTCGTTCCTAGGTTGCGGTCTTCCTCTTCCTGCCAACAGTCAGAAAGAGACCTTCCAGGCACTTATTGCCAATACACTCGGAGAGAACTGCGAATATGAAGTAGTTAAGAACATTCATGAACGTCTTAATGAAATGATTGAAGAACATAAGGATTTCCCTGAACCTCTTACATTAAGCAAGCCTCAGGTTAAGGATCTTTTATATGAGAGCGGTCTTGAAGACGAGCGTCTTGAGAACTTCGACCATACATACGACATGACTGTTACCAAGGAGGATACAGAGCTTCTTGCAATCAATGTTGCCAACACAAGAAGCTTCGAAGTTAAGACTCCGAATGTTGTAATTAAGGTTGACCCTGAATTCTCATACCTTGTTAACACGCAGATGGTTGACGGAAGGCGTTGTATCGTAATTGAGATGGGGGATAATGTTGAGGTAAATGGTATTGCACTGAATTACACAGGGAACAGCGAAGAATAATATTGATTCTTGAAACCCTATAGCACTCGTACAATAGCTTTATAATCTTATAAAATAAAATTCAATTACACAAAAAGTCTCCGCGCAGTATTTAATTTCAAAACCTTTATATGCCATGGAAATGAGACCTTAAAATTGTTGAAGCCATTGCTGAAACAATTTTGAGCTTAAGGGCTCATTGAAATGTTTGGCATATCTGGTTTTTAAATTAAATACTGCGCGGAGACTTTTTATATAACTGAATTCTATTTTACATATTACGTCCGAACTCCGAAAGCTCAAGTCCCGGATTACGGTCAAGCACCATTCCGACACTCCAACTGTTAACAAACAAAAGAAGAGGATTATCCTTAAGATCCTTAATCTTCTTCATATCTGAAGTTCCCGTAATCTTATCAAGATCGGTATCCTTGCTGACAATCCAGCGTATATGCTCGTAAGGAAGCGGCTCAAGTCTGATTTCAACATTATATTCATTCTCAAGGCGATATTTGAGAACGTCAAACTGAAGTACACCTACAACGCCAACGATGATTTCCTCCATACCTGTATTGTACTCCTGGAAAATCTGGATTGCACCTTCCTGTGCAATCTGGAAAACACCCTTGGTAAACTGTTTTCTCTTCATTGTGTCGAGCTGGCGTACTCTTGCAAAATGCTCGGGTGCGAATGTCGGAATTCCCTCGTACTCGAACTTTTTGCCCGGCATACAAATCGTATCGCCGATTGAGAAAATACCCGGATCAAACACACCGATGATATCTCCTGCATAAGCCTCATCGATAACCTTTCTCTCTTGCGCCATAAGCTGCTGCGGCTGTGAAAGACGAAGCTTTTTGTTACCCTGAACATGATAAACTTCTTTTTCGGCATCAAACTGGCCCGAACAGATTCTCATAAAAGCAATTCTGTCGCGGTGCGCCTTGTTCATGTTAGCCTGAATCTTAAATACAAATGCAGAAAAGCTCTCATCAAAAGGATTTACCTCTCCGATGTCTGCCTTTCTCGGAAGCGGTGAAGAAGTCATCTTAAGGAAATGCTTAAGGAAAATCTCAACACCGAAGTTTGTGAGTGCAGAACCGAAAAATACCGGTGAAAGTTCCCCCTTGCTTACAAGGTCGATATCAAAATCTGCACCTGCGCCGTCAAGAAGCTCCATCTCCTCAAGAAGTTTCTCTTTGGCGTCTTCGCCTATATAATCGGCAAGCTTCGGATCATCAATATCAATCTCCGTTACCTCGCCTTCCTTGGTTCCCTTCTCTGTGTCGGAAAACATTACAACCTTACGGCTGTTACGGTCGTACACACCCTTAAAATTCTTACCTGAACCAATCGGCCAGTTAATCGGTGTAGTTGCGATACCAAGCTCTTTTTCAATCTCGTCGAGCAAATCAAAAGTATCGTTTGCATCACGATCTAATTTATTAATAAAAGTAAAAATCGGAATATGTCTCATTACACATACCTTGAAAAGCTTACGTGTCTGTGCCTCAACACCCTTTGACGCATCGATTACCATGACCGCGGAATCCGCTGCCATAAGTGTACGATAGGTATCCTCTGAGAAATCCTGGTGACCCGGTGTATCAAGTATGTTGATGCAGTAACCGTCGTACTCAAACTGCAAAACCGATGAAGTTACGGAAATACCTCTTTCCTTCTCAATCTCCATCCAGTCAGACACGGCATGACGCGCCGTAGCCTTACCCTTTACGGAGCCCGCCATATTAATCGCTCCGCCGTATAATAAAAACTTCTCAGTCAATGTAGTCTTACCTGCATCGGGGTGAGAAATAATTGCAAATGTTCTTCTTCTGTTGATTTCTTCTCTGATATTTGACACGATTTGTCCTCCTGCCTGAATCCGGCATATCTTTCTTTACCATATTTACCAAGATGTAATTTTATCCCATAAAATACAGTGTTGTCAAGACATGCGCGGGTGGAGTTTTGGATTTTTGTGGTTATATATATCAACAAGCATTACAAAACACTTACAACAACGGCGACAGTAACCTAGACACCTGTTCTTTAACCCGCACCCCAAAACCTCTCTGCCTGTAATCATACAGCGTAAGCTCTCGGGATTTTCCGATGTCCTTCAGAAAAATCTGTTCCAGCTCCTTAGTTACGTCGGCATCATAAATCATTGCATTTACTTCAAAATTCAGTTTAAAGCTTCTAACATCCATATTAGCTGTTCCGACTGACGACACAATCCCATCCACCATAATTGATTTCGCATGCAAAAATCCGCTTTGGTATACATAACATTTTGCACCACAGCGCAATAAATCCCCGACAAAAGAAAGTGTCGCCCAATATACAAAGGGATGGTCAGGCTTACACGGAATCATTACTTTCACCTCAACATCCCTCTGTGCCGCCATCTTAAGTGCACAAAACACAGCCTCATCCGGAATAAAATACGGACTCTGAATATAAATATTTTTCCGGGAATGATAAATCATATAGAGAAAATTGTCCCTGATTTGCTCGTTTTTTATGTCCGGACCGCTTGATATAATCTGGATACCTACGCCATCCTGTGCTTTCCCATTCTTCTCCACAATCTCCCTGCTTCTCTTCTGCATAACAAAATCCTTATATCCCAGACTTTCTCTCTCCGTCTCCGCCGCGTAGTTCCAATCCTGTACAAATTTAAGCATCAGCTCCATAACGGCATCGCCCTCAATTTTAAGATGCGTATCACGCCAGTAACCATATTTCTTATCTATTCCCAAATACTCCTTACCGATATTAAAGCCTCCCATAAAACCAACAGCTCCGTCAATAACCACAATTTTTCTGTGGTTACGGTAATTTACTCTCAAGTCTATCTTCTTTGCAATCGCCGGAAAAAATAAATTTACCCGAACTCCCGTTGCCTCAAGTTCCTTCCAACGTCTGCCGGGAATTTTCCTGCTTCCTACACCGTCCGCAAGCACATACACCTTAACCCCTGTAGCCGCCTTTTTCTTAAGACATCTGCAAATCCTTTCAAACACAATATCCTCTCGGATTATATAATACTGCAAAAGCACAAATTTCTCCGCCTTTTCTATAGCTTCAATAAGCGCATCAAACTTACTGTTACCATCCGTAAAAATATCCACGGCATTATTTTCCGTATAAAAACAACTCCCTGTACGCAGATTGAGTCTCACAAGATTTACATAATCCTCATTCACCTTATCCGACACCGTAAAATCATTAAGAATAATTTTTTCATCCTGCTTACCGGCCTCCACCACACGCATATCCTCAATCACTTTATTCTTAAATTTTCTTTCGCAATAAAAATTTCGTCCAAAAAACAAATAAAGAACGAAACCGACAAGCGGCAAAAAATAAAGCACC
Organism: Lachnospiraceae bacterium; assembly: GCA_015057505.1. Classification (GTDB taxonomy): domain Bacteria; phylum Bacillota; class Clostridia; order Lachnospirales; family Lachnospiraceae; genus SIG300. The sequence continues at coordinate 29,058 of SVEG01000010.1, forward strand.
AGAAGCCACGCCCATACTGTTTTGGGATCGCGACGCTGAAAAAACACTATTACAAGAGCAAGTATCAGATTGAAAAAGAAGGCTCCGTACCATATATATGCCATTTTATTACACCTCACCTTATAAGCTTGCCTCATTCTTGCAAATTCTATTTGCATTTATTAAAAAAAATGGTACAATACTTCTAGCAGGAAATACTATAAATTTATAAGGAGACATATTATATGAAATTTTTTGTTGACACAGCTAAAGTAGAAGATATCAGAAAAGCAAATGACATGGGCGTTATCTGTGGTGTAACAACTAACCCTTCTCTTATCGCAAAGGAAGGCGGCCGTTCACAGGAAGACGTATTAAAGGAAATCGCTTCTATCGTTGACGGACCTATCAGCGGCGAAGTTAAGGCTACTACAGTTGATGCTGAAGGTATGATTGCAGAAGGTAGAGAGATTGCAAAGCTTCACCCGAACATGGTTGTTAAAATTCCCATGACAGTAGAAGGATTAAAGGCTACTAAGGTTCTTTCTGCTGAAGGTATCAAGACTAACGTTACTCTTGTTTTCAGCGCTAATCAGGCTTTACTTGCAGCAAGAGCAGGTGCTACATATGTTTCACCTTTCCTTGGACGTCTTGATGATATTTCACAGCCCGGTATCGATTTAATCCGTGATATCGCTGAAATCTTCGCTATTCATGATATCGATACAGAGATTATCGCAGCTTCTGTTCGTAACCCGATTCACGTAACAGACTGTGCACTCGCAGGTGCTGACATCGCAACAGTTCCTTACGGTGTAATCGAGCAGATGACAAAGCATCCCCTTACAGATCAGGGTATTGCTAAGTTCCAGGCTGATTACAAGGCTGTATTCGGTGAATAATTAAGTTTTAGAAAGGAATACAACTGAGTTATGGATTTATTTTTAAAGATATTGTTGATTGTAGTTATCGTACTTGGTGTAATTGCAGTCCTTCTCTTCTTCCTTGGTAAGAAAGCCGAGAAGAAGCAGGCAGAGAGCAAGGCAGCCATGGATGCCGCGCAGCAGACGATGACACTGTTTATCATCGACAAGAAGAAAATGAAGTTAAAAGACGCCGGGCTTCCGAAGGTTGTTTTGGAGTCAACTCCCAAATACGCCAACCTATACAAAATGCCCATTGTCAAAGTTAAAGTCGGCTCCAGGGTAATGTCTTTAATCGCTGAGCCCAGGGTTTACGAAACGCTTCTTCCCAAGCAGGAAGTTAAAGCTACAGTAAGCGGCCTTTACATCACAAGCGCGAAGAGAATCCGCGGACCGGTTTACGAAGGCAAGCGTAAGAAATCCTTCCGCGAGAAGCTCGAAGACATGAAAGCAAAAGCTGAGAAGAAATAATCATAGCAATTAAAAAGTCCTCTGCAGAATCGCAGAGGACTTTTTTTATTTAAAACCCCACCCATACAATTAAACATCTTCTTTAGTTTCTTCGCTCATATATTTCTTAGCATCCTTCATAAAGCTCACAACTATAAGTACTAACACTATTGCGATTGGAAAGGCGGCCACAATGCTTACCGACTGCAGATTGTTCATAGAACTCTCTGCAAAAACAAGTGCTATCGGTAATAATATAAGCAGGATACACCACATGAGCTGGATTAACTTATGAGGTGATTTACCCTCCTCAAGTCTGTGATAACTGTAGCAGGATGCCGTAAGCGCAATTGAGTCAAATGATGTTGCGTAAAACAACATCATTGTTATGAGTACGACAATCAGAATAAGTGTTGCGCAAGGCATGGACTTAATCATCTCGATGATTGTGCCGTACATATCGCCCGTTTCAAGATACTGCGAGATAAAATCTGCTTTTCCCGAAACCTGCTGTCCCATGGAATAATTGCCGAGACCAATAAAGCTTACGATTGTTGAACCTACACCAAACACATATCCGCCAAAAATAGTCTGTCTGATAGTTCTTCCCTTTGAAATACTTCCGATAAAGAATGGCGCCGCAACACACCAAACCATCCAGTATGCCCAGTAGTAAATCGTCCAATTTTGTGGGAAGCTGTTTTCTCGCATCGGATCTGAAAATGTAGAAAGTCCGATAAAATTCTGAATCATTCTTCCAAACGACTCAACACCTGTTTCGATAATATATCTGGTCTCCCCTCCAAATAATACTACAAAAATAATCAATCCGAAGAACAGGAAAATACAAATATTTGCAAGTCTGCTGATTCCTTTAAATCCATGCAATAATGAAAATGTATACACTGCGCAGGTTGCCAAAAGAATAATTATTGTTATGAGTGTTCTGCTCATCTCGAACCCAAACAATTCATTAATAATGCTTGCCATAAGCGGTGTAGCAACACTAAAAGTTGTTGCTGTTCCGGCAAGAAGTGCAAATACCGCAAGCAAATCGATTATTTTACCGGGAATACCATCAGTATGCTTACCAAGCAATGGACGACAAGCCTCTGAATATTTCTGTCTGTCTCTTTTTCTTACATGAAGCATAAATCCGAATGCTACCGCAAGCACAAGATAAAATGCCCACGGAATAAAACTCCAATGAAATAAGGGATATACTCCTGCCCACTCCTGAAGCGTTCCCATACTTGTCACATGTGGGTCTGTTCCATAGTAAATCCACTCAGAAAATGAGTAAAATAAAATATCCGCCGCAAGACCACAGGTAAACATCATGGAGCCCCATGCAAAGAATGAATACTTTGGTTTCTCGTCTTTACCACCAAGCACTATATTACCATACTTGGACATTGCAATATAAATCGAAACAATAAAGATTCCGAGACCGATAACAAGATAATACACTCCAAATGTATCACCAAAGAAAAATCTTACCTTACTCAGAATTACGTTAGACTGTTCCGGCAAAAAGAAAAACACAAAACACAATGCAACTACTATTGCAAGCGGCACCAATGTAATCATCCAGTCTATCTGATTCTTTTTAACACTTTTTTTATCCATAATTTTATACTCCTCCTAAATCCTTAACTATTCTGTAATACTCCTTTGCAAACCTGTACTGGCGAAGCGAATACTCCCCAAACTCTATACCGAGTTCTCTTTTATACTCGCACCAGTTACTCCAGAGTAAACCGCATACCGCTATATAGCAGTATATTTTTATACGAATCTCCTGAGTACAACCCTCTGTAAAATATGCGTCGATAAGCGCATCCACGTATTCCCTGTCATACATCGCATAAACACAAAACATCGCAATATCCACATGAGGGTCCTGCATACCCGAATATTCCCAATCAATAAGACGAATATCTTCCTTGCCGTCCGCTCCCCGCACGAAAAGGAAATTATCGGGAACCGCATCTATATGTGTAAGAACTTCCTCACATTTGTACTTTTCTATGTAAGGCCTTAACTTAAGTACCTGCTCCTTTGTCTTCTTATAATCACGGTATACCGACGGTTTGCCATCCCACAAAGATTCGTAAAAGTCTATTTGTTTAAAAAGATCGAATCTATGGTCTACTGATAATTTCTGCTCGTGAAAGTCCCTAAGCCTCTTCATGCACTTTTTAACGTCCTCTGCATCAAATGCATCACAGTTTCTTGCATCCGGCAAAAACTCCGTAATCTTATAACCATTGTCCGGATTAATGTATACTATGTCGTCACAGATATTTTTATCACGGATGACATTATACACAGTTGCTTCTTCCCTACGATTAATTAACTGCTCCGTTCCTTCGCCCGGAATACGCATGATGTATTTTTTGCCTTTGCAGTTAAAAATGAATGAACGATTCGTCATTCCCTTCTTAAGAAGGTTGATATCTACTATCTCGTCTTCTCCGGCATCAAGCGTGTCGGCAATTATATTTATCGCTCCCGTTTTTAGATGATTGGAACCGTTGTCGAGATCCCTAAGCTGTTCATATGTATTAATCTCTATGATTTTCTCCCCCGAAACAACCTTGGCAAGCAATATCATCCTGTCCTTTTCAAAAAGCGCTTCCTCCCAAAAAACTCCGTCATAGTTAGGATTGGCGCACATTTCAGCAATCTTCTTACGAAGTGCCTCTGCCTGTTCCTCTTTAATGTAAGCAATACCTATCATCGCATTGCCACCCGAAGACGCATCCGTCGTTACAAGCTCCATCTTACGATTAACCCTGACTGTACTGTCCTTGTCTATCATATCAGTAACCATATACCACGAATACAGTTCATTCCTACTGAAAGGATTGGTTCCGCACCAAATATCACATGGAATTATGTAACTATTTGAAATCTTATCCGCTACAAGCTTAAGCGAATGCAAATTATTCTTATGGGCATATTCGTTGCAAACCACGAGTTCAACATTATATTCGTCAATAAGATACTCATAGTGCTCCTTCATATATCCGACAATAACATAAATATTTTGCACTCCGACCTCACGTAAGTATTTAATTGTTCTCTCTATAAGCGGCTCACCGTCCACCTCAAGAAGCCCTTTTGGCACCTCTGTATTAATCGGAACCATTCGCATACCGTAGCCTGCTGCAAGGATTATCGCATTCTGCGGAGCATTTGCCTTAAACTCCCTCTTCGCCTTATCCGTAAGCTCCATTTTATTATCAATGTAACCTTCATCTGCCAAACTCTTCAAACTTTTGTTCACGGCTCCAAGTGAATACCCCGTAAACTCCGCCAAAGCACGCTGATTGGTATACTCTCTCATATGTAATTCGTTCAAAATATCCGATTCTTGTTTGTTCATGTACTTCTCCTTTTTGATTTTCGTGAACTAGACATATAATAACACTGTTTAATTCTGTTGTCAATTATTTTTCAAGCAAACCTATAAAAGGACATTTCGGATTTTTCGCAAATTTGTAAACATTTTCTTAAATTTGTTAATTATCACTTAAAGCCATTGACTAAAACGATTAAAACGGTCAAAATAGTAACATATTAATTTAAGCAGGTGAATTATAATGAGAGAAAAATTGATTCGTTTTATGATGGGACGCTACGGAATGGACCAACTTTCCAACTTCCTTCTTTGGACCGGTATGATTGTCATCATCTTAAATATGTTTTTTAAATCTCCTATATTAAGCCTTATCGGAACCGTGGCGATGATATACGGATATGTCAGGATTTTTTCAAAAGATTATGCAAAAAGAAGTGCCCAGAACAGGTGGTTCTTAGACAAAACTGCCTTTATAAGATATAAGTTCGGAGAGCTTAAGAACAAATTTAAGTCGGGACGCGGTAACTCCTCCGCTCCTTCTACACATACAATTTTCATGTGCAAAAAATGCCACCAGAAAATCCGTGTACCAAGCGGCAAGGGCAAGATTGAGATTACATGCCCCAAGTGCCAATATCGTTTTATCAAAAGGAGCTAAATCCTATGTTTGGTTTTATTACGGTCAACAAACAGGAACTCAAATTCAAAGAGTTCGATTGCTATCATGAATATTATTGCGGTCTTTGCAATACCTTAAAGAAAAGATTTGGCAGACGTGCACAGCTTTCACTCAGTTACGACATGACTTTTCTTGTGATGCTTCTTACCTCGCTTTACGAGCCCGAGAACTGTCACTCATGCTGTCGCTGCTTTGCACATCCTTTCAGGAAAAATGCATACCGCACCAACAAATACACCGATTATGTTGCTGACATGACACTTGTTTTGAGCTATTATAAGTGTATGGACGATTGGGCAGACGACAAGCGTATGTCAAGAAAAGCCTATGCTGATCTCATCAAGAAGAATGTTCAGGCACTTTCAGAGCGTTACCCCGAAAAAACCTCTGTCATAAAAGATAACCTTGATGCTCTTACGGCTGCAGAAGCCGCTAACGAGACCAACATCGACAAATTATCAGGAATTTTCGGCAATATTATGAGCGAAATCTTTGTAGTTGACAAAGACATGTGGGAGCCACATCTTCGAAGCATCGGCTTTTACATGGGCAAATTTATATATATTCTTGACGCCTACGTTGATTTGGAAGAGGATATTAAGAAGAAGCATTTTAACCCTCTTGCCTCCAAGGACGTCAATATCGACGCCTGGATTAAGCAACTTCTTACAATGATTTCGGCAGAATGTGCCAAGGAATTCGAGAAACTACCTCTCGTCGAGCATGTGGAGATTTTGCGCAATATCATATATTCCGGCATGTGGACACAATACGAGCTTAAGCTTAACAAAAAAAATAATAAGAAGGACTCCTCAAATGAAAAATCCTTATGATGTGCTTGGCGTTTCAAGGAACGCAAGCGCAGACGAAGTTAAAAAAGCATATAGAAATTTGAGTCGTAAATATCACCCCGACGCCAACGTTAACAACCCTAACAAAGAAGCCGCCGAAGAAAAGTTCAAGGAAATCCAGGCCGCATATCAGGCGATAATCGACGGCAAGGCCGACTACTACGACAATCCTCAGGGCTACGGCGGACAAGGCTATGGTTCTGCCTACGGCGGAAGTTATGGTGGACAGCGTAGCGGACAAGGTTACAGCGATTATGAAGATTTCGGCGGTTTTGGCAACTTTGGCGGTTTTGGACCGTTTGGTTTCGGTGGCTATTACAGCACCGGCGGTGGACAACGTACACGTAATGAATCCACAGAAGATATGTACTTCCGTGCAGTCCGCAACTACATTCAAAGCGGTCATTATCGTGAAGCCCTTACCGCTCTTGAAAACATTCAGGACAGAAACGGCACCTGGTATTACTACAGCTCCATTGCCAACATGAGACTCGGCAATCAGGCCACCGCCCTTGAACATATACAGACAGCCATCGAACTCGAGCCCGACAATCAACAATACCGTCAGGCTTATTCACAATTCCAAAGCGGTAGCTCCTGGTACAGCGGAATGGGCGGCGCTTACGAGATGCCCCAGACCTCACAGGGCGGATTTTGCTTAAGACTTTGCCTTGCGAATCTTTTCTGTAACTGTTTTTGTGGGCCGGGGATTTGCTGTTAGTGTGTAGAACATTATTTATATTTTAATATGCAAAAAGCGGTCGGATATCGAATCTGACCGCTTTTAAATTTACACATATTAAATTATCTGTTCAAAATCAACTTTGTAAGCTCAACGGGCTCAACAATCTTGTCGCCCTTGTAAACACGCATATTACCTGAAGCGATTTCATCGATAAGGATTACTTCGTTATTGTTGTAACCGAACTCAAATTTGATATCCCAAAGGTCAAGACCGATTGACTTCAAATCGTCAGCAACAATCTTTGTAATCTTTAATGTCTGCTCCTTCATGCTCTCGAACATCTCAGGTGTCATGATTCCGAGTGCTGCAAGACCTTCTCCTGTTACAAGCGGATCACCGAGAGCATCATTCTTGAATGTACACTCTACATAGCCACCCTCTAACTTAGTTCCGTTCTCAATGTACTCGCCGTATCTGCGGATAAAGCTACCTGTAGCAACGAGACGGCAGATAACCTCAAGACCATGACCAAACACAGTTGCAGGAAGTACTTCCATAGTTGCATCTTCAACGTTAGCGCCTACATAATGAGTCTTGATTCCGGCTTTCTTCAAAAGCTCGAAATAGTGAATAGATGTCTGTAAATTAGCTTTACCGATACCTTCGATTGTCAAACCAACGCTGTTCTCGCCCGGATCGAATACGCCGTCTTTTCCTGTACAGTCATCTTTGAATTTCAACATTACGTTGCCATTCTCAAGTTCAAATACGTCCTTTGTTTTTCCTTCATAAATCTTCTTCATAGTTAGCTCCTTCGCTCTACAAGTGTATTTTATCTAAAAAAGTTTGCTCTGCAAACCTTTTGGAAACGTTGTTTCCTTTTTGATAGAAAATAATATATCACACTTTTTTTTAGATGTATACTTTTTTTTTTACATTTTTGAAAAATTTTTATTATCCCATAAGGCCCAGTTCTTCCGCGTTTTTTGACTTTATTTTAACGGTTATCTCGCAGTCTGCCACAAACACATAATTCACATCCAGACCGTATTTTATGGTTACGGTTACCTCGTCTTCCTTCTCTGCAATATTAACTTGCTTGGTGTTAGTCTCAATCATCAGGTTGCCGAAAGGCATCTCATAATATGTCGAGTTTTTCTTCCTCTCCTCGAAAACCATGTGCGTATTGATTACACCCTTCTTTATCATCTCAAATTTCTCGTCATTGAAAATAATTGTGTTCTTCGCAGGTTCGTTGTAGCCTTCTACGATTTCATCATACAAAACATAATGCTTGCCGTTTTTTAGATAATAAAGGCCGTTCGTGATAAACTCAACCGAGTCATTGTCGTCATCCACAAACTGAAGACCTTTTATTGCGATAATTACTTCTTTGGTCATTTTAATATTCCTCTATATTAATCTGAAGCGCATTCTCCACCGGGAACGGGAAACGATTCTTTGCAAACTGATAAAGCTTCTGCACTTCGTCGCTCACACTGAAAATGTACTGCTTTTCCTTATCGTGCGGCGACTCCTCACTTGCAATTCCCTGCTCTTTAAGGAGATTCCCGAGCGCTCTCGCCGTCTCATATGCGGGATTAACAAGTCTTACTCTGTCCCCCATAACTTTACCGATAGTCTCTCTAAGGAAAGGATAATGTGTACAACCGAGTATCAAAGTGTCAACATCCTTCTCCTTCATTATATCAAGATAATGTCCCGCAATCGTATCCACTACGGGTGTATCAAGGAAAAGTCCTTCCTCTACGAGAGGTACAAAAAGCGGACATGCCTTCTCCGTAACCTCAAAGGAAGAATTCTGTTCTTTTATAAGTCTTGTATGTATATGGCTGTTAATAGTACCTTCCGTTCCGATGATACCTATCTTACCATTCTTCGTGGAAGCTGCGGCAACCATAGCACCGGGCTCTATAACGCCGATAATCGGAATATCAAGCTCCTTCTGAATCTCCGGAAGTGCAAGCGCGCTTGCCGTATTACATGCAACTACAATCGCCTTAACATTCCAGGTCTTAAGATATCTGATTATCTGTCTTGAAAACCTGATTACCGTGTCTTTTGATTTACTGCCATAAGGGACACGTGCCGTGTCCCCGAAATATACCATTCTTTCATTTGGAAGCTGCCTCATGATTTCTGCTGCAACCGTAAGTCCGCCAACACCCGAGTCAAATACTCCGATAGGTGCCTGCGCTCTGCCGATATCCTGCATGGAACCTTCGTCCTCCTGCCTAGTTGTTTCTTGTAAATGCACTCTGAATAAGTCTTGCTACGAGCTGCTCCTTACCGATTCCCTTGGCTTCCCAAAGCATCGGATACATGCTGATTGCCGTAAATCCGGGAATTGTGTTTATCTCGTTAAATACTACTTCGTTAGTGTCCTTTGTGAGGAAAAAGTCAACTCTTGACAAACCGTAACAGTCAAGCACTTTGAAAATAGCCAAAGCTTTTTTTCTAATCTCCTCTTCTTTGCCCTCTGGAAGCTCGGGCGCAATATCCGTCTTAGACTCTGCGTTGTGATACTTTGCTTCATAGTCATAAAAATCTGCCGCCGCAAGCACCTCACCTACGCCGGAAGCCTTACATTCTTCTCCGCCAAGCACCGCACATTCAAGCTCACGACCGATAATAGTCTCCTCAACAAGAATCTTACGGTCATGCTCTGCAGCAAGCTTAAGTGCCGCTTCAAGCTCTGCCCTGTCTGCTGCCTTGGAAACACCCTGTGAAGAGCCTGCATTACAAGGCTTTACAAATACCGGATATGTAAGCTTCGCTTCAACCTTCGCTACCGCTGCATCCATATCCTTAAGCTCCGACTTCATCACTGCCACAAAATCAGCCTGTCTGATACCGAGCGTATCAACAAGCAACTTGGTATATAATTTATCCATCGTAACCGCTGATGAAAGTACACCGCAACCCACATAAGGAATCTTTGCAAGTTCCAGAATTCCCTGAACAGTTCCATCCTCGCCGTAAAGACCGTGGAGCACCGGAAATACCACGTCTACCACAATGCTCTGCGCATTGTCGTTACGAATAATCCACACACACTTGTCCTGTGCATCGGGCGACAATACAACCTTAGTCTTGCTGTCTCTCCACTGGCCGCTCGCGATTGAATCTAAAGAATCTGCAAGTAACCAGCTTCCTTCCTTTGTAATACCTACAAGAATTACCTCATAAAGAGATTTATCAATATTTGAAACTACTGTCTGAACAGACACACAGGACACATCATGCTCTGAGGATTGTCCGCCAAACAGTACTGCTATAGTCTTTTTCATAAAAATTACTCCTTCCACGTCTTCCTAAACTGTCACAAAAATTATCTCTACTACTATATATATGCATGTACACATACACTTAATACATTTTATCGTTATTTTGTATATAATTCAATACTTTTTAAAGAAATCTTGCCCGATTGTATATCCCTTAAATATCTGTGCAATACTTTGAAAAAGATTACATACAGATTGGAGATTACCATGAAAAACAACAAAAAAAGCAAACTCAAACTTCTTACCCTGGGAATCATCTCGCTGACCATTATCCTCTTCCTTGGCCGGGACAAAATAACTGATAACGAAACTTCTGTCGCAGACATCCAAAAAGGAATTGCCGAAAGCATTGTACGATTCCATGTAGTGAGTGCCGGTGATTCAGAATATGAACAGTCCATAAAGCTTCTCGTAAAAAACACCGTCCTTGAATTTCTCTCCGAAAAGCTTGCCGATGTAACTTCAAAAGAAGAAACCTTATCGGTTCTTGAAGAGTTGAAACCGGAAATAACAAAACTTGCCGCAGAAGTTCTTCGTAAAAATAATTGCAACACAAGCGTTACCACCAATATTGAAGACGACTTTTTCCCGGTAAAAACCTACGGTGACTTAACACTCCCCGCAGGCGAATACACCGCTCTTAAAATAGTTCTCGGTAAAGGAGACGGCACCAACTGGTGGTGCGTTCTGTATCCTCGCCTGTGTTTTGTAGATGCAACCTACGGCGTTGTTCCCGACGAATCAAAGAACACATTTAAAACAATCCTTGCAGAAGACGAATACAACTTAATTTTTAGTGAAAAAGTCGTTTTCCGTTTTAAAATACTTAAATTCCTGAACAAATTTTTCTAGGATTATTTAAAAATATCATTAACTATTTTGTTATATACCGCTTCACCAAGCAATACGTGATTCTGCGAATTCATATGAATACCATCAAGTTCAGAGGCCTTGGCATAATCCTCCGCTTTAAGATAATGTACGTTATATTTTCTTGCCACCGCCTCAATGATGGGTGCAAGTTTTTTAGACTTTTCAACAGACTGTGCGCCCATTATTTCATTAAAAAACTCATGCTTTGTAACGGACGGATCAACTGCAATCGGTGAAATGAGTAAAATCTGCGGTGTCTCAAGCTCTCGAAGTCTCGAAACCTCTTCTATCGCTTCAATATACTTACCAAGCATCTCGCCCGTATATTCCGGTTGTAAATCAAACGGTATCTGTAAATCATTAGTTCCGAGCATTATAATTACAAGTTCAAGCGGTACATGACTTCTGATACACGGAAGAAAATACTCATATCCGTCCCACCCCCTGTTCTCAGGAAGATTAAGTACGCCATCGCCTGCCGTTCTTCTTCCGCATAATCCTTCTTCTATTACAGAGTATTCTGCACCCAGTTTCTGTTGCAAAACCTGTCCCCATCTATATTCATCAGAAACTCTTCTTGCGCCGTTTTCAGGGTCATGTCCCCATGTATTGGAATCACCGTAACATAATATTCTCTTCATTTTATTCATCTCCGTTATTCATCATCTGTGTGATATACAATTGCTTTGCAAGTTGCCTATCCTGAATTTCCTTAAAAGCTTTCTCTGCATCCGCTTTATCTTCAAACAACCCAAATACCGTAGGACCACTTCCGCTCATAAGCGAACGCAGTGCTCCGGCGTCTGCCATAATCTTCTTAAGCTCCGTTATCTGCGGATACTCCGTCTCCGTAACCGTCTCGAGAACGTTACCCATGTACCCTGCCATGTTCTTCAAATCTCCTGCCGTAAGAGCCTCTATAAGTTTATCGATATCCGGATGCTCCTTAAGCTCATTGGCTTTAAGATTTCCGTATACCCACTTGGTCGAAACTGAAAACGGCGGTTTGGCAATAAGTATATTGCAGTTTGGTGCCGCAGGAAGTCGTGTAAGTTTCTCTCCTATACCCTCTGCAAGCGCAGTTCCGCGCATAATGCAAAAAGGGACATCCGCACCTATTTTTACTCCAAGTTTCATAAGTTCCTCTAATGACAGTCCAAGCTCGTATAACTTATTCATTCCATACAACACAGCCGCCGCATCAGAGCTTCCGCCCGCCATGCCAGCCGCCACAGGAATATATTTGTTAAGATTAATCTCAACACCGCCCGCAAGCTTATATTCATCCATAAAAAGTCTCGCTGCTTTATATACAAGATTATCCTGATTAGTCGGCAAATACTTCAAATTAGTCTGTACAAAAATCCCCGGCTTCCTGACCTTTACAAGCTCAACCTTATCAAACATATCTATTGTCTGCATTACCATCTTGACCTCATGATAACCGTCTTCTCTCTTTCTAAGAACGTCCAGACCAAGATTAATTTTTGCATATGCTTTTAACCTTATTACTCTCATTATAATTTCTCCAAATCATAAAAAATCATAGCTTCTATTATTATAAACCACGTTAGAAGTATGAGCAACAAGATTAATTTGAAATTTTTTCTAAAAGGGGTTAAGTTTTTGTTTTGACATGCCGATAAAACGGATGAACGGATTAGAATCTTTTTTTGTAACTATAAATCAGCACTATACCAAGGAGGGTATTTTTATGAATGTAAACGGAATTATTGCAACAACTAACGTAACTGCCACTACAGAGACAAAATATGCCGCTGCTTCCAAGAGCACTAAAGTTACCGCTGAACTCGGCAATAACATTTTAAATGCTTCTATCGAAGAAAATGCAGCTGTATACGAGGCATCCTCTAAGACTGAGAAAAAGACATATGTCAAGGACACTGACACAATTGCCAAGATGAAAGCCGAAGCTGAGGAGAAAACTGCCCAGTTCCGCGAATTGGTACAGAAGTTAATTTCACAGCAGGCTTCAACTTCAGAGATTGCAGATGCTATCTGGCAGAAATTTGCTAATGGTGAATTTACCGCAACTGAGGAGATAATCGCTCAGGCTAAGGAAGACATCTCAGAAGACGGATACTGGGGCGTTGAGCAGACATCCCAGCGTATATTTGATTTTGCAAAAGCATTATCAGGCGGAGATCCCGAGAAAATGGACGAAATGCTTGAAGCATTTAAGAAAGGCTACGACCAGGCAACCAAGGCTTGGGGCAAAGAACTTCCTGATATTTCATCAAAGACTTATGATGCTGTCATGAAGAAGTTTGATGATTATAAGAATGAATTCACTGAAGAATAACAAATTTTTCCTTGACAAAGCTCCAAAAGAATATTATAGTAATTAGCAACTGCTAACCGATTTAGCGGTTGCTTTTTTGCATTTGAGTTAGCATTTGCTAACCAATGACAAAAGTGATGATTTTCTATGTCACCACTTTAATAACAAGTAAAGGAGACTAAAATTATGAAAATCGTAGAATTCGAGAACGTCACTCGAATTTACACAAGCGGCGACCATGAACTTCGTGCCCTTGACAATGTAAACATGACTCTTGACGAAGGCAAATTCGTCGTAATTCTCGGCCCCAGCGGTGCCGGAAAAAGTACACTGCTTAATATGCTTGGAGGTCTTGACAGTCCCACAAGCGGTAAAATAACGGTAAACGGTAAGGATATTTCCACACTTTCAAGCAATGAGCTTGCCGACTACAGAGCAAAAACCGTAGGTTTTGTTTTTCAGTTCTATAATTTAATTCCTACACTCACGGTTTACGAAAATGTAGCCTTGGTAAATGAAATCGCATCCGATGCGCTTGATGCCAAAAAGATACTCGCGGAAGTCGGTCTTGATGACCATCTTAAAAATTTCCCGTCCGAGCTTTCGGGCGGCGAACAGCAGCGTGTATCCATTGCCCGTGCCATTGCTAAAAATCCGAAGATTTTGCTCTGCGATGAGCCTACAGGAGCTCTCGATTCAGAAACAGGTGTAATAGTGCTTAAGCTTTTGCTTTCCATGGCAAGAAACTATGGCAAAACCATCGTAATTGTTACTCATAACCAGAATATTGCAAAAATGGCAGACGTGGTAATCCGCGTTAAAAACGGAAAAATCAAATCCTACGAAGAACAGGATAATCCCATGAGCGCCGATGAAGTGGAGTGGTGATGATGCTTTTAAGAAAACTTTTCAGAACAGCATGGAAATATAAAGCACAATTCCTTTCCATGATTATTATGATAGCAATCGGTACAGGTGTTTTTGTAGGTTTCCACATCGAATGGTACAGTCTCGACAAGAACACAAGTGAGTTTTTTGAAGATACCAATTATGCTGATTTTCGTATTTACAATGAACTTGGATTTACCGCAGAGGATATTGCGGTAATTATCGATATCGACGGCATTGACGCTTCAAGCCGCGTACTTTCCGTTAACGTCGGAGTAAAGAATAGCGAGGATGCTCTTTCACTTTTCGCGCCTGAAGATTACACTGTCTCAAAAATGCTGGTTCTCGAAGGCATTGAATACGACAAGGACAGTGACGGTTTCTGGCTTTCCGACAAATACGCCGCTGCCAATGGTTACAAGCTCGGAGATACGCTGATCCTTACCTACAGAGGAATTCAGATTGAGGGAGAAATTGTTGCCCTTATAAAAAGTGCCGAGTATACCGTATGCGTTGCGGACGGCAACCAGCTTATGCCTGATTATGACAATTTCGGCTTTGTATATGCCTCTCCCGATAAGATTTTCAATGCACTCGGCATTGAATATTATCCTCAAATTAATATAAAATCCGACCTAAGCAAAGCAGAGATGGAATCTGTATTAAACGATTCCCCCGTGAAGACCACTCTTCTTCTTTCAAAGGACGAACACATGGCTTACGCAGGTCCTCAAAGTGAGATTGAAGAAGGTCAGACCATGGGTTCAATTCTTCCGGTACTTTTCCTTGCAATTGCCATTCTTACAATGGTAACAACGATGCATCGAATTGCCGCCAATGAGAAAACCCAGATTGGAACCTTAAAAGCTCTCGGTTTCCGCGACCGCAAAATACTTATGCACTACAGTTCATACGGTCTCGCGCTCGGAATTATCGGTTCAGCCTTGGGTATTCTTTTAGGCTTTGGAATTGCGGGACTTATCATCAACCCTAAAGGTATGATGGGTACATATCTTGATATGCCTTCCTGGAAGCTGTATATTCCCGGTTTTTGTACGGTAATTCTTATACTTACAGTGCTTTTCCTTACTCTTATTGCTTTTCTGTCTGTCAGAAAAATGTTAAAAGGTACGGCTGCGGATGCGCTTCGTCCGTACACTCCTAAGGCAATGAAAGCAATGAAGATCGAAAATACCCGCCTTTGGCAAATGCTTCCTTTCGGCACAAAATGGAACATGCGTGATCTTGTCAGACATAAGGCCCGTTCCTTTATGACACTTTTCGGTATAGTGGGCTGTATGCTCCTGCTTGTCGGCGGTCTTGGAATGAAGGATACAATGGACAGATTTCTCTCACTCATCAACGAGAGTGTAAATAATTACGCGACACGCATAAATATAACCGAGAATGCAAACAACGAAGATACCGTAAGCTTTGCAAAAGAGCATAACGGTGACTGGCTCGCTGCTTCAAGCATCAAGATAGGCGACAATGCCCTTACTCTCGAAATTTATGATGTAGAACATGACAAAATCCGTTTTATTGACGAAGATAATAATTTTGTAGATATTGGCGATGAAGGCGCTTATATATGTCTCCGCCTCGCCGATGATTACAAAATAGGCGATACTATTGAATTTTCCCCGTATGGTGAGGAAGAAACCTATACAGTAAAGGTTGCCGGTGTACTCCGTTCGGTTATGACCGAAAACATCACCAT
Organism: Lachnospiraceae bacterium; assembly: GCA_015057505.1. GTDB lineage: Bacteria > Bacillota > Clostridia > Lachnospirales > Lachnospiraceae > SIG300. Next base: position 45,083 of record SVEG01000010.1, read on the forward strand.
GACAAAAGAATACGCTGAGAGCGTCGGAATTCCCTATCACATCAGTGCAGTATTTACTGATGAAAGCATTTCCGATATTGCCGATGCCGAATTTATCTCCGGCAAACAATCCAAGGTGGCACTTATGGAATCTTACGACAGCTTCATGGAAATCATGAACATAATGGTTTGGGTTTTTGTACTCGGCGCAATCGTCCTCGGAACAGTAGTTCTTTATAACCTTGGTGTTATGAGTTATGTTGAACGCTCCCGAGAACTGGCTACACTTAAGGTTGTCGGCTTCCGTGACAGACATATCGGCAAAATACTTATCAGCCAGAATATCTGGCTTACGTTTTTGGGTGTTCTAATCGGACTTCCGGGTGGTATTTTTGTTTTACATGTTCTTATTACCAGCCTTGTTTCCGAATACGAGTTAAAGCTGACTCTCGGTCTCCTTACATACTCTGTAAGTATCTTGTTGACCTTTGGAGTATCCTTTGTTGTCGGTCTGTTTGTAACAAGAAAGAACAAGAAAATCGATATGGTTGAAGCATTAAAAGGGGCTGAATAGAAATGCAGGAGTTTTCTCTCTCAAAAGCGCAGGTAAATTTAGCAAACAACACCTGCGAATATCTTTCAGATAAAATAGAACAGGATATACGTGTTGAAGATATTGCAAAGAATTTTCACGTATCCAAAACGCATCTGCAAAATTCTTTTAAGGGTGTGTACGGAGTACCGGTTTACTCGTACATACGAAGCAAAAGAATGCAGGCAGCCGCTCTTCTGTTAGTCAATACAGATCTGTCTGTCTCTGAAATAGCAGGCAAATACGGATACGATAATCCAAGCAAGTTTTCAGCTGCCTTTCGCAAAATCATGGGTAAAAGCCCCCTAAAATACCGTAAACTTCACGCTTTTGAACATCAATAAAAAGATTTTGCAAAAGAATTCTTTTGGAAACGCAATTTTCCGCAGAAAAAAGCTGTATGAAACAGAACGAATTTTTAGTCTGTCTCATACAGCTTTTATACTATTTGCATTTGTAACCTGCTTTTTCAATAGCGTTCTTAATCACTTCATCTTCTATCTTTCGTGACATAGAAACTACCACTATTCCTCTTTTAAGTTTAACCACTCCTGAAGCTCCGTCTATGGAATTAACCGCTTCCTGTACCCTGTTCTGACAATGCTGACAGGTCATTCCTTCCACTTCAAATGTCCTCTTGTCAATTACGTTATCCAACTTCTTCTTGCGTGCCTTATATGTTCCTCCGCCGCAACAACCGCCTTCGCCTTTAAAATGCTTAATTCCCGAACGTATTCCAACTGCAATGAGCACCAGAAGAACCGCTATAATAATATAATCTATCATATGATTTACTCCATTCTTAAGGTATACTAACCCTATTGTTTAACTTTCATTTTATTACAAATCCGCATCCTCTTTCCACTCCAAAACAACATAAATTGCCAAGGTTGTGCGTTTCAAATACAATAATTATACAATTGCGTTTCGGAGTTTTTTTATACGATTTTGGAGTAGAAATATATTTTTAAAAGCATCATAATAATGTAGTCATACGCAGTTAGCAATTGCTAACTCGTATTATCATTAATTGCTATCTTTTAGTTGAAAGGGGAATTTTTATGAGTAAAATCGCAATAGTTTATTGGAGTGGAACAGGTAATACCGAGGCAATGGCCAATGCCGTTCTTGAAGGTGTACAGAGTGCGGGAGCAGAAGGTTCTATGTTTACCGCTTCTGAATTTAGTGCAGAAATGATGGATTCTTTCGATGCAATTGCATTCGGTTGTCCTTCCATGGGAGCCGAGGAACTTGAAGACAGTGAATTCGCACCGATGTTTGAAGCTTGTGTGTCAAAGCTTTCCGGTAAAAAAATAGCTTTGTTCGGTTCTTACGGATGGGGAGACGGCGAATGGATGCGCAACTGGGAAGAAACCTGCAAAAATGATGGCGCCGACCTCGCTTGCGACTTCGTAATTTGCAATGATGCACCTGATTCCGAAGCAATCGCCGCTTGTCAGGCACTGGGCAAAGCATTGGTGTAACAGTAACAAAAAACTGCCCGTCCCGTAATTAATAGGGATAGGCAGTTTTATTCTTTAATTCGGCAAGTTCAGCCTGTAAGCGTTCAATCTCTTCATTGGCCTGCGTCAGTTTATCCTCGGTCTGTGTCAGCTTGTCTTCGGTCTGTGTAAGTTTGTCCTCGGTCTTAGCAAGTATATCTTCAGACTGTGCAATTTTCTCTTCCAGTTCTTTCTCCCACATTGCTCTTTCAAGCTGTCTCCGCTGAAACTCTTCCCTCATAAGACAATGCTCACGAATAACAGAATCTGCAGTAAAATCATACATTGCATTTGCCGCTTCCACTATCGCACTATTCTTCTTAGCCAACATCTTTATCTCCTCCCAGTCAGTAGCTTTAAATAACTGCGCCCAGCAATCAATATCATACTTTCTGTCTTCTTCTGTTGCCAACTCTGATCTATTTAAATTTAGCACGTATAATATAAACTTGTCACTATAAATCTTATGTGTTTTAACATTTGACACCTTGTATGCGGCATAAAATTCCGGTGATTCCGAAAACACATCAAAATTAAGAATACCGATATGTATCGCCGTCTTGACAGTTTTGTATACTTGACCCTTTTCAAGATTATCAAAACTACGGCAAAGATATGAAAGCGAACGTTCCGGCCAGTTCCGTTCATTAGCCACCTGAAGCTCTATGTTAACAATAGTAGTGTCATTGAGCACAAGTTTAATATCAAACATAAAATCTTTCGCTTCAATTGTATCCCCGATTTCAATAGGGTTCTGTATAACAAGTGATTTAATATCGTCCGGATTAAGATGTAAAAGTGCACACAGCAAACCCTTTAAAGCCTTCTGATTACTTTGAAATACTGCCCGAAATAAATAGTCATTGGTTAGTGTATACGACACCGGGCCGGTTGCTTCGGCAAAAGAATATGCCTTGGGAGTTGCCTCTTCTCTCCCACAAGAATTGTAATTTAGATTTTTCTTCATAGATATTCCTTTCTTAGAAATGAGTTTAGAATTATATAGAAATGAAAAATAGGTGTATGGAAATATTTTCCACGCACCTATAATAACACTTTTTGTCAAAATTTGTCAAGTCATTTTTTATAATCCCTACAAGCAATCAACTGTTCTAATTTTCACACTCCCACACAACCGAACATATACACTTCGCTTCTTCTTCTGTCGGCATGGCAAGCTTACCCTCTTTGTAAAGAATATAAGTGTATGCATTAGGCTGATAAAAGCGTGAACGCACAAATTCTCTTTCTCCCGCTGACACATACTTCGGAATATGACTTTCAATATATTCGGCATAATTTTTAGTAAGATTTGTGCCTGCCTTTTCTTCAACTTTCGCAACAATATCATACAGGATATTTTGCAGTTCCGCATACTCCTCTTTGCAAAAATAAGGAATACGAAGTCTGGGCTTGCCTTTCTCCAAAGTCACATAACCCATTTTAACAAACTGAACTATTAGCTCCCTATCATATTCATTTGGTTCAATATTTTCTTTTACAATATCGCACACTCTTTGAAAAGCACTAACCGTTTCCCTTCGCCAATGCTCACAGTTTTTATTTACTATGGCCGGGATAAAACGTTCCATCACAATTTTTCCGTTACCTGTGTGCGCACCCGCTATTCCCTCAGAAAAAAGTATATAATTTTTCAAGTCCTCATCAAGCTCATCACATTCTTTAAAAATTTCTTCGTTACTCCAAGCAACATCGAGCCAATGCTTGCTGCCATCTCCTCTTATGGGTGCTTCCGCATTACAGCCTATGTAATTTTTATCTTCGTAAATACCTGCTACCATTGTCACAAATGCCCACATCAAAAAGTTTTCATCCAAATCAGAACCGTGAAAGCCTATTTTTCTAATATCATCAAGTCTCTCCTTGACTTCATCATAGATAACATCTGAAATTGCCGGAATATGCTCCATTTCATAACTCTTTTTAGCAATTGCAAACTCTGCATCCTTTATCAGAAATGTAGTCCTATACTTATTTGCTCCTACCTTCTCAATGTAGTTCATGCTTAAAAGTTTATCTAACTTATCCTCAATAAATGCTGCAGACATGCAAAGTGTCTGTGCAATCTCCTCGATTGTAATAGGTTTCTTAGCACAAACAATACATATATTTTGAACCAAAAAATCATCTCTGAGACCTGATAAACTATTATCAGTCGCATTACCGCAATAATATACTCTAAGTTTCTTAGGTGTGTAAATACTATCTTTCATATCTATCCGCTCCTTTAATATTTTCTTTGATTCGCCAAGATACCAACGTATTGTTGAAGCAGGTATGCTTAAAATTTCGGATATTTCTTTACCGGTTTTGCCCTCGAAGTAAAATAACTTTATCACTTCTCGTTTTATATTACCAAGAAACATAATCTCTCTTCTGAGCTTCTGATACAACTCTTTTTTTATGATTTCTGCTTCGGCATCGTCGGTGATTGCAACATCCAAAAGATGTTCTTCACCTACAGTCCCTTCCCACACAAATATATTTTTTCTCACGAAATTTGACCATGTGTACCGGCATACTCTGTAAATATATCCGTCCATATCAGCAATTTCCTTTGATGAAAAATCTATTTTGCAAAGTTGCATCAGAATCTCCTGTGACAAATCCTCCGCATCATGGGAACAGCCTGTTTTTGAATATGCAAATCCATATATTTTCTTGGCATATTCTGAAATAAGTGCTTCGTTAATATCCGTAACTATCACCTACCTTTCCGGCTTTTTGAGTACTCACTATACAAGTAGCGAAAAAAGTAAATTTGTTGGAGCTTTTTTATAAATCTTTCTAATACTTTAAAAAATTTTGAGGAAGATATGATTATATCTCCCTCAGAACATAAAATATATTATAAACTTCCATATATCGCAGCTCTAAGTCTCGCCACGATATAATCTTCAAGATTTGGAATACGCTGCTGCATATACACCGCTGTAAGCTTCTCTTCCGGATCAACCGCCATCCATGTACCTGCCATGCCGCTCCAACCAAACTCGCCGTATGAAGTATTAACTCCGCCTGCTGCTTTGTCAATGAGTGTTCTTACGCCAAGACCGTAACCGTAACCAAGTTGTGTAAACCAATCAAAATCCTTAAGCTGTTCTTCCGTAAGATGATTGGTTCTCATAAGGTCGATAGTCTTTCTGCCGATAATTCTTACACCTTCCGGTGAAGTACCTCCGCGTGTAAGAGTATTTGCAAACTTCATATAGTCTGACAAAGTTGACATAAGTCCGGCACCGCCACTCTCGTATACAGAGTCAAGACCGTAATTGTCCCACGGATGATTAAACGGCACAATACCGCCGTCCTTTGGTGTATACATCGTCGCAAGACGCGAAAGTTTATCCTCTCCAAAATGAAAGGCCGTATCGTTCATTCCGAGTGGTTCAAAAATATTTTCTTTAAGATACTCGCCGAGTGTTTTTCCTGAAATCACTTCTATAAATGCGCCGAGCACATCATGGCACATACTGTAATTCCAATGTGTTCCGGGTTCAAAAGCAAGCGGAATTGAGGCAAACTGCTTCGCAAATTCTCTGGTAGTATATGTTCTCTTCGGATACTGTTCCTCCATGCGCTTCATCATCTCAATAACGCCTCTGCCTGTCTTGCTGGAAGCATCATCATATGTGATACCCGCTCTCATTGTGAACAAATCCTTTACCGTTATTTGATTCGTAGCGGGAACTACCCTTACAACACCATTCGGCATCGTTTTATATACTTTGCAATCCTTAAATTCCGGCATATAATCTGCAAGCGGATCATTAAGATTGTAAAGGCCTCTCTCATACAACTGAAGCGCCGCCGCACATACTATAACCTTGGTCATGGAATATATTCTGAAAATCGTGTCTGCAGTAATCGGTGTCTGTTTCTCAATGTCTGCATAGCCCGTATAATGCTCATAGACTTTTTTATCGTCCTTGAAAATCATACATGAACAGCCTGCTATTCCTTTATCCTTCTGAGTTTCCAAAAATTCCGTAACCTTTGTAAAATCCATAGTCCTTCTCCATTCGTAAGATATTTAAGTTCTTAACACTTTTTCTAAAACATATAATATCAATTCTTAACCTCTTCTGCAAGATGTATGACACTTATCTGCTCTACAAGTTCACGAACCACACTAAGCATCTTCGCAGTATCCACTGTCTCCTTTTTATCGAAGCTGTAAATAAAATATGGTTTTTTATCAAGATAAAACTTGAGTTTTCTTCCATGAGCATTTATAACCTCAGGAATTCTTGCACCATCCACCTCTGCCTTTTCATACATCGTAAGCTTGATTTCCTTTTTGTTAGCAGAAATCTCAACTATATCCGCCTGATGTGCAAGTGCCTTAGTATAGGCGATCGACAAGAGATTCTCTACAGAATCAGGCATATCGCCAAAACGATCAATAAGCTCATCCTGCATATCGTGATACTCTTCTTCATTCTCAATTCCGGCAATTCGCTTGTAAATATCAAGTTTCTGAACTTCGTTCCTGATATATCCCGGCGGTATAAAAGCATTAATATCCATGTCTACCGTCGTTTCAAAATCCTTCTCAGGTGCTTCACCCTTAAGTGTCTTTACTGCATCGTTTAACATCTTACAATACAAATCATAACCTACAGCTTCCATATGTCCGTGCTGTTGTGCACCGAGTATATTGCCGGCGCCTCTGATTTCGAGGTCACGCATCGCAATCTTGAAGCCCGAGCCCAAATCGGTAAATTCACGTATTGCATGAAGTCGCTTCTCTGCAATCTCCTTAAGTAACTTGTCTTTCTTGTACATAAGAAATGCATAAGACGTTCTGTTGGAACGTCCGACACGGCCTCGAAGCTGATATAACTGCGAAAGTCCTAACTGGTCTGCACTGTGAATTATCATCGTATTAACGTTCGGAATATCAAGACCTGTCTCAATAATCGTCGTTGAAACAAGCACATCTATCTCACCGTTGATAAACTCATACATAATTCTCTCAAGCTGGTGCTCCTGCATCTGTCCGTGCGCATACGCAACCTCCGCATCCGGCACAAGCGCTTTTATCTTGTCAGCCACTTCGTCAATTCCGTTAACGCGGTTGTATACATAGTAAACCTGTCCGCCTCTTGCAAGCTCACGGTTTACGGCCTCTCTTATAACCTCCTCATTGTACTCAAGCACAAAGGTCTGAATCGGGAGTCTGTCCACCGGAGGTTCTTCGAGTACACTCATATCACGGATTCCGATTAGACTCATGTGAAGCGTTCTCGGAATCGGCGTCGCCGTAAGTGTAAGAACATCCACGGAATCCTTCATCTGCTTGATTTTCTCTTTATGGGTAACGCCAAAACGCTGTTCCTCATCAATAATTAAGAGTCCCAAATCCTTGTATACAACGTCCTTGGAAAGAACCCTGTGTGTACCGATTACTATATCTACAAAGCCTTTTTTCAGGCCTTCGATTGCACGTTTTTGCTCCTTCGGCGTCCTGAAACGCGACAAAAGCTCGACCGTTATGGGGAAATCCTTCATCCTCTGACAAAAAGTATTGTAATGCTGCTGCGCAAGAATAGTGGTCGGCACAAGGTAAACAACCTGCTTGCCCTCCTGCACTGCCTTAAATGCCGCACGTATCGCAACTTCCGTCTTACCGTAACCAACGTCACCGCAAATCAGACGATCCATAATCTTGGTGCTTTCCATATCCTGCTTAGTTGCTTCAATTGCGTTAAGCTGGTCTTCCGTCTCTTCGTACTGGAAAAGCTCCTCAAATTCCTTCTGCCATACGGTATCCTTACCGTACACATATCCTTCCTTGGACTGACGCGCCGCATAAAGTTCAACAAGCTCCTTGGCGATTTCCTTAACAGCACCCTTAACCTTCGTCTTGGTCTTTTGCCAGTCCTGACCTCCAAGTCGGTTAAGCTTGGGTTGCTTACCTTCTCCGCTCGAATATTTCTGAATAAGGTCAAGCTGTGTCGCAAGTACATATAAGTTACCGCCGTCACCATACTCAATCTTAATATAATCCTTTGTAACCTTGTCTACATTTATTTTCTCAATACCACGGTAAATTCCAAGTCCGTGGCCCTCATGCACAACATAATCACCGACATTAAGGTCTGTAAAGCTCTGAATCTTCTGACCACTGTAAGAAGTTTTCTTCTTACGCTTCTTTTTTTCCATGCCAAAAATATCCGTCTCGGTGATGACAACGAATTTAATAAGCGGATATTCAAAACCTCTGTGAATACTTCCGTTCGTGACCATTATTTCGCCGTTTTGGATAACGGTGTCTCGGTCCTCACGAAAATATGCATTAAGCTCAAAGCCTCTAAGGTCCTCAGCAAGTCTTGCCGCCCTCGTTCTCGAGCCCGACAAAAGAAGCACTCTGTAACCGTTCTTCTTCCATTGCTGCAAGTCCTTAACAAGAAGCTCAAAGCTGTTATTGTATGGATTAACATTTCTTGCGTTGAGATAAAATGTCTTCTCGATATCGAGATATTTAACCTTCTGCTCCAAAGAGGAAAGCAACACGCTTTTATAACCCGATATCTTCGAGAAAGTACTCTTAACATCTAAGAGCACATCCGTCTGTCCCGGAAGCACATAACCATTCTCAAGTCTGTGCGACATGCTCTCTCTAAATTCAAGCTCCACAACCTCAGCCTTTTCAACTGTTCGCTGCGGCTCATCTAAGAAAACCACTGTCTTGTCCTTATCAAAATAGTCAAGAAGCGATCCTGTTTTCTCACAAAAATACTCTATATAACTGTCAAGTGACACTGACTCCCTAAGAAGTGTGAGTTGTTCAAGCACTTCCGACACACCCGCTTTCAGACGGTGTGCCTCTTCTATCTTACCGCTTTTTCTGAGCGCGGCATCGTTCTCTTTAAGTTCTTCCTTTATCTTCTCGATACCTTTTGCAAGGTGCTCATCATCTATTATAACTTCTGCCGCGGGATACAAATCCACCTTCTCAATGCGCTCAATCGAACGCTGACTCTGCAACTCAAAAACTCTTATTGAATCGACCTCGTCATCCCAAAGCTCAATTCTTACAGGATTCTCCTCGGTAAGCGGAAATACGTCGATAATTCCGCCTCGCACCGCAAATTGGCCTGCGCCCTCTACCTGCGCCACGCGCTCATATCCCAGAGTCGTAAGCCTCTTTTTAAATTCTTCCACCTCTAGCACATCAGCTTCCGCAATCGTATATATTAGGCTCTTAATCTGCTCCATGGGCAGTAATTTGTCCATCAGGCCGTCCACCGAAAGAATAAGCGTCGCACTGCCCTTTTCGACAATCTGCTTAATCGTTTTCATGCGTTCTTTCACAAGCAAATTACCATGTATGTCAACACTGTAGAAAATCAAATCCTTGGCGGGATAGTACAAAACCTCGGGGTCAAAGAACTTATAATCCTCATAAAGTTCCTTTGCCTTGGTTTCCGTGTACGTCAAAATAAGCTTGTAGGGAAATTCTTCCCCCAAGCCTTTTATAAAATGTACCTTCTGTGAGTCAATACAGCCGCTCGCAAGAACAGTACCTGTATGTCTCTTAAGAAAGGTCGATATTTCTTCAAATTCATTCAGTTCCCTAAGTGGGGCTGTTACGCAGTTCACGCCCTATCACGCCTCCTAAGGTTCTTTATTGTCGAAAACTCAATTCCCAAAGACAAAGAATCAAGCCTTCTTTTTATTATACTGGTTCATCGCTGAATCTATGCCATCACTTAGCATAAGTTCGACTGCTTTTGCGGCATCGACAATTCCTTCAGCTATAGCTTCTCTCTCATTCTCCGGGAAACTGGAAAGCACATAATCGGCAAGGTCCCAGCCCTGCGGCTTCGCACCCACGCCAAGCTTAACGCGCGGAAACTCAAGCGTGGCAAGCTGCTCTATAACATCTTTAATACCATTATGTCCTCCGGCACTTCCCTTTGCCCTGATTCTAAGTTGTCCGACATCCAGACTTATATCATCATAAATAACAATAAGCTCTGATGCCTCATCTATTTTAAAAAACTCAACTGCCGCCCTAACAGACTCTCCACTATGATTCATATAAGTCTGCGGCTGCATAAGAAGCACCTTCTGTCCGCCGATTACACCGGTTCCCGTAATCGCCTTGAATTTATTATTATTAAGAGAGATACCGTTTCTCTTTGCAAGCTCCTCAATTGTACGGAAGCCCACGTTGTGTCTTGTCATCGTATACTTGGATGTCGGATTACCAAGCCCTGCTATAATATACATTGTTACTCCTCGCCCGGCTTGTCTTCCTGCTCCTCTCCGGGAATACTTCCCTGCATCTGAAGCTGTGCCGTTACCAAGCCGTAATATATTCCTTTTTTGTCCATAAGCTCATTGTGAGTACCGACCTCTGCCACCTTATGCGCATCGATTACGACCAGTCTTGTAGCATTGCGAAGCGTTGAAAGTCTGTGCGCAATCGCAAAAGTCGTACGACCCTCGGTAAGTCTCTCAAGAGCCTGCTGAATCATATATTCACTCTCCGTATCAAGTGCGGAAGTTGCTTCATCCAGAATCAAAAGCTTCGGGTCATTTAAAATCGCTCTCGCAATCGCAATACGCTGACGCTCGCCGCCCGATAATTTGTGACCGTGCTCGCCCACATATGTATTATATCCATCAGGTGTCTTTACTATAAAATCATGCGCATTCGCAGCCTTTGCTGCCATAACAACCTCTTCAAAGGTCGCGTCACTCTTGGCAAACTTGATATTATTTAAAATGGTTCCGGAAAACAAAAATGTCTCCTGCAAAACAACACCAATCTGGCTGTGAAGATTCTCTACTCTGATATCTTTTATGTCCGTACCGTCAATTCTTATCGCACCGTCGTCCACGTCATAAAGTCGCATAAGAAGATTAATAAGTGTCGATTTACCCGCACCGGACGGCCCCACAAGTCCTATCATCTCACCCTTTTTAACATTAAGACTAACATGCTCAAGTACAGGGTCATATGCCTTGTAACCGAAGGTAATATCGTCAATCTCGATATTGCCCTGAATATCAATATCAACCGACTTCTCGTGGTCAGCAATCGCAGGCTCTTCATCAAGCACATCATACACACGCTCAAGTGATGTAAGCATCTGCAAAATACTTCTCGGCAGATTCGTCATCCAACCAAGCGGTCCGTAAAGAATTCCCGTATACGCAATAAACTGCGTAAGCTCACCGGCAGTCATCACTCCGTCAAGCACGAATCTTCCGCCGAAGTATGTGGAAAGGTACATACCTGCACCCATAATAAACGTAAGTATCGGGTAAAAGATTGCAAAAAACGTCTCGTTACGCTTCTGCACCGTCGCAAATTCATCCGCAAGCTCCATAAATCTCTTAGATTCCGCTCTCTCTTTACCAAAAGACTTTACGACACGCATTCCCGAAATAACGTCCTGCAGTCTTGAATGAATCTTGTCATCTTTAAAACGCTGCATCCTGAACATTCTGTGAATCTTTTTACGCCACAATCTCGTTGCTATTACAACAAATATAATAAATGCCATCGACGCCAATGTCAACATTACATCCATCGAAAACATTACAATTAACGCACCAATCATCGTAAAAAGTGTCGAAAAAATATTACCGAACACGCTCTCCATGAAGCTTCTGATATGCGCCGTATCTCTCGTGATTCTGTTAATCAGTTCGCCGGGCTTTCTCTTGTTCATAAACGACAGCGACAAAATCTGAATTTTATTATACAGCATGCTTCTAAGGTCCATACTTATTCTTGCACCAAGTGTTACGCACCACCAGTTTTTCGCAACATTCACACATATGAGCATAAGTGTAATTGCAAGCATCGTCACAACAAAACGCACTACATCCGCATATGTTCCCTGTGCATTAACAAGCGAATCATCGATAAATCTCTGCTGAATCTCAGGTGTAACAAGCGAACAAAGCGATGAAAAAATCATAAACAACGATATCGCAAGAAGTCGCCATTTATAAGGATTGCAAAGTCTGAAGAATTTATTCCACATACCCGCCTTACCGTCACATCTGGGACACCTATTGGTTCCCGGAAGCGCACGACCACACTTCTCACAGTACAAATCCTTCTCCGTGCTGATAACCGCTTTGTCGCTACCCTTCGCAAGCAAATCCGCGCCCTTTGCAATATAAGAAAATCTCGCCACATGACGCATTGAAAAACGCACAAGGCAATACTGCTTACCGTCCTTAGTTACGGTAAGAATTCCGTTGTCGATAAGCGGCTCACAGACAATTTTCTCACACTCGCTAAGCTTGTACTCGCTTACAATCTCCTCGCCCTTCAATACCACAAGGCGAAGATTTGTAACAACCACATAGCCGTCCTTTATGTATTCTTTCTTGGCAATATTGTTCTCATACGCCAAATCATATGGCGATGAGTACCGTATCTCCTCGCCCGCAGAAAGTTTAAGTGCTTCCTGTAATTTCTTTGGTAACTTATAATTCAGTTTCATATGAAAGTACCTTCTTCCGTTTCATACACCATATTACCTTCAAAATATATACTTAACTGCATTTCAATAAAAGAATTGCGTCCATCTACCCATAACTGTCCTGAATACTGCACTTGATTGTAGCCATACAATTCGTCTATTACCTCGAAGCTGTTTCCTCCGTATGCTTCCAGAAAATCTGCAAGATCAAGCCTCTCTCCCAAAAAAGTTCCGTAATTTCCCGGAATACTGAGCAATGTGACAGCTACAAAACCAAAATCTACTCCTTCAAAGATAATCTTGCCCTTAATATTTTCATATGAGTCTGCTATTTTTACATACCCATTCTCAAACATAAGAACAATTCTATCGTCTGTCATTTCGATTTTATTGATGCGTCTGTCATGCAAGCTGTATGGCAACGCCGGATTATATTTAACCTCTGTTCTCATTTTACTCCTCCATAAATACTCTTATTTTCTTCAACTTACAGGAACAAGTCAAGCTTCTTAAGTTCTCCGGCACTGAGTTTTGTAACATCGATTATCTCGAAACGATTCCCGTCAATATCCGTAATCATAATCCTTACATCACTAAGGTGAATAACTCCACCACCACTCATATGAATCGTAAAACGACACTGCCCAAAATCCGTCACGACATCAAAGTACGCATAACCGTGCTCACTTTTGATATCAATGATTTTCTCAATTTTCGGTATAAAATATCTAAGGTCAAGCTGCTCGCGAAGAATCGCAGCCTGCTCCTCACTAATATCCTTTAAGTCCTTAACAACTGCGATTTCTCTCGCCTTTTCGTCGGGCTCCCTGATACTTATGAAAATATCAGGATTAGACATCGGAAATGTACGGTATACGCCTACTCTGTCATAGTGCTGCACCTTGCCTTCCTTGTCAGTATAATCAAGCGAAGCAAAGCCCCCCTCTGTTCTTGCAAATACTGCGTTTGTCCTGTCAATATATCTAAGCTCCAGCAAATCCTTGGACTGCTCCAGAAACTTTGCCTCGTCAAATTCCTCCATAGGCGGCCTTCTGCCCGGTCTGCCTCCCGTTGGTCTCATATTCATTCCTCCCGCCTAATTGTACTGTGAATTTTTAACTTCAAGATAATTATTTTTAAATGTATTAACAGACACCAGAAATACAATACCCATAATAAATGCCACTATTATAGCAAATATATTTATGAGCGGAATCCAAATAAGAATAAAATTCAACAAAATCATAACCATTGCAAATATCCATTTTGTTTTACAATCATCCGCGCCCAAATGTGTATGATTATATTCCTCAAGCTCAAACATTCCCATAAGAACCTGATATTCCAAATAGAGCTTTGCAATTGTCATTGCGATTCCTATAATCGGTCCAAGAAGTCCCAGCGAAAGCCCCAACAAATCAATTAAATATATAACCATGGAACAAGCCATAAGGATTAATGCCAGCCCGCTTTTTTTACCAAAAGTATCACTCTCAATACTTAATTCGCTCATACCCTTATTCAACAACCAGAAACCGATAAAGTCGGGTATCAACCCAATTGTTGAAGCTCCTATGTTAAGATTAAAATCCAACATTACAAATAAAAATCCAAAAAAAATATTCTGCATAATATTTATTCCTCCTATTCTATTCCACGCATCGCAAGTGCCTTTGTCTGCAACTGCATAAGCTTGTGGAAAATACCCTTTTTCTCAATTAACTCACGGTGCGTTCCCTTCTCTGCGATTTTACCGTCGTCAATTACAAGCAGGTAATCCGCATTGTTAAGCGTCGAAAGTCTGTGTGCAATCGAAAGTGTAGTTCTGCCCTTTACAAGCTCCTCAAGCGAAGCCTGAATAGCCTGCTCCGTCTCCGTATCAACGGATGCAGTCGCCTCATCTAAGATAAGAATTCTCGGATTGGCAAGAATCGCTCTCGCAATTGAAATACGCTGTCGTTCGCCACCGGAAAGTGTTCTTCCCGAAGAACCGAGCATCGTGTCGTAGCCGTCAGGCATTTTGCATATAAAATCATGTGCACTCGCACGTACCGCAGCCGCCACGATTTCCTCATACGACGCATCAGGCTTTGCATATGCAATGTTTTCAGCAACCGTTCCCATAAATATGTATGTTTCCTGCGAAACCATCGCAACACTTCTTCTAAGTTCTTCAAAGCCCATATCCTTTATATCGATTCCGTCAATCAGAATGCTTCCCTCCTGCGGGTCATAAAGACGCGATATAAGGTTAACGAGCGTTGATTTACCGGCGCCCGACCTTCCGACAATACCAAGCACCTCGCCGGCATTCACGTGAAAACTTATGTTTTCGAGTACAGGCTTATTAGCCTCATAGCCGAATGTAACATTATTAAGCTCGATTTCACCCCTGATGTAATCGGGACGAATCGGTTCGTCACTCTCCAAAATCTCCGGCACCGCATCAATAATCTCAAAAATACGCTGTGCGCTGTTCATGCTTGCCGTATACATTCTGAAACATCTCGACATAAATTCAAGCGGGCCCCTAAGCTCCGACACATAACCGATAAATGTTACCAGAAGACCGAACTCCATACCGAATCTTCCGATTATCATTACACCGCCGACACCCCATACAACAAATGTCGCAAGCTGTTGCACCGCCGTATAAAGTGCGTAAAATCTGTTATCAAAAGCAACTACGGAGAGCTCCGTGTCTCTTACCCTTCCGTTGTAATTACCGAAACGTTTAACTTCCTTCTGCTCCTGTCCAAAAGCTTTAACAACTCTGGCACCCGTGATATTATCATTAATCTGACCATTCATGCTTCTGTTTGCACGATGTCTTCTGCCGTAGATACTCCAAAGTCTCGGAAGCATCTTCACACTGATTACTACAAGAAACGGTAAAAGCACAAGTGAAACCGCCGCAAGTCCGACATTTAAACTAAACATTACGATACATGTAGATATAATCGTAAAACCGTGTACGAAGAAAAACGGAAGACAGTCAATAAAAAATGTAGTCACTTCATTGGCATCACTTAAAACCCTCGTCATAAGTCCGCCCGTCTCCCGGTTATTGTAAAAGCTTATGGACAATTTGCCCATCGACTTAAATACATCTGCTTTAATATCCCTTACAACACCCGGAACAATCTTTGCAACCATAACACCATGAATTATACTGAGTATCTGGTTGACTATCTTACAAAATACCATCGTAAGCACCACAAATCCGAGAAGCACCGTAAACTTTCCTGCGGGAAGCCCGACAAATTCAAGGAATTCTGCATCTTTGGCAAGCACCCTGTCATAGAGAATTCTTCCGTTTAAGTACGGCCATGCAAGATTAAGAAGTGCTGTAAAAAGAAAACACAGCATCATTATTCCTATCTGTAGTTTGTACGGCTTAAAGTAACTGAGCACTCTGAAAAACAACGAACGTTTATCCGTACATTTTGGACAAACCTTTCTCTCCTGATTGGGATAAAGCGTTCCGCACTTCGGACAGCACTCGAACTTCACCCTACCCTTAAAATCATCTTCGGTAAGTTCTTTGCCTTCCTTCATTTTCCTGAAAATACGGCAAAGCCTGTCAAAGCCCTCCATCCTGGAATTGGAGAATTCTAAAAGAACAACATCCGCACCATTTTCTATCGTTGCAAAAAGCATTCCGCCGTTAACCTGACGAATTACATTAAATTCTTTAATATCTTCTACCCTATATACAATAACTTCCGATTCGCCATGCTTTTTTTCAATAAACTTCGGTGCATATCCTCCAAAGCCATGAATATCACCATTCTCCTGCTTTCCACGCACCACGGCCGCACATGTTTTCGTAAGAAAAACACCGCCATCCGCAAATCTATGATTAAGCGTCATGTCAGAAACCGCCGTATATATAATATCCTCATATTCAATTCCATGCCACCTGAGTAGTTCCTTCATGTTTACCGGAATATCAATCTGTCCAACCACTTAATTCCCTCCTCATGGGTATTTAACTCCGTCTTTTATATCCCATTTATACTTTACCATTACTTTTTTTCAAATACAATGGAACATATGACATGGAACATGGAATATTTTCTGATTTCGCAATTTTTTTCCGCAAACTTTATTGCTCCATGGTAAAAAAAGTATTGCCGAATTATCTTTAATAGAATAATATATAAATATAGAGAAAGAGGGGCGAACTATTATGAGAAAACTCAGGAATTTCATATACATATTATTAGTATGTGCATTGCTTGTAACAGGATGCAATGTCCGTACCTATTCTGATTCAACAGACACTACACAAAACACAATTCCAACTACCACAGAAGACTCCACTACCGAAGAACCAACAACTGAAGAGCCTACTACTGAAGAACCTACTACCGAAGAACCTACTACCGAAGAACCTACTACGCTTCCCCCTACACCATATGAACTTTTGCTTAAAGGTACTCCATTTAACGAAGCAGGCAATGTTTTTAAAATCAATTCCAACATCAATATTAACGAGGACTCTTTTATCCAGTCATATTTCGAGTGGCTTGACGGTGTTATACTTGCAATTTATGATTACTCATTTGGCGAACTTCATGTCATTTACATGGACCCCATAACTCAAGAAATCTTTGCTGAAATGTCTATTTTTACGCCGGAATACTCTGCTGGTGTTTTAGCCGGACCCAATGACACTCTTATTATTACGAACATAACTTACAACAGTATTGATATATATGATAGGAACTTCACGTTACTTAACAACTTTTATCCACCTGAATCCGTGATATTTTCCGGATTTCCGATTCTTTCGTCAGATGGGAAATATGCATATTATTCTGATGAAATGGGATCTGTCTGCTACCGCATGTCACTTGATAGCGGCATTTCGGAAGCAGTACTGAGCTTTGATACCGAAAGATACTCAAAGACCGTATCGGATATTATCCGTTTTGACGACCGAGAAATTCTTATTCTATCGGTTTATGATTGTATCACCTATGAATCATCCGATGATTATTATGATACAGCTACTTTTGAACTTATACAGAACCTCCCCTTGCATGTACACTATGAAGCCTGCGGAAGCGGATACGGTTGTCATATTTACGACCTGACTTCACAAATAATTCATCTGCCTGAACCCACTAAAGATTCGGCAAAAGAATTTTTTCCTCAAAATCCTGACGAATACTATGCGTACTGGTTTATTCCGGATAACAGACTTCTTACATTTATTACTGTCGATGATCCCGATGATGCATTGTTTAATCAATCATGGATCCGTGTGTACGACCTTACGACAGGCAAATGTGCCTATGAAACGAATGCTTCATTCATTGTTAATGACGCAGAATATGTCGGCGGATATATTTCCAACATAATGTACAGTCCTAAGTACAATGCAGTAATGGGCATATTCCACAGTATGGAATACACATTTTTCTTATGGGATTTAGAAGCCGACAGCTCACATTCATTAGATGAAACTATTTATACCGATAAGTATTATTCTTCTGATGAAATTAATATTGACGGAATCAACGCAACGAAAGCTGTTGCCAATGAACTCAGCATCAAATACGAAGTACATATCTGTATTGCCGATGAAACCCGCATCGACACGGGTGATTATCTTGCCGAACAGGTTTTTCAACCCACATTGATACGTAATGCCCTCACTATTCTCGACGAAGCTTTAAACAACTATCCCATGGACTTTTTATGCCAGCTTCAAAGTGAAGACGGTACACCGCTTGAGATCAACCTGTCGGGAACAATTTCTCCGATTGACGGCTATGATTCCATCAGCAACGCAGTAGGACTTCACAATTATAATATGGGAGAACAGTATGTCATTCTCGATATTAACAACCTTTATTTGTTAGAGACAACAATTTATCATGAAATCTTTCATGCAATAGACTGGATTGTCGAATGCAACTCTACCTTGTTCGACAATGACTGGAATACTCTCAATCCTGAGGATTTTGAATACGATTACGGTTATAAAACTAACGAAGGCAATAATGATACAACCTACCTTTACAATACTGCTGAAGGTTATTTTATCGATATCTATTCCAAGAGTTTTCCCAACGAAGACAGAGCACGTATTATGGAAAACGCCATGGCCGGCAATCACTACTATTTTGAAAGCGAAGGGTTGTACCGCAAGCTCTCTTATATTTGCAAAGCGCTCCGTGAAGTATTCTCTACTGATGCCTGGGAAGAAACCACCTGTTGGGAAGCCGCCCTTTTACCCATGAAAGAATATTACGGTGAACAGCCTTCCGAAGCTGTCCCTGAAACAAACTAAAACTATAAATAAATTTGGAGGAAAACAATGAATTCAATTGTTACAGAAAATGTTTTAGATCTCATCGGCAATACGCCGCTTATTAATCTTAAGAAAACAACCGGATTTTCAATTTTTGCAAAAGCTGAGTTCTTAAATCCCGGAGGAAGCATCAAGGATCGTATTGCCAAGAATATGCTTGAAGATGCTGAAAAATCCGGCAAGCTTCGTCCCGGAATGACTATCATCGAGCCCACTTCAGGCAATACCGGTATCGGGCTTGCACTTTGCGGTGTACAGAAGGGATATGAAGTAATCATCGTAATGCCCGAAAACATGAGCGAGGAACGTAAGAAAATTATAAAAGCACTCGGTGCACGTCTTGAACTTACTCCCGCCAAATTAAGTATTGGCGGCTCCGTTGCCCGCGCTGAAGAACTTGCAAAGGCCGACCCCGACAAATATTTTGTACCTCAGCAGTTTCAGAATCAAGCTAACCCCGATATTCACTACCGTACCACTGCTGTTGAATTATATGAGCAGCTCGGCGGCAAGGTAGATGTATTTGTTTCCGGCATCGGAAGCGGCGGAACTTTGGCCGGTATCGCTAAATATCTCCGCGAACAAAATCCTGATGTTAAAATTGTTGCGGTAGAACCCAAGAACGTTTCCGCCATTCTCGGACATGAGCCCGGTCTTCACCAGATTCAGGGAATCGGCGACGGTTTTATTCCTGATATCCTCGATGTGAAAATAATTGATGATCTTGTAGAAGTTACCGATGAAGATGCCATAAACACCGCAAGAGAACTTGCACTTAAGCAGGGACTTCTCTGCGGAACCTCTTCAGGTGCCAATGTATGGGCAGCAAAACAGATGGCCCGTAAATATGGTGAAGACAAGGTGATAGCAACAATTCTCGCCGATCGTGTAGAAAGATATTTCAGCACCTCCCTTATATAGTTGACAAACCTCGACATAATTTATAAAATATTTATAAACAAGTTGTAAATATTTTATAAAGTGAGGATCAATTATGCCCTTATTCGAAGGTAGAAAAAGGCGTCTGGGCGACCGTAATGATGGTTTCCGTATACGCAATCTTGACCCCATGGGAAGACTTATTCCCTACATCATGAAGACAAAGGCAGACAGCTGGGTGCTATTTGAAGAGAAACTCGAAGTAACGCAAGCCCAAGAACTTGTCCGCAAGTTAAGCCGTGAAGGCTATCCCGGCATGTCATTATATCACTTGCTTTTTGCAAGTCTTGTACGTGCAATGTCTCAGGTTCCGCAGATGAATCGCTTCGTAATTAACAACAACATCTACGCACGTAATGAAATTAAGTTTTCGATGGTTGTAAAAAAAGGGATGAACACTGATGGAGATCGTACCATTATTCTCCCTCGTTTTCAGCCGGAAGACACCATTTGCGATGTCTACAACAGCATCAAGAAGGAAGTCGATGTCATAGACCGCACCAAGAAAGTTGCTGAAGACGAGAACAAAAGCAAATTTGATGTTCTTGAATTTACTCTCAGTATTCTGCCAAATTGGTTGCTTCGCTTTGCCATAGCCTTTCTGAAGTTTCTTGACAAACATGGGCTTATTCCCAAGTCAATAGTTGCATTAAGTCCGTTCCATACAAGTTGCTTTATTACCAATATGGGCTCTTTTGGAATGAATGCCGTATATCATCACTGCTATGAATTCGGAACTACTTCCGTATTCGGGGCACTCGGCAAAAAAGAACACGAATATGTAACAGACAAAAACGGTAAAACAGTCCGCAAAACATACGTTAAGCTTTGCTTCGTTGTTGATGAGCGTACTGTAGGTGGTTTTGAATACGGGGCAGGTTTTAAAATTGTAAAGAATTGTTTTTCACATCCCGAACAGCTGCTTACACCTCCCAAGACTGTAGTTGCCGATATAATAGACCGTTAATCCTAACAAACTATATAAGAAAAGACTTCTTATCACTGTATACGAAGTCTTTTCTTGTAATATATTGCTTTTTTTAGTATAATATAAAATGGTATATGATAATTATTATTTTACAGTGCATATTAGTGTGCCGGATCGGAGACAACTATGTTTCAAGAGATAATTCAACAGAATTTTACCGCAATAGTAACAACTCTGCTATTAGTCCTTTTTATCACAAGCAGTGGCAACTTCGATATCAAAGTAAATAAACATTTTCTTTCGGCAACATCATGCATTCTTGCTCTTTTGGCACTGGAAATTATTGAACATTTATGTATGCCTGACATTGAGCTTAAGGTATTCCGGAAAATTCTTGCTTCAGTTATACATTCAATCCGTCCGGCAATCATGTATATTATGATTATGATTTTGTGTAGAAAGAATGATAAACGTAGTATTTATTTTTTCAATGTCTTGTTAATAATTAGTGTTGTAACTTCATTCCTGTCCATAATTTTTAATTTTGGATTTTCCTACAATGCGTCAAAAGAGCTTGTACGCGGACCTTTAGCCCTCGTACCGATAGTAGTAAGTGCTATTTTTATGTTGCTGTTGCTTATACTCACACTCAAAAAATATAAACACAGCAGCAGCAAAGAATATCTGCTCACTATTGCAATAGCGGTTATGTTTGTTTTGGGCCTGATTTTTGAGCTATTATTAGGTTACCGCTACATAATAACCTCTTGCTATGCTATTGCCGTAACATTTTATTATTTGTTTTTCCTTACCAGTACCGATAATCACGATATACTGACCGGTGCATTAGTTCGTAGAAGATTTTATTTAGATGCGGAAAAGTTCAGTGAAACTCTTACTGCTGTTGTTGCACTTGATTTGAATGATTTGAAGATATGGAACGATAAACACGGGCACGATGCCGGTGATTTGGCACTTGCCACAATGGCTGAGGTTGTGTCATCCGTACTCCCGAAAAAATCATTCCTTTACCGTACGGGCGGCGACGAATTTATGATTCTCTGCAATCAACTAAGTGCAACCGAATTAATGGATCTTATAGCCAATATCCGCTCAGCCATGTCAAAAACAGATTATACCTGTGCTATCGGCTATGCCTTTTATCATGGTTCCGTCGGAATTGACAAGCTCTGTCTCCTTGCGGACGATATGATGTACAAGGACAAAATAGCAATCAAAGGCCCCGAATACGCCGCTAAGTATACCAGACTAACAACCAGAGCAAATGAAAGGTAATTTTTATGGAACGCGAAACTTTTAAAAGCCGTCTCGGCTTTATACTAATTTCAGCAGGATGCGCAATCGGCATCGGCAACGTATGGAGATTCCCATATGTAGTAGGAAACAACGGAGGAGGCATATTTGTACTAATATACATTTTCTTCCTTATTGTTCTCGGTATCCCAGTTATGTCTATGGAATTTTCAGTAGGAAGAGCAAGCCGCAAATCAATTGTCAAAGCCTATACCTCTCTTGAAAAACCGGGAACCAAATGGCACTTTATGGGCTATGCAAGTATGATAGGCAACTACCTCCTTATGATGTACTATACAACTGTTGCAGGCTGGATGCTCTATTATTGCTTTGCTACCGCAACCGGAAAGTTATCTGGTCTTGATGCCTCCGGCATAACACAACATTTTTCAAATCTCACCGGAAGCCCGGTAACCATGATAATATTTACATTTATAGTAATAACTATTGGTTTTCTCATCTGTTCGCTCGGGCTTCAAAACGGAGTCGAGAAAATCACCAAACCCATGATGCTTGCACTTCTTGCAATCATGGTTATTCTTGCAATCAACAGTTTAACGATAGACGGCGGTGCGGAAGGTCTCAAATTCTACCTTTATCCCGACATTGCCCAAATCAACAAAATCGGTTGGTTTAGAGTAATAGTTGCCGCAATGAATCAGGCTTTTTTCACATTGAGTCTCGGTATCGGTTCCATGCTTATTTTCGGCAGCTACCAGAGCGACAAAACATCAATTATAAAGGAATCCTCAACCATCGCAGCACTCGACACATTTGTTGCGATTACCGCAGGCCTTATTATTTTCCCCGCATGTTTTGCTTTCGGAGTTAATCCCGATAGCGGAGAAAGTCTTGTTTTTATAACTCTTCCGAACATATTTAACTCTATGCCACTCGGAAGACTTTGGGGCTCTCTTTTCTTCCTGTTCATGACTTTTGCGGCATTTTCAACAGTTATTGCAGTATTCGAAAATATTTGCTCAATCACAATGGACATTTGGAGTATAAGCAGAAAAAAGGCATCCGTTATCAACATTTTTGTTTTGTTTATAACATCGTTGCCCTGTATTTTCGGCTACAATATTCTTTCAAACGTAAAGCCCTTCGGACAGCCTCATTTCCTCGCCTTCGAGGATTACCTCGTAAGCAATATCCTGCTTCCGATAGGTTCCCTCATCCTTGTACTTTTCTGTACCTGGAAAGGCGGTTGGGGTATTGACAACTACTTTAAGGAAGTCAACAAAGGCGATGGTCCCAAGCTTTCACGCCGTCTCATCCCCTACCTCAAATACGTAATTCCCGTAATCATACTCATCGTATTCCTAAGCGGAATAATCGGCTAAATAAAGCGGCTGTCGCGTTTAACGTGGCGGCTCTTTTTTATGGCTGTGCCCGACAGTGGTGGCAAATCGGTCGCCTCAGCCGTATCGGAAGATAGGGGGCTTGCAACATTTTACGGTTTCAAGAAAAACTAGTGCTTTTTGCTTTCCACCTTACGATTTTGTGCCGCTCCGAGAAACTCGTTGGAATTGAAGAAGTTCTAGTCGCTTGGGATATATGTATATTTTATATGTAAAGGTTAAAGGCACTATAAAAGCGTCGCTCCTTAGCGCGCGAGACGAAACCCAAAGAATTATATAGCCATGCATTTTAGTTTCGTCTCGCAAGCTTAGTAGCGCTACGTCTTTTATTGTAGCGAAAGCGTGCCTTATAACCTTTACATATAAAATATACATATATCCCAAGCGACTGAACTTCTATTCAATTCCACTCAGACATCTCTGCGCGGCACAATTTGGTGGAAAGCATAAAAAGCTAAGTTCTTCTAAAAACCTTTTGTTGTCTGCGCCCCCATCTTCCCATACAGCTGAGGCGACCGATTTGCCACCACTGCCGGGCACAGCCATAAAAAGGGCTGTCGCGCCAAATGCGACAGCCACTTATTTTAATAATGTTTGTTTAGTTGTAAAAGTTTTTGCTTCTGAATTTCAGTAATGCTTTCGGTAATATCCTGGATGAAAACATAAAATACATCTTTCTCGCCACTAAAACCGCTTTCTTCAAGTCGACCCCAATCGTCTACCCATCGTACTTCTCCATCCTTACGTATAATACGATACTGGATATAATCAGTATTAGATGCCGATGATTCTATTTGCTCATTAATTCCGTATTCTACTCTCTGCAAATCCTCAGCATGTACCATTCCCCTAAACGAGCCGTGTACATATTCCATGAATTCTTCTAACGTATTACATCCGAAAATCTGCATGGTTTTCGGACTTGCATACAGAATTTCATTACCTTCCGATGCTCTGTAAACAAAGAATCCCTCTTCCATATGTGAAAGCGTCTGTGCGAGATACTTAAGTCTCTTTTCCTGTTCTTCCTGCATGAGATTCTCAATACTCATTACCTTAAGGACCGCTGTCATAGGAATACCATTTTCCCTTTCTCCCACGGTAACATTTGTAAGGCACCACTCTTCCGAGCCGTCCGGCGCAAGTCTTCTGTATCTGTACTCCACCGTATCTTTTGTCGCGAGCTCATTTTTCAGATTCTCAAGCGACAAAAACTTTCTGACCTTGCGTTCATTCTTACCTGAAATTTTGCCTTGGTAAAAATGTCTGTCAATCATCGCCTCATAATTGCCTCTTTCAGTCATCGAGCTCTCTTCCGGATAAAGCATTCTGCAATGATTATTCTGCAAATGAACAAAATAAACTTCTCTGTACGAAGTCATAATACTGTTCAATGCCCCTTCGTAAATATGTGCATGCGTTACATCCCTTAACATACAGCTTACATAGCCGTTCTCATACTGATAAATCGTCATCTGCAGGTAACTGTTTGAAACAGGATTATATACAAAACACTCGGATTGTTCCGCATAATATGCCGCTCGATAAATCTTATCCATAAACTCATCGGTATTACCTTTAAACATTCGAGAAATCAGCTTACGGAAATGCACTACCTTATTAGCACACAGCTTACCCATCTCACGGTTAATATACATTACCTCATAATCCTTGGGAGTATCAACTTCATCTAAAATTACCTTAGCCACCGCATAGCCATACGGGAGTTCACCATAATATCGTTCCAAATCAGACTGTTGCTTCTCTGAAAGTCCGCCAACTTTATTTACTATCTGACGGCTTTCATCAATAGCCAGCATAGCCGACATATCAATCAGTGAACCGTAGAAAATTTTGCAATCTTCTTTTTCTCTGAGAAAAAACAGTTTTATATGCACATACAATACGGTTCCGTCCATTCGCAAATAATGAATATTGGCTGAGGCACCGTTCTCCTTGTCCGCATATGCCTGCTCAAATGTTGCTCTGAGAAGCTGCCTGTCATCATCCCGGACATGATTCCACATTTTTCTCTTTTTACCATCAGATATCGAAACTCCGGTCAATTGATAATACTGCTCATTGACTCTCGTTATCTCAATCTGACCGTCACTAACCTCGTAAAAGGCTGTGGCACCCAGCATATTATTAACCATTCGGTCATCAAACAGATTGGCATCAAGAAATTCCCTCACATGCATTGCTTCAAACTGATTGCACGAAAATCCGCTAAAATCAAGTCTTCGCTCATCTGAAAAAAGCTCCTCAACCTGATCAAGTGGCATAGGTTTGTAAAAATAATATCCCTGCACATATCTGCAACCAAGTCTTTCAAGAAACTCCTTCTGTTCAGACGTCTCCACGCCTTCTGCTATTATCGGAAGCCCCAACATCCGGGCCATATTAATTACAGAACCTAAAATTCCGATTCCCTTGTCTTTATCCCCGTTACCAATATCCAGAAATCTCATATCCAGCTTAATCACATCTATCGTGATATTATTAAGAACATTAAGTGAAGAATATCCGCTTCCGAAATCATCAAGCAAGACAATAAACCCCGCCTCCCTAAGCCTCTTTACCGCTCGATTAATAAGCTCGTTACTCTCTGAATATGCACTTTCCGTAATTTCAACTTTAAGAAGATGTGCCGGAATATCGAATTCTTTAACTAATGCTTTAAGAAACTCAGGAACATTCATGGACAAAATATCTATACGGGATACATTTATTGATATAGGTACCGGATTATATCCTCTGTCAATCCAACTTCTTATCCA
The DNA here is from genome assembly GCA_015057505.1 of Lachnospiraceae bacterium. GTDB lineage: Bacteria > Bacillota > Clostridia > Lachnospirales > Lachnospiraceae > SIG300. The sequence continues at coordinate 71,281 of SVEG01000010.1, forward strand.
CGAGCACACCTCTCTCCAGACAAACCTGTCAAGCTCCGCAACCAAGCCATTTTTTTCAATTACAGGAATAAAAACCCCCGGCGATACCAAGCCCCTTCTGGGATGATTCCATCTCACAAGCGATTCTCCGCCCACAATCTTCCCCGTTGCAATATCACATTGCGGTTGTATAAAAAAAGTGAATTCACTATTTCTTAACGCTGTCTTTACCTCTGCAATCAGCTTAAGTTCCTCTTCAACCTTAACCTCAACTCCGGGGTTATATCTGTAAATACAATCCTTATAATTTACAGAGGATGCCGCTATCGCGCTGAGTGCTTTGTCATACATAATCTCCACTGACAATGACAAATCTTTAATAGGGTAAACTCCGAAAAGAACCCTGACATCCATTTCATCCTTGTATTTACTTATAATACGATTTACTTTACTATCCAATTCAACAACAAGGCTGGTATCATCCGGCATAATAACACAAAAATCATCACCACGCATATACGCAGCTATACTTTTATCAGCTCGCCTTATTACATCTTCTATACACTCTGCAATCGCCTTTAAAAGGCCGTTGCCTTCATCCCTTCCGAAAATCCTGTTAAACATTCTGAAATGCTCAACATCTACAGCCACTAAAATATGTGTATCCGGCTCAATAGCCTTCATAAATTCGTCTGCTTCCTTAAAAAACTGTCTGTCACAACTAAGCTCTGTAAGTTGTGTAATTCCTTGCATGTTGCACCTCCTGTCAAACACACATCCCCCACCTTTTAATATATTACTAATTCGACAAAAAATCAATTAAAATATCTTGTTTTTTCTGAATTTTAAGTTGTGTGTCAACTTTTTTACTGTTATTTTCAAGCAATAATTTACTAGTGCAATTTAATACCGTTCATGGTATAATGGGTTTGGTCTGTTTTATCAATATTTTGGAGGTATACAGAATGTTAAAAGAAAAAAACTCTCCTAAAAAAGGACTTAAAATAATTATTGTCGGCTGTGGTAAAGTCGGCGCTACACTTATTGAGCAATTAATCAAAGAAGAACATGATATTACTCTTATTGACAAGGATGCCGGCGTAGTTCAGGACATAGCCAACATTTACGATATTATGGGAATCGTCGGCAATGGTGCAAGTTATAGCGTACAAATGGAAGCCAATATCGAAAGTGCCGATTTACTTATTGCGGTTACAGACTCTGACGAACTCAACCTTTTATGCTGTACCGTAGCCAAGCAGGTTGGTCATTGCGCAGCCATAGCCAGAGTCCGCACACCCGACTACAGCAAAGAGGCCGGTTATCTTCGCGAAAAACTTGGTCTTGCAATGATTATTAACCCCGACCTGGAGACGTCCAAAGAAGCCGCCCGTATTCTCTATCTTCCGACGGCTCTGGAAGTTAACTCCTTTGCACACGGTCAGGCAGAGATGACCAAGATTAAGATTCCCGAAGGCAACAGCCTTGACGGAATGTCCATTGCAACTCTTGGCAAAAATGTTGCAACCAATATACTTATTTGTGCGGTAGAACGCGATGGCGAAGTTTACATTCCTTCAGGTAATTTTACCCTTCAAAAAGATGACATTATTTCCTTTGTTGCTTCAAGAGACGTCGCCAAATCATTTTTAGAAAAAATCGGTTTTAAAACCAACCGTGTAAAAGATACAATGATTATCGGAGGCGGAAGAACCTCATATTACCTTGCTTCCCAGCTTTTACAGATGGGAATTGATGTTAAGATTATAGAGAAAGATAAGAATCGTTGTATTGAGTTAAGCGACCTTCTTCCCAAAGCAACCATTATTAACGGAGACGGAACCGATGAAGATCTTCTTAGAGAAGAAGGCTTGGATTATACCGAGTCCTTTGTTCCTCTTACAGGCATTGACGAAGAGAATATTCTTCTTACATTACACGCAAGACAAGTTTCCAATGCCAAAGTCATAACCAAGATTAACAGAATTACATTTAAAGATGTCATAAACAATCTTGACCTCGGAAGCGTTGTCTATCCCAGATATATTACTTCGGAAGCTATTATTGCTTATGTGCGTGCGAAAAAGAATTCCATGAACAGCAATATAGAGACGCTTTATCATATGTTTGACAACCGCATCGAAGCTATTGAATTCCGCGTCGGCGAAAGATGTGAAGTTACCAACACGCCTCTCAAAGAACTTGCTCTCAAAAAGAATCTGCTCATTTCATTCATTAACAGAAACGGGCGTATCATTATCCCCAGCGGACATGATTGCATTCTTCCCGGCGATACTGTTATGATTGTAACCACTCACACCGGATTTAATGATATCCGAGATATCTTAAAATAACGGAGGTGTCTTAACTTAATGAACAGTTCAATTATCAGATATATTTTAGGCCAGGTACTTAAGGTTTTTGCTATCCTCTTACTGCTCCCGTGTATCGTCGCTATTGTATATCGCGAGAAAGAAGGATTGGCTTTTCTTGGTATTGCACTGTTATGTGCAATAATTGGAATACTAATGACAATCAAAAAGCCTAAAGATAACGTCTTTTACTTGAAAGAGGGCTGTGTAACTACCGCATTATGTTGGCTTATAATCAGTTTTTTCGGTAGCCTTCCGTTTTTTATAACAGGAGAAATCCCCTCTCTTACCGATGCATTATTCGAAACAATATCAGGTTTTACCACTACAGGTGCCAGTATACTTAGCGACCCTGAAGCCTTATCCAACTGCAGTATGTTTTGGCGATGCTTTACTCACTGGATTGGTGGTATGGGTGTTCTTGTATTCATACTTGCAATTGTCCCATTAAGCGGAGGTTCCAATATGAATCTCATGCGTGCCGAAAGCCCCGGTCCTTCGGTAGGTAAGCTTGTTCCCAAAATCAAACATACTGCCAGACTTTTGTATGGTATTTATATTTTCCTCACATTGTTGCAATTTGTATTGCTTTTAATCGGAAAAATGCCTGCTTTAGATGCACTTAACACAAGCTTTGCAACTGCAGGTACCGGCGGTTTTGGTGTCAAAAACGACAGTCTCGCAAGTTTTTCACCTTATATACAATGGGTAACGACTATATTCATGATACTCTTTGGTGTCAACTTTAACGCATACTATTATCTTCTTTTCAGAGATTTCAAAAAGGCTTTTTCGATGGAAGAAGTGCGTTATTATATAATAATTATTTTTGCTTCAACCGCAATTATATTTATCAATATACTGGATAGTTGTTCAGGTATTTTTGATGCTTTAACCCACTCTTCATTTCAGGTTGCATCAATTATGACTACTACCGGTTTTGCAACAACCGACTTTAACACATGGTCAACAACTGCCAAGCTTGTTTTAGTCATGCTAATGTTTATTGGTGCTTGTGCCGGAAGTACGGGCGGCGGTATAAAAGTCTCAAGAATAATTGTTTTAATCAAAACAATATCCAAAGAATTGAACTCCTATATCCATCCAAAGAGCATTAAGCAGATAAAGTTTGAAGGTAAAACCGTTGAACCCGAAACTGTTCACGCTATAAATGTGTATTTTACCACCTTCATGATTATTTTTGTCGGTTCTATCTTCTTTGTTTCTTTGGAAGGAAAAGATCTTATAACCAACTTTACTGCTGTTGCCGCTACAATCAATAACATCGGTCCCGGTCTTGAGTTAGTAGGTCCATCGCAAAACTTTAGTCATTTTAACCCGCTCACAAAATTCGTTCTGATGTTTGACATGCTTGCCGGAAGACTCGAATTATTCCCGATGCTGATTCTGTTCCATCCTACAATATGGAAAGACTTGTTTGTTCAAAAAGCAACCGTAAGAAGACTTAAAAAAAATAGTAAATCCAAGCAGTAACGTATAACAATATTTTTATTATTAACTATAAAAAATCGCTTAAGCCCCACGGCCTAAGCGATTTTTTCTTAGGAAATTTCACACTCCATGTTGTGTTTTTATTCTGAATAATTTGCCTTTACGTATTCTTTAATGTCATCTCTCTCCTCAAGCATACGACAGCCTACAATAAACTCTCCGTCATTATCGGTAACACGGATTACACAACCATACAACTGTCTCGCAGAGCCAAGGTCGAAATTATTAATCTTTACCGTAACATGCTGTCCCTTTGAGTCATGCAATGCTACATTACGTGAGGATAACGCAAAACCTCCTGCGCTTATATTTACCATCTTACCGTCAAAAGAATCGCCTGACTCATCAATTCGGATGTTACATGTATTCTTAATCGGCATTCTCGGGTGTTTTCTTCGATTCACTACCCTAGGATTACCCTCGGTAATAATCTTATAATAGCCATCATTACTTTCCGTAATTCTGAATGTATCCCAGTAATACATATCATTCTTTACAATTACAGCCAGCTGATACTTCGTCTGCTTTGATATTGTCGAACCATTTACAAGCTCAACGATAATCGTATCCGTATCTGCATCAGCACTTACCACACAACCTTTACATTCAGACTGTGCACCTGATTTATCTTTCAAAGTCAAATGCATTCCCGGCTCAATATCTTTAACACCCATGAAACCGCCTGCACCAAGCTCTTCAACAAGTTTGCCAACAACAGCTTCAATATGCTCAACATTAGCAGAAGTCTCTTCGTACTTACTTCTCATAACCTTGGTATTCTCATCCGCATCCTGAATACTTTCCGTCATAAGGTGCATAACTTCTGTAACCTGACGCATATTCTCAACCATGTTGCGGTTAGACTTCTCAACTTCCTGCATAGCTTTATCCACAACCTGAACATTATCACCAAGTTTAATGGAATCCTGTGTAATGTTGGTAACACTCTCATTAACTTTAAGTATCTTGGTAAGTGTGTTATTAATAATATCAAGAGTCTTGGAAATCGACTCTGTCATTCTCTCAGATGTTGATTCAAGATTAATAAGCGCTGTCATGATACTTGTGGAAGAATCCTTGGTTCCTTCACTTAAGTTTCTAATCTCATCAGCAACAACAGCAAAACCCTTACCTGCTTCTCCTGCTCTTGCTGCCTCAATCGATGCATTAAGTGCCAAAAGATTGGTCTGGCTTGTAATCTTCTCGATCGTTCCCGTCTCATTCTTAACCATCTCAAATTCATTCTTAAATTCTTTAAGAATCCTATCTACCTCTGCCGACAAATCTGCCATCTCATTGGTTGAACGAACAACATCCTCAAGCTGCTCTGAGCTTCCCTTGGCATTGGTAACCGACTGTTGCATAAGTACAACAATTTCCTGGATAAGTGAAGCCGCATTCTCAACCTGGTTATTAATTGTCTCCGTCATCTCAAGCGAAGAATCCGTCTTATCACGCAGTACTTCATTGTTCGAAGCAAGCTGAGCCATACTGCCGACTACACTATTGGCACTCTGTCTGTTCTCTTCTGCAAGCTCTCTTACAACAGTTACACCGTCAACAATTGAACCACTTGCAACCTTAACGGTCTCAATACTGTGTACAACCTTATTAAGATTGCCTTCCACGGAATTAAGCAAAGCCTTCTCCGACTTCATAAGATATCCTAAAGAAGACATGAAACTCGCATAACAAAGAATTGTACATGCAAGCTGAACTTCAAAATCTGCCATGGTTCTGTCCGTCTGCTGTCCCATAACCATTGTCTTTACCAAAACACCTATAATAACCAAAACATTGGCTATCTGAACCCTTATTAACAGACCTCTGTCCTTATAGAGAATCAGCATACCTGCAACCGGAAAAACATATGAGAATGTAATGGCTGTCTCTGCCGTAAACATAACAAATGCAAAAAATACACCATATCCAATTGCAATAATCTCTTTAAACAATTGGGTATGCATACCTCTTATCTTAAGAGCAATTATACCAATAGCAATCGGTATCCATGCCAAAACCAAAAACACTATGTAAAACTGTGCTGTCTTGGCAGCTTTCAGAACCTCTATGGCATATGCCACACTTAAAATTGCAACAATGGCAATCCATATCGCTAATGCACGTTTATTAGCGAGTTTTTGAAACTCTTTCTCGTTATACTCCATATTTTCTCCTTTCGTAAATACGACTCCCGTCAACATTCCAATTAATGTCAAACATATATACATAAGTATACAACTTTTGACAGAATTTTTCCAGTATTTTATTGTAATTATGCAAAAAGCGACAACTGCCATACGCACTTGTCGTTTTTAACTGTTTTGATTCTATTTCTTTGAATTTAAAAGACACACTGTCTCACAATGGGTTGAATTTGGAAACATATCAACCACTTGCACATCACTCACCTTATAACCCAGCACCTCAAGTCTCGCAAGGTCTCTTGCGAGTGTCGCAGAATCGCAGGACACATAAACAATCCGCTTGGGTTCCATACCTGCAATTGTATTAAGCACGGCCTCCTCACAACCTTTTCGTGGCGGGTCAACCACAACAACATCAGCCTTGCCCCTGTTCTTTACATACCAGTCGGGCAAAACCTCTTCTGCCTTACCTACAAAGAATTCCGTATTCTCAAAGCCGTTAAGCTTCGCATTCTCTATTGCATCACAGATAGCCTCGGGCACAATCTCGATACCGTATACCTCCTTTGCCTTTTGCGCGAGGAAAAGTGAAATCGTACCGATACCGCAGTACACATCCCATACAGTCTCTCCGCCCGTAAGTCCGGCAAATTCAAGTGCCTTCCCATACAAACGCTCCGTCTGTACAGGATTAACCTGAAAGAACGCAAGCGGCGAAATTCTGTAAAACACGTCGCCGATTCGGTCAGTAATGTAGTCCTCGCCCCAAAGCTTTATAAGCTCCTTGCCGAGAATTACGTTCGTTTTCTCTGTATTAACATTTATGAAAATACTCTTTACTCCGTCTATGCCGCACAGCTCCCTGACAAGCTCGTCCGCATGTGCAAGTTTGCGTCCATTGCAGACAATACACACCATAATTTCGCCCGTTTTAAAGCCCTTACGGGTAAATACATGGCGAACCAGTCCCGAATGATTCTCCTCATCATACGGCGCTATATTATACTTCTCCATATGTGCCAGAACCTTCTCAAGCACATTCTTATTCTCAGTTACACCAAGCGCGCAATCATCACTCTCAATAATTGCATGTGTACGTCCCGCATAAAAGCCCGCAATAATCTTCCCGCTCTTATTTCGTCCTATCGGGAACTGTGCCTTATTTCTATATCTAAACGGCTCATCCATTCCGATAATGGGGTGCATCGTGTAGTCGGTTATTTTGCCGATACGTTCAATATTATTCTTGACCTTATTCTGCTTAAACTCAAGTTGCTTGGCATAGGACATCGCCTGAAGCTGACAACCGCCGCACTGACGCGCAACTGCACACTTAGGTTCAACTCTGAACGGTGAGCATTCCACTATCTCCTCAAGCCTCGCATAGCCGTAAGTCTTCTTCATCTTCATAATCTTGACGCGGACTGTATCACCCACAATCGCATCTTTTATAAAAAGAGGGCAACCGTCAAGCTTGCCGATACCCTCTCCATCATGGTTCATGTCAGTTATCTGCACAACGCAGATATCATTCTTTTTTAGATCCATAGTCTCTATTCTACTCCAAGTGTTCTTCTTACATTAGTGTCTAACAGACGATTAAAACCAAGCCAGTCATTATTATCTGCATTACTGCTTAACAATTCCTTCATCGTCTGAATCTTCGCATCCGTGTTGTCAGCATAGTGAAGCGCAAGTGCCTCGATTATGGCAGGTTTCTTCGGAGAACCGTACTCGTACTCACCATGATGTGCTAAAATACAATGCTTAACCTCTGCTGCAAGTTGCTTCGGGAACCCCGGAATCGTGCTTATTGCTGCAGATACCTTCTCCGTACCAATGATGATATGTCCAAGAAGCTGTCCATCGTCCGTATAATCATTAACCGGGAAATCGGAAATCTCCCAAATCTTGCCTATATCATGAAGCATCGCTACCGTAATAAGCAAATCACGCTTAAGCACCGCGCCGTAATTCATGCTGTAAAAATCACAAAGCTTCGCCACACTTAAAGTATGCTCCAAAAGTCCGCCGATAAATCCATGATGTACACTTTTAGCTGCGGAATGCTTCTTAAACTCTGTAATAAACTCACTATTCTCCACGAAAAATTTCTTAAGGAGAGTCTTAAGATATTCATTTTTTACAGAATTAACAAGCCCTATAAGTTCCTTATACATCTCCTCAATATCCTTCTCGGAAACAGGAAGATAATCACCTGGGACATACTCCCCCTCATGTACCTTGCGGACACGCTTGATGCTCATCTGAAGCATGCCGTTAAAGCTTGTCATATCACCCGTAACCTCGATATAATCAAGGGCATCAAAATCATCAATACCCACTGAATTCGGGTCCCAAATCTTGGCATCGAGTGTTCCGGTCTTATCCTGTAAAAGCACCGAATCATACGGCTTACCATTCTTGGTGACCGCTGACTGTTTATTTTTACAAAGGTATATCTCTCTTACGCTCTCGCCCTCTCTTAACTGCTCAATATATCTCATAATATCTCCTTTAAAACCTTTATTCTTACTTATACGCACCAAAAATAACTTCCAGCTTAAGCTCCGTATAACCGTTCTTTCCTTTGCGCATAACGGTAACTTCTGTCATATCCCCGACAGCTATGCTCTCAATATAATTACGCATACTCTTCATAGCCATATTATTCATATCTGCCATTCCGATAATAATGTCTCCGCTCTGCATTCCTGCTGCATATGCAGGCGAATCTATTATTGTCTGTGAAACATATATACCCTGTGGTAAATTCTGTGATGCTGCAATATCTGAAGTAATATCCTGACCGAGTATTCCAAGATATGCAACCTCCCTGTTATTTGAAATAACCTCAAGACGTCCTTTCAAATCTGAAAGCGCAAGCGCATTTAGTACATTGGAATTTTCTAATTCCGCCTCAGAACTCAAAACCACACCTATAAGTTCACCATTAAGATTAATCAAAAATCCGTTACCCTCATTACTCTTAATTACACTTGTGTCAAGACGGCGGTATACCGCATCCACAGACTGAATTGTGTTTCTGACAGTTGTAACAACACCGTAAGACATCGTATACATATATCCCATGGGATTACCGATTGCTATAACCGGGTCACCCTGCTTTACATTATAGGAATTACCAAGTGTAACAGCCTTAATCTTACCAAGCGAATGCTCATCAAACAATACCGTATCCACACATATAACAGCCATATTACTGCTTACGTCGTACATACGGACAGCTGCATTACATGAAAATCCGCCAAAAAAACTTACTTTTATAAAATTCGCATCTTTTACACTGTCCCAATCGGTCAGGATAAAAACTGTATTCTCCGTAATATTGTAAATAATTCCCGAGGTATTCTCTGACTCCTCATAGAGATTATCCATGATATCAGTACTACTCTTAACCGATGTTATTGTTACAACGGAATTGTTGGCCTCTGTTACGACCTCATACATTCTGCCAAAAAGCTTCTGGTAATCCGTCAATTCCAATTCCTTCTCTGCCAACGCCTGCTTTATAAGCTCTTTAACCTCTTCCTCAGACAAATACTTTGGCTCCTCTACAGCACCACCGTCTGTTGTAGGCTCTTCATCCGTAGTACTCTGTTCTTCAGTAGACGTAGGCTCTGTTGTCGTCTGCGGCTGTTCCGACGTCGAAGGCTCTGTTGTATCATCATCCTTCGGAATAACCACCTTATCTTCAGGGGTGGTTGTCTCCTCAGGCTTCTCGATTGTCTGTTGCACATAAGGGAGTACAAAAGCAAAAGTAACCGCTCCCATACATCCAAATGCCGCACCAAGCACAATTATTCCTATCAGCTTAATAAAAAAATTCTTTTTTTTCTTAGGTTTTTCTATAATACGTTCTTTTACAAATTCGTATTCTTGCGTATCCTGTCTTTGTTCATCTCTGTTATCAGCCATATTTATCTCCTCATAAATACACCGGGTACTTTAAAGTCGTATTGTAAATTATACCTCTTGCATATGAACAATTTATGAATTGTATGTAAACATTACCTTTTTATTTTACTCTTTTATAGATAAATTGGCAAGTAATCCTTTTCTTTTACCCGTAAATATTTTATAATGTTTTATATATGTTCATATTGTATATATATTTAATTTGTCATAAGAATCGCAGGGGTATTACCATGAACAAAAAAGCACTTACTACTTTAGAATATAACAAAATAATATTAAAACTGGAGGACTTCGCCGCATCAGCACCCGGCAAAGAAATGTGCCGTGCACTGCTTCCGTCTTCCGACATTGAGATTGTCAGACAGACCCAGAAGGAAACGGCAGATGCACTGCTTCGAATCATCAAAAAAGGCAGTCTCTCCTTTGCCGGCATAAAGAACATAGGCCCGTCACTTAAGCGTCTTGCCATTGGAAGTTCCCTCGGCATGGGCGAGCTTCTTGCCATTGCATCTCTGCTTGAAGCGACTGCAAGAGTTAAAGCTTTTTCAAGCAAATTATCAGAGGAGGACCCGGAGGATTCTCTCGACGAGCGCTTTTCTTTGCTTAACCCGATTCCGACGCTTATGCACGATATTCAGCGATGCATTGTCTCTGATGAGGAGATGAGTGACGAAGCAAGCCCCGCTCTTAAGAGCATCCGTCGCTCAATCCAGGCTGCCAATGCCAAAATCCGCTCGCAGCTCAATGCTTTTGTTGCGGATAATGAGACACGTACTTTCCTTCAGGAAAATGTTGTAACCATGCGTAACGGACGTTTTTGTATCCCAGTTAAGCAGGAATACCGCGGTCAGGTTCCCGGCATGATTCACGACCAGTCCTCAAGCGGCTCCACTCTTTTTGTTGAGCCCATGGCTATCGTTAAACTCAACAATGATTTAAAAGAACTTGCCATCAAAGAACAGGAAGAAATTGAACGTATTCTTGCCGTTTTGAGCAACGAAGCTGCCGAGTATATCGAACAGTTGCAGGATAACCTTACCACTCTTACAGAGCTTGATTTTATCTTTGCAAAAGCAGCTTTTGCAAGAACTTATAAGGGCTCTATGCCCATTTACAACACTAACGGAATTATCGATTTGAAGGATGCAAGACACCCTCTTATCGATCCAAAAAAGGTTGTTCCGTCCAACATATGGCTTGGCAAGGATTTTGATCTTTTGATTGTTACGGGTCCCAACACAGGCGGTAAGACGGTTTCACTTAAGACCGTTGGCCTTCTCTCACTCATGGGACAGGCAGGCCTTCACATTCCTGCCTATGATGGTTCCAAGCTTGCACTTTTTAACGAAATTTACGCAGACATCGGTGACGAGCAGAGTATTGAGCAAAGCTTAAGCACTTTCTCATCACACATGACCAATATAGTTTCGATTCTTGAAAATGTTGACAGCAATTCGCTTGTACTCTTTGATGAGCTCGGTTCAGGCACTGACCCTGTCGAGGGTGCTGCTCTTGCCATGTCTGTTTTATCGTTTTTGCATAATATGCAGGTAAGAACAATGGCGACTACGCATTACAGTGAGCTTAAGCTTTTTGCTCTTTCCACAGAAGGTGTTGAGAATGCCTGTTGCGAATTCAATGTGGAAACATTACAGCCTACTTACAGGCTTTTAATCGGCATCCCTGGTAAAAGTAACGCTTTTGCGATTTCCAAAAAACTCGGACTTCCCGAGTTTATTATCGAAGATGCCAAAAACCGCATTACCGAGCAGAACATTTCCTTCGAAGATTTGCTTGCCGACCTCGAGAGTAGCCGTATAACGATTGAGAAAGAGCGTGCAGAAACAGAAGCCTATAAGGCTGAGATTACACAGCTTCGCGCCCGTTTACAGCAAAAAGAAGAGCGTATCGACGAACGTCGTGACAACATAATCCGCAAGGCCAATGAAGAAGCTCAGGAAATTCTTCGCGAAGCCAAGGCTTTTGCAGACGAAAGTATCCGCAAGTTTAACAAGGGCTTAAGCGGCAAAGATATGGAAGCCGAACGAAGCAATATCCGTGGCAAACTCGAAGCCGTTGACAACAAACTTGCCCTTAAGAAAGAGGCTCCCAAGAATTCCAAAGAGGTCAAGCCCTCCGACTTACATCTCGGCGATGAAATCATGGTGTTATCCATGGGGCTTAAAGGCACTGTTACCACCCTGCCCAATGCCAAGGGTGATTTTACGGTCCAGATGGGTATTTTAAAATCACAGGTTAATATTAAGGGTGTTGCGCTCATAGCAGAGGCTCCTGCCGGCAAGAAACAAGCTTCCCGCAAAACTTCTGTTACCGGTAAATTCTCAAAAAGTTCCACGATTTCAGCGGAAATTAATCTTATCGGCAAAACTACCGACGAAGCCATTGCCGCGCTCGACAAATACCTCGACGATGCGTATCTTTCACATTTGTCACAGGTGCGTGTTGTTCACGGCAAAGGTACGGGTGCTTTACGGCAAGCCGTACATTCTCATTTAAAACGGCTTAAATATGTCGCTTCATACCGCCTCGGCGCTTTTGGCGAAGGCGACGCCGGCGTTACAATAGTAGAATTCAAACAATAATTAATTAACGGGAGGGGTATACAATGCCTGCAAAACAGAAAATCCTAATTGTGGATGATGATACCAATATTGCTGAGCTCATTTCTCTTTACCTGATAAAAGAGTGCTTTGACACCCATATGGTTCATGACGGAGAAGAAGCACTTACGGCATTTAGGGAATTTGAACCGAATCTTATTTTGCTAGATTTGATGCTTCCGGGCATCGACGGCTATCAGGTTTGCCGTGAGATAAGAAAGACCTCTAATGTCCCCATTATCATGCTTTCCGCCAAGGGTGAAATCTTTGATAAGGTCCTCGGTCTCGAACTCGGTGCCGACGACTACATGATTAAGCCTTTTGATTCCAAGGAGCTTGTTGCTCGAGTAAAGGCAGTACTTCGCCGTTACCAGCAGCCTGCAACAAGTACGGATATTTCCGCCACAGATACCAATGTCGTGGAATACCCTGATTTGAATATCAACCTTTCCAACTACTCGGTTATCTACGAAGGCAAAAATATCGAAATGCCTCCCAAGGAGCTTGAACTTTTGTATTTTCTCGCTTCCTCACCGAACCATGTTTTCACAAGAGAACAGTTACTTGATAACATCTGGGGATACGAATATATTGGTGACACCCGTACCGTAGACGTTCACATTAAGCGTCTCCGCGAGAAAATCCATGACCACGAGCAGTGGAGAATTGCCACCGTATGGGGCATTGGTTATCGTTTTGAATATCAAAAAAGATAGAGGTTTTACTTATGAAAAAAACCATTTATACCAAATTTGCAATCGCATATGTAATATTTGCAATTCTTGGCTTTCTGACCGTTGCGCTTTTAACGTCGGATTGGACTTATAAACATCTTGCTAAGGAAAAAGCCTCTGATCTTTACAAGGAGGCTAATTTAATTGCAAATCAATATGGTTCCGAATATTATACCGGCAAACTTACCCTTCCAGAGATAAAAAAACAACTACAAGCAATTGGCACTTTTATTGACGTCGATATATGGCTTACCGATGCCAAAGGTGTAATAAAATGTGATACTGACAATTATCAGCGTATAGGCGTCGTAATTCCCGATTTTGACCCTGCATCAACAGGTGTAAGTCAATACCAAATAGGAACCTATCATGATATGTTTGCCGAAGATGTTTTAAGCGTATCTGCTCCCATTGCAGGTATGTTTGACATAAACGGCTATATAATTATTCATTCTTCTCTTGCTTCCATAGAAGCAACCCGCGACAGACTTTTGGATATTTCATATATTACTCTTCTTGTATTTATATTTTTATCCCTTATATTTCTTGTCGTATTTACTCTTTTTGTATACAAACCCTTTAAAACAATCACAAAAGCCGCCGATGCTTACGCTTCCGGCGACTTCAAATATAAATTTTCTGTTCCGGGCCATGACGAAATTGCTGCTCTCGCCGCCACACTTAAATATATGGCGCACGAACTTGATAAGGCCAACGATTACCAGAAAAAATTTATTGCAAATATATCACATGACTTCCGCTCTCCCCTAACTTCCATTAAAGGTTATTTGGAAGCAATGCTTGACGGAACAATTCCCCCCGAATTGCAGGAAAAGTATTTGCACATTGTAATTCACGAAACAGAACGCCTTTCCAAACTTACCAATGATATTCTGACGCTCAATTCTTATGGCAACAAGGGCACTTATCTTGAAATTACAAACTTTGACATCAATGCCGCAATAAAAGATGTTCTAAATACCTTCGAAGGAACCTGTAACAAGCGAAAAATCAGCTTTGATCTTACCTTTTCCGCCAAAGTTCAACCTGTACAGGCCGATAACGGTAAAATCCAGCAGGTACTCTACAACCTTATTGATAATGCTGTTAAATTCAGTAATAACAATTCGTTTATAAGAATTAATGTAACCGATCAGAATAACAAAGTAATGATTTCCATCAAAGATTCCGGTATCGGCATCCCCAAAGACTCCTTATCAAAAATCTGGGATCGTTTCTACAAGACGGATCTCTCCCGCGGTAAGGACAAAAAAGGAACCGGTCTTGGTCTCTCTATTACCAAAGAAATCATTCAGGCCCATAATGAGAACATCAACGTAGTTTCCACCGAAGGCGTCGGTACAGAATTTATCTTCACCCTCCCCAAAGGGAAGCTATCACAGACATCATAAAATTAAAAGGTTGTGCAAATATTGCACAACCCTCTATGATTTACCATGAAAGTCTGTGAAGCTGTCCTTCCATCTGCATGTTGTTGAAATTATTCTGGCGAAGTGCTTCGTACAGAATAATCGCTGCGGAGTTGGACAAGTTGAGTGAACGAATCTCTGAATTCATTGGGATGCGGATACATTTGTCAGGGCAATCTACAAGGATTTCCTCAGGAATTCCGGCACTTTCCTTTCCAAACATAATGTAAGCATCCGGATTATATGAAACTTCGGTGTAGGTGTGAAGAGCCTTCGTAGTCGCCATGTACGGAACCACTCCGTTATTCTTCGCACGGAAGTCTTCGTAATTCTCATATACACGCACATCAAGATCCTGCCAGTAATCAAGTCCGGCACGTTTCAACGCCTTCTCATCAAGTGAGAAACCTAGTGGCTTGATAAGGTGAAGCGTTGTGCCAGTAGCCACACACGTTCTTCCGATATTTCCCGTATTAGCCGGAATCTCCGGCTCTAACAAAACTATATTCATCGCCATTATAATCACCTTCAATACTTTTCTATATATAATCGAGCGCCTTGCGCTCCTTGTACATAGACTATTTGAAACGAGATAAACTTGAAAAATATATCTTGCATATAATTTTAATATAAGGACTGTATGCGAGCGTCGGTACTTAGATGGCAGGGATTGCTGTAAGCAATTCATGGCATCTTATGTACCGCTACGTCGAGCATCCAAGCGGGAGCGTGTCCGCATATTAAATTATATACAAGATATTAATTTTACAAGTTTATCTCTCGGTTTCTAACTTCTTAACAAAGCGTGCAAGTCTCTCAAGCGCCTCTTTAAGCTGCTCAAGTGAGTACGCATAAGAAATTCGAAGGAAGCCTTCGCCGCAATCACCAAATGCTGTTCCCGGAACCACTGCAACCTTCTCTTCCTCAAGGAAACGTGTTGCAAATTCCTCAGAAGTCATGCCGAACTTCTTGATGCTTGGGAACATATAAAATGCTCCATATGGTTCAAAACAATCAAGTCCCATCTCTTTAAAAGCATTGACGAGGAATCTTCTTCTCTGATTGTAGGATTCTCTCATCATCTCTACGTCCTTGTCTCCGTTGCGAAGTGCTTCTACTGCCGCATACTGGCTGGTCGTAGGCGCACACATAATTGCAAACTGATGAATCTTTGTCATCTGCCCAATAATTGCCTCGGGACCTGCAGCATAACCGAGTCTCCAACCTGTCATTGCATATGCCTTAGAAAAACCGTTAATAACAATGGTTCTCTCTCTCATACCTGGAAGTGATGCTATTGACACATGATCACCGAGATATGTAAGCTCTGAATAAATCTCGTCCGACAATACGAGCAAATCATTGTCAATAATAATATCCGCAATTGCCTCAAGATCTTCTTTTGTCATAATTCCGCCCGTAGGATTGTTCGGGAATGCCAAAACAAGCACCTTGGATTTAGGTGTAATCTTACTCAAAAGGTCTTCTCTTGTAAGCTTAAACTGATTCTCTTCCTTAAGCTCAATTGTAACAGGTACAGCATCTGCCAAAACAGCGCACGGTGTGTACGAAACATAACACGGCTCGGGAATAAGAACTTCATCTCCCGGATTAATAACAGCACGTAGAGCCGCATCAATTGCCTCACTGCCGCCGACTGTTACAAGCACCTCTGATTTATAATTATAATTAACATCAATCTTTCTTAATAAATACTTAGCGATTTCTTCCTTAAGTTCGCTAAGACCTGCATTCGATGTATAGAAGGTTCTGCCTTTCTCGAGGGAGTAGATACCTTCCTCACGAATATGCCACGGTGTATCAAAATCCGGCTCACCAACACCGAGCGAAATAGCGTCCTTCATCTCGCTTACGATATCAAAAAACTTACGGATGCCCGAGGGTTTGATACCCTTAACTTTTTCTGATAAAAATCTGCTGCTATCCATTAGGGTGTCACCAACATCCTTTCATCACGGACCGTTTCCTCGAATATCGTTCCGTAATCTTTGTATTTTTTAAGAACAAAATGTGTGGCAGTACTCTGGATTGCCTCTAAAGGGGCAAGCTTGTCAGAAACAAACTGTGCAACCTCTCTCATTGTCTTCTCTTCAATGATAACTGTAAAATCAAAACCGCCTGACATAAGATACACTGAACTTACCTCTGAAAACTTGTAAATACGCTCAGCAATCTTATCAAAGCCAAGACCTCTCTGAGGAGTAACCTTAACCTCAATCAAAGCCGTAACCTTCTCTTCGCCGGTCTTATCCCAATTAATAAGTGTGTGGTAACCGCAAATTACCTTTTCTTTCTCCATCTGTGAAATCTCATTCGCTATATCGGCCTCGGAAATTCCGAGAAGTATTGAAGCCTCTTTTAAATCAAGACGACTGTTTTTTTCAAGCATGGATAATATCTGCTTTCTCATGTTAATCTCTCCTTTTCCATATCTCATCCATCTGAGGAAGATCTATAAATCTGCGCTCATCATCGCGCAGAATCACTCTGTCATTGCTGTCGGTAACCTTACCGATAACCGCCGCACTTATTCCCGCTTTCTCAAGCTCTCTTACAAGCCCATATCCGTCCTCCACTATAACAATAAGACTTCCGCCTGAAATAAGTTGATAAGGATTATATCCGAAAAACTCACATATTTCAACTGTTTCCTGCTTTATCGGTATTTTTTTCATATCCGCCTCAAGACCGATATCACAGTTCTCGGCAAGCTCCCGCAATGCGCCAAGGATTCCTCCCTGACCTACTGCATGCATGGCTGTTGCACCATGCCGAAAGGCGACTGCGGCCTCCCCAAGTACCGAAGCATATAAAACAAAGGCCTGTGCCTGATGTATAAATGTTTCTGTATATCTCTTTAAAAGCAGTTCTTCATTCTCAATTGAAAGCACTGCCGTTCCTTCAAGACCGATATATTTGGTAACTACTATATCCTGACCTGCCTTTACCTTGGCCTTGTCAAAAACATAGCCTCCTGTCGGCGCACCATACGCCGTCACCTGAAAAATAGGTGCATTAACAGCCCTTGACACGGCAACATCCGCATCCGCTACCTGTATATGTAACTGTGTACAAGTCTCATCAACCGTACACATGATTTTCTTCAAATTAGTTTCTTCGTAATCTTCCGGAAGAAGTATTGAAAGCGATATCGTAGCCGCATCTGTTACACCTGCTACCGCGAGCTTATTAACCGCCGCATTTACCGCATAGTATGCTGCCTTCTCAGATTCAAGGACATAAGAACTTACAGCCACGGCAAAATCGGTCCCTTCTGCGCAAACAACTGCCGCATCACCGCCTGTCTTCACCCCGGTCTTAATATTCTCACCGTATTTTGATGTCAACTGTCTCAACACAGAGCGCTTCATAACAGGTTCTGACAGTTTGCCCTCTCTCATACTATTCCTCCAGCGTCTTTGTTCCTACGGCAATATACTTGGGCGATGCTTTATAAATACTCTCATTCACCTTAATACGTTCCGTAAGACTGCCGTTCATATAAACATTTTTAAACAAAACGGCCTTATATCCTTTGTGAGCCTCCTGCTTTACTTCCATAGTTCCCTTAAGAAGTTCGGGATCATCTTCATAGACAACCTCCCCCGGCTCATATTCCTCTAAAATCTCATGCACGTACTTGATTGTACGTTCCGCAGGCCGCATATCATATCCGAAAATCTCTATCGTAAGCGTCCTGTCATTGACATATGTTGCTATAAGAAGCGGCACCTGCGTATTATTTTTAAAACAAAAATCAAGCCCACTGCTCTCAGCAATGGCCGCGTCAGCGGCAAGTTGCACATATTCCACCGTAAGCCCGTGATTATTGCGTTTCGTAACCTCAAGCTCTGCCCGCAAAACCGCATTGTATAATGTGCTTGCCACCTGGCAGACTCCTCCACCGAAACTATCCGTAAGCTTACCACCAAAATACGAACTTGCTTCAAAATATCCGTTTTCTTCATTAAATGGAGTAACCGTCGAAAGAGTCGAAAACTCTTCTCCCGGATATACTACCGTACCATTAATCTTAGAAGCAGCATTTTTTATATTGGCACTACGTTCTGGTGTGGAACTCTTAAAAGTTGTGCTGAAACTCCCCATCGCCTTGCGGCCGATAAGCCTCATGGAATCGGCGTTATATGCAACCGGAACCACCTCCGTCATAACCTGAAAAGTCACCCCGTCAGCATAATTCCACTCGTTCTCTATATAATCCGCCAATGTAAAAACCATCTCGTCATAAAGCACTGTGCGCCCGTCATGTCCTTCAGTAATAACAAAATCCGCATTCCTTCCGGACAGTGAAATACCTGCATTAACTGCCGATATCTCAAATTCTCTAAGATTATCTTTAAGTACCTCCAAAAGCCTGTCCCTGTCAACGCGAAGCCTGATTCTGTATTCGCCTTGATTATTTTCAATATCCTTACGTTCCTTGTAACGTTTAATTACATTACCTCTCCTTGCAAGCGATATTACTTCGTCTATAACCCCGGGATTGGCCCAGCCCGCATCAAGCTGCGAAAGCATAAGCTGCTTCTCTCCGTCCCCTGCTGCATCCTCAATTAACAGCACAAAACTCTTCTCATTAAGGCTT
Organism: Lachnospiraceae bacterium; assembly: GCA_015057505.1. Lineage (GTDB taxonomy): Bacteria > Bacillota > Clostridia > Lachnospirales > Lachnospiraceae > SIG300. The sequence continues at coordinate 90,639 of SVEG01000010.1, forward strand.
TTAATATACTCTGCAATCTTATTCTCTGCTTCCTCTTTTGTCAATCCGCCTACTTTTACCTCTCCGATATACACACCTTCAAGAATCGTCGTATCATTGGTGTCCTCCGATGCAGAAGCCTCTGCCGCTTTTGTATGCGCACTGCACGGAACACACACTAACAACAGGGTGCATGCTACCATGCAGCAAAAAAACAAGCCTCTCTTCATAAACAGACCCCTCAAAGTATTTATGATTGACTATCAGTTACATTTTCAATTATAATAAAGCTGATAAAGCCAAAGGCAATACCATTGCAATAACAAGCACTATTACAACGATAGTTGCTACCAATTTAGTTGTTTTCTTGTCAAACATCAAATTCACCTCTTTCGAATAGGAGTAAAAATATGATTCCCGGATGTCTTATACTTGTTTTGATATTTATAATATGGCTTCGCTATGAGCTCAAAAAGAACTCTCATAAGGAAGATGATTTCTGGGAAACCGAAGCAAAAGCCAACCAAACCCGTAAAAAACCACTGGACAGCCTATATTATATCACAATCCCCACGGATTCCCTACCCTTTTTTTATGATTTTGATAAAAAACTTGATAAAATTCAAGAAGAAATCCTCGAACTTTCTTCAAAAAAGATAGTTAACCTGTCGGGAATTACCAATACACAGCTAAAACTTGAATACGGAGCCGCCAATCTGGATACTCTTTCCGAATATGACGAGAACTTCACGGAACTTACCCGTATACTTTACGAATGGGCAGTTTGTCTCCGTGACCTTAATAAACTTGATGCTGCAATTATGGTACTTGAATACGGCATTACAACCTGCCATATAGATACCTATAATCATTATATGCTTTTGGGCAAGCTTTATGTAGCGAACGGGCAGCATAACAAATTACCTGAGCTGATAAATTCTGCCGATTCGTTAGACTGCCTTATGCATGACAGCATCGTGCGCGATTTAACCATGTTATCGGATTATACTGTGTAGGTTGTCAGTTTTTGATTCGACCGTATTCGTTTATTGTTTTATCGATAAATCGTGACGCCTCGTTTTTTGTCATGGATTCTATATCCCTGTCAAGTGTCAGACCATAATGGGCTATCAATTTTTTAATATGATTTTTCTGGGCCGGCGTTATCGGTCCTTCTTTTTTTACGGAATATCGTAGCTGCACAGGCTTAAAAAGCTTCGCCCATTCTTCCACATCTTCCGCTTTTTCTTTCATAAGCTCAAAAAGCTTCACAGTCGCAAGCGCATCATCTGCGGCACGATGTTTGTTCTCCGTGCTGATTCCAAGCGAATCGCAAAGAAACCCGAGATTCTTTTTCTCCATGTCGGCAAAAATAACTCTTGCAAGCTTAAGCGTATCGATTCCGGATTTTTCAAAACTTAGCTTTCTGTTTACGGCGTTGCGTTTAAGAAAACTAAAATCCATCATTATATTGTGTCCGATAATTATGTCTTCCTTGCAAAAATCAATAACTTCAGGAATAACCTCATCAATATACGGCGCGTCTGCAAGCATCTCCTCATTGATTTTCGTCAAATCTTTTATAAAATCAGATAGTTCACAGCGCGGATTGACAAGCCAGTTCTTAACTTCTGAAATATTGCCGTCACGGACTCTCACTGCACCAATCTCGATTATTCTGTCTTTCTTAGGATCAAGTCCGGTCGTCTCGATATCTATTGAAACGTAATCTTTTATAATTGACATATTTGCCATTGCCTCTTTAACATTTATTTGTCTCTACCGGGACAATGCTCTCTTAAGAAGCACTCCTCACACTTCGGACTCCTTGCCGTGCATATGGTTCTGCCGTGCGTGATAATCTGAATATTATACAAAATCCAGTGCTCCTTCGGAAGCTTTTTCATAAGCTCAAATTCAATCTTCACAGGGTCATCCGACTTTGTAAGTCCGAGCTTGTTAGAGATTCTCTTAACATGTGTATCGACAACAATGCTGGGCTCATGAAAAATATTACCCCTGATTACATTGGCCGTCTTCCTGCCTACACCGTCAAGCTCTATCAAATCCTCTAATTTTGACGGCACTTCACCACCGTGCTTCTCGATTATCTTCTTGGCACAACCTATGATATTGGCGGCTTTATTCCTGTAAAATCCCGTTGAATGAATGTCCCTGCAAAGCTCCTCATAATCAGCATTCGCAAACTTATCAAGGCTGTCATATTTTTTGAAAAGGTCTGCTGTCACGATATTAACTCTGGCGTCCGTACACTGCGCACTGAGAATTGTGGCAATCAAAAGCTGCCATGCATTTTCATGGTTAAGGTAACATTTATATTCAGTTGTATAGTGCTCATTAAGAAGTTCAAGTATCTTCTCAACTCTCTTTGATACTGCCATCCGTAAGTTCACTCTCCTTTATGACAATCACTGCCGCCTCGTAACTGAGCGGATTGCGAGTCTTGTAATCAAACAATATATATACTACACCTTCCTCGCCCGTAAGCGGGTTAAAAGAATACTTCTCCATATGTGTCATACTCGCAAGCTGCTTGCTGTTGTATAACAAATATTTCTCGCTTGACAGATGCTTGAAACTTTCTGCCTCCGCCATATAAAATGCACGGATTCTGTCCTTATCGCCCGCAATCTCCGATGCAAACGGCGGTCTGCTTTTAAGATTGTCGCGAAGATATAAGTCAAATAACAGACATTCTTTGAAATGTGTAATATCCTGCGAACTATTGTCTGCATTTTCTTCCGACATCACTCTTTGAATTAGTTCTTCCGCAAATCCAAGCAAAATATTATACCTGTCGATTCGCGCATGAGGTCTGTCCTTAAGAAGGTTCTCCTCATAGTAATCTGCAAGCTCTTTATATAAATCAAATGAGTTTACATAATGTTTCTCGAGATATTTGATACTTGCCGTAAACTGACCGCTGTTATAGTATATTTCAACCATTTCCTCGACGCCCTTAAGAAGAAGGATATCATCATATGACAGCCACCTTGTGGAAAGCACCTCATACGGCGGAAGCTTGCTGTAAACTACTTCATATTCTTCACTCTCATGCGCCATCTGCGTACCTGACAGCACCTTAAGGAAACCTAGTTGAAGCTGGTCGGGATTCATGTCATAAACCGTCTTAAAGGATTCCCTGAAACTCTCAAGATTCTCATATGGCAGACCTGCTATCAAATCAAGATGCTGATGCACATTACGTGCCTTATAAACTGCATCTACATTAACCTTAAGCTTCTCCATGTCCGCCGCTCTGTTTATAGCTTTAAGGGTATCAGGATTAGCCGACTGAACACCAATTTCAAGCTGTACAAGTCCCGGACGAAGGCTTGCGAGAAGTTTAAGTTCTTCCTCGTTAAGCAAATCCGCCGACACCTCAAAATGAAAGTTCGTGATGCCGTTGTCATTTTCTTTGATAAAATTCCAGATAGCAAGCGTCCTATCGTGCTTACAGTTAAATGTTCTGTCCACAAATTTAACCTGCTTAACCTTATTATCTATTAAAAACTTAAGTTCCGCAAAAACCTTTTCAAGCGAGCGGAAACGTAGACTTTTCTCAACAGAAGACAAACAGTATGAGCAGTTAAACGGACAGCCCCTGCTGCTCTCGTAGTAGATAATTCGATTATCAAATTGCTGCAAATTATTGTAGGCAAAAGGTATATTGTCCATGTTAAGAATTGGTTGTGACGGATTGACTTTGATTGTGTCCGACACAGTTCTAACAACAGTACCATTTATGTTGTACAAACCTTCACAGTCTCTGTTTACATAACATTCGACAAGCCTAGCGAAAGTCTCCTCACCTTCACCGACCATAACACCCTTAACAAACTTAAGCTCCGCAAGTACCTCTTCTGCGGAATACGATACCTCCGGACCTCCAAGCCACACAGGCACATTAGGACATATACTGTGAAAATCCCTAAGCACTGCCTTAACAAACTCTATATTCCAGATATAACAGGACACCGCAAGTACATCGGGTTTTCTTTTGTAAATACCCTCCAAAACCTCAACCGGCCTGTTGTTAATCGTATATTCCGCTATCTCTATATTCTCACCAAAACCTTTCGCTTCGGCATATGCACGCAGGCTGTAAACCGCAAGGTTTGAGTGAATGTATTTTGAATTAATTGCAAGAAGCAAAATTTTCATGGTTATCCTCTTTTCCAGCACAATACCAGTTGCATTTTAATCAAAAAATGTGGGAAGACTATAGGCTTCCCACTTACATCAGCTTGATTTTACAACAATATTCCTTTAATTCAGGAATGTCATTAATTACTGTTTCCCACAATATTTCCTTATCGATTTTACCATAATTATGAGCTACTATATTTCTTAAAGCTTTTATCTGATTCCATGGCATCTCATTGTAAACATTTTTAAATTCTTCCGTAAAATGTGTTGTTAACTCACCAATCTGAAGCACGCATAAAGCAACTGCATTCTGATATACATTGTCTGTCGAAAAAATATCATAATCTTCTCCAAACCGCTCAACAGTTCCTTCTATTTCTTCACAATATCCTATAATATGCTTCAAAACATCCGCGTCACGATTAACTTGCATATAACAACACCTCGTCTTCTTCTATGAACTTCTTAAAATCCTCATCCAAACTTCCTGTTGTCAGCACATCAACTTTCATCTGAAGTGCTTCAGACACTTCTGTATAAAAACCGCATAACGCGAACATACCCTTCAGATTACCCTTTTCAATTACCAAATCAATATCACTGTTTTCATTATTATCTCCACGGGCATATGAACCAAAAAGATATACCCTTGAAACCTGATACTTTTCTGCAATCGGAACAATTATTTTCTTTAATTCTTCTACTGTATACTGTTTTGCACTCATATTTTCACCCTCCTTCAACATTATTATATCCGTTTTAAAAATATATGTCTATCTTAATCTTTTCTTTTTAATCAAAACTTGCATTAAAGACTTTCTTATGCTATAGTTTCCTTGTCGTAAAACTCTGACTTAGGAAAGGAGCACAACATATCATGATTTACAAGACAAAAGGTACATGTTCACAACAGATAGATATTGAAATTAAGGACGGCGTTATCGAATCCGTAAAATTTTTCGGTGGCTGCAACGGTAATCTTCAGGGAATCGCAGCACTCGTTAAAGGGATGAAGCCCGAAGATGCAATCTCCAAGCTCAAAGGCATCAAGTGTGGTTTTAAATCCACATCCTGCCCCGACCAGCTTGCTACCGCACTCGAGCAGATGATATAAAATCGCAAATAATTAATCCTCCGCGCGAAAATAACGCGGAGGATTTTCATTTCTACTTTTTCGTTATATCAAGACCTCTATCACCGACCACGACGCTTCCGTCCTTAAGCGAAATATATGGCGAAAACTCCGCCATTTCTCCCTGATACACCAACTCAACCGTAACATCCGAAAAAATATCGCTGATATTACACTGAATAATAAACGGGGTGCAACTGTCGCTTTCATATACTTTAGTCTTGCCCATAGTATCCAAATCATTCTTATACAGACATACACTCATACCCTCAAACCTCGGAATAATAAGATAATACTCTCCGCCTGAAAAACGATGAATCGGAACAACCTCACCGTCAAGGTACTTATTCTTGTAATAATCCAAATCTTCCGACTCTTCATAACCAAGATACGCAACGGCATAAAGTTGATTATCAGCAAAATTAATCTTCTCCGTATTAGATGTAGATGTCTCCGGGTTAGGTGTTGCCTCTGTATCAGTTGTGGATGTCTCCGGAGCTATCGGTTCTCGACAGCCGGTTAAAGCTAAAATGCCTAATAATATTAGTGTAAAAATTTTTCGTTTAATTCTCATTACTACCCCTCTGTATGTATTTACTAATTCGATGTTCAATAGGCATCTTACTCTTATCAACATCTTAAATTTTATTTCAAATTTTTAATTGTGCTTCCAACTTTCTGCACACCTCTTCATGGTCGAGTTTAGTATATGCAACTTGCAAATCTGTTTCATCAACATACTTTCCTCTATAAACTTCTGATATGAATTGTTCAACAGCCATTAAAAAGTCCATAACTATTTCCATTTCCTCTAATTCAAACATATATTGAATTTTCCCAGCTTCAAAAACCAATCTAACATAAATACCTGCCTTTTTTTCACAGTCAGAGTCAAACTCCCTTACAACAGAAATTGAGTTGTATGTCTCAATCATTTCATCCAAATATAATTTACGACTTATTTCTGGGACATTTTCATTAACAATTTGTTCAACAACTGATATTAAAAACGAAAAAATATAAAAAACACTATATCGCTTTTCAAACAAAGAAATTTTATTTTGCTGTTCTGCAATCTTTTTAGGAATATTAATTGCAACAAAAATTGCTACTGCAGATGCGACTGCACCAAACCAACCCGCACAAGCAGAAATACTATCCCAATTATTCTCCAAATTTGGAGCATATGTTATTCTGAATCCACAAAAGTACAAAATAATTATTATAACGCACAAGGAAACTATAATCCACATAATTAAAGAATAAAGTGTTTTTTTCACAAAGCATATCCCTTTCTACACGTTCAATTAAATATAGCTTTTTGTTCAACGTTAATTTTTGCCAATCTTTCAAGTACTTTACTTGTATACTCTGGATAAAATCGATCAAAACGATTATATAAATCAAGATGTTTCTCTATACCGACACTTATTATATGAGTACCGTATTGGCAATATGTTCCTTTTTCAATTTCAATTAAGAATCTCCATTGTTACACATGCTTGATATGCAAGCTTTCCATCTGAAACAAAAACATTTTTGAACGAGTCTCCTAATGCACTAATGCAATATACTCCAATTCCTAAGATTGCTACAGTCAAAATATACCCCCATATTCCACCAAACAAATCGTAAAATAAAAAATATATTGCAATAGCACAAACAACTATAACTAATGCAAGAAATATCTTACTTTTTCTTTCAGCACTTTGACATGTATTTAAAACAGAATCAAGATATTCCTTATTCTTCTTTCACTCTATTTCAAGCTCATTTTTGTCCATTCTATAAATCCTCCACAACCTCAAAATTATCGACTCTTACGCTTCTCTAAGCGATTGTATCACAACTTACCATCATTTTCACACCCCCTACAAATCCTTAATCACCCTTATATTCATGATAATACTTAGTAAAACGTACTTTATTAAAGATAATCATCTTATATTCTTCACTATTTTTCATATGAAATGTTGCTACAGGAAAAACTATCCACTTCCATGTAATTTCTTTAATCTCATTCAATGGCAATACTAAATTTTTATACTTTTCATTAACTGTAAGTTTTTGAGTTCTGTAAGTAACCGATTGAGAGTCAAGATATAATCCACCTCCCAGTATTCCATTGTGACACAAACTACACATAAAAGCTTTTCTCATTGTATTTCCTCCTTAAAATTGTAATTATAAAATGTGCTATTTTTCGTCGCCTACCGGGTTATTTTTAAGCAGTAAAAAGATGGTCTGCTTGGTATATTTTTATCGGGACTATTCCAAATATCAGCCTTGTCCAATTCGTGAATGTCCCGTATTGTCATTTCTCTAATCGAAATCGTTCGTTTCTTAATTACCGGACTATCTTCATATTCACAATAATCCATTAACCAAACATTCCACAACTCTATGGACTCTACTTTTTCCAGAGCCTCTTTCATATAATTAAGTATCTGTTTTGCTCGCCCATCCGTATAATTCCAATCCAAATATACTCCGTACTTTTTATCGGTGTAGTCCTGAACATCCGAAAACGTGAGCAAAAAGAAATTATCATCAGCTCCGCTGTCATCGATTATTCCTTTGTCAACATTTATATGTATCGGATAATCTTTTGACGGTACAACTTCTCGTAATGGTATATCCGCGGCTATAAATTTACAAACACTCACTATTTTCTCTCCTCTACATATATCTCTGTTCCATAATGACAGCTTTGGAAAACATCATCCAAAAACACATTAAAGAACGGTGTCATTTTGTTATAAATTTCAATATCAGTCGGCTTTGGCATGTTAAGAAGCATATCTGAAAATTCTTGCGTAACATTTCCCGTAATGATTTTACCATACTTCCAGTCACTATCCTTTAAGGTTCCGTATTTCAGTGCAACTTCAATCCATTCGCTTTCTTCATTCCAACAATGAATTTCAAATGTCTTCGCACCTTTTAACGATCTAAGAAGCATATCCAACCATTTCGAATTATCCTTTTCCGTTCTATCGAGATAAACCGGATACATCTCTGTTTCGCAAGGAGATAATTCATTTACTTTCAAATCAAGAACCTGCTCTGCTAACACCTTTTCCAAGTCATTATTAGCCATATTACACCACCACCTTCAAATTTTTATCCCATACAAACTTGAATTTATCAAATACGCGTCTCACATTTTATTAGTGGTTTTTCCATAACTTCATATACGAGTATTACGCCATTTTCAACATTTAAGCGTTCATGCTTTATTGTTTTATAGCCTCTTTTCTCATACAACTGACTTGCAGGCAAAGAAGAATCCAAATTCACAGTGTCATATTGTAATCCGATTTCATCCTCTAAGTGCTGCATAATATAACTGCCGTATCCTCGATTTTGAAATGCAGGTTTTACATACACCCTTGTAATGTGATTATCTTTATAGCATCCTGTCCCTAAAATTTCATTATCATTTTTTAAAATGCTCACCAATCCGGACTTAATATCTTTCAATATATTCTCCCGGCAATGATGTTCACAAAAAAAGTCAACAACTTCTTTTGGATAATATTTAGGATATATTGTTGTTATCGTTTCTTGTACTAATGCTACAATTTGCTCTAAATCTTTTTTTGTTGCTTTTATGTATTCCATAGCATTTCTCCACCAAATTTAATTTTGTTTTTTAAACAATTCCTTGATAATAATATCAGCGCACTCAGCTGAGCTATGCAAACTTGTATCTACCCTCAAACTATACTTGACATTCTTTGCCATAATTTCATGTTGTTCATCCGACTGACTTTCGTATCTGTCTCCACGAATAATATTCCTTTTTCTGCATATCTCTAACGGGCAATATACTTCAACCACATCAAGCGGGTTATCTTTTAGTATTTCTAACAACTGCCCGTAATGCGGAGCTATTTCTTCTCTTTCAAATAACACTCCATCGATAAGAACATTCTTACCCATATCTGAAAAAAGCTTTGCAGTGTGGTACATCATAATAATTACCTCACAAAGATATTTCCAATAGTTTTCGCGTAAATACTTTTCTCCAACCATCTCTTGAAACAAATCATTGGCAACAACATAAAAAAATATGTCATCACGCTCTTGAATAGCTTCAACTATTGATGTCTTTCCTGCACTTGTTACTCCATTTAAAAAAATAATACGTCCTTTTTCCATGTTGACACCTCATTCATAACTCTTCAACTCGTTCTTCAAGACTCGTAAGTTCATCTTCAAGAAGCTCTTCCAACGAACTTTCTTCTATTTCCATTCCTTCATATGCACAACAAAAATTATAATTTCTATCGATACACAGAACCGAACCATCACCAACAAAGCTTCCTATTTCCATAAAATTTTCCGAGCTATCATAACCTAAAACTCCACCTTCTTTAAACGAGAGTTCCTCTAATTTACAAATAGAAAATGTCGAAAAATAAATACGTAAATCCATGCCATTTGAAAAAAGATAAAACTCTTTGAGCTCATCACATAAAGTTGCATTATTTTCCCTTTCCCATTCAGAAATTCTCTCCTTCAATACTGGTTCTGAAAAAGTATCTTCTCCGCCATTCATATTGCAAAGTACTTTCATTTTATTTAATAACTCTGTTATTTTTCCCATATAAATTCCTCCATTAACTTCAAAATTAGCTATTCCTTTACATTAAGGACTTCCAATTCCTTTGCAAAATTAAAATATATCAATCTATCAAACCTCGTTAAAAAAAGCAATAATACTATTAATCCCATCATGAACTTGTCTATCTTCAATTGCCGGTCTGTTATTAGTATTATGGCTAAATACCACGTCATGAATATTATAACAATTCATATGATGCAAAAGAATACATGCGGTTTCGTAGGGTTTACTTATGCTACCATCACCACCGCCAACTAATACAACCGCCCCTTTTTTGGATTTAGCTATTGGCTCCTCTTTTCGAAAGAATTTAGAGCTAAAATATGTCTGCAATCTGCTTCCAACGTCTAATAATTTTCCTGTAAGCTCCGAAAAATATATGGGCGAAGCAATCAAAATATTATCACACATTTGTATATAATCATATACTTCTTGCATTTCATCATCTATAATACATCCTCTGTTTTCCCAACAAAATCTACAGTCTACACAAGGAGATATTGAACATCTATATGTATCTATTACCCTATATTCACCATCTATTTTTTCTTTTATTATATCTATCAAGCTTGCTGTGTTTCCATTTTCCCTTGGAGAACCATTTAAAATTAGTGTTTTCATCTTATCACCCGGCAGATTAGATTCTACTTATCGTCTGCATCTTTAAAGCATTGTTCCAATGCCCAATTCTGCATATCAACATACATTTTCCCTTTTAACTCATCATATTCCATCCACAAAAACACATGGTCTTTTTCACTGGGTGTGGATACAACTGAACTCAATTCTCCAATATAATACGTTTGAATCGGATGAAAATATCCAATTATCTCATGCTTGCAATATGCTTCTGCAGAACAAATTTTACCTTTCACAGAAACTGCGCATCCTGCTTCTTCCATGCATTCCCTTTCAATACACTCAATATGGCTTTCGCCGTTTTCCAATCCTCCACCCAATAAGAAAAATCCTTTAGGCGTTTGAATTATACCGACTTGATTATCATGGACAAGAATCAAGTATGCACCTTCTCTATCCGTATATTCAACATCTTCTTTTGTACCAAAAACTTTGTGCATTTTAGTACCTCCACCAACTCCGAATAACCGCTTAGTTAAAAAGCACGTTACATGCCCCGTAAACGTGCTTCAATATCTGATGCTGTATATAAAACATCCGTTACAATAACTTTATCTTCACGAATCGTATAAAACACCGAATAATTATCCACAGACATTCTTCTTAATTCCATTCTCTTTTCCGGTTCAGATTCCATAATTCTATATCGTTCAGGCAAAGAGTCTAATGACAGAATCTCATCCGCAATTCGATTATACTGTCCTATAGCATTTTCAGGAGACAACAAAGCAGTTGCAATATAATTATATATATCTTCCATATCCTGCAATGCTTCCCTTGTAATCTCTACTTTATACTGCTTCATTAGTGCCTCTCTCTAAATGCCGCAAATGCGCTGGCTGCATCCTCAACATTTCCTTTTTCTATATCCGTATATCCCTTTTCTAATTTTTGGTGTATCTGTGGCACAGACATCATGTCTGTATTCACAGAATTAGCTGCTTTAGGCAATACAACAGAAAAAGGGATTCCTCCTACCAATGATATTTGTTTTAAATACATATCTATTGCCGTAGCCATCGGTATTCCTAATTGTGCGAGTACACTTTCCGCATTCTCTTTCACATCCGGATTTACTCTTAAATTTAATGTTGCTGTTTTTCCCATAGTATACACCTCCGTTTTCTATATTGTAACGCTTTTAGCGTTACAAGTCAATCTGCGGGATATTTTTTCAATTTTTGTTTAATTAGGCAACTCCATTTCATCATTCATTTTTACAAAACCATATTTTTCATATAAAGGTCTTCCCATATCTGTTGCCTCAAGTGAAATTGAAGTTATACCTCTTTCTTTTGCATCTGCAACTAATAAATCCAGCGTTTTAAAAGCAATTCCTTGCCTTCTATAATCGGGATTAGTATACATATTCATAATATAAGCCTTTTTCCCTGTTGGATTATGGTATGTTGGCATTACTTGAAAATAACTAATACCACCGGCACCAACAAATGCTTCTCCGTCAAAAACCAAATAGGCTGAATGGGTGTCATTCTTTAAGGCATTTTGATAATACTCAAGCGATTGTTTTTTCACTTCGGACATATCTATATCAGTACTTAATTGATTGGCTGCACGCAACACTTCTATTCTTGTTTTCGTTAGAATTTCTAAATCAGCAAGCGTAGCTTTTCTATAACTCAATGCCATGATTAGTCACCTCCATAAATTCAAAGTTTGTCAAACAAGTTTATTTATTAAAAAAGAAAACTCTTTAGGGATTTTATCCACATAATGTAAATCCTAAATCTTCTATTACCTTTTGCATTATAATATTTTCATCTTCAGTTCTCATTGTGGGAATCTTTTGCTGTGAAATAATATAATTCAAAACAAATATGCAAATTTCATGTGCATAACCGTGATTTCTGTACGATTTGGTAACTCTTACATCTCCCACTTCCCAATAAAAATCTGAATATTTTTCAACGCAAGCACGTGCCACCATCTTATCTTCTACAAATAAGCCTGCATATATGGTTCCTTTGTTATATATATCATCCCATAAAGTGTTATCTATTACACTCTGACCACATAACTCCAAATGATTATTAAAAATCTGGAGTTCAGCTTTATCTAACCACCTTATATAAAGCGAAGAATTAACCTCTCTTTTTTCCTTTGACAAATATTTATATAATATCTCGGCCAAAACAATCCCCCTGTCAAATTCATTTTACCTATTCTTTTATACCAAGTTCGCCCAATACCTTCACTTATTTGACTTTACCAACGTTTCATATTCTTCTCAAATTTCTCTGTGTATGCCTGCTTCAGTTCTTCAGCAGTTATTCCGTAACAAAGCAACACATCATTATAAAACATAAGAACATCCGCCATTTCTTCTACAAGGTCTTTTCTCAATGCAACATCCGTAGAAGCTTTCGTTCCGCCATGCTTTTTTATAATGTCAATCACTTCACCAATTTCACTTATCATCCAAAGCAGTTGATTTTTTCCCAACTCAGGTGAGAGAGGCTCCCATTTATCCTTATATTTTTCCTGCAACGCCTTTTGCATTTCCAACATTTCATTTAAACTAAAAGTCTGCATATTATATCCTCCGTAAATTAATTTACTCTAATTTTATCTCCCTCTCCCACCAATTATATCACACCGCACCCCCATTAACAACAAACACCACGGCAATATACCGTGGTGTCATATACAGATTTAATCTGCTCTTATTAAACTGTCTTAAGCCTAATCTTCGTAACGAACATCGTATCTCCTGCTTCGTTACAGCCCTTGCACATCACCGTATCGTCTTCTCTCGTTTGATATATCAAAAGCTTCTCGCCCTCGAGAACCTCTTTTTTATAATCAATCTGCAAAAACGATATCTGCTCCGTCTCAGGCAAATTAAGCGCATTAAGTACGAAATTGGTATACTTGGTATTGTTGACATGACCGTTGACATCGATATCAGTGTATCTGCTGACAACTTCATACGGAACCATCTCCTCCGTCACTTCGAAGTCACCTGCTTTAAGGAACTTCTCTTCAAAGGTCGATTCCTGCCAATACTCGTCAATGTTAAAATGAACATTCTTGGGCATGACCATCTTACGTGTAGAGATATCCACAAGTGCCCACAAAGAAGTACCTTTTATCAACAAATTATCATTCTCATCCACAAGCTGAAAATCTCTGATAAAATCAAGCTTCTTGGCTTCGTGAGGCCATGTCTTAGCCGTAACAAGCGAATACATCTTCGGGTATTCAATCACTTCATACTTCACACGAAGAAGTATCCAAAACAGATTCTGACTTATAAGATCCTTATGTCCGACTCCTATATAGCCGGCATGCTCTCCTGCCATGTCCTGAAAAATATCCATAATCGACGCAGGAAGCATCCTGTCATATCTGTCAAAATCCGCTGTCCTTAAACGGTACTCTCTTACTAATCTGTTCATTACTTATACCAATTCCTTTGTAAAACTTATACTCTTATTCTTCTTTTGCTGCTTCGTCGCCAAAATCATAATCCTTGCCCGGAAGAATTGCATTAAGAACGATACCTACAATCGCTGCTACCGCAAGACCTGAAAGTGAAATATTAACACTTCCGATTGCGAAGCTGATGCCGCTTGCGATAACCTCTTCATCTGCTGCATTGTATACAGATGTGAACTTGATACCGATTGAAAGTACAAGGATCAAAGCTGCGATAATAACGTTTCTGTTCTTTGTAAAATCAACTTTATTCTCAACTACGTTTCTTACACCTACTGCAGAAATCATGCCGTAAAGTACGAGTGATACACCACCGATTGTAGCTGTAGGCATTGAGCTTACGAGTGCTGCAAACTTAGGTGAGAATGAGAAGAAAATTGCAAAATATGCTGCAATACGGATTACTCTCGGGTCATAAACCTTAGTGAGTGAAAGTACACCTGTGTTCTCGCCGTATGTTGTATTGGCGGGAGCACCGAAAAGTGATGCAATAGTTGTTGCAAGACCGTCACCAAGGAGTGTACGGTGAAGTCCGGGCTCCTCAATGTAGTTCTTACCTACTGTTGAAGAAATCGCCGAAATATCACCGATATGCTCTACCATTGTAGCAATCGCAATCGGCATGATTGTGATGATTGCCGTAACGATAAGTGATGCATCGGGATTTTTGAATATTGAAAATACAGTTTCTGAGGGTTGAAACGGAAGACCAACCCAATCAGCTTCCATTACTTTACTAAAATCAACATCACCCATAATAACCGCTACAATATAAGAACCGATAACACCGAAGATAATCGGAACAATCTTAATCATGCCCTTACCCCAGATATTACAAACAACTACTATCGCTATTGCCACTACGGCAACAAGCCAGTTAGCTTTACAGTTATTGATAGCTGATGATGACAATGTAAGACCGATTGCAATGATAATCGGACCTGTAACAACGGGCGGGAAGAATGACATAACCTTCTTTGCACCAAAGGCCTTAACAAGAGCTGCTAAAACGAGATATAACAAGCCTGCACAGGCAACACCAAGACATGCATAAGGAAGCTTTGACGCGTCAAAATCAGGCGTACCATATTTACCGGTTATCATCTCGTAACCTGCAAGGAACGCAAATGATGAACCAAGGAATGCCGGTACTTTCCCTTTAGCAAGGAAGTGGAACAATAAGGTTCCTAAACCTGCAAACAACAATGTAGCTGAAACACTAAGACCTGTTAACGCCGGAACAAGCACTGTAGCACCAAACATTGCGAACATATGCTGTAAACCGAGTGTAATCATTTTCGGCATTCCGAGCTGTCTAGCATCGTAAATGCCTTCGTTACCGATAGTAACTTTTTCTTTTGCCATTACTTTGTCCTCCGTTATTATATAGTTTTGTAAAAAACCGCAAAAAAAAATCTTATCATACAGCGTATGACAAGACATTCCTCCTGCAAAAACAATAACAATATACCTTGAATACAACGCCGTACTCTTGATTTTTCTCACCTCTACTATCGTATAACAGCAAGGGCTTTTTGTCAATATTTTTCGACTGTTTCGGCATGGTATTTTGTGGTCTTTACAGTCATGAAAAATATTCCTGCTTACACTTGACATTATGGGAAAAGCATTGTAAAATATGTTTTGTTTGAAATCAATCAAACTTGCCCAGATAGCTCAGTCGGTAGAGCAGAGGACTGAAAATCCTCGTGTCACTGGTTCGATTCCGGTTCTGGGCACTTCATGCGGGTGTAGTTCAATGGTAGAACACTAGCCTTCCAAGCTAGATACGTGGGTTCGATTCCCATCACCCGCTTTTTTTATTTCAAAAAGCAATAGTAACACCTACACATTTTAAATCAATATAGCATATTAAAGGAGTTGCGTGACATCTATCACACAACTCCTTTTTGATTGCATTTATTCTACATAGCCTTAACTTCAATTACCTTACTCTTGCTTATTTCTTTGCCGGTCTCATCAAGCGCCGCAACATAAAACTCGTATATCTTGTTCGCAGGCGCCGCAAAAGGTAAGGTTGTCGCATTGTCCTTTTCTTCTTTTGTTACCTCACGTACAACGGCAAAATCTTTCTCGCCCTTGACCTTCCTGTACACACGGTACATAGAGGCTTTGTCCAATCTATTCCAGTTAAGCAGGAAGTTTGCCTGAGCCCCATCAATTGAAAGCTCGTGCATCAAAAATCCACCGATTACACCTTCTTCGTCTCCTGCCGACCAATCCACACCTTCTTCGGGATTCTCGATATAATCTCTCGGGCAAACCAGTGCTTTTAACACGTCAAGTCTGTCATCTGCGTCATACTCTGCAATACTCTTTGCCACTATGTTTGCAAAAAGCATTGCGCCGTACACTTTAAGATGTGCATTGTCTGTACAGCCCGCCGCAAATGTGCTGTCGGGATACTGACCTTCCTTAATCCACATAAATATGCTTTTGCTACCCTCCGGACCATGTTCAGCCACAAGCTCACAACTCTTTTTACCGAGGTCAATAAGCGGCAGGTTACGCTCAGCCGCAAACTTCATAAGCTCATATCTGTATTCCGGAAAAGCAATCGTAAATTCTTTGTTTTCGTTCCAATCGCAGTTACGCATAGTTACCGCAGTAACAAGAATCGGCGTTGCACCTCTCTGAATAATTCCATCCACATAATAGCCGATAAATACCGGATAATCCACAGGCGACACATATCTGTTCGGTCTTACTTTGTTACCGTCATTGTGTGCCCACTGAATCAGCACAAAATCGCCTTTATTTATTGCAAGCAAAATCTCGTCCAAACGTCCTTCTTCAAGGAAAGAGCGCGAACTTCTTCCTGCAATGGCTCTGTTATTGATTATAATTCCGGGAAGCTCAACAACTCTGTCTGCAAGATGTCGGTCTTCGCCTTCCTTCTCCGGTCCAAAAAACAAGTAAAGAGGCTGTCCCCAGCCTGTCTGCGGATAGTTTCGCTCGCCGTAGGGCTGTACTGTCGAGTCGGACGCCAAAAATAATGTAGGCTTTGTCGCGGGGCCTTTTGCAGTGCATTCTGTAATGCGGATTTCTTTTATGTAAATATCGCCTTCTGTCGCCTCTGCCGAAAGCTCAGAGAGAAAGCCCGGAAGAATTGAAAGCCTAAGCTCACCCGTATACACAGGCACCGCAAAACTTACTTCCTGCTCCTTACCGCTCTCAACGATAATCTCCATAGCCTTAACCACATTATTGGCACGCACGTGCGCTTTATAGTCCGTGTCCGTGGGATTGGCAAGCACTATTGTCACATCATAATTGAGATTATCAAGATTAAGCATAACATTAGGAACTTCCTCATAAAAGTATACACCGTATCCGGTCTCTTCAATTTCCTTCCATGCCTTAGCGCGGAAACACGCGTAGCCACCTTTCTCATCCACTGTCGCTTCACTTATGTTCATTACTCTGGGATAATATACACCGTCTATCCAACCCGGAGCCTCCTTAGGATAACTGCAAAATTTAACTATATCCTTTTTAGGAAAATTATCTATTATCATGCCGTTCTTTCCGCAACACATTAACCGCCTTAATATATTACGGCTCCTTTCTTTAATCGTAATTAAAACTCATGTATGTTTATAATTATAATATCTATACTAATTTCTAGCAAGTAACTATTTGGCGAAGCCTTGAATTTATCGCTTGTTTATGGTATTCTTTACGCAGTGTAAAAAAAACAGATTGGAGAATTATAATGCGACATATATTATTTAAAATCGGTCCTTTTGAAATTGCAGGATACGGAACGATGATAGCCCTCGGTTTTATCCTAGCTCTTATCATGGGTGAGAAACGTGCCAAGAAAAAGGAAATGCGCGATGACCTTATTTTCGGTCTGGCATTTACATGTATTATCTTCGGAATACTCGGCGCCAAGCTTATGCACTATATCACAGACCTTAAATATTACCTTGAAGACCCTTCAAGATTTTTAAATATCGGCAGCGGTTTCGTTGTTTACGGTGGAATCATTCTCGGCGTACTTGCAGGATATATCTACTGCCGCCATTACAAGCTTAACTTTCCCGAATACTTCGATCTTGTAATGCCTTCGGTTGCTCTTGCACAGGCCTTCGGTCGTATCGGTTGTTTCCTTGCAGGCTGTTGCTACGGTAAGGAGACCGACTCCGCCATCGGTGTCGTTTTCAAGGATTCACCCTTTGCACCGAACGGTGTTAAACTTATTCCCTCACAGCTTATTTCAAGCTTACTGTTATTCATACTTGTATTTATTCTTGTAAGATATGCTGACAAGACATGGCGACGTCCCTTCAAGGTTGCCGGACTTTATATGATACTTTACAGTATCGGCCGTTTCTTTATTGAGTTTTTACGTGGTGATGAGGAACGCGGTAATGTCGGTTTCCTGTCAACATCACAGTTTATTTCGATATTCATTTTGATTGGCGGTATTGTATTGTTTAACCTTCATTCGATGATGAGCCGTAAGAAGTATTCTCCGTATGGGGAAAAGGAAGATGTGGTTGAGGAAAGAGAAGTTTCCAGTGAAAAGACCATGGAAGAATCTACTGTAGAAGAGGTTGTCGAAGAAATCACAGAATAATTTTCTTGACAACTGCAAAAAAATGGAATATTATAATATTGTTATATGTACTATGTAATCCACAAAATCAAATTCGAAAACCCCTAGAGATTGCGGCTCTAGGGGTTTTCTCACTCTTTACGGAGAGCTAATCCGCTTAGGCTAGTGCCGTCTGTCATCTCCCTCTAACCATTTGCAAAGATATGTTACAACCATACCTGCCAATAAGGAGATCAAAAACTGTACTATGTACTCCAAAAAATCACCTCCTTCCGCCGGAAAGAGTCGACAGCAGAATTATTATAGCATATCTTTACATTATTTTACAATATTTTCCTTTTTATTTTATAAAAATACCCTATTGTAAGTTTCGTACCTACAATAGGGTATTAACTTTATCTATATTTGTCTAATACCTAAGTACCCAAGCCGAATACTCAGGTAACTCCACCTCAAGGAATCCGTCCTTAACCTCAAAAGGCCTCTCCCTAAAGGTATAATTATACTTACCGGTAAATGCAACTCTCGTCATAATCACATCATCCGGCACGCCTATCTGCCATACCGGAATTCTTACTTTCTCAAAGCCATCGCCACTGTTAACCAGCACAACAACTTTATTGCCATCGCAAAATCTTCCGTAGCCGATAATATTCTTTCTGCTGAAAAGTTCCTTATACGAGCCATTCTTAAGTGCAGGATTGTCCTTGTGAACCTTTATCATGCCCTTGTAAAACTCAAGCACGGTCTTATCTTCCCTACCCCACGGATAAGTTCTTCTGTTATCCGGGTCGGTCCATCCGCAAACTCCAGCCTCGTCACCGTAATAAAGAGTCGGTGCTCCGGGCCAGGTCATCTGAATAACTATACCCTCTCTGAAGGTATGTCTTCTTACGCCTTCAGAAGCCGCGTCAGAACCAACAGTCGCAACTCTCCCGACCTTACGGTTGGTTCTCGTAAGGAATCTTGAATGATCATGATTAGAAAGCTCATTCATCGCCACCATAAGTGACTGTGTATTATATCTGGACATATGATGCATCATCGATGCGAAAAATACCTCTGCATTACCGCGAAGTTCCTCTTTATAATCGTCGCTGTGCTTCTGCATTCCTGTAAGGAACCATGTTACAGGCTCCATGAACGCGTCATAATTCATAACGCTGTCCCACTCGCCGCCTGAAAGCCATGCCGCGGGATCTCCGTAATGCTCTGCAAAAATTATCGCATTAGGATTACTCTCCTTGACATTCCTGTAAAACTCTTTCCAAAAGTAATGGTTGTACTCAGGACTGTGTCCCAAATCCGCCGCAACATCAAGACGCCATCCATCCGCGTTAAAAGGCTCAGAAACCCATTTTCTTGCGATACGCATGATTTCCTTAAAGAGCGTCTCAGAATCCTCGTATTTGAGCTTAGGAAGCGTTTTATGACCCCACCAGCCATCGAACTCCTCGTTGTCCGGCCAAACCGAGCCTTCTTTGAACCCAAAATACGAATTATACGGGCTACTTTCCGAAACATAAGCCCCCGGCTCGTAACTGCCGTTCTTCTCATATATCTTCTCATGGTCCATCCACTTATGGAACGAACCGCAATGATTGAAAACTCCGTCAAGAATTACCTTAATGCCTCTCTCGTGGGCTTTCTTCACAAGTTCAATAAAGAGCTCGTTACTCGCCTCAAGATTCTCCCTGTCGGTAACCCTGTTAATATATCTTGTCGCATGACAATTATCAAAATCATCTGCCGCAAGGCATTCTCCCTCATCCTTGACAATTCTGCCAAAATGCGGGTCAATATGATCATAATCCTGTATATCATACTTGTGGTTCGACGGCGACACAAAAAGCGGATTAAAATAAATCGCCTCAATTCCCAAATCCTCAAGGTAATCAAGCTTGTCGATAACACCCTGCAAATCTCCGCCGTAAAACTCACGTATTCCGTCAGCCGCCGGATATTTTGCCCAATCATCCACCTTTACCGAATGCTTGTTAATATACACATACTCTCTGTCCTCTACATCATTACTCTTGTCCCCGTTGTAAAAACGGTCCGTAAAAATCTGATAAAAAACAGCACCCTTCGCCCAGTCCGGTGTCTTAAAGCCCGGCATTATCTGAAAATCATAAAATGCCTCATGCTCTGCCGTAACACCCTTCTTGTTATAAAAACAAACCTGTGCGCCAGAATGTATCTCAAAACAATAATTTGTAATCTCTTCCCCGGCATTCACTACCGCCGCATAAAAATCAAACCTGCCTTCGCTAAACTCCCTGCTTAAGACAAGTCTCTCGTTACCCCAAATCAAAAAAACCTCTGTCACGTTATCTTTTGCAGTCCTGATTCTAAGCTTAACAGCTTCCCCTTTATCAGGCTGCGCCGGTATGCGATACTCCCCTGTTCCGTCACTGTAAAGTGCCTCGAATATAATCTCTTCGCTCATATCACACATCCTCAAAATATTGTTGTGATTATATCAAATTAGTCAAAAAAAAGCAATAATTTTAGACAGTAAAAAAGACAGCCGCTACAAAGCTGTCTTTTAGGAGAAGGTATTTCGTTTTCTTATGAGTGTAGCAAAAACTATATAATGTATTGGGG